>NZ_LT707420.1:788997-1206387 GCF_900155605.1 Actinomyces marseillensis | reverse complement strand
CGTATCAGCAGCTCCAACGATGGCTGATACCGCCGCTGTACAAACGCCTTGTGACGATCGTTGAGAGGGATCGACGCGCTTTTCGACGCGAAGCATGCCATCCCGTGCAGTGGCATATCAGCCAGACCTCGCAAACAGTTGTCGAATCTTGTGTGATCGTTGCGCAAGGAGAAGGGCGCCACGTTGTGTCCATGCGACTCCAGACTTTCAAGAATCGCTGGATCGTCACCGCCTTGGATGTTCTCTAGAAAAACTGCCGATTAAACAGTGGCGGCGTGCACCACATGGTGCACGCCGCCACCAAAAGGCCGGTCACAGCGGTCAGATCAGCGCTTCTTGCGCTTCTTCGCTGCGCGACGCTGAGCGCGATTAGCTCCCGCAGAGGAAGTTGTTCCTTCCTCTTCTTCAGCCGAAGAGTAGCTCAGGCGAGTCGAGTTCTTTTCTTGGCCGACGTCTCCCATAACAGAAGCGGAACGTTCAATAGCACGCTCTTCAGTTTCGGCAGCCTTACGACGGGCTTCTTCACTGAGCTCAGCTTCAGCATTGTTGTCTTCCTGAACGCCTTCCTCTGTGGCAGCACGCTCACGAGCCTGTTCATAGGCAAGCTGGAACTGATGCGCATAGGAGAAGACCTGCTGGACGGACTCTTCACGAATGTGGTCCATCATCGCATTGAACATCTGCGCGCCCTCGTCCTTGTATTCAACAAGAGGATCACGCTGACCCATTGCACGAAGACCGATACCTTCCTTGAGGTAATCCATCTCGTAGAGGTGCTCGCGCCACAAACGATCAACCGTTGCGATCACCACGCGACGCTCAAGCGTACGCATGGGTTCATCGCCCAATTGTTGAATCGCCAGCGGATTCTGATTGAGCTGATCTTCGGCTTCTTCGTACTGCGTGTGAATATCGCCCAGAACCTCGCGCATAAGGTCCTCGCGCGTCAGCGAGCCAACGCCGCCGTATTGCTCTGCAACCTCTTCGGCGGTGACCGACGGCGGGTAGTATCCGCGCAGGGTATCCCACACTTCCTTCAGGTTCCATTCACGAGGCGATAGACCGTTGGTCTTCTCCGCAATGATTCCGGAAACCAAAGACTCCATGAAGCCCTTCATCTGGGGCTTCAAGTCTTCGCCTTCCAGAACGCGGCGACGTTCAGCGTAGATGAGTTCACGCTGATCAGTCATCACATCGTCGTACTTCAAGACGTTCTTACGAATTTCGTAGTTTCGTGCCTCAACTTGGTGTTGAGCGGAGGCGATTGAACGCGTCACCACGCGGTTTTCCAGCGGCATGTCGTCGGGGTAAGCGCCCGAGGCCATGATGCGCTGTGCCAAACCTGAGGAGAAGAGACGCATGAGGTCGTCTTGCATCGACAGGTAGAAGCGCGACTCACCGGGATCGCCCTGACGACCACTACGACCTCGCAGCTGGTTATCGATACGACGGGACTCGTGGCGCTCGGAACCCAGGACGTACAAGCCACCGAGCTCGCGAACTTCTTCGCGTTCAGCCTCAACTGCGGCCTCGGCCTCGGCAAGCGCTTCCGGCCACGCGCGGCGGTATTCTTCTGCGTCCGTCTTCGGGTCAAGACCTTGAGCTGCCAAGTTAGCCTGGGCGAGGAACTCAGAGTTGCCACCCAGCATGATGTCGGTACCACGACCAGCCATATTCGTCGCAACGGTCACAGCACCCTTTCGGCCTGCCATTGCAACGATCTGAGCTTCGCGAGCGTGCTGCTTCGCATTCAAGACCTGGTGAGGAATCTTGCGTTCCTTGAGCATCTTCGACAAGAGTTCGGACTTTTGAACCGATGCGGTACCAACCAAGACAGGCTGGCCAGCCGCGTGCCGTTCTTCAATGTCATCGATGATTGCACGGAACTTACCGGCCTCGCTCGGGTAGACCAAGTCAGGCTGGTCCTTTCGAATCATCGGACGGTTCGTCGGAATGGGGATGACACCGATCTTGTAGGTCGATGCGAATTCCGCAGCCTCGGTTTCGGCGGTACCGGTCATGCCCGAACGCGAGCCTTCGGGGTAGAGGCGGAAGTAGTTCTGAAGGGTAATGGTCGCAAGGGTCTGATTTTCAGCCTGGATCTGCACCCCTTCCTTTGCCTCGATGGCCTGGTGCATTCCGTCGTTGTAGCGACGACCTGGAAGAACGCGCCCAGTGTGCTCGTCAACAATCAGGACCTCTCCCCCGTCGACGATGTAATCGCGATCGCGGTGGAAGAGCTCCTTTGCGCGGATTGCATTGTTCAAGAAACCAATAAGCGGGGTGTTTGCAGCCTCGTAGAGGTTGTCGACCCCAAGTTGATCTTCAACCTTATCGATGCCGGATTCCAAGACACCGATAGTCTTCTTCTTTTCGTCGACTTCATAGTCCTCGTCGCGCACCAAGATATTGGCGATGCGCGCGAACTCGGTGTACCAGCGGTTCACATCGCCCGAGGCCGGACCGGAAATGATCAGGGGGGTACGCGCCTCGTCGATCAAAATCGAGTCGACCTCATCGACGATCACGAAGTTGTGTCCACGCTGAACCATGTCTTCGGGGCGCTGCGCCATGTTGTCACGCAGGTAGTCGAAACCGAATTCATTATTCGTTCCGTAGGTGATGTCTGCGTTGTACTGCTCACGACGTTCGGCGGGCTCCTGCCCAACCAACACACAGCCCACGGTCATTCCCAGGAAGTTGTAGACGCGCGCCATGAGATCCGATTGGTACTTAGCCAAGTAATCATTCACGGTCACCACGTGAACACCCTTGCCTGTAAGTGCACGCAAATACGAGGGCATGGTGGCGACCAGAGTCTTACCTTCACCGGTCTTCATCTCGGCGATGTTGCCGCGGTGCAGGGCAATGCCTCCCATGACCTGAACGTGGAAGGGGCGCTGGCGCAGTGTTCGCCACGCGGCTTCACGCACGGTTGCGAAGGCCTCGACGAGGATGTCGTCCAGAGTTTCGCCTTCTTCGAGGCGCTCCTTGAATTCGTCCGTTTTACCGCGCAGTTCCTCATCGCTCAGGGCTTCAAAGTCTTCTTGAAGAGCGTCAACTTGGGAAGCAAGCCGGTCGAGCTGACGCAGGGTACGTCCTTCTCCAGCTCGAAGGATTTTGTCAATAATGGACACGAGGGCTCCTGGGATTGTGACCGGATGATCCGGGCGTGCGTCGCGCACACTGTTTCTAGTCTACGAATTTCCGACTCTGCTTTCGACTTCTTTGGCTCCGCCGTGTCTTTTTTCTCTGTCAGCCGATCTTTCCTCTTCAGCGCGATGAAAAGGTATGCTCCCGTCTCATTAACAGATATCCGACAAATTTGTGTGCAAAAAATGCTACTCTGTACACCGTCAGGACACAGCGATTCATAGAAGAACTTCTGTGTAGCGCTTTCTCCCCGATCTTTTTGATCTGCTGAAAAGTCATGGTCTCAAGGAGTCAGAGAGCTCGGTTATTATGCCCGAATTTGAATCACTTTCCCCGGACGCCGGGGTATTTGCGCAAAAAAGCGCATTGCAGCCGACAGCGCCTACGCTACCTTCTCGCACCGAGACCACGATGGACGCGATCGAGCAGTACATCCTGAAGAATCATCTTCAGCCAGGCGATCCTCTCCCTACAGAATCAGCGCTATGCGAGTCCCTTGGAGTTTCTCGATCCTCGGTGAGGGAAGCACTTCGTCAACTCAAGGCCCTCGAGATCGTCACTGTGCAGCAAGGACGCGGCGCATTCGTGGGAGACATGACGCTCCGTCCTTTGATCAAGACAGTTTTCCTGCGCTCATCCACTGCCCCTGATTCTGCCGAGGCGCTTTCCCAGGTTTTGCGGGTTCGCCAGGTTCTCGATCTTGGCTTGGCATACGAGGCGATCGAATCATTGAAGGGAACTCACGACGAGCACCTTCATGAGCTTGTTGACACGATGATTGCTAAGGCACAGAAGTGCGAGTTCTTCATGGATGAAGACATCGAATTCCACACGACACTTCTGAAGAGGATCAATAACCCTCTAGCAGAGCAGTTGGTCAACGCAATGTGGATGATCCATATGATGGCTCTTCCCTCGGTCCACAATGGTTTCGAAGGTTTGTTGGAAACTGCTCGCGCACACGAGGCCATCTTGGTGAGCGCAGAAAATGGTGACCTTGAGGGCTACCGCCGCGCCGTCTTCGCTCACTACCACCCACTCAGCGACGCGTTGAGCGCGAATCGCGGCGAAAACGATCAAGCGTAAATAGACAAAGTTTGGGGGCGGAACTGAGAAGTTCCGCCCCCAAACTTCACCGTAGGCGAGTGTTCTATTCGCCGGTTTGAATGACTGTTGCATTCAAACGAAGTACGCCATAGGTCCATCCATGACGGTGGTAAACCACGCAGGGCTGCATCGTTTCTTCGTCAACGAAAAGGAAGAAGGGGTGTCCGACCAGTTCCATCTGGTTGAGCGCTTCATCAACGCTCATCGGGACAGTCTCATGAACCTTCTGCCGCACGATGATCGGGGTGTCTCCCAGCTGCTCCTCACGAGCTTCACCAACCTTGAGGTCTCCAGCGCTCTTGAGAGATGCCGGGGTAACCTCTTCCACTTCCTCGACTGAGGTAACCGTTGCGGGAAGTACATCCAAATCGGGGGGAAGAATCTCTTCACTACGGTGGTGGTCCTTCGCACGATCGCGCATACGACGCAAACGTTCAAAAAGCTTTCCTGCCGCGATATCGACTGCGGCATAACGGTCTGCAGACTCTGCTTCGGCGCGAATGATCGGCCCCTTACCAAAGACGGTGAGCTCGATTCTCTCGGCAGTATCTGCCTGTCGTGGGTTCCTCTGGTGAGTCAGTTCAACGTCAACCCGCTGCGCGCGAGGATAAAACTGCGTCACCTTTGCCAGTTTCTCCTCGATGTATTCGCGAAAGTTGGGGTGAATCTCTGCATTACGTGCAGCAACTGTGATGTCCATGGTTTCTCTCCACATCATGAATGCGGACTGGGCCGCGATTGAAAACCCGGCGACGTCATTGCCCCGGAGTGTCTTTAACTACCACCCCCTATCAGCAACCGATGGCGAGCCATCATTGGAAGAGATGCATCGAGTATAGCAGAAAACGGTGATCTGCATCATAAGATTGATGCTCATTGTCGCGATCGTGCAATGCAGGCTCCCGCAACCCACGAGCGTTCAAACACACGAAACATCTCATTCATTGTTCCACCACTTGCCACGACATCATCGATGCCAATAACACCCACTCCCTGAGGAACTCTTTGCGTCGCATGCATGTGACCGTGACGGGATTGCCGCCTTTGTTCGGAGGATTTCCCCGCCTGCGACGACACCCACGGATCAAGTCGACAGACATCACGCACACAGCACGTCACTTCACTGTGTCCTCCCACAGCTGCTGCTAGTCCGCGGGCAACATGGATCGTGATTCCTTGCCCAAAAAGTCGTCTCTTCCAGCTCGCTGGAGCAGGAACTACCCAAAGCGATGTCGCATCTGTCCCCACGCTCAGCATCCCGCTTTGCGCAATCGATAGTCCGATATTGACTCCGCATTCGAAGAGAAACCCCGACAGATCAAGCCGAGACGAATGCTTTGCTGCCACAATGATCGAGCGCATCGGGTCCGAATAATCGCTCAGTTCCCACAGTGGATATTCCGCATTTCCCGCGTCTTGCAATTCCCATTGTGGGAGCAACACCGAAGATAATGCTGCGCATTGCGGACACACAGAGTGGTCCCATCTCCCACACCCCACACAGACACTGGGAATGCAGACGCCCACAAGCTCATGCGCGGCCTCGTGAAGAAAACCCATAGGGGAAGCACAGCACACAAGCCGAGGCGCAGCCTCAGGAGCGCAGAATCTGTGGAAAAAACGATTCAGCCAGGATAAGAAATATCGCGCAGCTGCCCCTCGAGCGACTGCCATAGCGCACCCGAACGCACCTGATAATTTCCATCCTTACCGCGAATGACCATCGTCGTTGAGGAAGACCCCGCACTCAGGCGTTCGGTTCCGGTAGGAAGAGCCAAAACAGAGGGAAAACCACCCACAGGAAGAGTCACTAAGGACACCTCGTCTGCTTGGTCACCACTGCCCCGTACACCACCTTGACGCACAGCAACCAAAGTCGAGCGCCCAGCCCACGAAATATCGTCAACCCCCGCAGATAAACCAGTGAGGGGTTCAAGATCCGTAAAGCCGGTCGGCTCACCATTGCCTCGGCGCACAATTCCAACAATCCACGCGCTCGAAGTGCCACCCGATGACCGCAGAAGCACCGCACGCGCGCCGTCGGGAGACACACGAATCTCAGCAACGTCATTGAGGGACTGATTGGGAGGCACAACTGCAAGGCTTTGCCCCTCAATTCGAGACGCACGCACTCCCCTACTCTGGGAGACATCCCACACCCAACCGAAGCGATCAACAGAAGGTGAATAGTTCCCCACCGATCCATCAACCGCGCGCACTGAAGAAAGAGCAGAATCAACAATCATCATGCGGTCATCTTCTCGCCACGCAACAAGAGAGGAAGAGACCGGCGAAACCGCAGGGAGAGAAGCAGAAGACGAAGGAGCAATCGGCAGGGAACGCGAGGACGTCGTTCGTCCGTCAAGGCGAACAAGCCCTTCGGAACTAAAAGCAACCGCAGTGTCGAGATCATAGGAAGGCTGCGTGGGAAGATCGTTCGTCTCCAGCGTTTCACCTCCCATCGCAATTTCTACCGAATTCACGCGTCCCGAGCGCTGCAGCGTCTGAGAAATCTCCCATGTAAGAAGGCGCTTCGCGCGCTCATCTACGGGAAGCGACCCGTTCAAGGAAACCTTCGCAACATGGTCCGAAAGCTCAATACCCCCACTTGAAATAGACGTGCCCGATGGAATCGCATTGACCAAGGCCTCCCCCAAATGCGACTGAGGCCCAGCGATCAGCCCTTCGACCATGTGTGTTTCGAGGCGACGCGTCGGATACCAACGAGGATCCGCAATCAGGGCATCTCCCGTCGCTGAGGGGAACATCAAGGAAACAAGCTCGTGGGAGGCGGTGAAGGAAGCCTGTGATACCACAACGCCATCGGCTGGCGCGTCAATTCGCCACTGACCGTTTTCGTGGACCAAGTGGAAACGCGCTTCGAGGGATGAGGTTTCGGCGGGAGACAAGACTCCATTTTGATCGACGGAACCAACTCCGACCGCAGTGATCGACGCATTGAGAGTATCGGCCTTCGAGGGATCGAAGGAATATGCAACCTTGGGGGTCGAATCTGTCGAGTAAATCGTCACTAATTTGTGAGGATCCCATGTTTGCGCCGAGGACGACGTTAAGAAGAGACGCGCGGTTGCGTAGTCATCGGAGGCTCCCGCGGCACAGGCAAGCAAAAAACTGTTGAGCAGGGTTTCGGGGTCCGCGTCGGCGATCGGCCCGCCTGCAGACAATTCGATCGGCGAGGCGTTGGGAGCGTCGACATCGAAGGGTTCAGGAGAAGACGAGGTCGGAAGAGACGTACAGGCGCTCGCACAGATCAACGCAGTCATGCAGGCCGCAGCGATTTTGAGACAAGAGAGCGTGTGCGGGGCAAGGATTCTGGACTTCATCGATTCACTCCTGTCCCCATAATTCAAGGGGCTCCGCTTCAATCGCAATTCCCACTTTCCTGGGCAGTGTCATCATGAAGGATGAGCCAGCTCCTAGCTCACCCCATGCGCGCAATGTCCCCCCGTGAAGTGCAACATCCTCCAAAGAAATTGCGAGGCCGAGGCCGGTTCCGCCGGTTGTGCGAGCCCGCGCAGGATCTGCCCGGAAAAACCGATCGAAAACCCGCTCAACAGTTGCCGGAGACATACCGACCCCATGATCGCGCACGCGCACGGCAACTGCGCTGTCATTGGCGGCGAGAGTGACAACAACAGGTTTGGACTCTGCGTGCTCGTAGGCATTCACCAGAAGATTGCGGATCACACGCTCGATACGGCGATCATCGATTTCCGCGGAGCAGCGGTAGTGTGGCGATTCGACGATCACCTCAACCCCAAGCCTTTGTGCCAATTCGCTATTTGCCTGGACAACGCGTGCGACCAAGCTTCGCAGATCAACGCTTTCGGCGACCAGATCGACCGATTGGGCATCGTGCCGAGAGATTTCAAGAAGATCGGCAAGCATGGAATCAAAGCGCTCAACCTGTTCGTGGAGCAATTCAGCGCTCCGATTCGTTACAGGATCGAAACTCTGCCGCTGATCCCAAATCATCTCTTCGGCCATACGGATCGTCGTCAAAGGAGTACGCAGCTCATGAGAAACATCGGAAACGAAACGTTGCTGAAGCCTGGCAAGCTCGTCGTATTCATCGATCTTCTTCTCTAGGGACTGCGCCATGTTGTTGAAGGCACGACCAAGGTTTGCCATTTCATCGGTGCCGCGGGTGTCACTGGCGTCAATGCGCACATCAAGATTTCCGTCAGCAAGTTTTCCAGCCGCAGCTGCAGTTCGTCGGACAGGTCCCAAAATGTGATAGATCAGCATGAAGGTGATCACGGGAATGAGCAGAAGGAAAGGAATTCCTGCAAAGATCAAAATCCCCATGACAGTGTTGATGCGCTCTTGATCGCCTTGGAGCGAATAAACAATATAGAGCTGGTGGGTTCCTGCTCGAGGAACCTGCACTTTCGTCCCGACAAGAATGGCGGGGACGCGAACGCTGGAGTCTTGCGCGGAAGGGATAGACACCGATTGCCACTGGGGATCCGATGACTCTGCAACAGCTTGTCGCATGTCATTCCCAATCACTCCTTGGACCGAAGGATCAACAATCTCGTTAATCCTCAGTGTTTGACTCTGAGCGGGCGAGCGTAACAGTAAGACAGAAACAGCTCCCGTGCCCGCCGCCGAGACTCTCAAAGAAGTCGCCAATTGACGCGTTGATTCTTGGATTTGGTCTGGTGTCGACGCAGTTGATTGATCGAAAACCGATTGAGCCGAGGAAAAACGTAAGGCAGCATCGGACAAGATTGCGCTTCGACGAGATTCAAAAACGCTGGAGCGCAATTGCCCCGCAACGATTGTCCCCGCGACCAGAATCAAGACCATTGATACAGCAGCAAGATAGGAGGCCGCACGCAAAGAAGCTGAATTACGAATTGCTTGAAGAGCTTCCCACTGAGAAATGCGTTTCCATCCGCTCCATTGCCGCACGGGACGCGTGATGGCGCGCAAAGCCAGAGTAATCCGTTCAAGTAGAGCTAAGCGATGCTCTGGGAGCGGGTGCGGGAGTAGTGGCCCCCCAGCATTGTCGGTCATGACGAAGCGTTACCCGCGCGGTAGCCGACACCGCGGACAGTCACGACAACCTCTGGATTATCTGGATCACGTTCAACTTTGGAGCGCAGTCGCTGCACATGGACATTCACCAGACGAGTATCCGCGGCGTGACGGTACCCCCACACGGATTCAAGAAGTTCTTCGCGAGTGAAGACCTTCCACGGTGAGCGGGCAAGCGTCACAAGCAGATCAAATTCCAAAGGAGTCAGGGGAAGTTCTTGTCCAGAGCGGTGAACGCTGTGGCCTTGGACGTCAATCGTGAGGTCCCCGAGGCGCACCAGTTCTTCCCCGCTATCGTCGCGCCCGCGCAGTCGTGCGCGAACTCGCGCGACAAGTTCCTTGGGTTTAAAAGGCTTTGGGACATAGTCATCGGCACCGGCTTCGAGGCCGGAAACAACATCCGTCGTATCGGAGCGGGCGGTGAGCATGACGATCGGGACATCCGACTCACGGCGTATTTGACGACAAATTTCAATTCCGTCGACATTGGGCAGCATCAGATCGAGAAGCACCAAGTCTGGTGCGCTTGCGTGAAATACGTCTAGTGCCTGAGCACCGTCGGCACAATCAGCAACTTCGAAGCCTTCCGCGTGCAACATAATTCCGATCATTTCGGACAGCGCGACATCATCGTCGACAACCAAGATCCGTGAGCTCATATAACGATTGTGTCACGAATCCAGTTGATATGTCGAAAGACGCGGCCTCTTCTATATTTAGGGCTTCAAAAGACTGAAAATCACCTGACACGACTCTGGATTGTTTCTGATTACTTGAATACGTGGCACAATGGCACAGTAAAGGTAGACACATAACCCATATAGGAGTAAGAATGTCTGACCCTCAGGGCACGCCCGCAAACGATCCGTGGGCACCCCAGTCCCCTTCTCAGCAGAACCCTGCACAGGGTTCGGTCCCCTCAACACCGCAGGTTCCTCAAGCCGCTGAAGCAGCTCAGCCCGCACAGCAGCCGTGGGGAGCACCCCAGGCCCCGGCTCAACCCGAGCAGGCACAGCCGCAGCAGCCGTGGGACGCACCCCAGGCTCAGCCCGCACAGCCCCAGCAGCCCTGGGGAGCACCCCAGCCCCAGCCCGCACAGCCCCAGCAGCAGTGGGGCGCAGCTCCTCAGCCTGCAGCAGCATGGCAGGGAGCCCAAGGACAGGGCGGAACCGCGTGGACCGTTGCCCAGCCCGGTATTATTCCCCTGCGTCCTCTCACCGTTGGCGAGATCCTGACCGGCGCTTTCCAGGCGGTTCGCGTCAATCCGCAGACCATGTTCGGTTTTGCCTTCGCGGTTATGGCAGTCGTCGCCCTTGTTGAGACGATCTTCACCGCAATCAGCATTCAGGCTCTGACGAACTCGATCATGTCGGGTAGTTTCTCTGTGTACTCGATGATTTCGAGCTTCAGCGGCACCCTTGTCTCATCGCTCTTCAGCTTCGTCGGCACGACCTTCTTGGCTGGCATGCTGGCCCTGACCGTGTGGGATGCAGTTCTTGGCCGTAAGTCGACGCCGGCTGATGCGTGGAACCGTTTCTCACCTCGTATCGTTCCGGTGCTGCTCGCAACTCTGCTCTTGGCCGCCATTCAATTCGGTGTCACTCTGGTCATCATCATCGTGTTCTTCCTTCTGATCGGTTTGGTCGGCGCGGGAACAGCCGGATACGCCTACGGCGGAGATTACGGTTCGGCAATGGCAAGCGCAGGCTCGATCGGCCTGTTGATTTTCCTCATGTTCATCACCTTGCTCTGCGTCGTGGGCTTCCTCTCGGTGAAGTTCGCCTTCATTTCGCTCGCAGTGATCCTTGAAGGCTTGGGGCCGGTTGATGCACTCAAGCGTTCGTGGAACCTGTCCAAGGGCTCCTTCTGGCGAGTCCTTGGCCGATTGATCATCATCGGCCTTGTCGTTGGTGTGATTGGCATGGTCCTCGGCGCAATCATCGGGGCCATTTTGGGAGTTGGCGCTTCGCTATCTACCGCCATGACCACCAGCTTGATCTCGTCCTTCCTGACCACGCTGGTCTCCGCGGTCATCATCCCGGTTCAGTCCTCGTACCAGACGCTGATGTACCTCGATGAGCGTATGCGCAAGGAAAACCTTGCCCCCATGATCGCTGAAGAGGCTGCACGCATCTGATGTTCGTTTGTGAAGCTCCGCTGACACCCGACGACCAGGAAGCTCGGTCGTGGGTGTCAGCGGAGCTTTCGCGTCCGGACTATCAACCCACTCAGCCCTCTCCCCTCTCCCGCTTCTTCTCATGGCTTGTTGATCGCCTTTTTCAAGGCGCAGCACACGCTGCACCTGCTTCTTTCCCCATCGCAGGTTTCTTTATCTTTCTTCTATGCGTTGTCCTTGTCGCCTTGATCGTCATTGTCGCAACGCATCCCATCCGCATGCGCCGACGCCTTCGACACGCAGCAGTGTTTGACGCCGATTCTGAGCTGTCACTTGTCGACGTCAAAGAGAAGATCGCCCAAGCACGAGCACAGGGCGATCTCGATGCCGTCCTTATTTGGTCCTACCGACTTTTCGTTCTTCATCTTGCCAGCGGCGGAATCCTTCGCGATACTCCGGGTTTAACTGCCAACGAGGCTGCCCAAGCAGCAATTTCCGCGCTCCCTCAATTTTCCGTAGCCATCAATCAGGCAACTTCCTCTTTCGCAGCAGTGCGCTACGGTGATGCACACGCCAGCACATCAGAGTGTGAACAGATGGATCAACTGATCTCCACCTACACGCCGGCTGCAAAGAAGCGGACCTCGGCATGAAAAGTGCTCAAACTGCCGTCGTCACCCCCACTCTCACTCAGCGGTGGAAAGCTATCCGTCCGCTGGTGATGGTTTTCTTCTTTTCGCTATCAGTCATGATTGCAACCGCCCTCATTCCCCGTAATGAGGCGGATTATTCCTCCCTCTCACCGTCGAATCCAGGTAATTCGGGAAGCCAAGCTCTTGCAGATGCCATGCGTCATCACGGGGTGAAGGTCATTCACATTCACTCGATCCAAGAATTGGTGGCACGCTCAACTCCCGAGACAACCGCGGTCATCACCGATCCCGAGGATTTGACCACGACAACCGCTCAAAAACTTGACGATCAGCTTCAGCGCGCCGTCTATCTTTTGCAGCGTCCAAGCACCGATTTTGAGCCTCTTCACATCACAACGAATTACGAGAAGAAGTCGTACAATCCCGACACGCTCACCGCACAGTGCGAACTAAAATCTGCACGCGCCGCAAAGCAGATCGAGAATCCTAACGGACAGCTCATCAACACGACCGAAAGCGGCTGGACCAAGTGTTTCCCTTCAAACGGCGCCTACGCCTACCTCGAGAAGAGCGAAGGCAACTACTTCCGTGCTGTTTTTGCCGATTCTGAAATTGCAACGAATGGGAATATCGACCAAGAAGGCAACGCCTCGATGCTCATCAATGCAATGGCTCAAAAGCCCGTGATCTTGTGGTACAACGCCAATTACTCGGACAGTCTTGACGAACCAGATACCGCGTCCCTCACTCCCTCCTGGTTCCTCCCCATGGTCATGATGCTGGGGGCTGGGATCACGGTAATTGGTATTTCCCGAGGCCAACGGATGGGTCGCCTCGTGCCCGAAGATCTTCCCTCTTACGTTCCTTCCTCGGAGACGACGCGTGGACGCGGGCGCCTCATGGCCACCCAAAACGAGCACGGCCACGCGGCACGCCTTTTGCGGATCGAAGCTGCAACAAACATTGCGCGCCACCTCGGACTCGATCCGCAGGCACCACGGGAAACCCTCGAGCGCGCACTCGAAGCTCGAGGCCTGCTCAATTCCCACGTCACCGCACTACTGTGGGGGCCTCCTCCCACATCCAACGCTGAATTGGTCACTTTGGCCGAACAACTGACCGCGCTCACACAGGAGATTGATTACCGATGACTCAACCTGCAACCCCGCCCCAAGGTCACGATGTTCGTGACGCTTTGGTGTCCTTGCACTCAGAAATCGCCAAGGCCGTTGTCGGTCAAGAAGGCGCACTTACCGGCCTGATCATTGCCCTTGTCGCCGATGGACATGTGCTTCTTGAAGGTGTCCCCGGCGTTGCCAAGACACTCTTGGTTCGCACCTTAGCGCGATGTGTGGACTTGGAAATGACTCGTGTCCAGTTCACTCCAGACCTCATGCCCGCCGATATCACGGGTTCACTCGTGTGGGACAACGGCAAGAGCGAATTCGAATTCCGCCCCGGTCCGATCTTCACGAATCTTCTCCTGGCGGACGAAATCAACCGCACGCCTCCCAAGACCCAGTCGGCTCTTCTTGAAGCAATGGAAGAACACCAGGTCAGCGTCGATGGACAGACGCGTCCCCTTGCCTCGCCTTTCATGGTGATCGCGACGCAAAACCCCGTCGAATACGAGGGCACCTATCCCCTCCCCGAGGCCCAGCTGGACCGATTCCTCCTCAAGATCGACCTTGAGCTGCCCTCACGCGATGAAGAGTTCAATATTCTTCTGCGCCACCAAAACGGCTTCAACCCGCGCGACCTGGCCTCCGCCGACCTGCATCCGGTCGCCAACGCCGCTGATATCCTCGCAGCACGCGAGAGCGCCGCCCGCATCGAGGTTTCTCCCGCAGTGCTGACCTACATGGTTGACCTGATCCGAGCCACCCGCACCTCACCCGCGGTGCGGATCGGTGTGTCGCCTCGTGGCGCCACGGCTTTGCTCCGCGTGTGCCGCGTCTGGGCCTTCCTCCAGGGCCGCTCTTTCGTCACTCCCGACGATGTCAAGGCAATGGCCCACTCTGTTCTTACGCACCGCCTCAGCATGAAGGCCGAAGCGGAGCTCGAAGGCCTCAACGCCCACTCTGTCATCTCCTCGATCCTGGAACAGGTCCCGGTACCTCGCTGATGGCTCTGTCATGGCGCGCTAGCATCCCCGTTTTTGTGGGGATCATTCCCCTCTTTTTCTTCCCGACGTCGCTCTTCTTCTTCGGGTGGTTGGTCCTGTGTGCCCTCCTGTGGGCATTTGATGCAACAATGGCGCCTTCGCCGCGACAATTGAGCATCGAGCGTTCGATCGATACTCCAATTCCGGTCGGAAACCCCGCCCACTCGCGTATCGTTCTTCGCGCCCCTGTCCCGATGCGCCTTGACCTCCGTGATGCGTGGCCGCCCTCGACCCACCCCTCTCCCTACTCGCATTCGCTTGTTGCCCAACCGGAGATGGAATCGCGAGTGACAACAACCCTCCACCTTGAACGTCGAGGCAGTATTCGCGCTGACTATGTGACGGTTCGTTCCTGGGGTCCTTTGCGTATGGCCGCGCGCCAAACCTCAATCGTTGCGCCACTCAACCTCAATGTTTTACCGCCCTTCCGCGCGAAGAGGCTCTTGCCTTCGCGTCTTGCACGCTTGCATGAACTTGAGGGAACGACCGCAACGGTTTTGCGCGGTCCCGGTACCGAGTTTGATTCGCTTCGCGAGTATGTCCGCGGTGATGACCCACGCGATATTGACTGGCGAGCCTCGGCCCGCTCATCTGACTTAGTGGTGCGTACGTGGCGTCCTGAGCGCGATCGTCACGTCATGATTGTCGTCGATGCCGGACGTTCGGGTGCAATGCTCTTGGGTGAGCCTCAAGAAGCAGATTTGGGCGATAAGGACCTCGTTGAGCTGGGAGTTGCCCCTCGTTTAGACGCTCAGATCGAAGCTGCCCTCCTTTTGGGGGTTCTTGCCGATCGCGCGGGCGATCAGGTGCACATGCTTGTTGTCGACCGTGAGATTCACGAAGATCTTGCGCAGCAGCGTGCGGGTGCTTTGATTCGCGAGGCCGCGCAGGCATTTTCGCGCGTCCAGCCTTCCTTGCTTCCCCTCGACTGGCAGTTGGTCATCAACGCGGTCGATAAGCGCCTGCGTCACCCCGGCCTCGTTGTCTTGCTGACCGAGATTCCCCCAGCCGCCACCGATGTTGATTTCTCCGAGGCCATCGCGACCCTCAGCAAGCGCCACCGCGTCATCGTTGCTGGTGCACGCGATCCGGAGCTGGGTCGCATGAGCACAGATTGGACCGATGCACCCTCGACTTTCACGGCTGCAGCAGCAAGCGCCACAAGTCGCGATCTGGACGCAGGGGCACGCGATGCGCGCAGCGTGGGGGCCTATGTGATCGACTGCGATGCCGGTTTCTTACCCGCGCGTCTTGCTGACACCTACATCGCCTTGAAGAAGGCGGGCAAGCTCTAAATCAGATGACGGGGGTCGAGTAACCCGCGTCCTCTTCCAGGTCTCCTGTTGCGCCGGCTCGATATGCCCTGCGCCCAACGACAAAGGTGTAAATCCACACGAGTGCGGTTAAGACAACGCCGCAGGTGATCTTCGCCCAGGTGGGAAGATCAGAGGGGGTCACGAAGCCTTCAATAAGGCCTGAGAAGAAGAGCATGATCACCATGCCCAGAGCAACCGTAATCATCGAACGCCCCGCTTCTGCCAGTGCCTGAGTGCGCGTGCGTTTTCCGGGAACGATCCACGCCCAAAACAGGCGAAGTCCCGCTGCTGTTGAAATCCAGATCGCGGTGAGCTCTGGGATTCCATGGGGAAGAATAAAGCGGAAGAACTGCCCGGGTCCTGCGAAGTGAATGACGATTGCAGCGCTTTGGGCAAGCGCTCCGGCGTTCCCCCACAGTACGAAAGCAGGGAAGAACCCCGTGATTCCACCGGCAACTACTTGAATCGCGATCCACGCGTTATTTGTCCACACGTAGGTCATGAACTGCGCATGAGTATCTTGGCTGTAGTAGCTGACAAAAGACTTATTTGCATAGGTCTTGAGCGCCTCGGGACTGCCCAGAAGAGCCATATTCGCGGGGTCTCGAAGAATCCACCACGTTTGAATCGCCGTCATGACGATGAAAGCAAGCATGACCGCGATCGTCAGATATCGAATGCGGTACAACGCCGCTGGCAAATCGTAGCGGAACCAGCGAGAGATGACCCACAACGATGCCCCTTCAGTTCCGGTCAGTCTTCCTCGTGCCTGAAGAAGCTCCCCTGAAAGATAGGAAATAACATCCGGATCAGGATTTTCAGAACGCACCTTTGCGAGATCACTAGTCACCTGGCGGTATAAGACAGCGAGTTCATCAATTTCCGGGCCGGTAAGTCGACGCGAATGCGCCAATTGATGAAAGCGATCCCAGTGGCGCAAATGTGAAGCTTTTAGTGCGTCGATATCCATACAAGATATAGTGTCATACATGAGCGAGCTTCCTGTAACCGTCCGACGAATCTCTGACGAATCTTTCGTCAGTGGCGAGGGCGTTAAACTCGATCTCAACCCAGCCTCACCTTTCATGAGGACCGGCGCCTTTCTCATGGATCTCACGCTCTATGCGGGAACCTTCCTCATTTTAATGTTCGCCGTCGTCCGTTACGACATCGTCTATGGACTCCCATCGACCCTCAATAGGTCGTTGACCGTCTTCCTGATCTTTTTCTCCTTTGTCCTCCTTCCCTTCCTCATCGAGGCCTTCACGCGCGGTTATTCTTTGGGAAAGTGGGCGTTTAACATCAAGGTTGTTCGTCGTGACGGTGGGATCATCACCGTTCGACATACGCTGGTGCGTTCTTTGACTGCGATTGTCGAGACCTACATTTGTTTGGGTTTCTTCGCTTTCATGTCCACGATGTTCTCCCCTAAAGCCACTCGTTTGGGGGACCTTGCTGCGGGTACGATCGTTGTGAAGGTCCCAGAACCCGTGTTCTATCCTCCGTTGGTCATGCCCCCCGACTGTGCCGAGTGGGCTTCTCAGGCACAAGTGATGCCTATCCCCGATCGTGTCCAGTACGAGTGCATGCAGTTCTTACGGACGAACCGCGAAATTACCGCGCCTCTTCGCATGTCAATTGCGAATGCTCTAGCTGGAAGGCTTGCTGCTTTCGTATCTCCCGCGCCTCCCACGACCGTCAACCCGGAACGTTTCATCGCGGCTGTCCTCGTGGTTTTGCGGGATCGCGAATATGCGAAGGAATTGCGCAGGCAGGATGTTCTTGAGCGTCGTCGCGAACAGATCGAGCGTACGCCCTTCGGAATTTAGTTTTCCGTAGCTGTTCCTTGTTCCATTTGATCATCGGTGATCAGGCGGAATTGCGCGCGTCTACGCGCCCACGGGGAATTTGGATCAAGAGGACTCGAGGGTTCGGTCGCTTCTTCTTTACCGCGCTGCGCAAAAGGACCAAATTCAGCCGGGGACGAGGCCGCGGTCGGGATAGACGGTGAAGCGGGCGTTTGCGCGCTCTGCTGCTCGGCCTCGTGAGATCGATTGCGGGTGTGCGCGGCGGCCGCACGCACGGCATCGACAAGAGCCATGAGGTCATCGCCCGAGGGAGGTGCCGGCTCAAAGTTGGTCTGCAGGCGAACGATCTGCCATCCACGAGGAACCGTCAGGCTATTGGCGTGGTTCTCGCACAGATCGTAGGCGTTAGGATCTGCGGAGGCTGACAGGGACCCGACGACTGCGGTGGAATCCGAGTAGTCGTAGGTCAATGTGGCAACAGCCGGCCGTGAGCAGCCGGGTTTAGAACAGTGTCGAACCGAGATCACCGCTCTACAATACGGCATTTTGACTATCCCTTGGGTCCCCTACTTCGGCAGGTCTTGAGCTGAGCGCGCCTCCACGCGGGTTAGGCTTGTGTTTATGGCTCTCCCATCAGCTTTTCCTCGTTCGCGCGATCGGCACGGTCGTCACCCACGCTACGTGCGCCTTTTTCCTGGGCTCCCCGCGTGGAAAACTCGTCGGGAGATTTTTGATGCCACTGTTGCTGCGGTCATTAATGAGCTCAGCGAGCGTTGGCCCGAAGTTGCCCGCATCGAATTTGCCACGGAGGATGTTCCGCCCTCAGATCCGGCCTCCTGGGAAGAGCACGGCGTTGTTCTTGCACGAGTTTTCCCCGCTGACCGACGCAAGGGATTGGGAGACCGCATTGTTATCTACCGACTCCCGGTGGCTATGCGCGTTCCCGCCCAGGACCTCTACGGGGCACTTCGCACCCTGATCGCTGAAAGAATCTCACACGTTCTCTACATTCCCCCGCAGGACCTAGATTCGCTTTCCTAGGTGCGTGAGAATCTTACGCAAGCCGGGCGCTAGTTGATGGTAATTGCAGCCGAGGCCTGCTCGACGTCATCCGCACTCAGCGGCCACAGCGCACGCAAAGTTCCGCTGGGAGTTTGTGCCTTGACCTCGAGGGCGACAGCCACCTGGCTGGGAGATTCCAGGACCACGGAATCTGCAGACGGAAGATCCAGACTCAAGGTCTTCCCCGCTTCCACGGTCACCGTCTGCGTGCCAAGGCTGAGCTGAACTCCGCTTTGCGAATGCACGGGAGTGATGATGAGCCGTGAGTGGATTTCACTGACACCGCTGGGTTTTTCTTGGGCGGTTGCTCGAAGTGCGGTGGCGCTCAGGCTTTCGCGCACCATCGATTCAACGCGCTGCGAGGAGGGAAGCTCGGCGCGAATGAGCGCAGGAGAAGCCGCGATGCTGGAACGCATTGCCCAGCGGGAGCCTTCTGAGTATTCCTCTTGCTCCGTATTCGTGACAATCTGTGCTACCAAGGCTCGATCAGCATGGACACGCAACGTATAGCGCTCATCGGTCATTCCACTGAGTGGGACATCAACGACCGTTCCCGCGCTAATATCCATCTCGCCACCGGGGACATTGAAAGTCCCGGCCTCGCTCGTGTAGCTCAGGCTGACGTGTGCGCTAGCATCATCGGAGTTTCCTGAGGGCGGAACAAAGAGACGCAGGGTGCTTGTCCCCTGAATGGATACGCCTTGCAGCACGGTCTCTTCACGAGGCCGCGCGGCGGGGATTGTCGTCGTCCCCTTGGGTGTTTCTCCCTGCATGGCTGAGCTCTGAGTCCATGTAGCCACGCCTTGTCCATCAGCGCGAATATGAAGAACAAGGGCAGTTTCTTCGGGGAAGAGACCGCCAGCCAGCACGGATTGCGTCGAATGTGCGGGAACAGTGAGCTGGTGCGTTTTCACCCCGAGCGGCCCATTGAGTCCGAATGCCTCCAGGCTCACCACAGAAGGAGAAGAATTGGGATTGGCAAAAGTGAGGACAAGATCTTCGCCCGTCGTCGAGGACCCCAGCACGCTCCACTGATCTGTTGAAGGCAACTGACACGAGCTCATGCTCAAACCGCGCAGTTCTCCCCCGCCCTGGCCAAGAACTCCCAGTGATGCAGGAAGCGTCTTGGCAGATGTATCTGCGTGCAATACCTGAAAATTCCGCTCTTTCTCTATTGTTCCAGCGGAGTTCCACAAGGTAGGAGAAGCGACTTTCCCATCAAGATCAAAGGGGTTAATGATCCCGGGCGGACACGCGTAATTGAGGGTCTCGGGACTGGCGTGAACGATCTGCGCAGAAGGGAGCGAAGGATCATGAAATACCCGGCCCACTCCCCAGGATCCGGCGCCCAGAAGGCCAAGCGCAGCTGGAACACTTATCAGGGCGAGTATGCGGTTTCTATTCGGCGTTGTCATACTCGTCCTTTCTTCCTCGAAGGAGCGCGGCGAGAAGAATCACTGCGCCTACCGCGCAGGCAATCTTCCACGCAAGGATCAGCGGGGAATAGTAGCTAAGAGTCACTTCGCCAGCTTCGGGAACGGTGAAGGCTTGTCCCCAGCCGTTCGTCGGCTCAGCTGCGCTCAAACGTTTCCCGTTGAGCGTGGCAATCCAATGAGGATTGGATCGTTCAGCAAGTCGCACAACGCCTGGACCAGAAACGCTTGTTCGGGCACCGATAACCCCGCTAGCAAGCTCAACGCAGGGAGCCTCTTTCGAGGCCTCGGTAAAGCACAAGCGCGCAGGTTTGCTTCCATCGGGGCGCACTCGCCACGCACTTCCCGCTTCTGTTTCACCAATTTTTTCAATTCCCGGCGCACGATCCAAGGTCTGTGTAATGGACGCGGCAGCGGGGCCTGAGGACTTCACGATGATCGTGTCGATGTCGTGAAGAGCCAAGTGCCTGGCAGTAGCATCATCCGGGAAAGAAACCAGCGTTGCGATTGACGTGGACAATTGCGAGGAAGCAGCGTCGCTGCTCGCGTTCATTCGCTCATGCAGTTTGATCCACGAGGCCACGGTGGAGTGTTCGCTCCACGCTGGCCCCGCCTCGCGCCAGATTCGTACGTCGAGGTCGCCGTCGGCACCAATGTTCATGACCATAACTCGCGCGTCCCTCGAAGAGTTCTGCGCGTAACGAGATACGAGCGGGACCTGGGTGCCCGCGAAGCGCGCACTCCACTGATCTGAAGGAATAAGAGGAAGCCAAGCCGAGGTGCTCATGATAAGGAATGGAATCAAGGCGATGCACGCCACGCTTGTCAATGCAAGGCGCCCGAACTTTGACGTGGATTGCGTTTCTTCGGCGCAGCTGAGGATCACCAGAATCAGGAGCAGCATCTGGAGGCTTGAGAGCGCACCACCCCAGCCGAAGATCGCGGAGCTATCGGAGTCTACTGCAAGGCGCGAAACCAGGAGTGCACCCAAGCCGGCGGCGACAACTCCCGCCATGAGCAGTGGAAGAGCCGCGGGGAAGGAAGTCTCGCCTCGATGATGGCGAAGCGCGCGAAGAAGAGCGAACACAGCCCAAGCCCACACGCAGATCAGGACCAACGCTGAAATGATCATCCACTGAAGTGAGGAAGCTGCGGGGAGCCCCCACGCACCCAAACCGTAGGGTGATCGCTGGAAGGAAGCAGCGGCCTCGGCAGGGATGAGGAGGGCCGGCCAAGCGCGCGCGGCCACTGCATCGATAAGGAAGGGAAGGGTAAGTAGCAGGCCCGGAAGAAGCGTCGATGCGCGTGCGGGCACACGCAGCAATGCAAGCAGCGCAAGGAGAGCAAGAAGCGGATATGCCGCAATGAGGATCGCTCCAACAATCGCTGCGCGCGCCCACGAGCGACGCATCATGAAGCTCTCGCCGCTGGAGAGATCATGCAGGGACCCAAACCACAGAGGAAGAAAAACGTGGACAATCAGCGAGGCCATTCGCCCGCTCATCATCGCCAAAAGTGCGCTGGGCATTGCCGCCCATAGACACATGAGAGCCACGCGGATGGTCGAGTTACTCGTGAAGCGCGAGGCAAGAGTGTCCAAATTCCATGCGGCCCATGCGGGGGCAGCGATCAGAAGAATATGGAGAACAGCCGTAGGAGAGATTCGGATCAGGGCAAAGGGAGCGCAGACGATGCTCCAGATCAGGACGATCGGATCGACCGCGTGCGCGTTTCCGTCACCCGCAGGAAGCCAGCCGGACCAAGCGTAGGTCCACAGGTCGGTGAAGCCTTCGGGTAAGCTCCGCCATGCTCCCCCGCTGATCCCGCCGAGGTCCGAGCGGAAGATCCACAAGCTTAGGACAAGAAGACCCACGCAGGTGATGAGGCGTAGTCCGATGTCACTCCTGCGCTTTTCACGCAGAGCGTCTTTCCATGATCCCTGTGTATCGTCAAGGTGAGCGCTGCGCCGTACACGCCGCATTCGCGTGGCATCCCAGCGGCTCGTGAGCAGGGGGCGCAAGCTTGAGCGCGGTTGACTTGCGCAACGACTGTGGCGCGAGCGGGAGGCAAGAATGTGGGGAAAATGAGCGAAGAGTCCAAGCCATGCAAAGAAGCGCGCATAGGCTGCTGACGCTCGCCCGCACAGGAGAAGACCCAGGCATGTGAGGGGAATCCACACGAGGGAGGCCAGGGTCTTCGCAATGAGAGACGCGGGGCTGGAAATCAGCGTTGCAAAGTAGAACTCACTTGAGCGGCGGATACGCAGTGCCGAGGCCGTGCGAAGCTTGCGTGGGGAGGACAGCTGGAAGTGGGTCAGGTGAGCGTCGGGAGCTGCGACAACGCGATATCCGCTGCGGTGGAGGCGCCAACACAGTTCGAGGCCCTCATTGTAGGGGCCAAGTGCACGATCAAAACCGCCAACGTGTGAATATGCCTTCGCTAGGACAAGGAGTCCCGCACTACCTCCGGCAAGTACATCGCTTGTTCCGTCGTACTGCCCCTGATCGATTTCGCCGTCAAAAACTTCGGGGACTCGACGTCCCGAAGATGTTGCGCGAATTCCTAACTCACACAGAGTTCCATCCGGGCGAAAAATCTTTGGAGTAACGGCTGCGATGGAGGGGCCCTGGCCTGCAGCTTTCAGTTGTTCTTCGAGGCAGTTCGGGGATGGCTCGCAGTCATCGTGCAGGACCCATAGCCAGTCATGGCCTTGCAGCAATTGCCCGCATTCTTTGTCCTTAGCCAGTTTGGCAAGGGTATCGCTGAGATTTCGAGTTCGGCCGGCAGAAAAAAGAAGCGCACCTTCTGGGAGGTCTTCAGCGACGATGACCTGACCGGAGGATAAGGGTGAAGTGCGGGGAGCACGAACATCGCAGACGATGAGTTGGTCTGGGAGTCGAGATTGTTTATCGAGAGCGTCAAGAAGTGAACGCAGCGCGGGGGTCATTCCCCGTGCGACGATGATTGCTGCAACAGTCCCCTCATACGAGGGGCTCGTGCGCACCATTAGATGGCCGAGCGACGCAGACGACGACGTTCGCGCTCAGACAGGCCACCCCAGATACCGAAGCGTTCATCATTGGCCAGAGCATATTCGAGGCACTGCTGACGCACCTCGCAGGATTGACAAACAGCCTTGGCTTCACGAGTTGAACCTCCCTTTTCAGGGAAGAATGCTTCCGGATCGGTCTGCGCGCACAGCGCGTGCTGTTGCCAGGCAAGGGGGCCGTCGGAGAAGGGAAGGTCTTCGACATCGGAAGTGTCGGACCACTGGATCGGTCCTTCACCCAGAATGTTCCACACGATATTTTCCCCTCTGTGTGATGGTTTGTAACAAAAAGGTCAATACGAGAATTACACGCGTGTCGTTCGCACCTGTCAAGCCGATTGAGGTTAAAGAAGGCGGCGAAAATAGGGGGTGAAAACACTGCACGAATTGACACTTTGTGCAAGTCCAAAAGCGCACAAAACCGCCATTTCCGCGGAATTACGCCAAAACCTGAACATCTTTCTGAATGCTTCCTGAGAAATTAAGGCAAAAACAGCATATTTCCGCCATTTCAGCTACCCTTTTTTCATGCAAGCTATCTCACATTTTCTCTCCGTCGCCCAGAACGCGAATCGTCCAATCTTGACCCACTATCACAGTTTTCGAGATGAAATCTCGGGTCCCGTGGCGGCTCGCTGGGTCGCAAAAATGGCGAATTTACTTGCATCAGACCTGAGCCCCAACCTCTTTGGTGACAATGAAACTACTCCGCGCATCCTCATTAACCTCCCAGCGGGCTGGCAGAGTATATTTTGGCAGGTCAGCACTGATTTGATGGGCTGGGAGACCCAGAGTGGCACACTTTCTCAGGATTCACCCAGCATCGCTTTCAGCTTCGATGTGCACGTGAGCGACGAGCTTGCACCCCTTGAAGCAAGCACTGGAGCATGGCGCCTGGCCCATTCCACCGCTCCCCTGGCTATGCGTTGGGGAGGTTCTTTACCCGCTGGGATCCTTGACGCACTGGCCGAGCTTATGGCTCAAAGCGATCAATTTGAGTACGAGGCATTGGAGAGTGCCCCAGGCCTAGATGACTACATTGCACAAGTAGAGGCCGACGAAGATGCCCTGTTCAGTGCGGCCTCGGAACTGGGGACGCCTACGCGCCTCGGCCTCTACACCGAAAACTTCCCAAGCGCTCCCCTGCTTACGCGCCTGTGGATGGATGGCCACGGCGTAGTGGTCGTCGACAAGTCGCATTATGGCGCCCAGAAGGCTCAGGAGATCTTCGCCAGCGAAAAGGTCCGCCTTATCCTGGATTAGAACCTGAAAGTGCTGCGTGCAAGGGACTGCTCAACAGTCCGTTAATGGCGCGGGTGAAGACCTCATCACTTCTTCAGGTGAAAGATCTCTGTTCCTGCTCGATTGATCTTTGCTCCATCACCGGTTTCGGTATCCCAGCAAACCATTGCCTCGCTTGTGCTGGCACACACGTCATTGCCAGCATAAACGCTCTCTCCATAGGAAAGGGTTCGCAAACGCTCGCCCTGGTTCGTAGGAAGGGGTCCATCTCGACGAGCGGCAATTTCTGGCATTTCCCGATCTTCGGAATAACCTGCGAAAAAAATGGTATCTTTCGCAATCGGCTGTGAACCTGGGAATAGCACCTGCTCGCCGTAGGGCTTATCTACTCGATAGGAATCGACCATGCACAGTTGCAAAAGGTCGCCGGCAAACCAACAGTGAATGTTTCCAGAGGGTGAATTCACCCAGATTCCTCTGGCATCTCCGACATCCTCCAAGCGGCTTGCCCCCTGGGGAATCGTGCCAAGAGTTGGGGTCACTCCCCTATCTTCAGCATTCGCCGTGGCACTTTGCGTCGAGGTCGTGGGAGAAGAACTTTGGGAAGCCTCGCTTTGCGCACTCCCCTGCGTTCCATTCCCGCTTGCCGAGGCCGAGGGAGAGTTCGGCGCATTCCCGCCGCCTGTGTGGGCCGTGCAGGCAGCCAGAGTAAGGCTAAACAGACCGATGAATGCGACGGCAGACACTTTATTGATGGGACCACGCATGACAGAACCTCCAACAGCGTTGTGTGGACGTGTTGGAAGGAAGTATATCTACTTCTTGCGGGTAAAAATGAACCTGTACCCCAAGTAGTTACACACTGCTCCGGTGCCCATGGCAACGATCTTTGCGGCTGGCTTGAGTAGGGACAGCGAAATCCCCAATCCAAGAGCTGGAAGACCGTGGACAATCACCCAAATGATGGCGGATTGAAGGACCATTCCCGTAAAAAGAGTCAATCCCGCAAAAGAAAAGAACGAAGCCCAGGAAAAACCTTTTGCTTGGAAGACGAAGTGCTGATTAATCCAGTAGCTCACGCATACGGTGATGACTGTCGAGGTGATATTCGACGGGATCACCGGAAGATCGAAGCCCACCGAAAGCAGTGAAAATAGCGTAAAGTCCAGAAGCGAGGTTCCAACACCCACCAAGAGGTAACGGTAGAAGGAACCCGCTTCAAGAAGACGTTTCCACGCCTTTTGAAAGACGTTCATAGATGCGCTGTCGCTTATCAGTTCGGGAGCACCGAAGAGTAGCGCAGGTACGCCAAGCGCATGGCTTCGCGGCGGGTCTTCAAGTTACCCGATTGCAGCAGTCCAACCACGAAGGACAAGACGCCGACTATGACCAGCGAAGATGCCAATACAGCGCTGGGGAGCTTCGGAACATTGCCTGCCTGGATGAAATGCCAGATGACGGGAGCTCCGAAGCACAGGGCCAGAAGCATGAAGATTGCGGAGAAGATCCCGTAGAAAGCCATGGGGCGTTCGTGCGCAACCAAGCGACCAATCAGCCCGAGAATACGGAAGCCATCGTGGAAAGTACGCAGCTTGGATTCTGAGCCCGCGGGGCGATCCTTGAAGCCGACACCGTACTCGGCCTGAGGAACGCGCAATGCCATGGAGTGGACCGTGAGTTCGGTTTCAATCTCGAACTCACGAGAAAGCGCCGGGAAGGACTTCACGAAACGGCGAGAGAAAACACGGTAGCCGGAGAGCATATCGGTGACAGTATCTCCGAAGAGGAAGCCAACCAGGGAGTTGAACATCTTATTGCCCTGGGCATGGCCCGGGCGGTAAGCGGAGTTGTCCTTGTCGTCAACACGGCAGCCCAGAACATGATCAAGGTTTTCGCGAACCAACAGGTCGATCATTTCGGGCGCTGCCGAAGCATCATAGGTATCGTCACCATCGATCATCACGTAAACATCGGCATCGATATCTGCGAAGGCACGACGCACAACGTTGCCCTTACCCTTGCGGGTTTCAGTGCGAACGATTGCGCCGGCTGCGGCTGCAACTTCAGCGGTGCGATCCGAAGAGTTGTTGTCGTACACGTAGACTTCAATTCCGGGAACTGCATTCTTCAGGTCCGTGACAACTGTGCCAACTGCGGCTTCTTCGTTGTAGCACGGGACGATTGCTGCGATACGCACCTTGAATTCCTTTTCTCCGACGTCGGGGGTCACAGGCAGAGCCTGCACTCATGCGTATAGCCTAGCGAAGATCACTGCAATTTAGCGAGACAGCGCCCCCGGCAAGTCTGTTTTCTAACAGCGCTTGGCGCAGACAATTACCTTATTTGACGCCCTCGGGATTGTTCGGATGCTTGTACTCAGGTATTCGTCGAGGAAGAAGCCGCCGGCAAGCCCGCACTCTAGGGCCGGGAAAGCACTTTCAAAAAAGCTTTTTCGCACGGCTGAACAACGAGCCGAAAAATTACGAAACATACAGCTAAAAGCACCAGATAAATAAGCACGATACTCAAAGACGCGTATGCAAGTCGCCATACTCCACTGGGGCTGGGAACCGAGAAAACAAGTCCCCACAGGTGGGGCTTAAAAATAAAGTTCTCGTGAAGAAGATAGACGCCAAAAGTTGCTGGAGAAAGCGTCAGGACAAGGGAAGAGATTCTCTCATGCGTCGAAGCATGCGTACGGCCTGAAATGTACTGAAGCGTCATGATGAAAATAAGCACGCCACAAATCACGGAAAGGATCGGAGACGCCCCCGTACCGGCTGTGAAGAGATTTCCTGGGTAGTACAACTGTTCCCTGAGGAAAGAAGAACCCGCAATTGTATGCGTACCAACCATGCAAATGAGCGCACAGAGTATCATCATCACCATCGCGAAATACCAACGCACGCGAGGCAGGCGATCTTCGTGTCGACGAATCAAAGCCCCGATGAGATAGAGAGTGCACAGATAGGACGCATCGGTAAAAGCCCATGTGTTTGCCGGGTTCAGAATATGCCAGATAAAGGTAATCCACAGCGATAGGCACAGCAGTGCCCCGTGCTGCCGAGCTGAGGTCGCGTCAAGAAGAATATTGATATAGGGCGCGACAATCACCATCACAACGTATGCACTGATGAACCAGTACGCTCCGAATGTCACTGGGAATACGGACATCAGGATAGAACGAGGATTGACAAAATACTGGCTGGATCCTACAAGGAGCGAGAGAACAAAGTAAGCACCCCATAATCCACACGAATATATGAAGGTCTGAATCCAGATTTTTGCTACTCGTGTGAACGGGCTGCGTGTACTACGTGATAAAAAGTAGGCTGAGATAAGAACGAAAATCGTCACGCCTACTTGTCCCGGCATGATCGTGACCGCGTGGAGTGCTGATTTCCATGACTGGGCGAGTGCTGGATCTATCCGTGAGGGAGAATCATCGGAAGCAAAATAGTGCGTCGCGACAATAAGGAACATCGAGAATATACGCAGAAGTTCGAGTTCCCAATGACGTTTCGCGGCTGGCTTCCCAATTTGTGCAGCACTCATTTTTGTTCTTTCCACCTATGATCGACAGATCAAGAACTCATTTTCGCGTGAATAAGGGAAGGTGTGAGCAGTTTGAGCCGCTCGCACCTTCCCTTATCTCACAGACCGAAAGTCTTTTCCCAAGCCTGGACGGAGACCAGTTCTGGAAGAGCTTCCCGATACTCACGACTGAGCGAGGCCCAACGACGAATGAGCTCCGCGTGTAGCGCAATGCTCTCTGTCAGAGCACGACGGTAGTGCTTGGCATCGCGCTGGTAGCGCCATGCTCCGGAGCCTTCTGCGTTCGATACCAGCGCAGAGTTGAGGTTTGCGAGCCTCCACCAACGAGCATCCGTGCTGGAGAGAACATCCTCAACACGATCTTCACGGTGTTCTCCTTCAGGCAGGAATTGCTTGGTGATACCAGCGATTGCTTTCGAGATGAACTGGGCACGTGAATCCGGCTTTGTTCCCACTGGAGCGGGCTTCTTGCGATGCACCGCCGGAAAGTCTGCGGCCTCAGTCATCAGGCGCGCGTCCGTGTATTCCTTTGCCTTAGCACGTGCCTCCGCAGCGCGGGTGTGCATTGACGGGTGCAGGTGGCCAGGGCCAAGCAAGACATCCTTGAGTCCTTGGCGGCGCAGATCGGCGCTGTAGTACTGCAGCGAGAGCAGCGCGCGAACGTCCGAGGCCAGCGAAGTCTTCGGGAAGGATGCACCGCGCGGGTAGGGAGAGTGCAGCAGTGCTGCAACCCAACGGTTGCGCTGGTGGAAGTAAGCCTGCCAATCCAGACCGTCGTCTTTTTCGGTCCACGGCACGTGCCACACGGCAGCGCCGGGCAGAGAGACCGTCGGGAATCCGTGCTCTGCTGCACGCAGACCGTATTCGGAGTCGTCCCACTTGATAAAGAAGGGCAGGGATAGACCGATCTCAGCAACGACGGGCTTGGGGATCAAGCACATCCACCAACCGTTGTAGGCAACATCGATGCGGCGGTTCAGGCGAGGATCATTGCGGATGGTGCGCTGAGCCAAGTCAACCGTTGCGAGTTCGGGGTTGACAGCTCCCCACCAGAACTTGTGAGCATCGATAGTCTCACCCATCGAGTGCAAGATCGTACGCTCATTCGCATTGAACATGTGGCCGCCGACAATCGTCGGGGTCAGCGTGTGCTCTGCGAAGGCGAGGGCGCGGAGCAAACCTTCAGGCTCGATGACGGCGTCATCGTCGAGCAGCAGGACGTAGTCCGAATCGGGGTTCTTGAGCATCTCGTACATGCCGCGAGAGAAGCCACCGGAACCACCCAGGTTCGCCTGCTCGATGACACGGAGTTTACTTCCCAGTTCTTCTTGAAGACGCGGGTAACGCTCGCAGTCCTTCACGTTCTTATTGCCCTGATCGACAATGAGAATCTCGGCGATGTGTTCAAGGACATCGGGTTCTGCTTGGAAGCGCTCCGCTTGCGTCAAGCAGTCTTCAGGAAGGTTGTAGGTGGTGATACCCACGGTCACATTGGCGTGACGGTCACCTTCGCGCGTAGGCACTGACCAGGTTCCCCATTCCAGTTCGACGTCTTCCTTGAGAGCAGTGATTTCCGGCCAGATCCAGCCACCGTCACCGAAACGGTTCAGCGGAATATCAAAGCTCAGTTCACCAGATCCTGCCCGGGTTGCAACGGGAGTAAAAGTACCGCGCGCAGAAGAACGCATGACCTCAACAACGGCCCTCTTTGACAGCTTCAGAGTCAGACGAATATTTCGAACATCCGTCCAACGCTGCCAATAGGAGGCAGGGAATGCATTGAAGTAGGTTGCAAGGGAGAGACGTTCACGAGCAGGAATGAGCATTGACGTGCGTGTTGCGTCGACGCCGCGCGGCATCTCAAACTGCCGAAGAGTCAGGGCCTTCTCGTCTCCTTGCGACGCACTCAGCGCCGCGCTGGAAGGGGCAACTCCCCAGTCCACATAGAGCGGCCACAACGAGGTGTCGCTTTCTCCTGGAAACACTACGCGCTGAACGGGAACCCACTGCTGTTCGGTCACAGTTCTTTCAGCGACCGCTTCACTTTTTTCTTTCACGCGACACTCCTTCATTGTGTGCACTTATGTGGCAAGTCTATGTGAGAAAACGGAAGAAAATCTATGTCACAGCACCGCAGAGGCGTTGACTCTTAGCCAAGACCGCAGGCAGTGATCTTGTAAAGACTGTATGGTCCGCGTTCCAGAACACGCTCAAAACCGGGTGTTTCCGGAGTAATGTTCCGAATGCCGGTCCAAGGTGAGTGTTCATCAAAGATCTGTCGATGACGCTCAAGAACAATCGCGTAGCGGATATCCTCTTGTTGGATCACCGGACAAATTTCTTGCGGGTCTTCGGAAACCTTATACAAGTCATTCATGATGACAAGAGCATCCGGCTTCATCTGGCCAATCCAGTTCCCCGGCATGGAAGTGAAGACAACTGGCAATCCACTGGTTGCGTATCCAAACATCGAACCATCGAAGGGATCATTAGCGACCTTCCCTTGAGTTCCGGTGATCTGGCGCGCCTCATCCATGAAGGCAATCTCATCAGAATAGGTGTAGTGATCCTGACGGTCCTGGGCATGGTCATTCATCGTATCAATGCGCCACTTGATATTTCCCCCAGTCAGCGTGACCGCCGCGATCAGAGCATAAACGAGCGCAGAGGAAATGAAACGAAGAGCGGCGCCCTTGGGATGTGATGTCTTCACAAGACTTTCGATCAGCCACGCAAGAGCAAGCGCCATCAACGGAACCGCAAGGATTGACATCGCACCGGCGGGGCGATAAGAGTCGTGATACCAGAAACCCGTTGCGATGTTTCGGAATTTACCTTCAAAGCCCGCACACAAAACATAGAGCGCGGCGATGAATGCGTAGGAAATGACAAGCCAGGCCCGACGGTATTTGATGACGGCAAGAAGACCACCGATGGCAACGCCAATGGCAAGGAGCCACTGTGCAGCCAAACGCACCGATCCTGCATTCGTCGACAGAAGAAGGACCGCCGCAATCGCGCGTTTTGGACTTTGGAAGGAATCCCAACGCCATGTAACGGTGCGTTGCATGAACGGAGCTCTATACAGTGCATACCACAGGCAAGCTGCCAGAGCGACCAGCACAATTGCGACCAAGGCTGCCTTAATAGTGCTCCCACTCGAACGACGCACCTGGTTGAAAGCAAGAGCAACCACGTAGGGGAAGAGAATAACCGCAAGGGTGAAGACCGAGTTGGGCTGAGCCAAGGCAATGGCTGCAAAACCACCAATAGCAATCAGAATCAGACCGCAGAGCTCAGCACCCTTGAATTGCTTGACAAGAACGCCTCGAAGCAAAAGAACAAATGCCGCAAGGTAAGCAGGCGCGAGCGCGTAGGAGAAGAAGTTTGAGTACAAGACTCCGAAGGCAAGCAATCCCCAGGGATATGCCGCAAAAAGCGAAGAAACCAGAACGGCAAAAACTGGCGATAGGCGCACCTTCTTCCCAAAAAGCACGTCCGTCAGAACGGCAGAGGAAAGCGGCCAAATGGTCAGCAAAACCACCAAGCACGAGGCGTTAATCGCAACCGTCATGGGGGTTCCCAAGCCGGAAATCACCATAGATACCCAGCCGTGCCACAGAGCGGGATAGAAGTGGGAGCCAACGGTGCCGTCAACAGCTGCGCTATGAAGTGAGGATCCGTCTCCGCTTTCGATCAGCCAGCGGATCACTGACATATGGAAGGGGGTGTCGTAGGTCGAGAAGAAAGCCTGGGGAGAGGGAACAGAGCGGATGAAAACTCCGATTGCGATCACTGCATTAACAATCAGTGCCCCAACCAGGCCGATGGCACGCGACCCCGCCCAGCCCGAGAAAAGCCTCTTATAGTTCTCAAGCCAATGCCTTGGCCTCGAACCACACAACCACATGATCCCCGCAACTACGATGAACACACCGATGTCGCAGCATAGGACAAACTTCAGGCTCCAGTGTCCTCGAATAACGCCGCTCGCAAGTGACGCGAAGCCCAAGATCGCTGCTCCCGTCACGGGTGCAAAACCGACCGTATAGAGACGTTTACGCAGGAAAAGAGCGTTAACCGCAATTCCGGGAATGTACAGGATCGCAGCCAGCACAAGCGCCGGAACGATCACCGAGAGCCATGCCATTTTCTCTCCTGATCTAGGTGCGAGGTATCAGAGGGAACGCAGTCGATCGACTGCTTCTTGCGCGCTTCCATCAACAAGAAGCTCACCGTGGTGCAGCAGCACTCCCCTATTGCACAGGCGCGCAATCAGGTCCAGGTCGTGGCTCACAATCACCAAGGAGGTCCCTTGTTCTTGCATCTCATGGATACGATCAAGGCACTTGCGCTGGAAGGGTTCGTCGCCCACAGCCAAAATCTCATCAACAAGGAAGATATCCGGGCTGGTGTGCACTGCGACTGCGAAAGCCAAACGCAAGAACATACCCGAGGAGTAGAACTTCACCTCGGTATCGATAAACTTCTCAATCTCCGAAAAAGCGACAATATCGTCAAAAGCAGCTTCGATCTGCTCTTTACTCATGCCCAGAATTGCGCCGTTCAGGAAGACATTTTCCCGGCCCGTCAGGTCTGGGTGGAAGCCCGCACCGACTTCAATAAGACCGGCCATGCGGCCGCGGTATCCCACTGAGCCCTCGTCCGGGGTAATAACACCGGAAATGAGCTTGAGCATGGTCGACTTACCTGAACCGTTGAAGCCGATCAGACCGATTGAGTCTCCCTGTTCGACCGTGAAACTCACGTGGTCAAGGGCTCGGAAGTGATTGACCAATTGGCTGCGGCGCCCCGTCAGGCTCCAGACCAAACGATCCTTCAAGGTGTGCGTATTACGCAGTGCGAATTCTTTAACAACATCTTCAACGCGAATAACTTCAGTCATCACAGCTCCTGGGCGAACTTGGGATCCATGCGCCTGAAAGAGACCTCGCCAAAGATGACAGCGCCAAGAGAAATCAGAAGAGCAATTCCCGTCCACAGGCCCAGATTCGGGAGGTACGGATTCGCAGCAGTATCAACCAGCGTCGGCTGCCAGAACCCATAGTGGAAAAGCTCAACCGCAATAGTCAGCGGATTGGCCTCGTACACCCACCACAACCAGTGCCAGCCGTGGGCATCCAAGACGTCGCGCACGCTAAACCACGTGTACAAAACGGGAGACACCCACGTAGCCATCATCAAGATCAGGTCAACGAAGTTCTCTGAATCTCGGTAGAACACGTTGAGTGCACCCGAGAAAAGGCCAATCCCCAGTGCGAACATTGACACGATGAGGAAGGCCGCCAGGATTGCCAAAACTCCCCATACAGTTGGATGCCAGCCAAAAAGGAGGGCACCGACGAAGAGAACAGCGACCTGCGGAAGGAAGTGAACAAGAGCAACCCACATTGCCGACATCGGGAAGAGCTCGCGGGGAAGATAGATCTTCTTCACCAGCGGCGCGTTGCCGACGACAGATCGGGTTGCGTTGCCAAAAACTTCCGAGAAATAGTTCATGAGAACCACGCCGGAGAACATGTAGATCACATAGTTCTCCACGGCGCGGTTCATCTTCATGAAAACGCCAAGCGCGAAGTAGAAGACCAAAAATTGGGTCAACGGCTTCGCGTAGCTCCACAGCATTCCAAAGATCGAGCCGCGATAGCGAGCTCGCAGTTCCTTGTGAACGATCAGGCTGGTCAGGTAGGGCTGACGGAAAACCTCGATCAGTCCCGATGACTTGCCCGGGGTTTGAAATTGCTGCGATGCGATGTTACTCAACGAGTGGTCCCATCCTCGAACAAGGGGGCAAGCTCGTTATCGAGCATCGTCAGTGCCGAAGCGATGGCCATGTGCATATCCAAGTACTTGTAGGTACCAAGGCGGCCCCCGAAGAAGACACGGTCTTCATTCTTCATAAGCTCACGGTACTGCTCCAAGCGTTCGCGATCCTGCGCGGTGTTCACCGGGTAGTAGGGCTCGTCGCCATGATCAGCAAAGCGAGAGAACTCGCGGAAGATCACGGTCTTCTCATCCTGGTAGTCACGCTCGGGGTGGAAGTGACGAAATTCGATGATTCGCGTGAAGGGAACGTCGATATCGCCGTAGTTCATGACGGAGCAGCCCTGGTAGTCACCGGTGTCGACGACTTCCTTTTCGAAGTCGACGGTGCGCCAGGACAGGTCACCTGCCGAGTAGTCGAAGTAGCGATCAACCGGGCCGGTGTAGACAACCGGAACCTTGCCGACGACCGCGGCCTTATTCAGCGGGTTCTCGGGATCGAAGAAGTCGGTATCCAAGTAGACATCGATGAGGTCCGAGGCCACCATGCGTTCCATCCACGCGGTGTAGCCATCCACCGGCAGACCTTCGTACTTATCGTTGAAGTAGCGCGAATCATAGTTGTAGCGCACGGGAAGACGCGAAATGATCGAGGCGGGAAGATCCTTAGGATCGGTCTGCCACTGCTTGGCCGTGTAGTTCTTGAAGAAGGCCTCGAAGAGGGGGCGACCAACCAGGGAAACACCCTTGGACTCAAAGTCGGTGATCTCTTGGCCGTCAACTTCTGCTGCCTGCTGGGCAATGAGGGCGCGGGCCTCGTCCGGGCCGTAGGCGGCGGAGAAGAACTGGTTGATGGTTCCCAGGTTCACCGGCATCGGGTAGACGACACCATCAACGGTGGTCCATACGCGGTGAACATAAGAGGTAAAGGAAGTGAAACGATTGACGTACTCCCACACGCGCTCATTGGAGGTGTGGAAGAGGTGTGCACCGTACTTATGAACTTCGATACCGGTTTCCGGATCAATCTCAGAGTAGGCATTGCCACCAAGGTGCGAGCGACGCTCAACGATTGCAACACGGAGGCCCCAGCGGGATGCGGCCTGCTCAGCAATTGTCAGGCCGAAAAGGCCAGATCCGACGACAACAAGGTCATAGTTCACGGTCGAACTCCTTTCAATCCCAGTCAGTATAAGCGAAAGAACTGAGTGAATCGTTTCTTTAGCCCTTCGACACGAACCAACGCATCTTTCCAACGCCTCGATACAGCACTTGACGCAGATCGGTGGGAATCAAGCGATAAGCACCACGAATGGCAAGGTTTCGGGCAAATTGAGCATCGGAAACGATGCCTTCGTTGCGGAAGATCTTTTGCAGACGCATCTCTGAGCGCAACATGTGTCTCCCCCCACGCCTCTTATAGGCGCCCGATCCCACGCGATAACGGACCAGAACTTCAGGGGTATTCCCGCAGGGGACACCTGCAGCCACCATTCGCGCAAACAAAAGGTAGTCCTCCATCAGTTGGAGATGCTCATATCCTCCAACTGCCTCGACCGCACTCTTGCGGTACACAACTGAGGGGTGCGCGAAGGGAGAGCGGTAGGAAATGACCCGACGGATCTCTTCTTCGCTGGTCGGCATGGAACGCACAAGCCCAGCCTCGGCCTCGTCGTCACTGAATTCTTGAATCGCAGATCCCAGGAGCCCAAGCCCTCCTTCAACCAGAGGAATCTGGATCGCGAAGCGCTGAGGAAGTGAAATATCGTCGGCATCAACGCGAGCGACGATGTCGTGGGAGCAGTGCGCAAGGCCGATATTGAGCGCATTTGCCAGTCCCATATTGTGCTTGAGTCGCACGACTCGAACGTCGATGTGCCCCAGTACATCGGTTTCTTCCCCTCGCGAGGCGCGGTGAAGGAAGTCAGAAATGCCCTCGTCAACGGGACCATCACATACAACCACGAGTTGCTTGGGAGAGACCTCTTGTTCCCGCGTTGCGCTGGACACAGAACGGAAGAAAAACTCCGGCTGGTCGCCTGCATAGACAGGGAGAAGAACTGAGAAGTCACCGACTGTCATTGATGCTCCCCCTTAGAGCACTCGCGCGCCCCAGAAGAGGAACATCCGCACCCGCAAGCGCGCCGGCCCTGTTCAAGAGCAGCGACTTCATCGGCAACTTCCGTCAGATGAAGGATCTCGCTTGAGCGCAGAGGCGGACGCCATGCATCACGCAAACCCTCTCGCAGGTACTCCACAGCAGCCGAGCGATCGGAAGACGCCGCAAGCATCTTTGCCCAGCGCAGCGCGGTCGCCGCCCCAAAAGCACAGCGATCAAAGAGCCCAAAACCAGACGAGGTACCAAGCGCCCAGACCTTGTTACGAACTTCGTTGTAGAAACGCGGCCCCGGGTCGGCAGTGGAGTTTCCAAAAGTCTTCGTCCGATGCTCAACACGTGCGCCATCCACGTAAAGTCCCACCCGTCCTTTGAGAAGACGCGCGGTGTATTCAAAATCGTCATTCCACAAGAAGTAGGCGGCTTCCGGAAGCCCTTCTTCTTCAATCGCGCGGGCATCGATCATGATCGCAACGAAGGACGCAGTGCGGATCTGACGCGCACCTACGGCAGCCGCGTGTTCACGAAGCTCACGCGAGATCAAGAAGCGCTCACGAGGCGCATTCATCGGGTGCTCGCGTCCATCAATCCAATCGGCTCGACATGCCAGAACGGCCGGCGTGCCGGGGTATTCTTCGCGGGTCTGAAGCAAAACTTCGAGCGCGCTTGGAGTGGGGATCGTGTCGTCATCCATGATCCACACGAGATCGGCTCCCAAAGTCATTGCCCTGGCAATTCCGGCAGCGAAACCACCAGCGCCACCGTAGTTTTGCGGCAAGGTGACGACGTTGGAAACGACGGGGTGAGAAGCAATGAGTTGCGGAGTCTCATCACTGGACGCGTTATCAACCACAACAACGCCATCAAGAGGGCGGGTCTGAGCGGCAAGCCCGTCAAGAGTTTCACGTAAAAGTGCTGCTCGGTTCCATGCAACGACGACGGCGATGACTCGTGGATTGCTCATGAGATAAGCCTACGGGCAATTGTGAGGAAATTGCCAAGCCAAGCTCACCTGTCGTGCTATCGCTTGAGTTAGGGTGTTTGAAGAGTAAGTTTCATTGCCCCCCCCAGGAGACTTCTTCATGAAGCATTCATCTATCGCATCAATCTGTGCAGTGTCAGCACTGTTTGCGCTTACACTTGCCCCTACAACACACGCAGATTCTTCTTCCGCTTCACCATCCCCCTCCCTGTCGGTCAGCACCGCGGCCAGCGAGGCGACGCCATCAACTTCCCCCACGGCCTCGGCACACGCAACTCCTAGCGAGGCCGCGCCCACCGCAACCGCAACTACTTCAGCCCCGACGCCGCTGTCCCCTGCTGAGGTAATTCGCCAGCGCTGGCAGGACATGGGCGGAGAAAACGGAGTACTTGGCACTGCCACCTCTGAACTAGTTCCCCTGCGCGACGGCGCTTTCATTCAGTTCTACCGCGGCGGCCAAATCTACTGGACCGCTAGGTACGGCGCACACGCCTCGCGAGACGGAATCCACAGTGCCTACAGCGCACAAAAGTGGGAAAACGGCCCCCTTGGTTTCCCAACCTCTGACGAAGAGAACCAGACCATCTCGGGGATTCGCGGCGCGGTCCAAACCTATGAAAACGGCCAAATTCGTTGGAGCAGCCAGGGCGGAGCCCACCCCATCTGGGGCAAAATCCTCGGACGCTACAAAACCGCAGAAACAGAAGGCCGCTCGCTGGGCTGGCCTCTGAACGATGAGATGAAGGACGCCGCGGACGGCGGGGCATACCAACACTTCACCGGCGGCTCGATTTACTACCACCCGCGCACTGGTGCTCACAGGGTTACCGGCGGTATCCGTAATCTGTGGGAAGGCCAGGGCTGGGAACGTGGGCTCATGGGCTACCCAACAGGTGAGGAGATGCCTGCACAAAAATCAGGAGTGTCCCAAAGTTTCCAGGGAGGAACAGCATACTGGCATCCCTCCACAGGCGTGCACCTGGTGCACGACGGAATGCTCGCAGCCTATGCAAAGTTCGGATATGAAAGCGGGCGCTACGGCTATCCGCTCAGCGACGAAACTCCTTCAGCAAACGGTGGTGTTTTCCAGCGTTTCCAGGGTGGAACTGCCTACTGGCATCCAGGCTCTCAGTCCTACTTTGTTCACGGCGCAATCATGGGAGCCTACGCGGCATCTCGCTGGGAACACGGCGAACTGGGGTATCCCCTCTCAGCAGAGACACCTACAGTCAAGGGAGGTGTTATCCAACGTTTCCAAGGTGGTACTGCCTACTGGAGTCCGCGCACCGGAGCGTATGCGGTTCCTGGCGATCTTCTGGCCGAATACGGTAGGCATGGCTTCGAACGCGGTCACCTGGGTTACCCCGTCGGCCCGGCGTATTGGGAAGGTAACCTCCACAAGCAGAGGTTTGAGCACGGAATCCTTGATAACACCAATGACTTTAACGTCACCTGGGCGGGCCAGCCAAATAATTACTTCTGTGGTCCGACCAGTGGGTGGATGATCCTCAACGCGATCGGCGCGCACCACTCTGCACAGGGAACGCCACTGAGCATCAATGCCGTCGCGAGCCGCGAGTACATGAACACCGTGGGATACGGCTACACGAGCTTCCACGATCGTCGTTTCGAATACGGAATGAACCGTTGGCTGGGGCGCGACGCCTATACGACGATTCACACTCCTTCGGTCGAGCAGGTTCGCGATTCCGTGAAGTCCTCCTTCTCCAAGGGATTGCCGACCGCCGTTGATGCTCAAGAACGCCGAGGCGGCCCCCACTACAACGGTCACCCGAACTCGACCTTCTCCCACATCATGGTCGTGACCTCATACGACGCCAACACTGACTCGATGCGGATTGCCGACCCGGGAGTCCACTACCTCTGGGGCGGCGAGGAACAGTTCTGGTACCACCTCCCCTCCTTCACTCAGAATTTCCTCCAAACTGAGGTTGAGCGTGACGGACGCGAACACATTGGCATCTACAGTGCCCGCTAAGTCAGTGCTTTCCCTTCATCGCCGAGGCCGCACCACCCTGCGTTGCTTTGCTTTCCTCAGCGCCTGCGCTCTTCTCGTCCTCGGCAGCTGCGCAAGTGGAGGGAGAGGGGATTTGTCGACCTCGGCGAGCGCGAGTGTGTCGCCTCGTCAGATGGATGGTGTCTTCGAGCCTCTCGTTGCTCAGTCCGCACTGGAGGATCCCCGCGAAGGTGTATGCACAGATCTCTCTCTTCCTTTTGATCTTGTTGCGATGCACGCGAGCGATCAGCCATGCGAATTGTCTCCATCGGGACAAAGTCAGGGAGCTTCCGTAGAAGAGAAATGGACATTGGGCGGGGATTTCCGGCAAATTCCTTCTCTTCCCATCGACGGCTCCCAGGTTTTTGGGTCCTCAACACATGACCCGAGCGACCTGTACTCCTACAAGCCAGCGATTCTTTCCCCGCAAGGGACACGCGAGCTCTCGCCGGATTTACTTCGAGAAAACGGCAACTACGTTGAACCCCTCGACGGGACGCAGAGCGGTCCGTGGATTACTTTCCTCGGACGTCAAGTTTCTTCGTCCTCAACCGGAGACCACCAAGAGGACAATGTCTTTGCCCCGTGGACGATTTACTCCTGGAATATGGACGAGCAACGTCTGCATACCGTGATGACGTGGTCGGATCTTCCCGCTCATAGCCCCCGGAGCTCAGGTGAGCTGCCTCCTGTCAGCGATGGGACACATGCGTTTTACGGCGCAAAGGTTTCAACTGATCACGGAGATTACTCACTGATCGTCACTCAGGGCCTGGACGCTTCAACGAGCTCCAACAAACCGCAGATTCTTCTCTTTGGGGCCTACCCCGCGGTCTCTGAGCAGGGGCTCAGCGTGGTTGCTACTCCAAAGGATTCACCGCTCCCCTCTCGCGTTGCCACGCTCAGCGGAACTGATTTCTCAAAGGTCACCACACACTTCGACCTGAAATCACAGGAGTATCGAATCAGCGGACTCTACGCGAACGGAGATCACCACGCTGCCCTCGTCACCCCCTCAAAAACTTCTTCCGCAGCCTCGTCCTACCTCGGAGTCTGGGACAGCAGCTCCGCCGACTATCCCACGCAGTGGATCATGGTTGATTCCCGAACTCCTTGGGTTTCTATCGGTGAAGAGGCGATCGCATGGGGTGCGGGATCTCAGGCGAATAACGCGCAGATGTACCTGCGTCCGTGGGAAAGCGGCCAGATTACGCGCCTTGGAGAAACCCCCGGATATTCACGCCCTGTCATCGCTGCGCAGGGACGAGCAGTCCTTATTCCTTCCCTCACCGCCACGGGTGCCGTTGAGTGGAAACTTGGAGAATTCGCCGAAAAATAGCGCGCCCTTTCGTCAAGTAACGATATGATAAACGCGATGAGTACTCCACAATCACGCATTGCGCGACCGATTGCTCACTCGGCAACGCTCCCCTTTAAGAGCGGTGCGGCACGAGTGATTTCTTTGGTTGCCTTCTCCTGCGTCCTCCTGCTGGTTTCCACCGCTTTCTTCATTTATCGCGATTTCGGCAACCAGCTTGCGTCAAACTCCATCAATACCCAGGGTCTGGGCAACGCGAACTCCACCGAGACCGCCGCACCTTCGGATTCTTTTGAGGGCCGCCCCGTCAATATCCTCGTCTCTGGAATTGACTCACGTCAGAACCAGGGTGATGACGCCAATGGTGATGCTGCGGAGCTTTCATCAATTCACTCCGATACGACCATGCTCATGCACATTTCCGCAGATCGCACGCGGGTTCAGGTTGTATCAATTCCCCGAGATCTCATCACGGATATTCCTGCATGTAAGCGCTCAGATGGCACGGTTTCTTCCGCCTACACCGGAATGTTCAACTCTGCTTTTTCTACCGGTTCGAATGACACTGATATCGCAGGCGGCATCGCTTGCACCGAGGCGACCACGGAACAGTTGACCGGCGTGAACATTGACGGCTTTGTCGTCGTTGATTTCCACGGTTTCCGAGGCCTCATCGATGCTTTGGGTGGGGTCTGGTTCGACATCCCCGAAGACATCGATGATTCCCGCTCGGACTTGCACGTGCAAGCCGGATGTCAAAAACTCGACGGTAAAACCGCCCTGGCCTACGCCCGTACGCGTTATGCCGTGGGTGACGGTTCAGATTTGGGCCGTATTTCGAATCAGCAAAAACTGGTCGCGGCGATTATGCGTGAATTGCTCGCCAAGAACTTCGTGTCGGATCTTCCTTCGCTCTTGTCCTTCACCAAGCAGGGACTGTCCGCACTCCAACCTTCACAAAACCTGTCGAATATCAACACCGACGTGGGTCTTTTGCTCTCCCTGTCCTCGATTGACCGCGCGAATATTCAGTTTATTACCTCGCCGAACCAGTACTCCCCCGTTGACCCCAACCGCGTCATCAATCTGGAGCCACAGTTCAGCCAGGCCTGGGAGGCAATCCGCAAGGATCAACCTTTCCCCGCTGCAATTGAGTTCACCAACGGTAGTGGCCAAGAAGGCCAGACGAATGCCTCGCCGAGTGCCTCGGCCTCGCCTTCTGAGGGCAGCTCCGCGTCTGCTTCGGCTACTCCAAGTACGTCACCCTCGGCAAGCGCCTCTGCAAGCGCAAGCCCCACTGCAGCTTGCCCGGCGGAACGCTGATGACGCAGCCGCCTTCTTTTCAGCCCGACCCCTCACGTAGGCGCCCGCGCCTTTCCGAGGTTCAGAACCCGTCTGCGCACAGCGAAGACGAGGACGTCGTTTCCCCCGGAGTCGAAGAATCTGCTCCCCGCGCAGCGTCCGAAGAAACGGTTATGCCACCGTCTTTTGCACCGCGCGCCAAGCGAGTAGCCTCGGCACCGAGCTTTACGCCGTCTTCTCCTGCAGCACCCGAGCGCTCAGTGACGCCGCTCAGGCCTCAATTCCAGCCTGTTCAAGCACCTCCCAGCGCTCCGATAAATACGCCTGCCTCCCCGCGGCCTCGCCGAAAGAAGAAGCGACGCTGGCCACTGGTGACGCTCGTCGTGATTCTCCTGATCGCTGCGTGGCCCACCTATCTCCTTTTCGACGCAAATTCGCATCTCAAGCGAATCGACGCCCTTTCCGGCGCCGCGGGCACCTCGGGAACCACCTATCTTCTTGCTGGCTCTGATTCGCGCAGCGATGGCTCAGTTCCAGACGACACCGAAGGACAACGCGCGGACTCAATCATGCTGGTCCACGTTGCTCCCAATGGGCAGACCAGCAATATTTCACTCCCCCGAGACACCTACGTTGAAATCCCGGGATACGGGTGGGACAAACTCAACGCAGCCTATTCCTACGGCGGTCCCACACTCCTCGTACAAACCGTTGAGCAACTCACGGGACTGACAGTCGACCACTACGCAGAGATCGGCATGGGCGGGGTTTCCAACATCGTCGACGCTGTCGGCGGAGTGAACCTCTGCTACGACCTGACAGTCAATGACGAGCGCTCCGAGCTCAATTGGGAAGCGGGCTGCCACGATGCCGATGGCAAGACCGCTCTTGCCTTTGCGCGTATGCGCTATTCCGATCCGCTCGGTGACATCGGACGCGCTCAGCGCCAGCGCCAGGTCGTCTCGAAGACCGTATCGAAGGCCACGCAGCCGGCAACATTGCTCAATCCTTCGAGCGCTTTGCGCGTCGAGCGTGCGGGAGCATCAGCCTTTACCGTCGATGAAGATTCTTCTGTCCTCGATGTCGGCAAACTGGTCTTGGCTTTCCGCAGTGCTCAAAACTCCGGAATGACCGGCGTTCCTCCAATTGAGGACTTGGGATACTCGACCTCGGCGGGCAGTGCTGTCCTCTTGGAAGACACGACCGCCCCAGATTTCTTCGCTAAGCTCCGCGCGGGAACACTGACGAAAGACGATCTCACTCCTAAGCTCTGAGTGTGCCGAGACACCGCCTAGGCTTCGTTGTGAGTCTTCCACAGCGTGAATGCAGCCAAGGAAATCGAGTCTTGAAGTTCTCCTGAGACGATCATCGAGTGCAGTTCATCGAGGCTCACCCATCGCAATGCGTCGACTTCACCATCGTTCTCGCCGCGTGTCTGCTCGGGCACGGTGCAAGCAATGACCTCGATATGCCCGCCAAGAATTCCAGAATCGGGATAGATCTGGCCGAGGGACATACCCTTTTCTCCATGAAAGCCGGTTTCTTCAAGGAGCTCGCGTAAGCCGGTTGCAATTCCATTTGCATCGCTTTCTTCGCTCATTCCGCGCGGGAACTCCCACAGGTCACGTTCAATCGCGAGGCGACGTTGGCGAACAAGTGCGAAGGCACCCTGATGATTGCGCGCAACAACCACGGCTCCGGCCTTTTCTCCGCCAATCATCACCCGATGCATTCGAGGGGTCGCATCGTTTCCTTCCACCCACAGGGGGAAGCTTTGTGCATGCCACAGCTGCGTCCACTGCATCTTGTGCCCTTTCGTATGCGTCAAGCGCTTTCTATGCCTCGGCCAAACGAATTTCCGACATCATCCGCGAGGGGCGAAGTTCAAGCAGTTCACGGATATCCGAATATGGGAAGGAAGCGAGGAAAGCAATCCCCGTCCACATGACATTCATCCAGAAGCTATCTGGACCAAACCAACCCGCATCGTGCGCCGTCAAAATGAAAGCCAACGCCGTGACCGCGAGGCAGCGAAGCACGCCGCCCATCACTCGTTTACGCCATTCACGAGGCTCGATAGCGAACTCGCGAATGAAAAGAGCAAGGGAACGCCAGGAATTACGCGTCAAGCGTTTCGCGCGAATTTCTTGCGCGGGAGACGTGCCCGCGGCAGCATTGAGTTCCTTCTGGGCTTCCCGGGCCCGCTTTGTCATGGGGTGTATCAGAACTCGCTGGTATTGTTCGGGCATCAACGTCGCCATGGCCTCGGTAATCTCACCATTGACGCTCAAGCCGCGTGCCGCACCGACTTCGCGAAGTACTTGTTTGCTCAATGCGACGCCAAGGTTCGCAAGGGTTAAACGCGCATTATCGAGCAAGCGCGCACGCCACATCTGACCCCGACTGAGCGGGCGCACGCACATTCCCCACTGCCGTTGTGCGCGCGTTTCTGGATCATCATCGCCCGAGTCGGTCGCAATGATGGTAAAGCTCATGCGCGAGCTCGGTGCGTCAAGAAGAGCAAGTCTTTTCCGTGTCGCAGCGTCCTCGTAAAGCAAAGAAAACCAGCGCAGCGCGCAGCGCGCATGCGGAGCAGTTAAGCAACGCCGGTAAACCTGTCCGCCGGGAACGGCGAGGTCCTGCGGTGCAGCATTGTTCATCCAGTGAGCAAGCAGAGCGACGACGTCTCCCCTGCGAGCCGGGCGGGCGACATGTCCCCCGTTGCTGCGTATCCATTCTGGGAGCCAGGCTCGAAGAGTCAGAGCAATCGAGCGGGCCTCTGGATCTTCGAGGTCTTCGATCCTGCCGTGACGCTCCCAAAACTCTATTTCTTCGACGCTGGGAGTCTGAGGCCACGAGATCAGGTGTACCCGCAGGGATTCCATCGCGCTTTGCCACTGGTCTCTTCCGGTTGCTACCAGCACCTCAGCCTCGCGCCTACGGCGAGGGAGGCGAACATACGCTGGATAGGAACCGATGTCCTCTGAGTCGCATTCCTCAAGGTCCGCGAGCAGAGTGCACAGTTGAGCGCGACGAGCCGAGGCCACACTCGCCTCGGTGTCGCCCGAAGCGTTGAGGGCAGCATAAGCGGCCGAGACGAATGTTTCACTTTCAACTCTGCTGCGTTGAAGGGCAATCCATTGCGCTCTCTCCTGAGCATCCCCCGGACGGGCAAAGCCACCCGCGGGTGGAGTTGGCGCCTCGCAACCCACGACTAAGGGAAGATCCTGAAAGCGTGGGATACCCAAGGCCTCGGCAATCCCATCGGGGCCAAGCGAAAGGAAACAGATGCCGTCAAGGAGTTGATTGCGATCAACGTAGACGTAATCCGCACTCAAGAGCGCCATCCGCAGCTTCATGATGAAGCGATGGATGGCCGCTTCTGGTCCGAAGCGACGCCAAGCCATCGCCTGCTCAAGTGAGTCGAAATCACTGATCGATACGGTCGATGCAGTCCAGTTCACGCGGGCAGGCGATTGGAGGCCGTTGGCGTCAGGCATTGTTCACGACTGAGTCGGAACTTTGATTGCGCGAGGACCTGCCTGCCATGCATCCCATGCCGACTGAAGAATCTCGGCCACGCCATAGTTGGCCTTCCAGCCCAAATCCACCGCGATCGACTGCGGATCTCCAATGAGCATCGGCGGATCACCGGCGCGACGGTCAAGTTCGTCAACTGGGAAATCCCAACCGGATACGGCGCGCAGCCCGTCGATGATTTCACGAACGGAGGTTCCAAGTCCGGTACCAACGTTGAATTGACGGTGCGCGGGAACGCCTCGGCTGAGAGCATCTAGAGCATAAATGTGCGCGTCTGCCAAGTCCTTGACGTGGATGTAGTCACGGATACACGTGCCATCATCAGTCGGATAGTCAGTTCCGAAAATCTTCGGGTTTTCGCCGCGAGCAAGGCGGTCCAAAACCATCGGAACCAGGTTCAAGCACGCGGGGTCCGCCAGGTCATTCCATCCGGCTCCGGCGACGTTGAAGTAGCGCAGGCCAATCCAATTCAGTCCCCACGCACGTTCAGCATCAGCCATCATCCACTCACCGATGAGCTTGGTTTCACCGTAGGGATTAATCGGTTTCTTCTCGATATCTTCGGGGATCACCGGGACAGGAGGCATGCCGTAGACGGCTGCGGAGGAGGAGAAGATCATGTTCTTCACTCCGGCCTCTTCCATCGCCAAGAGCACGTTGGCCAGACCACCGATGTTCTGGCGGTAGTACCACGCCGGACGCTCGACAGATTCTCCGACCTGCTTTTGTGCAGCAAAGTGAATGACACCGGTAACGTCTTCGTCGATCATTGCCTGGGTCAGCTTCGGGAGTGCTTCATCGCGAGCAACATCGACCTTGATCAGGGTTGCGTCGCCAATGCGATTCGCGGCCCCAGTGGTCAGGTTGTCGACGACAACAACCTTTTCGCCTCGTTCCAGCAGAAGACGGACAACATGCGCGCCGATGTAACCGGCGCCTCCGGTAACAAGAATGCTCATGTTGTTCAGTGTACGGCAATTAAAAGCGTCGCGAGCGTCGCCCCATGGAAACGAGAGCGCCTTCGGGCATGATGCGCCCGGGATCATAGGTTGCAGGAATCGCCGCTAATGAGACAGTGAAAAGTGGCGGGACAGTGCGCGAAAGTTCAATGCGCCCGCCCATCGTTTCGATCAGGTCCTTTGCCAGAGCCAATCCAATACCGCTCGATCCGTGTCCGGAGACGCCATTTTCGAAAATATGCGGGGCCAAGTCGGCCTCGACTCCTTCTCCTTCGTCTGAGACTTCGATGACGACTCCGCGATTATTGGCGCTATTGCGCGCATGAACCCACGTTGTTCCAGCGCCGTATCGCAGAGAGTTTTCGATCAGAGTTGCCAAAACCTGGGCGATCTTTGCCTCGTCAGCCAAGATCGGAGTCCCCGCTTCATCGGTGAATCGCAGTACTCGACCGGCCTTTTCGAAGGCTTCTTCCCATTCTTCACGCTGGGTATTGAAGACCTCGAGGACATCGATTGCCTCTGTTGCCGCGGATTGGCGCTTGTTCGTATCCAACAGTTCGGTGACGACGGTGGTTAGTCGTTCAATCTGTTCAAGGCAGGAACGGGCTTCTTCTTGGACTTCTTCTTCCGTTGAAATCATTTCGATTTCTTCGAGGCGCATGGACAGTGCCGTCAGTGGAGTACGCAGTTGGTGCGAGGCGTCAGCAGCTAGCTGGCGCTCAGCTGCGAGCCGCCGCGCCATTTTTTCACCAGTGCGCTGAAGTTCTTCTTGGACGAGGTCAATCTCTTCGATTCCTGAAGGTTTCACACGCGCGCGGACCTGACCTGATCCGATTTGTTCTGCCTGTGCAGACAGGTAGATCAACGGAGCGGATAGGCGCCTTGAAAAACGCGAGGCCAAGGCCCATCCAACTGCCAAGGAGACAACGATTCCTAAGAAAAAGAGCCCGTTAACCTGAGCGATTCCCCGGATCGCGTCTCGCGCTGACACAGTGATGGAGACGCGCACTCCATTGGCTGACCACGCAGTGCGAGAAATCGTGAGTCCTCGCAGAGGCTGGCCGACTGTGATGGGAGTGGGAGTTTGGGGCAGAGTGACTTCCACATAGGTGGGGCCGCCACCTGTCACCAGTGTTTGCGCCCAAGCACGCGCATAGCTTTCGGATAATCCGCTGCTTGCCATGCGCCGATCGAGGGCGCTTTGAACAGTCTGAACACGAGCGTCCAATGCGCTCGTCTGCGCATTCCAGACCAAGATCGACGAGGCGATGGCGCCGGGAACTCCCAGCAGCAGTGCCACAACTGCAACTGCGGTGACAATCATTCGCGCAGCGCGTTTACGCATAGCGAGCCCTTGATCTAGGCGGAAGGCTTTTCGAAGCGGAAGCCCATTCCACGAACGGTCGTGATATAGCGCGGTGATGCAGCGTCATCTCCGAGCTTGCGACGCAGCCACGAGACGTGCATGTCGAGGGTCTTGGTTGAGCCACTCAGACCATTCCCCCACACTTCGCGCATGAGAGTATCGCGGGGCACAACGTTTCCGGCTTCACGCACCAAAACGCGCAGGAGTTCAAATTCCTTTGCGGTAAGAGAGAGTTCAACACCGTTGACGTATGCGCGATGTGCTGCAACATCGATACGAACGTCTTGGACGACCAGATCACCATCAGCAACTTCTCCACCACCACGGCGAAGAAGGGCGCGCACGCGAGCCAGCAATTCTGCAAGGCGGAAAGGCTTCGTCACGTAGTCGTCAGCTCCAGCATCGAGGCCGACGACCATGTCCACCTCGTCTGCGCGAGCAGTCAGAATCAGGATCGGAACAGCACTGCCGGAAGAACGGATCTCCCTGGCGACGTCCAAACCATCCATATCGGGCAATCCCAGGTCAAGAACAACCAAGTCAATGCCATCAAGATCTTCAAGTGCACTCCGGCCGTGATCGTGCGCACGCACATCGTAGGTCTCTCGCGCGAGAGCACGAGTCAAGGGGCCAGCGATAGCCGGGTCATCTTCAACGAGAAGCACTGTAGTCACGGTAATAGCATACCGGATTTCAGGTATTTCTTGTAGATTTCTTGACCAAAATGGGATGAAATCACAAGATCAGGTAAAACACCTTAAGACAGCGTCTTAGCGACGATATGTCAGCAAATAGGGTGAAATCGTTCCAAAACCCCGCAACGTCGCACTTGGGAACTCTTCAACGTCATATTCCATTCCCGCTTTACCCGCAGCGATTGCGGCCGCAGTTGTGGGATCCATCAAGATTTTGCCAACAGGAGCAATATCCACCAATCGAGACGCCAGGTTCACCGTCGGCCCAAAAACGTCGCCCGAACGAGAAAACACATCGCCGCGCACGAATGACGCGCGCACGGGAAGCATCTGATCATCAGCTCCAAGCTGCTCAATCAAAGACACGGCAACTCTAAGCCCCGTCTCCAAGTCATCTGCGATGTACATAACCGCATCGCCGATCATCTTGACAACGCGTCCGCCAGCATCGGTGACTGCATCTCTGGACAATTGCTCAAAGCGGCCGATGAGATCGACGAGCTTCCCGCCGAGAATCGCCGACGAAGACGTGTAGGAGACCATATCGACGAAGCCCAAGGAACGGTTGAGGGGGAAACGAGGCTGCAAGCCCTCATGGCCGCGAGTCGAAATTTCATGATCCATTCGTTTAAGAAGAGCATCCAACTGACGTCGCCATGAGTGACGCAAGACGTCTTCAAGGACGTCAACGCGCTCTCGGATATGGTCGAGGACATACATGCGCGCAGCCGTATCATCGAGGCCAAAGCGACGCATCGTATCTTCAACAAGCGCTTCAACCTGCCACAGGCCAAGGCGATCGGCTAGGTGAGAGTTCGCACGAAGAAGAGAACGCGCCGTTGCAGTATCAATCGCACCTGAAGCCATAAATCTCGACCACTGAAGGAAGAGCTTCGCATCATTTTCGGTGAAGACTTTTTCTTCGCTTCGCGGGGAGGGAAAGCCCATTGCGACCCAAAAATCCCGCACTTCCTCAATAGTCACGCCCGCCATGGAGGCAACGTCTTCAATCGTAAGCGTTTGCGGGCCACCCAAAAGCGAAGATGTGTTGGTATGCACGGTCGAAAAATCGCGAGTGTTTCCTACGTCGTCCTTCACATCTTCCTCCACAGGTGTGGTCTAACACACATTATTCTAGTGAAGAAAACCTCCTCCTGCACGAGAAAATGCTGAGTATGCAGTTTGTCTTAGCCTCACAATCCCCCGCCAGACTCCGAATTCTTCGAGAAGCCGGTATCGATCCCATCGTCTGCGTCTCCGAGGTCGACGAAGATGCAGTCCTCGAGGCTCTCCCCCACGCCAGCGCCGAAAAGAAAGTGCGCGCCCTAGCCACAGCGAAAGGCCACTGCGTAGCCTCGGCAATCGTGGAGGGAAGGATTTACGTTCCCGAAGCAGGCAAGCTCCCGCGAGAATGCGTCCTGGTCGCTTGCGATTCAATGCTGGAATCCGGAGGCAGACTGCTGGGCAAACCCCACGATTCTCAAACTGCATTGACAAGAGTCAAAGAACTGTCGATGTCCCAAGCAACCCTGTGGAGTGGACACTACTTGGTCCACCTACGCGAAAACACTGCAGGGTGGGAGATTCTTGCAAATAGTGCTCACAGTTGCTCAACCCAGATCTGTTTCGGGGCGATTAGCGAAGAAGAAGCAGCCGCATACGTTGCCTCAGGTGAACCTCTAGAAGTCGCCGGATCTTTCACGATCGACGGCCTCGGCGGAGCCTTCGTCGAAGAAATCCACGGCGACCACCACAACGTTATCGGTATTTCAATCCCGCTCGTGCGCACCATGATGGCGGACTTGGGCCTCAAATGGACCGATCTATGGGAGCACTGGAACCCACAGGCCTCGAACTAATCTAAACAATCGGCTCCGCGACCAGGCGCTGGCAAGCCGCCGCAATACGTTCATCGCTCGCGGTCAACGCGATGCGTACAAAGCCCACCCCGGCCTCGCCGTAAAAGTCGCCGGGGGCGACAACAATGCCGCGCTTGGCAAAAGCACCAACGAGGTCCCAAGAGTTCATGACGCCACGCGGGTCGCGCACCCACAGGTACAGGCCCGCAGCGGAGTCGCCGTCACGCTCCAAACCGGTAGCCGCGACCGCGTCGACAAGCTGGGCTCGGCGGCGCGCATAAATCTCACGCTGCGTCTGGACATGCTCGGTATCCCCCAAAGCACACTGCATTGCCGCTTGGACAGGCGCGGGCACCATCATTCCGGCATGCTTGCGAACCTCAACGACGGGAGCCACAAGCTTCGGATCCCCGTACATCAATGCTGCTCGGTATCCGGCCACGTTTGATTGCTTCGACAGGGAATACAGCACGATCAAAGAACTGGGGTCCCCATCGCACACGCGCTCATCCAAAAGTGAAGGAACGCCTTGACTCACATAGGGTTCTTCCCATGCCAAGGCCGCGTAGCACTCGTCCGAAATAACGATGGCATCGTTGCTTCGCGCCCACCGAACAACCGCTCGAAGCTGCTCAAGTGAAAGGACGTGCCCATCAGGATTCCCCGGGGAATTAAGCCAGACAAGCTGCGCCTGCGGCCAAGAATCCGGGTCCGTGGGATCCACCGGAATGGCAGTGGCGCCTGCCAAACGAGCACTGATGTCGTAGGTCGGATACGAGGCCCGCGGGAAAAGGACAGTGTCGCCAGGGCGCACGCCCAGAAGGAATGGCAGCCACGCGACAGCTTCCTTCGATCCGATTGAGGGAAGAACTCCCGTCACTCCCACGTCCACCATATTGCGACGCTTACCCCAATCAAGGATTGCACGGCGAAGCTCGATGCTTCCGATCACGGTCGGATACCCCGGAGCGTCCGAGCTGTCCTTAAGCGCATCTTGGATGAGCTCAGGCGTTGGATCGACCGGCGTGCCGATAGAGAGGTCACACACTCCATCGGCATGCTCATTCGCACGTTTACGGTAGGGCGCGAGCTTATCCCAAGGAAAGTCGGGAAGATCAAGCGGACGCGGAAGACGACTCATTTACTTGTCCCAGTCCTCGTTTTGCGGAGGAAGGGCACTAATCCACGGGACATCGAAGGACTGAGGACCTGTCTTCTGTGCACCGCCGGGAGAACCCAGGTCGACAAAGAAGTCAGCATTTGCCTGCAAGTAGTCAGACCATTCGCCGGGCAGGTCGTCCTCGTAGAAAATTGCCTCGGTCGGGCACACCGGCTCACAGGCGCCACAATCCACGCACTCATCGGGGTGGATGTACAAGGTGCGCTCCCCCTCGTAAATGCAATCGACGGGACACTCATCAACGCATGCCCGGTCCTTGACATCAACACAGGGCTGGGCAATGACGTACGTCATGTATTCCTCCTTGGACTGGGTCCGACAAACAGTTCATTCTATTATCGCCAACATGACACATGACGCGAATCCCGAGCACTTTTCAGCTGATAGTGGGCAAATTTTAGGCGCTCCCCCCAGCGAGGCGAGCCCGGGTATTACGCCACACCATTCGCACGCAATTCCAGGCAACCCCAGCGCCGAGGCCACCGCTGCTCCTGCGGGAAACGAACAGTTAGCGGCAGCGATCGCCCGTTTACCCTGGATGCGCCTTGAGCTCGGCTCGCGCGTGGTGGTCCGCTACCGCTTGGAAGATGGACTCCACGACGCCCTTGGGATCTTGCTCGAAAAGGCACCGACTCACGTGGTCATTGACACCAGGCGAGGCCGCGTGAAGGTAGACGCGCGGACCATGGTGACCGGCAAGCAGGTCCCTCCCCCGCCACAGATTTAAGGAAAAGCCCCACGCGAGCTATTTCTCGCGCGGGGCAAACCTTTTGCTGATCAGTCCTTGTTCTGACGACGCTCACGCGCAGCGATCTTGAAGCGTTCCTGCGCATCCAGAACGACCTTGCGCACGCGCACCGCCTCGGGAGTCACCTCAACGCATTCATCATTCGCGGCGAACTCAAGGGATTCTTCCAAAGTCAGCTTTCGCGAAGGTGTCAGCGACTCATACACATCAGCGGTCGCGCTACGCGTATTCGTCTGCTTCTTTTCGCGGCAGATATTGACATCCATATCCTCGCCGCGGGGATTCTCGCCGACAACCTGGCCTTCATAGACCTCTGAACCGGGCTCAACAATGAAAGAACCGCGCTCTTGGAGGTTCGTCATAGCGTAGGGCGTTGCTTGTCCCGCACGGTCTGCAACAAGCGAACCGGTGAGGCGCTGTTCGATCGCGCCCTGCCAAGGTGCATAGCCTTCGGCAATAGACGAAGCAATACCCGTTCCGCGAGTTTCCGTCAGGAAGCGCGTACGGAAACCAATCAGACCGCGAGCAGGAACAATGAACTCCAAGCGAATCCAGCCCGAACCGTGGTTCGCCATCGTTTCCATGCGGCCCTTGCGCTGGGCCATGAGCTGAGTGACCGATCCCAGGTATTCCTCGGGAATGTCGATAGTCATACGTTCCATCGGTTCAGAGCGCACGCCATCAATGGTTTTGGTGACGACCTGAGGCTTACCAACGGTCAGCTCGAAACCCTCACGGCGCATCTGCTCGACCAAGATTGCCAAAGCAAGCTCGCCACGCCCTTGGACTTCCCATGCATCGGGGCGCTCGGTGGGAAGCACGCGCAGCGAAACGTTACCGACGAGCTCGCGATCAAGGCGGTCTTTCACCTGGCGAGCGGTGACCTTTGCTCCCTTGACACGGCCGGCCATGGGCGAAGTGTTAATTCCGATCGTCATGGAGATTGCCGGATCATCAACGGTAATCAGCGGCAGAGGACGCGGATCATCGAGATCGACCAGAGACTCACCGATGGTGATGTCTTCAATACCTGCGACTGCAACGATATCGCCGGGTTCGGCACTTTCAGCCGGGATTCGTTCGAGGCCTTCAGTTCGAAGCAACTCGGTGATGCGAACGGGCTTAATGCTTCCATCGTGGCGAGCAAGTCCGACGGTTTCACCCTTGCGCAATGTTCCGTTGTGGATACGCAACAGCGCGAGTCGTCCCAAGAATGGAGAGGCGTCCAGGTTCGTCACATGAGCCTGAAGGGGTGCGCCTTCTTCGTACTCGGGACCGGGGATGCGGTGAAGAATCGTTTCAAAGAGGGGCTCGAGGTCCTCGGTGGGGATATTGCCGTCACCGGGGTTGGTCAGCGAAGACTTTCCGGCCTTTGCCGAGGCGTAAACAACCGGAACGTCGAGCAGGGAATCCACATCTGCGTCGACGCCTTCGCTCATCAGATCTTCGGCCAGAGCAAGAAGAAGGTCCTGCGTTTCAGAGACAACCTCTTCGATGCGGGCATCGGGGCGGTCAACCTTGTTGACGACGATGACGACGGGAAGTTGCGCTTGAAGAGCCTTACGCAAGACGAAGCGGGTCTGCGGGAGCGGGCCTTCGGAAGAGTCAACCAACAAAACGACACCGTCAACCATGGACAGGCCTCGTTCAACCTCGCCACCAAAATCGGCGTGCCCGGGAGTATCGATCACGTTGATAACCACACCGCCTTCGAGGCACAGCTTCTGGGCGGCGGGGCCACGGTAGTGAACCGCGGTGTTCTTGGCCAAGATCGTAATGCCCTTTTCGCGTTCCAGATCACCGGAGTCCATGACGCGTTCGCCGGTTTTTTCTACCGTATCGCGCTCATTGAACGCGCCTGACTGCCACAGCATGGCGTCGACCAGAGTAGTTTTGCCGTGGTCAACGTGTGCAACAATCGCGACATTACGTAGATCTTCGCGGATGGTCATAAGACTCCCTATTACTTACCGATTCGCTTCCACAGAAAGCTTATCGCCGTTTTTTCAGAATTCCCTTCTCCGAGGGACTATGTGTGAGGCGTTACTCGCGCTATCCTTGTCCAATGGCAAACCGACGTGTCTATCGCGCCAGCAATGACCGCTGCGACGCAAGTTTTTCAGATTCCGGTGCTCAATTCCTTGAATGGACCCCTGCGGGCACCGAGCCGGTACTGTGGCTCTCCGAGCGTTCCCTTCCGTGGGCATCGACGCCTGCACGAGGCGGTGTCCCGATTTGTGCACCGTGGTTCGGCGTTGCGACTGCTTCTTTGGCAGCACCCGGATCCGAGGCTCAAAATCACGGCTTCTTAAGGAATGCAACGTGGGAACTGGTTGAACGCACTGATGACAGTGCGATTCTTTCCTTCACCTATGCTCCGACGACAAAGACGGAGATGGCGAAGTTCCCGCATCGTTTTACTGCTCAGCTTCATGCCACCTTCGGGGAGCATCTTCATCTGGCGCTCACAATGACGAACGCCGATGAGGAAGCTTTCTACGTGGACGAGGCCTTGCACCCCTACTTCAACGTCTCAGATGTCCGCGAGATCAGCGTTGTGGGACTCGACGGAGCCGAACAGCTGTGCACGGTGACAAATGAGCACTCTGTTCAAGAAGGCGACGTGACCTTCACTCAGGGACGGGTTGACTCGATCTTCGATTTCGCGGGGACCGTTTCAATCCTTGACCCGGGTTTTGGCCGTCGTATCGTCATCGAGAAGGAGAACTCGGCGTCGACCATCGTGTGGAATCCCGCCGAGGCTAAGGCTGCAGATATGCACCACGAGGACTGGAAGCACTTCGTGTGTGTTGAGGTGGGTAACGTCCGCCAAAATGCCGTCTTCCTCCAGCCGGGCCAATCGCACACAATTTCCCTGACAATCACCGTAGAAAAACTGAACTAGTACCTACCCATAGGTAGCTGAACCGGCTGTCGTGGCCGCTAGAGTCCAAAACGCTCTGCGAGCCACGGCAGCTGGTCTTCAAATGCTGCCTTCCAGACTTTCCAGCTGTGTCCCCCCGGGTATGAGCGTGTGTCAACCGTCATTCCCGAGGCCTTGGCCGCCTCGTCGACTTCAATCAGGCCTTCTTTAAACGATGTATCGTCGCTCCCCCAGGAAATAATCCCTGCGGTACCGTCATAGCGACGGGTTTTCATCACCTGCACAGGGTCATTCGCAGCATAGAGTTCGCGACTTCCGTCAAAACCTTCAGAAATGGTTCGTTCCTCAGTACCCAACTGGGGGTGGGCCTCGCCAGACATATCAAGGAAACTGCGATAAGTCTGGGGAGCGCGGGTGGCTACTTGAAGAGCACAGGTTCCACCAGAGGACAATCCGGCAATTGCCCATTGACCGGCGTCTGTTGAAACAGGGAAATTTTCCCGCAACCACTTCGGGACATCCACTTCCAGGTAGCTTGCGACTTTCCCGTGAGAGGTATCCGAGCACAGGGGATTCGCTGTCTGACTTCCAAAGGCATCGACAACCGCGACGATTGGAGCACGCCCCCCTCTACTTGCGGCGAACTGCTCCATGGTTTGAGGAAGCTTACCCAAGACCAACCAATCTTGGGGAGTGCCAGGTTGACCAGTGAGCAGAGTAATCACAGGAAGAGTTGCCTGCGGATCGGCAAAATAGGACGGCGGGAGATACACGAGGGCCTGGCGTGGCTTGAACACTGAATCCGAAGAAGGAATACCAACACGGACCACCGCTCCCTCGGCGATACGTGCACTCTGCGCTTCTTCATCGGGATTCTTCAACTCATCCCAGGAAATGGTGCGCACTCCCCCGCCCACGACCTCGGCCATGGTCGGATAGGCCTCGAAGTGATAATTGATTCCCAAAGCTGCGCCAACAGCAATCAGTAACCACGCGCACAGCGCAGCACAGAAACGCCGCAACCATTGCTTGCGTCTGGTCAAGCCAGCAAAAACCATCACTGCAGCAACTAAAGCTGGCGATGCCCACAGCCATGTCACTCGCCCCAGTCCTTCTGCAACGGGATGCCAGACATGCTCAACAAGTTGGTGGACGACCACCACAAGGATGACGCCCATGACAACACTCATCGAACGCGCCTTGATCGACAGCGGACGCATGACTTTCAGCCAGATCCAGACAAGGCTAGCCGCGATCAATGCTGCACCGACAAAGGGAATCCAGACACGCAGGAGTGGGACATAGTGAAGGATGCTAATCACGAGAAACCAGCTTTGCAGCCAAGGAGACGGCACTTGCTGCACTCATTCCAGGCAGATACGCGTGAGCAATTGCCAATCCGACAGCGGGAGCCTGCGCGATATCGGGAATCGCGAGGTATAGGGGAACAAAACGAACTTGGAACTTTTTCTTGTAGGCAAGAAGCGAACGGAAGCCGTAAACGGGCTCCATGGCATTACCCATGACATCCAATACCGGAGCGAATGCGAAGTGAGAGTCACGCAAGTCTTCTGGCTCTTCACACTGGCCCGACTCGGCCAGGGGCGCACCGGAGAGGGAAATGAACTGTAGTCCTTCTTCTTGTGCAAGGAGGGCAGCTTGACCGATGAGAAAATCAATGGCCAGACGGAAGCCTTGATCGTCTCGCCGCATCACGTCCAGAGTCAATCCAATGACGCTGCCCTTCGAGTGGACAGGCATCCATGACGTTACTGCGTGAATATGCTCTTCTTCATCGACCGCAAGCAAGAGACGTGTCTGAGGATCATCAAGTTCGCGCAAACCACCTAGGGTGAAGCCCATTTCAGGAAGAGCCTTCTCATCAGCCCACGCTTGGCAAATCGCCTGGATTTGCTCCTTCGAGGCCTCGTCAAGATCCGGGTAAGACGCCCACTGTGCACGGATTCCTTCACGCTTGGCATGGTTGAAGGCAGTCCTCACGTCTTGGAACTTCTTCCCCTTAAATTCGAGATCTCCCAGGTCGATAATTGCTTCTTCAGCGACCTTGACCGTTGACCAACCTAAGCGGTGCGCTTCTTTGGCCCACTCTTCATGGACTGAGTAGAGGGCGGGAATAAGAGAGGCGTCAGTCGCGAAAGTCGCAAACTCCGAAATCGCAGAGGAGATGTGTTCCTCATCGGCGCTGCACTGCGTGAGAGTTAAGGCCACACCGGATTCTTGGCGGTAGGAAACACCGCAGGTGCGATCGGGACTCATCCACGTTGAGTTTCCTTGCCAAGTGAGCATCCATCCCAAGGAACCCGCGCCCTGCGATGTGACCAGAGACAGGAGCTTGTCTTGTTTCTCGTCGTTCACATCAACCGGGGCCAAAAAGACCTTCAACAAGCTCACAGAAGTGATGACCCACACCGCAACGGGAATCCAGACGGTTGCAGTCGCCGCCGCCACTGTCGTCGCATACAAAGGGGTGTCAAAGAGCCATTGCGCGCCGGCGGGGGCATATGCGGCCAGATACGCTTCAAGAAGATTCAGCGGGGTGGCATCAGGAACAAAGTAGTAGGGCATCGACATGCCAACGACAAGGGCGACAATACCTCCCGCAAGGAAAGAAACAAGGGAGATGATCCCCGCGCGCTTCCAGCGAGACTTTGGCGCGCGAACTTGGAAGGCAGAGGCATTCCACGCGGTGAGCAGCATTGCTGTCAACGGGAAGGCCACGCCAACCAAGAGCTTCATTGTGGGAATATTGACGGCGAAATATCCCTCAGGAACTTCCTCTGCACTACCCGAAATCGATGCCAAGAAGAGGATCGTCTGGGCAACGCCGATGACACTCAGCGCACCTTGAAGAATTATCGTTCCCACCCAAGCTCCACGGCGGCCTCGGAAGAGTCCAAAGGCGAGCACCAACTGCACAAGGAAAGGAATCGAAGCAAGAACGACAGGGGCGTAGAGCATCAGGGAGTTGCCATATACCTCCTTCAAACACCTCATGGGTGCCTCATTTTGCTGGCACAGGGCCCACATGTACTGCTGCTCGGCAAGCTCGGGAGAAAAAGCCGCGCGATCAAAGGCCAAAAGCCCATGGCTTGTAAAAGTCCAGATGGCATTGACCGCACCGAGAGTGTAGGCGGTGATGACCAGGGGGATCACGTGGCGAACGGGATCGCCGATTCCCAGCATTGAACGATTCCTCGTCGACCAACCAATCGCAAAGCCACCGACCAAGCAGCCGGAAACGAAAGCGAAAAGTCGGGCCAGCGAGCCTGCACTACTGCTAAAGGCGAAAAGCGCAAGGAGGATGACAAGGACACCGATACGCGTGCGCCATGCCCACAAGCGGTTCATCTTTGCACTGGCGGTCCCTAAAGCGGAGATCAAGATGAGGACGGAACCGCTCACCGGGCCGCTGACCATGGGAAATGCCCAATTTAACGAGGCGCTATGAGCTAGGGCAGCGCAGGCCCACAATCCCGCGAGTGATAGCGGAAGTGAAACGACGGCCGAGAGTGCCCAGACTTTTGAGCCAAGGAAGCGTTCAAGTAGTCCGCCAACGATGAGCATCATGAGGATCAGGTTGATCATGATGCCCGTTGAAGGAGCCCACAAAACAGTGGTGAAGGTGTGAAGGGGTTGAACGTGTCCGCCCTGAGCAGCAAGATCGTGCATCCACCTCGCGCGAGTCAGGTGCGACGCACAGGCGGCAATCAGCATGAGAAGTGAGAGGAATACAGAACATGGAGCGGTTCGCAGCCACTGTCCAAGGATGCGTACCAATTCGCTCCACCGGTGCGCAATGCGAGTAGAAAGCGATACGACTGTATGTTCGCCGCTCCTTGCGGATGGGCTTGAACTCACTGGAACTCCTTCGCAGGCAGAGGAACGCCCTGCTCCTCCCGAATTCGATCTTAGAACAGTGCTCCGACAGCTCAACTCGAAGTCCCTCATTTCAGGGTTCAATCAGGGATATTTCCGGGTCAATCCCACATTGAAGAGCGCTGCTGCCAGGATTCCACGTACACTGTGTCACGGCTCAACCCGGGAGAGGAACAACATGGGATTGCGTAAGGCATTGGCTCATTTGGTCATGCGAGTATCGCGCTGGACTTTTACGCCCGGGCATCCTCTTCCCGAGCGCTGCGTCGTTTTGGGAGCACCCCACACTTCGAATTGGGATGGCTTCTACATGGTTGTTGCCATGTGGGCGTTGCAACGTCCCTTCTATTTTTTGGTGAAAAAGAACCTCACGGACGTGCCCGTGATTGGCCGTTTTGTTCAGGCAATTGGTGGGATCCCCGTCGACCGCGAAAATCCCGGCCACTTGGTGGAGCGAGTCATCGCTTTAGCCCAGTCGAGTGAAACTTTTGTCCTTGTCATTGCTCCCAAGGGCACGCGTTCTATTCGTCCCTATTGGAAGTCTGGTTTTTATCGCATCGCTCAGGGTGCGAATTTGCCTGTGGTCCCCGGATTCATCGATGGCGGGCAACGCCGCTATGGCTGGGGAGCCCCTATCGAGCTCAGTGGAAATCAGAGCAAGGATATGGATGCTATCCGCGCGTTTTATGCGGGAATTATTGGGATTCATCCCGAGAAGACCTGCGTTCCTCGTCTGCGCAGTGAAGAGGCGGGGAGCTAGTTTTTAGCCGCGGTGGAGGCGGCACAATGTCATGACGAGTTTCTCCACCGCTCCTTCGGGGTCCTTCGACGCGCCTTTTGTGTCTTCGTCAGCTTGAGCAATTGCAGTGATTGCCGAGGCCAGGGCAGGGTCAGGCCATGAACGCAGTTCCCTGCGTGCATGCTCGGCTTGCCACGGAGACATCCCAAGGTTCTTCCGTCCCGCGGGTGCGGAAACTTTCGCCATCGCCCGGAATTTCATTGCGATTGCCGCAACCAGTTGAGCGGGAGCGCTTCCCGTCGCATATGCGTGCCTGACCAAAGTCAGTGCCTGTGCACTGCGTCCGCCCACGATTGCATCGGCAACTTCGAAGCTCGTTGCCTCGACTCGCCCGGAGTAGTAGCGGCGAACCGCCTCATGAGTGATGGTCCCCTGGACGTCGCTCAGCAATTGCGCAACAGCTGCCGCGAGTGCACTGAGGTCGTTCCCTAGCGCATCGACCAATGCCTGCGCGGCTTCTGTTTCAATTTTTCGGTGTGCGTTGCGTACATCGGAGCGAACAAAGTCCAATTTATCGCGATCATTTTTCAGCGGTTCTGCCGCAATCACCGGGAATCCGGCTTTCGCAATTGCATCGAGGAGTTTCTTTCCTCTGGCGTTGCCGCCCGGGTGACGCAGGAAGATCCATACATCGGCGGCGGGTTGGCTCAGGTATGCCTGCAGGTCGGTGGCAAGGGCATCCGTCATGTTCTCCAGGTCGGAGATGATGATCATCCGACTTTCACCGAAAAGAGAAGGCGAGGTGAGAACGTCCAGTTGGCCTGCTTGGTAGCTTCCCGCGGGAAGATCTGTCCGCTCAAGGCTGGGATCGACTTCGTGCGCGAGGCGTCGCAGCTCGCTCAGCGCTCGATCTGCAAGTAAGCTTTCGCTGCCCTTGATTAAGACAACGGGAGCAAGGCGAGGGGGAACCGGTGCTGCCTGAGTCTTCGCTGCCATAGGCCGCTCTCCCCTTCCGTGTCGTACTCGCCCATTCATATATGCAAGCTTTTCCCTCCTAGTGTGACACGTTCGAGGGGACTCGACGTCGTGAAGCGCCGGAGGCAATCAGCAGCGATGAGAGCCACAGCGATGCCTGCGCCCACAGCAAAGATTCCAGCGGTGTTTCCAAGCGAGACTCGAGCTCCAGGGAAGGAAGAAAAGAGTCTCGCGACACCTGCGATCCATGCAGTTCCCCACGACGCAATCCACGCACAGACGAAACCAATAGGGGCGTACAGCTGTGCGCTAAGAGCGGCAGCGAAAGACGCGATGGTTACCGGAGTGACAAATGGAGAGATCAGAATTTGCGCTGGGATCGACCACAGTCCAATCCATGAATTCATGGAGATCATGACGGGGAGCGTGGCAATTTGCGCTCCAAGTGGGATCGCCAGCAATGCGCTCATTCGAGGGATCCATGCGTTTTCGGCAGCTACCCCAGCTTTTTCTCCTGCATGCGAAATCCATCGGGCGGGAACGCTCACTCCCCAGGTGGCAAGGACAGAGAGACAGAAACCCAGTGAACACGCATCGAAGGGAGAAAGCAGACAGGCCGCTATCACGACGGTACTCAGCGATGAATATATTCCTCCTTCACGGTTCAGCCACATTCCCCCGAAGGCAATGATGCTGACCCCGAAAGAGCGTAGAACCGAGGCTTGGGGACCGACCAACGCGACGAAGAGAAGAAGAACCGACAGTTGTACGACCAATTTCCATGTCTTCTTTCGTGGCGTTAGAAGACCAATGGTCATTAACAAGATCGACATATGCGCGCCAGAGACAGCTGTGAGATGGGCGAAAGACACTGTCTTCATGTCATTGCGCATCTGGGCACTGGCTTGATGATCATCCCCTAGTGACATGCCCGGAATTAAAGCGCGCGCATGCTGCGGAAGAGAAGAGACTACTTGCTCGAGATTGCCACGAAATGCTCGTGAGAACTGTGACCATCGATCCGTTGATGGGAGAATCTCCCATTTCTTGACACGAATGGACCCGACGTTGGGAATGCTATGGGACCAGGTAAGATCTAGCTTCCCATCGAGCGCGATGACATCCCCGCGTCGAAGGTGAGTAAATCGCGCTGTCTCACTGGACAGCAGGAATGTCATGGGCTGGCGCCCCATGACGTACTGCGCCCTGGCGAAATAACGAGCGCGTTGCTTCTTCTTCGTTGCGTGTCCTTCATCTGGAGGAAGGCTTTCTTTCACTTCACTCACGAGCCGTGCGTGAAAACCCTGCAGATTCAGTCCATGCGCACTGATCTGCGTGCTCTCTTCTTCCCAAGCAGCGGCCCGAGTTGTTGCGAGCCAAAAACACGCTGCCCCTAGGCACACAATGACGCTCATCGTGGCAGCGCATTCGCTCCACCGCAGCAGCCATGCGCGCCCAGGCAACCCCAATCCGCTGTAGGCAGTGAAGAGAATCGTCCCCGCTACGCTGCTCCAGCCAAGGACATAGCGACCGTTGAGGAATGCATAGGTTGACGACCACACTGCAAGAGCGATGGGAAGCAAGCGAATATCGACTGGCCTTCGCGTCATTGGCACGCACCTTGACGAATTTTTTCAAGAATCGATGGCCCGATCCCCGGTACAGCATCAAGATCCTCAACGCCGCTGATGGGATGAGATTGGCGATAGGTGATGATTCGATTGGCAAGGGATGGCCCAACACCGTCGAGATTCTGAAGTCCAGCGACATCGGCGCTTGCGACATCAACGCACGTTCGAGGAGCCTCTTCCTTTCCTTCTGCCTGAGAAGACTGCGCCTGCTTGAGTGAGCGCACTTTGAGCTGCTCACCATCAACAAGGACTCGCGCAAGATTGATGCTCTGTGTATCGGCGTCTTCGGTGAAACCACCAGCTTCTTCGATTGCATCCATGACTCGCGTCCCTTTGACGAGGCGGATTACTCCGGGGCGGCGCACTTCCCCCGTCACGTGGAGGACGATCTGGGGACCGATGCTATGCGAAAGAGCACTGGCGGATTCCGATGACGCGGGCTGCGCGGAGGCGGATTCCTCAGCCAAGGCCTCGTCGATGGAAGGAGGATGAGACGCGCTTCCTGATTTCCACGGAGCCAACACAACCCCAAGCACAGCGAAGACTCCACAAACCGCAAGCACGACCGCAGCTGTTTTCCACTGTAGTTTCCAGCGCAAAGGAGAAGGCGACGCTGGTTTGTCACGTTCTTCCTCATCATGGCCATGCGTTTCCTTGGAGAGCACTATCTGTTGAAGGTGACGTCTTCGGCGCATTTGCGTGTCAGTGTTCATTCATGCAGTGTGCTCGCTTCTCTCCCCTTAGCGCTCCCCCGATGCGTCAATCTGTGGATGAATCGTCTGCACTCTGTTTCTGTGGATAACTTTGGCGGACGCAGAATGAGACCTTGTTGCAATCAACACGTAAAGTGTGGTTAAAATAACGCCAACATACACACCTTCTCACTCAAGGACTGTCATGCGTATCGGCTTCATCGGAACAGGTGCAATGGCTTCAGCCATTGCACGCGGTGCCGTGGCCGCTGGCTTCAGCGGCTCGGATCTGATGTTCGCTGATCGACACCACAAGGCCGCCGAAGACTTGGCAGATGAGCTGGGAGGCGTTGCACTCGCGTCAAACCGCCAGGTCGCTGAGCAGAGCGACCTTCTGGTCCTTGCAGTGAAACCGAATGTCCAGTCAGAGGTCATTCGCGAGATCCGCGAGAGCGTTCTTTGCGCCAAGGAACTCTGCGTCATTTCTATTGCTGCAGGTCGCACAACCGATCAGATTTACTCTGATTTCGGGGCTGCTGTTCCCCTGGTCCGCGTCATGCCCAATGTCAATGCGCAGATCGGCAAGTCGATGAGTGCCCTTTGCCCCATGGGGACAACAGACGAGCAGCTCACTGCAGCACGCAAGCTCCTCGATTCGGTCGGCCAAACTATCGTGCTGGATGAGAAGTACTTCCCTGTCTTTACAGCGATCGCTTCCTCCTCCCCGGCATGGATCTTCCGCATGATCGATGCGATGGCCGAGGCCGGCGTAAACCACGGCCTCACCAAGGCCGATTCGACGCGCATCGTCGCCCAAGCGTTCTTGGGAAGCGCGCAACTCATGCTCAATGGCCTCGACAACGGGCAAGTGCCCGCAAACCTTATTGACCGGGTCTCTTCCCCGGGAGGAACCACCATCGCTGGTCTCCTCGCCGCCCAAGACGCGGGTCTATCTTCCGCGATTGTCGCGGCGGTCGACGCTGCTGTTGAGCGCGACCATCATCTTGGCTGACGTCGTCACGAGACGCCGTCAGGATAATCCCCCGCGCCCGCGAAGATTCATCGGAGCTTATCCATAAAGCTCACGCATTCCATCTCACTTCGCACCCGACTGAAGCTTTCGCTCCTTATCCACGTCAGTTTTAAACACACACGCAACCTCTTGGAATACACATGCTTTTGTTGAATGCAGTCGTCCTCTCGGTCATCGTCATGCTGGCGCTCAGCCTCGCCCGAGTGCACGTCGTTATCTCTCTCTTTGTGGCCTCTGTTGTCGCCGGCCTTGTCGCCGGAATGGGAATCACTGGCACGATGGTCGCTTTCCAAACCGGCCTCGCCGGAGGCGCAAAGATTGCCCTTTCCTACGCATTGCTCGGCGCTTTTGCTATGGCGGTCGCTCACTCAGGTCTGCCGACCCTGCTTGCGCGCGCAATTGTGAACCGCATGCGCAATGCGGATGCAGCGAGCTCCGCACGCGTTGCTCGCGGCGCCAAATGGGGAATTGTCGGCGGCGTCCTCGTCATGGGTGTGATGAGTCAAAACCTGATCCCCATTCACATCGCCTTCATTCCGCTCCTTATTCCGCCGCTCATTGGCGTGATGAACGAGCTCAAGATGGATCGCCGCATGATTGCCTGTGCGATTACCTTCGGTATCGTCACTGCCTACATGTTCTTCCCCATCGGCTTCGGGCGAATCTTCTTGCACGACATTCTCTACAAGAACATCAACGACGCCGGCATGGACGTGTCTTCTGTCAACCCCATGGCAGCAATGGCAATTCCCGCGGCTTCAATGGCAATCGGTTGTGCGATCGCGCTTTTCTTCTCCTACCGCAAGCCGCGCGCCTACGAGCAGCGCGACTCCTCCTTCGCTTCATCCGAGGACAAGCCGATTGATATGAAGAAGGTCTGGGCCGCCGTGGCCGCCCTTGTCGTGTGCTTCGTCATTCAGACCGTGCTCACGCGAATGGATTCCGAGGCCGATCCGCTGCTCGTTGGTTCCTTGGTGGGTCTGTGCATGATGCTCTTCATGCGAGTCGTCCCCTGGCAGCAGGCCGACGATGTCTTCAGTGGCGGCATGAAGATGATGAGCCTCATCGGCTTGATCATGATCACCGCTCAGGGCTACGCCTCGGTCCTCAACGAATCCGGTCAGATTAAGCCTTTGGTTGATGGAACCGCAGCTCTTTTCAACGGCTCAAAGGTCCTCGCGGCAATCATCATGCTCCTCGTCGGCCTCGTGATCACCATGGGCATCGGCTCCTCCTTCTCGACCCTGCCGATCATCTCGGCAATCTACGTCCCTCTGTGTCTCACGCTGGGCTTCTCTCCCATGGCGACGGTGGCGATCATCGGCACCGCTGGAGCGCTGGGTGACGCCGGTTCACCGGCCTCGGATTCAACGCTCGGCCCGACAGCGGGACTCAACGTCGATGGCCAGCACGACCACATGCGAGACACTGTGATCCCGACCTTCTTGCACTACAACGTTCCGCTCTTGATTGGCGGTTGGGTTGCTGCAATGGTCCTCTGAGCAGTTCACAATCTGTATTCCCGAGGCCGGGGCTGGGTGCGCGTGGCGTGCCGGCTCCGGCCTCGGCCTATACGTCAGACGACAACGAGCACCTGTTCATTCCCCCAGAACACATGAACAATTCACCGAATATGTGCACGAGCAATGAAGAGGGGATGCACAATAGAGACCATGACTCATTCTTCAACGCCTCCTGCGCTGAGCAAAAAGGAACTCGACGATCTGACTCGAGACACTCCAGCTTCGGGGCCAAAGCGCTCCATCGCGTTCCTTGCAGGAGTTGCCACCTTCGGTTCCCTGCTCTTCGGATATGACACGGGAGTCATCGCCGGCGCGCTGCCCTATATGTATATGCCTCGCAGCGCCGGAGGCCTTGCCATCAATGAATTCGAAGAAGGGCTGGTCGGCGCCTTTCTAGCCCTCGGTGCCGCGCTGGGAGCGATCGTCGGCGGCCGACTATCTGATCGCTACGGGCGCCGCCACAATATTCTCCTTTTGGCAGGAATCTTCATTCTCGGAACGCTGGGGTGTACTTTCGCTCCGAATGTCGCAATTTTGTACATTTTCCGCTTCATCTTGGGGCTTGCCGTCGGTGGCGCCTCGGCAACTGTTCCCGTTTACCTCGCAGAGTCTGCCCCAACGCGCGTCCGGGGTTCTCTGGTTGCGCTTGACCAGTTCATGATCGTCTTCGGCCAGCTTCTCGCCTATTCGATGAACGCGATCCTTTCCAGCGCACACGGCGGACCACAGGTCTTTGTTTCCGAAGACCCCTCAGGTACTTTGAGCGGCGGCCAATGGTATCCCTGGGATCAAGTCCAGCACGTAACAACCGCAGTCGTGACCAGTGGTGATGGCTTGGCATGGCGTTGGATGCTTGTACTTGCAACGATCCCGGCCGTGTGTCTATGGCTGGGAATGCGCCTCATGCCTGAGTCTGGGCGCTGGTACGCTTCCAAGGACCGCTACTACGAGGCCATCGGCGCACTCAAGCGTATCCGCGACCCCAAGCGCGACAACCTACGTGAAGAAATCGAACAGATCGCGGCACTTCAGCATGATCAGCACGCTCAAGGACAGTGGTCACTGCGCCGTACGGTGTCGGTCAAGTGGACTCGGCGTTTACTTGTTATTGGCGTTGGTCTTGCCTGCTTTGACCAACTCACAGGTATCAATACCGCGATGTACTACCTGCCCAAGATCCTTGCCGCAGCAGGTTTCTCCGCAGCAGATTCCATTACTCTGAACGTCATTACAGGTGCTGTGGCGTGCCTAGGAGCCGGTTTTGGCCTCTATCTGGTGTCGCGTCTTGCTCGCCGCCACGTCGGTATCTACCAAGAAACTGGCGTGACTCTTTCTCTTTTTGCTTTAGCGATCGTCTTTGGCTTCGGGATCTCTCCCTACGTTCAAAGTGATGGAACAATCTCGCAATCAATCCCGACATATCTTCCCTGGCTGGTCGTGGTTTTGGTATCACTCTTCGTCTTCGCCAAGCAGTCCGGAACCGTCAACTGGGTTTTGGTTTCGGAAATCTTCCCTTCCAAGATCCGAGGCGTGGCGCAGGGTTTCGCTGTCGGCTGCGGTTGGTTGATGAATGCAGTTGTCACCTGGGTTTTCCCGGTTATGATTACGCACTTGGGAGCAACGTGGACCTACGCCGTGTTTGGCCTCATCAACGTTGTTTCCTTGTGCTTCTACATTTTCATCGTTCCCGAAACACGCGGAGTATCGTTGGAAACCTTTGAAAAGAATTTCAGCGAGAAGTACGGACGCTAAGGAGAGCGCGCTCGTGGGTGTCGTCAGCCCACTGTGCGGCCTCCCAGAGGTCGCGTGTATGGAGGGGCTGGACATAGGTTTCCACCCAGGTCTCGCCGAACTCTTCGTCGTACCAGGGATCGTGCATCAAAAGAAAGTCTCCAACACGTCCCCAAATGAGAAGCCAGTGCGGGGTATCTTCCCCATTGAGCGGAGCAAGGTCGACTAGGGCAATGACGTGTCTGCCCGCTTCCAGTGCCGAGGTGATGTCTTCTATAGACAATTCCCTTACCTGGGAGGTGACTCCCAATTCGCGTGCGCGCGCCATATGCTCGCAGTGAAGAGCGATCCGCGCCCGCTTTCCCAGCATCGTGGTTTTAGAAATTCCCACGATGGGCTCATTCGTCGACACAAGGACCTCTACCTGTGCGCCGTGGTCCGCTAGTGCCGAGGCCAAGCCGAAGTGTCCCACTCCCCCTGAGTAGGTCGCTTGACGCCAAAGGTTGAGCTCATTGACAAAATCAGTGTGCGGGTCGCCTTCAATCTCGCCGAGTGTCATCAGTGCGCTTGCGGGACCGCAGGTGAATTCCGTCTTTTGGTGCTCGTATGCGGGGATCGCCAAATTCGTGGTTTCTGACGCGTATTCGGGATTCCACAACAGCCAACCGCTATGCGAGTAGTCTCGATCATTTTCAATGGGATGCGGGTTCCCGTTGATTGTTACCTGCTCAAAACCACTCGAGCGAAGGACATCAATAAAAACCCCTTCATCAGCCCATGAATCGGCTTTAATCAGGGGAAAATCCCGTGAACGCATGTCATCGCAGAGCTCTTCCACGATTTCACGCAAGAGAATCGCTTGCGCGTCTTCATCTACTTCTTGGGCGCCATACAGACAAGTCCATCCCGCGATGCGCAAGTGAGCTGAGAGCTCACGGTGGACTTCCCACACCGCCACGGGGCCGTTGATCCACAGGGTTCCATGCATTTTAGGCCCAAGGCGCGCCCAGTCTTTCGCACGCTCTTGCGAGACCCCTCGAGCAATCAGACGCTCGTAGCCATTGTCACCAGGTTCAATCGAAATCCGCGAAATATCCTTAGTCATCGTGGCCTTCTTGTCCGGGAACGGCAGCAAGAAGCGCGCGAGTGTAGTACTGGCGCGGAGAATGCAGAATATCTTCCGTAGGCCCTTCTTCGACGACGACTCCATCTTTCATGACAATTAACCGGTCGCACATCTGGCGTGCAACTGCAAGGTCATGCGTAATGAAGAGCAAAGCGAAGCCTTCTGTGCGTTGTAGGCGAAGCAGAAGCTCCAGAACGGATGCCTGCACCGAAACATCAAGGGCGGAAACGGCCTCGTCGCAGATCAGAAGCTGGGGATGCGTTGCCAAGGCGCGCGCAATTGCCACGCGTTGACGCTCGCCGCCCGACAAACGCGCAGGGTAGCGATCCGCATAGGAAGCGGGAAGATCAACGGATTGAAGAAGCTGCGCTACCTCACTGACCTCGCGGCCGCCCACGCGCAAGGCCTCGGCAAGGGTCGCGCCGACGCTTCGAGCAGGATTGAGAGCCGAGTAGGGATTTTGGAAGACGATGCCAATCGGCGGCGGTCCCCCGGCGCGCGCGTGACGAGGTCCTCGCTCGACGCCGTTGATACTCACGCTGCCCGAATCGGCCTTTTCCAATCCAATGATCAGACGCGCGAGCGTTGTCTTTCCCGAACCCGATTCGCCGACAATGCCCACTGATTCTTGTGGTTTTATCGCGAGGGAAACGCCATCGACAGCGATATGTCTTCCTCCACGCCCGTGGCCACGAAAAACCTTGACCAGCTCACGAGCCTCAACAAGAAGAGGAAGTTCAGTGTGCGCGGTAGAAGCCGGACTCTCAGGGCGAGGATTGGGACCATCAAGTCGAGGCTCAGCAGCGGCGAGCTCACGTGTATATGGAGTTTCTGGGTGAGATAAAACCTTCTCAACGCTACCCGATTCGACGACGCGCCCATGGCGCATCACAACTACTTCATCCCCGTATTCGCGAGCAAGAGCCAAGTCGTGAGTGATGAGAACCAGAGCCATTCCCCGGATCGAACGAAGATCACTCAAAAGATCAAGAATTTCCTTTTGAGTCGTCACGTCCAAAGCCGTTGTTGGTTCGTCGGCGATGAAGACAGCGGGAGAAGAATCCAGTGCGGCCGCAATGGCGACGCGTTGACGCATACCACCGGAGAGTTCATGCGGATACGCTCGGGCGACTCGCTCGGGAAGACCGACCTCACGCAAACGCTCCCCGATCCGCTCGCGACGGTCACGCTGAGAAAGGCGCTGCCCGGCGATGATTTGATCTCCGCATCGCTGAGTCGGCGACAAGGACGTGAAGGGGTCCTGAGGAAGCCAGACGATGCCTTGGCCACGAAGGTCCTTGAAAGCTCGCGCGTCGCGAACAATGTCGTATTCGCGTCCCTGCAGGGCGATGCGCCCTTGAGCGCGAAGAGAATGCGGGGTAAGGGCACAGATCGTGCGGGCAAGCATGGATTTGCCTGCGCCAGATTCCCCGACGATCACCAAGGTGTGACCTGCACGGGCACGAATCGTCACGTCGTCGACGAGGCTACGGCCATCGGCAGCCCAGACACTGATACCCGAGGCCACCAACCCCTTATCGTCAGTCGTCATGAGCGTACCTCCTGCCTTTCGCTCCACCAATCGCCAGCGATGTTAATTGCGGTGGCGGTGATAATGATCGCAAGGCCCGGAATCACGCAGGCGGCCGGATTTTGAGCGAGGATGAAACGTCCATCGGCAAGCTGGCGTCCCCAGTCTGCATCCTGAGCTCCCACGCCAAAGCCGAGGTAGGACAGGCCTGAAAGAGAGACAAGAGCAAAAGCGACGTTGACAAAGAGGTTCGCCCACACGATCGGGGTGATGTTGGGCAGAATGTGGATGCCCAAGATGCGTGGAGAAGACAGTCCCAGAACCTGAGCAGATTCGATATAGGGCTGCGGTTTCTGTTGGAGGGTCGCCGCGCGGATCATGCGGATATCTGAGGGAGCAAACAAGATGATCAGAACGCCCACGGTCACCCAGTAGGAGCCTCCAATCACGCCCGCGACAACGATCGCCAACAAGGTAACCGGCATGGAAAGCAGGATTTCGCACGAGCGAGAAACCAGTGTGTCCCACCAGCCTCCCCACCAGCCGGCAGTCATTCCAAAGAGCAAGCCCAATACCATTGAGCCGCCGGCAATGACGATGGGGCCAAGGACCGCCGATCGAGTCCCCGCAATAGTGAGGGCAAGAATATCTCGACCGACTTTATCGGTTCCAAAAATGTGGCCCGCCGTCCCGGCGGGGCTCACCCCCAAGCTCACGTCCTGGCCCAGCGCGTTGGGAACCAGCAACGAAGAGAAGAAAACGCAGAGCGCAACCAGACCCAGGATCACAAAGGAGAGCGCGACGGAACCGGGGATAGCACGCGCAAAGTGGCCGAGGCCTCGTAAAGTCGAACGGAAACGATCAGTAGGCTGAGCGCTGCTCATGCGGCACCCCCTTCTTCAAGCTTTTGACGCGGATCGATCGCAAAAGCAGCGACATCCACAACGAAAGTAACGGCGATGATCACCACCGCAACCAAAAGCGCAATCGCCTGGACGACGGGCACATCCTTATAGGTGATGGAGTCGGCAAGGAGCTGCCCCAGTCCGGGAAGAGAAAAAGCTTCCTCCACGAGAACCGTCGAGCCGAAAAGAGTGCCCAAGATCAGTCCCGCGGAAGTAATGATCGGCAACGAGGCCGCGCGCAGGTACATGCGAGTGATACGCCCGGAGGCCAAGCCGCGCGAGCGCGCGAAAGTCACGTAATCCTGTTTGAGTTCGGCAACGACCGCGGCGCGCGTAATCCTGACGATCATTGCGCCAATCCCCGTTGCCAGTGCAAGTGCGGGAAGGGCAAGGTGCCAGAGGGTGTCGAGGAGTCCCTCCCCTTGCCCGAAGATGGGGAACCATCCGAGCATAAGTCCAAAGACGTAGAGAAGGACAAGCCCCAAGGCGAAACCGGGAGCGGAAATGCCAACGACGCTCCATCCGACGATGGAGCGATCAACCCAGCTTCCTGCGCGGCGTGCTGCCCAAATCCCCAGTGGCACACCGACACAGATCGCGATGATGAAGGCCATCAGCGTGAGCGTTGCCGTCAGGCCGACGCGACCGGCAAGAACATCCGTAACGGGAGTCGCCGAACGTACCGAATCGCCAAAATCGCCCGTGAGCGCACGGGAGAGCCAGTGCCAATAACGAACAAAGAAGGGCTCGTCGAGGCCGTATTTTTGCGTAATGGCAGCACGAACCTCGGGGGTCAGGCGGCGGGTGCCAACCAAGATCTTCACCGGATCTCCCGGGACCATGTCCAAGAGGGAGAAGATGATGAAAGACAGGGCTAGCAGTACCGCCGCGAAACCCGCGAGGCGTCGAGCAAGAAAACGCACCATCACTTCGTGACGTTCAGGGACGCGGCCCAGGGGGTCATGAAGAAGTAGGACGTGTAGTTATTGGGAGTGACGGTCTTGGAGAAAGCAGTTGAAGTCTTGCCCCACCAGATCGGCGAGTAAATCGTGTTCTGCTGAGCAATTCGCTCAGCGTCAACAATTTGTTCGGCGCGCTTTTGAGGATCCGTCTCCTGGTTCGACGAGGCGATGAGACCTTGAACTTCCTCATTCACATAACGTGCGGGATTACTAGGACCGAGCAGCCAGCCGGCGATTTCAGCGGGGTCACCGGTCGTCGAGGTGTAGCTCATGTAGTACAGGCCGTATTCACCCGTTCCCACCTTGGAAACCCACTCTTCGATGGGCTTCGAAGTCACCGTGACGTTAATTCCGATCTGCTTGAGGTTCTCCGCAATAGCGAGCGCTGCGGATCCCATTTCAGGAATCGAGGCCGGGTAGGTCAGTTCGGTGTCGAAACCGTTGGGGACCTTCGACTGAGCGAGCTCTGCGCGAGCCTGCTCCATGTTGAAGGAGTCAACGGGGAGATTGGCTTGGAGCCCGCGAGCCTTATCGACGCCGATCTCGCTGCCCAACTGATCGTTGGGTTCAATTCCGGTCGCAACCTCGCCTCGGCCCTTGAGGATCGAGTCGACGATGGCCTTGCGGTCGACAGCGTGAGCGATTGCCTTACGGACGTGAATGTCATCGAAGGGAGCAACGCCTTCATCGAAGGTCAGCCCCACGAAGGAACGGTCGGATTCGGTCAGGACCTTCACTCCGTTGATCGATTCAAACTGAGAAAGCTGATCCGTCGGGAGCTGAGTCGAGATGTCGATCTGACCGCTTTGCTGAGCGAGAAGACGCGAGTTTTCATCAGAGAAGAAATCAAACTCGATGGTCTGCGCGGGGGTATCTCCACCCCACCAGGTTCCGCTTTTCTCAAAAACTGCCTTCGAGTCGGGCTGGAACGATGTTGCCTTGTAGGGGCCAGTCCCCATGATCAGATCCTTGGATGAACCATAGGACTGCGCGGCCTCGTAGAAGGACTTCTCAGTGATCCACAGGCCACCGTTTGCCGTCACGGTCCACCCGAAATTCACGGCCGGAGAAGGAAGGGTAATGGTAATTTCCCACTCTCCGGTCTGCGCGGCCTCGATGCCTGCCGTCCAGTACACGGCCGAGGAAGGCGACTTTTCGGGAGCCTTCGCGACGTTGATCGAGAAGAGAACATCTTCAATGGTCACGGGGTTACCATCTTGGAACTTCGCGTCCTGACGGATCTGGAATACCCAAGTTTTCGCATCATCCGTGTGGTAAGCCGTCGCGATTGCCGGAACCAGCTTGCCGTCCTTATCGACAGCGAGCAGACCTTCAGAGGTTACCTGTGCAACGTAGTAGTTGATAATTCCGGTTTCATGGGCGGTATCCAGAGTCGACAAAGAACCCGGAAGACCAACCGTAACTGTCCCTGCCTTACTCGAGGATTGCGTCGAAGAAGCATTCTTCGGCGCACAGGCTGCCAGCGAGGTACACATAAGGACAGCGGCTGAGACAAGAGCGGCTGCTTTCATGGTGATGCGTGATGCTGGCATCCAATTCTCCTTTGTTCCTTCGGCGCGCACGGGTGTGCACAAATATAACGATATGGGTCAACAGCTCCCTTGGCGAGTTGTGCCACGTGCTGGTCGTTTGTAACAGTGAATCTCACACTCACTGGGCATGAAGCGAAGCGCCAATATAGCGGCGAACAAGGCGTTCTAGATCACGCGCGGTCGAGAAGACGTCTTCGATGGGCATATGTTCGTCGTGCGCATGAAGTTGCGAATAGACCTCGCCGAGAGTCGCGCCGGAAGCACACGATCCAAAACCGTAGCCCACTCCCCCCTTGCGTCTACCGACTCTCAGGTCTGATCCTCCCGGGAAGAGGATGGGGACCACGACTGCGCCGGGGTGCGCTTCGCGAAGAACTTCTTCGATTGCTCGGTAGAGTGTCGTCTCGATTGACGAGGCCGTGGCTGGTTCGCTGAGCAAGCGCTCGATCTGGACGCTGGGGGCCAGCTCCCCCAAGGCCTCGAAAATCGCGCGATCGACGTCATCATCACTTTGCCCAGGCAGAGTACGGATATCGAGTTCAATGTAGCCAGAAGAGGGAAGAACGTTGATCGGACCTCCGGCCCTGACAACGGTTTGCGCAACAGTCATATGCGAAACGGCGTGAGCGTAGGCAGCAAGATCACCAAATTCACTGTAGTCACCATCGTAGGTACCATCGAGCAGCGCGGATTCCAGCGAAGCGTCAAACTCGAAAGCGCGTACAAAACCCGCCCAGATTTCATCGCTTGCATGGGGCCATTGGGCGTGTGCAAGAGCACGCGAAACCCTGCCCAGCATCTCGACAGCGCTGACTCGACCAAGGGGAATCGATCCATGACCGGCATCCCCGCGCACATGAAGACGCCGTTGTGCGGCTCCCTTTTCACCGACAATGACGACGACGCTATCTCGGCCTCGAGCGCCTCGAATATGGGCGCCTCCCATTTCAGATAGCGAAGCATCCCACGAGAAAGCCTCGGGATGATGCTCACCGATCCACGGAACTCCCAGTCCGCCTCGTGCTTCCTCATCCGCAGCAGCAACGAAAGTCAGGCTTGCTTGCGGACGCACCCCACCGTCGGCGATTTCTTGGGCGATGCGGCGAGTAACGACAGCCATGGCTGCGGTGAGGTGGAGCATATCCACACTCCCTCGTCCCCAAATTTGGTCACCGCTGATTTCCCCCTCAAAAGGTGGGTGCGTCCAATGCTTGTCATCGACTGGAACAACGTCGGTGTGCCCCAGAAGGGTGAGAGCTTCGCAACTGGGATCCGTTCCATCAATGGTGACGACTAAAGTCGTGCGACCAGGATGGGCTTCAATGCGTTCACACGTTACGGGAAGGTCGGCAAAGTAATCTTCGAAAAGATTGGCAGCCTTGATTTCCTGTCCTGAATCTGGGGTGAGGTCATTGACCGATTGCAAGGCGATGAGCCGTCGAAGAAGATCGAGTGTTTCTTCTCCGATTTCACGTGTTTGCACCGCAGCCATGACTATCCCTTTCAAGTGTGAGCGATCCTTCATCCAGACTACTCAGACTCTCCTTCTTCGCTCGCGCAGACCGTTCGATGAGCGGATGTAACGAAGGGATCCTTTTGCTCGTGTGCACGCTGCTTTGCATTCTCCAGTCTAGTCCCCACTGTGAGCGACTCATCGGCGCGTTCTCGCTAGACCGGGGGGCCGATGAAACGTAGGCTTGGACGGTAATAAGTCCACGACTCGGATGGAGAATATGTATGAGCGCTCAGCGCCAAGCCGAACCCACCTCGCTGCCCGCACCCCAGGTGCCGGACAAGGTCGCCACTGAAGGCCTCGAAGCCCAGTGGAACCAGCGTTGGGAAGATCAGGGAACCTATCGTTTTGATCGAAGCCGCCCCCGCCAAGAGGTTTACTCGATTGACACTCCCCCGCCCACGGTTTCGGGTTCGCTTCACGTCGGCCACGTGTTCTCATACACGCACACCGACGTCGTCGCGCGTTTCCAGCGAATGCTGGGCAAATCGGTCTTCTACCCCATGGGCTGGGACGACAATGGTCTGCCCACAGAGCGCCGCGTGCAGAACTACTTTGGGGTTCGCGTTGATGCAACCCTCCCCTATGATCCGAACTTCGAGCCCCCGCACGTTGGCGGCGAAGGCAAGTCCATCAAGGCTCGCGATCAGGTGCCGATCTCGCGTCGTAATTTCGTGGAACTGTGTGAGCGCTTGACCGTTGAAGATGAGAAGCACTTCGAGGACCTGTGGCGCCACCTGGGCCTGTCGGTTGACTGGACCCAGAACTACCAGACCATTGGTACACGTGCCCGCAAGGTTGCCCAGGCTGCTTTCCTGCGCAATCTTGAGCGTGGCGAGGCCTACCAGGCTGAGGCTCCTGGCCTGTGGGACGTTACCTTCCAGACTGCGGTTGCTCAGGCTGAGCTTGAGAGCCGCGAATACCCGGGCTTCTACCACCGCCTCGCCTTCCACATCACCGACCCCGCGCGCGCTGCCGAGGCCGCTGCAGCCGGTGCGCCGGTTGAGAACGGTGTTGATGTCTGCATCGAGACGACTCGCCCCGAACTGCTTCCCGCGTGCGTGGCCCTGATTGCTCACCCCGACGACGAGCGCTACAAGCCACTGTTCGGTACCACAGTTGCATCCCCCGTTTTCGGTGTTGAGGTCCCTGTTCTTCCCCACCCCGAGGCGGAGATGGACAAGGGCGCCGGTATCGCCATGTGCTGTACTTTCGGCGACACGACCGATATCGATTGGTGGCGCGACCTGAACCTTCCGCTCCGCACCGTTTTGCGCAAGGATGGTCGCCTGCAGACCGAAACCCCCGAATGGATCACCACCGATGAGGGTCGCGAGGCCTTCGCTGAGCTTGCGGGGAAGACGACCTTCTCTGCTCGCGAGGCCCTAGTGGCACGCCTCGAGGCAAGCGGCGAGATGCGCGGTGAACCTCAGAAGACGATGCGCCAGACGAACTTCTTCGAAAAGGGCGACAAACCCCTGGAGATCGTCACTTCGCGTCAGTGGTACATCCGTAACGGCGGCAAGCCGTGGGTCAATCCTGCAACGGACAAAGACCTGAACGAGGAACTCATCGAGCGCGGTAAGGAACTGGAGTTCCACCCGGATTTCATGCGCGTGCGCTACGAAAACTGGGTACGCGGCCTCAACAACGACTGGTTGGTCTCCCGTCAGCGTTTCTTCGGCGTCCCCTTCCCCCTGTGGTACCGCGTTGATGACAGTGGCGAAGTCGATTACACCCAGATCATCACCCCCAGCGAAGATCAGCTTCCTGTCGATCCCTCATCGGATACGGCTCCCGGTTACACCGAGGATCAGCGAGGAGTAGCCGGTGGTTTCGTCGGCGAACTCGACATCATGGATACTTGGGCGACCTCGTCCCTCTCTCCGCAGATTGCCTGCGGTTGGCTTGAGGACGAGGACTTGTTCTCGCGTACCTACCCGATGGACTTGCGTCCGCAGGGGCAGGACATCATTCGAACCTGGCTGTTCTCAACGGTCGTCCGTGCCGATCTGGAATTTGGCGCACTCCCCTGGGCACACGCAGGCCTTTCGGGGTGGATCTTGGATTCGGATCACAAGAAGATGTCGAAGTCTAAGGGCAATGTCGTCACCCCCATGGGCTTGCTCGAGAAGTTCGGCTCGGACGCGGTGCGCTACTGGGCGGCATCTGCTCGACTGGGCTTGGATGCTGCTTTCGATGAATCCCAGATGAAGATTGGCCGTCGCCTGGCCATCAAGGTACTTAACGCTTCGAAGTTCGCTCTCACGATGGGTGGAGACGCAGATCTGGATCTGGATATCACGCACGTTGTCCAGCCCCTCGACCGTTCGATGCTTGCCGCTTTGCGCGAGGTTGTCTCTTCTGCGACCACGGCTCTGGAAAACTACGAGCACGCGCGTGCACTGGAAGTCACCGAGTCCTTCTTCTGGACCTTCTGCGATGACTACTTGGAGCTCGTGAAGGAACGCGCCTACAACCGCGAGGGCAAGTGGAGTGATCAGGCTTCTGCTTCTGCCCACGCAGCGCTGGCGATCGCCATCGATACTTTCGTTCGTTTGCTTGCTCCCTACCTGCCCTTCGTGACCGAAGAGGTGTGGAGCTGGTATCGCGAAGGCAGCGTCCACCAGGCTGCATGGCCGACCACCTCCAACCTTGAGGTCACCCCTGATGGGAGTATCGAGGGCGCGATCGAGGACGCTTCCAGCGTGTTGCTGGGCGTTGCCTCCGAGGCACTCGTGGTCCTTCGCCGCGTGAAGTCCGAAGCAAAGGTTTCCCCCAGGACCCCCTTCCTTGAGGTGACGGTATCTGCTCCCGAGCAGATGATCCCCCTGCTTGAGGAAGTTCTGGAAGACCTTGCAGCCGCGACGAAGATCCAGGGTCCTGCCCACTTCGAGGCCTCGGCAGACTCTACCGAAGATGAAGGCACCATCCGTGTCGCTTCCTTCGAGTTGGGCGAAGCCCCGGCTAAGAAGAAGAACTAAGTTCTAGGTATAAAGGTGTGGGCCCGGCAGCTGCCGGGCCCACACCTTTATACGAAGGAAAGACCTATTGGAGGTTTTCCTGGTTGTCGTTCACATGGGCACGAAGGCCGTAGCGTTCTTCTTGGCGACGGCGAAAAACGTCGTCTTTGCTATGTCGCCTCAGAGGGGTATATTCACCGGTCTCTTCGGTGTAGCCCTTCGCAACTGCCCAATCCCAGATCCGAGAGCACTGGATAACAGTGCTCTTTTCAACCTCGTCTGCGTCAATATCCATCAAGGCAATGGGAATCGATATAGCGGAACCGTCTGGGCGAACGACCTTCGCTTGAGATGTCTTGACGGGTCTGCCTCGACGCGATCGGATCTGCACGTACAAGCCGCTCCTTGAGCGTGGCCAAGGCGACCGCATTGTTCTGAAACAGAAAGTGACGCGGAAACCATCTTTGTCGATGTAATTCTTACAGGGCCAGAAGACAAGAACGCTCAATACAACGAGCAAAATAACGATCAGCAGATCAACACCCAGCATGACCGAGTAGACAATTGGGTGATCTTGATTGATCACTGAAGCGGGGCCATCCCTCATCATTTTCACGAAAGGCATGAACAGGAAAAGCGCGAAAGCACAGGGCACAATAATGGCGATCCATGCCCCCGTCAAAACCACTATTCGTTCTGCCTCAAGAGGAATCGGCTTCTCGCCGTTTAGATCGTAGTAGTAGTCACCGTCTACAAGCGTCCCGATCTTCGAGACGATCTCTTCCTCTGGCTCAATGACGAAGCGCTCCCCAGCACCGGGAGGAAGTGATACTCGAGAAGAATCCTCAGCGGGCTGAGGAACGTAGGGATTACTACCTTCAGCAGGCTGAGGAGCGAAGGGATTACTACCTTCAGCAGGCTGAGGAGCGTAGGGATTACTCATTGATTGAAGTTCTGGCGAAAACCGTAGCGTTCTTCTTGGCGACGGCGAAGAGACTGCTGAACCCCTAGTCCCGCAAGAGGAATGTATTCGTCACTCTCTTGGGTATAGCCCTTTGCCACCGCCCAGCCCCAGATCCGCGAGCATTGGATGACAGCATCTCGTTCAGTTTTGACTGAATCCAGTCCCCTGAAGGTAATAGGAAGTAACGCGGAGGAACCGTCTGGGCGAATGACCTTCACTTCAGCTGTCTGAAGAGCTCGACCTTTCTGGTTCACACGGCGAACATACAAACCCGTTCGCGAGTGCGGCCACGGAATCTGTATTTTCCTTGACAAGATAGACAGGGTGATCCCTTGGGAGTCAAGACAATCTGTACTTGGGAAATAAAGGAAACCATGAATAATAAGAAAGACGATGATCACCAGATCGATCCCTAGCATGAAGGACCAGATCAATGGATGATCCGCGTCAATGACCGCGTCTGTTCCCTTGGCCAGCATCGTCGGGAAGGGCATAGAAAGAAAGAGCGCTAAACACCACGACAAAATCACCATAAAGGTCGAACCTTTTTCGAAGACTATTCTCTTTGCTTCAAGAGGAATCGGCTTCTCGTCGTTTTGATCGTAGTAGTAGTCACCGTCTACAACCGTCCCGATCTTCGAGACGATCTCTTCCTCTGGCTTAATAACGAAGCGCTCCCCAGCAGCGGGAGGAAGTGAGAGTTGAGGAGAATCCTCAGCAGGCTGAGGAGCGTAGGGATTACTCATTTATTGATTGAAGTTCTGGCGAAGACCGTAGCGTTCTTCCTGAGACTGACGAAGTGCTTGGTGAATTCCAGCTCCCGAAAGAGGAATGTACTCCCCCGTCTCAACGGTGTAGCCCCTTGCAACGCCCCAATCCCAAATACGCGAGCACTGAACGACGCCTCGCCATTCCAATTCATCGGAGTTCGGACCGGTGAAGACAATCCCCAAGGGAATCTGCATTCCCTCAGCACTGATCAGTTTCACGTCAAAGGTCTGTGTCATCCGAGCGCTCGCCGAAGCTGCGTTTCCAGCCCGCGTGTTACGGACGTAGAAACTGGTACGCGAATGAGGCCAGGGGAAGCGCTTCGAGCCAAAAATGCTCGTGACATAGAAGCCCTGGTAGTCGATGTAGTCTTTGCGGGGCATCATGGCGAGCCCGGCGACAATCAAGAGAGCCCCGATCAAGAAACAAAGAATCATCGCTACAACTGACTGTTCAGTGCGCACGGAATTGACACATGCAAGGAGGAAAACTCCTCCCAAAACGAAGCCAATAATTGCTTTAGTCCATGAACCTTTTTCAATGATCAGTCGGTTCACCATTGTGGGAATCGGACGATCATCAAACTTATCGAAATAGTAGTCACCGTTTTCAATCCTGCCGGTTGCTGGCACGCTTCCCTGCGGAATTGACTGTCCGCTCATGGGCGGCAGGCTCGGCGGCATCGTCGGTTCACTCATTTTGTCCTCCTCAAATGTGTTTCAACATTTTTATACTACAACTGTTGTGAGAGAGGACCTTTCGCTCAGAACATATGAGTTTTAAGGCACAACTGGCAGTTTTTCTTGAACTGAGCAGCTACTTACAGATAGCATTTCTCGGTATTGTGCTCAGACAACTTGCTGAGTATTGAAGGTTTTGGAGGCTCGTTATGTTCAGGCGTTCACAGCGAGGGTGGAGCATCATTGCTGCCCTCGCCACTGCAAGCGTTGCAATGGGTATTGCTGGGGTCTCCACCGCACAACTCCAGGCTCAGGCAGATGAAGAACGCGTCCCCGACTTGATCCTCCTGAAGGATGCAGCCCACGTCCAGATGTCTGGCGGACAGCCCGTCTACGACGAATTCGGCCTCCCGATTGGCCTTGATTCGACCGCAGATGGCCCCATTGGACGCTTTGAGGTCGGAGACTACGTTGTTTACCGCATCAATGTTCTGAATCGCAATTATGCCAATGTGAACAGTTTTACCGTTTCGGAGTTCCTTCCCGAAGGGGTCACCTATCAGAACTCCTGGACACGCAGATGCGCACACACTGTTATAGCTCCAACCGACCATCTGTGGGTTCGCGAAAGCCAAAGCGTGAATCCCGATGAGAGTCTGTACCCAGATAGCCCGATTACTTTCCCCTGTCGCGCACCTGAAGGATACTCTTCAGGGACCTACGATCACTGCAGCGGAACATGGACGAGCAGCACTGAGTATTTTGGTTACGCCGCATACTCCACTTTGTTTGTCCTTGGACGTGTCGACAAGAAGGGCGCAGGAAAGACGATTTCCAACACCGCTCGTTTTACGGAGATCTCTCCTCAAAATTCAAAGCTCTCCGTTGACTCATGGACCGCAGATATTACGGTTGCACCTCTTGCTAGCGGCGCACAGGTTGAGGAGATCACTGACCCTTCACCTTGCTCAACACCGACGCCTTCAGATTCCCCCACGTCTTCGCAGCCCTCACCATCGGTGAGCACATCCGCTCCCTCCGCGGCCACAAGTACCCCCACTACCACGCTTAGCGCTAGCGAGGCCTCGGCAATGACAAGCGCGACAGCAGCCTCTCGCGCACCGCAGACAACCACGCTCGCACGGACGGGTGTTCCCCTCGCTCTTCTTGGGGGAATAGCGCTACTCACCACTATTGCAGGATCATCTTTCCTCTCGAGCAGGCGTAAGCTCAATTAACCCCCCCGTTTACAGAAGGACCGACATACCATGACACTCCGTCATTCTCGACGCCGCAGTTTGTGTGCAGCACTCCTCAGTGCCTGTGTTGCACTCGGAATTGTCGGTGTTTCAGCATCCAAGTTCCAGGCCAACGCTGACCCAAACCAGGGCGCTGATCTTATTGTCTTGAAGGACGCTGCCCACGTCCAGATGTCTGGCGCTCAGCCTGTTTATGGCGCGAACGGACTGCCCATCGCTCTCGATTCGACGGCTAATTTCCCGATTGGGAACTTTAACGTTGGCGACTATGTTCTTTACCGTGTCAACATTCTTAACCGTGGCGTTGGCACAGTGACAAACATCAATGTGAAAGACCTGCTGCCCGAGGGAATCACCTACCAGAACTCGTGGACCCGACTGTGCAACAACGAGATCCTTGCCTATCCTCCGGTCGATCACCTCTGGATCCGGGAAGGACACGACTTTGATCCGAACCCGGACGACGGCCTCATTCGAGACTTCACTTTCCCCTGTACTGATGCCAAGGTCTTTGGTTCTTATGATCACTGCACTGGAGTCTGGGCCGGCGGCGCAGGGCAGCTCGGTTTCATGAACTACACGACGCTGCATGTGCTGGGACGCGTGAATGAAAAGGGCGCTGGGGCAACCATCTCTAACACCGCCGCACTCACGGGATTTACCGGCGCTAATGCACAGTCCTCTGCAGACTCTTGGACCGCCGATATCACCGTCGCTCCGCTGGCTGCTGGAACACAAGTCGATCCAATCCTCGACCCCTCGCCGTGTGCAACCCCCACCCCCTCGCCTTCTCCGTCCGTTAGCTCAACAACACCTACCGCAAGCACTCCTACGGCTTCAGTGAGTACAAGCGCTACATCTCCTTCAGCCAGTGAGTCAACGACGGTTTCGGTAAGCGCAAGCACGAGTCCGGCAGGAGTGTCAACCAGTGCATCGGCTCCGTCAAAACCGGCGCTCGCACGCACGGGTGCCCCGATTGCTTTCCTTGCTGGGGCAGCAGCACTGAGCGCAAGTGCGGGCGCTGCCTTGCGCAGACGCAAGCGTGGCTAGAAAAGTTTCCTGCATTTAATTGCGGTCTACGCGAAGCGTAGGCCGCAATTTTTCTGGCCCCTCGGGCAATATTGGGTAAAACAAAACCCGGTATCTCAGCGAGTTTTTGTTGAGATACCGGGTTTTTCTGGTAGTGGAGACAGGATTTGAACCTGCGACCTCCGGGTTATGAGCCCGGCGAGCTACCAGCTGCTCTACCCCGCAACCATGCAAAAGATATCCCTAGCCAAATGTGATATGCACCCAGAATCCTGGACACATGTTATGAATTAAGCGGAACACATGAATACTATCCTGCACATTACAGGTGGCATCCATTTTGTTTTTCGGACTATAGGACAAAAAGTGTTGATAAAAACTTCTAAACTCATTCAAATTTCAACGTTAAAATGTGGTATATCTTCTTAGAATTAGTTTTTATGGAGAACCAAGCTATTGTACCAACGTTTCAACATGGATTCCAAACTGGTTTTCCCGTTATTATCTATATAAATGAGAAATTTTTGTAGCAGTTTTGGAAATATATATTGGCCTGTTTCAGTCAGGTCTTTGTTTAGATATACCATTTGAAGGATACGGTTCTGCTGATCTAGAGGGTTTTTTACAAGTAGCTTTCTTTCGAAGCAGAACTGTAAGAACACAATGTTCTTGTCATAGAAATCCTCCACTACAGCTGCGCCAATACTGGTATATGTAATGTCGTACACCAATCGCTTATGGTCAAATTTCTCCGCATAGAGTAGTTTTAAAGCTGTTTTCCAGTGTTCCTCTGGTATTATCAACATTTTGTGTAAGGCTGTGCTTGAGTAGCCACGGTAGACGGGTTCTGGGTGTCCGAGCAAGTCATTCACGCTGTCTGCATAGACTAAGCACAACTCGTCGTCAAACAATCCTCCGACAAAGTTACCATTGCAGTACAGCATATAGTCCTTAGACTTAGCTGGAGAAAAAGAAAGACTATATCCTTGTAAATCTAAGTTTTTATACAGTTTGTTTAAAAAATCTATTGATGTCATATATAACTTCTCCAATGCATATAAATCAAAAATCGAATAACACTTATTTATTTAATCGACTGCATTTCATCACATATACAATTTTCATAAAAGTTTAATAAAAAATCCCTAGCCTCATGGCTAGGGATATCTTTTGCATGGTAGCGGGGACAGGATTTGAACCTGCGACCTCCGGGTTATGAGCCCGGCGAGCTACCGAACTGCTCCACCCCGCGTCGGTACCTAAAAAAGATACCTGTCTTGGCCCAAAAGCACAACTCGAGGCGGGTGACATGGGTCATGTAGATCCACACACTCAAACTGGACGCAGATGAAAGTGCCAGGTTTTAGCATCGCTCCATGACACTTCAGAGCCTTTTCTTTTTCGTCCTCTGCGCAGCCCTAGCCTGTTTATCGTGGGCAGTGGGCAAGCATAGCGGGGCGCTCCACGCGCGCCTCGAACTTTCGCAAGATCTCGCACGCAGCCAGGCCCAAGTGACAGAACTGCGCGAACGCCTCACACAAGAACATACTTTCCAAAGCTTCTTGGCCGATTCTCAATCCCAAGCAGCACAGCTTGATTCTGCGCAGCACCAACGGCTCATGCAGACAATCCTTCCGATCAACGAAGGCTTAAAGCTCCTTCAAACCTCCGTCAGTTCTTTAGAACGACAGCAGGCCGCGCAAATCGGCGCGCTTGATCAACAATTGAAGTGGACACGCGAATCGGAAGATTTACTTCGGCAGTCCACCCAAGAACTCACGCGAACACTCTCCCATGCTTCTCTTCGTGGAACTTGGGGAGAAGCCCAGCTGCGTTCTCTCGTTGAGTCTGCCGGGCTTATCGAACACGTCCACTTTGAGACCCAAGTGGAAACGGCAGGCCGATCCAAACGCCCTGACATGATCGTCCTTCTCCCCCAAGACAAGTGCATTCCAATCGATGCGAAGGTTCCCCTAGACGCCTACTTGCGCGCCCAAAGCGAAGACACTCCACTACATGTGGATGGCGAGGATCCTTCGGATCAGACACTCACTTACGAGCAGCTGATGCTCCAGCACGCAAAGTCCTTGCGCCGCCACGTCAGTGAACTCTCCCGAAAGGAATACTGGAAAGAACTCCCCCATGCCGCTGACTATGTCATTGCTTTTATTCCCAGTGAATCGGTTCTCTCTGCAGCATTGCATACCGATCCTTCACTCATGCACGATGCATTGAACATGAATGTTGTTCTTGCATCCCCCACTTCCCTGTGGGCAATTCTGCGAACGGTTGCCTTCACCTGGCGTCAACAAAGCCTCTCCACACAGGCTCAAGAGATTATTCAGCTCTCTCAAGAACTCTACGAACGGCTCCAAACGCTTGGAAAACATGCCTCCAAAGTCTCCGCTGCACTCAACAATGCATCGCAGTCCTGGAATTCCTTCCTCGGCTCTTTTGAGTCACGCGCATTAGTCAGCGCACGAAAGCTCTCAGGAATTGATCTCAGTCCTGAGCCCCTCGAGTACGTCCAGGTAGAGGCAAAAACTCTCACGATGCCCTTTTCACAGGTGGCGGAAGACCTCGACTCGCCAGCGGAGGGCATCTCCTGAGGAGGGACGCCAGGCCTCGTCGCTGCGAAGAGGGTCAAGCCCCCACTCGTCAGGGGAAATCTCTGGCGCAAACACTTTATTTTCACTGGTCTTGATCTTCTCGATGCAGGGCTCATCAAGTTCCAAGAAAGAAACGACAAGCTCATCCACCAGCGGCATTGACTGCGTGTAGATCTGTGCGCCGCCCGTGATCCAGACGCGCTCGCTACCCCGCTCGCGCGCATCCTCTTGTCCAAGCCGCACTGCTTCATCTAAGGAATGCGCAACCAGAGCACCGTCCAGTTTCAGATCTGGGTTCCGGGTAATGACGATGGACGTTCTACCAGGCAGGGGACGCCCCAAGGCATCCCACGATGAACGACCCATAATAATCGGGCAGTTCATTGTCTCGGACTTAAAGTGCGCAAAATCTGCGGGAACCCGCCAGAGCATTTCAGTCCCAGAACCCAGCAGGCCGTCAGCAGTTTGCGCCCAAATCGATGCAAGAGGGACCAAGCGATGCTGTGCTTGTAATTCCTCCCCCACCGTCATTTCCCGGGCAGTGCCCCCGCGGTGATTCACACGGCCACCGGCGCTTTGATCGTCGGGTGATGTTCGTAGCCCTCGATCTCGATATCGTCGAAATCGTAAGAGAACATCGAATCCGCTTGGCGTAGCTTCAAAGTTGGGAAAGGATAGGGCTCACGCGAGAGCTGCTCATTCACCTGTTCGACATGGTTCGAGTAGATGTGGCAGTCTCCACCGGTCCAAATAAAGTCGCCAACTTCCAGGCCGGCCTGCTGAGCGAACATGTGGGTCAAGAGCGAATAAGAAGCAATATTGAAAGGAACGCCAAGGAACATGTCGGCACTGCGCTGATACAGCTGGAGGGACAAGCGCCCCTGGGCAACATAAAGCTGGAAGAACGCATGACAGGGCTCAAGAGCCATCTGCGGAAGATCCCCAACATTCCAGGCGGACACAATCATGCGACGGGAATCAGGGTTAGTCTTCAGTGTCTCTAAAACCTGAGAGATCTGGTCAATCTCACGACCATCCCCAGCATTCCAGCGACGCCACTGGACACCATAAACGGGCCCCAAGTCACCATTTTCATCGGCCCATTCATTCCAGATACGAACGCCATTTTCTTGAAGCCAGCGGACATTTGAATCCCCGCTGAGGAACCATATGAGCTCGCCAATGATCGACTTCATGTGGACACGCTTGGTCGTAATGAGTGGAAAGCCCTGGGAGAGGTCGTAGCGGAGCTGAGCGCCGAAAAGGGAACGCGTGCCTGTACCCGTGCGATCGGTTTTTTCCGCACCTTCGCGCATAATCTTTGCCAGTAGGTCTTCGTATTGCCTATCAACCTGGTTCATTACTTTTCCCTTCCGGCTTTTCGTTTCTGCGTCTTTCGCCAGCGCCTACAAGCCTAGTGGCACACGCTGGCGAAAGAGACAGCAACTCTCAAGATTCGCGAACCTCTTCGGAGGCGATATGCAAGGTGTGAGGCAGTGGCTCAGAAATGCTATGCGAGATCGTGCAATTGCGCTCGATAGCGGAGCCAGCACGACGAAGAAGATTAACTGTCTCTTCTTCACTGAGCGAAGAGAGGTCCTGAAGAAGTTCGACTTCCATCGAGGTGAAGCGGTCAGCGGCCTCGTCATATTCGGCGGAAACGCCGGCAATCTGCGCGAAATCCTCGCCCAAAACTGCGGCGAAACGCGCATCAGAGGACATTGCCATGCAACCGGCCAGCGCAAGCTTGAGCAAATCACCTGGGGTGAAGCGTCCCGGGCCGTCACCGACCAGAACCTCAGCTCCGCGAGCATTACGAGCGACGTACTGACGCACTCCTGTCCGTTCCAGGTACAGAGGCCGTGAGGGGCCACCCGCAGCCGCGACAGACTGTGTTGTTTCGCTGATCTCTTCAGCCATGATGTGTCCTTCCCATGTTCTTTATCAGTTCACAACCCAAAGTAAAAGGGTTTTATTCCGCGATGTAGTACTCGCCCGCATGTCTCTTGAGCCACGTGTCAACTATTGTGTGCTCTCGCTTGAAGAAGTCGTCAAAATGCGAGGCCACCGTGGCCTCGACCATGCGTCCAATAAGAGGGATGGCAATTCTGTATTCGCCGCTGAGCGCCCACTGACACTGATTGCGATCCCACTCCACGGGACTCACGCTTTGGGTCAGGTGCGCGCTGACAGAGACCGCCTCGGCGCTGAGCGTACATGTCGCTTGAAAGTGCCTGGGAGCGACCTGCGTCCACACCTCGTCGTATTCGATGAAGACTTGGTTTTCCACCGCCGAGCGCGCCCGCGCAGGAAGAGCGTCGGGGTTGAGTTGTCCGCGAACGCTCACGGCGCCTGCCTGCGGATGCTCCACCACGGCCTCGCGAATAAGTTCCCCAAAGCGCGTCTGAACGAAATCCCCGTTCGTGCTGATTTCGACGAATGCCTCTGGCGAGCATTGATACTGCGCATCCCCATTGACCTGCATCATTGTCCCATCTTCTTGCCTGCTTCGCCCGTTTGTTGAAGCGAAGTCCACAGGAGTGATTGTATCCTTGCCGCCCGTTGATTCTCACAATAAGGCGAGTGCCGCTATTGTGAAGACATGTCGGACATGTCAAGCTTTGCCCAATCTGCAGAAGTCTCATTCACTCCTAAGCTGTCCCCGGGAGCTCACGATCATTTGCACCAGCTCTTGGCTGATTGGCAGGTTCTTGCAGACCTTGCGGCTGCCGACTTGGTGTTGTGGCTTCATACAGACGATGACCGTTTCTTCGCCGCAGAGAATTGCCGCCCGTCAACCTCGATCACCGTTCACGCTGACGATCCGCGGGGCCTGTATCTTCCTCTTGCTCGCGAGGCCGAGCTGCGTGAGGCGATGAGAACCGGCAAGGTCGTGCGCCCGACTTCGCCGCATTGGGCCGGCACCTATTCGGTTCTCGAAGTCTGCGTGCCCATCCCCTACGAGGGCGAAGTTATCGCAGTGCTCACGCGCGAAACGAATCTATCGTCGCCTCGTCTTGCTCAAAACTTTGATACCTGGACCAGTGACGCGGCGGACATCATCTGCGAGATGATCACTCAGGGCGAGTACCCCTACAAGTCTGCTCCAACAGCTTCCGCGCATGGCGTTCCTCGCGTCCAAGACGGAGCGATCCTCATCGATCAAGATGGAAAGGTCCTTCAGACGACCCCCAACGCTATGTCGTGCCTGCGTCGCATTGGAATCCGTCAAGATTCTGTATTTGGCGAAATCTTGGCCGAACGCATCACAGATGCTGTCAGCGATGAGAACAGCGTTGAAGAGTCTTTGGCGGTCGTTGTGATGGGACGCGCCCCTTGGCGCGTCGAGCTATCGGTTCAGGGGGTCACAATATCCTTGCGCGCACTTCCGCTTGTTGACGGTCATAAGCGTCTGGGCGCCGTCATCTTGACGCGTGATATCACCGAGATTCGCCGACGCGAACAAGAACTCATGACAAAGGACGCAACGATTCGCGAAATTCACCACCGCGTGAAGAATAATCTGCAGACGGTGTCAGCTCTGCTGCGTCTTCAGTCTCGCCGTTCTGATCTGGAAAGCGTTCAGGCCGCGCTTAAGGAAGCCGAGCGACGAGTCCAAGCGATTGCAACCGTTCACGAGGCCCTCTCACAAGACGTCAATGAACAGGTTGATTTTGACGATGTCGCGCGAACGATTGTGCGAATGGCCGGAACGCTCGCTTCAACCGATCATGCGGTCGATGTGACGACAACCGGCGAGTTCGGCAGCCTTGCAGCAGCGCAAGCGCAGGCCATGGCGACTGTTCTTAACGAGCTCGTGTCGAATTCGGTTGAGCACGGTCTTGCGGATAAGGATGGGCTGATCCGCGTCCACGCGCAGCGCAACGGTGACCAGCTCACTGTCACAGTTACTGACAACGGCGCAGGAATCCAGCCCGGTCGGGCGATGACGGGTTTGGGAACGCAGATCGTTAATCAGATGGTTCGCGGCGAACTTCGAGGCAGCATCGATTGGGAGCCTGCTGAAGGTGGCGGAACCGTCGTCACATTGAAGGCCCGTTTATCCGACTGAAAGTTTGTACCCACACCTTTCCTCGAAAAACTAATGAGGAAGGGCCTAGATACAACGCTTGAGATGTGAATGTCGTTGGGGGCGGGAGGATTGAAATCCTCCCGCCCCCACAACATCACTCATGTGTCAGCACATCAGGAACCAGAGCCCTTTTGTGCTTCCAGTGCCTTTTGAGCCTCAATAGCCTTGGCGAGGGAGTCGTTGAGGCGTTTTTGTGATTCACCATAAGCTGCCCAGTCATTGTTCTTCAGGGCGTTTTGGCCATCTTGGATGGCCTGGTTAGCGTCCTGGAGAGCAGAGGCGAGCTGCTGTGAGGGCTCGCTATTCGTATCGGTATTTTGGTTCTTATCCTTACCGGAGGTGTCCTTACCCGTCACCTTCGCAGCTGAATCTCCACCGAAGGTCTGATCCAGTGACTCTTGCAAAGTCGGAGCGAATCCAACGCGATTACCAAAAGCCGTCAAGACGAAACGCAGCACCGGATAGTTTGCGCCGCCCGATCCTTGAATGTACACAGGCTGGACATAAAGTAGGCCTCCGCCCACAGGCAGGGTCAAGAGGTTACCCCGAATGACCGTTGAATCCGATAGGTTCAACACGTTCAATTGCGAGGCAATTGTCTGATTCGTGTCGTAGGCATTTTGGATCTGTCCGGGGCCGGGAACCGTCGTCGAGGAAGGCAGTGCGATCAATCGCAGTTTGCCGTATCCCTCACGGACTTGCCCAGCCTGGCTTCCCGTTTCCGAATCGACTGCGAGGAAGCCAGCCATGGCCTCGCGCTTAGACTCACCACCGGGGACGAACACCGAGGTCAGGGAGAACTCCGCGGAGTCTTGCCCAGGCATCTGCATGGTCAAGTAATACGGCGGCTGAACTCGGATCGCTTGCAGCTGCGCGGAGGTCATGTTCTGAGACAAACCATTGGCTGTTGCCGCAGTCGAAGTTTCTTCTGCGAGTCGCCAGCGGTCACCGCCGGTGTAAAAATCAGCGGCATCACGCACGTGGTAAGACGTGAGAAGGTCACGCTGAACCTTGAACATATCCTCCGGGTAGCGCAGGTGCCCCATCAGGTCGGCAGAGATATTTGCCTTGGGTTCCACGGTTCCGGGGTAGATCTTCGTCCAGGTATTGAGGATCGGATCGTTATCGTCCCACTGGAACAAACGCACCGATCCATCATAGGCATCGACGATGGCCTTCACCGAGTTACGCATGTAGTTGATGGAGTTTCCTTGGATGTACTCTCCCACCGACTGTGAACGTGAATCGACTGTGCTGGAGGACAGCGATTGGTGCTGGGCATAGGGATAGGAATCCGTGGTCGTGTAGGCATCAACAACCCACACCAGACGCTTCGGGGTCGAAGGATCTCCATCGGTATCGACAACCGCCGGGTAAGCCTTCTGTTCCAGGGTCAGGTAAGGCGCAACCTTTGCCACTCGCAGCAAGGGATCACGGTCATACAGGATCTGGGATTCTTCATTCGTTTGAGAGGAGAAGAAGATATCGGTTGACCCGAACTTGATCGAGTACAGGAGCTTATTCCACACATTCCCAACCGAGGGACCACCGTTGCCGGTGAAGGTTGTGGAGACCTGACCACCGGGAGCGTTGTCGTCGGGGTAGTCAAGTTCTTGGGGCGCGGTGCCCTCTGGGCCACCAACGATTGAGTAATCAGGCGCCGACTGAGAGAAGTAGACGCGAGGCTCGTAGGATCCCATTTCACCCGTCGAGGGGATGGATTGCTCCCAGTAGGCGGGAAGACCATCAGAAGTGATGGTGTTACCGTAGGCAGCGACAACACCGAAACCGTGGGTGTAGACGGTGTGCCGGTTGACCCAGGTCTGTTGTTCTTGCGAGAGTCCAGCAAGGTTGAGTTCACGCATCGAGATGACGGTGTCACGACGTTCACCATTGATGGTGTATCGGTCGACAAAGAACCCGGAATCAAAGGAGTAGTAGGGACGCGACTGCTGAAGCTGCTGAACAGTCTTGCGGATCACCTGCGGGTCGAGCAGTCGAATCTGCGAGGTCGATTCCGAGTCTTCGCGCAACTGACCGGGTTGAGCACTGGTCGTTGCGTCATAGGTCGTGTAGTCCAAATCGTCCAGACCATAGGCACTCAAAGTCGCATCAATATTGTTCTGAATGTAGGGAGCGTTTAAAGAACGCGCGTTCGGGCGGACCCTGAACTGTTCGATGAGCGCGGGGTAGGCGCCACCGATGACCAATGCGGCAACCACGGTGACAACGACGCCGATCGTGGGAAGGCGCCAGGTGCCTCGGAAAGCGGCAATAAGGAAGAGAACTGCAACCGCGAGCGAGATCACCGCGAGGATTGAGTGCGCGGGAAGGGTGGCGTTGACGTCTGCATACATTGCGCCGTCAATGTTGTCTCCACTTTGAGTGAGCAGTGAGTAGCGTCCGATCCAGTAGTATGCGCCGATGATCACCGAGGCCACAGCTGCGAGGATCCCCAGGTGGCGTCGCACGTTTTTCCGAGCGTGCGGGCGCGGAGTGAGCTGCAGTCCTCCGTAGAGGTAGGACACAGCAAGCGAGACCGCCAGGGAGAGAAGAACAAGGCGCATGAGGAAAGAGACGACCAGCTCAAGGAAGGGAAGAGTGAAGACGAAGAATGAAACGTCCCACCCGAAAATCGGGTCGGTCTTCCCGAAGGGTGTCGCGTTGAGCCAGGTGAGGACAGTCTGCCATCCTTCGGCGAGCCTGATTCCAACGGGGATACCGATCAGCAGAGCAACCAGCCAGGCCAGCCCCTTCTTGTGGGGCTCAATCGCTTCTTGGTATTGGCGAAGATTCGCGCCTACTTCTCCCCTGCCCGATGGCACGCGATGACGATGAGCCAGACCAATCATCGTACGCAAGAGAGCTACTGAAATCACTGCACCGATGAGTGCCAGCGCAGCGATAGCTCCCCATCGGGTCAAAATGATCCGAGTCGAATGCATCTGCTGGAACCAGAGAATTTCGGTCCAGAACGATGAAGCAGCGTAGACAAAAAGCCCCACGAGCACCAATACCACAACGGTGATGGCTCCGGGGCCGATCTTCGGGCGACGGAACTCGATCTTGGGCAATTGGATGGGGTTATTGCCGATGGAGAAGGGAGAATCGCTCACAAAGCTTCCTCTCTAAAGAATGATCACGATATGTGTATTCTAGCCAGCCGCGCATGCATCTGCGTGTGCCAAGTGCCTGTGGGAAAATGAGCGCATGAATGAACTCACCCCCACCGCTGACCAGCTCGCCCTCGCTCATGTCGTTCTCGACATTGAAAAAGCGGCATCACTGGTTGGATGGGATCATGCGCCTTCCCTTTATGCTCTGGTGCGCACAGCGACTCTTCTCGATCAGCCTGATCTTCCTGAAGAACTCAAAGACGCCTTGCGCCAAGAATGGGACGGTACTGATACTCATTTGAGTGCAATCATCCAAGAAGACTTCCAGGGGGAAGACCTCGAAGAGATGCTCGCCCACCTCGCGTGGCCACCTTCGGTCGTCGGCGCAGCGCTGAGCCTCGAACGCGTCATTGTTCCCCCCGAGGTGGAAGCACAGGCTCCGGAAGATCCCGATGAAGCTCTTGCTTTCATTTCGAATCATCCCAAGGCTACCGATGTTCGCATTGCAGCAGGAGCCCTGCGCAGCGGTGAGACGTGGAGCGCTCTGCGCGCGCGTACTTTCGACAGCGATGACAAGGTCGGTCAGGGTTCGCAATTGGTCCCCGGGCTAACGGACGCGCTCTTAGCCTCGCTTTCCTAAGGAATCGATGAGGCGCGCGCCTGCCCCTGACGTTCTTTGGCTTACTTGGCTTCGCAGGTCGGAAGGGAATCCCCACGGTCTGCGGCAATCGCATCTACTGCCTCGTGAGCTTCATGAAGGGTTGACACACGCACGACCCGCAATCCCTCCGGGACGTGCCCAATGACCTGATCGCAATTGCTTTCAGGGGCAAGGAACCAGCTGGCTCCGTCGCGTTTTGCACCCTGCATTTTCTGTGCAATTCCACCGATTGCCCCGACTTTGCCGTCATAGGACATGGTCCCAGTTCCGGCGATCGACTTCCCGCCCGTCATGTCTCCTTCGCTGAGGCGGTCAATGATGCCCAGCGAGAACATCATTCCCGCGGAGGGGCCGCCGATGTTCTCCAAGGAGAAATGAATATCTACGGGAAGATTCACCTGCGCGTCCAGGTAGATCCCAAGCTTCGAGCCTTCTGTTTCTCCGATAGAGGCAGCAGAAACAACTGTTTCTGTCCGTTGATCCTCACCGTTTTTCACCGTGACTTTGAGTATCGAGCCGGGAGCGACCTTGCGCATGATCGCAAAAGGATCAGCGGGAGTTTCGATTGAGTGAAGGACCCCGTCGGGGGTTTCGATCGATTGGAGGATATCGCCCTCACGCAGTTTCCCCTGCGCGTCGGATCCCTCGACGGTGCCCGTAATCTTGACCGTCGCGGGGACTTTCCAGCCAAGCTCCATCAAGGCTGCGACTTTCGCCGTCGATTGCGACCCCGTCATTTGTGCTTTGTTGGCGTTATCAACCTGCTCGCGGGTGACGTTATCGGGATAGACCTTCGAATAGGGAACCAGTTCCGAGGCCGGGGTGAGTTCCGCTTGAATCCACCCGTAGACGTTGAGCCTGCGCCCAGGTCCTCCCATCTCAGAGACCGTCACCATTCGCAATTGGCCGCTGTCCGCATTGGTCGAAGGATCTGGGTTTTTGATTTCTTCACCCGTCAGGGGGTTGGTCCCTGTGATGGAGAGAAGCTCCTCAGTACCATCTTTCGTTGCCGCGGCGCCCAAAATATTCACCGTCGGCCCGGGAAGGCGTGCGACGTAGGGCAGCGGGACAACCGCTGCAGCCACACCAAGAATGCTCATGACGACAAGCGTGACCGTTAGTCTACGTAGCCAGCGCAGGCTACGAGCATTGGCCTGCGGGTCTTCATCGTTCACGTCGTGATCGTCATGGAGTTCATTCATACCTGTCATTGTCCCTCAGTATGGAAATATTCGTGAGGCGGAAGTATGTGCCGGTATCCGAAGACGATTGCGCTGTGAGCTAAGTTCGTTCGAAACTGGGCATTGAGCTAGAACGCGGCCCAGCTCACAGCTAGGCTCAACACATGAGCGACAACGAATCGAACATGGAAGAGTTTCTCCGTAACCTGCTCGGCGAGCAGGCAGCCCGAGCGGCAATGGAATCCATGCGCGCTCGCGGGATTGACCCCGAAAGTCTCAACAGTCAATTCCCCGATCCCGAGGTCATGCGTCAGGCACTGACTCAGTTCTCCATCATGATGAATGGACCTTCAGTTGGACCTGTGGATTGGAAGAGCGCCCTTCAGCTCGCTCAGTCGAAGGCATGGGATTCACGAGAAACTGCGGTGACTGCCGCTCAAGCACAGCGCGCCCGTGAAGCGATGACTGTCGCAGATCTGTGGCTGGATGCCACCGTCGAGTTCTCTCCCGGTCCCGTCAACCGTCAGGTCTGGACTCGCGCCGAGTGGATCGACGGCACTGCGGAGGTGTGGAAGAAGATCTGCGAGCCGGTTGCAGCTAACGTCGCCAAGGCCTTCGAGGACGTGCTCAACGAGCAAGAACAGCACCTGCCCGAGCTTGACCCCTCAGCATCAGAAGACATGCCTGATATCGCCAGTTTGCTCAACTCAACGCGCAATATCTTGCCGAAGATGTCTTCTTTCCTTTTCGCGAGCCAGATCGGTGTTGCCTTGGGCAAAATTGCGCAGAGCGCCATGGGGTCCACCGATGTCGGTATTCCTTTGACCAATGGCTCGACAACTGCGCTGGTCGCGCGCAATGTTGAGGATTTCGCCGATGAGCTAGATATCCCCTTCGAAGAGGTTCTTCAATTCATTGCCCTGCGTGAGTGCGCGCACCGCCGCCTCTTTTCCGGAGTCCCGTGGCTTTCTGGGGATCTGACCCGCGCGGTTGAGCGCTATGCCCAGCACATTGCGATCGATTCACATGCAGTCGCCGAGGCCGCAGCACATTTCGATCCGGAAAACGGTGAATTCACCGAAGACACTCTCAACGAGCAAATCTTCGCAGCTGCCCCCACTCCCGAGCAGATCGCTGCAATGGAGCGAGTTGAAAACCTCCTTGCCCTCATTGAAGGTTGGGTTGATGTCGTCACTGCTCAGGCGGCCCTGCCCTACTTGCCTCACCTTGAACAGCTTCGTGAGCTCATGCGTCGCCGGCGCGCACTGGGCGGTCCGGTTGAGAAGATTCTCGGGAGTCTCATCGGGTTGAAAATGCGTCCACGACGCGCACGAGATGCCGCAAAGCTCTTCCAGTTGGTGTTTGAAGACGGCGGAACCCATGCGCGTGAGGATTTGTGGGCGCACCCGGATCTGATCCCCAATAGCAATGAGCTTGATTCTCCGGAAACCTTCGTCGCTCTTCGCCATGCCGAAGCCGAGGCCAGCGCCGATATGGATCAGGCACTGGAGTCTCTTTTGGACGGTTCGATGGGGTGGGCTGAGGGCCTTGATCCCTCAATGGATCCCGAGGCCGATACCCTTCGTAAGGCGGGGTACCAGATTGGGAACCCAGACGAGGCCGCTCATCCAACAGATTCGGGGGATGATTCCTCAGAAGAACCACCAAGCGAAGCCGACAGCGATCTTTCCTGATACTGACAGGCAAGTATCGAGCCTGTCCACAGGGTGCGCGCGCCTTCGGCGTTTTCCACAGATTGCGCCAACGTACCCGCTCGAAGTGTCCTTGCGTACACAATGGAATTTATCCATGACAGTGCGGAGGAACAATGACGAACTCTCTCAGCCTTGAAATCAACGGGATTGACCCGGTCACGGTCGCTGCAGTCGACCTCATCGTTCAGACTCTGCCAAGTACAAGAATGCGCTTGGTCGATTCTCGACGGCTCAGCGCAGAATTAGCGCACCTATTCCCAGATGAGCCCCCGTTTCCGCGCCGCTCTCAAGCAATGCGTGTTCATCTTGAGCATCGCTACCCCGATCTACGCTATTGCAATTCGTATTCGCCCGTCGATCTGGCAATCGTGTCTTCTCAAGGTGCTCATAACCTTGAACAAAGCGATTCTTTCATGCTCGAAGATATTCCCCACGTCCTGAGCTGTCAGAGTGAGGGCTGGTGGGATATTGGCCCTCTTGTCATTCCAGGCATCACCTGCTGTGCTCGCTGCATCGATTCATCCTCGAGAGAAGGTAGCCCTCCAAAAGGACGAGACATTGCTCTGTGGCGCCTCGAGTCACCACTTCCGTGGCTCACTCATATGGCGGCCTCGTGGCTTTCTTTGATGATCTACGACTTTGCGCGTTTTGGCTGTGAACACTCCACCTGCACGAATCGTTTTCTTCGAATCTCGGCTTCGGGAGATGTTTCGTGGCATGAACTCAGCATCAACCCCGACTGTGGCTGTCACGGCGCGGCATCAAAAGACGCACTCTGCCTGCCAGAACCTGACTGTGAAAGGCGCTCCCCCGCTGGCGCGCATTGCCTCGCTTCACTGCCGCGTACCGAGTATGACCTACTCAGCCACAATCTTCGCTATCCCCTGGCTTCTTAAGCAGGATCAGTATCGACTGTGACCTCTTCACCTCGGATAATTGCCAAAATTTGAGGCCCGAAGTAGTCGATCTTGACTTCACCAATCCCTTTGATGACGCGAAGCTGAACAAGGGTTTTTGGCTGAGCAATTGCAACATCGCGCAGGGTTTTGTCGGTGAGGACCGCAAATGCGGGGATCAAACGCGCTTCGGCCTCGGCTTTTCTCCATGCACGCAAGCGCTCAAAAAGCTCGATGACTTCCGGGGAATTGTTTTCTTCAAAATCCGCGCGGGCCACTCGCGCTGCGCTCTTCTTGGAGCTGCCTCCTTCAAGCGCACCGCCTCGGCCCACCCGGGTTCGGTTCTTGTCGTCCCGAGGCCACAGATCTTTCAAGAAACGCGAGGCTTTGCGTTTTCCATTACCGCCATGACGAGAACGCGAGTATGAGACACAGAGGCGATCACGAGCACGCGTCATTCCCACATAGAGTAGGCGTTTCTCTTCTTCGATCGCGTCTTCTCCTTGAGCTAAGGAAATTGGGATCAGTCCTTCACTTACTCCCGCGACAAAGACGTTGTCCCATTCCAGTCCTTTTGCAGCATGAAGCGTTGAAAGCGTCACTCCTTGGGTTGCAGGTGCGGCCTGTGAGATCTCTCTTTCGGCAAGATCAGCGACGAAAGCTACGAAAGACGCATCCCTTCGCTGGCGCGCCATCTCAACGATTGCGTTGAGGTTATCCCAGCGTTCTCGAAGGGCTCCTTGCCCGCTGGGGGCCTTTGCACTCCACCCGGCAATTCCCACTAGGTCTTCGACCAATTGGACAAGGTCGCTCTCATCCTTGCCTTCGTTTCGCAACATGGTCGCCTGTTTCTTGAGCAGGTACATTGCGCGCCGTACTTCCTCACGTTCGAAGAAGCGCATTCCCGAGTGGACGATGAAAGGAATCCCGGCCTCGGCAAGTTGTGCCTCAAAGGACTCAGACTGTCCGTTGGTGCGGTACAAGATTGCGATCGAAGAATACGCCGCACCCGCCTCGTGGAGCGAGCGAATATCTTCCGCGATGCCTCGTGCTTCATCCGTGTCATCGTCAAAACTGCGATAACTGACGGGAACGCCGTCTTCTCTTTGAGACACCAGCTTCACTGCTCCCTTGAGCACCGAAGAATGTTGCCCTTTCATCAAAGTATTGGCGGCACTGACAATCTGCGGGGTCGAGCGATAGTCGCGCACAAGTTCGACAAGTCGCGCGCCTTTGTGCGCCTCAGCGAAATCTTGGAGGTAGCGCGGAGAGGCACCGGCGAAAGAATAAATTGTTTGCGCAACGTCTCCGACGACGCAAATATCGTGGCGCCCACCCAACCACAAGTTGAGCAAGTGCTGCTGCAACGCAGACACGTCCTGGTATTCATCGACGACGAAATAGCGATACTGGTCGCGGATCCGCTTGGCAATTGCCGGGTAATCTTGCAGGATTCCCGCGGTGAGGACTAGAACGTCCTCAAAATCAAGGACGCCTCGCTCTTCCTTGGCGATCTGATAGGCATCCATGACAGAGAGCACGTCGTCCACACTCAAATCTCCCGGCGTGGTGCGAGTATTCGCGCGAACGGTATCGGCATAAGCATCGGCGTCAAGCATGGAGACTTTCGCCCACTCAACTTCCGCCGCAAGATCGCGAACCAGCGCTTTATCCGCACGGATCCCCAAGCGCGCCGCTGCCGACGAAATCAACGAGGCCTTGTGCTCGATCAGCGGGGGCATCGACCCGCCAATGGTGCTGGGCCAAAAGAACTGCAATTGGCGCAGTGCCGCTGAGTGGAAAGTACGCGCTTGGACACCGGGAACACCTAAAGCTGCCAAACGCTCGCGCATTTCAACAGCCGCACGTTTAGTAAAGGTTACGGCCAAGACATTGGTCGGCTCATAAATCCCACGCGCGACGCCGTAGGCAATGCGATAGGTGATCGCACGAGTCTTTCCCGTCCCGGCTCCCGCGAGTACGGCCATGGGGCCGGCCGCATACTGAGCGACCATACGTTGGTCCGGGTCGAGAGCCTCCAGAAGTTTCTCGGCCGCGGATTCGTCGCGGGCGTTCACGAAGCCCGTCCAAGGTGATGGAGCCACATGTCGATCATCTTTCGTGCGATCGCGGTGTGAGTGGGAATCTCGAGTTCTCCCGATTCGACAAGGGTCATCAGTTCATCGCGAGTCACCCAACGCATGGCATCGACTTCGTCCATATCGGGTTGAGGAGTTGGGGTACCGTTCACCGAGGCGGTGAAGCCCATCATGACCGAGCGTGGGAATGGCCAGGGCTGAGTTGCGAAATAACGGACGTCTTCGACGTCGAGGTTTGCTTCTTCCTTGGCTTCGCGAACAACAGCGTGCTCGGGGGTTTCTCCTGCCTCCACGAATCCGGCGATCAGCGACATGAATGCGGGTGTCCACGATCGATTGTGCCCAAGGAGAATCCGGTCTTCTTCATCGGTAATCAAGACGATAACCGCAGGATCTTGGCGCGGGTATTCTAAACGATCGCACTGCACGCAGCGTTGGATTTCTCCCCCATTTTCACTGCACATCTGCCCGCCGCAGCACGAGCAATACTGGTTATTTTCTTGCCAGCGCAGTAATGCCAGTGCCCGTCCAGCACTGGTGCGATCCGCACTTTCCAAGTGCGCGGCCTCGTGACGCAAGGAAAGCCAGGAAAGTTCCTCCAACGGCACATCCCACTTATCGCGCAGGGAGGCAAGGCTTTCTTCGGATACGATCGCGATAAAACGCACAACCTCGCGCGAATCTACTCCGGCAAAGAACACGCGATCGCAGTCTTCAACTACTGCCCCCATATTCCACGCTTCGTAAAGCCCTTTGTTCACAGGGAGCACCGCGACCTTACCTTCAGTCGTCATCGCGAGGATGCGAAGCTCTTGTGCGTCTTTTTCGAGTTCTTTGAGGAGTGCACTATAGCCCCCGGGCGCGTTCAAGCGCTTCACCCACGCGCCAAGTTCACGCGGGAAAAACAGTTGTTCATCGGCAAAGGGAAGACCATTGATCGTGTCGAAAAGGGGCATGCTGTAACCGTAGCCGTCCTTCGCTTCAACCACAACGCAAATGAGCGTTAGGCTGGAGTCATGACTACTTCTCAGCTTCGCGCCGATGGGCGCACCCCCTCTCAGCTTCGCCCAATGTCTATCACTCGTTCCTGGGCAGGAACCGGCGAAGGATCTGCACTGATTGAATGTGGGAACACGCGCGTTTTGTGCGTTGCCTCGCTAACCGAGGGCGTGCCGCGATGGAAGCGCGACAGTGGAGAAGGCTGGGTGACCGCGGAGTATTCAATGCTCCCGCGCGCTACTTCCGAGCGCTCCCAGCGTGAATCCGTCAAGGGTAAAATCGGCGGCCGCACCCACGAAATTTCGCGTCTCATCGGCCGTTCGCTTCGCGCGATCGTTGATATCAAGGCCCTCGGAGAGAACACTCTGGTTCTTGACTGCGATGTTTTGCGAGCTGATGGCGGAACCCGCACCGCTTCCATTTCGGGCGCCTATGTTGCGCTTTACGAGGCCATTTCTTGGGGTATTTCGAAGGGGATCGTTGCGGCTTCTTCTCCCGAGAAGGTCCTCTCTGATTCTGTAAGCGCAATTTCCGTTGGCATCATTGATGGCACCCCCATGCTCGATCTTCCCTACGTTGAAGATGTGCGCGCGCAGACGGATATGAACGTTGTCCAGACGGGTTCGGGTTCTTTCGTTGAGGTTCAAGGAACCGCTGAGCATGCGCTCTTCTCCCGTACCGAGCTCGGCGAGCTCCTTGACTTGGCAACCACCGGTAACGCCCAGATCCGCGACCTCCAGGCACGCGCGTTGGCAGCGCAGCCGGGAGTTACCGTTTCTTCCGAGGCCACACTGTGAGCTCCGTACGCAGCGCAGATGCACCTCGCCTGGTTTTTGCGACCGGAAATGCCCACAAGGTTGCAGAGCTCGAGGCGATCATCGCTCCCCTCCTCCCCGAGGGTGCTGGCCGCATTGGCCGGATGAGCGATTTCGATGTTACCGAGCCCGTTGAAGATGGCGCTTCCTTCGAAGAGAATTCCCTGATCAAGGCCCGGTCTTTGTGCGCAGCAACCGGAATCGCTGCGCTCGCCGATGATTCCGGCCTGTGCGTGGACATCATGGGCGGCGCACCCGGGATCTTCTCTGCCCGATGGAGCGGAGCTCACGGGAACGACCGCGCGAACCTTGAGTTGCTTCTTGCTCAGCTCAGCGACGTCCCGCTCCATTTACGAGGCGCGGCATTCGTTTCTGCTGCAGCGCTTGTTCTGCCCGATGGCCGCGAGTTCGTTGAGCTCGGACGCGTCGAAGGACACCTGACGACCGCTCCGCAAGGCGAGCAAGGATTTGGCTACGATCCAATTTTTGTTCCCTCGGGTATGGATCGCACTGCCGCACAGCTCAGCGCGGAAGAAAAGAACGCGATTAGTCACCGCGGGATCGCTTTCCGCGCGCTTGCGCCGAGGATTATTGAGGTCCTAGCAGGCAACTAAGCAAGGCGCAGGAGGACGCGTGGCCAGATGGTGTGGAATTGTCCGGCTTCGCGGGGTTTTCTCTGCACCAAAGCGGTGTCTGCGAGTACTAGAAGTCGACAGACATGCCGGTCGTCGCAAGTTCCACGCGCCCGCCAAATGCTTGTTCCGCTTGGAAGCGCGTGGCCTCGGGATTATTCCACGGTTGGATATGCGTGAGGATGACTCTGCCAACTTCGGCACGCGCGGCAAGGGTACCTGCGCGGGTGCCATCCATGTGAATGCCCTCGACGGTATCTTCTTCAGTAAATCCGGCCTCGCTGAGGAGAAGATCAACCCCGCGAGCACCCTCAACGATGCTGTCGCATAGGTCAGTGTCACCGGTATAGAAGAAAGTACTGCGCGATCCAGAGGCATCGCCTTCTGAAAAACCAGAAGGGCCGCTAATGCGAATCCCGAAAGCCGGCACAGAGTGCCATGCCCGCGCTGCACTTAGGGTAAAGGGCCCCAGAGTCCATGTCTGAGTGTCGCGTAGTTCCTTGAAAATAAACTCTGTCGAGTAGTTTTCTTCTTCGCCAACTCCATCGATCTGGCGAACACGGCCGGGCAAACATGCCGGCCCCGCAAGAACCATGGGGTCACAATACGCGCCAGGTCCCCAGCGGCGGTAGACGTGCAGGGAAATGACATCTCCCATGTGGTCTGCGTGGCAGTGCGAGAAGATCACTGCATCGATATTGGTTGGCTCGATGTAGCGCCACAATTCACCGAAAGATCCTGGCCCCATGTCCAAGACAATGTTCCAGGTTCGCTGCCTCCCAGTTCTTTCATCGGGGCCGAGGGCTTGAAGCAGATAGCACGATGCCGGCGAATCCGGACCCGACATTGACCCCGTGCAGCCAATGATGCGAAGCCTCATTGGGCGCCTCCTTCTAGTGGGAGGGCGGGAACTTCACTGACGCTTTGGACCTCGGGCCCTAAGAAACGACGGGCAAGGATCGGGAAGCGTGAGGATGCATCGGTGGTGAGGAACTGATGCTGGGGTTCATCACTTGCGCCGCGGCGCGGTGCGTGGAGCAGATCACGGTCAACCAACTCGTTGTAGGTGACATTCGCCGTCGTTGCAGAAGAGGTCACCAAACGGACGGTATCCCCCATGACTCGGCCGATCACTCCGGTGAGAAGCGGGTAGTGCGTGCACCCCAGAATCAAGGTATCGACCCCTTCTTCTTTCAGGGGCGTAAGGTACTCGCGGGCGATTCCTTCCAATTCGGGGCCAGCCGTTTGCCCGGCCTCGACGTACTGGACGAAAAGTGGGCAGGCCTGTTGGAAGACTCGAAGACCCGGAACTGCGGCAAGAGCATTGACATAGGCTTCTGACTGGATAGTTGCTTGAGTTCCAATCACGCCGATTTTACGATTGTGCGTCGCGACAACAGCAGCGCGCGCAGCGGGGGTCACGACCTCGATGACGGGAATGCGCTGGCCAACCCAGTAGCGTTCGCGAGCGTCCGACAGCGCAGCAGCAGTCGCAGTATTGCAGGCAATAACCAGCGCCTTCGCCCCTGCCTCGACGAGGCGATCAAGGCCCCACAGTGTCAATTGGCGAACTTCAGCGATCGGACGCGGGCCATAGGGAGCGTGAGCCGTGTCCCCCAGGTAGACGATGTCTTCATCTGGAAGTTGATCGATGATGGCACGCGCAACCGTCAGCCCACCCAGGCCAGAGTCGAAAATACCAATCGGCGCGTTATCCATACAATGAAACTAACTCGCTTCACCCTGGAGATGCACTGATTTGAGCAGTGACTCTTGCCACCATGTCATCAGAAGGTAGATGGCTGCTGCACTTTGCTCGCGTGTTCCCTCAGGTTTTTCCTGAGCAATTGTCTCAATCCGGATCAGGTCCGAATCGTCGTGAATCCCAAGTTCCCCGGCCAAAGCAAGGCGCATGTCGGTCAGAGCACCCAGCCAATTCCACGTCGATTCTTCATCGAGAACGAGGTAGTTCGTCCCGTCGACCAGCACTTCGTTGAGTTGGTTACACACGGTGCGCAGACGCGCAGATTTTTGTGAACGCAGGGTATCTTCGGTCAGCGCGCGCAGCCGCGCAGCCTCCTGAGGATCTGCGCTCATGGGGGGAAGAAGGAAGTCGAGGGCAGGATCGATTGCCGCTGCGCGTTCACTTTCGAGTCCTGTCGCAGCGGATAAGAACATGGGGAAATCCCCCGGGTCGTCTAAGACCACGAGTATTTCGTGAATCAACTGCTGGATCAGAAGGTTGTAGTCCCTTCCAATCGGTGCGCTGATTCCCCGTCGTGAGACGGTAAAGGGGCCGATCACGTGGCACGCTCCAATGTTGATTGCACTCCGTAGTCGTGAAGTGTTTGTAGGTCTGCTTCGACGCGTTCACGTAGCCCAGTGGCGATGATGGCCTTTCCATCACTGTGCACCTGCAAAGTCAGTGCTTCGCACGTAGGACGCGGGTAACCGAAGTGCCGGTGAAGGACTTCGGCGATGTAGCCCAATGAGTTAATCGGGTCATCCCAGACAATGAGGTTCCACCTCGGCACCGACGCTTTTACGGTCCCGACATTGGGATTTTTCGCCGTCACAGGAACGCCCGACATACCTTAAGCCTACGCAGGAAATGCCCTCCTGTCTGCATTTTTGGCATTTCTTGCACATATTTCCACAGATGCGATTAGATTTGAGATATGCCCGCATCATTTGAAACGTCGCTTCTGACGGATATGTACGAATTCACCATGCTCGATGCCGCAATGAAGTCGGGAACTACGAACCGACATTGCGTCTTTGAATTATTCGGGCGTCGTCTTCCCGCCACTCGCCGCTACGGCGTCGTCGCGGGGACCGGTCGCGTTCTCGAGGCCATGGCGCGCTTCGAGTTCTCCCCCGAACAAATCCAGTGGTTGGCTGAGAAGAAAATCGTCTCAGACGCCGCGCTGGAATACCTTTCCGATTTCCGCTTTAAGGGCACGATTTCGGGCTACGCGGAAGGCGAATGCTATTTCCCAGGCTCCCCCTTACTCACCGTTGAGGGCACTTTCGCCGAATGTACCCTCCTCGAGACACTCCTCCTGTCGATCTACAACTACGACTGCGCAGTTGCTTCTGCTGCTTCACGAATGACAATTGCCGCGCACGGACGCCCCTGCCTGGACATGGGTGCACGCCGAGGCCACGAGCGCGCAGCTGTCTCTGCAGCACGCGCCTCAGTTATCGGCGGCTTTGCAGGCACTTCAGATCTCGAGGCCGGCAAGCGCTACGGCATCCCGGTGATCGGTACTGCCGCCCACGCATTCACCCTGCTTCACGACAGCGAACGCCAAGCGTTCGACGCTCAGATCGCTTCTCTTGGTCCCTCGACGACTCTCTTGGTTGATACCTACAACGTCACCGAGGGTGTGAAGACCGCTGTCGAGGCCGCGCGCGCAGCAGGTGGAGAGCTTGGCGCCGTGCGCTTGGACAGTGGCGACCTCGTCGCTCAGGCCTTTACGGTTCGCGGACAACTGGATGCGCTCGGTGCGACCTCCACGAAGATCACTGTGACTTCCGATTTGGATGAGTACGCTATTGCTGCTCTGGGGGCTGCGCCCGTCGATTCTTACGGTGTTGGCACACGTCTGATTACCGGTTCCGGCGTCCCCACCGCCGCCTTGGTATACAAACTCGTATCCCGCGAGGACAGTGACGGAAATATGGTGGGTGTTGCGAAGAAGTCTGCTTCGAAGAACACCGTTGCCGGTAAGAAGTATGCCGGTCGTCTTTACGATGAAGACGGCTATGCCAGCGAGGAAGTCTTGGTGACGGGAAGCGCTGAAGAAGCTGCAGCTTTCTTTGAGGAAAACGGCGCGCGTCCCCTGCAGGTTCCACTCATTGTTGACGGTGAGATCTTGGCCGAGGGATGGAGCTCTGAGGCTCTGGCTCAGGCACAGGCTCGTCACTTGCGCTCGCGTAATGAATTGCCTTACCAAGCATGGCGCCTCTCCGAAGGCGAACCTGCTATTCCAACGCGTTACGTCTAAGGACTCAACGCTGTTTGCGGCCGTGGGGCTGCGGTGATTCCTTTCACCGCAGCCCCACACCTGTCTATCGTTTCCAAGTCAGCTAGCCTCGGATAAACCGCCTACCCGCGCCCGACAAACCACTCGCGTAAGAGCGCGATACGGGCTTCGATCTGTTCGGTTGTGGCCTGAGCGACCTCGGGGCCGCCGGCTCGCCTGCGCAGTTCCGCGTGAATCGTCGCGTGAGCTTGCCCTGAACGCCTCGACCATGAAGAAACCAGGCGAGAGAGCTCCTTGCGTTTTGCCGCGCGCACGCGGTGAGCGGGGATATTCGCGTTGTCCTCGCGTGCACGCCTCGCACTGGCCTCACGGCGCTGGGTGGCAAGCTGTTCTTCTTGGCGCGCTCGAAGCAAAGTCGTTACCTGTTCGGGTTCCAAGAGACCCGGGATCCCCAAGTATTCTTGCTCTTCAACAGAGCCCACATCGGCCTCGGTCCCCCAAGCCGCCCCGTCAAACAGGACAGAATCAAATTGTGCATCCGCGCCCAAGGCCTCGAATTGGTTGAGAAGATCACTCGAGGCGCTCTCGGTCTTGTTCGCCTGAGCAACCATGGCGTCTTCGGGGTTCCACATGTCCCCCTCTTTCGAGGGAGGCCGGTTCAGCGCATGATCGCGCTGAACTTCCATCTCCCCGGCCAAATTCAGCAGGGGAAGAACGGAGGGAATGAAAACCGTCGCAGTTTCGCCTCGGCGCCTGGCGCGCACAAAACGCCCAACCGCCTGCGCAAAGAAAAGGGAAGTCGAGGCGTTGGTTGCGTACACCCCCACGCTCAGTCGGGGAACGTCCACGCCTTCGGAGACCATACGCACCGCGACCATCCACTTATCGGTCGATTCGCGGAACTCATCGATGCGCTCGGAGGCATCGGCGTCGTCCGAGAGGACAACGGTTGGCCGATGCCCAGTGATCGCACGCAGCTGGCGAGCGTACGCGCGAGCTTTATCTTGATCTGCGGCAATCACCAGACCACCGGCGTCAGGGACTTGGCGACGCACTTCTTCCAGGCGCTGATCAGCCGCTTGGAGAACGGCGCTCATCCATTCTCCCTTGGGATCCAAAGCGGTTCGCCACGCCTGTTTCATGAGGTCCTTCGTGAGAGGTTCTCCAAGGCGCGCGGTGTAGATATCTCCCGCGTTCGTTCGCCACGACATCTGTCCCGAGTAGGACATGAAGAGCACCGGACGCACAACGAAGTCGCGCAGAGCATCGCCGTACCCGTAGGTGAAGTCGGCTTGAGAGCGCTTGATCCCCTCTTCGTCTTCTTCGTAGCGAACGAATGGGATGGCGGAGGTGTCGGAACGGAAAGGAGTGCCGGTGAGGGCAAGGCGGCGCGTGGCCTCGTCAAAAGCATCGCGAATGCCATCGCCCCACGACAGGGAATCTCCCGCGTGGTGAATCTCGTCGAGGATCACCAGGGTGCGGTGCAGGCGCGTGCGCGCGGCATGAACCATGGGATTAGACGCAACCTGCGCGTAGGTGACCGCCACTCCGTCAAAGTGCGATCCTGCCATTCCCTGCGAGTTCGAAAATGCGGGGTCGATGTGGATTCCTACGCGACCCGCTGCCTCGGCCCACTGGCTCTTGAGGTGTTCGGTCGGGCAAACGATCGTCACTTTGTCAACTACTCCGGCGCCCATCAGCTCGACCGCGATGCGCAGAGCAAAGGTCGTTTTGCCGGCACCCGGGGTTGCAACGGCAAGGAAATCCTTGGGAGAGGCAGCCATGTACTGTTCCAAGGCTGCAGCTTGCCACGCTCGAAGGCTACCCGCGGTCCCCCAGGGGGCTCGGCGGGGAAAAGCGGGAGGAAGAGAAGTGACTGCGGAAGAAGAAGCGTGCAAAGGGCCTTGCGCGGCGGGAGTCACTGCGCGCTGCCCCCCTGATCTCCCCCATCAGAGAAGGGCCAATTGCGCCCGTTCTTGCCCATCGAATCACGAAGTTCCTTGCATGTGGGGCACACGGGGTACTTAGAGGCATCCCGAGTGGGAATCCAGACCTTGCCGCAGAGGGCAACAACGGGTTGCCCCGTGATCATTGAGGAATCAGCCTTGTCGCGGCGCACGAAGTGAGCGAAACGATCGCCGTCGCCGGGGCTTTTCTCTTGTTCAACCTCGGTGCGCTCAAGCAGACCTGTCGAAGACTGGGTTTGCGGGCCCTGCGGCGCGGAAGATCCCTGGGGTTCATCGAGAAAAGACATGTGCCCTATTGTATGACGCGGCCGCTTCCGATGTGGATCAGAAACGGCCGCGAATACTGGAATTACGCTTGGTGCTTAGCCCAGACCTCGCGGTAGAAATCGGCCAGTTCCAGGCCGACTGCTGCGTCTTCGTCCAGGAGGACGACCGCGTTGGGGTGCATCTGGAGGATCGTCGCAGGCCAACGTGCAGAAATCGCGCCTTCGACCAGCTGACGAACGGCCTCTGCCTTACCCGCGCCGGTGGCGATCAAGAGTGCTTCTCCGGATTCCATGATGGTTCCTAGGCCCTGGGTGATGCAGTGGGTCGGAACCTTGGTGATGTCTCCGTCGAAGAAGCGCGCGTTGTCGCGGCGGGTCTGCTCGGTGAGCACGTCGACGTGGGTGCGCGAGGCAAAGGACCCGCCGGGCTCGTTGAAGCCGATGTGTCCGTCTGCGCCGATTCCGAGAATCTGGAGGTCAATGCCGCCGGCGTCGCGGATTGCCTTGTCGTAGTCTGCTGCGGCCTGATCGTTGTCGCCGGTCCACACGTTGGGGCCGTGCGCGGCGCCCTTGGGGAAATCTACGCGGTCGACAAGGAAACGGTGGATGAAGTTTGCGTAGCCTTCGGGGTGGTCTTCGGGCAGGCCGACATATTCGTCGAGGTTGAAGGACTGGGTCTGGGCGAAGGAGATTTGGCCTGCTTCGCAGCGCTTTGTCAGTTCGTCGTAGAGAGGAAGAGGGGTCGATCCCGTTGCGAGGCCAAGAACAGCGGTGGGCTTGCGCGCGAGGAGCTGTTGGATACGGTCGGCTGCGACGACGGCAATATCTTCGGGGGTGGGCAGGATGGCAATCCGCATTGAAACTCCTCATTGATGTTGGGATCGCAAGGCGCGGGCGAGGCTGTGGCCGCTTCAGTATGGGGTTACGAGGCCAAGCAACGAACACGCCTGTGTGTACAGTTTGTGTACCTTCAGCTTACACCCAGCTTTGGAGCGAGGAGAAATAGGCGGGTGTGATCTGTGCGAGATACAGTTGTGCCCCGATCACGAAGACCGGGGCACACTATTCACGCGTGCGTTGGGACGCAAAAGATTGCGTCAACGCATTTCAGCGTAGAGCTGAGGTCACTTGGCGACAGCCTTCTTCAGGGTGGAGCCAGCGGAGAGCTTGACGCCGAAGCCTGCGGGGATCTTGATTTCTTCGCCGGTACGGGGGTTACGGCCGGTGCGGGCTGCACGCTCAACGCGCTCGACGGAGAGCAGGCCGGTCACCTTGACGGTCTCACCCTTGGACAGGGACTCAACGAGGACATCCTGGAACGCAGCAAGGGCGGCGTCAGCGTGGACCTTCGAGATGTTGGCGCGCTCGGCGATCTTGGCAACAAGTTCAGTGCGGTTGACGGACATAGAAAAACCTCATTCTTGTCGGTTATGGATGCCACTTTGGTGGCTTCAGGGAACAGATTAGGGAATGAATCCCAGTTTTGTCAGCTTTTCCGCGACTTTTCGGGGCGTGTCTTAATTTTTTGGAGTTTTTTGAGCGCTTTTTGTGTCGAGCGACACAGAATTGCTCTTCTTGCACCTCAGTTACGGCTTGATCGCAGTTCGATGACGATTGATGAAAATGTCTTCAAACCGGAGCAAAGGACGGTAGTGTGCGAACTAGTCGACGAAGACCGCTTGGAGGATGGCTGCCATGGGAGTTCCCAATGTCACGATCGGAGAAATTTCGTAATGGTCAAAAGACAGCCAACAGCCCTGCTTCTGAGCACCGCTCTCACAATTCCACTATTACTCGCCGGATGCACACAGCATTACGAAGTGAAAGAACCCATGTCACAACCCTGCCAAACGGCCGCAGTACATTCCAACGCCGTCTTCTACCCAGTCCAAGGAAGCATCGATCCGAGTTTTGTCTTTTCAGGAGCCTGGATTGAAAACGGCAGAATGAAAACAACTCTAGATGGCGGGTGGGCATACGATCCTCCACTACCTGGTTATAACGGTGACCTCATTGAAGGAGAGCCTGTCACAATCCCCGGCACCGGAACCTTCGAGCTCACCGGCATCACTCTTTCACGATGGGGCAACTCACCAGAAACAATCACTTTCTGCTTCACACCCGACCCCAATCTGCTCGACAACGCCAAAGAACACCTACCGCCAGGCCAAACACTCCCACCCCAAGACGAGCACTAGGAAAACCTCATACTGCGACAGCGACTTATGCTTGAATCATGAATTCGTCTGTTCTCTCGCCATCATCCCTATCCCACGATTCCAGCATCGTACTCGTGGTGATTTTCATTGGTTTTCTGAGCATTGCAGCATTCAAGCGCTTGATTTGGTGGGCCCTCAAAGAAACAGACTATTCCGATCAAAAGAAACAGAATCTTGTCAATAAGTGGGGACTCCTCCCCTACACTGCACTGAGTATCTACTCATTAGCGCACGCAAAAGCACTCTTGTTTTGTGCGTCAGAGTGCACCTTTCGCGTATCCAATGTCGCTATCGTATTCTTCTTTCTCCCCACGCTTGCGACCATTGCCTACATCGTGACAGAGGTTTCTTTCGTCCAAAGTGCCATCATCTGGATTCTCGATAAAGTCATTCCCGGACGACGAACAACTCAGAATCAGGCGAAACCACGACATCGAAAATAGTGCGGACGTCTCAGTCCTCGAACTCCAAGAAGGGAAGAGATCACACAAGGAGTTCAGCACATTAAAAGCTACTGGACGTACACGGAAAATATCCCGACACATGCAGTATTCGATTTGAAGGATGTCCGCACGTACGCTCGATTTCTTCCACTGATCTTGATTCAACAGATCCCGTTTCCACACCCTCACGTGACCAGCAAGCGACGGCCTCACCCAGCCGGAGACGTGGATTCTTTACGCTCTCCGGGGTGGTCATCATCGCGATTGCAGCGAGCGGAGCTTATGCCTTTACCGCGCATTCAACTGCCGCGGCCGTGAAAGATGTTCAAGCTCAATTGGTCGATGCAGAAAATGACTTCACTACTGCACGCGCCGCTGCACAGGCTTCTATCGCTTTGGCTGACGAATACGCTCTCGCTTCCGAGAACGTAACCGCACTTAAAGCTACTTACGCTGATTCGGACGCGACTGTTACCGCTCTGACTGAGGCTCCCAACAATACGAAGGCCAGTAACGAGAAGATCGAGTCGCTGAAGAAGGTCCTCGATCAGGCTAAGACCTCCACCAACAAGCTCAACGCTGCTCTGGCCCCCATCGCGGGTGAACTCGACGATCTGACCATTAAGAAGCTTGATGAGGCTGCCAACAAGGCAGATCAAGCCCTGAATGACGCGAAGAATCTCATGGGTGAAACCGATGGGAAAGTCAAGGACAATGCGACCCGTGACGGCTTACAGTCCACCATCGACGACACCACGAAGACTATTGACGAAGCACACGAAGCTGTGAAGAATCGCTCGCACGTGGGCGATGACCGCAAGTGGAACGTCGATGAGGAAAAGAAGCTCACCGATGCTGTACATGCTTTGGGCGAGAAGTCGAATCAGGTTCGCGATTCACGAGGCCAGTGGGAAGCCGAGCAGGCCTCTGCTGCTTCGTCCAGCGTTGGGGCTTCTCGCTCGACCGGCGCTTCCTCTTCCCATTCACGTTCTAACGGTGGCGGCTCCGCCTCACAGTCAGCCGGTTCCGCTGGCGCTTCTCAGGGACGCTCCAGCGGAGAAACATACTGGACTTATACCGAAGAATCAGACCCCAGCCTCGGCTACAACTGCACTCTCAAGACCAACGGTTCTACCACCTGCCATGACAATAGCGGCAACGAGATTTACAAGGATGGACAGTGGTCCAACGGCAACCCGAACGGACGCTGGAGTGAAGGTGGCCGCTGACCTCACGCAACCCCGGCCTCGGCAATCAACTGACGCACAGAAGCTAGCGGGTGCGGAGAACTGAATAAACGCGAGCGCCGAGGCCTCGAAACCCCACGTGGATTTCAGACCTCGGCGCTAGTTCGTATCGAATCAGTCGTCGTAGTGCTTGGTGCGCTCGATATCTTCTTCGATCTGCTCGCGAGTCACTCCACGAACATCAAGCTCAGCGAGCGGTGTCATGCGGTCCTTCTTGATGAGGTGGTAGCCCAGCCAGACTCCCAAGAAGAGCGGGACACCAATGTATGCCGAGATGATCTCCCACATCTGGCCAAGGAAGATCGCCTCGTAGTTCTGGCCGAGAAGCACGATCAGACACATACCGAAAGCCAAAATCGGTCCGAAGGGGAAGAATGGCGCGCAATACGGCAGGTCCTCGAGCTTGTAACCCTGGAGCAGGTAGGCGCGACGGAAACGAATATGGCACGCCGCAATACCTAGCCACATAAAGATTCCCGAAACACCGACGATACTCACCAACCAGGTGTATGCCGTTCCCTCACCAACCAGCGCCGTGCAGAAGCCAAGAGCCGAAACGGCAGCAGTAGCGAGCATCGCATTAAGCGGGACTCCCCTCTTCGTCACGTGGCAGAAAACGCGGGGGGCCTGGCCAATGAGAGCCATCGAGTGCAGCATTCGCGAAGAGGCATAGAGGCCCGAGTTACCGGCCGAGAGAATCGACGTCAAGATGACCGCATTCATCACGGCTGCGGCGGCTGCGATGCCCAAACGGTCGAAGACCAGGGTGAAGGGCGAGTATGCGATATCCGATTCACTGCTGCGCAACAGGTTCGGGTCAGTGAATGGAATCAGCGTACCGATAATGGCGATAGCACCAATGTAGAAGAACATGATGCGCCAGAAGACCGACTTAATGGCGCGAGGCACATCACGGTGAGGATTGCCCGATTCTGCTGCAGCAACGCCAACAAGCTCGGTTCCTTGGAATGAGAAGCCGGCGATCATAAAGATCGTGACGATCGGCAAGAATCCGCCATGGAAGGGCGCGTCTTCAATGCGCCAGTTCGCAAAGCCAGGCGACCCGTTGCCCAAAATGCCGAAGATCATGGCAACACCGGAGACCAGGAAGACGATGATGGTCACGACCTTAATGGTTGCCAGCCAGAACTCGGCTTCGCCATAAACCCGCGCACTAAGCGCGTTCAAAACGGTGAGAAGGACAAGGAAGCCCGCTGCCCACATCCACCCAGGAACGTCCGGGAACCAGTAGGACATGACGATTCCCGAGGCGACAAGGTCAGCTGAGACCGTTACGGCCCAGTTAAACCAGTAGTTCCACCCCATCGCGAAGCCAAAGGAAGGGCTAATGAAGCGCGCGGCATAGGTTTGGAAGTTGCCGACAACCGGCATGTGCGCGCTCATTTCACCGAGCGACTGCATCAGGAGAAGTACCATGAGGCCGATTGCCGTGTAGGCGACGAGCGCGCCCCCCGGACCGGCCGTTGAAACCGTAGCGCCCGAGGCGACGAAGAGACCGGTTCCGATCGCACCGCCGATGGCGATCATCTGCATGTGTCGACCGCTCAGACCACGCTTGAGATCTGTGCGCTCAGCGACCTTCCCGCAACCGCCGCATTGCTGCGCATCGAGGCCTGCAGAATCTTCTTTTATTTGAGGTTGCGACCAGAACATAATGATTCTCCTACGAATCTTTTGTGACCTGAGCCAAGGCTCAAGTTAGTGGTACGAGTGTACTACTATGCATCGCCAATACTATTCATTCCCAGCGTAATCGCAGAAATTTTGCAGCAGAAATGGCAAGATTGCGGACTTTTCTTTCTTTTTACGATCCCATTAATTGGACAAGCGGACACAGCTTATGAGGAACAGCCATCGTTTAGGCCAATCCACACGCCTAAACTATGTCTATTTTCCAATATTTATGTAACGCACTATCGAGAAGCTCAAAGGCGGTGAGGCGAACATCACGACCTTCAGAAAGCGCAGAAACGGCAGCGCCATCAACAAGCGCAATAACAACTTCAGCCGGAAGGTCAACCCCGACCGCCGACAAAACAGTTGTTACCGCAATATTGAGTCGAACACGACCGAATTGATATGCACTGGCCACAAGCGCCGCTCCGCCCGCGGAGACGAGCTGCTCATAGTGCCCTTTAAGATTTTCATCATCAGGAAGCGTCGCAGAAAGGATCAAATCGATCCGTTCCTTTACCGAAGCATCACTCTTGAGCTTGCGAGCTCTAAACGCAGCACGTTCGGCACGCTCAGACCAACGACTCATGTTAGCCAGACCCGCTTGATGAAGAAGATCCTCAAGACCGTCAAAATAGTATGTTGTTGCGGATAAAGAGCACCCGGCAAGCCGCGCGACGGAACGGTGTGAAACCGCTTCCGGACCACCCTCACGAAGCAAGGTGGCAGCAGCGTCAATGATCAGCTGGCGCTTATCGAAGCCTTTTCGCGTACTTGCAGTGTGCGAGATTGCGCCAGCAGACATCTGGGTCCCCTTTCTAGTACGAGCGTCCTAAAAAATCTTATTTATTCAGGGTTATGCGCTTAACGGTCATACTATCCCCCACCTATGTCTTTTGCTGATTGAAATAGGTGAGAAAAAGAACTCGGAACCTTTGCCGTCGCAACACCGTGCAAAGGTTCCGAGTTCTATTTTCCTGTTACCCCTGAGACTGGGCGCTTTCCGCTTGCTCACGATCGAGAGCACTTGTCGCGTGCTGTGGAATCGCAAGCATGGCAGTGAGCGCCAAGAAGGCAATGAACGCCAGGTAGTAGGCGGGTGCCAGGGACGAACCCGTGTATTGGATCAGTGCCGTGGCAATTGTCGGAGCGGTTCCACCAAGAAGAGCATTCGCCGTATTGAAGGACAATGCGAATCCGGTGTAGCGAACCTCGGTCGGGAAAGACTCGGCGAGGAAGGTCGCCAAGGTACCGTCGTTGATCGTCAGCATGATTGCAAATGCAATTTCACACAGAAGGACGACCCAGACGTTACGAGTTCCCATGAGCATGAAGATCGGAACTGTCAGGACGATGAAGGCAACCGATGCAATCAGCAGCATCTTTCGCCGTCCGTGCGTATCTGACAGGTGACCCATCACCATGATCGAGCCGATGTAGACAATCAGCGGTGCAGTCGACAGTGCCGTAGCCAAATCTGACGAGAAGCCAAGTTCCTGCTCAACATAGGTCGGCATGTAGCTCAGCAACAGGTAGAAGGCGACTGCATTCAGCGATGCCACGCCGAAGGAGACACAAATCGTACGGGTGTGGTCCCTGAGGACCTTCGACATTGGTACGCTCTGCTTTTGTCCTCCGCTGATCGCTTCCTTCATCGCAATGTAGGTTGGCGAGTCTTCCAGGTGGAGTCGGATGTAGCGGCCGATCATCCCGAGGGGACCTGCAAGGAGGAATGGGATCCTCCATCCCCACGATTCGATCTGTGCATCCGACAGGAAGTGGAAGAGGCAGGCGGTCAAGAACGATGCGGCCAGCAAACCAACTGCAGTCGATGCGGGAACCAGCGCAGTATACATACCGCGTTTCTTCGGCGGTGCATATTCTGCAAGGAATGTTCCCGCTCCAGCGTATTCACCCGAGGCCGAGAAGCCCTGGATCATACGGAGGACGAGAAGGCAGATGGCTGAAGCTAGACCGATTGTCTTATGTCCTGGCAGGAACGCAATTAGGAATGTCGAACCCGACATGATGAGGATCGACCAGGAAAGGGCCGATCGACGACCATATTTGTCACCCCAAATTCCCCAGATGAGACCACCAACGGGACGCAGGATGAAGGACATTGCGAAGATGGCGAATGCTGAAATCAGCTGGACGTTCTTATCCTCGGAAGGGATAAAGACCGTACCGATGACAGCTGCCAGGTAGCCGTACGAGGCGTAGTCAAACCACTCAATAAAGTTACCGATGAACGAGGCGCCAGCAGCGCGCCTGAGAGTCTTGAGTTTCTCCTGTTCTTCGGCGCTCATTTCATGATGGAGGAAGGTGTGGTGTTCGTTGCCACTATCAGACGGTGCTTGACCACTCATCGCGCCTCGACCTCCTGAAGTGCATCCCCCTCCTCTACGGGAGCCGCGGCCTTATCCCTAAACAAGATCGGGCCAATGCCGCCGACAATGATCAGCAGGCCACCGATGGCACCCATGACGGTCATGCTCTCGCCCCAAACGACGACACCGAGGAAAATAGCAACCGGGCATTCCCAGTAGGAGATCGTCGAGATCTTCACAGCGACAAGGTTACGGCCAGCGACAACAAGTGAACCAAGGGCGATCAAACCACAGACGATGAAGAGGATGACAGCCCAGCCCCAGTTAGAAGCGGTGAAGGATGCGACGCCGTGCCAGGGACGCAGAATGATGCTCATGACGAGTGCAGCGCTTGCGGCGCACACGAAGTTCCAGAATCCACGAACGGTGGAGTCCATATCGCGGCGGTAGCCGTAGAAGAACATCGAGAGGCCGTAGAAAACGCCGGAGAGGAAGCCGAAGAGGTCACCAAGAGGCTTCTGCGGGTACTCTGCGCTGGCACCTGAAAGGTCAAGACCGAAGCTCAGGTGTCCGTTCTCCCAGTCGATGATTCCTATGGTCATGAGCATGCCGACGAAGACCATTGCCAGGAATCCGCCCGCCATAAGGCTGATGTGTTCCTTACGGAAGATTCGGGCCAAAATCGCGCAGAACAAAGGACCGGTGTAGATCAAGAAGACTGCGTTTGCAATCGACGTCATCAGAGTCGACGAAATGTAGAAACCGAGAGACAGGCCAATACTCACGCCACCCATGATGACCGAGAAGGAAACCTTAGCCTTCCACAGATCATGGAATTTTCCGGTAATGATCGCGATGAGCAGGAAGCCAAACATCGCGGTGGTCATACGACCAAAGGACAAGAACGAACCGATAACCGCTTTGTCTTCTGGGAGCAGTCCCTTTGTAGCGCCACGCGAGAAGGTACCAACCATTGCCATACCGGTAGCAGCAATGAGGATCATGATGACACCGAGCTTGTCGTTCATTTTGTAGCTAGATTGTGTGGACATCTTCGTCCTTTCTAAAACCTGGAAGTGTTAATGCTTCAGCAGAACCAGGTCCGCGGGCTTAGTGGGAACAACAAGCTCGATTAGCGTTCCCGATTGGGCAACCACGTCCCCGTTACTCCCCGGCTAGTCACGACATTCACCACCGGGGAATTCTTGTGCAGATAGGGGGTAGGCCCCCCCGATACAGAATTGGAGGAATCGGGGGGGCCTAGCCTTTAGATCGTCAGACCAGCGTGGGATCGTCGACCTGGTTGGGGAAGTAATCCTCGCAGCCACCTTCACGGTAAACGTCAGCGGTCGCGCAGTGCAGGCCGCCGCCGAATGCGTAAGCATCACGGAAGGGAACGGGGATGACGTTCATGCCCAGCTTGTCCATCTGCTCCATCTGGTGGACCTCAGAGGCCTCAACACAGACGGTCTTGTGGTCGATGACCAAGCAGTTCATGGACAACCACACCGAGGAGTAGCACAGCGGCGGCGGGGTGGTGTGTGCCGGATCTGCGGCGTCAACGATCTGCCAATCGTTGGCTTCGAAGATCTTGCGCTGCTCTTCGGGCAGACGACGGTGGGGGTTGTTGATGATCAGGCCCGGACGCAGCGGCACGAAGGTCGCGTCGATGTGGATCGGGTAGGGATCACCGGGGAAGTTCACAGCGTGAACGCGGAAATCGGGGTAGTAGCGCTTGAACCACTCCATTGCCTTGCGGTTGGTGGTAAGGCCGTGCTGGATGAACAGATCCTTACCAACGCGCATGACGTCAGCTGCGTCCCACATGGGTTCGAACTCGGTGGTCACGAAGTCCTTGTTAGCGGTACGAACGAGGCGCTCCTCGATGGTGATGCGCTCATCGTAGTAGTTGTGCTTGTAGGACTTGTCGGTCAGACGAGGACGGGGAGCCTGGGTCCAGAGGAACTCGGGGTCCTGCTCGAAGTACTCGTTCATGAGCGGCCAGTAGGCCAGGTACTCGAAGTAGCGGCAGCGGAAGGAGTTTGCTGAGGAGAGGATCTCGTTGCCCATCGTGAGCAGGATGTCACGAGGAGGCATCTGGGTGAAGCCGGACTCGGTGCGGAAGTCGGGAGTCTTGATCTCCTGGTTCCACTGCAGAGGAGTCGGGCGGTCAACCTTGACGCCGAGGCCTTCGAGGATCTTGACGTAGTTGTCGAGCTGCTCGTTAGCTGCTTCAACGGTGGCGGTAGGACGGGGTCCCCACATGCCGCGCATCTCGGAGTCAACCGGAACCTTTTCGGAGGTTGCGGGCTCTTCGGGCGGAATTACGGAGAAGTCTGCACGGCCAACGATAACGTGCTTCAGCGGATCGAAATCATTCCAGGAATTGACGATCTTCGTCATTGTGTTCACTCCCTTGTGAGTGTGTTGTTAATTTATCCCCAAATTTCTTTGAGGGATGGCGGAGAAAACCGCTCTCGAAACAGTTGCCAACCAAAGTTGGCGATCTCCAAGTGGGCGGGTTTTCCCGCCCTTCTTCGGTTCCCCGAAGAAGCTTGGTTCCCTTGGGCACTGTGGCCCTTGGGTCCGCTTCCCCCTCGGGAGGTGTGTGGAGCGTGAGGGGGAAGCGGAAGTGCTATTGAGCCTTATCAGGCGTTGTAGGTTCCGTCGGGCGTCACGATCGTGCCGGCATCACCGGCGATGATCTTCGTGGCATCCTCGAGGCGACCGATTGCAGCGACGCCGCCGGTCAGCTCGACGAAACGGCACACGGCCTCGACCTTCGGGCCCATTGAGCCAGCGGGGAATCCGTATCCACGCATCTCGGCCGGGGTTGCGCGATCAATGCGACGAGCGTTGGGGGTGCCGTAGTCAAGCTGTGCACCATCAACGTCGGTCAGGATGATCAGCATGTCCGCTTCGAGGGAGTCTGCCATGACAGCTGCCGTCAGGTCCTTGTCGATAACAGCCTCGACGCCTTCGAGCTTGCCTTCGCCGTTGCGAACGACCGGAACGCCGCCGCCACCGCCACAGATCACCGTGGCGCCGGCATCAAGGAGGACCTTGATGAGCGGGGTTTCAATCACGCGCTGCGGCTTGGGCGAGCCCACGACGCGGCGGAAGTATTCACCGTCAGCCTTGACAACCCAACCGCGCTCTGCGGCAAGCTTCTCAGCTTCTTCCTTCGAGTAAACCTCGCCAATGAACTTGGTGGGGTTCGCGAAGGCGGGATCGTCGGCCAGAACCAGAGTCTGGTTGATCAAAGCCATGACATTGGCACTGGGGAGAGCATTCTTCACACCCTGCTGGAGCCAGTAGCCGATCATGCCCTGGGTTTCTGCACCCAGCGTATCGAAGGGGTAGGGCTCGGACAGACGAGCATCGGATGCGGATTCCAGTGCCAGGACACCAACCTGCGGGCCATTGCCGTGGGTGATGACCAGTTCGTGGTCCTTTGCGAGCTTAGCGAGCTGCTCTGCTGCCAGGTTGACGTTTTCAATCTGGTTGCGAGCGTCCGGCTTTTCACCGCGCTTGAGGAGGGCGTTACCGCCCAGTGCAACTACGATGCGCATGTTACTTTTCTTCTCCGAGGGTGGCGACCATGACGGCCTTGATGGTGTGCATGCGGTTCTCAGCCTGATCGAAGACGATCGAAGCGGGAGACTCGAACACGTCGTTGGTCACTTCCAGGCCGTTGCCCATACCGGTCTTCTCGAAGATGTCCTGGCCAACGGTGGTGTTGATGTCGTGGAAGGAAGGCAGGCAGTGCAGGAACTTGACGTCCGGGTTTCCGGTTGCTGCCATGAGCTCAGCGTTAACCTGGAAGGGACGGAGCAGAGCGATGCGCTCATCCCACTTTTCCTTGCTTTCACCCATCGACAACCAGATGTCGGTGTAGATGAAGTCTGCGCCCTTGACGCCCTCTTCGATGTTGTCGGTGACGAGGACCTTGCCACCGGACTTTGCTGCGAGTTCTTCAGCAGCTGCAACGACCTCGGGAGCGTTGAAGAGTTCCTTGGGGGCAACCATGCGGACATCCATGCCGATCATGGCGCAGGAGATGAGGATCGAGTTGCCGACGTTGTTGCGGGCGTCGCCCACGTAAGCGATGCTGATTTCGTTCGGCTTCTTGCCGGAGGCCTCGAGCATGGTCAGCTGGTCAGCGAGCATCTGGGTGGGGTGCCAGTCGTCGGTCAGACCGTTCCACACCGGAACACCGGACAGAGCAGCAAGCTCGTCAACGTGTGCCTGCTTGGAGCCACGGAACTCAATGCCGTCGTAGAAGCGGCCGAGAACGCGAGCGGTGTCGGCGACGGATTCCTTGTGGCCCATCTGGGAGCCGGAGGGATCCAGGTAGGTGACGTGTGCGCCCTGGTCGTATGCCGCAACCTCGAAGGAGCAGCGGGTACGGGTCGAGGTCTTCTCGAAGATCAGCGCGATGTTCTTGTCGACGAGGTACTTAACCTCGCGGCCGGCCTTCTTTGCGGCCTTCAGTTCGGCCGCCAGATCGAGAAGGTAGAGCCACTCTTCAACGGTGAAGTCGGTTTCCTTCAAGAAGTGACGTCCGTGCAGGGGGAACTCCATTGTTGTTTCCTTTCAGAGAGTTTTGTTGTTTCTTCCGCGTGGAGGGCAGGCCGCTCAGACCGCTTCACGCACGACCGGGCACGACATGCAGCGCGGGCCGCCACGGCCTCGGCCAAGCTCGTCGCCTGGGACAGTGATCACTGTGATGCCGTTTTCGGTCAAGAAGTCGTTGGTGGTGATGTTGCGCTCGTAGGCGTAGACAACGCCGGGGGCGCCCGCGAGGACGTTGGAGCCGTCGTTCCACTGTTCGCGTTCTGCTGCGAGGGCATCCATCGGAGGAGTCAGGATCTTAATATCATCCAAGCCGAGGGCCTGTGCGATGACCTTGTGCATGTCCTGAGGATCGTGTGCTGCGACCTTGATGCCGCCTTCACCGTCGGAGGTCAGAGTCATGGATTCAACCATTCCCATGCCAGCGTACTTGGTGAAGACTCCGAAGTCAGCCTGGGTCATGACGGTATCGAGGTGCATCTGTGCACGTTCCTTGGCCATATCCAAGGCGATAACCTGCTTGACCTCGCTGTTGCCGAAGAGACGACGAGCCATTCGCTCAACACCGGCAGGGGTGGTGCGTTCGCTCATGCCGACCAGCACAGCGCCATTTCCGATAACCAGGACGTCTCCGCCTTCAACGGTTGCCGGGCCTGCCTCGTTGCCGTTGCACCACTTCTTGATTGAGGGGTCCTGGAAACGCGGGAGGTAGTTATAGATCGCTTCGTAGTTAATGGTCTCGCGGCGACGTGCTTCCTTGCGCATCGAGTTGATTGCAACGCCATCGTAAACCCAGCAGGAGGTGTCGCGAGTGAAGAGGTGGTTCGGCAGAGGGGCGACAACGAAAGAGGTCGGACCCATAGCGTCGTAGATCACGGAAGAAATGGGGCCGAGGTTGAGTTCGGCGAATTCTTCCTTGGTCAGGCCTGCAACCATGAGTTCTGCAAGCTGAGCTCCCGTAAGGGATTCGCCGTAGGCGCGCATCGCTTCGGCAATCGCAACGCCGTGGCTCTCTTCGGTGAATACAGAGGTCAGAACATGCTGGCGAGCCGCAGGAATATCCATTGCTTCGGCCAGTAGATCCTGGAAGTAGAGGACCTCTGTTCCCTGAGTGCGCAGGGAGTTCGCGAAGTCGTCGTGCTCTGCTTGAGCGTGCTCAAGCCAAAGCATGTCATCGAAAAGGAGATGTTCCATATTCGATGGGGTCAGGCGCAGCATTTCGCGTCCGGGGCGATGAATGATCACCTGGCGGAGGCGCCCGATCTCGGAAGTAACACTTGGTTGCATTTCTTGTGGTCCTCTTCTGCTTCTTCGCATCATGAGTTAGATCACCTGGAGATGGAACAAGCGTACCACTTCGTTCCAGAAAAATCACTTGTCCAAAGCTGTGAAAATGCTTAGCCTGCATAAATATGCGGACAAAAGTCCCTTATTCCTGCGAAATGTATCGACCGGACTAGGCTAGGCAAATTTGTCCGATAAGTAAACAAAAGAATATATTCCTGAAATATTCGTCACATGTGACACAGAACACACTGAAAGCCTGGGGGACAACCCAGGCTTTCAGTGTGAAGAGATCAACGAGGCGAATCTTCAGCCTTTCACGTAGCGCTCTGCGGCCTCGACAACATTCATCAGAAGGAGCGCGCGCGTCATCGGCCCCACTCCCCCAGGATTAGGTGACAGCCAAGCAGCAACGCGATCAACTCCATCAGCCACATCTCCCATCAAACGCGCTTTCCCAGTATCTGGGCTCACCACGCGGGAGACCCCGACATCAAGAACAACCGCGCCAGGTCGCACCATCTCAGCAGTAACAAGCCCCGCATAGCCTGTGGCTGCGACAACAACATCCGCAGCTCGAGTATGCATCGCCAAATCACAGGTTCCCGTATGACAGATAGTCACCGTTGCATTGACATCCTTGCGTGTGAGCAAAAGCCCGATTGATCGCCCAACCGTAACGCCTCGCCCGACGACGCATACATCCGCGCCGTTAAGATCGATCCCATTGCGCTCGATCAGCTCGATGACAGCGCGCGGCGTACACGGTAGAGGCGAGGTAATAGCTTCGCTCCCCCGCAGCACGAGTCGCCCAAGATTTGTCGGGTGGAGACCATCGGCGTCCTTATCCGGATCAATCGCCTCGAGAATTCGATTCGTATCAACGCCGCGAGGAAGTGGCAGCTGAACGATGAAACCCGTGCAAGCGGGATCAGCGTTCAGCTTTTCGACTGCCGCAAGGATTTCCTCCTGCGAAGCCTCGGCAGGCAAATCGACGCGAATCGATTCAATACCCACTTCCGCGCAGTCACGATGCTTACCGGCGACGTAAGCGACCGAACCGGGATCTTCCCCTACTAAGACGGTACCAAGGCCAGGGACTACTCCCCGTTCCCGCAAGGCCTGAACTCGGCCTCGAAGCTCATCTTTGATCTGAGCCGCGCACGCCGTGCCGTCCAGAACGCGTGCGTCACCTTCCCACGGAGCTCTCATTGGTTGAGCCCCGCGTACAGGGGGTGAGCATCGGTGAGAGCGCGCACGCGCGCACGCAATCCATCGACATCAACACTCCCGCTTGTGCCCTGAATGAGAGCAGTCGCAATAATGTCGCCAACTTCTTCGAAATCAGCAATGCTGAAACCGCGCGTTGCCAGCGCGGGAGTTCCAATGCGCAGCCCCGAGGTCACCCTTGGGGGACGCGGGTCGAAAGGCACCGCATTGCGATTAACCGTGATACCAACCTCGTGGAGCAGGTCTTCGGCCTGCTGGCCATCCAATGAGGAGTTCACCAGATCCACCAAGACGAGGTGCACATCGGTACCACCCGTGACAAGGCGAATTCCCGCTGCCTGTGCATCGGGCGCCAAGAGACGCTGAGCAATTGCCTGCGCACCATCAAGGGTTCGCTGCTGACGATCCTTGAATTCCTCTGTCTGAGCGACCTTCATGGAAATCGCCTTCGCAGCGACGACATGCATCAGCGGACCACCCTGCTGACCGGGGAAGACCGCACTGTCAAGCTTCTTACCCCACTGTTCACCGCGCGAGGACAGAATCATTCCCGAACGAGGCCCGCCCAAAGTCTTGTGGACGGTCGTGGTGACGATATCGGCATGAGGAACCGGGGAGGGATGCAAGCCTGCAGCAACCAAGCCTGCGAAGTGCGCCATATCGACCCACAGCGCCGCACCGACCTCGTCCGCAATTTCGCGGAACGCAGCAAAGTCAAGGTGACGAGGGTAGGCCGACCATCCCGCGATCAGCACGCGGGGACGCTCACGAAGCGCGGCCTCGCGAACCTGCTCAGGCTCGATGCGCATGGTTTGCGGATCAACCTCGTAACCAACAGCGTGGTAGTTCTTACCCGAGAAGTTGATGCGCATGCCGTGAGTGAGGTGGCCGCCGTGGGCAAGGGAGAGACCGAGGAGAGTATCACCGACGTTCGCCATTGCCATGAGAGCCGCCGCGTTCGCCTGCGCACCCGAGTGAGGCTGGACGTTGACGTAGTCCGCGCCGGTAAAGACTTCCTTCGCGCGCGAAATCGCAAGAGACTCCGCAACATCGACGAACTCGCATCCACCGTAGTAGCGACGACCGGGGTAGCCCTCGGCGTACTTGTTGGTCAGGACAGATCCCTGCGCTTCAAGAACCGCACGCGGAACAAAGTTTTCCGAGGCGATCATTTCGAGCGTGTTCTGCTGGCGTTCCAGTTCCTGATCCAGAACCGCTTGAATTTCAGGGTCGAGTTGGCGCAGTGGCAAATCGTTGAGCGTATCCATCTTCAGTCCTTCTGCGAGTCCGGGGGCCACGCGTGCCCGGCGAATTTGGATCAACCTTACCCCACAGCGCCAATTTGGCAAGATCGCGCCCAAAAATGACATGCATAGTGCGTACTGAGCGCTTTGAGAGCCACAAGCGCGAGGCCTCCTCGGGAACAAAGGCCTACCTAACTTTCGTGAATTGTGATAACCTTTATCAAAGTTCGGTCATGCGAACTTTGATAAAGATATAAGTAAACATCACCCCAATGAAGAGGAACTTCAATGTCCGTCGCTTACTCGCGTTCATTCCTTGCCGCCACAGCAGCCTGCCTACTGGGTGCGACTTCGATCGCCGCGTGCTCAACTGCATCTTCACAGTCGGGCTCCACCTCACTCTCCCTCGTCGCAAGCACCACCCAGATCTGCGACTATGTCACCCAAATTGCGCAGCAGCCCTCGGCTCAAAACTCCATATCACTCGATAAAACTGATGCCTCGGGAACGCAATCCCATATTGGGGCCCCCGCCGAGCAAGCCAGCGCAAAAGTGCAGCTCACCTGCCTGCTTGCCCCCAACGCCTCGGCACACGAGCACGAAATGACTCCCCAGCAACTGCAAGCACTTGCGTCGGCGAAAGTCCTGCTCGTCTCGGGCGTCGACCTCGAGCATTTCCTGGATCAGGCCGTGAGCGCCTCCGGGTTCAAAGGAACGATGGGAGTGACCTCAGGAGTCCTCACTGCCGCCGACCTCAAGGATCCCCAGGGCCAGGAACAGCGCGACAAGCAACTCCCCTATTCCGTTTCCCGTGGCACGCACACTGTCGAGGCCGCACCTTGGCCTTTCCCACCGGAAGAAGGAGAGAGCGAGCCGGAGTTCGCCTACGATCCTCACGTCTGGACCTCTCCAGCGAACGCAGCCCTGCAGGTTCGCAACATCGGTGAATTCCTCTCAGCGGCGGACCCCGATCACGCCGAGGCATACAGTGCGGCAACCGAAGAATACGCAAAGCGTATCGATTCCCTCGATGCGTGGGCGAAGGCCAGCTTTGACAGCGTTCCCGCTGATAAGCGCGTCCTCTTTAGCTCCCACGATGCCTTCGGATACTTGTCGAAACGCTACGACATTCGTTTTATCGGTGCTGCACTGTCTGATTTCAACGAACAGCAGGATGCAACCGCTGAGCACATCGCACAGGCAACCGAGGAAGTGAAGAAATCCGGAGCGAGCGCGATTTTCGCTGAGAACTCCAATAACTCAAAGTCGATTGAAACGATTGCGCGCGCCGCTGGAGTCAAGGCCATCATCGGCGACGACGCACTCTACGGGGATTCACTTGGCCCCGTGGGAAGCGAAGGAGAAACCTACATCGGCTCGATCATCCATAACGTCACAACCATGACACGGGCATGGGACGGAACGCTTGCTCCCCTGCCCGAGCAACTCACGCGTTAGGCGAGCATGATGAACGCAGACGCTCCTATGTTTTCGGAGCCTGACGAGGGCCGCGATGCTGGCGCCACTGTCTTCTCAGCCAAAAATGCCAGCATCGGCTATTCCCAGACACCGGTCCTGACGGGAATCACCCTCTCGCTCAGCCCCGGACATGCCCTCGCTTTGATCGGTCCAAATGGATCGGGAAAGACAACGCTCATGCGAGCGCTCTTGGGAAGCGCCCAACTCATCTCCGGAGAACTGAGCTGCCCGCTGGATTTCCTCGGCTACGTCCCACAAAACAGCGACATCGACCTGAGTTTCCCAATCAACCTTCGTCAGGTCGTCGAAATGGGAATGTACCCCAAGACAAAGCCTCTGCGTCCACTCAGCCGTGAACAGAAAGAAGAGGTCAGCGCAGCATTAGAACAGATTGGCTTAGCCGATCGCGCCCGCGAGCGCTTTGGGACCCTTTCCGGCGGCCAACGCCAGCGTGTTCTGGTCGCGCGCGCCCTGGTCGCCAAGCCTCGCATGGTATTGCTTGACGAACCTTTCAACGGTTTGGATGAGCCCAACCGCGAAGCTCTTCTCTCGCTCATCAACCAAGCAAAAGCACAGGGAACCGCGTTCATGATTTCAACCCATGACTATCGGGTCGCAACCGAAGTGTGCGATGAGAGCCTCATCGTGGCTGGACGCCAAGTTGCCTACGGGCCGACCTCTCAAGTTTTCCGTCCGGAAATCATCAATGAAGCTTTCGGCGGGATTAACAATGTTTAACGCGATCGTAAGCGCTCCGCCCCTGTGGCAGTCTCCCTTTTTCCTCCGTCCTCTGTTCTTCCTTGTTCTCTTCGGGATTGCATCGGGCGCGGTTGGAACCCTGGTCAATCTACGCAACTGGCAATTCGGCGCCGAGGCCTCGGTCCACTCGATCTTCCCCGGGATCGTCGTCGGCGCGGTTTTCGGCGGTATCGATTGGATCCCCGCGGGCGGAGGAATTTGCGCAGTGTTCGTTGCCGCCGCATTGACCTGGGCGATGCGGCACCGCGCGCACGAGGCCGCTGCGGCAGTTGTCCTGACCTCCTTCTTCGCGCTCGGCGTCATCATTTCGCTGAAAAAAGGCGATATGTCAGGACAAATGGAGGCCTTGATGTTTGGCCGCCTTCTGGAGGTTACTCCCCAGCGCATGGCAATTTCCCTCGTGTTTTGCCTTTTCGCCTGCGTTCTAGTCCTTCTTTCGTGGCGCGCTCAGCTCATGTGTGCCTTTGACAGGGCGGGAGCTGGCGCCGCGCGAGTACCCACGACGCTGTGCGATGTCTGCCTCAACGCCGCGATGTGCGCAGTCGTCGTCGCGGGGGCCTCGGCAATTGGTGTTCTTTTGGTCGTGGGGTACCTCATTGTCCCCGCACTCGCCGCCCGCCTTCTTTCCTCATCGCCGAGGCAGATGCTGGCCTATTCGGTACTTCTTTCCTGCGCGGGTGGTGCGCTGGGAATGGTGACTCTTCTTCTTCCCTTTTCCCGTCCTATTTCACCCCAAGCCTCGGTTGCTCTGACCCAGGTGGCTCTGTGCGCACTCATCGTCGGAATTAACAGCGCGCGAAAGCGAGTGACGACATGTTAGCGATCCTTATCCTTCCTCTGTGCGAACTTGGGCTACTGGGGATTCTCTCTGGAATCGTTGGAACGATGACTGTCTTGCGCGGCCGCGTGTTCTTTGCTGAATCAATCACGCACGGAGCCTTTCCCGGCGCGGTGATCGGTGTTGTAGGCGCATCGGTTTTTACCAGGGATCACAGCATTCTTGCGCTGTGTGTATTCTTGGGCGCACTGGGGTTGTGCTTGCCTCTTTCCGCGTTAATGAGCGCTCTGGCACGAATCCCCGGAGTCTCAGGCGGGGCCGCTGCCGGGGTCGTCTTGACCTTCAGTTTTGCCTTGGGCTATTTCCTCTCGAAATGGTTTGCCCCCTTGCCCTTGCAGATTTCGAGCTTCCTCACTGGGTCAATCATGACTGTTACTCCAATGGATATTGCATTGGCCGCTACAGCAACGCTTGGCGCACTTGCTCTTCTTGCGCTACGAGGACGCCACATTCTCCTCTTGTCTTTCGATGAACAGGGATACCGAGCAGCATTTCGTTCTTCCCCCAACGCCTGCGCACTCACCGACGCGCTTATCTCCGCTCTTATCACGGTTTGTGTCATTGTCATGATTCCCGCGGTGGGAACATTGCTCCCTTTGGCCTTACTGATTGCACCGAGCGCCGGTTTGATGCGATTCATTTCCCGCCCCGGAGTCTTAATGGCAGCATCGGCATGCGTGGCCCTTGCAGTGTGCGCCTTCGGTTTTGGGTTTTCTCTTCTGACTGAGCTGTCCTCGGGTGGGTGCATTGCCTTAGCTTCCGGACTTTTCTTCTGCGGGTGCGCGGCTTGGGAGGCACTTGCCTCGAGGCCGAAAGCCGGCTCAACCCCAGCGGCGGCGCGTTATGCACCAGAGAAATGAGGCATGAAAGCAGCGCGTGAGCAGACAAAAGGGGCGCCGCATTGCGGCGCCCCTCAAGCAGTTAGACCAAGAAAGTCAGGCGAACCGACTCTTGATCAAACCGTAAGTTTCGGCGAGATCACTTAATGAAGCCGAGCTCCTTGACGGTGTTGTACTCGTCCTGGAGAGCAGCAATGTTGTGATCGATGCCAGCGCGAGTTGCCTCAGAAACCTCCAGGCCCTCGACAACCTGCCACTCGCCACCATCAGAGGTGACGGGCAAGCCGAAGCACAGGCCGGCGGGAACACCGTAGTGCTCTCCATCAGTCATGATGGCGGCAGTGGTGAACTCACCCGCGGGGGTTCCCAGAACCCAATCGCGCATGTGGTCGATTGCAGCGTTTGCTGCGGAAGCGGCCGAGGATGCGCCACGAGCTTCGATGATGGCCGCACCACGCTTGGCAACGGTCGGACGGAAGTAATCCGAGAGCCAGGCCTCGTCAACAAGACCGGACGCAGCCTGTCCACCAACGGTCGCGTAGGAGACATCGGGGTACTGGTCAGCAGAGTGGTTACCCCAAACAACCAGGTTCTTCACGTCGGCCACAGCAGCACCGGTCTTGTGTGCCAGCTGCGACACTGCGCGGTTGTGATCCAGACGCATCATGGCGGTGAAGCGCGATGCGGGAACGTCGCCTGCTGCGTGAGCAGCGATGGTGGCGTTGGTGTTGGCCGGGTTGCCAACGACCAGGACGCGCACGTCTTCAGCTGCACCATCGTTGATGGCCTTGCCCTGAGGACCGAAGATACCGGCGTTTGCCTCGAGCAGATCGGCGCGCTCCATGCCTGCACGGCGAGGCATTGCGCCCACGAGGAAGGCAGCGTTAGTTCCCTGGAATGCTGCAGTGGCGTCATCGAAGATATCGACACCGGCGAGCAGCGGGAATGCGCAGTCATCCAGCTCCATTGCGGTGCCTTCAGCAGCCTTCACGCCCTGGGGGATCTCAAGCAGGTTGAGCTTAACGGGGGTATCGGGTCCGAAGACAGCTCCCGAGGCGATGCGGAAAAGAAGGGCGTAACCGATGTTTCCGGCTGCACCGGTGACGGTGACAATACGAGGTTCTGCCATGATTGGGCACTCCTTCAGTTATTTCGTGCGACGCACAGCGCCGCGACGATCTGATGATCGTTACCCCTTAAGCCTATTGCCTCTCCCCTGATCTTCGCGGTGTCAGCAGTCCCAAGTGGGACTCGAATACCCCATTTTTGCTTGTGATGTCCATCACGAGCGCGGGTCTTTTAAGTCCCGCTGAAGTGCAAGCGACCGGGACTACCATGTTTGGGTGAGTGAAAAGAAGGACTCTCCTCAAGCCGGACGCATGACACGCATCGGACGCGTCTGCGCAGCCCACCGATCGCTACTCGCCGTTGTCGCAGCGATTGTGGGAGCAATCGTTGGTGCCGCAGCCGTCCTTTTTAACACCATGATTGGCGCATGGACCTGGGTAACGACAGGCTACTGGGACTACACGCAGCACATTGGCAGCTCTCATGGCCACCTCCCCATCCCAGCGTGGATCTTCCTTCTCTTCGCCCCAGTGATCTCGGCGCTGATCTACGGGCCTCTCATCTCCCGCTTCGCACCTTCTGCGAAGGGACACGGGATCCCCGAAGTCATGCTCGCGGTCCAGCAAAAGGGCGGTTATATCCCTTCCAAAGTCGCGGTCGTCAAACTTATTTCTTCTGCTCTCACCATCGGCGGCGGGGGTTCAGCGGGGCGCGAAGGCCCAATCGTTCAAGTTGGCGCATCATTAGGCTCTTCATTCGCCGCTTCGCTCCGTCTACCCAAAGAGCGCGTGATCATGCTGGCTGCCTGCGGGAGCGCTGCGGGAATCGCGGCGACTTTCCATGCTCCCCTTGCCGGCGCTTTCTTCGCTCTTGAAGTGATCTTGACGCGTTTCACTGCCGAGGCCTTTGGCTACGTCGTCGTTTCTTCCGTCCTCTCTTCCTTGGTTGCACGCGCAGCAAGTGGAGATCATCCCCTCATCGATTTGGGCGAAACCTTCCCCCTGCAGTCCCTCCCCGATATCGGATGGGTGGCAATCCTCGGAATTATTGCGGGCCTCGTTGGCCTTGCCTTCTCGAAGTTCCTCTACCTCAGCGAAGACTGGATCGATGCCTTCTGGGCTCGAATTCCACTTCCCAATTGGTCTCGACCAGCGGTTTTGAGCATTGCCCTTGGCGGAGCTCTCATCTGTTTCCCATACATGTACGGCTCGGGCTATCCAATCGAAATTTCAGCGATCTTTGGCTCTTACTCGATTCCCTTCCTCGCTCTTTTGCTCCTCGGTCGGATCCTCTACACCTCCTACACCATCGGCATTGGCGGATCGGGCGGAGTCTTTGCCCCAACCTTGTTCATGGGTGCAATGACTGGAATGATTTTTGGGCAGCTTGTCGATCCCTGGGCTGCCTCACAAAGCGCGATCTTCGGCGTCATTGGAATGGGAGCTGCCTTTGCCGGTGCCGCACGCGCCCCCATGACAGCGGTCCTCATCATCGTTGAAATGACCGGACAATACTCCCTGATCATGCCCATGATGTTGGCCGTCATCATCGCAACCTTTGTTTCCCGTTTCTTCACTCGCTCGACGATTTACACAGAAAAACTTCGCCGCCGAGGCGATGTCCTCCACGAACCCGTCGACGACACCTTGCTCGGACGCCGAAGTGCTCGCCAGCTCATGACCGCGCCCAGCCGCATTCTGACCGAGGACATGACATTGATGCAGGCACAGGAGTATTTCCAGTCAAGTCCTGTCCCCTGCCTTCCTGTAATCGCAGCGAAGGACCGTTACCAAGAACTGCCTCGATATCTCGGAATGCTCACCTTGAGCGAACTCGCTTCCTATCTTTCTCGAGGTCTTCCCCCACATACTCAGATCAGTTCTCTTGCTTTGGATGAGTCCTCCTCGATCCCCCAGTCAGCTCGCCCATCTCAAGTCCTTGCTCGCCTGAGTGCTCCTGACAATCCCTGGGCACTCGCGGTCATCGACGAGGATTCCCCCACACCCCACTTCCTGGGATGGGTGACCCAGCAGGGCCTCGTGAAGGAAATTGCCGCGCAGCAGGGGCGCGCGATTGCCGCCGGACACCTCTCGTCTTGGGGATCTCGCTGGCAAGATCGCCACCCTCGCGCCTCTCGACACGTAAACTAAAACCATGTCCGACGAAGATCCTGAGCTGCTGGCCTTGCCCGCTGACGAAACCTCCGTTTCCATTTCCTCCCCCGAGTCCGGAGAATCGCTTGAAATTGACGGCGAAACTCAGGCACTTGAGTGGCACGCACCCATTTTGGTGCGAATCGACGAAAACACAACAATCCCCCATCTTCTTGCACGCCGCGTCCAGCGTTCGGCGCGCCGCCCTTTGATTGCCCGCAAACTCGAAATGGGCGATACCTGGCAGAACATGACCGCCGCGGAGTTCTACGAAGACGTTCAGGCAACGGCAGCGGGATTAATCGGGCTAGGCCTCGAACAAGGCGATGCGCTCGCGATCATGTCGCGCACCCGCTACGAATGGACGCTTCTGGATTACGCCTCGTGGTGCGCGGGGCTCCTTCCAGTGCCGATCTACGAAACTTCCTCAGGCGAGCAGATTGAATACATCATTCAAGACGCAAACGTCCGGGCAGTGATCACCGAAACCGTGACTCAACGCGAGCTCGCAGAATCAGCGTGCCGCCGCCTCGGACGCAGCGACATCACACTGCTTTCCCTTGATGCCGAGGCGATGCAAACCATCCGTGATGCGGGCGTGACGATCCCGCGCACAATGGTTGCCCAGCGCACTCAAGCACTGACGACCGATGATCTGGCGACAATCGTCTACACATCGGGAACAACCGGACGCCCCAAGGGCACAGAAATCACGCATGGGAATTTCACCGAGCTCGCGCTCAACGCCCACGCGTGGATGCCTGAGGTCGCGATGGGCAAAGACTCACGTCTCTTGCTTTTCCTCCCCCTTGCCCACGTATTCGCGCGCTTCCTCCAGGTTTTCCAGCTCAGCGGCGAAGGGATTTTGGGACACACTCCCGACACAAAGAATCTCCTTCCTGATCTTGCGACTTTCAGACCCTCATACCTCCTGGTGGTTCCTCGAGTTCTTGAGAAGATCTACAACTCAGCCGACGCGAAGGCCGGCCGTGGCGGTAAACAGAAGATCTTCCGATGGGCAGCCAATGTGGCGGTTCAGTATTCTCAGGCACTTGAAACCCCTGAAGGCCCCTCAAGGCGTTTGAAGATGCAGCACGCTGCAGCATCGCACTTGGTTTACTCGAAGATCATTCAGTTGGTTGGCGGAAACGCGCGCTTCATCATTTCAGGTGGTGCGCCCCTTTCGACCAGGCTGGCACATTTCTACACGGGACTTGGACTCCCCGTTCTCGAAGGTTATGGCTTGACCGAAACGGTTGGCCCGCTTTCGGTTAACACTCCCCGGCTGTCCAAGATTGGAACCGTTGGTCCACCTCTTCCCCCTCTCTCGGTGAGGATCTCCGACGAAGGTGAAATTCTCATTCAAGGCCCCTCGGTTTTCCGCGGTTATCACAACAATCCCGAGGCCACTGCCACCTCCTTCACTGAAGACGGCTGGTTCAAGACCGGAGACTTGGGTTCTCTGGACCGCGACGGATACGTCCGCATTACTGGTCGCGCAAAGGACATTATTGTCACCGCGGGCGGAAAGAATGTTGCGCCCGCTTCCTTGGAAGACCCCTTGCGTGGCCATCCCCTGATCTCGCAGGTCGTCGTCGTTGGCGATAAGCGTCCCTTCATCTCCGCGCTGATCACTTTGGATGCAGAGATGCTGCAACTGTGGCTGAAGAACCACGGTCTACCGCCGATGTCGATTGGTGAGGCCGCGACTAATATCGAGGTCCTCTCAGCTTTGGAGCGTGCGGTCGATCGCGCAAATGAGCATGTTTCGCGCGCAGAATCGATCCGAAAGATTCGCGTGTTAACCACCGACTTCACGGAAGCCAATGGTTTGTTAACGCCTTCACTCAAGGTCAAGCGAAAGGCTGTGCTTGAGCGCTACGCCGACGTTATCGATGACATCTACGGAGGTCCCGTTCAAAACGGCTAAGCAAGACTATTTGCCAAGAAAACCCGGTACATCGCTCACCACGACGATGCACCGGGTTTTCTTTTATTGCGAGGCCAATGCAGCAGTTGGCGGCGTATGTGCCGCCCGCAGGGCCGGGTAGAGCCCTGCAATTGCTCCAATGACCAAGGGAGCCCCGAGGCCAGCGGCGATGACGTACCACGCGATAGTGACGGGCCATCCGTATGCGAGACACATTCCCCATGTGACCGCCGCGCCAATAACACATCCCACGCATCCGCCAAGGAAGGAGAGGAGCAGAGCCTCAGCAAGGAATTGCATGCAGATATGTCCCCGTTTGGCTCCCAGGGAACGCCTCAGTCCGATCTCACGGCGACGTTCAAGGACGGAGATGATCATCGTATTTGCGACTCCGATCCCGCCGACCAACAGGGCGATAGAGCCAACGCCTGCCAGAAGGGTTGTCAGAGTCTGATCAGCCGCGTTCTTTGCAGCCAGTGCATCCGATGGACGTGAAACTTTCAGACCGGTTGCTCCCTGAGGAGCCAGGGTTGGACCAATGAGTTCTCGAACGTTTTCGACCTCAGAATCCAAAGATCGTTCATAAATCGTCGTTGGTGCTTGTCCTGCCCCGAAAAGCTGAGAAGCTACCGGGATTCCGATGAGAGCTGCGTTATCGAGTTCTTCGGCAAGAGGTGAGGGCTCAAGGATGCCGAGCACGGTGAAGGAGGTATTCCCCAGCCATACTTGGGTTCCCGGAGTGGTAATCCCCAAAAGATCCGCAGCTTTCGATCCCAATACGACACCCGGATACCGTGATGTCGCCTCGTTCAGCCAGGTTCCACGCGCAACTTTCGCCGAAACAACATCCAGCAGATTCGTTGGCGCAGCCATCGTCAAAATGCCACCCGTTGCATTTGGATCAATCAAACGCGAGCGGTACACCGAAACTCCTGACAAAGTGGACGTCGAGGAAGCATCGGTTACTCCCGGGATCATCCGCATGCGTCCCACTGAGTCTTCGGGAAGGATCAGGTTTGCACCGGAAAGATCAGCACCTGAGCGAGCCGTGAGCATGTTGGTTCCCAGCGCTTGGAGCTGTTCATGAAGACGTGCCTGGGACGAGGCCGACACACCGACGACGCCGACCATGGCGGCGATACCAATCGCGATCCCCAAGGCCGAAAGGATTGCGCGCATCGGCCTCGCGCGAAGGCCACTTACCCCCAAGCGCGCGACGTCACTGCCGCGCAGGCACGAGGCGTGGGTAATTGTGTCCCTATCAAGGCTCATTGGCTCACCTCGCCTGCAGAGTCAGAAACCACTTTCCCATCACGAATCATGACTTGGCGCGGAAGCGAGGCCGCGAGATCGTTGTCGTGCGTGATGACGATGATCGTCGTGCCCGAATCATTGAGTTCGCGTAACAGGGATACGATCGCTTCTCCTGAGCGCGAGTCGAGGTTACCAGTGGGTTCGTCAGCGAGGAGCAGCGCCGGCGAACCGACCAACGCACGAGCAATAGCCACGCGTTGGCGTTCACCGCCGGACATTTGGTGCGGACGGTGCTCGATTCGGTGTCCGAGCCCGACCTTTTCAAGAGCTTCTCGCGCTTTCTCGCGCCGTTTCGCGCGCGGGACACCCCGGTAGAGCAGTCCGTCGGCGACATTGTCCAAGGCAGTAACTCCCGGCGAGAGGTGGAATTGCTGGAAGACAAAGCCGATAAGGGATGCACGCACCCCGGACAGTTCTGCGTCACCTAGAGCACTGACGTCCATTCCTTCAATGATGACCGCCCCCGAATCTGGGCGATCCAGAGTGCCAATCAGGTTGAGGAGAGTTGACTTCCCTGATCCAGATGGACCGACGATGGCGACGAATTCTCCTTGTTCAACACTCAAACTCACTCCATCGCAGGCAGTGACGGGCGGAGAACCGTAGCTGCGACGAACCTCGCGAAGTTCAAGTAGTGGGCTCATCGGTTCGGCACCGCCACAAGTTGTCCCTCGTGGAGTTCATCGGAGGAGATCTCCACCCTGTCTCCAGCAAAGAGGCCGGTTTGCACCGGAACTCGCGTGACTTTCCCATCTTCACCAAGGAGCTCCACACCGAATTGGTCGGGAGTGATCGCCACGAGGGCCCCCAGAGGCACTGAAAGAACATTCGTTTTCGTCTGGGAGGTAATACCCAGCGAAACAGATGCCTCTTGAAGTTTCTCTGTTGCGGCAGCGTCATCAGGGGTGACGGTGATGGGGATGATGCGATCCTTGGTTGCCTGTGAGTCGCTTGCGCCTTCAGCACCTGCTTTTTCCTTGGGAGGCTCGACGGACGAGATCGTGCCCTTCGTTGTTTGCGCACCGGGGAGCCGGATGGTCACCTTGGTACCGACGACTCCCAAAGATTGGTCGGAAAGCTTAAGGTTTGCGGAAATGATCTGGCGCGACGACGAGGCGGAGAAGAGATCGCCCCCTTGGGAAACAGCGTCGCCAACTCGGGCTTTGAGACTACCGATACGCAAGTCTTCGGGAGCAAAGAGCACACGTCCAAGCGGAAGCGTACCGTCTTGGCTCAGCCCCCGTTCTTTTTGCCATTTGTTGATGGCAGCCTGGGTTCGCCAGTCGAAGTGAGCATCCGCTTGCCCATCAAAATAGCCAAGTTGAGACAGTGCCTCTTCGAGTTGGTGGATGTCTTCTCCATTGCTCATCCCCGCTTCGAAGCTGCGCCATGCGGGAGTGGAGCCGTGGAGAAGATAGCTGCTTTCGCCGCCCACCGTGTAGATCTTCTCTCCCTGTTTCAGGGTAGAACCGGGAGTTGGAAGAGCTGTGATGACACCATCGAAGCTCGATTTCTGAGTGTAGGAGTCGGCGTAGTGCAAGGTTCCTTGGACGGTTGTCTCACCGACAAGGTCTCCGCGAGTAATCTCTGCGCTTGCACCGCTAAATTCCTTGGCGTCATTTGATTCTGCGCTGTTGCTTGAGCACGCTGCAAGAGAGCAGACGATCATCCCCATCGATGCAGCCAGCGCACCTATACGACGGTATGTGCTGCGTTCACGAGTGGTCACTTGTTGCCTCCGACGCTTCCGAAGCATTTATTGACTGCTTCAGAGGGGACATTCCGAACGTCGACAACGCCATTTTGTCCCGGATCAGGAACGTCATAGCCCAGGTCGCGCAGGCATTGAGTCCCCTTTGTTAAAAGCTCACGTGCGTGCGGATCGTTTGTCAGGTCGTTCTCTTCTCCAACGAGTGAGGAAACCTCTTCCATACACGCGTTGACAGCGGAATTGAAGGCGTCGGTAGCATTGGCAAATTGGTCGGGAGTCAGACCCGTATCGGGCACGTCGAAGCCCTTGTTTCGCATGCACTGTCCGAAGGCGATGTTGGGGTCTTTTGATCCCTTGGCCTGGGCTGCGCTCTTCGAAGTGGTGGCTTTTGACCGTGCCGATGCTGACGATGAGGATGACGTTCCCTGCGAGCAAGCGCTAAGCGCAAAGACCAGCGTGAGTGCGCCGACTACGAGGGTGCGTGACGAGCGATTCTTCATCGAATCTCCTGGGAGAGTTTATAACAATTCGATATCTTTTGATAACGACTTGATAACATTCTATACCCAGAAGTTATCGATAATCAATCCCATTAATGTGATTCAGGCACACCTTCCGCCTGATCATAGGCGGCCTTAATATCCTCGTGGTGACGAATCACTTCGCGCACCATGAAGTTCAAGAATTTCTCAGCAAAATCAGGATCCAAACCAGACTCTGTAGCTAGTGAGCGAAGACGCGCAATCTGCACGCTCTCGCGAGCAGGATCCGCAGGGGGAAGCTCATGGACAGCCTTGATGAGCCCAACCTTTTGAGTGCAGCGAAAACGCTCGGCAAGGATGTGAATCAGGGCAGCATCAATGTTGTCGATTGTTTTGCGCGCTTCGATCAGTTCTTGAGGCAAAGACGTGTCCGACATGACTCCCCCTAGGCGCTCTGAACGCTTGCAGGATCGACCTCGTACAACTCGGCGCTCCCTTGCCCAAGCACAGCCTCACGAGTGACAACGACACGGGAGACGTCATCACGCGAGGGAAGGTCAAACATCAAATCTGACAAAGTTGCTTCCATAACGGAAGAAAGGCCTCGTGCCCCTGTCTTACGCTTGTTCGCCAGCTCCGCAATGGCAAGCAAGGCCTCGTGAGTGAACTCCAAGGTAATGCCATCAAGCTCAAAGAGGTGCTGGTACTGAGCAACCAAGCAATTCGTGGGCTCGGTCAGCACTCGAACCAGATCTTCCTCAGAAAGTTCCTTAGTCGAGGTCAGCACGGGAAGACGACCAATAAATTCCGGAATCATACCGAATTTGTGAAGGTCTTCAGCGGTAACGGACTCGTAGAGGTCGCCCATCTCAGCGGAAGACTTCAATTCCGAACCGAAACCGGTGGAACGCTGACCAAGACGAGCCTTGACGATTTCTTCAATTCCCGCGAATGCGCCGGCAGCAATGAAGAGAATTCCCGAGGTATCGATCTCAAGGAACTGCTGATGCGGGTGCTTGCGGCCACCCTGCGGAGGCACCGAGGCCACCGTTCCTTCGATAATCTTCAGAAGAGCCTGCTGCACGCCTTCACCTGAAACATCACGAGTAATCGACGCGTTTTCACCCTTGCGGCCAATCTTGTCAATTTCGTCAACGTAGATGATTCCGCGCTCGGCCTTCTTGATATCTCCGCCGGCTTCTTGGATCAAGCGGAGCAAGATGTTCTCAACGTCTTCACCCACGTAGCCGGCCTCGGTCAATGCTGTCGCATCCACGATCGCGAAAGGAACATCCAAAAGTCGAGCCAAGCAGCGCGCCAAGTGCGTTTTACCGGTTCCCGTGGGCCCTAAAAGCAAGATATTCGACTTGGTGCCGTACATATCTTCTTCGTTGCCAGCTTCGCGCGAACGCACGCGCTTGTAGTGGTTGTAGACGGCGACAGAAAGCGCACGCTTGGCGCGGTCCTGGCCGATCACCCAAGAATCGAGGAATTCGAAGATTTCACGAGGCTTTGGGAGAGGAAGACCCGAGGGCGCGCTCTGCGGTTCAGTGTCTTCGGCAATGATTTCGTTGCACAGGTCGACACACTCGTTGCAAATGTAAACGCCGGATCCCCCAATGAGCTTGCGGACCTGCTTCTGGCTCTTTCCGCAGAAAGAGCACTTGAGGGCCTCAGCTCCGTCGGTCAATCGACTCACGTATGCCTCCTGAAAAACTTCACCCAAATCGGGTCTTTTACTGAAATCTAGCCTAATTCACCCGGTGGTATACAGCGAATTGACGCGCGGGATGCACAATGTAAGACCGGTCATTCAATAGGAACGGGAGAGAGCGCCAAAACGCTCTCCCCCGCACTTCCTTAACAGCGACTCGCGTCGCATAGCTGTTAACTAGTTTTGAGCCTTACGTGAAGCCAAAACCTGGTCAATCAGACCGTATTCTTCAGCCTGAGCGGCGGTGAGGATCTTATCGCGCTCGATATCGCGACGAACCTCTTCGACCGGCTTGCCTGAGTGAGCAGCAAGGGTCTCCTCGAGCCACAGACGCATGCGGTCGATCTCGTCGGCGATGATCTGGATATCCGAGGCCTGGCCTTGCATTCCCTCCATTGCAGGCTGGTGAATGAGGACTCGAGCGTTGGGCAGTGCCAAACGCTTTCCGGGAGAGCCCGCGGCCAGCAGAACGGCGGCAGCTGAAGCAGCCTGGCCCAAGCACACGGTCTGAACCTGGGGCTTGATGTACTGCATGGTGTCGTAGATCGCCGTCATTGCGGTAAAGGAACCACCGGGCGAGTTGATGTACATGGTGATCAGCGAATCCGGATCCTGTGACTCAAGGACGAGGAGCTGAGCCATGATGTCATCGGCACTTGCATCGTCAACTTGCACGCCCAAGAAGACAATGCGGTCTTCAAAGAGCTTTGCGTAAGGATCTTGACGCTTGAAACCATAGGCGGTGCGCTCTTCGAAGTTCGGAAGAACGTAGCGCGCCTGAGGCATTTGACGGGCAACTGCGTCGAAATAGGGCTGAGTGCTCATCAGTTTTCTCCTCCACGGTTGCCAATTTCCTGCGGGCTATCAATCACACGGTCCACGAAGCCATATTCCAGAGCCTCTTGAGCGGTGAACCAGTGATCGCGATCGCCATCCGCCTCAACCTGCTCGACAGACTTACCGGTACGCGATGCGGTGATCTGTGCCAGCTCCTTCTTCATGCCCAAGATCAAATCCGCATTAATGCGAATATCCGTTGCGCTACCTCCGGCGCCACCTAGGGGCTGGTGCAACAGAACGCGGGTGTGAGGAGTGATGTAACGCTTTCCGGGAGCGCCAGCGGTGAGCAGGAATTGACCCATCGATGCGGCAAGCCCCATACCGACGGTCACAACATCGGGCTTGACGTACTGCATGGTGTCATAGATGGCCATGCCCGCGGTGACCGATCCACCCGGAGAGTTGATGTACAGGTAGATATCACGATCGGGGTCTTCAGCAGCCAGCAAGAGGAGCTGTGCGCAGATCGCATTTGCGTTGTCATCTCGCACTTCGCCGCCAAGCCAAATGATGCGCTCTTTGAGCAGGCGCTGGTAGACCGAATCTCCCAGTCCCATGGGCGTTTCATTTCCGCCCGAGGCTTGAATAGCCATTCACGCTCTCCTTCAATTTCAGGGTCCGGTTCCCGTTATGGAACCTCACTGAATCCAAACTTATCGGTTCTGACACCAGTTGGCGCTCTAAAAAAGCGCTTTTCGCTCACGGCGCATGGAAAGATCGCGGCAATCTCGCGCAGATATGACGTGTGGGCCGAACCCCTCAGGTTTCGGCCCACACCAAGTCATGAGCTTTACACAGCGGAAAGCTCAGTTGCGCTTAAACCAGCAGCTCACTTTTCCTCTGCGAGTTCTTCGCCGGCCTTCTCGACCTCGGCGACGGTCTCGGCTGCGGCTTCTTCAGCAGCAGCTTCATCCTCAAGGCCAAGGAATTCGCTCAGGTCAACGGGGTTGCCCTCGGTGTCCTTCACGGTCACCTCACGCAGAACCTCAATGAGGGCCTTTGCGCGGCCCAGATCGGCGACCACTGCGGAGATCTGCTGGGGATCAGAGAACAGGCGGTTGATGTCCATGCCGTAGTTCTGGGACATCTGGATGGCGTAGTCGAAGAGTTCCTGCTGGCCAACCTGAACCTCGTTCTTCTTGGCGAGCTCTTCGGCGAGGATCTCGGTGCGGTATTCCTTCTCGATGGCCGCGCGAGCTTCCTTCTTTTCCTTCGCGGAAGCGTCAGCGCCCAGTCGGTGGTTGAGCTCGAGCTCGATCACGGACTCGGGGAGGAGGATCTCGGTGCGGGAGAGCAGCTCATCAACGAGGCGATCACGTGCCTGAAGTGCCTGCTGCGAAGTCTTGGTCTGTGCGGCCTGCTTCTTGAGGTCTTCCATGAGCTCATCGATGGTGTCGAATTCGGAAACCATCTGCGCAAAATCGTCGTCGGCCTCGGGAAGCTCGCGCTCCTTGACGGACTTGACGGTGATGGTCACCTCGGCCTCTTCACCTTCGTGCTCGCCGCCCTTGAGGGTGGAGGTGAAGGTGACAACATCGCCCGCGTGGGTCTTACGAAGCGCAGTGTCCTGGCCGTCGAGCATGGTACCCGAACCGATTTCGTAGGAGACGTCGGAAACGGAGTCGACCTCTTCACCGTTGATGGTGGCAACCAGGTCAATGGTGGTGAAGTCGCCGGTCTTTGCCTGACGCTTGATGGGCTTGAGGGAAGCGAAACGACCACGCAGAGCATCCAACTCAGCCTGAACGTCTTCATCGGTAACCTCAACGGAGTCAACCTCGATGACGGTGTCCTTGCCGTACTCGGGTAGTTCGAAGGAAGGAACAACGTCGACCTCAGCGGTGAAAACGACCTGACCGGTCAGTTCGCCACTGGTCGAGGGGATCTCGGTGACCTCAACATCGGGCTGGGACATGGGGCGCAGTTCGTGCTCGGACACGGCAGCGGAGTACTGGCCGGGAAGAACCTCATTGACAACCTGCTCGATGACGGCTGCACGGCCGAAACGCTGGTCGATGATGCGAGCGGGAACGTGACCCTTACGGAAGCCGGGGATGGACACCTGATTGGCGATGCTCTTGTACGCCTTGTCCATTTCTGACTTCAGTTCCTCAACGGGGATTTCAACAGTCAGACGAACCTTGGTGGGCTCGAGGGTCTCTACAGTGCTCTTCACGTGGATTCTCCAGGTCTTTTCTTGGGACGCCAAAACGGCGTATTTCAACTGAACTAGTCTACGACAGCACCCGCCAAAGCTGCTAGCTGGCTGTGGGCTTCACAATTTTCGCCCGCGAGAAGCTGGCCAATTGACGAGGCCGTGGCCGGGCTGGCAATAAAAAGTCGGGGTGACAGGATTTGAACCTGCGACCCTCTGCTCCCAAAGCAGATGCGCTACCAAGCTGCGCTACACCCCGTGAGACTCTCGTCTGCGGATCCCATAATACGGGACTTCACCCTAAATTTCGCAATCGCGCAAACAATCAGGTAATATCGATCCGCACGCGGATGTAGTTCAATGGTAGAACCTCAGCCTTCCAAGCTGATGGTGCGGGTTCGATTCCCGTCATCCGCTCTGAAAAAGGAGCCCCGGTTTTCCGGGGCTCCTTTTGTTTTGCCGCGCATTCTTGACCAGAGGATCGCTAGGCCAAGATGCGCGCTAGAACGTCGAGGTATCAATGACGAAGCGGTAGCGCACTTTCGAGGCCACAACTTTGTCGTAGGCCTCGGTAATGGAATCACCGTCGATGATCTCAATCACGGGACGCACGCCGTGCTGGGCGCAGAACTCCAGCATTTCCTGAGTTTCAGCAATGCCACCGATCTGGGATCCCGCAACAACCTTGTTTCCGTTAACAACGGCGCGCATGGGGATCACCATCGGGTTCTCGGGCAGGCCCACGTCAACGAAGACACCGAAGGGCTTGAGTGCACGGACAAGTCCCGGGTAATCCAAATCGTCCGCGCTCACCGTGCAGATAATGATGTCAAAGGACGAGGCCAAAGATTCGATGGTGCCCTCTTCCGAGGTTGCGTGGAAGGCAGTGGCGCCAAAACGACGTGCATCTTCTTCCTTGGAACGCCCATGAGAGATCACCGAAACTTCCGCACCCATCGCAGCCGCGATCTGAACACCCATATGTCCGAGGCCACCCATGCCAACGATGGCGACCTTCTTTCCCGGTCCGGCCCCCCATCGGCGCAGCGGCGAATACATGGTGATTCCTGCGCACATCAAAGGAGCGGCATCACTGAGCTCCATTTCGTCGGGAACATGGCAGCCAAAATCTGCACGTACCGTCATTGCCTGGGCATAGCCTCCAGCGGTCGGCTTCCCATCAGGACCTGCGCGGAAAGTCCAGTAGGCATGAGGATTATTGCAGAACTGCTCGTGCCCGTCGGTGCAGTACTCGCATTGCCTGCACGAGCCCTGCAAACAACCGACACCGATCCTGTCCCCTACCTTGAAATTCGTGACTCCTTCACCGACCTTGGCCACCACGCCGGCAATCTCATGTCCACCCACAAAGGGGTACGGAATAGGCCCCCACTCGCTGCGCGCAGTGTGGATATCCGAGTGGCAGATTCCGGCATATTTAATGTCGAAGAGTACTTCTCCGGGGCCGGGCTCGCGGATATCAATGATGGTTGGGTGATAAATCGAGCGAGGATCATCGCAGGCATATGCGCGAACCTTGGGCATCGTGAACTCCTTCGTCAACGCTACGTGTGCCAACTGCGCATCAACGCATTGCCGAAACTTTAGCACCGCAACATGAGAAAAGTCCCGAAACCAAAGGTTTCGGGACTTTTCTATCCGGGTGGCTGACGGGACTCGAACCCGCGACGTCCTGGACCACAACCAGGTGCTCTACCAACTGAACTACAGCCACCATTGAGCGCTGCGAAAAACGCAACGGGGAAACTTTAACATCAGTGCACGCAAAGTGAGAAATCAGAAACGATAAGCGTGGCACTTACCACGAAGTTCACTCTCTCAATACGTAAAACCGGCTCCCCCATTGCAAAGGCAGGAGAGCCGGAATTCACGTTGAACGCGTCCTTACCGCGCTCTCACTCACCAGAAGGCGCGAGTCGAAATCGCGTCGGCGAAGTTATCCAGAGCGTCAGGCGTGGCAGAAAGGTACAGATCAGCATCGGTCGCTGAAACTTCCATGACTCGGAAGGAGCCTTCGCCGTCGGGGACCAAGTCCACGCGGTTGTACAGAAGAAGCTCGTCGCGTCCTAGGCGTGCACGCATGTACTTGTGTAGAACTTGACGAATCTGCTCGCCCCATTGCCATGACTCAGCATCTGCGGGGCGCGCGGTAACCACGGCCTCGTGCATAGAAGGATCCGTGACGGAGGAAGGATGGAGTACCGCACGCTTTTCGACCGCGTGCGAAAGCAAGCCGTTGAAGAACACCAGGGAAATTTCGCCGTGCACGTCGATGTCCTCCAAGTAACGCTGGAGCATGACGGAACGCCCCTCGTTCAAGAGGTCGATCGTCTGCGCCAAAGCAGCCTGACGCTGGAGAGTATCAATCGCTGTGTAGCGACCGATATCGCGGACACCAGAAGACACAGCAGGCTTGACAACGAAGTCACCGAGAGCAGGGAAACGTGAGTGCACCTGGTGCTTGGAGAATCCATGCGAAGGCTCAAGCCACGTCGTCGGAATGACGGGGAGGCCGAGTTCTTCCATGTCCTTCAAGTAGTGCTTATCGGTGTTCCACTCGACAATATCGGCGTTGTTGAGCAGGCGCGGAACCGACTGCGCCCACGTAATAAACTCCTGGCGCTGCGTCGCATAGTCAGAAACCGAACGAAGGACGCACAATCCAGCTTTTTCCCAATCAACGGTGGGGTCATTCCACACCGCGATCTGGGGATCCATTCCGCGGTCAGCTAACGCGTCGGGAAGCCCAGCTTCATCGGAGAAGAGTCCCGGCATGCTCGCGGAAGTAACAAGGGTGACCTTGGGTGTTTTCGTCATGAAGATATCCTACCTTAGTCCCAGGGGACGACTAAGAGCCTCTTCAAGCAGCGAGGTCACCAGTTCCGTGTAGCTCATCCCAGCCTCGGCCCACACTCGCGGGTACAGGGACAAGCGAGTGAATCCAGGCATGGTATTCACTTCGTTGACGATGATTTCGTGAGTTGAATCGTCGTAGAAGAAGTCGACGCGCGCCAACCCCTCACATTCCAAGGCCTCGAAAGCCTTCAGGGCAATGCTCTGGATCCTCTGCGCGTCCTCGGCGGGAATGTCAGCCGGACACATCAAGGAGATCGCATCGGTGTCGACGTACTTGAGTGCGTAGTCGTAGAACTCCCCTTCGGGAACCCCAATCTCACCCAAGGGCGCAGCCATTGCCTCGCCACCGGCGGGCACGCGTACACCGCACTCAATCTCGCGACCATGAGCCATGGCCTCGACAATGATGCGCGGGTCGTTCGCGGCTGCTTCCTTAATCGCAAGGTCCAGCTGATCGGGCGAATCAACGCGAGAAATACCCACTGAGGAGCCTGCACGCGTGGGCTTAACAAAGACGGGGTATCCCAAGGCATCAATGCGCGCACGCACGTCCTGCGGATCCTTCGACCATTGTTTTTCGGTGACCAATTCCCAACGACCAACCGAAATCCCGGCCTCGGCAAGGACAGTCTTGGTCAGGTGCTTATCCATCGAGGCCGAACTTGAAGTTACGCCACAACCAACGTAGCGCACATCGGACATCTCGAAGAGGCCCTGGATTGTTCCGTCTTCGCCGTAAGGACCATGCAAGAGAGGCAGAACGACATCGATCACACCCAAATCTTCAACTCCGGCAATTTGGGCATTGTGATCTTCAGGAGAGCGGTCATACGTGGTTTCAACAAGACGAGCAAGGCCAGGAAGCAGACTCACGCGGCTCAATCCCGGCACAATCGTCGTATCCGAGGCCGTGCGAAGATCCACCAACTCCGGGTTATCATCCACACGCACCCACTGCCCATCGCGCGTAATTCCAACGGCAAGGACATCAAAGCGCTCACGGTCAAGAGCATGAAGAACACCGGCAGCCGTCGCACAAGAGACCAAGTGTTCGCTGGAGCGTCCACCAAAAACAACAAGGACGCGAGGACGTTTGACTTCACTCATGGGGTCAAGATTACCGCGAGAATCGACCTTGCCCGCACTGTGCGCGCCTTCAGACCAGCTCAATTTTCCATCCATCCATCTTTCGTGGACGCGAGAGCAACATGTTCCCCATGTCGTTAATTCCCGCGCGTCCCTCAACAACTTCAACAACTGCTGTCGTAATCGGCATGTCTACGCCGATCGATTGGGCAAGCTGCAGAATTGGAATCGCCGAGGCCACGCCTTCCACGACGCCAGCAGAAGCAGCAAGAGCATCCTCAACGCTCATGCCCGTCCCAACTCGATGTCCGAAAGCAAAATTTCTGGACAGCGTGGTCGAACAGGTTGCGATTAAGTCGCCAATTCCTGCGAGCCCCGCAAAGGTTGCCGGATCTGCGCCCAGGGCTGTGCCCAGACGCGTCATTTCTGCGAGGCCACGCGTCATCAAGGTCGAGCGAGTGTTAATTCCTAAGCCAAGCCCTTCCGCCGCGCCAATCGCAACGGCGATAACGTTCTTGGTCGCACCGGCGATTTCTGTGCCAATCACATCCGAGGACAGATAGGGGCGGAAATAAGAGTTGTGGCAGACTCCCGCAATTTCTTTGGCCAATTCAAGATTGATCGATGCGATAACGGTTGCTGTCGGTTGGTGCACCGCAATTTCACGAGAGAGGTTAGGCCCGGAAAGAACCGCAATCCGATCGTGCCCCACGCCAGAAGCTTCACTCAAGACCTCATCTACTCGCTTAAGCGAGCCCAACTCAAGGCCCTTAGCCAGGGAAAGCAGAGCAGTTTCATTTCCGAGGCTGGGGCGCGCTGCCTCGAGAGTTGCGCGTACCGCTTTGACGGGGATTGCAACGATGAGAAGATCCGCGCCATCAACGGCCTGGCGAAGATCACAGGTCGCGGTAATTGACTCGGAGAGAAGCAGGTCGGGAACATAGCGAGGATTTTCATGCGAGTTGATCGCGGAGACGATCTCTGGATTGCGTCCCCACATAGTGACGGCGTGTCCAGCATCTGCAAGAACCTGGGCAAAAGTGGTTCCCCACGCGCCTGTGCCCAGCACGCTCATTCGTGTCATCATTGTCATTCCTCTCCCATCCGCCTCAACCCTACTAGGATAAAGACACGCGACGTGCCCAAGGAGGAGCTCATGTCTAAACGCACAGCCCTATCTGTCCTCGTTCTTGTGACGACAGCTGCATTGTGCGGGTGCTCCCCTACCCCATCGCGGAGCGACGCATCAAACACGCCCACGGCCTCGGCAAGCAGCCAAGCCTCCTCGCCTGCTCCTAGTGCCAGCGCACGTACATCGGCGACCCCCAGTACGTGGGAGAGCATTGAACCCCGCTTCCCACAGCAATCCCTTGGCAAAGAAGACGCCAACCACGCACCGGTCTTCCACGACATGCGCGTAGGAGACCACGATGGCTTCTACCGCGTTGTCGTTGAGTTCACTGGAAGTGACGACGTGGGATGGCTCGGAGGGTGGACCACTTCCCCACTCACCCAGGGCAAGGGAGATCCCATCGATTTGGGAACGCCCGTGTATCTTGATCTCAATCTTCAAGGCGGGGCTATGCCCGTGAGCGAGGAGCTAGCAGCCAACTACTACAAGGGCTCCAAAACCCTTGATATCGGGCCGATACGCGTACTTGAGGACGGAACTTTTGAGGCCGATACTCACATCGTCATCGGAATGGACCGAAAGCGTGAGGTCACCTTGAGTGCGCTCACCAATCCCTCGCGAGTCGTCATCGACATCGCGAAGTAACAAGGGCTCGCGCGCTAGTAGTCGACGCGTTCCTTGAGCTTGCGATCCCACACGCCGGCAGGGGCTTCTTCCCCGCGAAGCTGTGCAACGCTCTCGATCATGGCGCGCTGAATCCGTTTAGTTGCTTCTTCGACGGCCTCGTGGTCGGCCGAACCAGATTCGCGGCACAGGTCCTCAAGGGGAATCGGATCACCGATACGCACCGATACGCGCCTGCGAGGACGAAAATCAATGAGTGCAGAACCCGAGCGCATGATCTTCTGCTCTCCCCAGTGAATAAAGGGGATCACCGGCGCGCCCGTGTCCAAGGCAAGTCGCGCAGCGCCTGTCTTGATCCGCATCGGCCACAAATCAGGATCTAAAGTCAACGTACCTTCGGGATAAATGGCCACGCATTCGCCCTCGCGAAGGGCCTGAGCTGCCGAGGCAAGAATAGCGCCGGGATCCTTGGCGCGTCGGTTTACCGGGAGAAGCTTCATCTGGCGCATCGCACCGCCCAAGAGGGGCACTTTGAAGAGCTCTGACTTCGCCATGATACGAACGGGAATATCGGCTTTCATCATGACCCACAGCAGGCAGACCGGATCAATGTTTGACAGGTGGTTGCACACCAGAAGAAAACCGCCCTCGCGTGGAAGCTTATCGAGGCCTTCCACGTCGATTTTCGTCCACGGAACCATGAAGGTACGGAAGACGCCTCGCGCGAAACGGTAGAAACCTGTGAGCCGGTGAGTCATGTGTGTAGTCTAACGAAGCGGACACGCGGGTAAAAACGCTGTTCCTCACGCGCGAGTATTTTTCTAGGCAAAAACTCGAAAAACCCCAGGTTGGACCGAAATCTCAACGGACCCGCACGCAACTTGATCGCCGTCTCCCATTGCGATCAGTCCGGCGCTATCAAGGATTTTTACTCGGCTGACTGTTTCCACGTGCACGATCGGGTCATCGACGCGCCGGGTTGCAAGCACTCGCGTCAAAACGCGGATCGCTCGGTGTTTTGGCACCGGGTCGACGGTGAGAAGCTCAAGCTTGCCGTCGCTGGGATTGGACGTGGGAACGATGTTGATCCCACCGCCGAACCATCCCGAGTTTGAGACGGAGACCAACCACCCGCGGATACGCCGCACCTGGCCGTCGACCTCGATTTCCATGGTCCGAGGCTTGAACCTGGCCAGCGCGCATACCGCTCCCCACGCGTATGCAATAGTCCCGGAGCTAAAAGGCGATTCATTCGCAATCTGATTGGCAAGTGCATCAAGACCAAAAGAAACTAAGCCAAGAACCTGCGATGCCTCACCGGAGCGAGTGCCCTGTGCGTCTAAATTCTGCGCCTCGCGTGGAGGAACACAAGGCGTGACCCTCATGGCATCCACATCGCGAAAACGCTCAATGGTGCCTGCCTCCGACGAAACGATCTCCGAGGCCTGGGGAAGGTTACGGATATGCGCCAGTGCATCCGTCCCAATCCCTAGACAACGGCACAGGTCATTGCCCCGCCCACCGGGAAGAGGGATCACTGTCCCGCCTCGTTTCCCAACCTCAGAGGCGATGTGAGCGATATACCCATCGCCACCAAAGACTCCGACCCACTGGTGCGTCGACGCGGCAGCAAGCTGGCCTGGATCGTCCTCACGATGAGTAACAACCACCTCAACTTCCCATCCGCGTTCACGCAGGAGCGCAGCAGCTTGGGGTGCGAGGCGCAGCGCTCGGCCTCGGCCAGAAAGAGCAGAGACGAAGAGCTGTAAGGATGGCGCTGAAAGGTCCACGAAAGGCTCTTAGGAAAAACTCAGCGGTCCGTGTATTCGACGCGTGCGTCCAGCTCGCGCAGTTTGCGGATGAAATGCTCGTATCCGCGCGAAATCACGTCGATACCCGAAACGGTTGAGGTTCCCGAGGCGGCCAGGGCGGCAATCAAGTGCGAGAATCCACCGCGAAGGTCAGGAACAACGATGTCTGCAGCATGAAGAGGCGTCGGCCCCGAGATAACGGCTGAGTGATAGTAGTTCTTCTGGCCAAAACGACACGGTGTTCCGCCCAAGCACTCACGGTAAACCTGAATATTTGCACCCATTTGGCGCAGCGCAGAGGTGAAACCGAAGCGGTTTTCATACACGGTTTCATGAACGATGGACAAGCCTTCGGCCTGAGTAAGAGCAACGACAAGAGGCTGCTGCCAGTCAGTCATGAAACCGGGGTGAACGGCGGTTTCCAAAGCAATGGAATGCAATTCGCCGCCGGGATGATAGAAGCGGATACCTTCCGAATCGATGTCGAAAGCACCGCCAACCTTACGGAAGGTGTTGAGGAAGGTCGTCATATCCGGCTGGTGTGCGCCTCGAACGTAAATGTCACCGTGTGTGGCCAGGGCTGCCGCGCCCCAAGATGCGGCCTCGATGCGGTCAGGAAGTGCGGTGTGGCGGTATCCGCTGAGGGTTTGCACGCCTTCGATGCGGATGGTGCGGTCAGTATCGACGGAAATGATGGCGCCCATCTTCTGAAGAACGTTGATGAGGTCCATAATTTCGGGCTCGATTGCCGCGCCCTTCAAGGTCGTGATGCCATCGTTGCGCACTGCCGTCAGCAGGGTTTGTTCAGTCGCGCCAACGGAGGGGAAGGGAAGTTCAATGATTGCGCCGTGAAGCCCGGAGGAAGGGCGCTTGATGTGAACACCATCGGGCTGTTTTTCAACGATCGCGCCGAACTTACGTAAGGTCTCCAAGTGGAAGTCGATGGGACGGCCACCGATCGCGCATCCTCCCAGTTCCGGAATGAATGCTTCGCCGAGCTGGTGGAGAAGAGGCCCGCAGAACAGGATCGGAATGCGCGAAGCTCCCGCAAGAGTGTCAATATCAGAGCGCGAGGCCACGCGAACATTCGCGGGATCCATGCGCAATTTGCCGCGCTCTTGGTCGTAGTCAACCTTGACCCCGTGGAGGGACAATAGGTCAGACACCACGTCAACATCACGAATCAGAGGGACGTTGTAGAGCTCCGAGGGTGTGTCGGCCAGCAGCGATGCAACCATCGCTTTGGGAACAAAGTTCTTTGCTCCGCGCACGGTAATGGTGCCCTGAAGCGGGTGGCCACCTTCAACTCGCAGAATCGAGGACATCTTGCTGGTCTCCTAGCTGTCGACTTTCTGTGACCACTTTAGAGCAGCTCGCCCTCATCTGCGTGCGCTTCGGGCACCTTTTGCGGGTGGCGAACTACTCAGAGGCGACGGGACGTGCAGAAACAACCAGTTGCAGGGGAAGAGCCTTCGCAGGAAGTGTCTTCGGTTTGAAGGACGGCCTGCGCTCTTCGTAGGCGGTAATTTCTGCCTCGTGACGCAAGGTCAAGGCGATATCGTCTAGGCCTTCCATCAGTGTCCAGCGCACGTAGTCATCGATCTCAAAAGTGCAGGTGAAATCGCCGAGGCGCGCCGTCTTATCTTCCAAAGAAACCGTGATTTGTGCGCCGGGCTCAGCTTCGAGCAGTTCCCAGAGCTTCTCGCAGTCCTCCTGGCTGATAATTCCGGTAACGAGGCCTTGCTTGCCCGCGTTTCCGCGGAAAATGTCGGCAAACTTGGGGGCAAGGACCACCTTAAAGCCGTAGTCGCGAAGTGCCCACACGGCATGCTCGCGCGATGAACCGGTTCCAAAATCAGGCCCAGCGACCAAGACCGATCCTTGGTTGTAGGGTTCGCGATTCAAAATGAAGTCAGGCTCACGGCGCCATGCGTAAAACAGCGCGTCATCGAAGCCGGTCTTTGTGACGCGCTTCAAGAAGACCGCCGGAATGATCTGGTCGGTGTCGACATTTGAGCGGCGGAGCGGGACACCAATACCTGTGTGCGAAATGAACTTTTCCATGAGTTTTCCTTCGGTGTGTATCAGCGCTGAGCCGGTTCATCCAGGTCGGCGGGCGAGGACAGGGTTCCACGAATCGCGGTTGCTGCTGCAACCAGTGGGGAAACCAAGTGTGTGCGTGAGAGCTTTCCTTGGCGACCTTCAAAGTTACGATTTGAGGTCGACGCGGAGCGTTCTTGAGGCGCCAGCTGGTCGGGATTCATTCCCAGGCACATTGAACAGCCAGCATTGCGCCATTCCGCGCCGAAATTCGTGAAGACTTTATCTAGGCCTTCGGCCTCGGCCTGAAGACGAACACGTGCTGAACCGGGGACGACCAACATGCGCACTCCCGGGGCTTTTTCGCGGCCACGGATGATTTCGGCGGCGGCTCGAAGGTCTTCAATGCGGCCATTCGTGCATGAACCTAGGAAGACGGTGTCGACCTTGATATCGCGCATCGGGGTGCCGGCTTCGAGGCCCATGTAGTCCAGAGCCTTCTTTGCGGCCGCACGCAAGGTCTCATCGGTGAAGTCCTCGGGGTTGGGAACTCGTCCAGACAGAGGAACGCCCTGTCCGGGGTTGGTTCCCCAAGTCACGAAGGGTTCGAGGTCTTCGGCATTCAAAATAATCTCGGCGTCGAAAACCGCATCTTCATCGGAGTGGAGTGTCTTCCAGTATTCGACGGCGCGATCCCAGTCTTCGCCTTGAGGAGCGTGGGGACGTCCCTTGAGGTAGGCGAAGGTCGTCTCATCGGGAGCGACCATCCCGGCGCGAGCACCGGCCTCGATGGACATATTGCACACGGTCATGCGGCCTTCCATTGAAAGCTCGCGAATTGCCTGACCGCGATACTCGAGGACGTACCCCTGTCCCCCACCGGTTCCGATCTTCGAAATCACAGCCAAGATGATGTCTTTTGCGGTCGCGCCCTTGGGCAGAGAACCGTTCACAGTAATAGCCATCGTCTTGAAAGGAGCCATGGGGAGCGTCTGAGTGGCAAGAACATGCTCGACCTGGCTGGTTCCAATTCCCATTGCCAGGGCTCCAAAAGCACCGTGCGTCGAGGTGTGCGAGTCACCGCAGACGATTGTCATGCCGGGCTGAGTAAGTCCAAGCTGTGGGCCGACGACGTGAACGATGCCCTGATCGGCGTCACCCAGGGAGTGCAAGCGGATACCAAATTCCTTCGCGTTCTTGCGCAGGGTCTCGATCTGCGTGCGGCTGGTGATATCTGCGATCGGGAGATCAATATCGACGGTGGGGGTGTTGTGGTCTTCGGTTGCGATTGTCAGATCGGGGCGACGCACCTTGCGCCCAGCCATACGCAGACCGTCAAATGCCTGGGGGCTGGTCACTTCGTGAACAAGATGCAAGTCGATGTAGAGCAGGTCCGGGGCCCCGTCTTCCCCATGTACAACTACGTGATCAGCCCAGACCTTTTCGGCCAGCGTTCCACTCATTTCCCGCTCCTTCTTCGACTTCTTTCTTCCCATGATTGACACTTACAGTGGAGTTGGACTTGATATCTCATTTACTGAGATGTGAAAATAGCATCATGGAGGACTCAGAAGCCTTTGGAAGTGGAGTTGGCGTTCTAGATAAAGCCGCGTTGGTTTTGAGCGCCCTCGAAGCAGGTCCGGCCCCCCTTGCACAGTTGGTCGCAACAACGGGTCTTGCACGCCCAACAGCACACCGCCTGGCCGTCGCGTTGGAGTATCACCGCTTCGTTGCACGCGACATGCAGGGACGTTTCGTTTTGGGGCCACGTCTCCAAGAACTCGCCTCCTCTGCTGGCGAGGACCGTCTGCTTGCGGCCGCGATGCCTGTTCTGATTGCCTTGCGCAATCACACCAAGGAATCAACACAGCTTTTCCGTCGTCAAGGCGACTTCCGCGTATGCGTTGCCGCTTCTGAACGCGAAATGGGTCTTCGCGATTCCATTCCCGTTGGCGCGACCCTCACCATGAAGGCAGGTTCTGCCGCGCAGGTTCTTCTTGCATGGGAAGAACCCGACCGCTTGCACCGAGGCCTGTACGGCGCCACCTTCAACGCAACAATGCTTGCGCAAGTTCGTCGCCGAGGCTGGGCACAGTCGGTTGCAGAACGCGAGCCTGGCGTCGCATCGGTTTCCGCCCCCGTTCGAGGCCCATCCGGCCGAGTGCTGGCCGCGATCTCAATTTCTGGTCCCGTCGAGCGCATGGGACGCCAACCGGGACGCCAGCACGGCCCCTCCGCGGTTGCGGCAGCCAATAGGCTCTCTGATTTCCTCCGCTCCGCCGAGGGAATGGAAGACTAAGACACGGCAGCAATCGCGCGCCGGTAATACTCCTCCGTTGAGTCAATGACCTTCTCCCACGAGAAGGGGAAACTGGCGCTCATGTTGTGCGCACGAATGTCGCTGAGGCATTCGGGACGGTCGAGTACGCCCACGAGCGTTTCAATCATGTCCTCGTCGCTGTCAAGACTCCACCCATTCACGCCGTTCTCAACCACTTCGGCAAGTCCAGATTGTGAACGCGTCATCACTGCGAGTCCAGAGGCTAGGGCTTCACGTCCCGCGATCGAGGCAGATTCTTTGATCGAGGGGGCAAGGAAAATATCCGCTCGCGAATACAGGTCCTGTAGCTGACCGGCGCTCATACGTCCCGGAAGAAGAACCCACTCCCCCAGGTCATACTTGTCAACCTTGCGCACAGTGGCATTGAAAAGCGGTCCCTCACCCGCGATGACCGCACGCAAGGGGAAAACGGAAGCGTCGCCTCGGCGATAGTAGGAATTCCAGCGGCGAGAGGTCTCTGCGAGGATATCGATGAGCGCATCCACGCGCTTTCGAGGCGCAAAGCGGGTTGCCGTGACAGCAAGGATTCCCTCGTGAGCAAGGGGTGGACGCTGCCATGGAGACAGATCAACGCCGTTGTGCAAAGTACCGATCTGAACGCCCTCCCCCATGACCGCTCGAATCTGGTCATTGACGAGCTGTGAAACACCCGTCCAGATGATCGGAGCCGTGTTGAGCCCCGATCTACGCGCGATGGCAGTGAAGCTCGGAATTGTCAGGCGTCGATCCCACAGCGAGTGCACGGTGACGACCTGAGGGATCCCAGAGTCTTTGAGGCGCAGCACAAGGGATTGAACGACCGGCGTAAGTTCACCCATGTGGTAGTGGACGACATCGGGGCGAAAACGCGTAATGAAGTCACGGAAGCGCCGAGGCGCCTTCGGATCAACGGGGGCACCAAATGGATTCGACCATGTCGAGCGCAGAACCGTATAGGGGCAAGGCTCGACCTGCGTGCCCTCAGGCGTGCAGGTGAGAACAACTATTTCGTGGCCTCGGGCGTGGAGGTGGTCAGCAAGGGCACCCACCTGCGTTTCAATTCCGCCCATGGTGGGACGGAAAGTATCGGAGACCAAAATAATGCGCATGGTGTCATTCTTACATGCTTGACGGGCAGCACTTGGGTAGCAATCTTTGGATAACAAAAAAGCAGGGCCGAAGCCCTGCGAAGAGTTGTACCCCCAACCGGATTTGAACCGGTGTTAACGCCGTGAGAGGGCGTCGTCCTAGGCCGCTAGACGATGGGGGCGGCGCGCCACAACGTGCGCTGTTCTTTCACACAACAAAGCGTGGAAAAGAATCGTACCCCCAACCGGATTTGAACCGGTGTTAACGCCGTGAGAGGGCGTCGTCCTAGGCCGCTAGACGATGGGGGCCTTCTCGCAAATTTCTTTGCGATGGCTGGGGTACCAGGACTCGAACCTAGACTAAATGAACCAGAATCACTCGTGCTGCCAATTACACCATACCCCATGGCGCAATCCGTTCGGTCAGACCGAAGCGGCGACAAGAGAAAAGAATAGCGAACTGCGCTCTACTTGCCAAATCGCAGGAACGTGGCACTGATCATAGTGCGGCATATATGGAGAACCGCAGGAAGTGAGTCCTCCACCGGAGCCCTTAGGCTCCAGCTCCATCCCACTTCCTGCGGCCGATTATGGTGCTGGCGCGCGGCGTCAGCCATCTCAGGTGATGACCAGTTTAGCCCAGTCGGTTGCGCAATGAATGCAGACGATTGAGCACACTCTCACGACCCAAGATTTCCATGGATTCAAACAGCGGCGGTGACACCTGGCGTCCCGTCACTGCCACACGAATCGGGCCAAAAGCAATACGCGGCTTGATATCCATGCCCTCAACAATCAGCTCGCGCAACGCATGCTCAAGAGCTTCAGTTTCGAAGGGGCCGTCATAGTTCTCGATGAAGCGGATCGTTGTATCCAGAACCTCAGGAGCGTTCTCCTTGAGCTTCGATACGGACTTCTCGTCCAGTTCAAGCGCGTCATCCTCAGTGAAGAGGAAGCCCAGCATTCCGGGGGCCTCGCCCAGCAGCTGAATACGCGTCTGAATGAGCGGAGAAGCGTGCTGCATAATCTTCTGTTCGCCAGCGGTCAGCTCGTCGTAGGAATCAGCCGACACCAAACCTTCGCGGTGAAGGAAGGGGACGATGCGACCTCGGAAATCATCGGGCTCAAGCAGGCGGATGTGCTCAGCATTGATCGCAATGCACTTCTTGGGGTCGAAACGCGCGGGGTTCGGGTTCACGTCGGAAATATCGAAGGCCGCGGCCATCTCTTCCATGGAGAAGACATCATTATCGGGGCTGATCGACCATCCCAGCAGCGCGAGGTAGTTGTTCAGGCCCTCAGGGATCATTCCGGCTTCGCGATGCAGGAGCAGGTTCGATTCAGGATCGCGCTTGGAGAGTTTCTTATTGCCTTCGCCCATCACGTAGGGCAGGTGGCCGAAGCGAGGCATGAACTTGGCAATACCCAGTTCTTCCAGCGCTCGGTAGAGGACGATCTGGCGAGGCGTCGAAGAGAGCAGGTCTTCACCACGCAGGACGTGCGTGATTTCCATGAGCGCGTCATCAACGGGGTTGACCAGCGTGTACAGCGGGTGACCATTGGCGCGGACAATGACGTAGTCCGGAACCGAACCGGGCTTGAAGGTGATCTCGCCGCGAATCAGGTCGGTGAAGGTAATGTCCTCATCGGGCATGCGTAGGCGCAGAACCGGCTTGCGTCCCTCGGCGCGGTAGGCGGCAATCTGTTCTTCGGTCAGATCACGATCAAAGCCGTCGTAACCAAGCTTGGGATCCTCACCCTTTGCGATGTGGCGAGCTTCGACCTCTTCGGGAGTCGAGTAGGACTCGTAGGCATAGCCGGCTTCGAGGAGCTTTGCCGCGACATCACGGTAGATGTCCATGCGCTCGCTCTGGCGGTACGGCGGGTGCGGGCCTCCCTTACCGACGCCTTCATCCCAATCCAGGCCCAGCCAACGCAGCGAATCAAGAATCTGATCGAAAGATTCCTGGGAATCGCGAGCAGCATCGGTGTCTTCAATACGGAAGACGAAGGTGCCTCCGGTGTGGCGCGCGTATGCCCAGTTGAAGAGGCAGGTGCGGACCATTCCCACGTGAGGAGTTCCAGTTGGCGAAGGGCAGAATCGGACGCGAACATCGGCGCCACTTGCGGTAGTCACACTCATAATTTCTAAGTTTAGCTCCCAGAATTTGCCCCCGTGCACATTCTTTCCACCGGCGAGGCTGGTGGCGGGATAGGTGCGTCACTTTCCTTTGAGCGACAAGGCGAATTCCGAATATGAATCCAAAGCCATACAATGGGAGCCAGCTCACATTCCCGGCCTCGTCTGGAGGCCACCTCGAACGATCGTGAAAGAAGCTATGGCATGGAATTTCGTAGCGCTGAAGAGCTATGTCGCATCGGCTCGTTGAAGTGGACAGGCATTAAGCCCGCCGATGGCAGCGATGTTTTGGGTGCTTGGGTTGCTGAAATGGATTTCGGCACCGCTCCTTGCGTTGAGAAGGTCATGGTTTCGGCGATTCAGGACGGGCTTTTGGGCTACAACCCGACGTGGCTCGCCCCCGCAGTTTCCGAGGCGACCGCCGCTTTCCAGAAGAAGCGTTTTGGTTGGGATCTGGATCCGAAAGCGGTGAGGGTTGCTCCTGCGGTTCTTCCAGCCCTGGAGGCGATGATTCAGTACCTGGTTCGCCCAGGATCCCCGGTCATTGTCCCGACTCCCGCCTACATGCCTTTCTTGACGATCCCACCTGCACTGGGGCACTCCGTCATCGAAGTTCCTTCCCTCCACGGCGATGCCTACCCCGGCGGGTGGACGCTGGATCTTGATGGAATTAAGGCGGGCCTCGAGGCCGGCGCTGGCTTGGTCATCTTGTGCAACCCATGGAACCCAGTGGGGCGCGTCCTCACCGAGGCGGAAATGCGAGCCTTACAAGAGCTCGTGTCGCGCTACGACGCGCTGGTGTTTTCTGACGAGATCCACTCCCCCTTGGTTTTGAGTGGTCGCGATTTTGTTTCTTATGCGCGGATGGGCGCAGAGTTTGCTTCCCATACAATTACCGCAACCGCGGCGACAAAAGGCTGGAACATTGCGGGCTTGCCCAATGCGCAGGTCATCATTCCAGATGAGGGACTTCGCGAGCGCTGGGACTGCATCTGTCAAGAGAAACTCCCCCATTCAATGTCGACGATTGGTGCCTTGGGTTCGATCGAGGCCTACACGAACGGTGACGAGTGGCAGCGTGAGATTTTTGAGGTCATCGAAGGCAATATTCGCACTGTGGGCGAGGCACTTGCTTCCACGAAGATTGATTTCCATCCCCCGCAGGCAACCTACCTGACGTGGTGGGGATTCGAGGCCTATCCGCAATTTGGGGACTCCCCCGCGAGTGTGCTGCTTGAACGCGCACATATTGCGGTTAATGCGGGAATCACACTGGGCGCGAATTACTCGAAGTGGGCACGAATGAACCTCGCGTGCCCACCAAAGGTGGCCGAAGAGATGCTTTCGCGGGTTCTGGGAGTTCTTTAGCCCTTCAGTCCACGGCGAGCGCGGCCTCGATACCGGCAACGACCGTTGTGGATGCCTTTCGCGCGGCATCCACAACGTCTTGCGGGTCGGTTTCTGCCTGGGCGAAAGACAGGTCTGAGACAACTGACATACCGGCAACACGGACTCCGAGTGCATGAGCGGTTATCGCCTCAAGAACGGTCGACATTCCAACGCAATCGGCACCCAATTGCACTAAGGCTCGACTTTCTGCACCTGTTTGATACTCAGGCCCACGAAGGAAGGCGTAAGTCCCCTCTCGACCACAGTGCTCACGCATCCCCTTGCTCATCTCACTGTCCCAAACCTGTGAGATATCGACAAACAGTGGCCCATCAAATGGCGAGGAACCGCTGAGATTCATGTGATCCGTAATGATCATGACATCACCCAAGGACCAGTCGCGCAGGCATCCATTCGCATTGGTCACAATTGCGCGTTGGATACCCGCGCACGCAGCCGCACGGATCAGCGCGGTGACAGTAAGAGGCCCGTGTCCCTCATACAGATGAGTTCGTCCGGTTGCGACCAGAACGGGGCCGCATTCGCGCATGTAGACACGAAGTTCATTGCGGTGTCCATCCGCAACCGGGGCGCTCACACCGGGAAGTGACCCCAAAGGCTGCGAGGCCGATGGCACTCCCCACTGGTCATTAAGAGCATCCGCTAAGCCCGACCCCAAGACGACCAATGCGAAGGGAGCTCCCCCGCAAAGGGCGCGAATCTGCTCCGCGGCGGCAGTGGCCTCGGGGTCGAAAAGAACAGAAGAAAAACGGGGATCAGCTGTCAAAGCACACCTTCCTCAACTTTTAGCCGAGCGTGTGGGAAGGCGTGGCTTCCTGCGTACGAACGCGACGCGCACTGGTCAGCCAATATCCGCAGAAGCCTACGAGAAGGGCAAGAAGGATTCCGATGTTTGAACCGGCCCAATCTCCCTCTCGACCTCCGATCGGACCAAGGAGATAGCCCTGCCACGCGAGCCACGAGGCATTCGCATTGACAACAAAGCCCCAGCCAACGAAGGAACCGACAGCCAGTGTGACGATTGCTCCCCAGTTAACGGAACCGTAGCGTCCCGTTGATGTGAAGAGTGAGGGCTCGTCGTAGTCCTGATGACGGAGCGCGATGTCAGCAAGCATGACACCGCCCCAGGTGGCAATGACCACGCCAAGGGTTGTGAGGAAGGCAGTGAAAGGAGTGAGGAAAGAATCAGCGAAGAAGACAACGATGATCGTTCCGATGGTCATGATGGTGCCGTCGATTGCGGTGGCTACGGGGCGGGTAACCGGCACGCCAGTTGCCAACAGCGAAAGGCCAGAGGAATAGATATCCATAACAATTCCACCAACAAGACCAAGAATTGCAACGATCGCAAAGGGGATCAGGAACCAGGTTGGAAGAATTGTTGTCAGCGCGCCAATCGGATCGTTGCCGATGGCTTCAGAGAGAGTGTCATAGTTGGAGCCAACCAACAGCACACCGAAGATCACCAAGATAATGACAGGTAGCGCAGCACCTGCGGTCGTCCAGCCGACGACACCGGCGGTTGAGGCCTTACGAGGAAGGTAGCGCGAATAGTCCGCTGCTGCGTTAATCCATCCAAAACCAAAACCAACCATGAGCATGCACATCGCACCCAGGAGCATTGCGAAGGGCGCCGCGGGACGTGCAGAAAGGACCGCGAAGTTGATTGTCGAGGCCGAGAGCAGAAGGTAGACGATCGTGAGGATTGCCGTCGCCCAGGTGATCCACGTTTGGACCTTCATGATCGCTTCAAATCCGAGGATGCCCGCTCCTGCTGCAAGGACAACAACAACGACCAAGGCGATGATCTGTGCAAGCAGGTGGTTGCTGAAACCAAGCGCTCCCATGACGGTCGCGGTTGCCTGAACCGCCATGATGGCAAGGAAGGTCTCCCACCCAACAGTGAGGATCCAGGAGATTGCTGCGGAGATACGGTTTCCGTTATATCCGAATGCCGCGCGAGAGAGCACTAGGGTTGGTGCAGATCCTCGCTTGCCGGCGATAGCGATCAGTCCACACAGAAGGAATGAGAGTGCAACGCCAACAACGCTCACAAGGATCGCCTGCGTGAGCGAAAGGCCAAAGCCCAGCACCCACGAACCCCAGGAAATACCGAGGACAGAGATATTAGCGGCAAACCAAGGCATGAATAAGGACGATGGTGTGCCTTTTCTTTCGGATTCGGGGATCACATCTAGGCCGGCCATCTCGATGTTTAGACCAGACGAAACCTGAGTGGTCTCACTCATGAACAATGCTCCTCTGCATTCGTGTTGCCGCAGTTCATGTGGCTCTCAATCCACACTATGAACTATAGGGAAAGCGAGCAGACCAAGGTCAGATACTCACGAAACTGATTCGAGGGATTGCCCACACCTTCGCAGGAGGAAAAAGCCGCCGGATGAACTCAACACGCCCACCCGGCTGCCTCGGCCTCGAAAATCAAACAACTAACTACGACGAACCCAGTTCCGCAGAATTCCACCATCTTCAGACATATACGCGTCAAGAAGCGTCTGCGAATCAAGGGTCGCAATATGCGCAAACGCAGTGAGTTCTCGATGGGTGGGGAACACTGTGCGGACGGTCAAAGGCAGGACTTTTCCATCCAACTCAAGCCCTCCAACCCACGGAAAGAACTGCGAATACACGTAAGGATGAGCAACGGGATCAGAATCAACCTGCGGAATGATGATCGGATCCCAACCTCGATAACTACGTGCGAACTCGCCCACGTGGATAATCGCGCCCTTCGCCGTCCAATCCTCGAAGGGCGAAGCAACGAAAGTCGAGCGATCCTCCCAACGCTCACTGGGACCATACTTGTACAGCAAAGTGCCCTGATCATCGCTTTCGGTCCACAAATTATGCCAGTAAATACCGCTATCCCACGTCAGCGCGATACCAGTGCCGCGATTCATCCAGAAAGCGCCAGAAGATTTAGCGAATTCAATCAGTTGACTGGTAGTACTCATGACAGAGACCGTCCCTTCAAGATACCCAGTTCAACGCACTCGGCGACTGTGAGAAGCTCACCACCGTAGATAAAACGTACCTCCCGCGCGCCGCCTTTCGCACCGAAGTTCGGTGCAGTCACTCCGGTCACGATCAACGCATATACGGGAAGCTTCGCAATCGTATACGCGTAGTAGGGCGAGTGGACATCGGTGATTGCCAGGCAGCGCTGCTGGAAAGAATAGGGCTTACCATTCGGGTCGACCTGCCACACGCGCGAAAGATAGGGGTAGCCGATCATATCGACCATGTCGCCGTACTTAGAGGTGTAGGCCTCCAAGCTGGTGAACTGCTCAATGCTGGAACGCAGCAGTGAAGAACTCACCTCTTCACTGTCCATCAACCAACGCCAAGGACCCTGCGGTTCCTTAGGCTCTGGTGTCGTTGAATCCATGTATTTCACCTTTCCGCGAGCTATTCCCCATCATATGCCACGAAACAGGTCATCCTGCGGGCTTCAAAAGCCACTGCGATAAAAGCGGCGCAGCATCCTCACGCAAGTAACAGTCCAACACGTCGAGCGGCGAATACTCAACCACGTGAGAAAGACCTGCAAGCAGGCGAAAATCGCTCGTTTCGCACGGATAGAAGGTCCCGTCGTCTGAGCGAATCCCCAGGTAATCATGTCGAAGCGAAGAACCCGTGTGATCCATTGTCCACCCCGAACGGATCGAAGCAGTGTCTCCCAGTGTCAATTTGGGAAAACCGTATCGACTGCGCAGAGGATTTCCATAGTACTGAAGTAGACAGTGGTCGAAAACGTTCCGATTAGTCGTCTGGAACAGGGCAGCACCTCTGGAGCTACGCTCGCAGTAGTAGAAGGAATAGACACCCTCTTGGTAATCGGCCTCTTCGTGGGGAGCAGCAAAAACGCCTGCATTGAAGACAAGCTCGCCGGCAGCGGCGAAGCTCCCAGTGACCTTCATACCCCAGGCATCATAAAGCACCTCGGCGAGACGATCAGCAAAGTCCATTAGGCACCTCCTCAGGCATCCTTGTCTTCACCGAAACGTAGCGTCTTTTAAATGTGCTCAAACCCGACAAAGCTGCCATGCTTTTACGCTACATCCACAGAGCGACTCTCTACCAAATTTCAAGAGATTTGACGTCACAATGTGGCCATCAAAAACCTTGGGGTGACCGTGTTAAGCGGCCACCCCAAAGAAAACTACGAGTAGAAATAATTGCTACATCGCCAGGTTTGTCAGCGATCCAATGCCCTCAATCTCAACTTCAACGCGTTCACCGGAATTCAGGCGGCCTCCGGCAGGAGTGCCCGTCAAGATCACATCACCGGGCAGAAGAGTGAAAATTCCCGACACATAGGACACGATCTGAGCGATTGAATATCCCATCTGCGAGGTGCTCCCGCTCCCCCGCTCTTCCCCGTTAATACGCAACGTAATCTGGGCATTATCGGGGTCGAAAGAAGAACCGACCGTGATCCATGGCCCCAGAGGGCACGCGGTATCCCAGCTCTTGGCACGACCAAGTGCGCCACCGTCCTCGCGTGCAGCATCCGCCGCGGTCAAGTCGTTTGCGCAGGTATAACCCAGCACCACCGAGGGAGCATCCTCAACGCTCACGTCCTTGGCCAAGGTTTTAATGACCACCGCAAGCTCGGCCTCGTAAAAAACTTCCTGTCCCCAGGAAGGAAAGACGATCGGGTCATCGGGGCCAATCACCGTAGTATTCGGCTTCAAGAAAACGCTGGGGCGCGCAGGCGGATCGCTCGGAAGCGCACCCGGAGCCGGGTAATTCCCGCCCAAGCCAATAACCTTGGAACGAGGAATAACAGGCGAGAGAAGTCGCACTTCGTCCAGCTCGAAAATCTGGCCCGAGGGCTCAGCAGGCGAAAACAGTGGGTCACCCTTCAAGCCAACGATTCGAGTCGATTCATCCTCCAAAGCTCCGTAGTAAATCGAGCTTCCTTGAGAAAAACGAGCGATACGCATGACGACCTCCTTTGTGTCGCAAGTAGCCTATCGCGAAGTAGTCTCCCCATCCCACACATCGCCGGGAAGGTCGCCAGGAAGGAGCGGATTGTCCTTCGCGACAAACACTGGATCGGCAATTCCGCGCTTGCGCTGGGCCTCGTAATCGCGTAGGGCACCCAAGCCCCAGGGGGCGAGGACGATCAAGGCGACCAGGTTCGTCAGGGTCATAATGGCCATGGCAATATCAACCGCGTTCCAGACCAGATCAAGGGTGGTCAGCGAACCGATGACGACCGAGGCCACGGAAATGATGCGTACTGCCCAGGTTGCAGCCTTGGACTTGACAACGAACGACAGGTTGATTTCGGAGTAGACGTAAGCCGCAATGACGGACGAGTAAGCAAGAACGAAGATCAGGATCGACATGGGCATGATGGTCCATTGTCCCAGTTGATCGGCAACCGCAAGGGTTGTCAGGTTTGCCGGATTTGCCTCGGGGTTGGACCAAACCTTCTCGCCGGCAATCAAGATGACGAAAGCGGTTGCAGTACAGACGATGATCGTGTCAACGAAAACGCCCAGAGACTGGATGAGACCCTGGCGAACGGGGTGCGATACGGTCGCGGTTGCCGCGGCGTTGGGGGCGGTACCCTGACCGGCCTCGTTCGAGAAGAGGCCGCGCTTCGTACCGTTGATGACCGCGGCGAGGATTCCACCACCTAATCCCGCAAGGGTCGGTTGCGGGGCGAAAGCTGCGGCAAAGATCTGACCGATGACAGCGCCGAACTTGGGCAGGTTCAGCACACAGATCACGGCAACCATGATGACGTAGACGGTGGCCATGATCGGTGCCATCCACTCAGTCACGCGAGCAACGGTCTTAATTCCGCCGAAGATCACCATTGCGGAGAACACAAAGAGAAGAGCAGCGATGACTAGGTGTGCGCTGGACAGGCCTCCCAATCCCGCGATCGGTTCACGGGCCGAGGGGCTCAAAGCGGACAGAAGAGTCGAAGCGATCGCGTTGGATTGCACCGACGTAATGACGAATGCGCAGGTCACAACGGTGATGATGGCGAAAACGCTGGCCAGAATCTTGTTCTTCATACCGCGGGCAATGTAGTACGCGGGACCGCCGCGGAAGGTTCCGTCAGCGGAGCGAACCTTAAAGACCTGGGCAAGCGTGGCCTCGAAGAAGGCGGTCGCCATGCCGACGAGGGCAACGACCCACATCCAGAAGATTGCACCCGGGCCACCCACGAGAAGAGCGACGGCCACGCCGAAAACGTTACCGACACCCACGCGCGCGGCCAGAGAGATCGTGAAGGCTTGGAAGGAAGAAATCCCTCCCTTTGCACCGCCGCGGGATCCCGAGATCGACCGGATCATCTCGGGGAATTGGCGAATTTGCATGAATCGCGAGCGCAGAGTCAAGTACAGACCGGTTCCGATGAGGACCCACACTGTGATGTGCAGGGTGATCCAGTCAGCAATGTTTTGGATGGACTGTGCGAGGTTCGCCATTCGTTTCTCCAATACGTACGAGGCCGTGGTGCGCAAGCGCCGGTGCGCGGTGGCCGATCGGGTGGTGTGTGCCCAGCAGTTTACAGGTCTTGACGTATTTTCTTTGAACGCGGCCGGAAACTGGACGCAAATGAGGGGACGTCTGGGAAGATAGAAACATGAGCGCGCCATTGAATGAACTCCTCGATGATCTGGAAGATCGCGGTGTATTGACCGACGACGATGCCCTGTATGAGGCATTTTCATCGTGGGCATCATCAACGGGGCGTCCCCTGTACCGTCACCAAGATGAGTCTCTCATTGAAATTTTGTCGGGAAACCACGTCATTGCGGCAACGCCCACGGGCTCTGGCAAGTCAATGATTGCTTTGGCTGCGCATTTTGTGTCGATGGCTCATGGTGGTCGCTCGTACTACACGGCGCCTTTGAAAGCACTGGTGTCAGAGAAGTTCTTTGATCTGGTGGCGCTTTTTGGCGCTGAAAACGTTGGCATGGTGACAGGCGACGTGTCTTTGAATGCGGACGCTCCGATTATTTGTTGCACCGCGGAAATCTTGGCGAATCAGTCCTTGCGTGAGGGATCGACTTTAGACGCGGACATGATTGTTATGGATGAGTTCCATTTCTATGCCGATCCCCAGCGAGGCTGGGCATGGCAGGTTCCACTCCTTGAGCTCACGCGCCCGCAGTTCATCGCAATGAGCGCGACGCTTGGGGATACCACTGTTTTCCGCAAGCAATGGACAGATCGTACGGGACGGCCGACGGTAGAAATTACCGATGCGCAGCGGCCTGTTCCCTTGGAATACGACTATGTTGTGGATACTCTTCAGGACACGGTCGAGCGCCTGCTTTCAGAGGGACGCCACCCGATCTACATCGTCCATTTCTCCCAAAAAGATGCGGTTGATACGGCCTCTGCTCTGACCGATCGCAAGCTCATTTCTCCTGAAATTCGTTCCCAGATTTCGCGTGAGATTTCTACAGTGTCGTTTACGAAGGGTTTTGGGCAGACTTTGCGTGGCCTTCTTTCTCACGGGATTGGGGTTCACCACGCGGGAATGCTGCCCAGGTATCGCCGACTTGTTGAGCGCCTGACCCAGCAGGGACTGCTTCCGGTTATTTGTGGAACTGACACCCTTGGAGTCGGTATCAATGTCCCAATTCGCACGGTTTTGCTCACCTCCTTGGTGAAGTTTGACGGAAGCAAGATGCGTCATCTGCGTTCACGTGAATTCCATCAGATTGCTGGGCGCGCGGGGCGCGCTGGTTTCGATACCGTTGGTTTTGTTCGTGTTCTAGCCCCCGAGCATGAAGTGGAAACGGCGCGCGAAAGAGCTCGTTTAACTGCCGTTCAGGAGGCGGCTCGTGATGAGCGCGAGGCGAAGCGGGCTAAGAAGAAGGCGTCGAAGAAGCGCAGCGGTCCGAAGGAAGGCCAGATCACCTGGTCGCGTTCAACTTTTGAGCGTCTACGCGATGCTGACCCCGAGGCATTGCAGTCTCACTTCGAGATGACTCACGCGACGGTTCTGAACGTGTTGGGCGGCGCAGCGGATGCTGGGCGAGATCCTGCAGAGCATCTCGTTCATTTGGCCCTTCACAACGATGATCCGCAGCTCCCTGCAAACCCTCATATTCGTCATCTTGCAGATATCTATACTTCTCTTCTCCAAGCCGGGGTTGTCGAGCATCTCTCCAGTGCTCAGGCTCGGGAGTTGGGTGTCTCTAGGCTGCAGTTGGTTGCGGATCTGCCGGATGATTTTGCGCTCAATCAGCCGCTTTCTCCCTTTGCTTTGGCTGCCTTCGAGCTGCTCGACCCGGATTCACCGTCTTTTGCCCTTGACGTGATTTCCATTGTCGAGGCCGTGCTTGAGGATCCCCGGCCCCTGCTGTATGCACAGGAAAACCAGGCGAAAGCTGCAGCGGTTGCCTCGATGAAAGCGCAGGGGATGGAGTATGACGAGCGTATGGCTGCCCTAGAAAAGATCTCGTGGCCAAAGCCTTTGGAAGAACTCCTCTCCCCCGCATTCAGTGTCTATGCGCGTTCAAACCCGTGGGTGGGAGATCTTGAACTCTCACCGAAGTCGGTGATCCGCGAAATGATTGAAAACGCCATGACCTTCACCGAGCTCATTTCCCGTTACGACGTGGGGCGCTCAGAGGGAGTCATTTTGCGCTATCTCAGTGATGCCTATCGGATGATGCGTCAAGTGATCCCAGTAGAAATCATGACCGAGGAACTTGAGTCGATGATTTCGTGGTTGGCTGATCTGATCCGCAGCGTTGATTCTTCTCTTCTGGACGAGTGGGAAGCAATGATGAACGGCAAAGAATTGGTCGAGGCCGAAGGGGTTCCTTCTGCCGTCGGAGCTGAGCGCGCATTTGGAGCCGATGAGTCCGGCGCAATCGCTTTCACGGCAAATCGTCATGCGTTCCGCAATGCCGTACGTCGAGCGCTCTTCACATTTGTTGAGTTGATGAGTCGCGATGATGTTGATGGAGTTGAGCGAGCAACTGCGCAGGCCACGGATGCCAATGGATTCTTCGCTGAGGCGGCGCCGTGGACTGGTGAGGATTGGGATCACGCCCTGGAACGCTACTGGGCCGAACATGATTGGATCGATATCAATCAAAGTGCGCGTTCCCAGGCGCTCTGCGCTTTGGAGGAAGAGATCAGCGGCGAAGATATCTTGGCTCTGATGCCCTTCTCCGCCAGAGATAATGCCAATCAGCGCAGTCGTTTCGAGGCCCTTGCGCGGGCCGTCGATGACGTTCCCACCGGTTCGGTCTGGCTGGCGACTCAGACCATCACGGATCCGGAAGGCAATATGGACTGGCGAATTGCCGCACTCGTGGATCTGGCTGCCTCGGACAAGGAAAAGCGGGTGGTTCTGACAGTGCTCACGGTCGACGCGCGGTAGGGGCCTACTTCGATACCTGCACGGCCTCTGGTTTCGGCATAGCTCTCAGTTGTTACCGCGACTGCTTCATAGATTGCTGCGAGCACTCTCCCCCGCAGAGCGCTCGCCAATCTCCTGCTGAAGACGCAGGAGATAGCCGTCGGGATCCTGAACCAAGAACTGGCGGACGCCGATCTCAATATCGCCTGCCCGATACCACTTCTCTTCAGGCTCAACGAAGATTGGCCAGCCTGCGTTCGTGATACGCCACAATGCGGTATCCAGGTTCTCGACCTGCACCTCGAAGTTGATCCCCCGACCAAGCGGCGGCTCAAGGGCGCCGGTCTCCCACGTCCTCCCCCGGTTGATCTGATCAAGCATCAGGTGCGCATTACCCAAGACAAGGTAGCCAAATCCCTCTTCGGGTCGCTCATAGCGGATAGAAAAACCGACCAAATCGCACCAGAAATGCCGGGAGGCCTCGTAATCGGTGACAGAAAGTTCAGGAACAAGCCCGGGTTCGCAGGTCATGGCCACACTCTAGCAGGCAGCCCAGATACAGAAGGTGAACTCGATCGCATCAGTCAGAGAGCGCAATGAAAATATACAAGTGCGCCACTCCGGACGATTAGGCCTGGGCTGCAAGGTCGACGACCTCGGCACCAACAATTTCTGCTAGGTCAAGCGGGCTCAGCTCTACACTCACTCCCCTGCGACCTCCCGATACCAGCATCGTTTCATGATCCAAACATGAGGAATCAATAAAGATTCGATGCTTTGTTGTTTGCCCCAAAGGGCTAATCCCGCCAACGACATATCCCGTACGGCGCTGCGCAACGGCAGGATCAGCCATCGCAGCGTTCTTCGCCCCGGCAGCTTTGGCAATGAGCTTCATTGACAGGTGCGCAAGCGCGGGAACACACCCCACCACGAACTCCCCTGTTGGCTCAAGCTTGACCATCAAGGTCTTGAAAGCAATCGCAGGATCAATCCCCAATTTCTCAACGGTTTCTTCACCGTAGGCACGCGCGGAAGGATCATGCTCGTACTCGTGAACAACGAAAGGAACCCCGGCCTCGTTTAATTCCTCAATTGCGTGAGTGGGTCCTGAAGCGTGATCTTTAGAGTGTTTGCGAGCCATACCCCCCAGTGTAAGTCCCACGCAGGCACTCTCTTGGCTTCAGTGACATAGAAAGCGACCGGGCTGATGGAAATCAGCCCGGCCCTGAGTTTCACCGCAAATAGCGGAGCGAGACTTTAGACGAAGGTCGCCTGCGGGTCATCGATGACCATCTTGCCGAAGGGGAAGCAAGTGATCGGAATGAGCTTGAGATTGGCAATCGCCAAGGGAATACCGATGATGGTAATGGCCTGGAAGAAAGCAGTGATGACATGTCCGATTGCCAACCAAATACCGGCAACGAAGAACCAAATCAGGTTCATCAGCGCCGAACCGGCACCCGCTCCGGGCATCGGGACAACTCGCTTACCGAAGGGCCACAGCACGTAGGACGCGATGCGGAACGAGGCGATACCCGCCGGGATCGTCACAATGAAAATGCACGCGAGCAATCCGAAAAAGATGTAGTCCAAAAACAGTGCGAAACCGCCGAAAACCAGCCAAATAATATTGAGCCAGAAGCGCATCTCTTTCCTTCCATCAACTTGTGTTCAACAAGTTTCGCACAGCCGTCCCTCAATTCGCGCTCGTTTTCCCCTGATTCTCCCCTGATTTCCCCCTGAGTCGTGTGGCTACACTGAGAGTATGACTATTCCTTCAGCGATTGCCGAGGCCATTGACCGTATTGACCGCGCGCGCCAAGCCTGCGGTCGCACCGATCGCGTGGACCTGGAACTCGCAGTGAAGACTCGCACTCCCGAGGAATGTCGCGAGGCTGCCCAGGCCCTGAGTGACCTAGGTCAGCCAATCCTGTTGGGGCATAATCGCGTCCAGGAAGCCACGGCAACAGTCGAAGCGATAAGGCAAGTGCCCGGAACACAGGTCCACTTGATTGGCCCGCTCCAATCGAACAAGATCAATCAGGCCTTGGCCTGCGTCGACGCAATTGAATCGATTGATTCCATCCCACTTGTCCAAAAAATCGATTCACGCCTCGACCGCGAACTCCCCGTCTTCATTGAAGTGAACATCTCTGGAGAAGAGACCAAACACGGCTGCAGTCCCACCGATGTCCCTGCCCTCATCGAGGCCGTCTCCACCTCGGCACACCTGAGCCTCGCAGGCTTCATGACCGTCGGTCTCAACTCCTCCGCCGAAACAGATGTGCGCCGCGGATACTCCCAGCTGCGCCAGCTACGTGACCGCAGCGCCGAAGAGCTTGACCTCCCCACAGGCACCCTCGAGCTGTCGATGGGGATGAGTAATGACCTCGAATGGGCGATCGCAGAAGGGGCAACAATCGTCCGCGTCGGAACCGCGGTTTTTGGCGCCCGGCGCCTAGCTACGCGCGGATAGAGCCTTCCCAGCCACCCAGTCGATCCCAACGATCGCACCGAGAAATACCAGCGCCCCGCACAAAATTGCGACGATATTGATGCATACCTGCTGGTATCCCAAGACCGTCACATTGACGAAATCGTAAGGGTACTGGTGGACGAAAGCGCCGCGAACCAGCGTGTAGATCATCCACACAATCGGAATGACCAGAGCCTTAAGGACGACTCCGCCACTCACTCCTCCGCGCGGCCCGCATGCCAATGCAACGACGACCATCAGAAGTGGAACAACGACGTGCTGGAGCGGATTCGTCAAGACAGACCAACCGCTTAGGACCTCAGTTGGACGAATCAAGAAGTGGTAGACGATCGCCGTCACCGTGATCATCATGAGCGCGCACAGTTGAAGTGCGCGTCCCCACGAGCCGATCTCACTGCCACGAAACGCGATGAGCGTTGCGACAATCGCAACCAGAATATTCGACCACTCCGTGAAGTAAGACAGACATTCAATCATTCTCTGGCCGAAGCCGGCCCAGCCAAAGGGAGCTCCACCGAACATCCCAGGCCGGGCCACGGCCTCGCGAGAATACCCGTCGACAGCGGTAATAATCAGCGTCAGTACGACACCAAGCCACGCGGCGATTGCCACAAGCGCATAGCCCCAACGGCCAGCGGTCGCCAGAGTCATCTGCTTTCCTCTCACTGGTCCTATGCCCAGTCGGGAAGAATACGCACGCCACCCTTATCTGCAGACGCGGCAAGCATTCCGTAGACCTTCAAGGCGTCAGAGACGTGACGCGAACGAGGCTTGGACGGCTTCCACGGAGTGGCCCCCTTCTCAGCGCGACGACGCTCAAGTTCCTCATCACTGACATTCACGCGAAGCAGACGCTTGTTGACGTCGATCTCGATCTCATCGCCCGTGCGAACCAAGCCGATTGCACCGCCGGCAGCGGCCTCGGGAGAGATGTGACCGATCGAGATACCAGAAGTGCCGCCGGAGAAACGACCATCGGTGATCAGCGCGCACTTCTTACCCAAGCCCAGTCCCTTGAGGTACGAGGTCGGGTAGAGCATTTCCTGCATGCCCGGCCCTCCCTTGGGGCCCTCGTAAGTGATGACGACGACGTCGCCTTCCTGAACCTTCTTGCTCAGAATCGATTCAACTGCCTCTTCTTGAGACTCCACGACGAAGGCGCGACCCACGAAGTGGAAGAGCGACTCATCAATACCCGCGCTCTTAATGACCGCGCCCTTCTCGGCGATGTTGCCGTAAAGGACCGCAAGTCCACCGTCCTTTGTGTATGCGTGCTCGACGTCGCGAATGCACCCGTTCTCGGAATCCGTTTCCAAGGACTCGAAGAGGTTCGCAGTCGAGAAAGCATGGGTCGTGCGCACGCCACCGGGCGCGGCGAGGTAGCGATGCTTGGCCTCGTCGCTCGCACTGCCACTGCGGATATCCCACTTGGCAAGCCATTCCTCCAAGGAAGGAGCATGGACGGAGTGAACATCACGCTGCAGCAGACCCGCACGGTTAAGCTCGCCGAGGAGAGCGGGGATACCACCGGCACGATGCACGTGCTCGATGTGGTACGTCGTCGAGTTCGGGGCCACCTTGCACAGGCAAGGGACCCGGCGCGAAATCGCATCAATGTCGTCCAGATTGAAATCAACCCCGGCCTCGTGAGCGATCGCAAGAATGTGAAGAACGGTGTTAGTGGAGCCGCCCATCGCAACGTCCAAGCTCATTGCGTTCTCAAAGGCGTGCTTGGTGGCGATGGAACGGGGCAGAACCGAATCATCATCGTTGTCGTAGTACGCGCGGCACATATCGACAATGCGGTGGCCAGCTTCCAAGAAGAGCTTCTTGCGCTCGACCTGCGTGGCCAGGGTCGTTCCGTTTCCGGGCAGTGCCAAGCCAATTGCCTCGTTCAAGCAGTTCATCGAGTTTGCAGTGAACATGCCCGCACAGGACCCACAGGTAGGGCAGGCATTGGCCTCAACCTGAGCAAGCTGGGTATCCGAAACCGAATCATCCACGGCCATGACCATTGCGTCGATCAGGTCGAGGCGGTGCTCGACAACGCCTTCAATGGAGGCACCAGACTCCATCGGGCCGCCCGAAACAAAGATCGTCGGGATGTTCAAGCGCATGGCAGCGATGAGCATACCGGGAGTGATCTTGTCACAGTTCGAGATGCACACAAGAGCGTCCGCGCGATGAGCGTTCACCATGTACTCCACCGAGTCCGCGATCACCTCGCGCGAAGGCAGCGAGTAGAGCATGCCGTCGTGGCCCATGGCAATGCCGTCATCAACGGCAATGGTATTGAATTCCTTTGCGACGCCGCCCGCCTCGCGGATTGCGCCAGCGACAAGCTCGCCCATGTCCTTGAGGTGAACGTGGCCGGGAACAAACTGGGTGAAAGAGTTCGCGATCGCGATGATCGGCTTGCCGAAATCTCCGTCCTCCATACCGGTTGCGCGCCAGAGCGCACGTGCTCCGGCCATGTTGCGGCCTTGAGTTGATGTTGCTGAACGCAAGGGCTTACTCATCGTTTACTCCCCCAATGACATTTTCGTAACTGTTTCAACCCTAGTTCCGCATGGGGGCTAGTTCTCGCTCAGATCAGGAAATGGACGAGGTCTTGCGTACGCTTTTCGTCATGTGGCGCGGTTTTGCGGTGCTTACTAAGGCTTTGCGAGCTGTCCACTTTTTGACCGCCCACACCACAAGCGCGACTCCTGCGAGGGCAAAAACGATAAGCTGATATCGCGAAATCCATTCTTCGACGAGTGCCCAATTCGCGCCGAGCGCATATCCGGCACCAATGAGGATCGAATTCCACACCGCTGAGCCAATTGCCGTGTACACAGTGAAGGGCAGGAGTTTCATTCGTTCAATACCTGCCGGAATCGAAATCAAGGAACGCACGACGGGAACGATGCGCCCCACGAGAACTGCCAGCGGGCCTCGGCGCACAAACCACGCTTCAGCGCGCTTGATGTCAGCTTCCTTAACAAAAGGAATCTTCGCAGCCAGGAAGTAAAAGCGCGCCCGGCCAAACCACGCGCCCAAGGCATACAGGGCGAGCGCACCAGCAAGCGAACCGAGCGTCGCCCACACGATTGCGCTGATCAGCCCCATACTTCCCGAGGCCGCAGCAAAGCCCGCGGAAGGCAGGATCACTTCGCTGGGGATGGGCGGGAAGAGGTTCTCTGCAGCAACAGCAATACCGACGCCGGGGGCACCAAGGGCACCAACAAGCGTAACAACGGCTTGGACAATAGGTTCAAGAAGATTACTCATGCCTGTAGCATCGCGGTGCTAGGCATGGAAGAGTTTTGCTCACCCTTAGCGCGGGCTGTGAAACCTGATCACGGGGCGGAGCACTGAACGAGCTCGCCCTCGCCCGCGATACGCAGGTGGTGCTCCGCGGCAGAGATGAAGACGGCCTCGCCCTGGCCCAGGGTGCACTCCCCCGCTTCGGTCGACAAACTCAGGCGGCCGCGGGTGACAAGGGCAATGCGCGGACCCTCGCCCGGGACACGCAAGGCGGTCAGGTCGGGAGTGCAGGTCGTGACGGTCAGCTCGAATTCCTGCGCGGGAGCGAGGAAGCGATCCGAGTGTGGGCTAGGGTGCTCGGGAGCGAGGCGAATCGGCGGGAGCGCCGAAAATTCAGCGATTTCCACCAATTGCGCGCTGTCGACGTGCTTGTGGGTCAGCCCCGCGCGAATAACGTTATCCGAGGCCGCCATGACCTCAACGCCCAGACCCCGCTGGTAGGCATGGATTTGGCGCGGCGGAATGTAGGCCGCTTCGCCTGCACGCAAAGACACAGGATTCATGAGGAATGCCAGAATGATTCCCGCGTCACCACCGTGCGCGGCCTCAAGTTCACACACCAGTTGGTCGGCACGAAGCGAGGGCGATTCCCCCGCTTCGAGACGGCTCCGGCAGGCGGCGACAAATTCTTCCACCAAGGGCGGAGTCACTGGTGAATCGATATCGAAGACCCACGAGGCCAAGGAACGCAGGCCCCCGCGGACCGTGGAGAGGTTCAGGCGACGGCGGAGCAATTCGGCCAGTTCCCCGTCCAGTCCTTCGAGGAGTCGCCGGGCCTTACGGGGAACTCGAAAACCGATAAGCGCATCAAAATCAGTTAATGCGTAGAGCATCTCGGGCTTGTGGTTCATGTCCCGGTAGGAACGGTTCGGCGCGGTACGCTCGATTCCAAGGACTTCTTCGCGCAGGTAGCCCTCACGGGCGATTTCCTTGGTGGGGTGAACCTGAAGGGAAAGCGTCTCGTCGGGTGCAATGACTTTCATGAGGAAGGGCAGGTTGGTTCCAAAGGCGTAGAGGATGCCCGAGCCAAGTGCTTTCTTCGGGTCCTGCGCGATGAGGTCACCCAGAGTTGAACCGTCCTGGAGGAGGGTTGGACCATCTGGGTGATTACCGAACCAGAGTTCAGAAACAGGCCTGGGTCCTGGGGTCTCACCCAAGAATTCAGCGATTGCGCTCTGCGAGCCCCAATCGTCAAACTTGCGCCAGCCCTGCAGCTGTTCCATCTGGTCTCCTCAGCCTTTCCATGACACCGAGGTCCGTCCGTCGTTGGAGAACAACGAGTGGACGGCGTTTTTACGAAACGCTCGGTATGTGTGAAAAGTTTAGCGTGTCCCTTCTTCGCGTTCAGCTAGAGCGCGTAATGCTCCACCCGATTCGTAGAGTTCATCCCAGGTTCCGCTCTCCACAATGCGGCCCGAATCCATGACGATGATGCGATCAACATCGCGAATGGTGTCCAGGCGGTGAGCGACGACGATCAGGGTCTTATCACTGGTGCGCCTGCGAATCCCGGCCAGCACGCGTACCTCAGTTTCGCGATCAACTTGGGAGGTGGCCTCGTCAAGGATCATGATGGGGGTATCGCGCAGGAGCGCGCGGGCAAGGGCCAGCCGCTGGCGTTGTCCGCCGGAAATGCGCTCGCCCATTTCGCCGACCTGGGTGTCGATTCCTTCGCTTTCCGAGGCGACCCAGGCTGTCAGGTCAACCGCTTCCAAAGCCTCGCGGAGTTGGGCATCGGTAGCGTCAGGGCGCGCAAGAAGAAGATTCGCGCGAATTGAATCGTTAAAGACGTGTGCGCGCTGCGGAGCCAAGGTGACGACAGAGCGAATATGGTCCTGGGTGTCCTCACGCAGGTCCACTCCCCCGATACTGATCGATCCGGAGTCCGGATCCCACACGCGGGCAAGCAGCCCGGCAAGCGTCGATTTCCCGGAGCCCGAGGCACCAACGATTGCAGTCGTCGAGCCGGCCCGGATCGTCAAAGTGACATCGTGAAGGACTTGGGGGCGATGCTTCTCGTATTCTTCCGCGTCATCGTGAAGACCTGAAGCTATAGCAACCTGCGGGTAGGTAAAGTCCACGCCCGTAATCTCAAGATCACCGCCGCCATCAACGGGACGGGGACTTTCCGGATCGGGAACCAGCGGTTCACGGTCGGTCACGGCAAAGATTCGCGCCGCCGAGGCATAGGCCTGATCCAGATCCGCAGTCAGATCTTCAACCGCCAAAACCGGTGCAAAGGAGGCCAGTGCAACGCCCAAGGACATGGTGACTTGAGCAATGCTCAAAGCACCCGAAGGAAGCGCAAAGACGGCGACAAGAAGCTGGGCAACAACTGCTAGGGGAAGCAGTGCTTGGTTGAAGCCTCGGCGAATAGCAATCCAGAAAGACGTCTTGTACTGAGCGTGGAAAATGTATTCTTCCAGCTCGTCAGCCATTTCGTCCATGCGGTGTTCCTGCGCCCCGAAGGCAATGACTTCGCGTACGCCCTGAACCGAGTCTGTAACGTGGTGCGAGAGCTTGCCGCGAGTTGCGCGAAGCACTTGCGCTGCTTCGCCGGTGGTCTTGCCACCGACGGTCGGAACACAAATCCCTGCCAGGACAAGGAAAGGCGCAAGGACAAGCGCATTGAGCGGCGAAATTGCAAATGCCATCCACACGACAGTCCCGATGGGAACGATTACCGCTGTTGCCAGGGGCACCAGGGTGTGAGCGAAGAAGACCTCGACACGATCGACGTCTTTCGTGACTCGCGAGAGAAGGTCACCGGTATCTGCCCCCTCGGTCATCGCCGGAGCTTGGGGTTCTAGCGAATCAAAGAAGTAGTTGCGCAGGAGGGCCAAAGAACGGAAAGCAACGTAGTGTCCCGCGTATTGCTCGAGGTAGCGGAAGATGGCCTTGAGCAGGGACATGATCACCAGCGCCCACACCACCCATGACAGGGTGACCGAAGCCGGATCCGAGGCATACGAACCCAATGCCCATGTTCCCACCGCAAAGAGCGCGATCCCCAAAACCAGCGCAACGATACGCGCAAGTAGAGAGAAAACAAGCGGGAAAAGGACGGGACGCGCAACTCGGATTAGACGGCGCGAAAGATCCATGCGCGTGAAGCTCTGGGGGTTCATCGAAGTTCCCCTTCCTTCAGTTCAACTTGGCGGTCTGCGTGAGCGATTGTTGCTCCTCGGTGGGAAATCGTGATGGTTGTGCGCCCGCGTGCGACGGTATCGATAGCGTTAAGAATCTGTCTTTCGCTTTCCAGATCGACGTGTGCAGTGGGTTCATCAAGCAAAAGGATTGGGGCGTCTTTGATGAATGCCCTGGCAAGTGCGACGCGCTGCGCTTCACCGCCCGATAGTGCCAATCCCTTATCGCCGACGCGGGTATCCAAGCCCTCGGGAAGCCTCGCCAGAAGATCGTCGAGGCCGACGGTGCGCAGCGCCGTGAGGATATCCTCATCGCTCGCTGCAGGGTTGGCGATCAAGATGTTCGCGCGCAAAGTGTCAGAGAAAAGGTAGGTGGTTTGTTCGACGACAGCGATTTGCGAGCGAACCCATTGCAGGGGTGCCTGGGAGATATCAACGCCATTAATGCAGATGGATCCTTCGCTGGGACGGTGGTGCGCCTGGATCAGGCTTGAAAGCGTTGATTTTCCAGCGCCCGATGTACCAGTGATGGCAATGTGCTCACCGGGGGCAACACGAAGGGAAGCATTTTCAAGGATCGGGAGGTCGGCCTCGTAAGCGAAAGAAACGCCGTTGATACGTACTTCTCCGGGGATGGGAAGCGAAGTCGGAGCAAGAACGCCATCTTCTGCCGGGTCGACGACCTCAGGAGTTTCGCTGGTGAATCGCTTAATTTCGCGGGTTGCAGCGATACCTCCCATGCCGATGTAGAAGAACTGACCGATTCGATCCAAAGGATCCAGCATGATCGAGGACAACAGAACAAGGGTGACGGCCTGGCCCACACTGAAACGACCATCGCTGAGACGCCAGTAAGCAAGAGCTGTCGCGCCGGTGATCATTCCAAGCGAAAAGACACCGTCAACAACCAACAGGACCATTTGGTTTCCCGCAAGGTAACGCATGACCTTGACGCGCACGTTCTCTGCCGCATCAGCGAGGGTGCGACCAACGGCTTTTCCTGCACCAATGTAGGACAGCGTTGAAAGCCCCTGGATCGCGTCAAGTTCTTGGGCCGCGAGCGCTCGCGATGCTGTGCGGTAGCGGTTCGACACTGAACGGAAAGCTGCTTGGAACGCGCCAACGGTCAGCGGAACCAAAGGAATCGAGATCGCGAGAAACGCTCCTGAAACCGGATCCATAGTAAAAACGACGACAACAACAAGAAGCGGGGTGAGCAAGGAGGCCAACATGGGGGCAATGAAAGTGCCCCGATAGTTCGAGCTACGTTCCACTCCGTCGGTCGCAGTGTTGACGATGCGACCCGAACGTTCCTTCGTGCGCTCGCTGACACCCAAGCGGAAAACCTGGGCGACCATGGCGTGACGTAGACGTGGTTCTTCTGCGCGCAGGCGTGTACCCCCCGAGAAGGAGGCGCTAAACGCCATCATTCCTGCTGCTAAGGCTAAGAGTGAAAGGTATCCCAGTGACGGGAGACTGATATTGCCGCTGATGAGAGCATCAATGACTGAACCGAGCTCGATGTAGAGAATGATCAGGAACATCGCAGGCAGCAGATTTTTGATGATCTCGATAACGTTCGCCATCCGCTGTTTCGGGAAAGGCTGCGGTAGTGCGCTTGGCGAGGCGTTGAGCTCCGGTCCCATCGATTCGCTCTCCTCATTCGGCTTTATGACGTCATTTCATTATGACTCTACTTAGGACTACCTTAGCTTCTTAATGACAGAAAGTCATATAGAAGGTTGGAGCAAGTAAAGAGGGTGCATAAAGGGGCGTTCGGATTACTCCGAACGCCCCTTTATTAAGGTTTACAACGCAAACTCGCGGGCACGCCCACGCTTAAGTGCGCGGGAAGGCGGCCACGGCCTCGTCAATCGAGTCAGGCCAGACGGTACATCCAGCCGAAGGGATCTTCCGCGCGGCCCATCTGGATGTCCGTGATGTCCTTCCAAATCTGATGGGTGACAGGACCCGCGGGAAGCTCGACGTCGAAATCGTCCGAGGCGAGGCGTGCAATCGGGGTCACGACAGCAGCGGTACCACAGGCAAAGATCTCAGCGACCGAGCCATTCTTGATGCCCTCAACCAGGTCGGCAAGAGCAATGGATTCCTCGGTTACCAGCACACCACGCGAACGCAGCAGGCGGCAGATCGCGCTACGGGTGCCACCCTCGAGGATCACGCCGGTGAGCTTGGGGGTACGCACGCTTCCATCGGCCATGACGACGAACATGTTCATTCCGCCGAGCTCTTCGAGGTACTTGTGCTCGTAGGTATCCAGGTAGCAAACCTGCTTGAAACCGCGCTCTGCGGCCAAGTTCTGCGGGAGTAGCGAGGCCGCGTAGTTACCGCCAGCCTTCGCGGAACCGGTTCCGCCAGGGCCAGCGCGGTGGTAGTGCTTCTCAACCCAGATCGACACGCCGGTCTGAGTGCCCGACTTGAAGTAGGGGCCAACCGGGGAGCCGATGACGTAGAAGTCAACCTGGTGAGCGGAGCGCACGCCAAGGAAGGGCTCAGACGCGAAAGTAAAGGGACGCAGGTAGAGAGAGGATCCTTCAGCACCCGGAACCCACTTCTCATCTGCACGCACGTAGTTGACGAGCGCGCCCACGAAGTCCTCACGGTCCATCTGCGGCATGGCCAGACGCCAATTCGAGTGGTTCATACGCGCGGCATTAAAGCCGGGACGGAATGTCCAAATGCTGCCGTCGGAGTGACGGTAGGCCTTGATGCCTTCGAAAGCAGACTGGCCGTAGTGAAGGACAGCGGCCGCGGGAGACAGATCAAGAGGACCGAAGGGAATGACCTCGCGCTGGCCCCATCCGGTTTCGGGCGTCCAGCGCATGTGTGCCATGTGATCGGTGAAAACTGTTCCGAAGTTCAGTTCCTCCATGGCCTTTTCGTAATCCGCCTGCGGGGTCGGATTCGGGTTCTGGGTCAGCGGGAAACGACCAGCCAGTTCATCTGCAGAAGGCAGAGGCTCCTCCCCCAATCGCTCCAATTCGGTGGGAGTGTGCTGCGTTTCTGTCATCGTGTCCTCCTCAAAAGCTGAAGTGCTTTCAGAATATTCCCCTTGCGGGGGTCAAGCATAAGGTGGTCCGCCATCTGACCCGTTGGGGGCGGTGCGCGCGACTCTCGGCTCCCGCTCCCCCGGGCCTGGTTCGCATTCCTCTAGGGTGAGCGGTGCCGGCGGAGTGGGTCTTCTGGTTTCTGCTCCCCGGGCGTCGGGAGTCTTCCGGCTCCCACTCCCCCGGGCGCGGCCTCGTCAGCGGCGAATCAGCGCGACCAGGTCGTTGCCGATCTGCTCGGTCGTACGTACCAAAGGGTCGCCAGCGGCATTAGCGGCCGCACGGTTGCGCATGTCTTCTTCAATCGCGTCCATGATCGCGCGCGACTGATCGGCATAGCCGAGGTGATTGAGCATGAGCGCAACAGAGGCAATGGTTGCGGTCGGGTCCGCCTTGCCCTGACCCGCAATGTCGGGCGCGGAGCCGTGGACGGGCTCGAACATTGAGGGGTGCGCGCCTTCGGGGTTGATATTTCCCGAGGCCGAAAGGCCAACGCCGCCGGTGACAGCTCCCGCCTCATCGGTCAAGATGTCGCCGAAGAGGTTATCGGTGACGATGACATCGAAGCGACCCGGATCAGTCACCATGTAGATCGTTGCGGCGTCAATGTGACAGTAGTCGACGCGGACCTGCGGGTATTCGCGGCCCACTTCCTCAACGATGCGGCTCCACAGGCCACCGGCAAAGACCAAAACATTGTGCTTATGGACCAGTGTCAGGTGGTGAGCCGGACGGGCTGCTGCCTGTTCAAATGCGTAGCGCACCAGGCGCTCAACGCCAAAGGCCGTGTTGACGGAGATCTCCTGTGCGACCTCGTGAATCGTACCCTTTCGCAGGGTTCCGCCGTTTCCGGCGTAAAGGCTTTCAGTGCCCTCGCGCACGACGATGAAATCAATGTCTCCGGGGTTCGCCAGTGGGGTCGGGACACCCGGGTAGTAGTGCGAGGGGCGCAGATTGACATAGTGGTCCAGCGAGAAACGGAGCTTAAGGAGCAGGCCGCGCTCAAGGACGCCTGAGGCGACCGATGGATCGCCAATCGCACCCAAGAGGATGGCATCGTGCTGGTCGATGACCTCGAGGTCCGTGTCGGTCAGGATCTCGCCAGTGCGGTGATAGCGGCGCGCGCCAAGATCGAATTCTGTGTACTGCAGTGTGACATCAGAGGGAATGACAGCTTCCAGAGCCTTGATGCCTTCGGGGATGATTTCCTGCCCGATGCCGTCACCGGGGATTACTGCGAGTTTCAGATGTGTCATGCTGCCATTGTTGCGCGGGGGGCGGCAGGTCGGCAGAAGGTGTCCATATTTCGGGGTGCGCGAGGCGGGGCCTCGTTCCTGAACTCAGCTCCCCACGCCTCCCCTATCGACACCACTTGGCGGCATTGACGCTACTTGGCGGCATCGCATAGCCCAAAAAGCGCAATGCCCGTCCTCCAAACGGTGTCAATCGCGCCAACCGGTGTCAATCCGATCGGACGACACCGGATTTCACCGTGAATACCCGACACAAGCCACTCCAAGCAGCGTGAATCCGCGTCGAAGTCACCGAATTTCACCGTCAACACCACACACGAAGCACGAAACAGCTCTAAACCGACCCAACACCACCCGAAAGTCTCGCTTCGCACGCAACGAACTCATCCACAGCGCAGGATTTCAACGATTCATCCACAGGTTTCGCTCGAAAAACGCAAAGCCCTCTCCCCCGCCCCACACTGTCCACTATGAGCACACAACTGCCGCACGTGACCTTGAGCTATCGCGGGAGCTCCTCCAGAAGTTCCCCTCTCAAGGGGCAATTGCGCTTACACCGCGGCGCCTACGTCCAGCTGCCTTTTGATCCGAGCAGCGCAAAACCATGGGATATCTGGAAGTCAATTGCGATGGCACGCATTATTGCGTCAGTCCAGCAAGGAGATCCGATGCCGCTTGTCGTTGGCACCTCGGCGCTTCTACTCCACGGCGTACAAGGCTGGATCGCGAACCCGAATGTCGAGTTATATCAGCCGCAGCGCCGGACAAGTCAGCTCATTCCGCCGTTTAGATGCGCGGCAAAGCCCGTGCCCGCGGTTCGGCGAGTCTATCGACGTGGCCCGCCGATTACCTCGGAACGCGCGCGGGTTTCAGGGATATTGACCGAGCACCCCTACGACGCGCTGATCCGTTGCGCAATGCACGATGACGCGCTGCAAGCATTTGTACTGGGATGCGGCGCCCTCCACAAGTGGTCTGGATTCAGTAATTTTTCGCAAGATGCCTGCCGAGGCCGTGCGGAAGACATACGGAAAGAGATCCTTTCGCGTTTGGAACGCGCGAAGGGACGCCGCGGCTATGCCCGCGCGCAACGGATACTGAGCACAATCGACCCCGGGTGTAGCAATCCTGCCGAGGCCGCGCTTGCGTGGGTGGTTCGCTCTCTATGCCCCTACGACTTTTCGACGCAGTGTGAGCTATCTGCAGGTGGACGACCTCTCTTCGCTGATATCGCGATTCCGCGGCGCAAACTCATCATCGAGTTCGATGGGATTGAGAAACTGGGATCAACACAGGGGGAATTCGACCGCGCGAAGCGCTCGTGGGTTCAACGCGAGCAGGCACTACAAGACCAGGGCTGGCGTTTCCTTCGAGTCAACTGGCTGGATTTCAACGATTGGAGTGAGCTGCGCAGACGAATTAACTCTGCGATCGGGGTAGCCTCGAAACCTATTCCCGCTCGTTACGCACTGTTGTGGGAGCCGCCAAGTGAGCGGTGTGATGGAGAAGGACGGCGCTTTCGAGGCCACGAGTGGCATGAGTCAGACGAAAGCTGGACTTAAAATTAGTTTTCCGCATGTGCGCCAAACAAGCACGAATTGAAGGCGGGAGTCAGTAGCATAATCCCATGTCGACAACCATTGATGTTTATCCGACAGTAGATGCTCTGCCTCTTGTTGAAGAGATTCGTAGTCGCACACAAGAGTTATTTCAAACATTGTTGAACCGTCACGGTATCGGTTCAACAATAGAGGTTAAAGCTTTCTATCCTTCTCGGGCAGATATACCAATTAAGTACGTTGAAATCGACACGGTGTGGACACCAGATTTGTATCTGGGCTTCGAATATTCGATTGATGGGATCTGGGATTCGGATTCTTGGCCTAGTTGTTCTTTCGTCGAAGATGACGATCGAATTAGCGAAGAAGACTTGACTAACCCACCTGACTACAAACCGGAGCACCTTGGCTTGTGGTACATCGTTGAAGAATTCGAAGATATTGTTCCTCCAACTCGACTAGCAAAAATTCTGGCACAAGACCACTACTGGTCCGACGAACGTAACTTTGGTGGCCCTCCCGTTGCTTCAACCGGTTACGGATTGGTTTGCGCGGCTCTGGCTGAAGCAACCGATGGAATCATCGCCTCATTTGACTGTGCATTCGACGAAGAGCACAACGGTGAAACCGCTGAGGAGTTCCTTTCCTGGTGGGGCGACAGGCAAATCAATTTCTATGGCGAGGACGCATTCAGAAATCCGCGAAGGAAAAGATACCAACTAGTATTTTGGTAGAGAGCTCGCATATCTGCCCCCGGATGGGAGTGCTTCACAGTAAAGTGAAAGCATGCTTGACGATGCGGTTGCACAGAAATTACGCGCGTTCTCCGAGGAGCGCGACTGGGACCAGTTCCACACGCCCGAAAACTTGGCGAAATCAATTTCGATCGAGGCCGCTGAGCTCTTAGAGTGCTTCCAGTGGTCGCCCGATGGGGATCCTCAGGCTGTCAAGGAAGAGCTCGCCGATGTCCTCACCTACTGTTATTTCCTTGCAATGAAGATCGGGCTTGAGCCCGATCAGATCGTGTTGGAAAAGCTTGCTGTGACGGCGCAGAAGTATCCAGTTGAAAAGTCGCGTGGGAGCAGCATGAAGTATGACCAGCTCTAAAAAGAAAATTGCTGAGGCACGCAGACATATCGAAATTCGGGAGTTTTCTTTCAGCGATGATGGTGCGACCGATGTAAAGACAGATGCCAATTCCCGTCTTCATAATTGGCCAGTCGTCTACATCATCAATAATGACGAACGACTCTATGTCGGCGAAACGACAGATTTCCTCAGTCGTACACGTCAGCACCTGCAGAATCCACAGAAACAGGGCTTGAGAGAAATTCGCGTCATCCTTGACGATACTTTCAACAAGTCAACTTGCTTGGATTTGGAGTCCCAACTAATCATGTTGTTCTCCGGAGACGGAAAATACCAGGTCATTAACAGCAACGCAGGTATTGCTGATTGCGATTACTTTGATCGCGAACACTACCAGGTCACTTTCGATCAGATTGTTGAGAATCTTCGGGTTTTAGGGTTGTTTAATCAGAGCGCCCTAGACATTCGAAATAGTAACCTCTTCAAGTACTCCCCCTACAAGGCACTGAATGACGATCAAATCCAAGTGACCGAGGCAATTATTGACGACTTATGGCAGTCGCTTGAAGAAGGAGAATCATCAGTCCACGTCGTCCAGGGAAGCGCGGGGACAGGAAAGACGGTCGTTGGTATCTTCCTGACAAAGTTACTGTCAGATCTGGGAACCCCGAATCAAGCACCCACCGGTGAATCAGTTTTTGACGAGTACTACCAAGAAGGTTACAAACAGTTATTTGAGGGGCGAAGGATTGGGCTTGTTGTTCCCCAGCAATCGCTCCGCGCATCTGTCAAAGACGTCTTCTCAAACATTTCGCACCTTTCCCCCAGCATGGTTCTGACACCATTCGATGTAGGTGAGTCTAACGAACGCTTCGACATCCTCATTGTCGATGAGGCCCACCGTTTAAATCGATATTCCGCACAGGCAGTTGGGAAGTTGACAAGACAGTATCGAAAAATCAATGAGCGCCTCTTTGGTAACCCTAAGTCGGGAAACAGCCAGCTGGACTGGCTGAGAAAACAATGTGATCACCTGATTTTGCTTCTCGACCCAGAGCAGAGTGTGCGCCCGCAGGATCTCACGCCCAAAGAAATTAACGCCTGCCTTGATTCAAGTCGTGCTTCTGGTCGAATCCACGCATTACATTCACAATTGCGAATCCAAGGAGACTCTGCAGAATACGGAGAGTTTCTTGATCAATTGTTGTCTGTTGGCCCGTGTTCCCCCATCGAGGTGCCACATATTAAAGACTACGAACTTCGCGTTTTCACAGATTTAAACGAAATGATCGGCGAGATTCGTAAGAAAAATGAAGAATACGGCCTTTCTCGACTCGCTGCCGGATACGCATGGGAGTGGGTTTCTAAAGACGATCAAGTGACTCCGGATATTGTCATCGGCGACTGCGAACTTTTTTGGAACAGCACTACCAAAGATTGGGTCGGAAAAGGAAATCCTGATGAAGTCGGTTCTATCCACACACTTCAGGGATATGACCTGAACTATGCGGGAGTAATTATCGGCCCCGACATCGAGGTCGGCCCCGATGGCTGCCTCAGGGCCAATCGCAGCCGTTACGCAGACAAGCGTGGAAAAGCGAATGTTGGCCTCGCATTGGAGCCCTCAGAGCGCGAAACTACTGATGACGATCTTCTTAGGTACATCCGCAATTGCTACCGCGTTCTACTCACGCGCGGAATCCGTGGAACCTATATCTATGCTGGTGAAAGCACGCTTCGCGAGCGCATCAAGGGCGCATAAAACGCGGTCAAAAGTCACCGAAAAGCACTGTACCCGAGAACTGTCGACTAATCGTCAGTTCTCGGGCACACGTTCTATCAGGGACTACCCTCACGAATTCGGGTCGGCGTCGATCGCGCCTTGAACGTCGTTGAACAGCAGGTTCGAGATCTCAACCTGCACGATCTCCACATTCGGCACATCGTGCAACAGCAGCGGGTCGTCCGCCGAGGTCTGTAAGGCCAGAGTTCCACACCCAAACAGGCGATCATTCAGATCCTTCACCATCTGAATGTCCGAGATACGACTGAGAGGCAAGTCGTGCCCCGTGCGCTGGAAAATGCCCGAGCGCGTGATGATCCGCTTCGTCGTCACCGTATAGGTCGCGGCCATCCACTTGGCCCACGGCACGACAAATAGCGGAACCGCAATAATGACAAAGACAATCCAAATCGCCGGCAGCGCCCACTTCCGCGAGTCCACAGGCACAAACACCGATCCAACAATTGCGGCAACAAGCAGCAGCACAAGCGCCACAATCCGCCACAGCAGCACCTTGATGTGCGTGTGCATATGGCGGACGACAACTTCATCTTTGCTCAGGAGCTTTTTCGACAAACCCATACCCTCATTCTGCCAGACCGCGCCCCGCCCTTCTGACAATTTCCTCTCTCTTCGAGCCTGCTAGTCTGGAACAGTCGAGAGGAAACACATGAACACCCTGGTCACTATCCTTCTGGTTTGCGCCGCACTCATCGTTGTCATTGCCGGCCTCCACCTCTTCGTGACCGGGCTTCTGGTCCGCAACCAAGCGGTTCGTCCACCTCTTGGCCTGTATCTGCGCGATATCCCGGTTGGCTCGCACGCATGGAACGCCGGCCACCAAGCCGTCTGGGTCCTCCTCTTCATGGGCGGAGTCCTGGGCACCGCGCAAGGAATTGCGGTCATCGCGATGGCCTTCATGCACTCCTCCGGCTCGACCTCGACCAGCCTGATTTTTCTTGTGATGGGCGCGCTCACCGTCGCAGTCCTCGGTTGGAATGCGCGAGCAGGCGCCACCCAAGTTGCGCTTGCGACGATCGAAGAAGACCAATCCTCCACTGACGAGGCCTAGCGGCACCCCCAAACACACGAAGTCGGCAAATGCCATGCCTTATAGCCTGTGTCTTTTAGTGACTTCGTGTGGAGGATAAGGGAGAGTCCCTGGGCACCCAGCCTTCTTTCAGCTATTTTCGTTGGAATGACCACATTTTCGCAAAACTGTATGGAACTGCAGGCTCGCTGCGTTACAGTGGAAACCTACCTCAAGAAAACCTGATTTTTCTCTGGAGTTTGCATGATTCTGTCATTTATTCGTCAGCGCACAGCGCTCGGCGTGGCCGCAGCGCTCATCACTGTCCCCCTCGCGGGCGCAGCACTGCTCGCTCCCACTCACGCAGCCTCGGCCACTGATGGAAGCACGGCCTCGGCAATCACGCGCCCCGAAGTTTGTCAATCCCCCAACACCGTCATCAAGAGTGTCTTCTCCCCCGACGGCGACGTTGACAACTCGCTCACCATCAACCACAACCCGACCGCGACAACCGCAACCGACGAAGCGGACCGCTTCGGTGAAATTGAGATCGCACAAGGCTCGACACTGACGGTTTCTGGCGAGTTTTCCAAGTACACGACCTCGCGCCCTCTGGGTGGCACCTTCAATGTCAACACAACGATCATCGCTGCATCGCCCTCGGGGATTGGCGGCGACTTTGATCCCGACCTGATCGGCGTCATCAACACCTCAACCGACCCGATCTCGCAGGCAAACAACGGCGGCAAGCTCTCCTACATTTTCAAGGCAACGAATCGCGCCGAGGTCGGTAAGACCTACATCGCGTACTTCCACCACACACTGATGGGAAACTCAGACTCCCCCATCAACACCGGCGGGAACACGAATCACCTGTTCTACACGGGTTTCCGTGTAAAGGTTGTTGCGCCGAAGAATTGCGCTCCCATCGTCTATGACGCAAACGGCGGCACCATTAAGGGCCAGGCAACCTACACTGACGCGGTGGCCTCGACCGGTACTTCAATTACGACGCGCACAAGCCTCCTGGCTGAAGAGCCCGTTCGCGATGGCTACACCTTCGTGAACTGGACGAATAGCACGACGCTGCTCGGCACAACCTACACCTATACCTACAAGGCGGGGGCAAATGTCTCCGTATGGACGACCGCTGCCACCACGAAGACCTGGGAGCAACTGCTCGAAACGAACACCTTCAAGGCAGTGTGGGCGCCGAAGTACTCTCTGCGCTACGACGCGAACGGCGGCTCGACGACGCCACCAAGTGTTGAGGGCAACTTCGAGGTTGATCGCAAGACCGGTGACGTTACACAGCCTTCGGTCACAAAGACCGCTGCTGACGCAATCACTCGCGACGGCTACACCTTCAAGGGCTGGAAAGACCAAGCAAGTGGCGAGGAATTCACTCCCGGTGACGCGGTCGAGCTGACCACCGCGAACCCGAACCGCGTGCTGGTTGCACAGTGGGAGCAAAACGTTGTTCCTACCCCCACCCCCACGACCCCGGCGCCTTCAGTAACCACACCGGCGCCAGTGCCTTCGGCAACCACTCCGGCCCCCGTGCCTTCAACCTCTACTCCCCCGGTTGCACCGACTGCTCCGGCAACGCCTGCAACTCCGGCAACGCCTTCTACGCCTCAGTCTCCGGCTCCGATCGGTCCCAACCAGCCTTCTGACCCCGGTCAGCCCGGCGGCAACCCAGCACAGCCTGGAACAGATGATCCGGCACAGCCTGGTCAGCCTGCATCTGAGCAAGGCACCCAGGGTGGAAACGCTCCGCGAGCACTGGCACACACCGGTTGGTCACCCGTCGCTCTTGCTGCCTCGGCAGCCTTCTTGAGCATGGGAATCACGATCCTCATGGCAGCGCGTCGCCGCGGCGAAAACTGAAGCGCTGCGGTGAAAGCACCAAGGGCCCGCTCAGCGGAATAAGCCTAAAGCTGCCAACACATTTCAATACAAATGGCCGGGGCCGGGGAGCATAATTGCGCTACCCGGCCCCAGCCTCGTAAATCAGCGGATAATCAGACGATCAGGTCAGATCCACGCTCCCGAACGAGCGAAGTAGTACCAAGTGCCGTCGATCTTCTGCCAGCCGGTACGCATTTGGCCATCGGTGCCGAAGTAGTACCAGGACAGGCCGATACGCTGCCATCCGGTCACCATATGGCCGTCAGTTCCAAAGCGATACCAGTGCCCATCGAGGTTCTTCCATCCGGTCACCATGCGGCCGTCAAGGCCAAAGTTGTACCAGTGGCCATCAATCTGGGCCCACCAGATCTTCATGACGCCCGTGCTCGGATCAAAGTAGTACCAGCTGCCGTTCTCTTGGAGCCAGCCGTTTGTGCGGGCGCCGTACGAGCTGTAGTGGCTCCACTTCCCGTCCTGCTGTTCCCAACCGGTGACCATGATGCCATCAGCGTTGAAGCGGTACGTTGCATCGCCAATGATGACGCTTTGCGAGGCCGCGAAGCTGCCGTCCTCGAGCTGCCACTTCCAGCCGGCACCGGTGTTCACCCAGTGCGCGNCTTCTCCCCCGACGGCGACGTTGACAACTCGCTCACCATCAACCACAACCCGACCGCGACAACCGCAACCGACGAAGCGGACCGCTTCGGTGAAATTGAGATCGCACAAGGCTCGACACTGACGGTTTCTGGCGAGTTTTCCAAGTACACGACCTCGCGCCCTCTGGGTGGCACCTTCAATGTCAACACAACGATCATCGCTGCATCGCCCTCGGGGATTGGCGGCGACTTTGATCCCGACCTGATCGGCGTCATCAACACCTCAACCGACCCGATCTCGCAGGCAAACAACGGCGGCAAGCTCTCCTACATTTTCAAGGCAACGAATCGCGCCGAGGTCGGTAAGACCTACATCGCGTACTTCCACCACACACTGATGGGAAACTCAGACTCCCCCATCAACACCGGCGGGAACACGAATCACCTGTTCTACACGGGTTTCCGTGTAAAGGTTGTTGCGCCGAAGAATTGCGCTCCCATCGTCTATGACGCAAACGGCGGCACCATTAAGGGCCAGGCAACCTACACTGACGCGGTGGCCTCGACCGGTACTTCAATTACGACGCGCACAAGCCTCCTGGCTGAAGAGCCCGTTCGCGATGGCTACACCTTCGTGAACTGGACGAATAGCACGACGCTGCTCGGCACAACCTACACCTATACCTACAAGGCGGGGGCAAATGTCTCCGTATGGACGACCGCTGCCACCACGAAGACCTGGGAGCAACTGCTCGAAACGAACACCTTCAAGGCAGTGTGGGCGCCGAAGTACTCTCTGCGCTACGACGCGAACGGCGGCTCGACGACGCCACCAAGTGTTGAGGGCAACTTCGAGGTTGATCGCAAGACCGGTGACGTTACACAGCCTTCGGTCACAAAGACCGCTGCTGACGCAATCACTCGCGACGGCTACACCTTCAAGGGCTGGAAAGACCAAGCAAGTGGCGAGGAATTCACTCCCGGTGACGCGGTCGAGCTGACCACCGCGAACCCGAACCGCGTGCTGGTTGCACAGTGGGAGCAAAACGTTGTTCCTACCCCCACCCCCACGACCCCGGCGCCTTCAGTAACCACACCGGCGCCAGTGCCTTCGGCAACCACTCCGGCCCCCGTGCCTTCAACCTCTACTCCCCCGGTTGCACCGACTGCTCCGGCAACGCCTGCAACTCCGGCAACGCCTTCTACGCCTCAGTCTCCGGCTCCGATCGGTCCCAACCAGCCTTCTGACCCCGGTCAGCCCGGCGGCAACCCAGCACAGCCTGGAACAGATGATCCGGCACAGCCTGGTCAGCCTGCATCTGAGCAAGGCACCCAGGGTGGAAACGCTCCGCGAGCACTGGCACACACCGGTTGGTCACCCGTCGCTCTTGCTGCCTCGGCAGCCTTCTTGAGCATGGGAATCACGATCCTCATGGCAGCGCGTCGCCGCGGCGAAAACTGAAGCGCTGCGGTGAAAGCACCAAGGGCCCGCTCAGCGGAATAAGCCTAAAGCTGCCAACACATTTCAATACAAATGGCCGGGGCCGGGGAGCATAATTGCGCTACCCGGCCCCAGCCTCGTAAATCAGCGGATAATCAGACGATCAGGTCAGATCCACGCTCCCGAACGAGCGAAGTAGTACCAAGTGCCGTCGATCTTCTGCCAGCCGGTACGCATTTGGCCATCGGTGCCGAAGTAGTACCAGGACAGGCCGATACGCTGCCATCCGGTCACCATATGGCCGTCAGTTCCAAAGCGATACCAGTGCCCATCGAGGTTCTTCCATCCGGTCACCATGCGGCCGTCAAGGCCAAAGTTGTACCAGTGGCCATCAATCTGGGCCCACCAGATCTTCATGACGCCCGTGCTCGGATCAAAGTAGTACCAGCTGCCGTTCTCTTGGAGCCAGCCGTTTGTGCGGGCGCCGTACGAGCTGTAGTGGCTCCACTTCCCGTCCTGCTGTTCCCAACCGGTGACCATGATGCCATCAGCGTTGAAGCGGTACGTTGCATCGCCAATGATGACGCTTTGCGAGGCCGCGAAGCTGCCGTCCTCGAGCTGCCACTTCCAGCCGGCACCGGTGTTCACCCAGTGCGCGGGTGTCGCAGAAGGCGTGGGATCCGGGGCCGGGGTCGGCTCGGGATCAGGGGTGGGCTGCGGAGCGGGCGTTGGATCGGCTGAAGGCGTGGGCGCCGGAGTCGGGTCCACCGAAGGGGAGGGCGCCGGGCTCGGATCCACCGTCGGAGCCGGCGTGGGCTGCGGATCGACCGAAGGCGTCGGCTGCGGAGTAGGCGCGACGTCCTCGCCCGGGTCCGTCAAACCCAGGTACGCAGCGTCAACGCGCATGAAATCAATGTTCTTGTACCCACCGGTCTCATACAGCAGGCCCCAGGTTCCATCATTCAGCGCGTGCAGGGTCGAGTAGGCCATGTCGCCGCTCTCGAAGACCTTGCCCTCGTTCCAAGTGAAGCCATCGTCGTAGGACACACGAATCGTTCCATTCGCGCGGGCACTCGACGAATCCGCATTCGAGAAGAGCAGGACGCGTGCGCGCGCCGAACCCTGAGGCGCATTCGGGTATGCGCGAATGATCGAGGCATTGTTGCGAGGATCCGTCAGGTCCCAGTTGTGACGGAAAGGACCCCAAGTCTGGCCGCCATCGTAGGAAATCGCCTCGAGGCGCTGGCCCGCGGTGCCCTGCGTCCGAGAGTTGAGCAGCAGGCGCCCGTCAGAGAGCTCAACGACCTTGTTCTCATCCGCACTACCTTCACTGGGAGCGCCCGGCTTCCACGTTACGCCGTGGTCGTCGGAGTAGACAGAAACCGCCATGAGCGAGGTGCTACCCGCATTTGCGACCGCATACTGCTGAATTAAGCGACCAGCGTGTGCGCCGTAGCGAAGCTGAATGCCCTCACCGGAAGACGCGAAACGCGTAAACCACTGACCTTCATAACCAGCCGTCACTTGATCGGTGATGGTGCGAGGGTTCACCCACGTCTGACCGTTGTCGTGCGACTCCACAACATGTGCGTGGAGGATGTTTCGCGCGTTGGGATCAGTACCCAACTGCGACTGGAAGAGGCCCGCGTCAAAAGACTTCACCGAGAAGAGGAAGATCGTCCCGGTGGTGCGATCAACAACGAAAGAAGGATCCGAGAATCCGACCTTATTCGCGCCGGGGGTTCCGGCAAGAGCGGTTTGGATCGGGGTCCACGACTTACCGCCGTCCTTCGAGATGCGGTAGACGATCGAGTTCGCCTGGGGCGCATCCTGGCAGGTTTCGGGACGGCCGTCCCATGCGGCGATGATCCAGCCGTTGGTGGCTGTGGTCAGGGCGGGGATGCGATGGCACTTGAATCCATTCAGACCAGGCGAGGCCAGGCGCGCAACCTCGCCGATCGCGTAGTCCTTGGGGGTTTCCACCGGGTCCGGCTCTGCTGCACGCGAACCGGGAAGCACGGTGACGGCCTCGGCAGTGGCGGTAATTCCGCCGGCGATGACGTCGTTTCCGTTGCGATCACGGGTTGCTGCCCACGTCGAGGTGGGGGTGAAAGAGCCGGCGGCCAGGTCGGCCTCGGTGATCGTGTAGGTCGCGGACTTGCACTGCTTGGTGGTGTGCGCGGCGAGGTTGTGCCAGCGGCAGTTCGGCGCGCCGGTGGTCAGGACGCCCGCGAGGTTCGATTCCTTCGGGAATACGGTCAGAGCACTGTCAGTCTCGTTCGTGTAGGTGAAGGTGAATGTGAGGACGTCCCCCACGTATACCTTGTCCCCGAGGGTGTCTGTGCGCGTTGCGGTAACGGTGATCGGCGCTGGGGTTGTTTCGCTTGCCGAGGCCGCGGCGGCGTCACCGGGTTGGGTGTCACTTTCGGGGGTTGCCAGTGCCGGCAAAGAGAACGACGCACACAGGAGTGCAGCGCCTGAGACGGCTGCTAGGGCCCGCCCATATCGACGGAGGGTCATCTTTGGTCCTTCTGGATGAATGATATGGATGCGAGACTGAAAAGCGACACGTGAGTCAAGTCTCAGTCATCACGTAAGTCATCTTACAAATTCGCGGGACCTTCAGACAGTTTCATCAGGATACTATTCGCTGCCTTTCAGCATATTTACACCGATTTTGTTGACGTGTGTGCGATTAGAGGTGGCACTATCGGCCTGCAACCGGCTTTGACACAGGAAAGCTTCAATTGGCACAGCCTATCCACGGCCTCGTCCACAGACTCTCCCACAGCCTCTCCCCCCTCCACATGAAGTCAACAAAAGACACAGGCTATCCAGGGGCTCTCCCCCACCCCCACACGAAGTCGGCAAAAGACACAGGCTATAAGGCATGACATTCACCGACTTCGTGTGTCTTTTCGGGAAGGAAGGGCGAGGCCGGACGAGCGCGAGACGGAGACAGACTGGCGGCCCCGCGCGCGAACAAAAAACGCTGTGGGCCGGTGCATACGCACCGGCCCACAGCCGTTTGGTCAAAACACCAGTCTTGACCCGAACTCAGCTCAGCTTAAGCAGCCGACCGAACCACACATGAGGTCAGCTCAGCGAGCTGCGCTACCTTCGGTGTAGTCCTCATCAGCCTGGGTCCAGCCGAAAGCCTTACGCAGCTTCTGGCCGGTGGCCTCGATCGGGTGAGACTCTTCCTCAGCGCGCAGTGCCTTGAACTCGAGAGCACCATTGTCCTGGTCCTCGATGAAGCGGCGTGCGAAGGTGCCATCCTGAATATCAGTCAGGATGTCGCGCATAGCCTGCTTGGAGGATTCACCGATAACGCGCGGGCCAGAGATGTAGTCGCCGTACTCAGCGGTGTCAGAGCAGGACCAACGCTGCTTGGTGATGCCACCCTCGTTGATCAGGTCAACGATCTGCTTCATCTCGTGGCAAACCTCGAAGTAGGCGATCTCGGGCTGGTAGCCAGCGGCAACCAGGGTCTCGAAACCGGCCTGGATCAGGTGAGAGACGCCGCCACACAGAACGGCCTGCTCGCCGAAGAGGTCAGTTTCAGTCTCTTCGGTGAAGGTCGTCTTGATGACACCGGCGCGGGTGCCACCAATTGCCTTTGCGTAGGACAGAACCAGGTCCCAAGCCTGACCGGAAGCGTCAACCTCAACGGCAACAACGTCCGGGGTACCCTTGCCCTGGGTATAGGTCTCGCGGACCTTGTGGCCCGGGCCCTTGGGGGCGACCATGATGACATCGTGACCGGTGGGGACCTCGATGTAGCCGTAGCGAATATTGAAGCCGTGCGCGAAGAGGAGGGCCGCGCCTTCCTTCAGGTTCGGGGCGATCTGCTCGGCGTAAACGAAACGCTGCACCTGGTCGGGCAGGAGGACGGAGACAACGTCGCCCTCAGCCACGGCCTCGGGAACATCCTTCACCTCGAGGCCGGCTGCCTCAGCCTTGGCCCACGAGGAGGAACCGGGACGCAGGCCAACGACCACGTCAACGCCGGAATCCTTCAGGTTCAGTGCATGCGCATGTCCCTGCGAACCGTAACCAATAACGGCCACCTTCTTGGACTGGATCAGCGACAGGTCTGCGCCGTCGTCGTAGATGATCTCTGCCATTCTTATTTCTCCTTTAGTTGATCCGTAATCGATTGCTCACCGCGACCGATCGCGACAGCACCCGATTGGACGAGTTCGATGACGCCGTAGGGTTCCATGGCCCGCAGCAGCGCCTCCAGCTTGGGTAGTGAACCGATCGATTCAATGACGACCGACTCAGGTTGAACGTCGACAACGTGCGCGCGGAACAAGTCCACGACCTGCAAAACGCCAGTGCGACGAGATTCGTCAGCGCGAACCTTCATCATGAGCAAACGACGTTCGACGGATTCCTCGGGGTGGAGCTCAACAATCTTGAGCACATTGATGAGCTTATTGAGTTGACGCTTCACCTGCTCGATGGGAGCAGAATCGGCCTCGACAATAATCGTCATGCGTGAGATGCCGGGTTGCTCGGTCTCCCCCACTGCGAGGGACTTAATGTTGAACGAGCGGCGTGCAAACAAGCCGGACACTCGAGTCAAAACACCGGGCTTGTTTTCTACCAGGACAGCCAGCGTATGCATCATCAGTCTTCCACCTCCCAGTCGGGCGCGATATCGCGGGCGTAACGAATATCGTCATTGGGTACTCCGGCTGCGACCATCGGCCACACCATCGCGTCTTTCGAAACCCTGAAGTCCAAGAGGACCGGGCGATCATTAATCGACATCGCCCACTTAATTGCGTCCTCAACGTCCTCGGCGCGACGTACAGTGCGCGCCTCCAAGCCATAGGCCTTAGCGAGCATCTCAAAGTTGGGGATCTGCTCACCCTCAGTCGGGTTCAGCGTCGTATTCGAGTAACGCTCCCCGTAGAACAGTGTCTGCCACTGACGCACCATTCCCAGCACCGAGTTGTTGATCAGCGCGACCTTGATCGGGATGCGGTTGATCGAGCATGTTGCCAGTTCCTGGTTCGTCATCTGGAAGGAGCCATCGCCGTCAACGGCCCACACGACCTTGTCCGGCGCACCCACTTGCGCGCCCATGGCTGCGGGGATGCAGTAGCCCATGGTTCCCAGACCACACGAGGAAATGAAGTGCGAGGGTTCTTCGAATTCGATGAACTGAGCGGCCCACATTTGGTGCTGTCCCACGCCAGTGACGTAGATGGCCTCGGTGCCAGCGATCGAGGACAGCTTCGAGATCACCTCTTGAGGAGCCATGAAACCGTCAGTGGGTTCGACCCATCCAAGCGGGTAGGTCTCGCGCAGGCGGTTCAGGTAACGCCACCACCCCGAAAGGTCAGGCTTGCCGAGGCGTTCGTAGGCCTCGGGAAGAGCGGCGTTCAGTGCAGCCAATGCGGGCTTGAGGTCCGCGACCACTGCAACGTCGGCGTAGCGGTTCTTTGACATCTCGGCGGCGTCGATATCGACGTGGACGATGCGGGCGCGAGGTGCGAAAGAATCCAACTTTCCGGTCACGCGGTCATCGAAGCGAGCGCCCAGCGCGACAACGAGATCCGCACGCTGGAGAGCTCCCACCGCGGGAACAGTGCCGTGCATGCCGGGCATCTTCAAGTTGTGCTGGTCCGAATCGGGGAAGGCACCGCGTGCGGGAAGAGTCGTCACAACAGCCGCGTCGGACAGTGCGACCAATTCGCGCAGTTCCTTTTCGGCGCGCGCTCGGACGAGGCCGCCGCCGACGTAGAACACGGGAGCCTGCGCGCGTGCGATCTCCTCTGCGGCACGCTCGATCTGGCGCGGAATGGGCTCAAAAGCGGGCTGATAGCCGGGAAGATCCATGGGCACGGGCCAGATGTATTCGAATTCTTCGACCTGTGCGGATCGGGTGATATCCACGAGGACGGGACCCGGTCGGCCAGTTTTGGCGATATGGAAGGCTTCGGTGAGGCGAGCGGGGATTTCACGCGGGTCCGTCACCAAGAAGGAGTGCTTGGCCAGGGGCATCGAGGCGCCCACGACGTCGGCTTCCTGGAAAGCATCGGTGCCGATCAGGGAGGCGCCAACCTGGCCTGAGATGACGACGATTGGGACGGAATCGATGTTTGCGTCCGCAATCGCGGTCAGAGTGTTTGTTGCCCCTGGACCCGAGGTTACGATCGCTACGCCAACCTTGCCGCTGGCCAGGGCGTATCCTTGCGCCGCATGGCCTGCACCCTGTTCGTGGCGCACGAGGATGTGGTGGAGCGAGGAGCTCATCAAAGGATCGTAGGTGGGCAGGATCGCACCACCGGGCATGCCGAAAACGTCAGTCACGCCCAATGCTTCAAGAGTGGTCACAATGGCTTGCGCGCCGGTCATCACCCGACGTATTTCGTCAGTCATTATCAGCCTTCCAGTCGGTCTACGCTTCCGCTTCAAAGGACATGAGTCCTTTGGGGAATCATGGGGTGTCATGCATGAAAAAATCCCCTTCACAGGTGCGGTCGCGGCGCAAACTCAGGTGTTTGCAAACGCGTAGCGCATATGCGCGGGGATTGAGGCGTGCGTTCCATCCGACAATTCACACGGCAGGAATCGCACGCCTGGGTACGATGACCGAGACGAGAATTCCCGAAATGCGAAGCTTCATCACGCTTCTACCGTAAAGCCTCTTGCGGTCATGGGCTTTTTAATCTCACACTCCGGAATATGTGGGACCTTGGCCTCAAAATCGAAAATTTGTCAGACAGCAATTGAGTCCCTTTCGACACAATCTGCATAATTCTGCGCTTCATCCATTTGGCCCCTCTCCCGAGTAAGACGATACTGAGAAGCGGATACAGAAAATCCTGATCACCAGACAATGGAGCCATCACAGTGGAGATCTTATTTACGAAGCTCGCTGATCAGCCTGTCCTATTCTTGTTCCTCCTGATCGGTATCGGAATGGCCTTCGGCCACGTGAAGATCAAGGGAATCGGACTGGGTGCAGCAGCTGTCCTTTTCCTTGCAATCATCCTGTCCGCATGGGCTGAAACCTACGGAATTCACCTACGCGTCACCCGAGAGCTGGGCACACTTGGCCTTGCGCTCTTCGCCTTCGCTATCGGTATGAATTCGGGCGCCTCGTTCTTCCATAACCTGAAGAGCGCGGTCGGCCCGATTCTCACGATGGTCGCCCTCTACGGAATCGCGGCAGCCTCCGGTGAAATCATTGGCCGTATGTGGGGAATGGACCCCGCTCTCATCGCCGGCACCTTCGCCGGAGCCGTCACCAACACTCCCGCTCTTGCCGCCGCAGGCGAGGCCTCGGGGAAGTTGGACTTGGCGACCGTCGGTTACTCAATTGCTTATCTCTTCGGTGTTATCGGTATGCTCATCGCCTCGGCCGCGGCCCTGTCCTACGGGAAGCGCGACAAGGATGCCCCCTCTCCCCTGGCGAACCGCACGATCCGCGTCGAGCGTGACGATCACCCCTGCTTGGGCGATATTTATACGACTCTGGGTTCAAAGATCACCTTCTCGCGCCTGCGTCGAGGCGAAACCGGCCCCATCATGCGCCCGTCGATGACCGACACCGTGGATAAGGGCGACTTGGTGACCGTCGTCGGCCCTCGTGAGTTGGTCGCCCGCGTTGCAACCGAGTTGGGGCACCCCTCCTCACACTCTCTCATCGAGGACCGCGCCTACTTGGATTTCCGTCGCGTGACAATATCGAACCCGAAGCTCGCCGGCCACACTGTGGAAGAGCTGGACCTTGCGAGCAAGTTCTCCGCGACCATTTCCCGCGTTCGCCGAGGCGACGTCGACATGATCGCCGAACCTGGCCTTGTTCTTCAGCAGGGTGACCGCGTCCGCGTGGTTGCACCGACCTCGAAGATGCGGGAGATTACAAAGTTCTTCGGCGACTCCGCACGAGGCCTGTCTGACCTTAATCCGATCAGCTTGGGCGTGGGCATGGCGCTGGGAATTTTGATTGGCGAGATTCCGATCTTCACCCCGACTGGAGCCTACTTCTCCATTGGTTCAGCAGCTGGCACCTTGATCGTCGGCCTGATCTTTGGCCGCATGGGCCGCATCGGTCCTATCGTCACCGCGATGCCCTTCACGGCTGGACAAGTTCTGGCAGAGTTCGGCCTTCTGGTCTTCCTCGCACAAGCGGGTGCTAACGCAGGTGGACAGATCGAAAAGGCCTTCACCTCTGGAACCTGGCTGCAGATCCTCTTGCTGGGCATCATCATGACCTCGATCATGGCTATTGGCCTCTACGTCATCATGCGCTGGTTGTTCAAGATGGGGGGAACGAAGCTCTCGGGTCTTCTGGCTGGCGCTCAGACACAGCCTGCAGTCCTGGCTTTCGCAAACTCTCGTACGAATATGGATCCGCGCGTTTCCTTGGGGTACGCGCTGGTCTACCCCGTTGCCATGATCGGCAAGATCCTCGTCGCTCAGATCATGGGTGGCATGTAATCACTCTGAGTGCTCAAAGCTCGTGGGCCCCGCACCAACAGGTGCGGGGCCCATATGCATTCATCTTCATATTGCATGAAAGTGCACTGAATCGTTTCCGAGAAACGATCTTTAAATTCACATATATATCCTGACCTGCAATTATGGATTTATACTTGAATCGTTGCTGGTATTTAGCCATTTTGAGGCATAGTATGAGGCCATACCGTGTGAACAAAGGGCAGGTCATGAGCGCCACTTTCCCATTAAAATCTCAGCTACTGCGCGCATTCGCCTCTGTCGGTGCACTCAGCGTGATCATCGGTGGATTCTTTATCCCAACTCACCAAGCTCTCGCGGACGACGAAAGCCCCCGCATCAGCCTCGGAACAGTCGAAGGGCGCGTCGGCAAGGCTGTCTTTAACGATTTCGACGATGACCACACCTCGATGAAGCTCAAGAAAGAGTGGGTCTACACGGTCAACGATCCGGGCAGCAGGTATCACGGACGCACAATCCGCATCGGTTCAGTAATGACCGCCTGGTACGGTGTCATCCCGGGAGTATCCGACTACAACGCATCGGATTCACGGCAGGTTTCTGTTCCTTGGTCGGCTGGCTATACGCCCAAATGGATCGATACCAGCACGGCAGCTGCCGGCTACTGGTCATATGTCACGCGCGGAGTCCCAGAGGACACCACGCAGACGCGCTACAAGTGGTACCAGCCCGATGGACCTACCAATATTGAAGTTAAAGACACTTCTGCGATTGGTTTCCGTCCCAACGATCCGGGGCAGGTCACGGCCGGAACACCGTTCCTGCTTGGAACCGTTCGTCACAATAACTTCCCCATCCGTTGGGGAGGCAAGTGGGTTCACTCCTCGATTGATCTGCGGCTCGGCGGGAAAGAATTCTCCTTCCCCTTTGACCAGATGGAAACAACTAACGATGCTTTCCCCACTGCCCGTCCCCGCCAAGGCGGTGCCTACACCTACGCCGGAGCAGCATTCGGGACCGATAAGAAGCAATGTTGGAAGAACTATCGCGATCCCGTCACCGGGCAATACATCAATTCATACCCGGCAAAACGCCGCGATGACTCGAGGGATCCAAACCAAATTCCCTACGACTGCTATTGGTATAAGGGCGAAGGCAACGGCAACTTCGATATTTACGCAAGGCCCTCTGAAGTCTCAGAGTTCAACTACCCGATCGTAACCGATTCAGCGAATCAGACTCCAGAATCGGATGACACTCTTTTCATCCGTAAAACGGTTTCAGACGCAACCATCGAACGCGACGGAATGCGTTACCATCTTGTTCTTCATGGCTTCACGCAGACAGCAGACGGCCAGTGTCCGGCAGTGCCCTCGGGCGACTTCAAAGATACATTCCGGTCAAAAGAAGGCAAGTCATCCTTCGGCTGTCTCTACGGCGAGTTTCAGCAGGAACGCTACGTCCGTTTTGTCAAGCAAGCCGATGCTCCGCAGGCACTACGTGACCAAGCACAGCCCATCCCCTCAGCAAGTCTCCTTTCACAGGGAGGCGATCTTTCGGCCCAAGTTTCAGCAAAGCAGACTCCATCGGTTACAACTCTGAACGGAACCGCTGTTGCACCCGCGTACCTCAAAGCCGGCGAAATCGAGCAAGATGGCGCCCTTGCACCAACGGGTTGGGGCGCTACAGGGCAGTCCACAAATGGTCGTTATCACGCATTCCTCACGGGTTCCTCAGACGTCAAAGTTCATGAGGTAACGCCCCCACAGGGTTGGAAGCTACGCGAAACGGCTTGCACCGATGGCACAGGAAAAACTCTCGCCATCGATAAACTCCCCGCGTCGACTATCAATGGCACGGCCACTGCCGGCGGCCTAGACCTTAGCGGAATCAAACCTGCGGCTACAGCGCAAGCTGTTCCCATCACCTGCACACTGATCAACGAATATCGCACCGGAAAGATCCGCGTTCAAAAGGACCTAGCCGACGCTGATAACGGCGGAACAAGCGGGAACACCACTTTTGACATTTCCTATTCGATCACCGCAACGAATGACGGAAATGAGTCGATGTCGACCGGAAAGCTTGTCGATGTTCCAGGATTCGCCCCCGGTCTAACTATTGATCAGGTTCGCATTGCCTCAACCAAAGCAGACCTTGATAACGCGGCCACGGTAACGTCCACAAACGGCGCCTACCAACTCACTGCCGGCGTAGAACTCGCAGCAGGGCAATCTCAAACCTGGTGGATCCGCTTCCGCGTTACTAGGAAGACCACTGTCCCCGATTATTCTGAAGCACTCCTCGAGTGTTCAAAGGATTCCGTCGGTCGTCCCGTAACCGGTCACGGCCTCTTCAATGAGGTGAATGCCGAAAACGGTCACGATTACGACGGGTATGACAACAATATTGCGTGTGGATCTGTTCCCTCTCGCTCTGTCACTCTCGTCAAGCTGGGTACTCAGGCCCAGGGAACAGCGTCTGCGTTCACCGGAGCAAATGGCTCGCCTCTCTACCCGCTAGCCGGGGCACAGTTCGCGCTCTACGACGAGAATCCAACTCCAACCAGTACACCGGTCGCGACTTTCACTCCAGACGCCACAGGAACTACTTTTACCGCTTCAGGGCTTTCAACCGGGCGCACGTACTGGGTAGTTGAAACCAAAGCGCCCGCGGGACACGCACTACTCCCTCGTCCCTTCACTTTCACCTTGGAAAGTCTCTCCTCCGGGAGTGGGACGAATGTTGTGCTTGGGAATGAAACCCACGATCCCTCGCTGTGGGGAGCTACAGCTATTGCCGCTGCTGCCTCAGATTCAGCCCAGGCAATCGGCGGACATGCAACTATCGCTGTCACCGATGTTCAGGTGGGCACTCTTCCCAAGTCAGGATCTGCATCCCTCATCATGACCTTGAGTGGTGGACTCGCCTTGTGCTTGCTAAGCGGAGGAATGCTCATTGCAGCTAAAGGACGCTACGAGAGACTAGAGGCGTAATCAGGGATGGAGGCTGCGCAGACACAGCAGGCGGTGGGTGGCCCCGTCGTTTTCTAAGAGCGTCGACTTTCACCTCATAACCGCATCCCAGAAACAGCTCGTGGGCCCCGCACCAACAGGTGCGGGGCCCACGAGCTTTCACTCAACTCAGACCTCAGTCACGCGGCTTTTCACGCATTTCCCAGGTCTCGATGATGTCGCCTTCTTGGATATCCTTGTAGCCCAAGGTGATACCGCATTCGTAGCCCTCGCGGACTTCGGTGACGTCGTCCTTCTCGCGGCGAAGCGATGCGATTTCCAGGTTCTCTGCGACAACGACGCCATCGCGAACCAGGCGAGCCTTGGTTCCACGCTTGATGGTGCCCGAGCGGACAATCGAACCCGCAATGTTGCCGAACTTGCCGGAACGGAAGACCTGACGAATCTCCGCGCTGCCCAATGCGACCTCTTCGTAGATCGGCTTGAGCATGCCCTTCATCGCGGCCTCGACATCGTCGATCGCCGAGTAGATGACGTTGTAGTACTTGATCTCGACGCCCTCGGCATCGGCAAGTTCCTGAACACGCTCTGCCGGGCGGACGTTGAAGCCAATGATGACTGCGTTGTCCACGGTCGCCAGGTTGACGTCGTTCTGGGTAATCGCACCGACACCGCGGTGGATGATACGCAGAGCAACTTCTTCGCCCACGTCGATACGCAGCAGCGAATCTTCCAAGGCTTCAACAGCACCTGAAACGTCACCCTTGATGACCAGGTTGAGGGTATCAACCTCGCCTTCCTTGAGGACCTTATCGAAGTCTTCAAGGGAGACACGCTTACGGCGCTTGGCCAGCATGGCCTGACGCTCCGCAGCCTCACGCTTATCAGCGATCTGGCGGGCAGTACGGTCATCGGTGGCAACCAAGAAGGAGTCACCAGCGCGAGGAACCGAGGTTAGACCCAGCACTGCAACCGGCGTCGAAGGTCCGGCCTCGGACACGTCATTACCGCTGTCGTCGAACATCGCACGAACACGGCCGTGCGAGGAACCGACAACCAGGGAGTCGCCGACGCGCAGAGTACCGCGCTGAACCAGCATGGTTGCCACAGCACCGCGTCCCTTGTCCAGGTTCGCTTCAATGGCCACACCGCGTGCGTCCGTATCCGGGTTCGCTTCCAGGGTCAGTGCCGCATCAGCGGTCAGCAGCACGGCCTCGAGAAGCTCATGGATGCCCTTGCGCTGCTTGGCCGAGATGTCGACGAACATGACGTCGCCGCCGTATTCTTCGGCAACGAGGCCGTACTCGGTGAGCTGTGCACGGATCTTCTCCGGGTTCGCCTCTTCCTTATCGACCTTGTTAACGGCAACAACGATCGGCACGCCAGCGGCCTGCGCGTGGTTAATTGCTTCAACGGTCTGAGGCATGACACCGTCATCGGCTGCGACCACGAGGATCGCGATGTCGGTAACCTGCGCACCACGGGCACGCATAGCGGTGAAGGCCTCGTGACCGGGGGTGTCGATGAAGGTGATCGGGCGGCGCGTACCGTCCTCTGCGGTGACCTTCACCTGGTAGGCACCGATGTGCTGAGTAATGCCACCGTGCTCAGAATCGACGACGTCGGTGTGACGGATCGCGTCGAGCAGCTTGGTCTTACCGTGGTCGACGTGGCCCATGACCGTGACGACCGGGGGACGCGGTTGCATGTTCTCTGCGTCGTCGAGTTCCTCGGCTTCGAGGTCGATGTCGAAGGACTCGAGCAGTTCGCGATCTTCGTCTTCAGGAGAGACAACCTTGACGTCGTAGCCGAGCTCTGCGCCCAGTGCTTCGAAGGTGTCTTGATCCAGCGACTGCGTGGCGGTTGCCATCTCTCCCAAGTGGAAGAGGACGGTAACCAGCGCTGCGGGATTAACGTTGATCTTCTCAGCGAAGTCCGCCAAAGAGGCACCCTGGCGGATACGGATCTGCTGCCCATCGCCGCGAGGAATCGACACGCCGCCAATGACGGGTGCGTTCTGCTGTTCAAACTCTTGACGCTTCGCGCGCTTCGACTTACGTCCGCGCGAGCTCTTGCCGCCACCGCGACCGAACGCGCCCGGCGTTGCGCCGCGGCCGCCACCGCGACCACCGCGAGGCGGAGCGAAACCGCCACCGGCATTTGCTCCGGGAGCGCCCTGACCGCCGCCGTTACCGCCACCGGGACGGGTACCGCGGCCTCGGCCACCACGAGGACGATCAGAAGAAGGTGCGGGACCATCCGAGCGAGCGAAATTNCGAACCCGCAATGTTGCCGAACTTGCCGGAACGGAAGACCTGACGAATCTCCGCGCTGCCCAATGCGACCTCTTCGTAGATCGGCTTGAGCATGCCCTTCATCGCGGCCTCGACATCGTCGATCGCCGAGTAGATGACGTTGTAGTACTTGATCTCGACGCCCTCGGCATCGGCAAGTTCCTGAACACGCTCTGCCGGGCGGACGTTGAAGCCAATGATGACTGCGTTGTCCACGGTCGCCAGGTTGACGTCGTTCTGGGTAATCGCACCGACACCGCGGTGGATGATACGCAGAGCAACTTCTTCGCCCACGTCGATACGCAGCAGCGAATCTTCCAAGGCTTCAACAGCACCTGAAACGTCACCCTTGATGACCAGGTTGAGGGTATCAACCTCGCCTTCCTTGAGGACCTTATCGAAGTCTTCAAGGGAGACACGCTTACGGCGCTTGGCCAGCATGGCCTGACGCTCCGCAGCCTCACGCTTATCAGCGATCTGGCGGGCAGTACGGTCATCGGTGGCAACCAAGAAGGAGTCACCAGCGCGAGGAACCGAGGTTAGACCCAGCACTGCAACCGGCGTCGAAGGTCCGGCCTCGGACACGTCATTACCGCTGTCGTCGAACATCGCACGAACACGGCCGTGCGAGGAACCGACAACCAGGGAGTCGCCGACGCGCAGAGTACCGCGCTGAACCAGCATGGTTGCCACAGCACCGCGTCCCTTGTCCAGGTTCGCTTCAATGGCCACACCGCGTGCGTCCGTATCCGGGTTCGCTTCCAGGGTCAGTGCCGCATCAGCGGTCAGCAGCACGGCCTCGAGAAGCTCATGGATGCCCTTGCGCTGCTTGGCCGAGATGTCGACGAACATGACGTCGCCGCCGTATTCTTCGGCAACGAGGCCGTACTCGGTGAGCTGTGCACGGATCTTCTCCGGGTTCGCCTCTTCCTTATCGACCTTGTTAACGGCAACAACGATCGGCACGCCAGCGGCCTGCGCGTGGTTAATTGCTTCAACGGTCTGAGGCATGACACCGTCATCGGCTGCGACCACGAGGATCGCGATGTCGGTAACCTGCGCACCACGGGCACGCATAGCGGTGAAGGCCTCGTGACCGGGGGTGTCGATGAAGGTGATCGGGCGGCGCGTACCGTCCTCTGCGGTGACCTTCACCTGGTAGGCACCGATGTGCTGAGTAATGCCACCGTGCTCAGAATCGACGACGTCGGTGTGACGGATCGCGTCGAGCAGCTTGGTCTTACCGTGGTCGACGTGGCCCATGACCGTGACGACCGGGGGACGCGGTTGCATGTTCTCTGCGTCGTCGAGTTCCTCGGCTTCGAGGTCGATGTCGAAGGACTCGAGCAGTTCGCGATCTTCGTCTTCAGGAGAGACAACCTTGACGTCGTAGCCGAGCTCTGCGCCCAGTGCTTCGAAGGTGTCTTGATCCAGCGACTGCGTGGCGGTTGCCATCTCTCCCAAGTGGAAGAGGACGGTAACCAGCGCTGCGGGATTAACGTTGATCTTCTCAGCGAAGTCCGCCAAAGAGGCACCCTGGCGGATACGGATCTGCTGCCCATCGCCGCGAGGAATCGACACGCCGCCAATGACGGGTGCGTTCTGCTGTTCAAACTCTTGACGCTTCGCGCGCTTCGACTTACGTCCGCGCGAGCTCTTGCCGCCACCGCGACCGAACGCGCCCGGCGTTGCGCCGCGGCCGCCACCGCGACCACCGCGAGGCGGAGCGAAACCGCCACCGGCATTTGCTCCGGGAGCGCCCTGACCGCCGCCGTTACCGCCACCGGGACGGGTACCGCGGCCTCGGCCACCACGAGGACGATCAGAAGAAGGTGCGGGACCATCCGAGCGAGCGAAATTCGCCTGTCCGGGCATCATTCCCGGGTTCGGACGCGGACCGCCACCTGTTGGTGCGCCACCTCGCTGCGGACGAGGGCCACCGGAACGCCCGCCCTGTGCGCCTGCAGGACGCGGGGGACGTTCGCCACCCTGAGCGCCGCCGCGAGCGGGACGTGCTCCCCCGCGGCCACCCTGGCTACCACCGGGACGAGGCATGCCCTGGCTGGATGCGTAGGGGTTGTTTCCGGGGCGCGGACCGCCGGGACGAGGTGCACCGGGGCGAGGCGCACCCGGCTTAGGTGCTGCGCCGCCTGCGGGACGGGGTGCACGAGGCGCGCCCGGCTTGGGAGCTGCGCCCGGCTTGGGGGCAGCGGCGTGAGTATCACTTGCAGGGCGAGCACCCGGCTTGGGCGCGCGAGTTTCCTTCGCGCTTTCGGCTGCTTCGCCCTTCGGGGCCTCAGCCTTAGGTGCGCGAGGCGCAGGCTTGCGCGAGGCGGGCTTGGGGGCCTCGGGAGTGGGGGTTTCGTCCTTCACTGAAGCCTGAGCGGACTCTGCCGGCTTCTCAGCGCTGACCTGCGCGCGAGGCTTGGGGGCAGAGGGCTTCTTGGACGTGCTCTTGGCGGCATCGCCCGATGCGGCTGATCCGGAGAGCTTTTCGAAATGTTCACGCGCGTCACGCGCGACAGGGGGTTCAAGTGCGGAGGACGAAGCCTTGACGTATTCGCCCTTGTCTCGTAGGTAGGCCAGCAATTCCTTGCTGGGGATTCCGAGCTCTTTCGCGAGCTCGTGGACACGCAGTTTTGCCACTTTTCTCCTTGTTCGGGAACGTCCCCGAAACGGAGACGTATCACTGATATTGCAGGCAGCTCATCGCTGGGTACTCATCGGGTGCCCATGGGCTTTCAACCCGCTTTCGCTACTCGTTGTCCGGCGCCCTGTGCGCCGCTGACAGAATGGCCTCCCCCAAGGCCTTCCACTGCTGGTCGGTCATGTCGACCGTCCTGCGCAGTGAACGCCCTATCGCCCGCCTAGTGCGGGCAAGGTCTAGGCAGCGAGTTTCGGGATGAAACCACGCTCCCCGACCGGGAAGTTGACGACGGTCATCAACGTGGAGATGTCCGTCGGTAGAGGCAACGACACGGATTAACTCCGAGCGTTGCGCGCGTATTCCACAACCCACACAGGTGCGAAGCATAGAGGTGGATTGAGACACGCCTTCAAGCTTAGCTGGTTCAGTCCTCATCCAAGTCATCGGATTGTGAGCGACTGATCACGTCATCCGGAGTGGACGAACGCGACGCCAGTGCTTCTTCACCGTTTTCGGTGTCCGAGTGAATGTCGATGTGGAAGTCCGTCAGACGCGCAGCGAGGCGTGCGTTCTGGCCTTCTTTACCGATTGCCAGCGAGAGCTGGAAGTCAGGGACAATCGCGGTGGCAGTGCGCTGTTCAACAGAGTGAACAACCACGCGGGACACGCGAGCCGGAGACAAAGAGTTAGCGACGAAACGCGCCGGGTCTTCTGACCAGTCGACGATGTCGATCTTTTCTCCACCCAGTTCGTTCATGACTGCACGCACACGCGAACCCATGGGGCCAATGCAAGCACCCTTGGCGTTGACGCCCTCGCGGGTTGCCAAAACAGCGATCTTCGAGCGGTGTCCAGCTTCGCGGGCGATTGCCTTAATGCGGACCAGTCCCTCTTGAATTTCGGGAACCTCGCGCTCAAAAAGACCCTTGACGAGGCCGGGGTGAGTGCGCGACAAGGTGATGCGAGCACCACGATCAGTGCGCTCGACGGAAACAATGAGCGCACGCAGGCGGGTGCCGTGGGAGTAATCCTCGCCGGGAACCTTTTCAGAATCGGGAAGAACGGCCTCGAAATCATCAGCCAACTTCACGATCGTCATACGCGAGTCACGGGACTGCTGAACGACACCGGTAACAATCTGGCCGGTCTTGCCAGCAAAGTCACCCAGGACGCGCTGATCATCGGCGTCACGCAGGCGCTGCATAATGACCGAACGCGCGGTGGACTGGGCGATGCGGCCAAAGTTCTTCGGGGTGTCGTCAAATTCACCGATGGGGTTGCCATCATCATCTTCTTCGGTGGCCATCACGGTGACACGGCCGGTGCGCTTATCAATTTCGATGCGAGCCTTTGAAATCGCACCGGGGATGTTGTGGTAGGCCTTGAGCAGCGCTTCTTCGATGGCGTCAACCAGGGTATCGAGCGATACCCCCTTCTCGTGTTCGACCATCCGCAGGGCGGTCATATCGATTTCCATAGCGTCTCTCATTCCCACGAGCCGAAGTCGACGCGCGAACGCGCCTTCTTGATCTCGTCATATGCAATTGTGTGGCTTTCAGCGCCGGTATCTACAGTAGCGCTTTTCTCGTCTGCCTGGCTGACTCGTCCCACGACCTTGTCACCGTTGCGCAATTTCACGCTGACAAGTCCGCCGATCTGACGCATCCAGTGTTCAGGCTTCTTCAGCTCTCGTTCAAGGCCGGGAGTGGATACTTCCAGCATGTAGGCGTCCGAGATCGGGTCGGCTGAATCCATGGCTTTGGAGATTGCCCGTGAGATTTCGGCAAGAGCATCGGAAGACAGACGCTCCCCGCCAAGGGGTTCTTCAACGGTGATGCGACACACCAAGTCGCCGTTTTGTTTGAGGATCGTTACCGCGTCAAGCTGCGCCCCCGCTTGGGTGACGATACCTTCGACCAGCGCACGGACCTGTTCTTCAATCTGTGTGGGTGCCACCTTCACTCCTTCACGCGACACGGTATTCTAGGCAATCGTACTCGTCTTTTGACCATGGGATGATGTTGTTGTGAAACACCCGAAACTCTTCACTGCGTGTATTGCTGTCCTCAGCATGTCCTTGGGGGCATGCGGAATCCACCTGGAATCTTCCGCTACGCACTTGCCCGCATTGACCGGTTTCGCCCTTTCCCGCGATGCTTCGGCAAGGACCGAGGCCGCCGCGGCCCAGCGCGCGCATTCCCTCGCGGCCCTTGCAAGCGAGTGTTCCTCCTGTGCGTCTTCTCTCGAGGCCCTTGCGCAGAGTTCGCAGCAGCGCTTGGATTTCCTCGGTGGAGTGTGGGATCCGTGGAAGGACCAAGAGAATTCCGCCGGTCTTCCCCAGCCTGAAGAGGTTGCCGAGGCCCCTTACACGATCGAAGAATTCATTTCGTGGCTCGTGATCTCGGCTCGCCGGGACCTGCGTGCAGCCAGCAACCCCACGACTTCCTCTCCTGAGCAATCGCGCCAACTGACCGCAGTCGCGCTGGGACGCTACGCCTCGGCAGTGCAATTGGCTCAGGCCTACGCGATCGACATAGATGCGGGCGATCAGGGCGTTGATGCTCTCGCCCAGCGATTCACCCAGGCCACAGGCGCCACCCCCAATTGGCTCGTCCGCCAGGGAGCTTCCTCTGACCTCACTCTCCCCCAGCCCTCGCAAACAACTTCCGCTTTTTCTTCTTCCGACGAGGCCGCCGCGTCCACCGCGAGCTGGGACTGCATCGCACAGACTCTGCCGAAGTCTGCGGTCCACACCGCCGACTTCTACGAGGCCGAGACCATTGAGAACGCTCTCCTTGATCGCGCCTCGCGCTCTCTGGAACGCGGGAGCAAGGATTCGCGCCAATTGCGTTGTTCTCTTACGAACACCTCGCCTTCTGATCTTGCCCAGGCCAGCCTTCGCGCCGATGTCAACCTGCTCCAGTCAGACTCACAAGATGTTCGTCTTTTCGGCGTTCAAGCGGCCCTTGACGATCTTCGCCTGTGGGCTGGTGCTCCGACCGTTACTTTCCCGGCGGTGGTGACACTTCAATGAGCTCGGGACTTGCCGATTATCGTGATCTGCTCCCCCGCGGGGACGCGGATGCGCTCCACATCGAGCTCGATGACGGGGCAATCCTCATTTCGGGGCGCTATGCCTTGATCATGATCCGCGAAGATGAAGTCATTGATTCGGCAATGTGGTACGAGGTTCAGAGCGCTCGCTGGGAGGGCGAGAAACAAGAGTTGAGCGTGAACTGGGTTGATCCGGCACGTTCCCCTCTAGTTGTTCATTCTTCGCATTCTCCCATGCGTCCTTTTATGGAAGACATCAGCGAGAAGGTCAATCGCACTCAGGTTCTGGTTCGCAGCGTGAAAGCTCCAAACGGTGCGGTGATTACCGCGCAGATTCGCAAGCGTGAGGATGGAGAGTTGTTTTCTGTTCTTGCAGCACGCGGAAGGCTGGATGACGAGGCGATGGAGCTTGCGCATTCCCTTGAAAAACAGCTGCGTGAAAGCGTCGGTTTGGAGTAGTCCAGGAGTTACTGTGCGCGCTCGGTGAAGCGCTGACGTACTTCTTCTAGACGCATCAGCTCTCGGAAAGCCTGAGTGTATTGGGGATCGTCTTCGCTCAGGCGTTGAAGGTTCGCATTCGCATCCGCCAGTCGCCTTGTCACATCGAGGCGGACCATCGCGCCCATCGCTCCCCTGCAGTACGCGCGGAGCTGGTCCTCGCGGTCTTGAGGGAGTGGAGCAACCGCTAATTCCACCAACACGGCTGCCACTTCGGGAATCATGAGCGCACGGACATCGTCGACGAAGGCCCGCGTTGCCGCCTGGACAGCCTTGGCGCCAGTCCCAAAGTGTTCTTCTGCTTGGCGAAGGACTTTCACGAAAGCATCCAAGCCGCCTGCGGCTCGGATCGCGTCGTGAACTGCGCGGTAGGAAGGAACAGAAAACGCCTCTCCCCCGAGTTCTTCGAAGCCCGATCCCACCACGTACATGGGGTATTGAATGAGTGCTTCGAGGGCTTGCCGCTCGATGCGAGAAACCGGGTCCTCGGGGCCTCGCCTCACAGGGGCAGGCTGCGGAGTTTCCGCGGGCGCTCCCCTTCCCGCATACGAGGCCGGGCGCGAGTGCGCGCTTGAACGAACCGCACGCGAGACCTCGGAAATATCCATACCGATCCACCCCGCAAGCGAACGCGTGTACTCGCGTTGGAGCGCGTGGTCGCGGATACGAGCAACGACGGGAGCCGCCGCACGCAGAGCTTTCACGCGCCCTTCTGCGGTGCGCAAATCGAGTTGACGCAGGACCGAACGGATGACGAACTCAAAAAGTGGCGTCCGAGAGTTCACTAACTCCACAACGGCGCGTTCTCCTTGGGCCATGCGGAGTTCACAGGGGTCCATGCCATTGGGTTCAACCGCGACGAAGGTCTGGGCTGCGAAGTTCTGGTCCATTTCGAAGGCGCGAAGGGCGGCTTTTTGTCCTGCCGCGTCGCCATCGAAGGTGAAGATCACTTCTCCACCGTGGGTTTTCCCATTGCTGAGGACAACTCCAGCGGCACTGTCCGCGCTGTCTCCTAAAAGCCGGCGGACAATTTTTACGTGGTCTTCACCAAAAGCGGTACCGCAACTTGCGACCGCGTAGCCGACACCGGCGGCGTGGGCAGCCATGACGTCCGTGTAGCCTTCGACGATAACGACCTTACGGTTTCGTGTAATTTCTTTCTTCGCAAGATCGAGGCCGTAGAGGACTTGGGACTTGTGATAGATCGGGGTTTCCGGGGTGTTGAGGTACTTCGGAGAATCTTTGTCGTCGTCGTTCAACCGCCTGGCGCCAAAGCCAATCGTCGCTCCCGTAATGTCGCGAATTGGCCACATGAGCCTGCCGCGGAAACGATCGTAGAGGCCACGGTTTCCGCGAGTTGCAAGGCCTGCAATCTCGATTTCTTGATCGGTAAATCCCTTGGAGCGCAAGTGCCGGGTGAGCGCATCCCATGAACTGGGCGAATAGCCGATTCCGAAGTGACGACAGGTCGCCTCATCGAAGCCTCTCCTGCCAAGGAAACGACGTCCTTCGTGAGCTTCTGGGGAAGAGAGCTGCGCCTGGTAGAACTCTTCGGCGACGCGGTGTGCGTCAAGGAGGCGCTGGCGGCGACCGGGTTCCTCGCGGCGAAGGGTCCCGCTTCCTGCGGCCTCGTAACGCAAAGTAATTCCGGCCTTGAGGGCAAGGGCTTCCACGGCCTCGGTGAAGGAAAGAGAATCGACTTTTTGGACGAAACTGATGACGTCCCCACCTTCACCGCAGCCAAAGCAGTGCCAAAAACCTTGGGAGGGGCGGACGTGGAACGAGGGCGTACGCTCGTCGTGGAAAGGGCACAATCCTTTCAAAGAATCGACACCTGCTGGACGCAGGGCAACTCGCTCGCCGACGATTTCTTCAATGCGCGAAGCATCACGTACGGCGGCGATGTCTTCTTTGAGAATCAGGCCGGCCATGAGTTCAGTTTAGCGAGTGGACACTTTTCTAGCAGAAAGATGTGGATGGCATCGGCCACCCCGATCCGCTTTCTCACAACTGTGAGGAGAGCATGCCGCACATGCGCGCGTGCCAGCGCGATGCGGAGATATCGGTCAACGAGGAGACTTGGTCGATGACGACACGTAGGCGCTGTCCCTCGTCCGTGGTTGAGCGCCATTGAGCGGCAAAAGGCGGCTCGAGATATTCGGGACCGGCGTTGACAAGAGCATCAACCAGGTCGTTGAGGAGCGTGCGCTGCTGGTAGTAAACGGGTTCGCTTTCGCGCGGACTCATGACGTAGTGGACCGCCATGCCCTTGAGGACTTGGATTTCCGCGCGAGTATTGGCCGGGACGACGAGCTCGGCGAGGTAGCGCCCCAGGGGCTGGTCTCCTGCGACCTCACGGGTCGCCGAAACCGTTGCGTTGGAGAAGCGCCCGATCAACTCGCTGGTCAAGTCCTTCAGGGCAGCCAAATCAGCGTAGGAGCCACTGAAAGACGCCATCCATTCGGGCATGGTCACTAAACGCTCGAAAGCGCGGTAGAGATCGTCTTCGCAAATCGATGTGCCATACCACTTCATGGTGGATTCAATGACCCCTTGGGTATGGGAATCGCTGCGTAGGCGTTCAAGGTCCATTTTCCCCGTTGCAACAGCATCTTCCATGTCATGAACCGAGTATGCGATGTCGTCAGAAAGGTCCATGATTTGGGCTTCGAGGCAGCGCTTGCCCGCTGGGATTCCTTGACGCATCCAATCAAAAGTCGGGCGGTCGTCCTCGTAGACGGAGAATTTACGTTGAGACTTCACCGGGTCTGGGCCTTCACCCCGCGCCCACGGGTATTTGCAGATCGCATCCAAAGTGGCACGCGTCAGGTTCAGGCCCGCCGGGCCATCTTGGCCAATAACTTTAGGTTCCAGACGCGCGACGATTCGCAAGGTTTGCGCGTTTCCTTCAAAGCCGCCGATCTCGCGAGCCAACTCGTTGAGTGCGAGCTCCCCATTGTGCCCAAAGGGCGGGTGGCCCAAATCGTGGGAAAGACAGGCTGCGTCCACCACATCGGGGTCCGCTCCCAGTTCTTTGCCTAATTCGCGCCCGACTTGGGCGACTTCGAGAGAGTGAGTGAGGCGGGTTCGGACAAAATCATCCGATGTGGGCCCCAGAACCTGTGTTTTCTCCCCAAGACGCCGCAAAGCCGACGAATGGAGTACTCGCGCACGGTCGCGTTCGAAATCTGTCCGAGATCTGGATTTCGCTGTCTCTGGGACGAAACGCTCACAATCGCTGGGCACGTAGGCAGGGGAAGTGTTCACATGATAAGCCTAACTGTTTGTTGAAGGCTTTCATTGCATAAGATGGTGTTGTGCATTCAACGAACGGGACTCAGGTGGTGACTACCCTCGTCCATGCTGCCCGGAAAGGCACTCATCCGTGGTGGTATTCGTCGGTCATTTGCCGCATTCCCCGGCGCGTTGACCATGATCTTGCTCAGCAGCTCAGCGAAGAGGCAATCCGCTTTGCTCGCGTGGGCGTTGATGCCCTCGTGCTTTCTCCGATCCCCCAGATGATTTGGGGCGTCAATCCAGAACTTATTTCGCTGGTCAAGCGTTTTCACAGGGTCGGTGTCAAGATCATCGTCCATCTTCCCGGTTCAGCTGATTGGAATACCTACGATTTCAACGGTCCTTACTCCGCCGATGAGACGGTGACGACTCTGCTTGGCCGCGTTAGAGCATGCGTAGATGCAGGCGTCGACGGGATCGACTTTGGGACTCTGCCGTTCATTCACTATGGGCCGGATTCAGTTGAACGCCGAGAGTTCATGCATCTCTTGCGCGTGGTCATGGCCGAGGTAGCTAACACTGATACCTTGCCTATTCTGACTTCAAGTTTGCCCCACATGGACGACTCGGATTTGCAAGAGATTCTTCAAGAATCCTGGTTCCATCACCTGCGTAATGACACTCTTCTTGACATCGAGTGGAAGAACCCGCAGCTGTGCGATGCTATCGCGAATACTTTCGCCAACCGCGACCCTGTGGGGCACGTGGCCGCTTGGCCCGCGCTTCCCTACGATGACAGTGAGATTCATCGTGCACGCACTCTTTTCGCCCTAGCCCTTCCGGGAGCTACTTATTTCGATTCACCGTCAAAAGACACCATTTCCAGTTCCTTTGTGTTGATGGTCCAGCAAGCTTTGCGTACGCGCGAAGAGCACGGAATGGGAACGGGCTCTCTTGCCCATGTACGAGGCCTCCCCTGGGCTGGTCCGGATTGCTTGGTTCACATGAGCGCTCAGGTTTTGGTTGTTTTCAACACATCAGATACCACCGTTGTTGTTCCTTCCGAACACCGTCCCTTGGTGTCAACGGGTGTTCTGCCAACTTCCGTTGCGTCTGATACTCCACTAGCCCCTGGTCAGTGCGCTTGGTTTGAAACCGCACGCATTCACCCGCGCACGTTTGCCACGGAATAAGCATTGGACTGCCCGTACACTTAAATCACTGTTCCATCACACCTGGAGACTACGTGGACTTCATTAAGCGACTTCTCGCGATTTTCATCCAGGCCGCAGGCCAGAGCGCCCAAGACGAAATGTGCTCATCGAAGCGCCGCAAGCGCTCATCTTCTTCCCGCAGCGCAGGAACTCAGGCTCATTCACCCAAGGCTCGCACGGCCGCGGGAAAAGAAAACAAGGTCTGGGACGTGTGCACGCTCGGCTTGCCACCTTTCCAATACGCTCCCAATCCCGATGGCGACGCGGATCCGGGCGAAGTCGTGTGGACCTGGGTCTCCTACGAGGATGACCCCAGCCAAGGCAAGGATCGTCCCGTTGTTGTCCTTGCGCGAGTATCTCAGGGCCTTGTCGTCGCACAGCTCACTTCTAAGGATCACCGCAAGGACGCCGAGCAAGAGGCACATTGGGGACGCTATTGGTTCCCCATCGGCACCGGCGCGTGGGATTCTCAGGGACGTCCCAGTCAGGTGCGCTTGGACCGCCTTCTCATCGTCGCCCCTGCAGATGTTCGCCGCGAAGGTGCAACCGTCGATCACTCAACCTATAACGCCGTGTGCGATGCCTTGCGCGCACACTGGAATGCCTAAGTTTTTTCCCCATAACACTGCGAGGACGAACCATGACTGATTCCGCTGAAATTGCTCGCTTGAAGGCCGAGGCCGCACAGGCCGCCGCCGAAGCTGCTGCCGCTAAGGCACAGGCTGCGCAGGCTGCACTTGACGCTGCTCTTGCCACGCAGGCTAGTCAGGGCAACCAGAGCGAGGCCGCGCCCCAGCAGGCGGCCCCCGCTGAAACTCCTGCAGCACCTGCGGAAAGTACACCCGCCACCCCCGCCGTGGCCTCGGCAAGCGAAGGGGAACTGCAGGGATACGCGGAGCAGGTCCGCGCAGGGTATTCCTTCACCGCGCCTTCGATGCGACTGGGAGCTTTCTTGGATGGCGATACCCCGGTTCCCGGCGCGCCCGTGGGGATTCCGCTGGGCTTGATGAACCGTCACTGCCTGGTTGCGGGTGCAACAGGTACGGGTAAGACGCGTACCCTCCAGCTCATGGCAGAGCGCCTCTCCGAGGCCGGTGTACCCGTTTTTGTCACCGATATCAAGGGAGACCTGACGGGTCTAGCACAGGCGGGTAGCTCTTCCGAAAAACTCCTTGCTCGTTGCGCAAGCATCGGACAGAACTGGGAAGGAAAGGCCTTCCCCACGGAACTGCTCACTCTGGGCGGACGCGGCGAAGGCGTTCCGATCCGTACAACTATCACCGAATTTGGCCCCCTTCTGCTTTCGCGCGTGCTGGGGTTGAATGACACGCAGTCCTCAGCGCTGCAGTTGATCTTCCACTGGGCGGATAGCCAGCAGCTCGCGCTGATTGACCTGAAGGACCTGCGCGCCGTCATCGACTACCTGACGAATAACGACGAAGGCAAGGAAGAACTCAAGGGAATCGGCGGGGTCTCCCCGGCGACCGCTGGCGTGATTTTGCGTGAACTGGCTGCTTTGGAGGCCTCGGGCGGCGATGTTTTCTTCGGTGAACCCGCCTTTGATATTTCCGACCTTATGCGCATGTCCACAGACGGTCGCGGCGTGATTTCCTCCCTTGAGCTGCCCGACTTGGGCAGCCAAGGCGCGTTGTTCTCGACCTTCCTCATGTGGCTCTTGGCTGAGCTTTTCCAGACGCTGCCCGAGGTGGGCAATCCGGATAAGCCCAAGTTGGTCTTCTTCTTCGACGAGGCCCACCTGCTCTTCACCGACGCTTCCAAGCAGTTCCTCCAGGCGGTTGTGCAAACGGTTCGTCTGATCCGTTCCAAGGGCGTGGGCATTGTGTTTGTCACCCAGTCCCCCACCGATGTTCCCGATGAGGTCTTGGCTCAGCTTGGCTCGCGCGTTCAGCACGCACTGCGTGCACACACACCGAATGATGCAGCGAACCTCAAGAAGGCAGTGTCTACTTTCCCCACCTCGCCCCTGGATTTAGCTGAAGTGCTGACTTCTCTGGGTACCGGTCAGGCCGTCGTGACGGTTTTGGATGAGAAAGGCCGCCCGACCCCGGTCGCGCCCACCATGCTGGATGCGCCCGCCGCGGTCATGGGACCGGCCGAGGCCTCGGTCGTATCCTCGATCGTGAGCTCGTCCCCCTTGCTCGCGCACTACCGCGATGCCGTCGACAATGAGTCGGCGTTTGAGCTAATGGAAGCGCGACTTGCCGCAGCAGCTCAGGCCGCCGAGCAGGCAGCCGCTGAAGCCCAGCGTGCGCTTGACGAGGCCAAGGCTCGTAAAGAAGCTGAAAAACAGGCGGCGAAGGAAGAAGCTGCGCGCCAGAAGGAACTCGAGCGCCTGCAGCGCGAGGTTGAAAAGGCTGAAGAGCGCCGTCAGCGCGAGTTGGAAAAGGAAGCCTTGCGTCGTCAGCGCGAGGCTGAGAAGGCCGAAGAGCGCCGCCAGCGGGCAACGCAACGCGTGATCGAGTCCACGGTGAAGACCGTGGGAACGACCGCTGCTCGTTCACTCACTCGTTCGATTCTGGGGACGCTTTTCAAGTAAATTCAGAGATTTCGGGCATTTCTCGACACTTTATCGACGACCTGTCACAACCTCTGTCGGATATTTCACCTTACGACGCGAAAGGGAATGAAATCGGCAAAAATGGAGTTGTCAGAAGTGATGGCAATGGTGCGTCCCTCATGGGCGCATCTATAGATAGGTTTTAGGAGAACAATATGACTCAAGCACACCCCGTTGTTGCAGCAGCTCTTCAGCAGGCTCTCGTTGATTTGACCGATCTGTCACTTCAGGGCAAGCAGGCTCACTGGAACATCGAAGGCCCCGGCTTCCGTTCGCTCCACCTACACCTGGACGAGATCATCGACGAGGTTCGCCTTGCTGCTGATGATGTCGCCGAGCGCATGGCAGCAATTGAAGTTGCCCCTGATGGCCGCGCAGCGACCGTCGCAGCAACCTCGCTGGTTGACCCGATGGAGCCCGGCTTCCTGCCCACCGATAAGACCGCTCGTCAGTACGAGGAGCGCCTGCTGGGCGTTGCCGAGCGCATCAAGGCAACCCTGGATCCGGTGGACGAGCACGATCACCTGTCCAACGACCTGCTGACCGGCATTGCAACCGGCCTGGAGAAGCAGGCCTGGATGCTGCGCGCAGCAACCAAGGATCTCAACTAATTAATTGAGTCTGGCTTCAACTGGGGGGCGCCTCTTCGGAGGCGCCCCCCACTTTTGTCTCTTGAGGGCTATTCCCCTTGAGACACGAAAAAACTAAACTATCGAGTACCGTGATTCCCCGAGCTCAATGGAGGCTCGTCATGTCCACAATTCCTGCCACGAAATCAAAGACAACAACCCACATAGGGACTGCGATTTCCTTCGTCATTGCGGCCTCGCTCGTCATCTTTTCGATGATCACCGGCAAAGCGACCGTCATCTGGGTGTGTATCTTGGGCGTTCCGACACTTGTGTGGGCAATTTATCGGCGCTCATGGCTTGCCGCAGCGCTTGGGCTCATTGAAGTCTTCTGGATCTTCATCGTCCTTGCGCTGGGAGACCTAATCTACGGAAGCGCAATCTAGCCACAGGCAACCTCAGCTCCGCCCGAGCCTCTCCGCCAATTCCCGCGCACCCCATTGACCGGGCGCACTCTCACGTCCGCTCACGGCAACGAAAGAGGCAACTCCCCCATCTTCAGGCTGAGTCGCACGCGTCTGGCGGCCAAACTCACCCATCGCTAAGACGATTGACGGGGCCGACACGTACTCGGCCGCCCACCTCTGGACCAATTCAACATTGAGCGCGTCACGCTCCGAATTGGCTAAAACCGCAAGCTTTGCAACGTCTGCACCCAAAGCTGCCATGGTTTCCAGAAGCTCTCGCATGATCTCCGATTCGGGAGTCACCTCGAAGTCATGGAAGGACATGATGACCTTCGCACCCGCAGCGTGTGCCTTCTCGGTCAATGCAGGCGCAGCCGGCGTCATTTCCACATCTACCGCATCCATTCCGCACTCGGCCAGTAGCTCAACGATCTGGCCATAAACCGGCGTTGAAACTTCAGCATTCCCGCCCTGAGCAACTGTGCGAACAGTAGCCAAAACAGGCACATCCGAAGCCCCCAAGATCTCTGTCGCAGACCTTGAAATTTCTTCGCGGGCCTGGTCACTCAGTTCTTCACCTGAAAGCCCCGTTAGAACGTCTAAGTAGTCCACGCGCCACTCGAACATATCGTGCGGCTCAGATGCGGCGGCCTCGATCTGTTCAAGGACTCCACTCGCATCCCCCGCCATCAGAGGAACAATGAAAACTACCGGCTGCCCACCGCCCAGAAGCACTCGGCCTCGTGGAGAAATAGCACTCACGGGGTCAAGCAATCCCGCGCCCACACCTGAAGGCGCTGCGCCGTAGGCCTCGCCCAAATCACTGCGTCCAATAACAACAGGTTCCATGACGTCCCCTCCGGCAAACAATCCTTAGTAGCCAACTTCTGCATGATGAATCGACGCCCGCTCGGCGTCGGTCAAGTATCGGTGTTCCAACCACCCATCGGGCAGGTGCGGGGTCTTCTCTCCCCCAGCGCGCCCACGAGGCCCACGCGCGGCCTCGGGAAAATCTTGATCAAGATCCAAATCGGTCAGGCGATCGCTCAGTTCATCAAGCGTGGAGACCATCCCGAGCGCGTGGCGCTGCGGCCCACCCACCTTGAAACCACGCAGGTACCAGCCGATGTGCTTACGCATTTCGCGCATCGCGCGGTCCTCGTCGCCTTCTTCTTCCACGCACCAACGAGCATGGGTTTCGATGATAGCGGCAACCTCGCGAAGTGAAGGTGAAGGGAAGGCAGACCGCCCGTGGTAGGCGGCAACGATATCGCGGAAAATCCACGGTCGCCCCTGCGCGCCTCGGCCGACGGAAATGCCATCGCACCCGGTCTGACGCATCATCGCGATCGCATCCGCGGCCTCGAAAACGTCACCATTACCGAAGACCGGAATATCCAGGGCTTCCTTGACGCGCGCAATGTAGTCCCAATGCGCTTGGCCCGCGTAGTGCTGGGTTTGGGTGCGCGCGTGGATCGTCACGGCTGCCGCACCAAGTTCTTGAGCGATCTGCGCGGCCTCGAGGCCGGTCTCGTGCTCGCTATCAATTCCCATGCGGATCTTTACCGTCACCGGAATCTCACGGCCACATGCATCCCCGCTCACGCGCGCCTGCGTAACAACCGCGCGTAGCAGGTCGGTATAGAGGTCCCGTTTCCACGGAAGCGCCGCTCCCCCGCCCTTTCGCGTCACTTTGGGGACGGGACAGCCGAAGTTGAGGTCGATATGGTCGGCATACTCGCCTTCGATCATGATCTGGGTTGCGCGCGCCATGACCTGCGGGTTCACGCCGTAGAGCTGCACGGAGTGCACGCGTTCGGCAGGGTCTGGGCGAATCATCGCCATCGTGCGCGCACTTCCCTCAACGAGCGCTCGCGAGGTCACCATCTCCATGACATAGAGTCCCGCGGGCGCATCGACGTGGCGCGTCAGTTCCTCTCCCGCGACACTTTCTTTCCCGATTTCCGAGGCCGTGGTCGGGCGAGCGTTTTCAGTAGTGCCGGGAAGAGCAGCCGGGCTGGGCGTGCCAGTCAGGGGCGAAGGCCCACCCAATGCCTCTTCACCAAACATGCGACACAACCGGCGGAAAGGCGCATCCGTCACTCCTGCCATCGGCGCCAAGACGACGGGAGTAAACAGCCGCAGTGGCCCAACCTGCAAGCAAGCTGGGCCACTAGCGTGAGACTGCGAGGTCACTCAGCAAACTCCCAAGCGCTCAATCAGGTAGGACTTGACCCGGTCGAGCGGGATACGTACCTGCTCCATCGAGTCACGCTCACGAATGGTGACGGCGTGATCCTCAACGGAATCGAAGTCGTAGGTGATGCAGTAGGGGGTGCCGATCTCGTCCTGGCGACGGTAACGACGGCCAACGGCGCCGGCATCGTCGTACTCGATGTTCCACAGGTCGCGCAGTTCTTCTGCAAGCGCCTGCGCCGGGCCGGTCAATTCTTCCTTACGCGACAGAGGCAGGACAGCAACCTTGACGGGAGCCAGACGCGGGTCGAGCTTGAGGACAACGCGCTTGTCAACGCCACCCTTTGCGTTGGGAGCTTCATCCTCGTGGTAGGCCTCAATGAGGAAGGCCATGAGGGAACGGGTCAGACCGGCGGAAGGCTCAATGACGTAGGGGGTCCAGCGTTCGCCGGTCGCCTGGTCGAAGTAGTCGAGCTTGGCGCCACTGGCCTCAGCGTGAACACCGAGGTCGTAGTCGGTACGGTTGGCGATACCTTCGAGTTCACCCCATTCGGAGTTCTGGAAACCAAAGCGGTATTCCAGGTCAACGGTGCGCTTGGAGTAGTGCGAAAGCTTTTCCTTCGGGTGCTCGTATTCACGCAGGTTTTCAGGATCAATACCCAGGCCGACGTACCACGCCTTGCGATAGTCGATCCAGTACTGGTGCCATTCTTCATCAGTTCCCGGCTCACAGAAGAACTCAAGTTCCATCTGCTCAAATTCGCGGGTACGGAAGATGAAGTTACCGGGGGTAATTTCGTTGCGGAAAGACTTACCGATCTGGCCGATACCGAAGGGCGGCTTCTTACGTGCCGCGGTCATGACATTGGCGAAGTTGACGAAGATTCCCTGTGCGGTTTCGGGGCGCAGGTAGTGCAGGCCGGCCTCGTCATCAACGGGACCAAGGAAGGTCTTGAGCAGGCCAGAGAATGCCTTGGGTTCGGTCCACTGACCACGAACACCACAGTTGGGGCAAACTACGTCTTCCAGCGACAGGGAGGATTCGTCAACGCCCTTCTTATCAGCCAGTTCTTCAATGAGCTGATCTTCGCGTTGACGCTTGTGGCAGTTCTGGCACTCGATGAGCGGGTCGGTGAAGGCCTTGACGTGTCCGGATGCAACCCACACCTCGCGGGGCAGGATTACCGAGGAGTCCAGCCCGACGACGTCTGCGCGGCGGCGAACCATGTAGTTCCACCACTGACGTTTGATGTTCTCTTTGAGTTCCACGCCCAGCGGGCCGTAGTCCCAGGCGGAGCGAGTACCGCCGTAAATCTCACCGCAGGGGAAAACAAAGCCGCGGCGCTTGGCAAGAGAAATAACTGAATCAAGACGAGAGGTGGATGGCTGTGCCACGAAAACTCCTTTATTAGGGCTCACCGCACCTGGCTGGCGCAGTGGTCTGTGCATATTTTAGCCGGTGAATGCTTGGGGGGCTTGAAGAGTGCCACTCGAGCCAATAATTGCTGAAAAGTCAGCAGATTGCTTTGCATTATTCCCTTGTCATAGCATCAAGGCGTGCGCATGGTGATTTCGACCTTGGCCTACACGATCCCGCGCGGGATGGTCATCGTGTGGGTCCTCGTTTTTGCCCTGCGTCTTGTGTTCATGCTTTTTGTCGCATTCAGTAACTCGCGTTTAGCTCAGCGAGCTTGGCCATTTACGAACGTCCACACATTAGATCCGGCGAATTTTCTACGCCTGTGCGCGTGGGCTCTGTGTGCGTTGCTTGCTGGAATGACAGTTTTTGCCCGGCAGCACGGCTTTTCCATGCACATTGTGCTTTTTCTTGGCTGGAGTACATGCGCCTCTATTCTTCTGATCCCCCTGTGCCTTCTGCCTCGAAACTTTCCGACGTGGCTGGATCCCAGATGGCACGACAGCGTCCGCAAGGGGCTTGTCGATGAAGTAGGGAATCTCCTTCCCCGCGGCGGCACGGTTCGTACCACTACAGAACTCACATTGGGCGGCGGCCAGAAAAGAGAGTTCTCGACTCGTATTGTCCTTCCCCTAGGCTGGCAGCGCGTTGAGGAAATGCCTTCTTATCTCACGCCCACTCCTTTGGCCCCTGTTGTTCTGGTTGCCCAAGGCCCTATGGATTATGAGAATCTGCGGCCATCAACGCTATCAATCTGCGCAACTCCGGCCAGCAGCGAGCAACGTCTACCGCTGGGAACTTTGAGCGAGGCAATTGCCAGGCAGATTCCGGGGTGGTTCACGCTCGACGAGATGACGCAGAGCAAGCCGAAAGCGTCCCTCATGTGCACGGGTACGTACACTGATGAAGGCGTTTCCTTGACGGCTATTCAATGGTCATGGGTTGAAAAACTCGACTCGTCGACTTTTGTCAGGATCACTGCCACAGCAACAATAACGACTCGCATGTTTCCCGAGCATTTCAAGGATATGGGCAAGATGGTGACGAAGATCAGCGTGGCATCATGAGCACTTATTTCTCCGCTCCCCTGAGCCTTCTGACAGCCTCGGTTCCCGCGTTCATTGCCCTCGCGGGTCCTGCAGAGTCCGCGCGGGAAAGTTTGTCGGCGGAAGCCCAGATGGGCCTCGACAAGGTTTTCGAGGCCGATGGTACTTTGAGCGGGCAAGCGCAGATGCTCCTCGCACCGATCCGTGAGGACAGTACTCCCCTCACGCAATTTGCGGTGTCACCGCGTTACCCTTCTTCCGGAGTTCGCAGGCAGTGTGCCTTCATTGCTCCGGGACAGTCGACCATTCTCAGTAGTTTGAAAGAACCTGAAACAACCCAGGTTTATCTTGCAGAAACGCACGATGTACCGCAGATCGTCGCGGAGTTTTCAAGCTTTCCTTCCCTCAAGAATCGATTCGATGGCCCCAAACGCGTGCCCATCGAGTTCATCGATGCGGCAAATTCCGGTGATGCCATGGGGGCGCACGAAATTCTTCTAGAGGATCTGCAGAAATCGAAGAAGAGGTCGTCTTTTACTCGCCTAGTCAGGGAAAAGAACTGGGAATATGCCGTGTGGACAAGCTGGACGCGAAGCCCTCAGGGCTATCATGTGCACCGCAGCTACACTGTTCTCTCCGTTCCCTGGGCGGCATACGTGGTGAGTGCGCGCACGCTTCCCGGGAGCTATCTGACGCAGCCCTCCAATGCGCCAGATTTTGCTCAAACTTCAGGCACGGTAGGAGACTTGGAGAAGTGCACGCGAACAGAGCTGTGGGCAAAGCTCACGCCTTTTGTCGTGCCCTAGGAAGTGTGGAGAGCAAATCATGAGATATCAGTTGTTGTATGCCATCGCGTGGACAGTTCTCCCCGCCGTGTTCTTGTTTTCCTGGTGGCTGGAAACATACAGCGATTCGCGCCTTGCTGAGATCATGCGCGGTTTTTTCGCCACTCGTTTCGCTCCCGCTAGGAAAATTGCCCGTCGCTTGATCTGGACCGTTGCGGCGCTTTGCGGCGGTATTTCGTTCTTGCTCCTGACTCTTTGGGGAGTGGGGCCTATTTCAGAGGTCCTATTCTGTGCGTGTTTAGCCCTGCTATTGATCGGCGCTGGTTTTATGTTCCCTTTTCCCTTTTCGCTTCCACAGTGGATGGACGCGGATTGGCAATGGTATAAGCGCCACGATTTGGTTGACGGAAACGGGAATATCACCAGTAAATACGGAAGAACTGCTCGGGAGGCACTGCGTTTTGCCTTAACTGAAGGGCGCGCTGTTATTGTGAGCGCACGCCTTCCTCTGTCTATGCAGTGGCGTGAGCTCCCTCGAGACACTCCGTCTCAGCTGCTTCCGCCTTCCCCAGCAACGCCCTTGTCTCCTCGATTGATCGTCGCCCAGGGTCCCTCAGATCCCCAGTCCGGTTTCCCCTCGTCCTTCACGGTTACTGCCTCCCTTGGAGATACCGATGCGCTCCCCTCAGTCGGCGAGCTTTCTGCAGCTTTGAGCGCGAAACTCCCAGGCTGGAGCACTCTGACAGAAGAAGACGTAGAACCTGGTCGTTATTCTCCCGCGGGAGAGTTTTCAGCGATCTTCGCTCAAGCTATTCGTTGCAAAGGCGTTTACTCCGATGCCGTGAATTCATACACGGTTATTCAATGGCTGTGGAGAATACCCATGACTGCGGATTCTTTCGTGGTGATCACAGCAACCGCAACCACGACCTCTTCTCTCTTTGCAACTGTCGCGGAAGACATTTCAAAGATGTTCACAAAGCTCAAGGTCGAACTCTAGTTTTCTCTCTCGAGGCCGCGCCCGCGGGCACTGGCACTAAGAGTGTGGGGAGCAACCTGAGTTGCTCCCCACACGTGCAATGTTTGGTTTCCGATTCAGCCGAGGCGGCGCAGGCGGCCCGTGGAGGTCAGGCGCCACCCGGCGGCGGCGACTGCGAGAGTGAGGAGGCCGAGGAACCAGAAGCCCGGGTGCATCGGGGGCAGGTAACCGGACTTGTGGACGAGGGTGAGGACCAACCAGGTGACCGGAGCGGCGATGCCGGCCACTCCCAGGATGACCGCCACAATAATGCCGAGGGCGACCGTCCACGGGCTTCGTCCGTGGCGCGAGGCCGCACCAATCAGGCGCCCAGCCCCGTCGCAGGCGATCCAAGCGATCACGACGATGAGCCACGAGTCCACTCCGAGGGGATACCCGAGGCTCCCCAGGAAGAAGATGTGCGTCTGGGTCAGGGCAAGCACCCACCAGATCACGCTGGCGATCGCGATAACGACACCGCTGTGCACGTAGGTCGAGAGTGCCAGGGTGCTGCGCGATGCCCCACTGAGAGACGCTGCCCGCAGCTGCGTCGTCGTGGTGATGATCGCCGCGACGAAGATGTAGATGCCCGTCATGAACGCGGCATTGAGGGCACTCTGATCGACGTGCCCTGATAAGTCATCGGAGGTCGCGTACATGATGGCGCCTACCGTGGAGTTAATGAGAAATTGGCCAACGACAATCGCGGCGTAGACTCCAAAATTGAATCGCCAGTCGACCATCCCGAGTCGCCAGATCGAGGGCTGAGAGGAACAGATAGGTGCAGTGCTCATTGGTCATTCTCCTGAATGAGGTAGGCGAAGGCGTCCTGGAAGGAACAGGGCGAAGAGGTCAGGGAGTGGGATGCGAGCTCGGTGTCGCCGACGGCGCTGCCACGCAGGTCCACGACGATCTCTCGCGTGGAGCCGAGCTCACGGCTCGCGATGACGGCGAGGTCCGGGTGGGCGGCAAGGAAGCGCTCGACGTCGGAGGCGTGGCCGGTCAGCGCACAGACTCGGCAGGTGAAGTCGTCGACGCTCTCATGAGCAAGGAGCAGGCCTTTCTTCAAAACGATGACGTCTTCGGCGACCTTTTCGAGTTCGGAGACCATGTGCGAGGAAACGAGGAAGCGGCGCTGCGGGCGCTTTCCTTCCATGACCTCCCCCGCCAGGGTGAGGATTTCCTCGTAGAAGGCGTAGCGCGTGGGTACGTCCAGGGGTGCCTGGATCTCGTCGAGGAGGGTGATGGGCGCGCCCGATGCCAGGGCAATCGCGCCGGTGAAGACAGCGGCCTGTCCAGCGGAGAGTTTGCTGAGGGACTTGCGGCGGACCTTGAGGTCGAAGCGCGTGACGTAGCGCTCGAAGAGTTTCTCGTCCCAGGTGGGACGCAGACGGGCGTATTGGATCAGGATAGTTGCGGGGACATCGTCGAGGTCTCGGCTGGACGAGGCCATGATCGAGCCAGCGAGCAGGTCGTCGGCGCTGGCCTGACTACCGTCGATGGCAACGCTCCCCGAGGTGCGGACCATCAGGCCGCCGAGGATCTGCATGAGTGTCGTCTTGCCCGATCCGTTGGGGCCGACGAGGGCGGTGACGCTAGCGTCTCCGAGGGTAAGGGAGACATCATGTAGCGCCGAAGTTATCTCTCTGGGATAGGTGTGGCTTATGGAGTCGAGGGTGATCATGAGTTCTCCTTGGCTGTTGTGTCGGCACCGTAGGCGCGGACGTGGTCGATGATGGCGTCGATGCTAAGGCCTAGTGCCAGGCCGGCTTCGACGGCGGGGTTCAGGGTCTCCTCCACGTAGGACGCGAGCCCGTCAGCCACGAGCGCGCGCTGCGCGCCTTCGGCGACGAACATACCGATGCCGCGCCGCTTTTCGACGAGGCCCTCGTCGACAAGGATCGCGAAGGCCTTACCGACGGTTGCCGGGTTGATCCGATAGGTCGCGGAGTACTCAGTGGTGGAAGTGAGCTGATCCCCGGCACGCAGGGCACCCCGTAGGATCTGCGCGCGGACGTCATCGGCGATCTGCACGTAGATGGGAATCCCTGAGACGAATGTAGGCGCCATGGGCAACCTCCCCGGTTCAGTGGTTCATTACATGACTAATGAACCACTGAACCTACCCCTCTGTCAAGTCCTCGATCAAAATCTCTTACGATGCACCGCCCATTCCCCCACTTTTGCGCACAAAAAGAGCCCCGGCCTCGTCCCCACAATGAGGAACGAGGCCGGAGCTAGGTCAGCGAGAAGCGGGTGCTTAGCCCTTCACCGCACCGGAGGTCAAACCGGAAACGATGTACTTCTGCAGGTACTGGAAGAGCAAGATCACCGGAATTGCTGCAATGATCGAGCCTGCCGCGAAGACACCCCACGGGGCATTACGTTCGTCAGCTGCCCAGTTGTACATGCCCACGGCCAGCGTGTACTGATCGGGGGTTTGCATAACAACCTTGGCAATAACGAAATCACCGAAGCTGGAGATGAAGCTCAGCAGACTAACAACTGCCAGAACAGGAAGAACCAAGGGCATGATGATTGTCCAGAAAGTCTGAGCATGCGAAGCGCCATCGATCTCTGCGGCCTCATCAAGTTCGCGAGGAACGGAGTTGAAGAAACCGAAGAGCAGGAAGGTGTTCGAACCCAACGCGCCACCGAGGTAGACACAGATCAGGCCAAGCTTCGAGTTCAAGCCCAAAACCGGGAAGATATCCTTAATTCCCAGCAAGAGCAGGAAGAGAGCCACAAAAGCCAGCATCTGCGGGAACATCTGAACCAGAAGCAGGAAGGTCAGCGTCCCACGACGGCCCCGGAAGCGGAAACGACTGAAGGCGTAGGCAGCGGCCGCGCCCATAAGGACAGTTCCAATGGCGGTCACCGTCGAGACGACCAAAGAATTGAGAATCCACTTCCAGTACATGCTGTACTGGTCACTCCCCAACGCCTTGAAGTGATCAAGGGTCAGTCCATCAGAGAAGCTGATACCGGAGGTCAGTGTCGCATTCGGAATAAAGGACACCGAAAGCACGTAGAGCAGCGGGATGAGGCAGTAAATAATCACTGCGATACCCACAATGTGCCTCCAGCCGACTTCCTTCCACCAACGTGAGCCGCGGAGCGTTGTCAACTGTGCATTTTCTTTGCTTTGTGCGCTCATCACAGTTCCTCCAATGCCTTTGTCTGACGGAATCCAAGCCAGGCGATCACACCAACAACAGCGAAGATGAAGATCGACATTGCCGAGGCCAAACCATAGTTGTACTGGCCGCCCGCGAAGGCGATCTTGTAGACCATCGAAATCAAGATGTCAGTCTGACCCAAGGCGTAGGGCACACCCTCAAAGTCCGGCCCACCCTTCGTCAGCATGTAAATCAACGAGAAGTTGTTGAAGTTAAACGCGAAAGACGCAATCAGCAGCGGGGTTGTGGATTGCAAAACCAGAGGCAGCTTGATCGACCAGATGGTTCGCAATCCAGACGCACCATCCATCTTTGCCGCTTCTTCAACATCTCCCGGGAGCGACTGAAGCGCACCCAAGCAGACGAGGAACATATAGGGGAAGCCGAGCCAGAGGTTCACACCGAGGATCGCGACCTTCGCCATAAGTCCATTGGTCAACCACGGAACCTGCGCCCCACCAAGCAACACGTTGTTAATGAAGCCGAATTCCTCGTTGAGCATGCCCTTCCACACCAGGGTCGCCAAGAAGCCAGGGAATGCGTAGGGAAGGATCATCAAGGACTGGTAGATCTTTCGGCCTCGGATTCGCTTGTCGGAGAAAATCAGCGCCAAGATAAGCCCAAAAGCGAATGTCGACAGGACAGATCCGATGGCAAAGACGAAAGACCACACGAGCGCATTCAGGAATGGCTTGACAATTCCAGAACCCGAAAACATCTGTGAGTAGTTGGAAGTACCCACAAAGACACGCCAACCGGTGGATAGCTGGTTACCCTGGCTATCTTCGAAAACACCCTTTTGGTTATTCGCCTTGTAGACGACACCGTTTTGCGTGTTCGTCAGTGTATCGGCAGCTTCGTCGTAGGTGAAGGTGGACTTGGCGAGGTAGCCGGAGGTTCCGTCCGTCGTGACATAGTAGCCATCGTCAAGGTTGGAACTCACGGGAACCGTCAGCTGAGAAACTTCCGTCTGGCGGCTGGCCAGATCACCAAGGTCAAGGATCTTGTAGCCCGAGACATCGGTAATTCCCATTGCCGTCACAGTTCCCTGGACGCTCTGGAGAGGCTTGGTTGCCGTACCAAGCTTCAGTTCACCGGTCGCGGGGTCTGCGACAACGAGGCCCAGTTCGCTTCCATCTTCAACGACAGCGGTCTGGACAGTTGGAGCTCCTTCAACACGCTGGCGGTTCGAGGCCAAAATAGCTTCGATTGCATCCGTCTTCGTCGAGTTGTGACCATCTCCGTAGTTGGTCAATGAAACATACCCGGTGTAGCCCATGACGAAGAGCTGGTAGATCAAGAGGAAGATCATGCCGGGGAGAAGATATTTAGCAGGGAGCGCTCTCTTCGAGAAATACACCCAGTTAATGACGATGAGCAGGAACGCCATCACACCGATGATGATCCAAGAATCGACGGCCCATGCCGCCATGATTCCGTAGATGCCCAGCGCATCAATGAGCATCATGATGATGAGTTTCGCAATAAAACCGGGCCGCATGACATCACGGGCATGCGAAGTACGGTCCTTCTGAACGGTACTCGAGGAAGAAGCTGCAGGCATTGTGGTCCTTCGTTACCTATAACAGCGATTAGGGAACCGTGAGCAAAAATGCTCAGGGATGGGTTTTGCGGGCACCCGGTTTGGGCGCCCGCAAAACCGGGAGACCTCACTACTTGTTCATTGTGGTCTTGATGTTGTTAACCATGGTCTCCCACGAGGAGGCGGGATCGGCACCATTTACAATGGCGACCTCAGTCTTGCCCCAGTAATCCCACACGGCTTTCATTTCGGGGATTGCCGGCATGGGCAGGCCCTTTCCGGCGATGGAAGCGAACTGCTTGAGGTTTTCGTCGGTGAGCGAGTCAGCAACTTCGATCATTGCCGGAACGCGTCCACCCAGCTGCTGCAGCTTGGACTGTGCTTCCTTGGTCTCCAGGTACTGGAAGAACTTGCTGACCAGAACCTGGTTCTGGGTCTTGGAGCTCTGGTAGAACGTCTGAACACCAACGAAGGGCTTGGCTTCCTTGCCGCCTGCGGAAGGAATCGGGAGGACGGAGACGTCGAGTCCGGCTTCCTTAGCAGCGGTGACATTCCAGGGGCCGGTCACCATGTAGGCTGCCTTACCCTTGAGGAAAGCATCCTTGGCAATGTCGGAGGTGATGTTCGGGTTGAGGGTCTTTGCTGCACCCTGCTCCTTGAGCCACTGGGTGAACTCGGATGCGCCGGCTCCACCCAGGGTCAGATCAGAGGTGTAGGAGCCGTCAGCGGACTGCTTGAAGACCTCGTTGCCGAAGGAGCTCTCGAAAGCGTAGAGGTGGTAGGGGTCACCGTCGGTGCCCATCTGAACAACGAAGGGGTACTCCGAACCGGCCTTCTTACCGGAGGCAACCATTTCATCAAAGGTCTTCGGGGAGTCGGAAGTGAGCTTGTTGTTACGAACCAGTGCAACAGACTCAACGGCGTAGGGAACGCCGTAGGTCTTGCCGTCGTAGGTCACGCCCTGGATTGCCGCCTCGGAAAACTTTGACTTTGCATCGCCCAAGTCAACGGGGGAAATAACGCCGTTCTTCACCAGCTGGCCGAGCCCGTCGTGAGCCGTAACCATGATGTCGGGGCCGTTTCCGGTCGGAACCTGGCTGATGAACTCTTGACCCATGTCGGTCTGAGACTTCTGAACAACCTGAACGTCCACCTTGGTGGCTGCAGTGAAGTCCTTGGCCAGCTCCTGGATCTGCGAGTAACGGGTGTCATCGGCCCACACCGTCAGCGAACCGACGGAAGAAGAAGCGCTTGCGGATGCCGACTGGCTGCTCGAAGAGCTCGAGCTTCCATTCGAGCACGCTGCAAGCGTTGCTGTAACTGCCAAAACTCCGCATACTGCTATGCCTCGTCGCATGTCAACTCCTGATCAATTGAGTATTGCTCGTACACAGTTGTACTTTGCACTTAAGACCACTCTAATCACAGAAAATCGTTTTCAGCAAGCGGTTTCAGGATTGTTAGAAAAATGATATCTTTGAGGCACATCCCATCTATCATGCATGCCCATTCTGAAAGGCCCTTCGATGTCGAAGAACCGCACCCGCATGGCCGACATTGCCTCACATGCCGGTGTTTCCATCGCTACCGTTTCGCGCGTATTTAACGGAGTCGGACAGGTTTCGGACGACACTCGATACCGAGTTCTCACAGCGATCGACGAACTTGGCTACGAACGCCCCAGCATGCTTGCCGATGACAACCGCCTCATCATCGGAGTGATCGTCCCAGAACTGACAAATCCCATTTTTGCCACCTTCGCCCACACCCTCCACACAGAGGTCGACAGGGCAGGCGGTCAAGCTTTTATTGCTTCGCAAACCCCCGGCACCACCAGCGAGGAGGAGCACACTCAAGCTTTCCTTGCACGCAGCGTTTCAGGACTCATCTTCGTCTCCGGCCGCCACGCAGATCTGCAAGCAGACCTGAGCCGCTACTCAAATCTTTCCCAAATCCATCTCCCCTTCGTCACCATTAATGGCGCTCGAAGTGAGGTTCAAGCACCAGACTTTTCAACCGAAGATGCTCTAGGAATTCGTGCATCCATCCAACACCTCAAAGAACTAGGCCACCGCAAGATTGCAATGCTCGGCGGACGCCATCACGTCGTCCCAGCACTGCGCAAAGGCGAGGCATTCCGCCAGGTCATGTCCGAAGAACTTGGGATTCCCGACCCCACGGTTGTGGAAACTTTCTACACTTACGAGGCCGCGGCCTCGGCAACCCATTCCCTGATCGATACGGGAATAACAGCAATCATTGCCGGGTCTGATCTCCAGGCAATGGGGGCTATCCGAACCATCCAATCCAGGGGGATGAGCGTTCCCGGCGACATTTCGGTCATCGGCTTTGACGACTCCTTCCTCATGCCCCACCTCTCCCCCGCTCTCACAACGGTCCGACAGCCAGTTGAAGCTATTTCACATTCGGCAGTGTCTTCACTCTTCGATGCAATTCACTCGCAAAAACCGCAGCAACATCAGGATTTTGCGTTTACTCCCGACCTCGTCGTGCGCGGGTCCACAGGGCGAGTTCGCTTTTGACAATCGTTATCAATACGCTTGATAATGATTATCATGAGTTTTTCGCGTTCACATACCGTATTTGCCGTTACTGCCGTCGCAGCGCTTGCTTTGAGCGCATGTTCTTCTTCGGCCTCGTCACCATCCTCAGGCTCTTCAAGCTCCCAAGCTTCCGCTTCCCCCATGAAGGTCATGGCTAGCTTCTACCCCCTCCAGTACCTGACCGAGAAGATCGGCGGAGACCTGGTCAGTGTTGAATCCCTGACCCCTCCAGGAGCAGAACCCCACGACCTCGAATTGTCGAACCAAAAGGTCCAGCAGCTTTCCCAAGCCGGAGCGGTCGTCTACCTTAAGGGCTTCCAATCTGCCGTTGATAAAGCCGTTGAGTTGAACGCCCCCAAGACCGTCATCGACGTCTCAACCAGCGTTGACCTGGTTGACGCCGAAAAGCACGAAAGTGAATTGGACGTCGCCGACGACGGCGAGAAGACAGAAGAAGCTCACGAACATGAGCACGAGCACGGCTCAACCGACCCTCACTTCTGGCTCGATCCCACCCGCATGGCCAGCGCAGCGACTCAAATCGGCGACGCTCTTGCCCAAGCAGACCCCACCAATGCAGAGACCTACAAGAAGAACGCTACTTCCATGAAGTCTCAGATGGAAGCCCTGAGCAAGAAGCTTGTCGACGGCACCGCAAAGTGTCAGCACAAGGAATTCGTGACCTCTCACGAGGCCTTCGGATACCTTGCGGACCGCACCGGCCTGACCCAGCTGGGCCTGTCCGGCCTCGATCCCGATTCAACCCCCTCCCCCGCACGACTCAAGCAGATTTCCGATGCGGTCAAGGCCAAGGGAATCACGACCATCTTCACCGAAGAACTCCTCAGCCCCAAGGTTGCTGAAACACTAGCAAAGGATCTGGGAATCACCACTGCAGTTCTCGATCCGATCGAATCACAGGCCGATGATTCGAAGGACTACGAAGCAGTGATGAACGAGAACCTTGAAGCACTGCAAAAGGCTCTGAGCTGCGAGTAAGCACCGCGCTAGATTTGAACTGATATCTCCGCGTTGGGGCGGCATGATTCCACAGTGAACCATGCCGCCCCAACGACTACACTCGACACTAATGGGAACGACATTCAATATCTCTCCTGACCCGGTGATTGCTCTGGACCATGTCCACGTCGCTTGGGAACACGACCTCATTCTTCATGGCATCACCGCATCGATCCCCCAAGGGCAATGCGTGGCAGTAACGGGCCCAAATGGCGCTGGAAAATCCACACTCATGAAAGCGATCCTTGGTACAGCTCCCATTTCTTCGGGAGATATCACGCTTTTTGGCAATTCCACCCAAAAGCGCTCGTCAATCCCCTGGCAGCGTATCGGCTACGTTCCCCAACGAGCGTCCTCCGGCGGCGCGATTTCCTCATCATGCATTGAGGTAGTCCTCTCCGGGCTCCTCGGCACTCGCAAGTGGTGGCACTCGCGCGGCGACCGCGCCAAAGCGTTGGAAGCACTACGCGCCGTCGGCCTCGCACATCGCGCGAAGGACCCACTCCACATTCTTTCCGGCGGGCAACAGCAGCGCGTACTCATTGCACGCGCGCTCGTCCGCAAGCCTGAGCTCCTCATCATGGACGAACCCATGGCCGGAATTGACGCATCCTCGCGCGCCAGGCTGGCTGAAATCTGCCAGGCTGCAAAGGACGAGGGAGTCACGATCCTGCTGGTTCTCCACGAGCTGGGCGAACTTGCCCCAGTCCTCGATCGCGAACTCCACATCCGATCCGGGCACTTTACCTACGACGGCCCTGCTCGAAGCGACGCACGCGATCCACACGCCGACCACTGCACTACGGTCGACCACCGAGAAACGGAGGTGGGCCGATGATCTTTGATATGCTCGCATCCCCTTTGATGCAACGATCCCTTCTTGCTGCGCTCTTGGTCGGTTTATGCGCGCCAATCGTCGGGACCTACCTGGTGCACCGTCGCCTCGCGATGCTCGGTGACGGGATCGGCCACATCTCCTTGACGGGTGTGGCACTGGGATGGCTCGCCGGAACCGCTGCAAATGTCACGCCGCATGATCAATGGGCAATCCCCGGGGCCCTAGTTGTGTCCTTACTTGGCGCAATTACCATCGAGCTTGTCCGCCAGTCCGGGCGAACTTCCTCAGACGTCGCCCTTGCCATGCTCTTTTACGGCGGCATCGCCGGAGGCGTACTGCTCATCGGGCTGGCCAATGGCACATCCTCCCAGCTGAATGCCTATCTTTTCGGCTCAATTTCAACTGTTTCAAGTAGTGACGTGTGGTCGATTTGCCTCCTGGCGATTGTCATTGTCGTGATCGGTATCGGCTTGCTTCCCGCGCTCTACGCGGTCACTAATGACGAGGAATTCGCTCGCTCGACCGGGCTACCCGTGCGTGCACTCACCATGCTCATCGCGATTTTGTCAGCCCTTACAGTTGTCGTCGCGATGCGAATCGTTGGGTCGCTCCTCGTCTCGGCTCTCATGATCGTTCCCGTAGCCATCGCGCAATTGGGTGCACATTCCTTCCGCCGAACCATGGCGTATGCGATGCTCCTGGGGGCAGTGCTATGTCTGGGCGGTTTAACCCTGACTTACTACGTCGACCTTTCCCCCGGCGCAACAATTGTTGTCGGCGCGATTGCTCTCTATGCTGTTGGATACGGAATCCGAGGCCTAAGCGATCATTTCCGCCGCAAGCAGAGGCTGCGCGCACTATCCGCCCCTGCCGTCCATCCCGAGGCCTCGCGCACGGACCACGCACACGCCACCACCGCACGCGGCTAGGGATACAAAGAAGGAAGACAGGCCTCGTCAATGAAAGGATCGCCATGGAGCGAATGACCAAGCAACGCCAGGCGGTTTTCGACAACCTCAGCGAGCACCGCGACTTCCGCAGCGCGCAGAAGGTCTTCGAGGACCTCACCTCGCGCGGGCACAAGATCGGCTTGGCGACGGTTTATCGCAACCTCCAGGCATTGGCTGAAGACCATCAAATTGACGTCCTGCGCTCCAGCGAGGGCGAGGCCCTGTATCGCAAGTGCGACACTCACACGCATCACCACCACCTGGTGTGCCGCAATTGTGGGCGAGCCGAGGATTTGGGTGTTGAAGAACTTGAAAAGTGGGTTTCTACGGTTGCGCAGACGCACGGTTACACCCAGATTGAGCACTCGATTGAACTCTTTGGCCTGTGCGCCGACTGCACGCGAAAGGCAAACAATTGACACCCTCATGGGCATCCTCGGGACTGCCGCTCTTTATCTTCCTGTTTTTCGTCGTTTTTCATCGCGCACAGCTGACCTATTGGCTGGGTCGCGCGGCAGCTAAAGGCGCATTGGCCTCTGCGGGAAAGAACGGCCTGCGAGGAAAGATCGCTGCTTGGTTTGAGGGGCCCGTCCCGAAGTACGGTGCTCGGCTGCTCGAGCAGTGGGGAATCGTCATCATTCCCCTCTGTTTCCTCACTGTCGGCGTTCAGACTGCTGTCAATGCCGGCGCGGGCGTCGTGCGAATGTCGTGGAAAAAGTACACGCTCGCGATGATTCCGGGCTGTATCGCTTGGTCGATCATGTACGGTCTGGGCATGCTTGCCGTGTGGATGGCGGTTGTGCGCGCGGCAGCTGGTTCAGTGTGGGGTTGGCTTGGCCTGCTTGCGGTTGCTGCGGTTGTCTCGACGCTTGTTCTCGTCAAGCGACGCCGCGGGCATGAAAGCGAACAGAGCCTCGAGCACGGGTATGAGCACCTGCACGAACACCTTCACGAACATCTTCAAACCGAATTGACACACGAAGTCGCGGAATAGCACACGACATCCGTGCCTTCCTCCGTCTCCTCCTCCAAAAGACACAGGAAGTCGCAAAAAGACACACGCCATAGCCTGTGACATTCACCGACTTCATGTGGAGCTAGCGTGGAGGGGGCAGGAACGAGGCGCTACAAAGCGCCACCTCGGCTATTCGCCAGCCCCCCAGCCACAAGGCCCTAAGCGCCAGCCCCGCCAGCCACAAGGTCCTGAGCGCCACCGAAGCGCCGCTCACGCCCGGCATATTCAAGAAGGCAGTCCCACAGAGCCTCACGATCAAAAGTCGGCCACGGCCTCGAGCTAAACATGAACTCTGCATAGGCCATCTGCCACAGCATATAGTTCGAGAGCCTCTGCTCCCCCGAGGTTCGAATCATCAAGTCAACGTCGGGCACATCAGGCAGATACAGGTGACGCGCAAAAGTCCGCTCGTTCACCCCGCGCGGCGACAAACGCCCCGCGGCAACATCTTGCGCGATCGAGCGCGCAGCATCTGCTATTTCTGCGCGGCCCCCGTAATTCACGCACATCACCAAATCCAAAGTGGTGTTCTGACGCGTCTTTTCCTCCGCGCGCTCCAAAGCGTGAATGACCGATTTCCACAGCTTCGGCTCGCGACCGCTCCAACGCACGTGCACTCCCCACTGGTTCAGCAACTCCGTGCGCCTAGCCAAGACATCACTGGCGTAGCTCATGATGAAGCGGACCTCTGCGGGCGAGCGCTTCCAGTTTTCCGTCGAGAAGGTGTAGACGGAAAGATAACGCACTCCCGCATCGATGGCCCCGGCGATCGTGTCGAGAAGCGCATACTCGCCGGCTCGGTGTCCCTCGGTGCGCGGAAGCCCCCGATCATTGGCCCAGCGCCCGTTCCCGTCCATGATGATGGCGACGTGGCGGGGTACTTCCCCGGCCGCAAATTCGGGTGCTTGCCGAGGCCACTGCCCCGGTCCTGCGACCGGCTGACGTGGGTCCTTGGGTGCGCGATCCATGGGCGTCAGTTGCGCAAATTCAGGGCTCATCCGTGTGCGCTCCTTTCCAGGAGTTGCAATGATTTTAAGCGTCGCTCGATATGCCATTGAGTGTAGCTAGAAACAAGTCCCATCATTTCCGAGCGCGCCCACGTCGGCGAGTTATCAGCGTCATGCCAATCACCGCTCAGAAGAGATCCCATGAGTTCCATTGAGTCAGGGGCCGGAAGCGAAGCACCGGGAGGACGGCAGTTCTCGCACACGGCGCCACCTTCGGTGATCGAGAAGGCAGCGTGCGGCCCTTCGGCTCCACACACTGCGCAGTCGAAACAGGAGGGGGCCCAGCCTGCAATCGCCAGGGCGCGAAGCATGTACGAGGCCAAGATCAGGGCTGGGTCGTGCCGGCGATGAGACAGCGCGTGGAGAGCTCCGACCAGTAGCAGGTATTGCTGGTGGGTTCCATCGTCTCCATCGCTTGAAAGTTTATCTGCGGTTTCGACGATGACCGAGGCCCGTGAGTAGAGTTCGTAGTCAGAAGCGAGCATTTCCCCGTGGGAGGCAATCGTTTCAACCTGAAGGATCGTGTCAAGGCTACGACCGCGATGAAGCTGGATGTCAACGACAGAGAAGGGCTCGAGTCGTGCTCCGAACTTTGATGTCGTTCGACGCACGCCTTTGGCAACAGCGCGAACCTGGCCGTGTTCAGAGGTCAGAAGCCAGATAATTCGATCGGCCTCGCCGAGTTTTTGCGTACGCAAAACCACGGCCTCGTCCCTGTAACTCCTGATCACCTTCCTATTTTCACATTCTCCGCCAGCCCAGGCTCGACGCGACACAAAATTGCGCTTGGGGCCGAAGCGGCCCCAAGCGCAATATGCCTGCGTGACTTCAGATCCTGCCTCCTCCGCATTGATTCGGAGTATGTGAAGGATCTAAATCACGAACACTCAGATATTTGCCTCGCGAACGCTCTTGTATGCCTCGAGATCGGTGTAGAGTTCATCGCGCAGCGGATTCTTACGCCCACGGACAATCACGTAGATCTGGTAGAGCGCAACGGCCACGTTAGCCGCGAGTGCGATCGCAGAAACGGTCATGAGGGCCGCGTCATTGTGAGAGGCATTGACTGCGAACTTCGATGAGGTGACGAATGAGGGCACTGCCATGGTGAACATCATCCACAGTGCCAGGGTGTGCGCGCGGTGCTGGAGCCATGCGCCTCGTTTAATGAAGAAGGCGGGGATGGTGCAGGAAATCAGCAGAGCCGCACCCGCATAGAAGGAGTGGTCTCCCACGCAGTTGTACACATACGCGAAGTTCCACAGATCGTAAGCGATAATCCAGAACCACAGCATGTCGGGCCAGATCATGTCCTTTTCTTTATCACGAGAGATAAAGATTCCAAACCAGCCACAGATCGTCAGCAGGTTGAGCAAACCAGCGATACCGTTCATATAGTTCCAGGGACCGGAGACCATGAAGACTCCATCGACCATCTCACGCACGCCCATGGCACCGACTTGGAAGTCACGGATGCAGGCCTCGGTGATGTTAATGGCCAAGATCGCCGGCGGGAAAGCAAGCGCCCAACGATTCGTCTGCAACTTGGGAATGTAGCGGATTGTCATGAAGCCCAGGCATCCCGCGAGGGCGGAATAGACCTTGACCCAGTGGAACCAGGTTCCTGTCGAGGAATCAGGACCCGCTGTTGAGGGCCAGACAAAGATGGTCAAAACGATGGGAAGAACAATGAAGATTGCGATCCCCGCCCACTTCCAGCGTCGGGTGATCTCATTGCCAATGATCAAAGCGGCAAGTACCCCGAACCAGGCAAGCCAGGAGTACCAGGGAATTGACTCGAAGAGGAACATGTCTCCAACTCCTTTGTGAAACAAGGTGATGCGCTCACTCTAAGAGGCACTTCTCGCGCGAGTCATTGGACACCGAATCGAAAGTGTCTAATACTCGAAGGAGCACGGCATCCCACGTGTCCCCATTCAGCCATCACACAGGACTATTGACCTAGGACATTCATGTCGACCAACGCAGAGCTAACCCGCGAGAGGCTCGGCAACGCCCTCAAAGAGGAGCTCATAACCACACCGCTCACCAAAGTGACGGTTCGCCGCCTCACGGAAATAGCAGGGGTCACGCGCCAGGCTTTTTATTACCACTTCCCCGATGTCATGTCCCTGGCCACCTGGGTCTTCGAGCGCGAGATCGTCACGCACATCATGGCTCATGCAACCTACCGGGAGTGGTCCGATGGATTCTGCGAGCTCTTGGTCTACATGAGCGAGCACCGCGAGCAGACCTATGCGGTCGTTTCTTCCCTCAGTCGCAGTGAAATCGAGGAATTTTTCTACCGCGCTTTCCGGGAAATGATGCGGGCAATCATCAACGAATTGGAAGGAACAACTCCCCTTGACCCAGCCCGGCGTGATTTCATCATCGATCACTTCACCTTGAGCGTCGTCGCGCATCTATTCCACTGGCTCAATCGGGACATGCAAGCAGATCCCTACATTCTGACCGAGAATATTGAGGTCATCATGCGTGGCTCGGTTGCAACGGCGCTTGCTCGTTACTCGACTAATGCTCCTCCCCCACTCATTCGCCGCGAGGGCAAACGCTAGTTCCACGACCTATGATCAACATGAAGGTACCCACGATGGAGGTCATCATGTCCACTCATCCCCAAGACGTTTACAAGGACGCGGGAGAATGCGTTCTCTTCGTTTACTTGCGTTTTAATCGTCAGGATCAGGCCGCAGAGTTGGATGCCTTCCGCGATTTTGCTGACACCTCCCAGGCGATCAATCGGTCGATGAATATCCGCGCACAGGGCGACGATCTGCGAGTCTCCATCGGCGTGAGCCGCAATGGCTGGGATTATCTTTTCCCGGGTGCAGCCCGCCCGCAGGAACTTGAGGAGTTCAAGGGCCTCGTCAACGCAGAAACCCCTTCCATCGCTATGCCCGAAGGAATCGGCGCGGACGCTGACCTTTTCCTTCACATTCGCGCCAAGCGCGAGGCCGTTGTCTACGAAGTCGCCGAACAGTACCGTTTGGCTTTCAAGGCTTTTGCAAGGGTTGTGGATGAGACCCACGGTTTCCGTTACCTCGAGGGACGCGCAATCATCGGTTTCATTGATGGGACCGAGAACCCGACCGGGATCGATGCACCGATGTGGGCCGAAGTCGGCAGTGAAGACCCGCAGTTCGCAGGCGGTTCGTACGCCTTCGCGCAGAAGTGGATCCACGACATGGATGCGTGGCGTTCCCTTGGAACACACGAGCAAGAGCGGGCGATTGGTCGCGAGCAGTTCACCGATCTCGAGCTTGATGACGAGGCCAAAGCTCCCAATGCACACAACGTCACTTCAAAGTTCATCATCGATGGAGAAGAGAACAAGATCATTCGAATGAATGTTCCCTTCTCTGACCCGGCATCCGGGATCACTGGAACCTACTTCATCGGTTATGCGGGCCGCTGGAGCGTCACCAAAGGAATGCTCACCAACATGGTGTCGAAGAAGGACTACCTTCTCACCTTCTCGAAGGTACTTTTCGGCCAGGTTTTCTTTGTGCCTTCCCTGGACCTCCTTGGTGACATCGCCGATGGAGCTTTCCCCGCTGACGAGGCCAAGTAGCCTTTTCGCCTGAATCCTCCTTCGCGCACGCGATGAGAAGAGACGTTTGGGGGGCGGACATCACCTGATGCCCGCCCCCAAAAAACAGCTATTTACTGGTTGCGCAACGCGCGGTTTACCGCCGAAATCACAGCCTTATAGGATGCTCGGGTAATCGAAGAATCGATACCAACACCCCACACGATCTGTCCGTCGACAGCGGCTTCCACGTACGAAGCTGCCTTCGCGTCGCGACCCTGGCTCATGGCGTGCTCGGAGTAGTCCAGAACGCGCACGTCCAAATCGAATTGGTGCAGGGCTGACACGAAAGCATCAATCGGACCGGTTCCGTTTGCGTCGATCGCGGTCAGCACACCGTTATCTGTAAGTTCTGCGTGCAATTCAACGTGTTCATCGTCGACAGTTCCCACCTGGGACTTGCGCAATTCGAAGCGGCCCCACGACTGTAGGCCGGGAGCAGCGCTGGTGGGCAAGTATTCGTCCGCGAAGATCTTCCACAGTGCGTCGGCGTTGATTTCGCCGCCGTAGGTGTCGGTGTGCCGCTGAACGATTCTCGAGAATTCGACTTGCAGTCGGCGAGGCAATTCCAAGTTGTGTGCCCGCGACATGAGGTAAGCGACCCCGCCCTTACCGGACTGAGAATTCACACGCACCACGGCCTCGTAAGAGCGCCCGACGTCGTGCGGGTCGATGGGAAGGTAGGGCAGCTCCCACACCACAGCGTTCTCGTCGCCTCCGGCGGCGTCCACCTTGATCTTGCGTGCCGCGAAGCCCTTCTTGATTGCGTCTTGGTGAGATCCCGAGAAACTTGTGTAGACGAGGTCGCCAACGTATGGCGCACGAGGCGAAGCCTCCATCTGGGTGCAGTGCTCGACCGTGCGGCGGATCTCGTCGACGTCCGAGAAGTCGATGCCCGGATCAATTCCCTGGCTGAAAAGATTCAGGCCCAAGGTCAGCAGGTCAACGTTACCGGTGCGCTCACCTTGCCCCAGAAGACAGCCTTCGATGCGGTCTGCGCCGGCGAGGAGTGCAAGTTCAGCACTGGCGACACCGGTTCCACGATCATTGTGCGGGTGAACAGACAGCGCAATGTGCTCGCGTCGGGAAAGGTTACGCGACATGTACTCGATCTGGTCGGCGAAGACATTGGGGGTCGCGCGTTCAACGGTCGAAGGCAGGTTGAGGATGATCTCGCGGCCTTCTTGTGGCTGCCAGATGTCCATAACGGCTTCGCACACTTCCAGTGCGAAATCACGCTCGGTATCAATAAAAACTTCGGGTGAATATTCGAAGCCAAAGATGGTCTCGTCACCCAGTTGGCGTTCAGCCTGCGCAATGACCTCGCGCGCACCAAAGCGGGCAAGCTCAACGGTTTGCGCACGGTCAGCCTTGAAGACCACCTCACGGAAAACGGGAGCCGTTGCGTTGTAGAGGTGCACTGTTGCGCGCGGGAAACCAACGATGGACTCAACCGTTCGCTCGATGAGCTCGGGGCGCGATTGCGTAAGCACCGAGATCGTCACCTCCTCGGGAAGAGCATCATCTTCAAGCAGCGAACGAACGAAATCAAAGTCCGTTTGCGATGCCGAGGGGAAGCCGATCTCGATTTCCTTGTAGCCCAAGCGAACAAGAAGATCGAACATCTTGCGCTTTCGCGCGGAATCCATGGGCTCAATCAGCGCTTGGTTTCCGTCACGCAGATCCGTGGACATCCACCTGGGCGCATGGGTAATGCGTTTGGAGGGCCACTGGCGATCGGGAAGATCCACCGGGTTGGTGTCAAGGAAGGCGCGGTACTTGACCGTGGGCATTCCAGAACCGACAGGACGAGGAACCTTGGATGTTGTCTTCACATCTTCAGTCTATGAAGGCTCGTGGCACCGGGCACGACGAGTGCACATGGTGGACACGCTTCTTTAGGCCTCGTTCGTTGGCTCTTCTAGGCGAGGAACTCCGGTCGGCGATTCCATGAGCCACGCACGGTCGGTCAGCATTCGCGAAATCGCCAGGCCAATACCGATCGCAACAATTGTGAAGAGAACGGTAGACAGCTGCTCGAGAGCTTCCATCGTCTGGCCATTGTTCAAGTACGTGAGCGAACGATACAGCGGAACACCGGGGATCATGATGACCACGGCAGGAACGGACAAGGTCACGCGCGAATAGCGCGTCTTCGCCGCAACAGCAGCCGCCAAAAGTCCTGCACATAGGGCAGCAAGTCCCACTGCCGCGGGCACCGGCATTCCCAGTTCAACAGCCAAAGCGATACGGCCGGTGTTGATGACCGCGCCGATCAGAGCCGCAGCAGCGCAAACCTTCGGCGGAGAATTAAAGAGCATCGCGAAGCCAAAGGCTGCAACAAAACTGGTGAAGAAACGCAGCGGGAAGTGGATATAAGCAGGAAGTGAAACAACGTATTCGGGGGTGACTGACCAGTTGAAGACCTTGGAGATACTCCATACGGCAACACCAGCGGAGACAACCAGCATGGCAACGTAGACGATGCGCTGAATACCACCGGCAAAATCGTGACGCACCAAGTCAATAATCCCGGTAACCAGCGGGAAGCCTGGAACCAAGAAGAGGAGCGCTGAAATAAATCCCGCTTGGTGAGTGGGCTCAATCCCCATGTACTTTTGCGCCAAGTAGACGCACAGGATGTACGCGCTTGCAGCGATGCCTCCACACACCATCCACACACCGAAGTGGTTCATGTGGCGCTTGAGCATTTGACGTCGGAGGAACTGTCCAATGAAAGCTGCGATTGCGACAACCGAGCACTCCACCCATCCCCCAGCATTGAGGAATGCGAAGGCCGCACAGGCAAGTCCCGAAGCAAGAGCATTCGCGAGCCATCCGTACAGGGGCTTGACGCGTTCAATCTCGTCAAGAGCCTTATCGACGTCTTCGACAAGCACTTGCGTGCCTTCAATTGTTGCCAGATAGTTTGTGATGCGATCAATTCGATCAGCATTGACACCCAAGAGACGCTGCTCAGCAAGTTCGGTACGGAAAGTACCATTCGCATAGGCTGTTGCAACGACCTCAGTGAAGGTCACCTGAGCGTGGTGCTTTTCGATGCCAACCGCCTCGGCGCAGGTGCGCATCGAGGCCTTGACGCGGTAGGAACCAGCACCAGCAGCAAGAAGCATCTGTCCCAAGCGCAAAACGACTCGGGATTGGTAGGCCAGACGGTCATGCGCAGCCATGCGATGCACGGTCAGTGATGCGTCGTCCGGGTCAAAGGACGAAAGCTCAAAAGCGTTAGAGTTTTGGGGATTTTCGCTCACGGGATAAGCATGCCATGAAATACCCGTTCAGACTCAGGACCCTGGTCAGGGCACAGATGTTGAATCCCCCACTTTCACATCAAAAGTGGGGGAAACACTCAGAAACCAAGGCGTTGAAGCATCTTCGGATCCGACTGCCAATCCTTAGCGGTTCGCACGTGCAAATCAAGGTAGACCCGGCGTCCCAAATACTCCTCAATATTGGCGCGAGCACGCGTCCCAATTTCCTTCAAACGCGCGCCCTTCTTACCGATAATGATGGCCTTTTGGGAATCGCGTTCGACGTACACATTGACGTGGATATCCAACAAGGGCGGACGGTCATCACCCTCGCGCTTAGGGCGTTCGATGATCTCTTCGACTTGCACGGCCAGCGAGTGAGGAAGTTCGTCGCGCACGCCTTCAAGTGCGGCCTCGCGAATAAATTCGGCGATCATCGTTTCGCGGGACTCATCCGAAATATTGTCCTGCGGGTACAGAGGCGGAGAAAGAGGAACCGTCTGCGCCAAAACCTCACGAAGGCGGTCGATCCCCTTGTTCTCGAAAGAGGAGACGGGAACGATTGCACTCCATTCCCCGAGCTTTTCAATCGCCATGAGGTGTTCCAAAACGCGTTCGCGAGGCACGCTATCGCACTTAGTCGCGACCGCAATGATCGGCCTGCGAACGGAACGCAATTCACGCGCAATGAACTGGTCGCCCGGTCCGATGCGCTGGTTTGCAGGCAGGCAGAAGATCACGCAATCGACTTCAGCCAAAGCCTCGCGGACCATGTCATTCAAGCGCTTTCCCAAGAGGGTTCGCGGACGGTGATATCCGGGAGTATCAACCAGGACCAGCTGGTAGTTGTCACCGTGAACAATGCCGCGAATATTGTGGCGAGTCGTCTCCGGACGTCCCGAGGTGATCGCAACCTTGTGTCCAACAAGCGCATTCGTCAGGGTTGATTTTCCGACGTTGGGACGCCCAACGATCGAGATGAAACCCGCACGGAAATCTTCGGGGAAGTCGGGAATGACAATATCGGCCGCCGCATTGGTTTCGGCACGCAGTTGACGCAGGGAATCAACGCTGTCGGCCACGTCCTGCGCGATCTCATCGTCGGCCTCGTCGAGATCTGAATCGCCGAAGTCTACGCCCTCATACTCCGCATCGAGCGCTCCGGCCGCATCCACACCCTGGTCATCATCTTCCTCGGGGAAGTCCAAGGAGTCGATGTCCACCCCTTCAAAGGCGTTGGGGCCGGCCATCAATTCGTCATCGCTGGGAAAATGCATTGCTACTCCTGGCTTTGGTTGGTGTCGTCGGAGGAAACTTCGGGGGCATATGAGCACACGATTGTGCCAACTTGGCGGCGGCGCCCACGTGCTTCTTCGGCAACCATGTGCACGCCGAGCATATCGCCAGTCGCTCCGGGGAGGGGAACACGCCCGATCGCTTTGGCCAGCAGGCCGCCCACAGAGTCGACGTCTTCATCGTGCAATTCCACTCCCCACAGCTCACCGAGTTCCCAAATCGAGAACCTAGAGGGGACGCGCCACACGCCGGGGGAAATCTCTTCGGGTTCGATTGTGTTGCGATCGTGTTCGTCGGTGAGTTCGCCGACGACTTCCTCGATGATGTCTTCAAGAGTGACGAGGCCGGAAATCCCACCGTATTCATCGACGACCAGTGCAAGGTGGAAGTGCTCGGCCTGCATCTGGCGAAGCAGGTCATCGGCGGGTTTCATTTCGATGGTGAACTCGGCAGGGCGCATCATTTGATCTGCGCGCAGTTCGTGGTCACCTTCGTAGGTCTGGAGCCGCTGAACGACATCTTTGAAGAAAAGGATTCCGCGCACATCGTCGGTATCTGTCCCGGTGACAGGGATGCGTGAGAAGCCTGATCGAACGAATAGACGCAGGGCCTTGTGCGCGGGGGTGTCGAAGGAAATTGTCACCATTTCCGTGCGCGGAACCATCACTTCACGCACCAGGGTGTGCCCAAGTTCGAAGACCGAGCGCAACATCTGGCGGTCTTCTTCTTCAAAACCTTCGGTTTCGCCAACCTGATCGACCATTTCGCGCAGTTCATCAGCCATTTCCGCACGCATTTCAGCTTCGGTGCGTTCCGGCTGAGGTAAGACCGCGCGCGCTTTGTGTGCAACGGGAGCAAAGAAGTGCGCGATGGCCACGAGGCGGGTGATGAGCGGGGTGAATAGCAGCGCAGCACCGGTGGGGTTGCGTTGTGCCCAGCGCGTTGCAATCACGCTATTGGCCAGGAATTGCGCAAGGGTGACGATCGCGATCGTCACCAGTCCAGCGACCCACCAGTGATTGGCAAGATGCAGCGCGATCGTCGCCATCGACACGGCGAAGACCACCTGCGTAAAGGTACGAACGCCTCGAAGGACAAAAATAACCACGCGCCGCTGGTCCACCAGCTCCATCAGGGCACCCGCGTGCTTCTTCTCTTCTTGAATCAAGTCCTCGACAATGGCGCGAGTCAGTTTCGAAAGCGCAAACTCACTGGTCGCAAGGACCATCGCGAAGAGAAGTGCAATCGCGGCGAGGATACTCATCGCCGCGACGGGTACTGCTGCTTCGATCATCGCTGCGCCAAGAAGCTCAAAAGGAGCTGGCGTTGCAGGGCGAACATCTCTTCTTTTTCTTCGGGTTCAGCGTGATCGTATCCCATGAGGTGAAGCATCCCGTGGGTGGCGAGGAAAAGCATCTCTTCTGCGGTCGAGTGGCCGGCCTCGCGGGCTTGTTTTTCGGCGACCTGGGGGCAGATGCAGATGTCCCCCAGCGTTCCCGAGGCCGTGGGGTGCTCGGCGGTACCCGGGCGAAGTTCGTCCATCGGAAAGCTCATGACGTCGGTAGGGCCTTCAAGGTCCAGCCAGCGCACGTGAAGTTCTTCCATGGGTTCGGGGTCGATGAAGATGATGTTGAGTTCGACCTCGGTTGAGACATGCATCGCGCTGAGCACGAAGTCAGCCAATTGCACGAACTCTGCAATGTCGATCTCATAGTCGGTTTCGTTGAGAACTTCAGTCATGACTTAATGTCCATTGTGTCGGGAACGGGAGTGAAGTGAGCGGTCTCGGCGCGCTTTCAGGCGTGCCAGTGACTCATCCCAGCGTTCGTATGCGTCAATGATCTCGCCAACAAGTCGATGACGCACAACATCGGCGCTTGTCAGATGACAAAATTCTATGTCATCGATGCCGCCCAGAATATCTTCAATGACAAGCAGGCCACTGCTACGCTCCCCCGCGAGGTCGATCTGCGAGGTATCTCCGGTGACGACAACCTTGGAGTTGAAGCCCAGACGGGTAAGGAACATTTTCATCTGTGCAAGCGTCGTGTTTTGTGCCTCGTCCAAGATAATGAACGAATCGTTCAAAGTCCTACCGCGCATATACGCCAAAGGGGCAACTTCAACTGCGCCGGAGGCCATGAGCTTGGGCAGAGCATCGGGATCCATCATGTCACCCAAGGCATCGTAGAGGGGACGCAGATAGGGATCGATCTTGTCCGTCAAGGTTCCCGGCAAGAAACCCAGATTCTCCCCAGCTTCGACCGCGGGGCGCGTGAGAACAATGCGTCGGACCTGACCAGAGAGCAGCGCTGATACCGCCTGCGCCATTGCAAGGTACGTTTTTCCGGTGCCGGCAGGGCCGAGGCCGAAGACCAGGGTCGAGCGTTCAATGGCGTCAACATAGGCTTTTTGCCCCGCAGACTGCGGTCGAATCGAACGTCCTCGACTGCGAAGAATCTCCTGCGGCCGCTCAGTCGACGAGTGTGCTGAAGTGAGGAGTGCGATTGCTTGTTCGACTCCGTCGGCATCGAGAGACTGTCCTTCTTTAGCAAGTTCAACCAGTTCGTCGACCAATTGAACAGCCATATCGACAATGCCTTCGGGACCAATCAGCGACAGAGTGCGTCCCAGAAGGGAAAAGCGCACATGCGGGAACCCCTTTTCAAGGGAGCGCAAGACGCGATCTGATGTGCCGAACAGGACAACCGGGTCAACGCCTCTGGGAATTTCGATCCGTTTTGCCTCCATGTCACCACCGTCCAATTGCATCGCTGATCAGTGACAAAGCAACCGGACCTGCGGTCGAGGCACGCAAGACTGTTGTCCCCAATAGGCACACGCGTGCACCCGCGGCCTCGAAAAGAGAAAGCTCGTCGGGATCAACCCCGCCTTCAGGCCCGACGACCACGCTGATCCGAGGCGGAAGGCAGGTTCCCGGCACCGTCTGTCCAGAGGCCTCGTCAGTGGTCGGCAAAGACTTTTCTGCAGCGGCACGCAACTCACGCAGGAGAAGACTCAAAGGGGCTCGCGTGCTCTCATGGCAGACGATCACCCACGCGCCGGATGCCGTTTCTTCGCTCATCCATTGAGCAAGTCGTTGGGAGGTGCAGGCATCTTCGAGGCGCGGGATGAAGGCACGACGAGATTGCTTCGTGGCCGACCTTAAAGTCGACTCCCACTTCCTCATGCCCTTCGCGGCTTTTTCGCCCTTCCAGCGCACTTCACTGCGATTAGCCTGCCACGGGATCACGACGTCGACCCCGACTTCGGTTGCCATTTCGATGGCCATTTCGTCGCGGCCGCCCGTCGACAATGCTTGAACAAGGATCAAACGTGGAGACGGTGGCACCTCATGAATGATCTCTTCAACGCGAAGAGTCAATGACTTCTTCGTTCGTTCACTCACGCTCCCGCGCACACGCAATCCGTCACCGTCAACGACGTCGAGCATCTGCCCCACGTCCATGCGACGAACGGTTGCCGCGTGAAAGCCTTCATCCCCATCCAGAGTGTAGGAACCCCCGCGAGTGCAGCCTTGGAGGGCGGCGGCCTCGGGAGCGATGAAAACGGGAAGGGTCATCGATGTGTTCCGATCACTGGCCTGTGAAGGTTTCGCGAAGCTTGTCGAAGAAAGAAGAACCCCGCTTTTCGGGACGGGCGCTTTCTTCCCCGCGCACAGCGGAAAGCTCTTCAAGAAGCTCGCGGGAACGGTCGTCAAGCTTGCGTGGAATCTCGACGTTGATGCCGATATGCAGGTCGCCACGGCCAGGACGCTGCAAGTGGCCAACACCCAAACCAGGCAAACGCAGTTCATCTCCGGGCTGAGTTCCAGGCTTGACCGTGATGGATTGTTTTCCGTCCAAAGTATCGAGCTCGAAAGTGCTCCCCAGAGCTGCTGCAGTCATGGGAATGGTGACGGTCATGTACAGATCGTCGCCTTGACGCGAGAAAGTGGGATGCCTCTTTTCGACAATATCGACATAGAGATCACCGTTCGGGCCGCCGCCGGGACCGACCTCGCCCTGTCCGGCGAGGCGCAGGCGCATGCCGTCTCCCGCTCCTGCCGGGATGTCGATGGTCAGGCTTCGGCGAGTACGCACGCGTCCTTGGCCCGCGCATTCATGACACGGCTGTTCAATGACGGTTCCATAGCCCTGACAGGTGGGACACGGAACTTGGGTGCGCATGGTTCCCAGCATGGTCTGCTGGGTTTGAATCGAATAGCCCGCGCCGTTACAGGTCCCACAGGTTGTCGGTTCGCTCCCGGGCTCGCACATCGATCCGTGGCAGACATCGCAGGCGACGTAGGTATTGAGCGAAATTTCGCGATGCGCGCCGAAGGTTGCTTCTTCCAGGGTGATTTCAATACGCGTGAGCTGCTCGCGGCCCTGACGAGTACGCGACTGAGGGCCAGCGCCTCCGCCGAATCCGCCACCGAAGGCTCCGCCAAACATGGTTGAGAGGATGTCCCCGAAGTCGAAGGAGTCACCAGCGTATCCGCCGCCTCGGGCAGCATCTGCACCACCGATATCGTACATGCGGCGTTTTTCCGGATCGGAGAGGGTTTCGTAGGCGACCGAGAGTTCCTTGAAAGCTTCCTCGTCCCCGCCGTAGTCCGGGTGTAATTCGCGGGCCTTCTTGCGATAGGCCTTCTTGATTTCGCTTTGGTCGGCGTCGCGTGAGACTCCGAGGATTGCGTAGTAATCGTTCACGAATATCCTTTTGCGGCTGCGATTAGTGCGTTGAGTTCAAGTACTTGGACAGATACGAGGCCACGGCGTGGACCGTGGACATTGTCGAGGCGTAGTCCATGCGGGTGGGCCCGAGGATTCCCACGTGAGCTGAGTTCCCCCCGGAAGCGTAGGTTCCTGAAACAAGGGAGGTTTCAACGAAAGCATCGTGTCCGTTTTCGGAACCGATGGAGACGTGGACGTCGCCGTTTCCTTCATCCATTTCGGCGAAGAGACGCAGGAGAACGACTTGTTCTTCGAGGGCGTCTAAAACCGGGGCGATATCGTGGAAGTCAACACCGCTTCGAGCAAGGTTCGACATTCCCGCCATAGCGATTCGCGCGGAAGGCTCTCCTTGGAGGAGGCTGGCAATGATCTCACTGATGTCTCCGGCGCACCCAGATAGTGCGGGCGGCAGACACTCAGCCATGGCCTCGTAATGGGCACGAACTTCTCCCGCGTCTTTGCCCTGGTAGGCGGCGTTGAGGACCGAGCGCAGCGTCAAGAGATCTTCTTGGGCGAGGTCTTGGGGCATCTCACGCAGGCGTTCAAAAACTTTACCCTGCTCAGAGATGACCACGATGAGCAGGCGCGAGTCGCTCAGATCGACGAATTCGATGCGGCTCAGTGTTGAGCGCGCGTTGACGGGGTATTCGATGAGGGCAACCTGGCGCGTAACCTGGGCAAGCAGGCGCACTGTGGCCATAACGACGTCATCGAGGTCTTCGGCGCGGGCCAAGAATTTCTCGACTGCCTGGCGCTCTGGGGTGCTCATGGGCTTGAGGGTTGCCAATTGATCGACGAAAACTCGGTAGCCCTTGTCGGTTGGTACGCGACCAGCACTGGTATGGGGCTGGTAGATGAGTCCTGCTTCTTCCAAGACAGCCATGTCGTTTCGGATGGTTGCCGAAGAGACACCTAGGTCTTGGGATTGCGCGATTGCTTTGGACCCCACGGGTTCACGCGTGTGGACATACTGGGACACGATGGCTCGTAGAACGTCAAGGCGACGGTCGTTCATTCATCCTCCCCTAATCTGGCACTCACGCTATTTGAGTGCCAGTTTACTCCGCAAATACCCAATTCGCCCTATTATCAACAGTTGTCCCCCGGAGCCGAATGGGAAAGAAGGATCATTCCAAACCGGGCTGAGTGACGAAATCAATGAGTTCCTCGACGCGCCCAAGAAGGGCCGGCTCGAGGTCTTTATAGTTGCGAACCGTGGAGAGAATTCGTTTCCATCCCATCGCGATATCGGCCTGAGTCGCATGGGGCCAACCCAAGTGTTCCAAAGTCCCGTGTTTGATATCCACTCCCCGAGGGATTTCGGGCCACTTTTCAAGTCCCAAACGCTGCGGCTTCACCGATTGCCAAATATCGACATAGGGGTGACCGACAATGAGGACAGCATCTTTCCAACGCGCGCTCACGGCCTCGGCGATGCGGGATTCTTTGGATCCGGGGACCAAGTGATCCACAAGCACGCCCGCGCGTACTTTCTCGGTGGGGCCGAAAACTTCAAGGATTTCCTCCAAATGGTCGACGCCCTCAAGAAGCTGAACGACAACCCCAACATCGGCAAGGTCGTCGCCCCACACGTGCTGGATGAGCTCGGCATCGTGGCGTCCCTCGACCCAGATTCGAGACTTTCGCGCAACACGCGCAACACGGTTTTCAGCAGCAATCGATCCGGAGTTTGTGACCGCCCGGCCGCCGGGAGTAGTCAAAGCGGGAGCCTGCCGCACCGGCGCGGCCTTCGGAGGAAGCGCAACAATCGGCTTTCCTTCAAGCCAGAACCCGCCGCCAAGGGGGAAAGAACGCTTGCGCCCGTGTCGATCCTCGAGTTCGACCAGGTGCACTCCCCCGGATTTTTCAACGCGGGTCACTGCACCAACCCATCCGCTGGAAATATCCTCAAGTACCATGCCGTACTCGATAGCAACTTCAACAGAGCGCGGCCTACGCGCACCCGGCCCATCACGATGCGGGTCGAATTCGAAGATGTTGGTCCCGTACATATCTGAAGTCACCGCTCCACACTATGAGGGCCCGCAGCTTTATTCCCCGATCAACACTCTTTCCCGCGTAAGTGTGCGGCTCGTAACTCAGTATCCAAGGAGCTCTCGCGTCACGTAGTCAGCTAAAAGCCTGCCCTGGAGAGTCAGAATCGCCCGCCCCTCGTCGGCTGCCTGCGCGTCGATCAGTCCTTTCGAGGCCAGGGGTTCAAGCGCGGCGCAAAAGGCCTCGCGATCCCCTTCCCCTTCCTGGGGAGCTTCAACCCCTTTGCTCGTGCGCACAGCCAAGAGGATGCGTTCCATTTCCCGCGTCGGCGCGTCGAGGATTTCACCGGCCTGCGCGGGAGAAAGTCCCTCTCGTAGCCTTTGCGCATAAGCCGAGGGGTGTTTGACGTTCCACCAGCGATAGCGGCCGATGTGAGAGTGGGCGCCCGGACCGATCCCCCACCAGTCCCAGTCGCGCCAGTAGGCAAGATTGTGTTTCGAGGCGTGGCGCAGCTGGGTGGAAACAGTTCCTTCTTCGCCCACCTCCCTGCGCGCGAAGTTTGAAATTTCGTACCAGCTGTAGCCGGCCTCGCCTAGGAGTCGATCCGCAATTTCGTATTTCGAGGCCTCGTCGTCTGGGTCGGGCATGGGAAGTTGCCCGCGAGCGACCTGCGCGCCCATTTTGGTTCCTTCTTCGATGACAAGGGCGTAGGCACTGATGTGGTCCGGTTCCATTGCGATCGCTTCTTCAAGCGAGGTCTGCCAGTCCGTCAGGCTTTCTCCGGGGGCTCCGTAGATGAGGTCGACTGACACATCCAAGCCGAGCCTGCGGGCCGCGCCAACCAAGCCGGGCAATTTCGCTGGATCATGACGGCGATCAAGGACGCGCAAAACCTCAGGGACTGCGGATTGCATACCAAAGGAAAGGCGGGTGAAGCCAGCCTTGGCGAGGCGTTCAAGCGCGGCCTCGTCCACGCTTTCAGGGTTCGCTTCTACGGTAATTTCTGCGCCGGGGGCGATCCCAAAGTTCTCACGCACTCCCACAAGGAGACGCTCAAGGATATCGGTGGACAAGAGCGTGGGGGTTCCGCCGCCAAAGAAGACGCTCGAGGCGGGGCGAGCGGGCATATCGGCATCGCTGAGGATCCCTGCTCCCATGCGCATTTCAGCAAGGGCGCTTCGGTCATAGCTCTCACGGTCAGCTCCGGGGCCAAAACCGACAGTGTAGGTATTGAAGTCACAGTAGCCGCAACGAATCTGGCAGAAGGGAACGTGCACATAGACGGCGAGGGGGCGCTTGGCATCAGGTTCGGAAAGTTCAGCTCGGAGACGACCGCGTTCGTCCCAAGCCTGGCCTTCTGGCTGGTGAGGGCTCATTGAGGCTTGGGGGTTGAGGTCGAGCGGGCAACGATTTGGGAAATCACGACGAGGCTTCCTGTCAGGACTGTTAAAAGGATGAAGGGCCACAGCCAGTTAGCCATCATGTCGTACATGCGCCCCAAAACCCACGGCCCCAAGGCGCCAAAGCCGTATCCAATGCTTTGGACGAGGGCAGAAAGCGTGCGGGTTTGAGCCATGTTGGTCGTGCGTTCAATGACCAGCGTAAAGGTAATTGAGAAAAATGCACCTTGACCAAGTCCCCCGCACGCACTCCACAAAGCCCAGCCTCCGGGAAGAAGGAGCATTCCAATTGGCATGAGGAGCCACGACAGAGAGACCAGCGTGAGAATTGTCGAGGTCTGAGCGCGGATCAATTTCTGGACGGCCATCATGCTCAGCGGCGCCGCAACACCCACGATGTGGTAGATCGATGCTGCAAAACCAGCATCGTTTGGGCCCATCTCAAGCATGTCTGCAAGGATTTTCGGCAGCCATGCTGCGACGCCGAAGTAGCAGAAGGTATTGACAGCGAAGGCGAAAGCCATCAGCCATGCCATGGGCCAGCGATAGATTTCCGAGGCCTTGGCGGGACCATCCGTTACGACTGAGTCGTCCGTATGGATCGTCCATCCGGCTTTTTGAGCGAAAAAGGGGCGGATTCCCGGGCGATTGAGTGGGTAGATTGCAAGACAGGCCACGAGCGCGATCAGAGCTGGACCGACTCCCCATACTCCCGCTGCGCCTCTCCAGCCGACGTATGCGACCAACGGAAAGCTGAAGGCGGTCGAGGCTGCGATCATGAGGTCAATCATCGTGGAGTAAACCGCCGTCATAATTCCCGCGCGATGGCGAAAATCGCGACCAATGAGCATAGTGACGACCAGGTTGGAGCAGGTTGTTCCGATGCCAATGACACAGGTGCCAACAAATAGTGACCAGGCCATACCGAGCGAGCGGAGCACGGCACCGAGGATCACGATTGCCAGCCCCAGACAAACGGCGCGATTCAGTCGGATTTTTCGCAGGATGAGTGCGGTGAATGGGGTGAAGAAACCGAAACAGAATACGGGGATTGAGGTCACTAATCCGGCCTCGGCCGAGGAAAGTCCCAAGTCTCTTTGGATTTCCTCGATGATGGGAGGCAGTGCGGTGATGGTTCCTCTGAGGGATCCAGCTAGAAGCACGAATGCGGACAAAGTGATGAGGATCCACACGAACCTACGCTGAAAATATCGCGCGTAAGCTACCTGTTTCACTGTTCTTTCTTCCTTGATGAATGTGGGATGGATTACACAATGTTTCCATAAAACGCTCAAAAAGAACACTTCGTGTTTTGGCGCGAATACAGCTGTGCCCGTCTTCTCCTAAGCGAAGAAGACGGGCACACGTTGCGGACCGAGGCGGGGCTTTCTCGGTTCATCGAGAAAGCCCCGTCCCCGTGCGTTCTGCTAGCAGAACGCATCTCCACTCTTCGCAGATCCGCCTATCGCGAAGAGGAAGCCGGAGTTTCACGTTGGAGTGAAATCTCAATGCACAGCCAGCATATAGAAATTGTCAACCAGGTGAAATATGAACACCCTAAATGTCACCTGTATCTCTTTGTGAAGTGGGAAAACATAGCGAGGCTGACATTGGATGTGGCTACACGCTTTCACGTGGAAGCCGGACTCCGATAACGTCATGTACACGACGCCCAGCATCGATCCCGCGCGTTTCAAAATGAGTAACGACACGTCCTTCATAGCGCGGCGCGAAACCACCGCGCTTTGGTTCGGGATCCTCGGGATCAGGCCTTTGCCCCACGTAAGGATTCTCAAAGAGTGGGCATCCTTCAATCACATCTCGCATTTGCCAGGCGTAATCATCCCAGTCGGTCGCAAGACGCCACACTCCCCCATCGCGGAGCACTCGGGCAACTTGGAGCGCGAAGTCATCACTGACGAGTCGGCGCTTGCGGTGGCGCGCTTTCCTCCACGGGTCAGGGAAGAAGGTCCAGACCTCGTCAAGGCAGGCATCGCCCAGCATGATCGGGAGCGCCTGTGCTACATCGGCCTCGAGCACTCGAATGTTATCAACGCCCGCATCCACTGCCTTGGAAATCAGCTTGGCAATCCCAGGCACCCACACCTCGAGCGCAAGGTAATCACGATCGGGGTTGGCCACTGCCGCGGCTACGATCTGCTCGCCCGTCCCCGAACCAATTTCAAGGGTCAGCGGCGCCCGCCTGTCAAAGAGTTCCTCGGTGTCCAGATGGAAATCGTCGGCAACAGTCGTGTAGCCAATGCCTCGTCGAGGTTCAATGACATAGCGGTCGGCATGCGCCTCCCACGTGCGCGCAAGGTTGACGGGGAGCTCACGGCTCCGGCGCGTAAAGGACTTCGTCCGGCTCATGAAAACGGTCCCCTCTGGGACGTCTCCAGATCGGCGGCCATTGCGCGCATTAGCGCCAGCAGACTGAGCGACATCAGTAGCCTGTGCTGCTGCCCCGCCCGCAGCCTCGCTATCCTCTGCCACGGTCATTTCTTTCCGGTGGGCACATCGGAGGTCAAGGCCGCGATGAAGGCTTCCTGCGGCACGTCCACGCGACCGATGGACTTCATGCGCTTCTTGCCTTCCTTCTGCTTCTCGAGCAGCTTGCGCTTACGGGTGATGTCACCGCCATAACACTTCGCAAGCATGTCCTTGCGCAGAGCCCTAATGTTCTCGCGAGCAATAACCCTGGCACCAACAGCCGCCTGCACGGGAATTTCGAATTGTTGGCGAGGGATCAGTTCCTTGAGGCGCTTCGTCATGCGCAGACCGTAGGCGTAGGCCTGGTCCTTGTGGACGATCGCACTGAAGGCATCGACGCGGTCTCCGTTCAGGAGAATATCGACCTTGACGAGGTCAGCAACCTGCTCGCCGCTCTCGTGGTAGTCAAGCGAGGCATAGCCGCGAGTGCGCGACTTGAGGTGGTCGAAGAAGTCGAAGACGATCTCTGCAAGGGGGAGCTGGTAGTGCAGCTCGACGCGATCTTCTGAGAGGTAGTCCATTCCTCGCATGGTTCCACGACGATCTTGGCACAGTTCCATGATCGTTCCCGTGAATTCAGTTGGGGTCAGGATTGTCGCGTTCACGACGGGTTCGCGGACTTCAGAGATCTTCCCTTCGGGGAATTCAGAGGGGTTATCAACTTGGACCTCGGTGCCGTCTTCTGCAACGACCTTGTAGACGACGTTGGGCGCGGTTGCGATCAGGTCCAGTTTGAATTCGCGCTCGAGGCGTTCGCGGATGATTTCCAGGTGCAGCAGTCCAAGGAATCCGCAGCGGAAGCCAAAGCCCAGGGCCGCGCTGGATTCAGGCTCGAAGGTCAGCGCTGCATCGTTGAGCTGGAGGCGTTCCAAAGCGTCGCGCAGATCCGGGAAATCAGAGCCATCAACGGGGTAAATACCCGAAAAGACCATGGGGCGCGGGTCGCGATAGCCAGCGAGAGGTTCTTCAGCACCACGAACAGCTGAGGTCATGGTGTCACCAACGCGGGACTGGCGAACATCCTTCACGCCGGTAATAAGGTAGCCAACTTCGCCGGCAGCGATTCCTGGAGCAGGAGTTGGCTCAGGTGAAATAACACCAATTTCAAGCAGTTCGTGAGTTGCGCCGGTAGACATCATTCGCACGCGTTCACGAGTGGAGAGCATGCCATCGACGACTCGGACATAGGTAACGACGCCTCGATACGTGTCGTAAACGGAGTCGAAGATCATCGCACGCGTCGGCCCCTCGGGGTTACCCGTAGGTGAGGGGATCTGACGAACAATCTCGTCAAGGAGGTCCGGAACGCCCTCACCGGTCTTGCCGGAGACGCGCAGAACATCATCCACTTCGACGCCAATGAGCTGAGCGATTTCCTGTGCGTATTTTTCGGGCTGTGCGCCCGGAAGATCGATCTTGTTCAAGACCGGGATGATGGTCAGATCGTTCTCTAAAGCTAGGTAGAGGTTCGCCAAGGTCTGTGCTTCGATCCCCTGGGCGGCATCGACGAGAAGGACGGCGCCTTCGCAGGCGGCCAGGGACCTTGAGACCTCGTAGGTGAAGTCCACGTGTCCGGGTGTGTCGATCATATTGAGAGCGAAAGGCTCCCCTTCGAAGGCCCAAGGCATACGCACGGCCTGGCTTTTGATGGTGATGCCACGTTCGCGCTCAATATCCATGCGGTCCAGGTATTGGTCGCGCATGTCTCGACTTGCAACCACCCCGGTGAGCTGAAGCATACGGTCAGCCAAGGTGGACTTGCCATGATCGATGTGAGCGATGATGCAGAAATTGCGGATGCGTTCCTGCGGGGTGGCCGAGGGCTGAATCAGCTTGGCCTGCTCGGGAGTAGGAATCGGGGACAAACAGGACCTCCGGAAGGATTGTGACGTCTGATCTATCGTCCCATTAGTAGGCACGGGCATGCCAATTCCACGCCGATAGGGTGTGCGTTCTCACCATTTCTCAAGCGGATGTGAGCATTCCGGGGGTCGTTAGGTTCCTATTTTTCTGGTAGAGTTGTTGATCGGACTCCCAGCCTGGTCGGGCAGGGGGTCTGGTTAGAGCCGTTTGCGGGTGTCCCCATGCCCCAGTCCCGGCACTGACACAGCCCTCACCGACCTGTACGTACGAAAGACCAAGGAGTAATCCGACTGTGGCGAACATTAAGTCTCAGATCAAGCGGATCCGCACCAACGAGAAGCGCCGTCAGCGCAACCTGGCTGTCAAGTCTGAACTGAAGACCCTGGTGCGCAGGACTCGCGAAGCCGTCGAGGCTGGCGACAAGGAAGCAGCAATCGAAGCTCTGCGCATTGCTTCGCGCAAGCTCGACAAGGCCGTCTCGAAGGGTGTTATTCACCGCAACCAGGCCGCGAACCGCAAGTCCAAGCTTGCCCGTCGCGTCCAGTCGCTCGGCTGATCTAAACGCTTGTTGTGGCCCTTGCAGGAAACTGCAGGGGCCACATTTTTTTCTGCCAAGACTTGAGTATCGCCATAGAATACGGGATAGATAGCCCCATCCGTCAGCGGCAGAGAGCACCTCGCTGCCACACACTAAAGGAGCCAAAGATGGCCACCGATCCTTCACCCACCTCCCAGCGCTATGCCGCAGGACCACACCAGGCATGGCCTCGTCTATCGGAGGGGGTAGAGCGCTACCTGGACTCCCCCACTGCGGGCACTCTTCCGGCGGATATGCCGGGTGGCAGACACCCAATCTTGGACGCGCTCGAACTTCACCCGGTGAATGGGACGCGCGCGACTGATCCGGTTCCCGATGGATTCGAGGTGCTCTACCTTGCTGCGGGTTGCTTTTGGGGTGTGGAGCGTATTTTCTGGCGCCAGAAGGGCGTGTGGGCAACTGCCGTTGGTTACATGGGCGGCGGGAACGCAAATCCGACTTACCGAGAGGTGTGCACGGGGCGCACGGGCCACGCCGAGACTGTCGTGATGGTCTACGACCCCTCCGTAACCGGCGAAGGCGGAGCAAGCCTGCTCAAGACCTTCTTCGAAAACCACGATTCCACTCGGTCTAATCGCCACGGCAACGACGTGGGCACGCAGTACCGCAGTGCGATTTGGGTGACGACGCCGAGGCAGGCTGAGATGGCATCGCTTCTGCGCGGTGCGTGGGTGGCTGAGTTGGAGCGCGCGGTGCCGGGAGCCCGCTGCTACACAACGATTGGCGAGGCCGGGGCGTGCTTTGCTCAGTCGGGTGGCCCTTTCTACCTCGCTGAGGACTACCACCAGGCGTACTTGGAGAAGAACCCTGATGGATACTGCAATCACGGCCCCAATGGGGTGACCTGCCCCGTAGGGATCCTCAATTTGCCCGCGCAGGTAAGCATCGAACCAGCGAAGTAGTCATTCATAGATTGCACAGTCCACTGCGAGAATAAACAATTCGGGGGAGGCAGTTTCTGCCTCCCCCGAACGCTGTTTACCAGCTCACCACTATGCGTTTTCAGGCGTTACGGTTACGCCTTCAACATCCATTTCATCCAAGCTCACGGTGCGGTCCTTCTTCACCAGGTGGTAGCCCAGCCAGATCAGCAAGAAGACCGGAAGTCCGATGTACGAGGAGGCGACTTGCAGAAGCTGTCCACGGAAGATGGCCTCGTAATTCTGGCCCAGCAGAACGATCAAGCACATACCGAAGGCAAGAATCGGACCGAAGGGGAAGAAGGGTGCTTTGTAGGGAAGCTCATCGAGGGAGTGGCCCTGCTTGACGTAGGCCCTGCGGAAGCGCCAGTGGCAGGCCGCAATACCCAGCCAGACGATGAATCCGGACAGACCCGAAACATTGAGCAGCCATGTGTAGGCAGTATCTTCACTCACCAGTGCCGCAACGAATCCGAGTGCGCCGACGGCGGAGGTGGCCAGCATTGCGTAGATCGGTACGCCGTGACGCGTGACCTTTGCGAAGAAGCGAGGCGCCTGCCCGATGAGTGCCATCGAGTGCAGCATTCGCGTGGAGGCGTACAGGCCCGAGTTTCCTGCGGAGAGGATTGCGGTCAGAATGACGGCATTCATCACTGCTGCTGCAGCGGCAACACCCATACGCTCGAAGACCAGAGTGAAGGGCGAGTAGGCAATGTCTGCAGCACTGTCACGCAAGAGGTTCGGATCGGTGTAAGGAATCAGCGTTCCAATGATGGCGATTGCGCCAATGTAGAAGAACATGATGCGCCAGAACACGGTCTTGATTGCTCGAGGCACGTCGCGGCGAGGATTAGAGGATTCACCTGCTGCAACACCGACAAGTTCGGTTCCCTGGAAAGAGAAGCCTGCAATCATGAAGACCGAAATGATGGACAAGAATCCACCGTGGAAGGGAGCATCTCCGGCGGTCCAGTTCTGAACTCCCGGGGAGTCATTGAAGATTCCGAAGATCATCAGAGTGCCTGAAATCAGGAAGACGATGACGGTGATGACCTTGATCAGGGCGAACCAGAATTCTGCCTCACCATAAACCCGCGCGCTCAGCGCGTTGAGGAATGTAAGAAGGAAGAGGAAGGAGATTGCCCAGACCCAGGAAGGGACGCTCGGCAACCAGTAGGACATGACAAGTCCCGAGGCGACGAGTTCGGCTGCGACGGTGATCGCCCAGTTGAACCAGTAGTTCCATCCCATTGCGAAGCCGAATGAGGGGCTCACGAAGCGAGTGGCATAGGTCTGGAATGATCCCGCAACGGGCATGTGTGCGCTCATCTCACCAAGAGATTGCATGAGCAAGAGGACCATGAGGCCGATGACGGCATAGGCCGTGAGGGCTCCGCCAGGTCCTGCGGTTGAGATTGTTGCGCCCGAGGCGACAAAGAGGCCGGTGCCAATTGCGCCGCCGATAGCGATCATCTGCATGTGGCGTGCTGATAAACCACGCTTGAGTTCCGTGCGCTGGGGCTTGTCCTTGGACTGTACCTGCTGGTCAGTCTCAAGGTTCACTTCCATTGCACGTGGGTTCGGCGTTTCCATGCCGCACTCTCCTATGGTTTATCGGTCCGCGGCCGGACGCCGCCGACTCTGGTCCTCATAGTCTGCCATTGCATGACCTGAGCTTTCCGCTTTGTTTACCTTTTGGACATGAGTGTGAGCAAAGTTATACCCCTGTTACCGACTGCTGAAAATGATCAAGTACCCCGCAAAGTGGATACACCCATCCATTGAGAGAGTCACACTATCCAGACAACATTCAAATTCGTCACGATCGCATTCAATGCCTATTCTGTGAATAGTCGTCCCTTGGACAAAGGAATTGTGATGAAGCAACGCATGCTGGGAATCATCTGCGCACTTGCGATCGCCATAACTTGCGCTTCGGCAGGAAACGCTTCTTTTGCCGACCCGTACTACGAACTAAAAGACAGTTATCAGATCACGTCTCCAACTGAAATTGGACACACTGTCAGCATGATCGATCCCACCGGGCAGACGATCACCAAAGACAAGTGCACGAGCAAACCCGGAGACTACACCCAGGCGCACTTCCGAGTACAAGGCACCAACAGTATTTGCGACCTTGTTCAGGTCATTAAGGATGACGCAGTCAGCGAACGTCTAAAGATCGACGGTTCAGAGTTCACTTTTACTTCTATGACTGCCGTCTTGATTGATAAGAGTTTTGAAGGCATGTCCTTTAAGGAAGTCAGTGTGACCTTCCCTAAAGGTTGGGTCGCAAAGACCGCAGACTTTGACGGAAAAATCAATGAGAAACAGACAACCGTCACCTGGACGCACATCACCCGGAATGTGACGGTCAAGGGAACTACCAAAGCCGGTGCTTCACCTACGTCCGAGGCGAGCGAATCCCCAACTTCCTCCCCAACTTCTAACGTCTCTTCCTCTTCGAACAACAACTGGATATTCCTCGGGGTTGCTGGCCTGATCCTCATTGGTGGTGGCACCGCAATTTTCTTGGTGCTGCGAGGTCAGAAGAAACCCCACTTAGAGTCCATGCCTGCACCAGGAACGTACCCGGCCCCCATCATCGAGCAGCCTATGCCACAACCGGGTCAATACCCCCAGCACACTCAATACTTCCCATCGCAGGGCCAGGTTTCCCCACAGCAATGGCAGGCAGCGCCTCCGCCACAGCCAGAGCAGTTCAACCCGCAGCAACAACAATGGCAGCCACCCGAACAAGGGCAACAATCTGGGCAGTATCCGCAGCAGCCAGGCCAGTATCCGCAGGGCTAACCCCCAAGCTGCGCATTCAGCATCCACTCAGCATTCTGTAATTTAAACGATACACAATTCGTCAGCCGCGACGATTGTGCCTATTCTTTTGTTTGTCTGTCCTCATATATCGAGAAGGAACTCTCATGAAGCGACGCACGATCGGGGCAGCAGGCGCCCTGGCACTCACAGCCAGCCTCTTGTTGGCGACAGGACCAGCTTTCGCTGACGAGCCGCGTTTTAGCGTGGAAGAGACCTACGATTTCACCTCTGCAACTCACTTGAGCTATACCCAGCATTTCAGGGACAGCTCGAAGACTTTGATGACAGAGTATACATGCAGCTACATTTCAAGCAAGAACCCAGAGCTCAGCACCAAGTTCCACACAGAAGGCTCAGTTAACGTCTGTGATGTAATCACCGAGGTCAACGAAACTGATATCGATGAGCTCTTGGAGGTCTCTGGAAACAACTTCACCTTCACTTCCGAGTCTGATGGCGTGTTGAAGGTCATGTCTAAAGAGTTCCCCGACGACAAAATTGACAGCATTGGGAAGGTGACTGCGAAGTTCGCTGGCGGCTTGGTTCCCAGTTCTGCCGATAATGGCGGCACGATCGATAAGTCGACGGGCACAGTCACTTGGTCCAATGTCAAGATTAATGTCAAAGTAAAGGGCAGTACGGACGGTAAGGCAGCTGCTTCTTCCACAGCGAAGAGCAGTTCGACAAGCAGTGCCTCAGCAGATTCCGACTCCACCAGCGCAGCATCCTCAACGCCTGATTCCACCTCGTCTTCCTCTTCTTCCGGCTCGAAGTGGATCCTCTTGCTGGTCTTGGCAGTCATCGTCATCGGTGGCATCGGTGCATTCGTTGTCATGAACAACCGCAAGAAGGCCCAGCCCCAAGGCGGCCAATACCCACAACAGGGTCAGTACCCCACACCAGGCCAATACCCACAGCAGCCAGGGCAGTACCCTCAGGGCTAACCCCCAAGCTACACATTCAGCAAACGCTCAGCATTCTGTAATTTAAACGATACACAATTCGTCAGCCGAGACGATTGTGCCTATTCTTTTGTTTGTCTGTCCTCATATACCGAGAAGGAACACTCATGAAGCGACGCTCTCTTGGAGTCATCGGAACTCTGGCGCTTGCTGGCACCTTTGCCATGGTGACCGGTTCAGCTATTGCAGCTCCGAGCATTGACCTCGAAGAAACCTACGAATTCACCTCGACCACATCGGGAAGCTACACCCTGAGCATGATCGACACCAGCGGTACTCTGATCTCGGAGTCCATGTGCAAGAGTGCGAAGACTGCCGGAGCAACCACGGCTTTCCGCACCAGCGGTTCTTCCCACATCTGCGATGTCAGCCAGTCCTTTAAGAGCAGCGAGATTTCGCAGGTCCTTGACATCAGCGGCAAGGACTTTACTTTCACCTCCCAGACAGAGACTGCTGTCTCGCGCCTGTCATCAGTGATGCCCGGCATCACAATGCAGAAGGTCACCGCAAAGTTCTCAGGCGGCATGGTCCCCACAACTGCAGACAACGGCGGCACCATTGACAAGGCGACCGGAACGGTCACGTGGACCGACGTGAGCGATAACGTTTCCGTTAAGGGCACCACCGATGGTTCAGGTGCAGCATCTGGCAAGTCTTCTTCGGATACCTCCTCCGATAGGAGCAGCACTTCTTCTTCCTCATCTTCGTCTTCAAGTATGAAGTGGGTTCTTCTTGGCATTCTGGCCGTTGTCGTCATCGGCGGCATCGTGTTCTTCGTCGTGATGAGCAACCGCAAGAAGACTCAGGCGCAGCCCATGGGCGCACCCGGCGCATACCCCGGCACCTACCCCGGTGCGATGCCTCAGCCCGGACAGTACCCCGCTCCGACCGGCCAGGCTCCTGTGGATCCGGCGCAGTACCCGCAGCAGGGTCAGTACCCGCAACAGCCCGCACAGTACCCGCAGGCTGAGCAGTACCCGCAGCAGCCGGGTCAATACCCTGATCAGGGACAGCAGCCCGGACAGTACCCTCAGGCCTGAGTAGCTCTCAAACCTGAACAGCCGGTGGGGCGAGCGCGGTCGAAGCGTTCGCCCCACTGTCTTCTCCACCGCTCCCTCACTTCACAGACGCACCAAGCCCGCTCCGGCCTCGGAAATCAACTGCTGAACAGAAGGAATCCTGATGACGCTCTCTCTACTGAAGCGTGCCGCCTCCCTCGCTTGCGCGCTCACTCTTACCGCTGCACTGAGCGCGACGCCCGCCCACGCTCAAGATCAGGGCGTTCAGATCGAGGAGCAGTATTCGCTCTCAGCCTCGGGATCAATCACGTACCGCTTGAAGATTGTCGACTTAACGAAGACCATCACTCTGGACACGTGCAACTCCCTCTCCCAGGTCATCGAGTGGTCAGAGGTGCACTTTAAAGCTGCGCCAGCGGCAAGCAACTGCCAGATCGCTACGGAATACACGCGCGACAAGAACCCCTATGTTGGCACTGACCAAGAAGGGAACTTTGTCTTCGCGGCAAAGAGCATCCAATTGTCGGACCTCAACATCACTTTTCCCGCGGGAACTTCCCTAACAGAGCACGAGTTCCACTTCAGCGCTGATACCGGTCAACTTTCACAGATGAGTCCCGGAGGAAAAGTTAGCGATAGCGTCAAGGGCTTTATTACGTGGAAGGACGATGTTCCTCAGATCGTTGGCGTCGCGGGAACCATCGAGAAAGCGGAAGATTTCCGCACGACTAATCGCGTTGAGTATCAAGGAATCGCCCCCGTCGAGCTTCCTTCTGGCCTCGAGGATATTCCGGCGAGGCCCTCGACGACGAGCACTCCTTTCACTCCAGCGACGGGAGCGCTACCTTATCCCGGAGATCGTGAGACGTGTTCATGCCCGAGCTCGAAGTTACTCATCTCGTCGATGGTGATCTTGATTGTTAGCATCGCGATACTTGCGCGCTCGGCTCGTAAGCGCTCGCGCCCTTCTCCTCCGCTTCCCCTCCCCTCCCCTGGCTTGGGCCAGTAGGCATTGGGAGCGTACGTGGCTTTTTCATTGCCGAGGCGATTGCTTGCTTGTGTCCTGAGTTGCGTGTGCGCGGGAGCTTTTCTTCTGCTTTTCCAAGGGGCTCCTGCGCATGCCGTGAATAATCGCGTGACGATCCACGAGTCGTTCGTTTTCTACGATATGGGGTTGTTGTCGTACGAACTGTGGGTTTTTGACTTCTCGGGGACGATCACGGAGGATAGCTGCAAGGCTCTTCCTCAAGCGCGGAATAATGCCCAGACCAGCTATTCCACTGATCCACAGCGCAAGACGTGTTCGATCAAGGCGAGTTTCTTCACGTTAAACAACCCTTATGTGGAGGCCAGTGAGGATGGAGCTTTTACTTTTGTCACGCGTCCCCTTCGCTTTGAGGATTTCAAGGTTTCCTTCCCGGAGGGCACGTCCTATCTCACTCGAGATCTCAGCTTCGCGGGGATCAGCCTAAAGATCTCAAAAATGAGTCCCGGTGGCACTGTGAGTAACGGGCCGCGAAACAGCATGCATGTCCAGTGGAGTGGCGATCTTGGCTCTTCCCTTGCGGCTGTTGGTACTTTTTCGCCTACAAGCGATTTCCGATCAACCAGGCGCGTTTCAATGCCGGAAGTCGCGCCTGACGAGCTTCCGACAGACCTTGAAGTAGTAGCCGCTCCATCGCGAAGTACGCAAGCTACACCACGCACCACAAGCACACCGCGTTCCTCTTCGGTTCCGCCAACGCATACACCACTGGTAGACATCGACGGTGATGCTCTCATCAGAAAGATCATGGGGCTCAGCGTATTCGTCTTCGCAGCCTTCGGCGTGTACTCAATATGGAATGCAAAACAGCGGCAGGACGCTCAAATATCCCATCGTCAAACCGAAGCAAAAGTCGATGAGGAGCTCAGCGATGACCACGCGGAGGGAAGAGCTTCGCCTCGTTCCCCCTTCGTTCTTCCTCCCGAAGAGAGAATCCCTTCTCCACCGGAGTCTTCCGCGCAAAGCGGTGTTACGCCAGACGATCCTTCGTCTTCCCCGCGAAGCCGCTTCGCTCCCCCGACAAACTAGTATTCTTCACACTGAGACGCAGCCGCTTCACGGCCACCTCACTCAAAGGAGTCATGCATGCACCTGCCACTTCATCGACACACACACGCCCCTGTCCTTGCATGCGCCTGTGCGCTGACTCTTTTTCTCCCCATCGCTGGGGCTCAGCCTGCACATGCCTTGGACAAAGACATCAGAATCAACGAGGACGTTCGTATTGAGCGCGATGGTCGCACTCAATACAGGGTCACTGTGACCGACGAATCTCAGACCATCACTGAGGACACGTGTACTGCGCTGCCATTTGTCCAGGAGTGGTCAATCGTCGATTTTTCGACAAGTAAGTACTACAGCCGTTGTGAGATCACGACGGACTTCAATCGTCACGTCAATCCTTATATCGGCGTCGATAGCAACGGAAACGTTACTTTTGCTGCAAAGCAAGTCACTCTTGACGATCTGGGGCTCACTTTTCCAAATGATGCCTCGGTTACCTCCCGCCGTTTTTCTCTGAGCGGTACTTATTTCCGGGGAACAAAGGCAACCCCGGGCGCTAGTCTCGATCGAAGCGAATACTCCGACACTGTTACCTGGGAAAATGCATCAGCTCGAGTCCTTGGAGCAGAGGGAACTCTCGAGCAAAATGATTATTTCCACACCCAAGAACGCCAAGAGTACAAGGGCATAGCTGCTGCCGACATGCCGACCAGTCTTGAAGCGCTCCAGCCCTCTTCTTCCCCAAGCCCTACGTGGCGTGCCACCGGCGCTCTTCCTACCCCATCCCTCCTCACAAGTTCTATTGGTAAGTACTTCATGTTCGGTCCCATTGTTGTTGTGTTTGGGACGATTTACCTGGTGAGGAGGGCGAATAAGAAGCGCCGCAAGCGAGAGAGCAGTGGCTTCGTCATCCCCACCGCATATCAGCCGAGTATGCCTACTTCCGCTTCGCAGACGAAGAATCCCTTCGCTCTTTCAGCTGACGAGGTTTCTGTTCCTTCTGCCGAGCACTCAACTCCTTCAGCCGTTGAGCCCCTTTCTTCAACTCAGGGGCCGACGAACCCCTACGCACCACCATCGAACTAAACGCACGCCGCTGGGGCACGGCCTCGGAAATCTGGCACTACCAGACAAGGAATCACCATTGCAGGTCTTACGACGAGAAACGAAAACCCTTTTCCTTGCATGCATGTGCGTGCTGAGCATTGTCGGCGGGATACTTGGCGCCTCCCCGGCACACGCCGCGCGAAACGAGGTCGAGCTTGCCGAGGAATTCTTTGTCGGCACATCGGGTGTGAGCTACTCAATCTATATCGGCGATTATTCCAAGAGTCTCGATCAGAAAGCGTGCGAAGCAGTACCCCAGGTAACGGAATGGTCCGAAGTGCACTTTGAGGCGGGAACTTACTCGAATGATTGCAGAATTACAACAAAGTTCAATCGTTTTGTTAATCCATACATCGAGATCGATGACCAAGGAAACCTTACTTTTGCCGCAAAACTCCTGAAGTATGAAGAGCTCAATCTTGGGCTTCCCAGTGACGTCAAACTGACGCGCCATGACGCATACCTGCAGGGGAGCTACCTGACCATTTCGGAACTCAGCCCCGGAGCGGTACTGGATGAAGACGATAATTCCGCTGATGAAGCGAAGTGGATGAGCACATCGGAAACGCTGATCGGAGCGAAGGGAAGCGTGCAGATCTTCAGTGACTTCCACGCAATCGAGCGCAAGGAAGTGAACGGTGTCGTTCCCGCCGGACTTCCTTCTGGTCTCAAGGCAGTAGTACACACCCGTTCCATCACGCCCTATACCCCGTCCCCCAGTCCCACTCCTTACCGGCCTCCACGCGGAATCGGGACGATTATCAAGATCATTCTGGTTCCGGTCGTCTGTTTCTTCTTCATCATCGGCGTTCCCATGATCATGCGCGCAAACAGCAGGAGAAAGGAACGCGAGCAGCGAGGTTTCGCAGTTCCGCTGAGTTACCAAAGTGGAACAGGTTTCTCCGGCTCGCTAACTCCGGGAGACACCGGGCAAAATCCCTTCAAACTTTCAGATGATTTCCATGTGGAAGATACGCCTGTTGCGCCCTCCGTTCAGGATTATTCGCCACCCACGCAGCCCTCGTCTTCATCGGCACAAAGCGAGCTTTTCCCTGAAGATTCACAGGCAGAGCAGGGGAAAAATCCCTTTGCCCCACCCTCGGAATAACTGTTTTTGCGCACCCCACACAATTCGATATGCTTGAAATAGCGTGATTCACTTTCAAAGGATGCCTCAATGAAGCGTTTGTATTCGACAGCGGCCACACTCGTGCTTGCAGGAGCATTGGTGCTCCCTACTGCAACAACTGCGCAGGCTGCAGATTCAGACTTGACCGTCTCGGTGACATTGAGTGTCTACAACAAGGGAAGCGTCGGACACGCACTTGAAGTGTATGACCGCACCAAGCAGATCGACGAAGGCAAGTGCAAGTCGTTTTCAAATGGGAATAACGACTATCGCATCGAGTTTGCCCAAGGTGATAACTTCACTCGTTGCTCAATCTTCCCGCCTTTCGAAGGCCCCGAAAATGCCGGAAAGTACTATTCGCTTGATGACAAGGGTGAGTTTATCTTTGTCTATTCAAGCGAACAGTTGATGCAGGAAACCGAATTCCTCGGCCGCCCGCGCGATATTGGCTACATCAGCATCCGCCCGCTGGTTTTTGACCTTGATTCCGCATCTGCAGGGGCAAAGTTCACCGACTACTGGGCCAATCGCCGAGACGATTCAAAATACACCCCCGTCGAACAGATCGTCCTGTGGAATAAGCCCGATGGAAAGGTCGCCGTCCACGGCAAGAAGACGGATGCTTACCAGGGCAACGCGACCGTTGCCGCACAGTACAGTACGCCCGTTCCCTCATTTGAGCCTTTGACACCGGCGCCGACAGATCCCGCTGCGCCCGACCGTAACCGTACTGCTTCTGCATCAAAGTCAGGCTCTCTCCTTGGCTCAATTTCTTCAACAACATGGATCATCGCTGCAGCAGTCGCTGGTGGTCTCGTTGTCCTTGCAGGAATTGTCTTCTTTGTCCTCCGAGGCCGTTCACGAAAGGCCGATACCCCCGCGAAGTCTCAGCGCCAACAGGCACGCGAAGAAGCACGTGCAGCGAAGCGTCAAGCTCGCGAGGATCGCAAGCGCGCGAAGTCTGGTGCTACCGCATCCGCGCCGATGTCGCAGGAAGCTCTTCCTCTCGGTGGCGCCCCCCAGCCGGCTCCAGCGCCTGCAGCTCCCGGAGCAATGCCCGGCACCACAGCTTCAATGCCTATTGCCACTCCCGTCAGAGGAGTTCGTGCTCCCTCTGGGGCATCTACAACGCCTACTTCCACAGCGGCATCGACGCCTGCCCAACCGCAGGTTCCTCAAGCTCCTCGCGCTCAGGCGTCCGCTCCGCACACTCCTCTTCAACCTACCCAGCAGGCGTACAAGCCAGCTCATGCTCCGGCCTCGACGCAGGAACAAACTCCAGAGCCCTCTCAAACAGAGGCTGGAATTCCCTCATTCGCCGCAGCCCAGTTCCCCGCACAGACGGAAGCACGTCACGCACCAGCAGAGTCCGAGCAGCCGGTTGTAGCTGAAGAGCCCGCTGGCGCGCCAGACGTTGAGCCGGCGGCAGTGGCAGAATCTGCACTGCCTGCGGTGAGCGAGCCGGAAGAGGCTGCTCAGGAACCGAAGACCGAGGCCTTCGCGGCCGCGCAGGCGGAAGAAACTGCACCGGCCGAAGAGACTGTTCCCGCGGCTGAGCACGATGAGGCCGAACAAGCACAGCCCGAACCTCAGGATCAGGCCGATTCGACGCCCGTTTCCAGTCCGGCACCGGCAGCGGCACCGGCACAAGAACCGCAGCTTTACTCTCAGCAAGGCGCGCAAGCACCCGTGGCACAGCCTCAGGCTCAGCCTCAGCACGCTCCGGCGCCTACACCGCTTCCGCAGTACCAGCCTGCGCCGACGCCGCAGGTCCAGCCACAGGCTCCCACGCCTGCGCCTGCTCCGGCACCCGCGCCGCACGTACAGCAGCCTCAGCCCGGTTACACGCCCATGGCCTCGCAGCAGCTCGCGCAAGCTCCCCAGCAGTGGGGTCAACAACCGCAGTACGGCGCAGCCCCCATGCAGCAGCAACCGCAGCAACAGCAATGGGGACAGCCTCTGCCCCCGCAGCAGACCAGGCAAAGCCAGCGACAGAGCTACGTTCCGCTTCCTGGCCAGCAACCCGCCGCTGCGCCGCAACAGTGGGGCCAGCCTCTGCCCCCGCAGCAGGGAGTCGGCTATGGCCAGCAGGGATATGCTCCTGCTCCCCGACAGTGGGGTCCCTCGTACGTTCCCCCGGCACCTGCTCAGCAACCTGCCCCTGCGCCTCAGTGGGGTCAGCGGCCGCAGCAAGGCCAGCCTGCACAGCAGTGGGGTCAGCCCAATGGTGCCGTACCCCCGCAGGGCCAGCAAGGTGGCCAGCAATGGGGACAGCAGCAGTACGGCGCTGCTCCCCAACAAGGCCAACAGCAGTGGGGTCAGCAGCAGGGTATGCAAGGCGACCAGTGGAGGCAGTACGCCGGCCAGTCCGGTCAGCCCACGCAGCAGGGGCAACCCGCACAGCAATGGGGCCAGCAACCACAGCAAGGCCAGCCCACACAACAGTGGGGCCAACAGCCCAATGGTGCCGCGCCCCAGCAGGGCCAGCAGTGGCAGCCTCCGCAGCAAGGCGGACAGCCCAATCAGCAGGGCCAGCAGCCTAATCCCTGGGGACAGCAGGGACCTGCCCAGCAATAACGAGCTAGATCTCGATAGATAGTTTGGGGGCTTGGTATCAGGTGATACCAAGCCCCCAAACTCATCGCAGAAACCTCAGCTGCGTTCTTCCCTCCAGTTCGAACGCGCCAGCAGGTATCTACTCGATGACCTTCTCAAAAGACCACACGGGAACATCGTTCCCATCTAAAGAAACCGAGTGCTCCCCCACGACTCGGTATCCAGCCGAGGAATAGAAGCGCGCATTCGTGGGAGTGCAGGTAATGAATGCGAGGCGTCCACCTCCATGGGAGCGCACGTATCCTTCGATTCCTTTCTCAAGGAAGCGCCGACCAATGCCCTGATGTTGGCGTGAAGGATCGACGGCAATAACGGTCAGGAACCAATCGAAATCGGATTCGCGACGCACTACAGCATCTGCGGCCTCGGTAAAGGCAAAGAAACGCAGAAGGCGATCAAAGCGCATATAGCCCAGGAGCGGCCTGCAATAGCGAAGGTATTCAAGCAGCCCGGGCGGTCGATGATTCAGGAGGGCAACTCCAAGGATTTCACCCTGGTCTTCAAGGACCAGAACTGTGTGATAACGCGCGAATACACGAATCATGACGGCGTGGACATCGCGAATCCAGTTGGGGAATTCCTCCGGATCGGCCAGTAGTCCCTTCACCGCTGTGTGAAGAGGGTAGTTCTCGAAGGCAGCACCCGCGATTTCAGCGAGCTTATCGATGTGCTCTGGGCGTGCAGAGTAAACGTGCATGGCCTTCCCTGTTCGTCGGCACCTCGTGGTGAGGTATGGGCGGATATTGAGGTTTTAGGCTAGGGCGTCAACCTGCACCTGTACTGTCTACAGACAGTATGAGGGCAGGGCAAAACACTCGCAACAGTTTGCATTCATAAATGTATCGGGAATTTTTTGAGGAAAATTCAGACACTTCCCGCAATCCGGCTGCCAATAATCTAAAAACGTAACTTTCAAGCACCTGTAGAGACGTTCACTCACAAACATCGACTTGTGCTGCCCATGAAAACATGCGGATTCCGTCCCCGTTGTCCCCATCAACAAGCTCTCAATACTGGTGACAGTTGCGTTTTCAGCGCTCATGTTGCGCGAGCGCGTCTCGGGACGGTATTTATTGGGAATCGCTGGTATGTGTGCCGGGACTGTTCTTATGATCATCGGCTAGCCCAAGGAGGGGAGAATTATGCTGCGTCGCGCAACACCCGAAGATGCAGAGGCACTATCCGTGCTTGCGTCCACGTGCTACATCCAGACTTTTGGACAGCTTTACTCTTCCGAAGACCTTGATCGTTTCATTCACGAGGCCTACTCCCCCGAGGTCCTTCGTGGCGAGCTCGCGGACCCCCAGCGCCCAACCTGGCTGCTTTTCCTTGAAGAAAGCGAGGCCGACGCGACTGCACCAGAGTGCACTGATGCGCGGACGGCCTCGGAAGGCAAACTGATTGGCTACGTGACCGTTTGCCCCGCACACCTCCCCCACCCCGACGTCAAGCCCACCGACGGAGAAGTTCAGCGCCTCTATCTACTGCGGGAATACCAAGGTGGCGGGCGCGGATCGATGATGCTCCGGCACGCGATCGATTACCTCCTTGCCGATGGGCCGCGTCCCCTGTGGATTGGCTGCTTCAGTGAGAACTTCGGGGCACAGCGACTCTACGGGCGCCACGGGTTTAAGCTGGTCGGCGAGTACAAGTTCATGGTTGGCGACCACGCTGACCGCGAGTTCATCATGCGCCGCGAGGCCGAAGTTCAGGAGTCATAATGAAGACAGCACACTGGCATGCACTTTTGCTTGCAGGAGCAGGAGTTATGCATTTCAAGGCACCGCAGGTTTATGACGCGATTGTGCCACGTAGCCTTCCCGGGAATGCGCGAACCTACACCTTGGTGAGCGGCGCAGCCGAGTTGGCAATTGCCGCTGGCCTTGCGCTTCCATTGACGAGGCGACTGGCCGGTTTGGCCGCGAGCGCACTGTACATCGCCGTCTTCCCCGCGAACATTAAAATGGCCGTGGATTATCGCAAGGAAGGCAAGCCTGCGGCCGCGCAGGCACTTGCGTATGCTCGACTACCGCTTCAGATTCCTTTGATTCGCGGGGCATGGAGGGTGTTTCGAGGGAAGTAGGAGGCCTCAGTTTCCACTCCGCGGCATCGAGGCCCGGAGGCGGAAGCTGACGCAGGTGCTGTTTGAGCCGTGTCGCTTGAGTTTGCAGAGCAACGAAGGTCATTCCACCCGAGATCACTCCCCCGATCAGGGGAACAATCTTCGACATGGTTTTCGCCATGCTCTGTTTCGTGACCGAAACGCCAATCACTTTAAGAGACTTCTTGACGACCGGATACCACGTTGTCTTCATGAGGGCTTTGCGCGCGATCCTCTTTTCGATAGCCGGAGCAACGATCACTCGCGCAAAGTCGCGCAGTGACTCCGCAGCTCCCGCAACTCCCAGCATGACACCGAAGAAGAGGCCCATCTGGGCAATAGTCTCATCATCGACATCGTCCAAATCCGTTAAGAATTCTCTCCACCCATACAGGTACGCAAGCTTTTGCATGATCCGCAGCGAGTGAACGTAGTACTGAGTGAGGTCGGCGGGCACGGTTCCGAGCATCGCCAGGCCACCGGGGATTCCTGCAGCAAAAGAGAGCGCGGTTGATTTCTTAGTTTCAAATGAGATCGCGTCACTTGCCAGTTTGTCCAGCAACTTGCGCGAAATACCTGCAGAGACAGGATCACTCGCGATCGCACGCTCAATCTGGGCATCACTTAGATGAAGCTTTCGCAGTTCTTGGCGCAAGAAGCCCTCGCGCGAGATCCGTACTCCCCGCAGGCGAACGAGCTTCTTCAAGAAGAAAACCGCGTAGACCGAGGCCTGCTGATCCTGCTCTGAAGACGCCTCAGAAACCAGGGAGACAGCACCATCTTCCTCGACGATTTCGCCTTCGATGATCGGCTCGACAACGAGCTCGTCTTCGCCTTCAACATTCCTCTGGGCCATTCTTGTCTCTTTTCATTCAGTGACACCCAAAATAGATAGTGCGATTCTAGTGGAAGCAGGCACTACCCACGCTTCGTGGGATACCGCCGGTCCTCACCCTTCCACCAGGGCATCCACGAGGCGTATCCATCGGCAGGCGCGGTATTGGACAAGGGCTCAAAACCAAGCTCTTCAGGAGTCTGCGGAATTCCGTCGACCAGGAAATACTTATCCTTATCATCGCAGTGCTCGCGCACAATCGTGCGGAATTCCGCCAGCTCACAGTACAAAACTCCGGTGATCGGATTGCGCTTAAACACCACGATCTTGTAGAGCCAGTAGACAAAGAGCATCACGTTCGCCACCAAGGCAACAACCGCACAAGCAATATTCGCCCGCGGGTCCATGGTCGCAAAGTTAAAGATGTCCGAGGGCGGCACCAAGACCTCGGGAAGCAAAGTATTCATCGAAATCCAGAACACCAGTGTGAAGCAGCGGAACCAGATCCACTGTCCCTTCGCCCAGGTGAACGCGGGGATCGTGCAGGCCAGCAGCAGGGCAAGAGTGCAGTACCACGTGTAGTCTGCCAGCGAGTTGTAGAGGAACGCGTGGTTCCACAGGTCGTAAGCAATAACCCACGGCCACACCATGTCCACCCAGATCAGCCCGCGGACCTTCTGCTTGCCCGGCGAGGTTGCGATGATTTTTCCGAGGCCGGTGATCGTGATGATATTGAGCTGGCCGGCCAGCGCGGAAAGCAGGTTCCAGTAGCCGCCGATCGTACGGAATCCGGTTTCAGGATCAATACCAACGTGGCGAGAAGACAGGTTCGCTGCAACTTCCTGATACCACTGCATTGAGTGGAGTTCTGCGCTGACGCCTCGTGCCTCGGGCAGGCCGGCGATCATATCGATTGTGTGCGCGTCGTTGACGCCCTTCAGGCACTGCCAGTCGGCGCCGCACGCATAGTAGGTGTCAGCATTGAAGTAGATCGTGAGGTCGCGGATGTTTGCTTCCATGATGTTGACGGCCAAGCCGATCCACAGTGCCACGCCCAACCAAATCGCATATTTGTGCGCTTTGTCCGGGTTGCGTTTGGCGTAAACCAAGACGGTTCCGGTCATGGTGGCGGTCAGGATCATGATCGCGTACTTGCCGAATGGGAACCACCCGACCATGGGAGTCCCGTGGATCCACGCATAGGGCATGAGCAAAATGCCGCCAACCGTCCATACTGCAAAGATCGTCCAGTTCCATCGGCGATTGATCTCGGCGACAAGGATTTGCGCGAGCAAGACAAGTAGCCAGATGAGATAGACCTTTGGAGTTCCCAGCTCCCAGAGGAAGAGCGAGTCCACAGCATTCTCCTTCGAACCTGTAACTAAGCTGAATATTTTCGTCTATCATAGTGCCTAAATCACCCAAAGATGTGAGGTTTGCTACATCTTCTGCAGTGTGCTGGAACCACGTACAGCCCCGCATCCACGCGATATTGGCTCAATTAGTCCTCAAGGAGGAGGATCATGAAACGACACTCGTCACGCTTTGGCAGACTCTGCCGCCTCGGCCTCGTCGGAGGAGGCGCACTCCTGGGCGGAATGTACGCCTTCAGCCAGCTCAGCGGCAAAGCCACCCCCGAAGAACAGGCCTGGCGTTACCCGGGCGATGATCTCATCGACGCCAACTACGACAACGGGTATTCCTCCACCTACGCGATCACCATCGACGCCCCCGCCTACGCAGTGTGGCGCCTCTTCAAGCAGATCGGCGCGGAAAAGTCCGGGTCTTTCTCCTCCGAATTCCTCGAGCGCGTCTTCGCACGACTCCCCTTCTTCAACTCCTACGAGATCCAAGAAGAGTTCCAACAGCCCGATTCCATGATGCCCGGCGACATTGCGGCCTTCGATTTCCACGGAATGTCCATGGAATGGGCAGACGTCGTGCCCGGCAAGTACATGGTCCAGTGGGTTGACACAAAGAATCCGCCCAAGGCCCCAGGTTCCTATGCATTCCGCTTCCCCGGAATGAAGCACTTTGCGGCAGCATGGTGCTTCTATATGGTCCCCTTGGAGGGTGGACGCACGCGCCTGATCAACCATTGGCGCATCGGCTACGAACCCCCCTCGCCCGCAATGACCGCGCTCAACTGGGTGAACATCGAGTTCATCGGCGGGTGCATGACGCACCTGCAAAACCTCTACGTCAAGCGCGTGCTTGAGTTCCGCAAGAAGCAGCACCTGACGGGGCGTTTCATGCGAGGTATGCTCGGTGGCCGCTTCTTCAACAGTGAGACCCCGGCTGGCCGCTACGATGGCACTCCCCTCTTCGAGGACACCTACACGCAGTGGTTCCGTTTCGGACGCAGCGCCCCGGCCGTCGCTGAGATCCGCCCGCCCGTCACTGACGATCCTTCGTGGCCGCCGACGGGCCCGGGCACGCCGTGGGAAAGCGAAGTTGACGCCTCGTACTTCGAAGGATGGAGCGAGCCTGCGTTCTCGTGGGATGAGCAGATCCGCCAGAAGATGGAGCGCACCTACCTCACCGATTGGGGCAAGGAGTAACACTGATGGGCTCGATCACTCCCCCGGATTACCCGACCCTCTTCTTTTTCGAGGCCGGCGAGTGGTGGGATTACGCGATGCTCCTCGTGGTCATCGCTGCCCTCGCCTTCACGGCGTGGCTTGCCCAGCGCAATATGTGGGTAGTCCTCGCCGTCTTCGTCGTCATCCCGGTCGCACTCACGATCTTTTGGTGGCCGCACTCGACGCAGGGCACGGCCTCGGCAGGCTGGTTCCCGATCGTCAAGCAGTATTCGGCGCTGGCAGGATCCCTGTGCCTCGTCGCTCTTCAAGTATTCCCGAGGCTACGGCACAACCGCGGGTACCTGCTGATTCCGCCGGTGATCCTTTCCGTCAACATTGCCGAGGCCGTGGTGAGGGATTTCCAGTGCTACGGCATTCACGGGGTGGATCCTTCCCAGGGCATGGTGACTTGGGGAGGTCCGTGGAACATCATGAACGGGATCGCGGGGATTTTGAATCTGCTCGCAATCTCGGGGTGGATCGGGATTTTCGTCTCCAAGGGCAAGGAGCGCGCGCTCGTCTGGGGTGACCTGACGATCGGGTGGATTATCGCCTACGACCTGTGGAATTTCGCCTACGTCTACAACTGTTTGGCGGACCGCGCCTGGTATTCGGGCGTTGCGTTGCTGGCGGCGTGTACGATTCCGGCTCTCATGAAGTTTGGGCGAGGCGCGTGGATCCAGTACCGGGCCTACACGCTGACCTTCTGGTCGGCCGTGGTGCTTACCTTCCCGCACTTCATGCAGGACTCGATGTTCGCGCACCGCAGCGCTCACAACCCAACCGCGATGTTCATCATCTCGGCGGCCGCGCTGCTAGCAAATGTCTGGGTGTTCGGCCGCCATATGTATGTGATCGTCTCGAAGAAGCGCAATCCCTTCACGCAAGAAGTTCACGTCGATGAGCCAACTTACGTGGAATGGGTGCGGGACCTGGCCTCGGATGAGGACAAGGAAGTGATCGCTGCGCGTCTTGGGACGACGCCCGAGAAGGCGGGGTTTGTGAAGGCGTCTTAAGATCGTGGCCGGGGCGCACGCGCCCCGGCCACTGCCTTATCAGACTTCGTCGACTCAAACGACTTCCACCGTCGCAAGAGGAACAATTCCACTCAAAGCATCCCCCATCGCCTCTTCGGCACAGTCAAGTTCGTAGCGCATCTGCAGGTTCATCCAGAACCCCGGAGTTGTGCCGAAGTAGCGGGACAGCCTCATCGCGGTATCCGCCGTGATCCCACGCTTCCCATGGACGATTTCATTGATACGACGAGGCGGAACCCCAATAGCGACGGCGAGCTTGTGCTGTGTAATGCCGAAACCCTCGATGAAGTCTTCCATGAGGACTTCGCCCGGGTGAATCGGAGCAATTTTAGTGGTAGTCAACGATCTCAACCCCTTCTGGACCAGCGTCGCCCCACTTGAAGCAGATACACCACTGATCATTGATTCGGATACTGTACTGCCCCGCACGATTACCGCGCAGACGCTCAAGCCGATTGCCCGGAGGAATCCGAAGATCCTCCAAACGACACGCAGCATCGACCTGGCGCAACTTGCGCAGCGCGACACGCACGATGCGCGCATCGAGGGAAGGGACAGCCTCCCTCGCAAACAACCGCTCAGTCTGACGATCCCCGAATGACTGGATCATGACACAACAATATAACGTAAAACGTTATTAACGCAAGACGTTATTTTTCAACACCCCATCCCACGTTCACCCTTGATTCAAGAACTTACAACAGCAAAACCGGGCCACGCCCTCGCGCGACCCGGCACTGCCCCATTCAGGAGTGATTAAACATTAAACCTGAATTCGACGATATCGCCGTCCTGCATGACGTAGTCTTTGCCTTCCATGCGGACTTTGCCAGCAGCCTTCGCTGCAGCCATGGAACCGGCCTCGATCAGATCGTCGTATGAGACGATTTCAGCCTTGATAAAGCCCTTCTCGAAGTCCGTGTGGATGACGCCTGCTGCCTTTGGAGCTGTGTCGCCCTTGTGAATCGTCCAGGCGCGTGCTTCCTTCTCACCGGCGGTCAGGTAGGTTTGCAGGCCAAGGGTGTCGAAGCCAACGCGTGCGAGCTTGTCCAGGCCCGATTCGCTCTGACCGGACTCAGCCAGCATTTCACGCGCATCGTCCTCATCCAGCTCAACAAGCTCGGACTCAAACTGCGCGTCCAAGAAGATCGCTTCAGCCGGAGCAACCAGGGCGCGCAATTCGTCTTGCATCTCCTGGTTGTCCATCTCCGCCGCATCCATGTTGAACACGAAGATGAAGGGCTTAGAGGTCATCAGCTGGAAGGACTTGAGTGCATCCTGATCAAGCTTTGCACCCGCGGGGCCGCTGAGCAGTTCACCCTTTTCAAGCAGTTCCATTGCCGCGCGCGCAGTTTCCAGGACAATTGCCTCGGTCTTCTTGCCACGGACTTCCTTTTCCAGACGCGGGATCTGCTTTTCAAGCGTCTGCATGTCAGCCAGAATCAGCTCGGTCTTAATGGTTTCAATATCCGAGGCCGGATCAACCTTGCCGTCAACGTGCACAACGTCGGGGTCGGAGAAGGCGCGCGTCACCTGGCAAATGGCGTCGGCCTCGCGAATGTTCGCAAGGAACTGGTTACCCAAGCCCTCACCCTCAGACGCACCACGCACAATACCCGCAATATCAACGAAAGACACGGTTGCGGGGATGATGCGCTGGGAGCCGAAGATCTCGGCAAGCTTGTTCAAGCGCGGGTCAGGAAGAGGGACCACACCGACGTTCGGTTCAATAGTCGCGAAGGGGTAGTTCGCAGCCAGAACGGTCGCGCGGGTCAGAGCATTAAACAGGGTGGACTTGCCAACGTTGGGCAGGCCAGCGATACCAATAGTTAAAGACACGCCCCTATCCTATCCGACGAGGCCGCACTCCCGTTTGCCCGCACGCACAGAAAGTGCGCGAAAAAGCGGGTGAACTTGCGCTCAGCTGGTGTGATCAGGCCCCGCAGTGCGGCGAGCGTGAGGGCGCACATCAATCTGTCCAGCATTCTTCAGGTCTGAACGCAGATCGCGAGGAAGCGCGAAAGTCGTCGTCTCCGTCTCTGTTCGCACCTCTTCAACTGTTGGGAAACCGCGTTCTTGCAGCCAGGCGACAACATCGCGTACAAGAATCTCGGGCACCGACGCACCGGAAGTCAGGCCAACCGTCGAGGCACCCTCAAACCATTCTTCTTGGAGTTCCTCGGCCTTGTCGATGCGATACGCAGCGGGCACACCCGATTCGAGCGCGACATCGACTAAACGCACCGAGTTCGAGGAATTCGCCGAGCCCACAACAACCATGACATCCACCAGCGGCGCAATGACCTTCACGGCCCCCTGGCGGTTCTGTGTCGCGTAGCAAATATCATCCGAGGGCGGATCAAGAAGAGCCGGGAAACGCTCGCGCAGGCGATCAACAGTCTGGCGAGTCTCATCAACCGACAAGGTGGTCTGTGAAATCCACACGACCCGCTCGGGGTCACGCACCACCAAGTTGTCGACTTCTTCAGGACTTCCAACAACTTGAATGTGTTCAGGGGCCTCGCCAAAGGTCCCTTCAACTTCTTCGTGGCCTTCGTGGCCCACCAAAATAATGTCGTAATCGTCCTTCGCGTAGCGCACGGCCTCGCGATGCACCTTGGTCACCAGTGGACATGTCGCATCAATGGTTGCCAGGTGTCGCTGCGCTGCGACCTCATGAACCTGAGGGGAAACTCCGTGTGCGGAAAAGACGACGCGCGCGCCTTCGGGGACCTGGTCGGTCTCTTGAACAAAGATTGCCCCGCGCTTGCTTAAGGATTCCACAACGAATTTGTTGTGAACGATTTCTTTGCGCACGTACACGGGAGCGCCGTACAGATCCAGCGCTTTTTCTACGACATCAACTGCGCGGTCAACGCCCGCGCAATATCCGCGTGGCGCTGCCAGCAAGATCTTCCCACCGGCATTTTTTTGTTCGAGGCTGCCCAGCGTCTGGTCGTCAACAGTCATGATTCAACGGTACAGGTAGGCACTAATATCCGCGCAGCCGAAACCACTGATGCTCCTCACACTGGACGCAAATGCTAGGTGCCTGTGTCATGCTTGTTTCGTGCCAGAAAAGATGCCTCCTGCTGCAAAAGCCGCCGATACCACGCGTGACAACCCGTGGCCGCTCAGCAGGCTTACCCAGAACATCAAGATCTACGTGGATCGCATGTCACCGCTCTGGGTTGAAGGCCAAGTCGTTCAATACAACCCGCGCCCGGGCTCGCGCATGGCTTTCTTTACACTGCGCGACACGGAATCTGACACGTCCATGACCGTGACGGCCTTCCCCAATGTCATCACTGCGATTGGTGCCGGTTTTGAGGAGGGCGTGAAAGTCGTTGCCCGCGTCAAGCCCGTTTTTTGGGAGCGCAGCGGAAGCCTCAACCTCCAGGCAGCCGAAGTTCATCTTCAGGGTTTGGGTGACCTGCTGGCTCAAATAGAGCGCTTGCGCCAGCGCCTGGCCGCAGAAGGCCTCTTTGATACAGATCGCAAGAAGCCCCTTCCTTTCCTTCCGCGAGTGATCGGCCTGGTGTGTGGCCGAAACGCAAAAGCTAAAGACGATGTCATCGTCAACGCCAGCGCCCGTTGGCCCGCTGCCCGTTTCGAGGTCCGTGAGGTCGCAGTCCAGGGACAATACGCCGTCCGCGAGGTCACCCAGGCGATCGCGGAGCTGGATTCCCTCCCCCAGGTTGACGTTATTGTTGTTGCCCGAGGCGGCGGCTCCGTTGAGGATCTTCTTCCCTTCTCTGACGAGGCCTTGGTGCGCGCCGCCGCGCAGGCCTCCACTCCCCTGGTGTCAGCTATCGGCCACGAAGGGGACGCTCCCCTTTTGGATTACGTTGCGGATTACCGCGCCTCAACACCGACCGACGCTGCCCGCCGGATTGTTCCCGATCTTGCTCAGGAACTTGATGGCCTTGCTCGGGCGCGAGAAGGAATGCGCAGCGCGATTCAGCGCAGGCTCGCTCAAGAGCGTTACAACCTCGATTTGCTGGTGTCGCGTCCAATTTTCTTAGCTCCTGCTGCAACTTTGGAGCCACATCGAACTTTCATTGACTCCGCTCTCACGTCACTGCGCACTCAGGTCGAGCGTCGCTTGAATTCTGAGCGTCAGAGCATCCTCCAAGCCTCGGCAACCCTTCAGGCTCTCTCTCCTCAGGCGACTTTGGAACGCGGATACTCGATGCTGCGTCTTCCTTCAGGGGAGCTTGTCCGCGACGCTTCGCAAGTTCCTAAGGGAACTCTTGTGGAGGGAATCTTGGCGCAGGGTCGTTTGGTTGCGCAGGTTGTCGGTTCAACGCCCGCTACCCGCGCACCTGATTCCCCACAGTAGCGTCCTCGTTCAGACTCAACTACCACCCATACTTGTCACTACCGGAGGTTCCCATGGCAGAAACAGCCCTTCCTGCACCCGAAACGCTGTCCTACGAAGCGGCGCGTGATGAACTCGTTGCGATCGTCAAGACGCTTGAAAGCGGACAAGCTCCTCTTGAAGACACTCTTGCGATGTGGGAGCGCGGCGAGGCCCTTGCAACGCGTTGCCGTTCCATCCTCGACGCGGCAACTCAGCGCATGCAAGCAGGAGCAGAATCACCCCAGTCCGACCAGTAGACTTCGGGTCCCGCAATCAGCTGGGAATGGTTAGACTTAAAGCGTCATCTGTTAGTGGAACCAGCCAAAGTGGTCTGGAAACAGGAGGAAATATGGACCTCGCAACCGACCCCCACATCCTCTCCATTGGAGAGGCACTGATGGATATCGTTGTCCCAGCGGACAGCCCCGTTCCAACTGCCGAAATCCCGGGTGGTTCACCCGCTAACGTCGCAATGACTCTTGGGCGTCTGGGCCGTAACGTCGGCCTGCAGACGTGGCTTGCACACGACGAACGTGGCGAGATTATTGAAGATCACTTCACGGCCTCGCACGTGGTTATTACCGAGGAATCCTTCGGTGCGGACCACACCCCAACTGCCCTAGCAAAGCTCAACGAAAAGGGCGCAGCGACCTACACCTTTGATCTGGATTGGTGCCCTCCATGCCCGATCCGGGTTTCGACGCAGGCCCGAATCGTTCACTCCGGCTCCATCGCCGCAGTCATCGAGCCCGGTGCACACGCCGTTTTGGATGCCATGGTCACCGCGCGTCAGCACGCGATCATCACCTATGACCCCAACGCGCGTCCCGCACTCATGGGCACCCCCGAGCAGGCTCTCGCTACCGTCAACAAGTTCATCGGCATCTCCGATGTCGTCAAGGTTTCCGACGAAGACATCGCGTGGCTGACCAACGGACGCGAAATCGACGAAGTCGTGCGCGATTGGCTCACAGCAGGCCCCTCACTGATCGTTGTCACGAAGGGCAAGGAAGGCGCAGCAGCCTTCACCTCCAATGGCGTCCGCCGTTCAATCCCCGCCGGAGACGTCAAGGTCGAAGACACCGTTGGTGCAGGCGACTCCTTCATGGGCGGCCTGATCGATGCCCTGTGGTCACTCGGCCTGGTGGGTGCTATGTCGCGTCCTGCTCTGCGCGATTTGGATGCTGCAAAGGTCGACTTCATCTTGCAGCGCGCCGCAACCATCGGTGACATCACCGTCTCCCGCGCAGGCGCGAACCCGCCGTGGCTCTCAGAGCTCGCTGAGTTCCTCGCCTAAGAAAGGTCTCTGAGCGCAAAAAGGCTGATTGGGGGGCTTGAATCCACACGATTCAAGCCCCCCAAAGGTTATTTCAGTCGCAGCGTCCAAGGATTTCCCTCAGTGATAACCGCGCCTGCGCATTTACCGCCCGGGAACCTCGCTGACCTTACTTCCCCATTCGCCTCTCACGCTGCGCATAGGCGCGCAACGCGCGCAGGAAGTCGATCTTGCGAAAATCTGGCCAATAGGTTTCACAGAAGTAAAACTCAGAGTGCGCAGACTGCCAAATCATGAAGCCCGACAGTCTCTGCTCCCCCGATGTACGGATCACCAAATCAGGGTCGGGTTGATCTCCCGTATACAGATGCTCGGCAATATCAGAGTCCTTCAATCGTGAAGCCAAATCTTCAAGGCTCTCCCCGCGCTGGCCCGCATCGCGGATCACCTCACGCACGGCCTCGACAATCTCATGACGTCCGCCGTAGCCGACGGCAATGTTGACGCTCAGCGCGCTTGTGGCGGGGCTTTCCTTTGCGGCCTCACGGAGGGAATCGGCAATATCATCTGGGAGCAGGCGCAGATCCCCAACGATACGCAGGCGCCATTTTCCGGTTTGGCTGAGGGCTCTGACGGTTTGCGAAATGATCGTCAGGAGTTCAGAAAGCTCATCGCTTTGACGCGAGAGATTATCAGTCGAAAGCATCCACAAAGTGACGATCTCGACGCCGACTTCTTCGGCCCACCCAAGAAACTCCGCAATTTTTCCCGCGCCGACTCGGTGTCCTTGGGATGCGGTGAAGCCGATCGACTTCGCCCACCGCCGGTTTCCGTCAAGAATGACTCCGACGTGACGAGGGATTGGGCGCCCCGATAAAGATGCTCGTAAGCGCTTCTCATAGACGTCATAGAGCATGTTCCACTGTGACACTTTCAGTCCCTTCCGCGCGAAAGAGCGTCAATACTGTTTAAGAATATCGCGATTCTCACTCCCCTTGCATATTCGCCCGTGGCCCTAAGTTCCCTCACACCTACCTCCACAAGCGATGATTTTTCCGCAAGATTGGCGTACCCTACGGTGTAGTAAGTTACGCAAACGTAGGTAGAGTTTTCAGAGGAGGCAGCAATGAGAATCGCTTCCCTCAAACCCACTGAGTGGTTCCCCGGGCAGAAGGTTTCCGTCAAACCTCACTTGAGAGGATGGATCCACCTCGTCGCAGCACCGCTCTCCTTGGCAGCATCTATTGTCCTCACCTGCCTCGCTCCCAGCGGGGCAACCAAGTGGGGTTCGGCGATCTACCTTGCGGCCTCGCTGATCCTCTTTGGAATTTCAGCGCTCTACCACCGTTTCTACTGGTCACCGCGATGGGAAATTGTGTGGAATCGCCTCGATCATTCCAATATTTTCCTGCTTATCGCCGGCACCTACACTCCCCTCTCGGTCGCAGTGCTTCCTCACGACCAAGCGGTCACGATCTTGTCAATCGTCTGGGGAGGCGCGCTGGCCGGAATCCTTCTCAATCTCTTTTGGCCGACCGCTCCAAGGTGGCTCGCAACGCTCATTTACGTTGCTTTGGGGTGGGTTGCTCTGTGGTACCTCCCCCAATTCTGGGCGCTCGCGGGACCGGCTGTAGTCTGGCTTCTCTTGGCCGGCGGAATCTTGTACACGATCGGCGCGATTGTCTACGCAACGAAGAAACCCGATCTATCACCTCGCTGGTTCGGGTTCCACGAGATCTTCCATACCTTCACGGTTCTTGCCTGGGCGTGCCACTGCACCGCCGTGTATTTGACAGTTCTGTAAATTTTCCACAGATAGCGCAAAATCCACATTTCCAGACTGAAGGCTGCTAGGCTGGCAAATCTATAGAATCAATGCGAAGGCCGACGCCCGTCGGCACATGTCGGAGGCATAAGTAATGGCTGATACCCAATGGCTGACTCAAGCTCAGTATGACAAGCTCCAGGCGGAGCTCACGGATCGCGTCGAGGTGCGTCGTCCTGAGATCGCTCGCCTAATCGACGCGGCTCGCCAAGAAGGCGATTTGCGCGAGAACGGCGGTTACCATGCCGCTCGTAACGAGCAGTCCCTCAACGAGACCCGTATCCAGGCACTCGAAGAAATGCTGCGCAACGCTGAGGTTGGCGAAACCCCCGCTGATGATGGAATCGTCGAACCCGGAATGGTTGTCACCGCTCTTGTTGCAGGCCGCGAGCAGAAGTTCCTCCTAGGTTCCCGCGATGCCGGCGGCGACCTCGGAGTGCAGGTCTTCTCTTCTCAGGCTCCTCTGGGCGCAGCAGTGATGGGACACCGCAAGGGTGATACCCTCACCTACGAAGCACCCAATGGCCGCGAGATCACCGTTGAAATCTTAGATGCAACACCTTTCGTTGGCTGAGTAAAGCCAAACGCATTGTGGGGGCTCCGGAGTTGAACTCCGGAGCCCCCACAGTTTTACGCATTCAGCCAAAACGATGCGCGTTCAGCTTCAATAAGCATCACGCATCACTGTCTTCTTCATCCGTTTCAGCGCTCTGCTCGATTTCATCAGCGACACGCGTCCCCACGCTATCGCCCGGCTCTGCAGTGCCAGCAGTGACCATGCGTTCACTCAGCTCTTCGTTGACGGCGTAGGTGTGCGCATCGACTGCTTCCCCTGCGAGAAGGGGAAGATCTTCACCGTAGGAATGAGCAATCAACGCATCGAGCGTCCCCGGTGCCCCTCCTGGACGATCAAGCTTTGTCGCTAGGGCAGGCTCGGGATCGTGTCCATGCAGGTAGAGCACAGTGGAGTTAATGAAGGCTGCGATCGGGATGGAGAAAATCGCTCCCGCGATTCCCGCAACCATCGAACCCGCCGTCACACCGAGCAAAACAACCAGAGGGTGCAAGGACACGGCGTTGGACATGAGAAGCGGTTGAAGGAGGTTCCCCTCGACTTGCTGGACCAGCAAGATAATGACCAGCATGATCAGACCGACGGTGAATCCCTGATCCACGACAGCGACCAAGACTGCGATAATTCCCGAAACCAAGGAGCCGATAATCGGAATAAAAGAGCCGAAAAACACCAAAACGATGATCGGGATGACCAGTGGGACGCCCAAGAAATAGGCACCGATACCAATGCTCAGCGCATCGATGAAGGCAACTTGCATCTGCCCGACCACATAGCCGCCCATGCTTGCCCACCCGCGAATTGCGGCCTCGTGAACGGGTTCGCGGGCGCCCTTGGGAAGCAAACGCACGAACCACACCCAGATGTCGCGACCGTCTTTAAGGAAGAAGAAAAGGCAGAAGAGAGCGATCACCGAACCGGTAGCGACAGAAATAGCTGAAGACGTCGCGTTCACCGCGCCGAAAATCAGTGACTGCGCGTGGGATTGAACCCAGGCGACAATCTCGGACTGCAAGTTTTCCAGATGTGAATCGATACCGGAGGTGTCGATCCCCAACGGGCTGGTGCGCAGCCACTCGAGGAGCGTAGTGAGGCCTTCGTTCGCACGGGTGAGCAGTGAGGGAACCTGTGAGAGGATCTGAGCTCCAGCGGTCGACAGCGCTGCACCTACAACAACCACAGTGGCAAGCAAACCACTAAGGGCAGCGAGGGCACGCGGGAAGTGAGCCTTGCGGTGAAGCCAGGACACCATCGGGTTAAGGAAGACCGCAAGAAGAAGCGCAACTGCGATCGGAACGATAATCCCGTAAACGAAGGTCATCCCATAAATCAGCAGGGCAACCGCCGCGACGACGACGATCGCGCGCCACGCAACCGCCGCGCCCACGCGCAGGGACCAAGGCACAGCCTCGGAAGCATCTCGGCTGGTGGGCTCATCCTCAACGACAACGCGAACGCGCCTTTGTCCATCCCCCTGAAGATGAGAGCGCCGCTCTTGAACGCGGCGCCTGATCTGCCCAAGAGGTTTCAGAAGTGACGAGGCCAAGCTCGAGCTGGATCCTCCTCCCCTATCCGAACGGCTGGGGCGTTGATCGGGGGCTGATGCTGCTTGCTGCGCATCCTTTTCGCTCATGCTTAGCCTCGTCTTTTCAGTTTGTTGGCTCAGGCGACACCGAGAATATCGGTGACGAAAACAAGGGTATCGCCGCCGCGGATCCCAGCCTGAGGAACACCGCGCTGACCATAACCGTATTCGGAAGGAATGGACAGCAGGACGCGCGAACCTACGCGCTGGCCAATGAGTCCCTCGTCCCAACCGCGAATGACCATTCCCACGCCGATTTGGAAGCTCAGTGCAGCACCGCGGTCGTAGGAGTTATCGAAGACGTTTCCATCCCAGACTTGCCCCAGGTAATGGCAGTGGATGGTGTCTCCAGCTTCGACGACCTGGCCATCGCCCTCATGCAGGACCTCAACGAGCAGCTCATCGCTGGGGGTGGAATCAGTAAATTCCAGAGTAGGCTTACGGCCAAATTCACCTGTCACTATTAGGTTTTCCATGGTTTCTCCTTTGGGAAGTACTGCGATAGAGGATTGAGTTATTCAATGAGGCATCCCGAAGGATGCAGAAGGGGCCACGCTCGAGCGAGCGCGACCCCAACTTGTTAGCGACGAGACGCCAAGATCGAAAGAATTCGCAGGATTTCGACGTACATCCACACGACCGTGACCATGATGCCGAAGGCGCAGTACCACGCGAATTGCACGGGAGCACCTCGCTCAACGCCCTGCTTGACGGTATCGAAGTCACCGATCAAGGCCATGGTTGCAAGAACAACGGCGATGAGGGAGACAACCACGCCCAGCGGAATGCCCTTGACGTAGATCGTGTCGATGGGCGCCATCGCTCCGAAGGCCACCAAAACTGCATTTGCGATGCGAGTCAGGAGAAGCGCCAAGATTCCGATCAAGGTGAACTTCGCGAGCTTGGGCGAATTACGCACCTTGCCGGAAGTGAAGAGGACAAGCGTAATTCCCGTAACGGCAAGGGTTGCGATGAATGCCTGAGCGACGATGCCCGGGTAGGTCATTTCCATGAAGGAGGACAAGGCACCCAGCGAGACACCTTCTGCGAAGGCGTAAGCCATGATGAGCCCCGGGCGAATGGTCTTCGAGAAGGAATTCACCATTGCCAGAATGAAAGCGATAAGCGTCCCCAGTCCCATAGCGACAACGCCCAGCATGGGGTTCGTTGCAGCGAGGAACCACGCAGGAGCTGCACCAAGAAGCAGGATAAGGAAAGAGATTCCAGTCTTCATCAAGGCATCGTCATAGGTCATGCGACCGCGATCAACCGCGTCTGCGGAAGGCGCCTGGTAGGCCTGCTGGAGGTCGGCATACACGGAGGGGTCAACGCTGGGGGCGCCAGCGTAGCCGCCTTGAGCCTGGGCCCCATAGGTCGAGGCCTGGGGCTGAGCATAGGGGTAGCGCACGGGATCAACAACGGTTGTCCCGGGAGCTTGAGCATTCGTGGGCTGGTAGCCGGGCATTGCCGGGTAGCCCGCGGGAGTCGAATCGGTGCGAGACCAGTCTCGCTCCATCTTTGAGAACACGGGGTTTGTCATGAGATTTCCTTTCCCTCGGTTCAGTATCTATTGAGTACCCCCAGTCGGACTCGAACCGACAACACACCGATTTTAAGTCGGTTGCCTCTGCCAATTGGGCTATGGGGGCGTCGCCGCTAGCGACGAGCCAGCATCGAAAGCGCGATACCGTCAAGGATATCGTGTTCGGAGACGTGGGCGCCCACTATTGGGTGGTTTGTATTCTCGCAGCGTAGAGTAACGCGGTCCATGACGCGTTTCCAGATCAGGGCGCCACCTGCGATGACGTCCGCGCGTCCCTCTGGCATGAAGCCTAGGGCAGCCTTGACCGCCAGTGGTTGCTCGAGCATGAAACGGACCGAGGCATCGGTATCCGCGTGGCTCAGAAATGCGCCGTCGATCTTTTCCGGCTGGTACGAGGCCAAGCCCAGCGCGTGTGCGGCGATCGTTGTGATNCCGCCGCGACGACGACGATCGCGCGCCACGCAACCGCCGCGCCCACGCGCAGGGACCAAGGCACAGCCTCGGAAGCATCTCGGCTGGTGGGCTCATCCTCAACGACAACGCGAACGCGCCTTTGTCCATCCCCCTGAAGATGAGAGCGCCGCTCTTGAACGCGGCGCCTGATCTGCCCAAGAGGTTTCAGAAGTGACGAGGCCAAGCTCGAGCTGGATCCTCCTCCCCTATCCGAACGGCTGGGGCGTTGATCGGGGGCTGATGCTGCTTGCTGCGCATCCTTTTCGCTCATGCTTAGCCTCGTCTTTTCAGTTTGTTGGCTCAGGCGACACCGAGAATATCGGTGACGAAAACAAGGGTATCGCCGCCGCGGATCCCAGCCTGAGGAACACCGCGCTGACCATAACCGTATTCGGAAGGAATGGACAGCAGGACGCGCGAACCTACGCGCTGGCCAATGAGTCCCTCGTCCCAACCGCGAATGACCATTCCCACGCCGATTTGGAAGCTCAGTGCAGCACCGCGGTCGTAGGAGTTATCGAAGACGTTTCCATCCCAGACTTGCCCCAGGTAATGGCAGTGGATGGTGTCTCCAGCTTCGACGACCTGGCCATCGCCCTCATGCAGGACCTCAACGAGCAGCTCATCGCTGGGGGTGGAATCAGTAAATTCCAGAGTAGGCTTACGGCCAAATTCACCTGTCACTATTAGGTTTTCCATGGTTTCTCCTTTGGGAAGTACTGCGATAGAGGATTGAGTTATTCAATGAGGCATCCCGAAGGATGCAGAAGGGGCCACGCTCGAGCGAGCGCGACCCCAACTTGTTAGCGACGAGACGCCAAGATCGAAAGAATTCGCAGGATTTCGACGTACATCCACACGACCGTGACCATGATGCCGAAGGCGCAGTACCACGCGAATTGCACGGGAGCACCTCGCTCAACGCCCTGCTTGACGGTATCGAAGTCACCGATCAAGGCCATGGTTGCAAGAACAACGGCGATGAGGGAGACAACCACGCCCAGCGGAATGCCCTTGACGTAGATCGTGTCGATGGGCGCCATCGCTCCGAAGGCCACCAAAACTGCATTTGCGATGCGAGTCAGGAGAAGCGCCAAGATTCCGATCAAGGTGAACTTCGCGAGCTTGGGCGAATTACGCACCTTGCCGGAAGTGAAGAGGACAAGCGTAATTCCCGTAACGGCAAGGGTTGCGATGAATGCCTGAGCGACGATGCCCGGGTAGGTCATTTCCATGAAGGAGGACAAGGCACCCAGCGAGACACCTTCTGCGAAGGCGTAAGCCATGATGAGCCCCGGGCGAATGGTCTTCGAGAAGGAATTCACCATTGCCAGAATGAAAGCGATAAGCGTCCCCAGTCCCATAGCGACAACGCCCAGCATGGGGTTCGTTGCAGCGAGGAACCACGCAGGAGCTGCACCAAGAAGCAGGATAAGGAAAGAGATTCCAGTCTTCATCAAGGCATCGTCATAGGTCATGCGACCGCGATCAACCGCGTCTGCGGAAGGCGCCTGGTAGGCCTGCTGGAGGTCGGCATACACGGAGGGGTCAACGCTGGGGGCGCCAGCGTAGCCGCCTTGAGCCTGGGCCCCATAGGTCGAGGCCTGGGGCTGAGCATAGGGGTAGCGCACGGGATCAACAACGGTTGTCCCGGGAGCTTGAGCATTCGTGGGCTGGTAGCCGGGCATTGCCGGGTAGCCCGCGGGAGTCGAATCGGTGCGAGACCAGTCTCGCTCCATCTTTGAGAACACGGGGTTTGTCATGAGATTTCCTTTCCCTCGGTTCAGTATCTATTGAGTACCCCCAGTCGGACTCGAACCGACAACACACCGATTTTAAGTCGGTTGCCTCTGCCAATTGGGCTATGGGGGCGTCGCCGCTAGCGACGAGCCAGCATCGAAAGCGCGATACCGTCAAGGATATCGTGTTCGGAGACGTGGGCGCCCACTATTGGGTGGTTTGTATTCTCGCAGCGTAGAGTAACGCGGTCCATGACGCGTTTCCAGATCAGGGCGCCACCTGCGATGACGTCCGCGCGTCCCTCTGGCATGAAGCCTAGGGCAGCCTTGACCGCCAGTGGTTGCTCGAGCATGAAACGGACCGAGGCATCGGTATCCGCGTGGCTCAGAAATGCGCCGTCGATCTTTTCCGGCTGGTACGAGGCCAAGCCCAGCGCGTGTGCGGCGATCGTTGTGATGGTCCCGGCTACGCCCACCACGCCTCTAACGCTGGAGAAATCAACGACCTCTTCGGCCTCGTCAAGGCGGGCGTCAATCCACTCGCTGGCCTGGGCCTGGACCCCATCGGGAATCGGCTGATCGCTTGCGCATCCTGCAAAGAATTTCTCGGTCACGCGAACGGAGCCCATATCGGCCGAATATGCCGCATCAACGCCCTTACCTAGCGTACCTACGACCATTTCCGTTGAACCGCCGCCGATATCGACGACCAGCACCTTCCCGCGATCGTAGGCGTGCACGCTGCTTGCAGCACCGGTGAAAGACAAGGCGGCTTCTTCAGTTCCGGGAACAACTTCCGGGTAGACACCCAGGAGTTCTTTCACCGGCTCAATGAAATCCTGGCGGTTTTCGGCGTCACGCATTGCCGATGTCGACACGAAACGAATGTCCGTTGCCCCCAGATTGTCAATCATCCGCTTGTATTCGCGCACAGCTGCGAGGGTGCGTTCAATTGCCTCAGGAGCGAGGTGCCCCGTGCGGTCAACGCCCTGTCCCAAGCGCACGATCCGCATTTGTCGGGTGAGATCGTTCAAGGTGATGTGCTCACCCATGGTTTCGCCGTCTGCAACAAGAAGTCGAATTGAGTTCGTTCCACAATCAATTGCCGCTACCCGCGTCATGGTTCCGTTCTTTCTGGGGAGTTCGCTATTTCTAGAAATCGACACGCACCACGCGCATCAGCAGGTGCAGGATTGGCAATCCCACAGGCCTCGTTCGCGCATCATCTCCAGCGCAAGGTCACCAATCGGGTTCACGCCCTCCCCCGCGGCCAAGGCATGACCGACCAGCGCGTGCAGACACTTGACGCGCGTGGGCATTCCGCCGGCGGATACGCCATGGATTTCAGGAACGTCGAGCTCCAGCTGCTCGCCGAGTTGCTCGCGGGAAGCAATATAGGCCTCGTGAGCATTCTGGTAGGCGGCGCGCAGATCCTCGTCATCGGCCAGGCGCTCATTGAAGTCTTCCATGACCTTGGTTGCTTCAAGCGTCGAGCAGGCGCGGACCGCTCCGGGACTGGTCAGGTAGAAAGCTGTTGGGAAAGGAGTTCCGTCTTCAAGCCTAGGCGCCGTCGCGACAACGGTCGGCTTCCCGCAAACGCAACGCGCGGCAATCCCGACGACCCCTCGGGGAACACGTCCCAATTGTTCTTCGAGAACCTGAAGATCCTCGGCACTAGCCGGCGTAATTGCGTTCATCATTCCTCCACATTCAGACAAACCCGGATTATTTTACGCGAAAAGGCTTGCGGGAGGGAGTGTTTCCACGCAATGGATCTGGCCCACGTGGCACGCGGTGATCAGTTGCCAGTTCCTTGTGTGCTTGCGCTACTTTCAGGAGTCGCAGACTGCGAGGGAGATGGCGCATTCCCGCCTGTTTGTGCGGTCTGGATATTTCCCGTCGGATGGTCAGCCTCTTCGACCGTCATCGAGAGGACCTGCATCCATGGGCGAGCGGGGCCCGCCTCGCGCGCAGCCGCGACCTGCGCTTGGTCTTGATAATCCTTACCGGGGTCCAAGACGGAGTACTGAGTTTCCCCAGGCTTGACATATCCGAGGCGTTCGCGCGCCTGCGAGGCAATGTACTGCGGGTTCGACCACAGTTCGAGTTGCTGGCGCTTCGCGTCATTATCCGCTTGGGTTTGCTGGACTTTTGCCTTGATCGCAGCAAGTTCGCGTTCTTGACTCCACAGCTGCATGAAGGAGGGAACGAGGAGCATCGCGAGAAGCGCTCCAAGAAGAACCAATCCCAAAATACGCATCGAAATTTCAATGCCGCCAAAAGATACCGAGGTGGGGCGCTTCGCGGCACTTTCCGCGGCTTGGGCGCGGGACCTGGGAGCTTCGCGTTCCGGACGCACTCGCGCTGTTGTGCGAATGCTTGGTGTACTTTGCGTCCCTTGAGCGCGCGTACGCGGGGTTTTTCCTCCCTGACGAGGCCGCCGCTGGGTATCAGGCTCAGCCGCAGCTTGACGTCTGCGGGCATTGGGGACGACTGGGCGTCCTCTTCTGGGTTTCTGAGCCATATCCCTATGGTGCCTCAAGCGGGCAAGACGGGCAGGACATAAAACTCATGTGTTCCCAATTGAGGGCTGAATCGCATAACGAAGGGGTGGGTGATGATTTCTCATCACCCACCCCTAAGGTCACGCTTCTACGAGCGTGTCAGTATGTGCTTCTCAGAAGGAAGCGCGGGGGAAGGAAGAACGACCCGCGTACACTGCTGCAACGTCGAGGTCCTCTTCGATGCGCAGGAGCTGGTTGTACTTCGCCACGCGCTCGGAGCGAGCGGGAGCACCGGTCTTGATCTGGCCGGAGTTGGTGGCAACCGCGAGGTCCGCAATGGTGGTGTCCTCGGTTTCACCGGAGCGGTGAGAGGTCATTGAACGGTAGCCGTTGCGGTGTGCTTCTTCCACGGCGTCCAGGGTCTCGGTCAGCGAGCCGATCTGGTTCACCTTGACGAGCAGAGCGTTAGCAGCGCGCAGCTCGATGCCCTTGCGCAGACGCTCGGGGTTGGTGACGAAGAGGTCGTCGCCAACGAGCTGGACACGATCGCCGATCTCTGCGGTCAGAGCGGTCCATGCGTCCCATTCGTCTTCCGACAACGGGTCTTCGATGGAGACCAGCGGGTAGTCGCGGATGAGCTTCTCGTAGTAGGTGACCATGTAGTCGGTCGAGCGGCCTTCGCCTTCGAACTGGTACAGGCCATCCTTGAAGAACTCGGAGGAGGCGACGTCCAGGGCGAGTGCAACATCGGTGCCGGGCTTGAAGCCGGCCTTCTCGATGGCCTCGATGATCAGGTCGAGTGCAGCGGCGTTGGAGGAGAGGTTCGGTGCGAAACCGCCCTCGTCGCCCAGACCGGTGGACAGGCCACGTTCCTTGATGACGGCCTTGAGGGTGTGGTAGACCTCGGCGCCCCAGCGGAGGGCATCGCGGAAGGTCGGAGCACCCAGAGGAGCAATCATGAACTCCTGGATGTCAACGTTGGTGTCTGCGTGAGAGCCACCGTTGAGGATGTTCATCATGGGAACGGGCAGGATGTGAGCGTTGGGGCCGCCCAGGTAACGGTAGAGGGGCAGACCTGCAGACTCGGCAGCAGCCTTTGCAACAGCAAGGGAGACACCGAGAATGGCGTTGGCGCCGAGCTTACCCTTGTTGGGGGTGCCGTCCAGCTCGATCATGATTTCATCGATGCGACGCTGGTCGGAAGCGTCTTCGTCAATCAGTTCGGGGGCGATGATGTCGTTCACTGCGTCAACGGCATCCTGAACGCCCTTGCCCTGGTAACGACCCTTGTCGCCATCGCGACGCTCAACGGCCTCGAATGCACCGGTGGAGGCGCCAGAAGGAACTGCTGCGCGCTCGAAAGTGCCATCTTCAAGAATGACCTCAACCTCGACGGTGGGGTTACCGCGGGAGTCGAGGATCTCGCGAGCTCCGATTGCTTCAATGCTTGCCACGTTAATTCTCCAATCGATTAACTACGTGACTACTGTCGTATCTAACGCTAGTACATTCGGGGCCACTCCATCAGTAGTACGCGAGCACTCACACACGTTTTCCTCGTCACGATCAAGGGCACATTGGCGCAAATTAGACATAGGTCCCCATAAATGCCGTATCGCCCACCCTCACGGGTGGGCGATACATCACATTTCAGACACGTGGGGGTATACCCATACGCCCACGCGCAGCCACCGGCTAGTTCTTGCCTGCCTGCTGCGCGGCAGAGCTCGAGCGGACGACGTCGCCGAAAACTGTCTGAGTCAGCTCATTGCTTTGCGCATTGTAGGTGCCGTAGCGCGGATTGATCTCAACCTTCGTCGACTGCATAATCTGCGAAATCTGATTGCTCAGCTCCTGCGATTTTTCGGAGGAAAATCCCATTGAACGCAGCTTTTGCAGAGCCAAAGTGTCCTTGACGATCGTCTTCAAGAAGGGAGTCGGTTCTTCGACAGGAGTGCTCTGTCCTCCACGGGCAACAACGCGCTCCCCCATTTGCTGGAACTGTTGCATGACCTCTTCGTCGCTCACCGTCACGCCGTTTTCTTCAGCCACTTGGCCCACTGCACGTGAAGAACTCATATCCGGAAGGAACTGTGCTGCATCGACCTGCTGCCCCATCAATGCGCTGAGCTGCTGACTAGACAGGTCCAGTTCTGCCTCGCTCACGCTCCAATCACCAATGATCGCTGCAGTTCCCGGGTGCGTGGAACAGGCACCAAGGCCCAATCCACACACGGCCAAGATTGCCGCAGCCTTCGATGCGCGTGAAAGAGAAACCATGACTATATCCTCCGGAAAATCACTCTGTATAGGTGTCAGTGTAGCGCTCTGATTAGGCCTGAGACGCCTGCGGTGGGTTGAGTACCTTCGTCATCAGATTTTCGATCCAGTCGATGAGGGCGTGATCTGTCAACGGCACACCACCGACACGCGCCGTCATCGGCAGAGGAACAAGCAACTGACGAACAGCGGCTTTCACGACACATCCCGGGTACAAACGCTTGAGCCTCATCGCCTGAGATTCTTTCAATTCGATGGGGTGAATCCGCAGGTATTTACCCTGCGTTGCAAGCTCATCAATACCCATGCGACGCAGGAGCGAACGAAGACGAGCAATCTCAAAGAGCAAGTCAACCTGCTGGGGAATAGGACCGTAGCGGTCAGCCAACTCCTCGCGCAGATCTTTTTCCTGTTCGCCGGTTTCAACCGCAGCAATCTTGCCGTAGACCTCAAGGCGTAGGCGTTCAGCAGAGATGTAGTCCTCTGGGATATGCGCATCGACGGTAATGTCCAAACGCAAATCCTTCTTTTCTTCCTTACGCTGCCCCTTAAAGGCAGCGACCGCATCCGCGACCATTCGGACGTAGAGGTCAAAGCCCACGCCCTCGATGTGTCCCGATTGCGCGCCTCCCAAGAGGTTACCGGCGCCTCGGATCTCCAAATCTCGCTGAGCAACCGCAAGCCCCGCACCCAGATCAGCATTCTGGGCAATAGTTTGCAAGCGCTCGTGTGCCATCTCTGAAAGAGGGCGGTCAGAGGGGTAGAAGAAGTACGCATAGGCGCGCTCACGGCCTCGGCCCACGCGACCACGTAACTGGTGCAATTGGGATAGACCGAAAGTATCCGCACGATCAACAATCAGAGTATTCGCGTTCGAAATATCCAGACCGGTTTCCACGATGGTGGTACACACCAGGACATCGAAATCGTGGTTCCAAAAGTCAACGATGACGCTTTCCAATTGGTGTTCATTGAGCTTTCCGTGGGCAACTCTGATCCGCGCCTCGGGAACAAGTTTTTGGATGTGCGCTGCGACCGAGGCGATGGAGTCCACGCGGTTATGCACGTAGAAGACCTGGCCATCGCGCAAAAGCTCGCGTCGGATAGCGGCGCTGACCTGTGCGTCAGTATGCGCGCCGACGAAAGTGAGAACGGGCTGGCGTTCTTCGGGCGGGGTCTGAAGAATCGACATCTCGCGAATGCCGGAAACCGCCATTTCCAAGGTCCTGGGAATGGGCGTTGCAGACATTGAGAGGACGTCCACATCGGCTCGCAGGGCTTTGAGTGTTTCCTTGTGCTCGACGCCGAAACGCTGTTCCTCGTCGATGATGACCAGGCCCAGATCCTTGAAGGTAATGGCACCGGAGAGCAGCGAGTGGGTACCAATAACCAGGTCCACTCCTCCCGAGGCCAAGCCTTCCTTGACCTTTTCTGCTTCCTTGGGCGTCGAGAAGCGCGAGAGCGTGCCAATGGTGACGGGGAATCCCGCGTAACGTTCCGCGAAGGTTTCGGCGTGCTGCTGGACGAGAAGCGTCGTCGGCACCAAGACAGCGACCTGTTTGCCGTCTTGGATTGCTTTGAAAGCTGCGCGGACTGCGATCTCGGTTTTTCCATAGCCCACGTCGCCCGTGAGGAGACGGTCCATGGGCATGGGCTTTTCCATGTCGGCTTTCACTTCGTCAATGGTGACGAGTTGGTCGGGTGTTTCCACGTAGGGGAAGGAATCTTCCAGCTCGCGTTGCCACGGGGTATCCGGCCCGAAAGCGTGCCCCTTCGTCGCCTGACGCACCGCGTAGAGACGAATGAGTTCCTGCGCGATTTCTTTGACGGCTTTGCGAGCTTTTGCCTTGGTTTTCTCCCAGTCTGCACCGCCCATCTTCGTCAGTGCGGGTTGATCCGAACCCGTGTACTTCGAGATCTGATCCAAACTATCTGTGGGGATGAAAAGTCGATCACCGGGCTGGCCACGCTTTGAGGGCGCGTATTCCAAGACCAAATAGTCGCGAGTAACCTGTCCTTCTCCACGTCCAACGGTGCGGGAAACAAGCTCAATGAATCGCCCAATTCCGTGCTGATCATGAACGATGTAATCCCCTGGATGAAGCGTGAGGGGATCGACTCCTTTACGCCTGCGCGAGGGCATTTTCCGCATGTCTCGGGTTGTCGCACCCACGCGCCCGGATAGATCCGACTCGGAGATAATCGCCAGTTTGAGTTCAGGGGCAACAAAACCGCGAGTTCGCGGAGCTGAGACAACATAGAGCACCGAAGGGTCCTGCGAAGGATCACATTCTTCAACGATGCGACTTCCAATTCCTGCGTCCGTCGCGATGGAGTTCAAGCGACGGGCGGGGCCTTCTCCTTCGGCCGCAAGGATGAGCGTCCATCCGGCCCTCAGCAAAGTCCGGATATCGTCGAGGGCACGCGCATAATCGCCTCGATAGGGGCGCACGTCCCGCGCACCCAGAGCAACCAGTTCGTCTGAAACAACGACGGAGTGCGCTTCTTTCTTCAGGAGCGCTCCCGAGGTTTGCGCCTCTTCGTCTTCATTCTTCGCGAGGCTTCCGCCTTGTTCAGCGATTGCCTGAGCAAGTTGCGCGGGAGGAAGAGCCGTCAGGTCCCACCAAGGACGCCCCTGCGCTCCCCAGATTTCTTCCAATGGGATGAACGAGGCCTGGCCTGCTTCAAGGGGCACTGCTCCCCCACCGGCAGCCTGAGACCAGGCCGCGGCGAGAAATTCCTCTGTGGTTGCAACCAGGTCCGCCCCGCGAGCGCGAATACGCTCGGGGTCAACGGCAACAAAGAGTCCACCAGCAGGAATCAGGTCAAGGAAAGAATCCATTCCCCCGACCAAGATTGGCGCAAGAGATTCAAGACCAGGGGCCGCGATTCCCTGCGATGCCAATTCCAGGATTTCGGCTGCACCGGGAAGCTGGTCTATTTCATTGCGGGCCTTAGCGCGAACCTGTGGGGTCAGCAGCAGCTCCCGGCAGGCAACCGCCCACACACCGGACTCCACAACCCCCAAAGTTCGCTGATCAGATACGGAGAAGGCTCGGATTTCATCGACTTCGTCTCCCCATAATTCAATGCGCAAAGGGTGCGCTTCTTGAGGGGGAAATAGATCAAGAATGCCACCACGAACCGAAAATTGTCCGCGCCGCTCGACCATATCGACACGCTCGTAACCCAGGTTTTCAAGGTCTTGAGCCAAGTGCGGGAGGTCAACGATATCCCCGGACTTCACGCGCACGGGGGCTCGATCAGCAATCCCGTGAATGATGGGCTGCATGAGCGCTCGAACGGGAATCACAACAACATTGAGACCTCCCGCGTGTTCATCGCCAGATTGCGGGTGAACAAGGCGCCGCAAGACCGCGATGCGTTGCGCCATGGTGTCTGCTTGAGGCGAGAGGCGTTCATGCGGCAGTGTCTCCCACGAAGGAAAGACCTCGACTTCATCGATCCACGCGCGCAGGGCGAGCGCCGTTTCTTCGGCCTCGCGCCCGGTTGGGGTCACGACATAGGTTGTTCCACCTCGGCGAGCAGCCATGGATGCAATCAGGGGAATACGCGCGCCAGCGGGAGCAACTGCACAACCAGAGATCCCCTGGTCAACGGATTCGAGCACCTGCGATAGTGCTGCGTCGCCTTCGAATGATGGGAGAAGAGAAGAAAACTGCGGCACTTAGGCTCCCTGTTGCGTGTGCAAGCGCTGCTGCGCCTCACTGAAACTTGTGGTGACGATATCTTCGACAACGTCTCCGGCTTGGGCGATGGTCACTGCGAGCTCGGTCAGTTGGTTTTGATTCATTCGCGCAAGCACGTAATCTGCGGGATCCATTCGCCCCGGTGGGCGACCAATTCCGATCCGTAGCCTGTTGTAGTCACGTGTGCCCAGGACCTGGGAGATTGATTTAAGGCCGTTGTGGCCGCCTTCTCCACCCCCGGTCTTCAAGCGCAGAGTGCCTTCAGGAAGGTCGAGATCATCGTGAACGACCAAAAGACGTGAAGGCGCGACATTCATGAACTTCGCGAGGCGTCCAATGGGACCTCCAGAAGTGTTCATGTAGGAATCGCTGATTGCCAGAATTACTCGCGGTCCAGGAACTCCCCCAGGGAGCATTCCCAGTCGGATATCAGCACAGTGGGCCCCTGAACGATGGGCGACAAGCTGTACTCCCGCATTGGCTGCGAGCAGGTCCACGAGCATGTGCCCGACATTGTGACGGGTATTCGCGTACTGTGCGCCCGGGTTACCCAGGCCCACAACCATCCAGGGATCCGTTGAAGTCATAGAACGATTGTGCCACCCCCTCCCCGCATCTGCGTCCAGGAAGAAGGTGGCACACCTGTGAAGTTAGGCGTTGAGAGTACTTCAGAGTTTGCCGGCGGGAGCAGAAGGAACGGCAACAATGAACGCCGGCTCCCCCAACTCATGATCAGCGAATGCGCGCGCAACAGCCTGCGCGGTTTCCTCCACACGCTCGCGATCAACGAGGGCGATGGCACTGCCTCCGAATCCCCCACCTGTCATTCGCGCACCATAGGCACCCGCGCCGCGTGCTGCGTCCACAGCGACATCAAGTTCCGTGCACGAGACCTCGTAATCATCGCGCAGAGAATCATGCGAATCATTCATGAGCGCGCCGACGACCTGGACACGCGAACCTTCCAGGGGTCCTTCCTTGAGGAGCTCAATCAACGCTCGAGTGCGCGCAATTTCAGAGACAACGTGACGCATACGCTTACGGAGCCTCTCATCTTCCAAAGCCTCGCTGGCACCTTGCAGGTCTTCGATCTCAACGAGCTGTTCCACGCCCAGGAGTCGGGCGGCCTCTTCGCAATCAGCACGGCGTTGTCCGTACTGTCCATCCGCCAAGGAGTGCGCAGCCCGCGTATCAATAACGAGCAGCGCAAGCCCCTGAGATTCCAGATCGAAGGGGATGTGTTCGACGCTCATATCGCGGCAATCCAATGCAAGGGCATGGCCTTCTTCGCAACGCAGCGACGCGGTCTGGTCCAGTCCCCCGGTGTTTGCTCCCGCAATCTCGTTTTCTGCGCGGCGCGCACACTCAACGAGGATTGCTCGCCCCTTATCGCTGGGCGCACTCAGCGGGCCGGCCAAGCCCAGGTCTTCGGCCTCGTCAATGGCGACGGCCATCGCACACTCAAGGGCAGCAGATGAGGAAAGCCCACCACCGCGGGGAACGCAGGAATAGAGCGCAGCGTCAAAGCCGTGAATCGGCCCATAACCAGCCTTTTCAAGCGCCCACGCAACGCCGGAAAGATACGAGGCCCAGCCAATAACTTCACCCTCGCAGCCACGCGGTGCGACCTTGTCGAGGTCCAGCTCATCAACGGCCTCGCGGGTCTGGGGCGAAACCAAGCGCAAAAGTCGATCTTCGCGGGGGGCATAGGCGATGAAGGCTCGATGCGGGAGGGCAATGGGAAGACAGGGACCCCCGTTGTAGTCGACGTGCTCGCCAATAACATTGACGCGCCCGGGTGCCGACCATACATCGAGCGGCTGGTAGCCGAAAGTTTCTTCAAAAAGTTCGCCGGCGAGTTTGCGTCCTTCTTGGGCGCTCAGAGCGGCTGACCAGGACAGATCCACGTGCACACTTCCTTGGGTGAATCGATCAATACAGTGTCTTCAGCGTAGCGCATTGGGCATCTTCCTTACGCCGATATGCTTGTGGACTCGATGTGCTCGACGCCGGCCTCCCCATGTACCATGGGCGAGTTCGTATTCCCCATTTCAGGTAGTTTCATGTATCTCCCTCAGCGTTTACCGGGTCAAGAATGGCTCGGCGTTGTCGTTGCGATACCTGAACCCTGGGTGAGTGCGCTGACGGATATTCGCGTCGGTTTGGGCGATGAGCAGGGAACAAAAGTGCCTGCACACATCACGATTCTTCCACCAACAGCAGTGGATAAGGACCGCCGCGAGGACGTGATCGAGCACCTGCGCACGGTTGCGCAGCGCTACACGCCTTTCCGCGTGACTTTGGGTGAGACGGGAACTTTCCGCCCGGTTTCACCGGTTGTCTATCTTTCTCTTGCCGAGGGCGCGCGCGAGTGCACTTTCTTGGCGGAAGATATCCGCTCCGGTCCCTTGTACGCCGAGGCTCGATTCCCTTATCACGCACACGTGACCCTTGCGCAGGGGGTGTCCGATGAGGCGCTGGACCGCGCGATGAGCATCGGCTCTTACGAGGCCTCGTGGATGGTTCCCGGATTCCGCTTAGACCGCGTGGACGAGAACGGCGTCTACTCCTCCATGGCGCTTTTTGATTTCGAAAGCGCCTGAGTATTTAGAGTTCGTAGCTCACCGACAGCGGTGCGTGGTCGCTCCAGCGTTCCTCGTACGAGGCCGCGCGGCCAATTGCGAAAGAGCTGGCCTTCTCCGCCAGCGCGGGCGTCGCGAACTGATAATCGATACGCCAACCGGTGTCATTGGTAAATGCCTGACCGCGCTGAGACCACCAGGTGTAGGGGCCTTGAATGTCGCCGGCAAGATCACGCATAACGTCATGCCATCCCGCGTCGAGCCACTGATCGAGGAATGCGATTTCCTCATCGAGCACACCCGCGCGCTTGTTGTGGTTCGAGGTCCAATTCTTAATGTCGGAGCGGGTGCGAACAATGTTGAAATCCCCAGCAACGACGGTCCCGAGGACGTCTGCTTGTCCCTGGGCGGCCTCGGCAAAGAGTTCTCCCATGCGGCGGCCAATACGCGGCAGATGCGCCATCTTCGCGTCCTGCTTGGGGGTGTCTTTTTCGCCAGAGTGGAAGTAGGCGGAAACGACGCGTACGCGCCCCGCTTTGGTTTCAACCACTGCTTCTAGCCAGCGTCCGGAATCGACATCGGTTTCCTGATCGTCAAGGGAAAGGCGCGGTTCACCGCTGATGTGTGCGCTATCCTTGCGCACCGCAACTGCGACACCTGCACGTCCCTTAATGCGGCAGGGAAGAATGATGCTTTCCCATGAATCGCCCAGTAGTTCGGTGGCGATTTCTTCATCCGCACGGACTTCTTGGAGAAGAAGAACATCGCAGGGGTTGGCGTCGAGCCACTCCATCATGCCCTTGCGGTGTGCGGCACGGATTCCGTTGACATTAACGCTGGTAACAGTGAAAGCCATGGGCTTCAGTGTACTTGCTGATGAGTGTTCAGGCGGATGGAGTCACCATTGTCTTCATTGAAATCCCCGCTCTACCCGGTGGAGGTCTGGTTAATTTCGGGCTAGCTTTATGGGAATAAATACTTCTACCCAAGGAGTGCCATGCGCGCTGTTGTCATGCACGAACCCGGCAACGTCACCGTCGACGAGATGCCGATGCCGACCATCCTCGAGCCCACGGACGCCATCATCAAGCTGGCGGCCACGTGCATCTGCGGCTCGGACCTGTGGCCTTACCGCGGCTTTGAGCCGGTCCACGAGCAGCGCATGGGACATGAGTACGTCGGAACAGTCGTCGAGGTGGGCGAGGCCGTCACAACCGTGAAGCCCGGAGACTTCGTCGTCGGGTCCTTCTGTATTTCCTGCGGCGAGTGCGAGATCTGCCGCGCCGGCTACCCCTCTCGCTGTGTGACCGCCTCCGCGCAAGGCGACACCTACGTCAGCACCCGCGCCGGTGGTACCCAAGCCGAATACGCACGCGTGGCCCTCGCGGATGGCACTCTGGTGAAGACCCCCGCGATGCCCACAGAGGAGCAGCTTCCCTCCCTCCTTGCCGCCTCCGACGTCCTTGGCACCGGCTGGTTCGCCGCTGACGAGGCCGGGGCAGCTCCCGGGAAGACGATCGTCGTCGTGGGTGACGGGGCCGTGGGCCTGGGCGCAATCATTGGCGCCAAGCAGCTGGGCGCCTCGCGCATCATTGCGATGTCGCGCCACGCGGATCGCCAGGCGCTAGCCCGTCAGTTCGGCGCGACGGACATCGTCGAAGAGCGCGGCGAGGAAGGTATTGCCCGGGTCAAGGAAATGACTGGCGGTCTAGGTGCAGACGGCGTTGTCGAGGCGGTGGGCAATGAGGCAGCTTTCGATCAGGCGCTCGGCTGCGTGCGCCCCGGCGGACATCTGTCTTTTGTGGGTGTGCCCCACGGTGTTTCCTTGGACATGGGCCACATGTTTAATGCCGAGGTCCACATGTTCGGCGGTCCCGCTGCCGTGCGTAAGTACCTGCCGGCAATGATTGATCTGATCTTTGGCGGCGAGATCAACCCGGGCGCTGTCTTCGATCTGGTCCTGCCGCTTGAGCGGGCGGCCGAGGGCTACGCTGCCATGGATGAGCGTCGCGCAACAAAGGTCATGTTGACACTCTGATCAACAGGCCTGTTCGCTCTTAGTGCCCTGTCTTCGCCGAAGACAGGGCGCTATGCTATTCACTATGTCCGAATCGACACTGACACCAAGCCCTCAGGAATCACACTCACAGTCGAGGTGCTGCGCTGGGCAGAGCGAAAATGCCTGCGGAGATACTGCGGAAAAAGTATTAGCGAGCAGCCACGAACACACGCATTCCCATAGTCATGATCATTCGCACGGACATGCTGCTTCTCGCAAAAGGCTTGCGATCGCACTAGCAATCACAGCGACGGTTTTCAGTGCAGAGCTTGTTGCCGCTTTCTTCACGTCTTCTTTATCTCTAGCAGCCGATGCCGGACATATGGCGGTCGACTCTGCCGGACTGATTATCGCATTCATTGCTGCGAGCCTGACCATGCGACCTCGTGATAATCGCAGGACGTGGGGATGGGCGCGTTCAGAGGTTCTCGCCGCCGCTTTCCAAGCGGGCATGCTGGTGATCATCACTCTTTTGGTTGCGATCGAAGGCATTCAGCGCTTAGTCTCCCCCGTTGAGGTCCGTGCAACGCCCATGCTGTGGGTTGGAATTTTGGGATTGGTCGCAAATGCGCTCTCTCTCATGGTGCTCATTGGCGGGCGTCACGCATCGCTCAATATGCGCGCAGCCGTTCTTGAAGTAGCAAACGACGCTATGGGGTCTTTTGCAGTCATCATTGCTGCAACTGTTGAATTGATCGGCGGGTGGAGTCGCGCGGATGCCCTAGCCTCAATTTTCATCGCACTCTTAATGGCCCCGCGCGCATACATGTTATTGCTTCGAACCCTGCGGATTTTGATGGAAGAAGTACCCGCAGAGATTAATCTTGAACAGGTCCGTCAGCACATGCTGTCGATTCCCTTGGTCGAGGATGTCCACGATCTTCACGTCAGTTCGGTGGCTTCAAACCTAGTGACGGTTACCGCACATATTGAGGTTTCCGAGGCGGTTACCGCCGGTCAGCGAGACCAGATTATCCACTCTCTGAACGAGTGCGCGATGCACCATTTCCCGGTCGAAATTGCCCATTCGACCTTCCAAGTTGAATCGATTTCGCACGCGCAGCACGAACACCTCCGACACTGAAAGACTTTTCCTTTCCAGAGGGACGTACGCCGTCTATGGATTAATAGATAAGCCCCCACCCCAAGGCAAGCAAAAGCGGGCCGAAGCCACTGCCTCGGCAATGACGACGACCCGCACAAGCTGCGAGCTACCCCTCTAGCGATTCGCGCGGTAGAACTCGATGAGCGCGCGAGTGGAGGAATCCTGCTCGGCCAAAACGCTCTGGTCACCCTCGATTGCGGGGAGGATCTGCTTGGCGAGAACCTTGCCAAGTTCCACGCCCCACTGGTCGAAGGAGTCAAGACCCCACACAGCGCCTTCAACGAAAGTGATGTGCTCGTAGAGGGCGATGAGCTGACCGAGGACAGCGGGAGTCAGCGCGGGCGCCATAATCGAGGTCGTCGGACGGTTTCCGGTAAAGACTCGGGCCGACACCAGCTCTTCTGCGGTTCCTTCGGCGCGAACCTCTTCTGCAGTCTTACCGAAAGCAAGCGCCTTGGTCTGTGCGAAGAAGTTCGACAAGAATAGCTCGTGCATATCGGCCTCGCCGTCACGGATGGGCCAGGTCGGGCGGGCAAAGGCGATGAAGTCTGCCGGAACCATGCGGGTTCCCTGGTGGATCAGCTGGTAGAAGGCATGCTGACCGTTGGTGCCGGGTTCTCCCCAGAAAACCTCACCGGTGTCGTAGAAGACCGGAGAGCCATCGCGACGAACGGACTTACCATTGGACTCCATGGTGAGCTGCTGGAGGTAGGCGGGGAAACGGTGCAGGTACTGCGAATACGGGAGCACTGCGTGGGTATCAGCGCCCAAGAAGTTCGAGTACCAGACGTTGAGAAGGCCCATGATCAGCGGGAGGTTTTCCTTCGGCGCTGCCGAGGCGAAGTGCTGATCGAGCGCGCGCATTCCGCCGAGGAATTCTTCGAAGTGCTCAGGGCCGATGGCGATTGCCAGCGAGGTACCGATTGCGGAATCTACCGAGTAACGTCCGCCCACCCAGCTCCAGAATCCGAAGGCATTCGCCGGGTCGATACCGAATTCAGCAACCTTATCCAGTGCCGTTGAGACCGCGACAAAATGCTTGGAGATTGCATCCTTCTCCTGCTCGGGATCATCGCCGATGACACTCTTTTCACGCAGCGACTTCAAGAACCAATCGCGCACGGCGTGTGCGTTGGTGATGGTTTCCAAGGTGGTAAAGGTCTTCGAAGCGACGATGACCAAAGTGGTTTCGGGGTCCAGATCCTTAGTGGTCTCCCCCACGTCGGTCGGATCAATATTGGAGATGAAACGGCACTCCAAGCCCTCTTGGACGTATGGCTTAAGAGCTTCGTAGGCCATGACGGGACCCAGATCAGAGCCACCAATTCCCACGTTGACCACAGTCTTCACGGGCTTGCCAGTGACACCAACCCATTCACCCGAGCGAACGCGGTTTGCGAAGGAATAGACGCGTTCCAAAACCTCGCGAACATCGGCGACAACGTTGCGTCCATCGACGATGAGTTCCTCGCCCGCCGCGCGACGAAGTGCCGTGTGGAGGACGGAACGGTTTTCAGTCACGTTAATGCGATCGCCTCGCAGCATCGCATCACGAAGAGCGAAAACCTCGGTTTGATCGGCCAGTGCAAGAAGCTGCTCCAAAGTGGCATCATCGATCAGGTTCTTGGACAAATCAACATGCAGGTCTGCCACATTCAGCGTCCACTTTTGGGCGCGCTGCGGATCGTCTTGGAACCACGCGCGCAGGTCAGGGTTAAAGACCTCCGCGTGTTCGTCCAGTTCTGCCCAGGCAGGGGTCGTCGTCGGGTCAATTGCGCTCATCGTGCATTCTCCTGATTATCGAAAGTTCCGGTATTCCCGCTCAGTGGCCAAAGCCCTCAGCCTGAATAATAGTCACTGGCTGTAGTTCACGCGGCGGGGCTTGCACCGATACTGCAGCAAGAATCGGACGAAGATCGCGCCACCATTGGTTGAAGGGGCGCCGGTTTGCAAAGTCGAGGTCATCGAACATGCGCTCAACAGGACGCACCTGAATTGCATTCCCCATATCGCCTACGTAGACGGCTTGTGCTCGCCCGTCGGCAAACTGGTCTGCGCATTCGCTAAGTGCAGCATTGACTAGGCGAGTCGCAAGAAGGCGATCATAGGGAGTTGGAGTTCCGCCCTGCTGGAGATGGCCCAGCGCGGAGGAACGCACATCATAGAGACCTCCACTTTCGGCCTCGAAAACGTTAGCGAGGAATTCGCGGTTGTAGTGCGCATCAGCCTCTTCGTTGACAACGACAAGGAAAAGTCGACGCCCGTTTTCGAAGGTCTGGTGCATGCGATGCGCGTCCTGATCGATTTCAGCCAGAGTCGTGTTTTCTTCATTCAAGTAGGCGTATTCCGCGCCCGAGGCGATGCCTGCCATGAGGGTCAGGTATCCGCAGCGGCGTCCCATGAGTTCCGCTACGAAACACCGCTTCGAGGCCGCGGCGCTTTCCTTGATCCGATCGAGCGCCCACACCGCGTTGTTGAGCGCAGTATCGGTACCAATTGCCAGTTCCGCACCGGGAAGGTTGTTATCGATCGAGGCCGGAACCAGAACGATCGGGATGCGGAACGCCGGGTAGCGATCCAATTCAGTCGTCATTTCCTTAACGGCGAGGTAAGCGTTCAAACCGCCAACCACCAAGAGCGCATCGATCTCATTGCGCTCGATCGCACGGCCCAGTGCGTAGTACTCGTTGACGGGGGGAATTGGGCGACGAGTGCCCAGTTCAGCACCACCTTGGAAAGCCCAACCTTCAACGTCTTCCCACGTCAATTCGCGAACTTGGTTATCTGCCAAGCCGGCCCATGAACCGTCAACGCCGAGCATCGTCCAGCCCTTGGCGATGCCGAGCCTGACCGCTGCACGTGCCGCGGTGTTCATGCCCGGCGCAAGGCCTCCGGCGTGCAGAATGGCGACGCGCTTGCCGCTTTCCTTCGGGGGATTATCCGCAAGATGAGGAGGCGTCGCCAGAAGCTGGTTGATCCCCACCATCAAGGTAAAGGAACGACCGCGAGCAGCCTGAGCAGACTGGAAATCTCCGGACTTGATGAGGTCTTTAACGCCGCGAGTTTCATGAACCGCTTCCATGAGAGGAATGCGGGTCACGCGGTTGTGCCGCACGCCCAGAATCGAGGCAACATCGGGATCTGCGGGATCAAGGATCTCTTGAACTGCGGCGTAGCCAAGCAGGGTCGACATCCAGCGGTCATAGGCCGAGGGGGTACCGCCTCGTTGGACGTGGCCCAAGATGGTGATTCGCGCGTCTTCGCCGGTACGTTCCTTGAAAGCATCGGCAATGTCTTGAGAAGTAATGGGGGTTCCCGCGCGATCCATTGCTCCTTCGGCAACGATGATGATCGATTCACGTCGACCTGCCGCGCGCCCTTCCTTGAGCAGATTGACCATCTCGTCTTCCCAGCCGTCACGAGCCGGGTCTTCGGGAGTGAAGACATAGTCTGCGCCGCCTGCGACTGCAGACATCAGGGGAAGGTAACCACAGTGACGTCCCATGACCTCGACAATGAAGGTGCGCTGGTGCGAGGCCGCGGTTGAAGAAATCTGGTCGATTGCGTCGACGATTCGGTGCAGTGCAGTGTCCGCGCCAATCGTCATGTCGGTGCCGACCATGTCGTTGTCGATGGAACCAACCAGCCCGACGATGTAGAGGCGTTCGTGGGCTTTCGCCTGTTCGGCGCTGATCTGGCCTTCATTGACCAGCTCGCTCAGGTGTTGGGCCCATTCCGTGCGGAATTCTTCAGTTCCCGACAGAGATCCGTCACCACCGATGACGACGAGGCGGTCGATCCCCTGTTCGATCAGGTGCAGTGCCGCTGCATGACGCCCTTCGTACTCGCGAAATTCTGGACAACGAGCGGTACCAATTACCGTTCCGCCCTGCGCGAGGATTCCCGAGGCGTCGGTCCAGGTCATGGGGCGAATACTATCGCCGCCTTTCACTGCGCCCGACCAGCCGTCGAGAATTGCAAAGGGGCGAGCGCCTCGGGCAAGAGAGGTTCGGACGACTGCGCGAACCGCGGCGTTCATTCCCTGCGCATCCCCACCAGAGGTGAGGACACCGATCTTTATCGGTTCTGACGTGCTATCGATGGCGACTTGCTCCACGAGTCATGCTCCATTCCCACAGTGATCAACAGCGAACGGCGTGCATTAAGTCTATTGCTTAATGCACGCCGTTGCATCCACCTTAAATTCGCGGTGAGAGATTGTTCAGGAACGCCCACTCTCGGTAATGGTTGTACCGTTCAGGGCAGCAGACTCCGCGAGCTCTTCGGGGCTCACAACACCCTCGACAGAAACCTTGTGGAGGTATGCCATTCCATCGAAGGCAAGTTCGCGGGTGTGCTCAGAATCGCCTTCGGGCCCCAACTTGCCGCCGGTGACGCGATCCATGATGATCGCGATCGCACCGTCACCCGTCACGTTCGTTGCAGTTCCGAAGGAGTCAAGAGCAATGTAGGTGGCAATCATCAGAGCAACTGCAGAATCATCGAAGCCCAGCATCGACTGCAAGATACCGGTGGCGGCCATAATTGCGCCGCCGGGGACACCCGGAGCAGCAACCATGGTGATGCCGAGCATGAAGATAAATCCGACCCACTGAGTGGTGGTAACCGTCATACCCTGGGTGTAAACGATCGCAAAGGCGAAAGCGAAAATCTTTGAGGTTGAACCCGCCAAGTGAATCGTTGCGCACAGAGGAATGGTGAAAGAGGAAACGGCATCGGACACGCCATTCTTACGGGTCTGTCGCAAGGTGACAGGAATCGTCGCTGCCGAAGAGGAAGTTCCCAAGGCGGTCAGGTACGCCGGAAGCATGGTGAAGAGCGCCTTAAAGGGGTTGACGCGTCCAATGGCGCCAGCAACGAAGTACTGGGTCAGCAGAATGACAACTTCAAGGATGAGCACGATCACGACGACGCGGATGAGCGTGCGCATAATGTGCACTGCTTCACCGGTGTAGGTCAGGTTCAAGAAGATACCGAAGATGTGCAGGGGCAGAAGAGGAACGATGATGTTCTCAATCAAGCGGGTGATGATCGCGCGGAACTCAATGAAGCCCTTACGCAGAACGCCCCGGGGCACCAAGGACAGACCGATTCCAACAACGAAGGACAGCAAGAGTGCGGTCATCACACCAACGACCGGAGGCATTTCGATGGTGAAGTAGGTCTTGAGGACTTCCTTCGGAGTTTCTACCTGAGTCAGCTGTCCAACAAGAACCTTCGGGAAGAAGTATGCGCATACACCGTAGGTCAAGAAGCCTGCGAACATCGTCGAGGCGTAGGCGAGCGCTGCGGTAAGCCCCAGCCAGTGGCCGGCTCCCTTACCGAGGTCTGCGATTGCAGGGGTCACTAGGCCGATGATGATCAGCGGAATAGAGAAGGACAAGAACTGCCCGAAAATAGTAGAGAAAGTGACGAACACATTGCCCAGACCGGAGGGCATAATGTGGGATCCACCAACGGTGACGGAGCCGAGGACCAAAGCCAAAACAATAGCCGCCAGCACCCATAAAAGGATGCCGCTTTGTTCGAGGAACTTTCTCATTGCATAAACCTCTTGTGATTGATTACGGACTTGGCAAGAGTCTCAGGTTTAGAACAAGAAGTCAGCAATGCCCACAATATGAAACAAATGTTTACTGGGTCACATTAGCCGAGACCAAGGGTTGCGGTGTAGGGAGAGAAGTACCAGATAAGCGCTCCAAGAACGACATAGAGCCCAACATCGGCCCACCGACGGCGCGAAGCGAACCATGGGCGACCAGGCCACACTGCGCGCATTGCCGCCATGACGAACATGGTCACCACCAGGAGAAGAACCGCTTTATGAGGATGATTCATCACCGCAAGAACAGCCATCGCCATGCAGGAGAGGACAACAAAAGCAACGCTCGCTAGCGTCGCAATTCCGCCTGTCGATCCTGAGGATTCCTCTTCCATAGCTCACAGCCTATCGCGTCAACGGGGATGAGCGCGACGCACTCAACACGGGAGGACTACCATGGTCTCGTTGGCTTCCTTGGTTTTCAACCAATGAGCCCCGCTAGTAGACCCAACACACAAGGAGCATCCGTGACCGCCCGTTTTATCGTCATTGCCGCACAGGCAGAAGCCGCCTCACAGGTCAGTGACGACTTCGCCAAGCTTGTCCCCTCTTCAACGCTGGCACGGGTGAGCGCCGGTGGCACCTCGACAATCGAGGCCATCACCTCCAACCCCGAGCAAGCCCTCCCCCGCGTCCTGGAAGATATCCGCTCTCACACAGAAGACGTCGTCCTCATTGATGCACTCCCCGAGGGCTCCGTGTCGACTTTTGACACCTTGGGCTGGAACCTCGACGTCGCTGCTTCAACCAATGCGCGCGTGATCGCCGCTTTTGACACCGAAGGCGCATCGCCCGAGCTCGTGCAGCGCGAGATTGAGGTTCTTGAGCGCCGTGCACGCCAGCATGCAACCCGCCTCGCAGCGGTTGCTCTCCCCGCGGCCATGGCCTCGCACGTTCAGACGGAACTACCCATTCTGGAACTACCTTTCAGCGCACAGACTCTGGAAGCGGCCTCGGCGCTTGAGGCACCGCAGGTTGTCACTCCCCTGTCTTTCCAGGCAGACCTCATCGAGCGCGCCCGCTCGAACCGCAAGCGCATTGTCTTGCCCGAACCCGAAGATGATCGCGTCCTGCGCGCAGCCGCAATCGTTCTTGAGCGCGGAATTGCCGACCTCGTATTGCTCGGCGATGCTCAGGCGATCAACGCACGTGCAGCGGAACTTGGCTTGGATGTTTCGGCAGCTACCGTCGTTTCCGTCGATGACCCCGCATACGCAGAGCGCTACGCCGAGGAATTCGCACGTCTGCGCGCCAAGAAGGGCGTAACCATTGAGCAGGCTCGCGATAAGGTTCGCGACGTTTCCTACTTCGGCACGATGATGGTCCACATGGGCGACGCCGACGGCATGGTGTCGGGCGCCATCCACACCACCGCTCACACCATCGTTCCTTCCTTCCAGATCATTAAGACCGCCCCCGGCGTCTCGATCGTTTCTTCGGTCTTCCTCATGCTACTGAAAGATCGCGTGTGGGCATTCGGCGACTGCGCTGTCAACCCGAACCCGACCCCCGAGCAGCTCGCAGATATCGCAATCTCTTCGGCCGCGACCGCGCGCCAGTTCGGCCTCGATCCGAAGGTTGCCATGCTCTCCTACTCCACCGGAACCTCCGGTTCGGGCGTGGACGTGGATGCGGTTGTCGAGGCCACCCGCCTGGCCCGCGAGAAGGCTCCCGAGCTGGCCCTTGAGGGACCGATCCAATTCGACGCTTCCGTTGACGAGGCCGTCGCCTCGGTCAAGCTGCCCGACTCCCCCGTTGCCGGCCACGCGAACGTCTTCATCTTCCCCTCGCTCAACGCTGGAAATATTGGATACAAGGCCGTTCAGCGTTCTTCCGGAGCCGTTGCGATTGGCCCGGTTCTGCAGGGACTTAACAAGCCCGTGAACGATCTCTCACGCGGCGCTTTGGTTGAAGATATTGTCAATACCGTCGCCTTGACAGCCGTTCAGGCACAGGGCTAACAGATTTCGAGGGTGTGGGGACAATCCCACACCCTCGAATCACGTCCGCGTAATAGACGCGAGTAAAATTCAGTTAACTGCCCACAACAATCCGGGCGGACGGCCTCCGGCTTCGTCGAGTTGCCCCGGGTCGTCAGCACTCCCAAGGAAGGTATGTCGTGACCGACACCGTTCTCGTTATTAACTCTGGTTCTTCCTCCATCAAATACCAGCTTGTCAACCCCGATAATGGTGACGCGATCGCCAAGGGCCTCGTTGAGCGCATCGGCGAATCTGAGGGCCACATCCAGCACAAGTACGGCGAGAAGGTCGTCGATGTGAACGAACCTATTGCCGACCACGAAGTTGGCATGCGCGAAGTTCTGCGCCTCTTTGATGAGGTCGGCCCCTCTCTTGCCGAGGCCAACATTGTTGCCGTTGGTCACCGCATCGTTCAGGGCGGTAAGTACTTCGACGGACCGGCACTGATCACCGACGAAGTCCGCGACCTCATCGATGAGCTGTGCGCCTTGGCTCCCCTGCATAACCCCGCACACCTCAAGGGCATTGACGTTGCCCGCGAGCTCATGCCTGACACCCCTCACGTGGCAGTCTTCGATACCGCTTTCTTCCAGCGTCTTCCCGAAGAGACCGCAACCTATGCTCTCAAGCAGGAAGTCGCTGAAAAGTACGCTGTGCGCCGCTACGGCGCTCACGGCACTTCTCACCAGTACGTCTCCGGTCAGGTTGCTCGCCTCATGGGTAACGATGCTCTGCGTCAGATCGTCCTTCACCTGGGTAATGGCGCATCGGTGTCTGCGGTCAAGGCCGGCCGTCCGATCGATACCTCGATGGGCCTGACCCCTCTTGAGGGTTTGGTCATGGGAACCCGCACCGGCGACATCGACCCCGCCGTCGTTTTCCACCTGCAGCGTCAGACCGGCTGGAGCGCCGACGAAGTCGACGATCTCTTCAACAAGCAGTCAGGTCTCAAGGGATTGACCGGAGAGAATGACATGCGCGCCGTTCGCCACATGGTCGATTCCGAGGACCCCGAAGTCGCACGCCGCGCACGCCTCGCCTTGGACATCTACGTCACCCGCATCATCAAGTACATCGGCTCCTACACTGCTGAGCTCGGCGGACTGGATGTCATTACCTTCACCGCTGGCATTGGCGAGAACGATGCGGATCTTCGCCGCGAGGTCTGCGAGCGTCTCCTCCCCTTCGGTGTGCGCATCGATGACGAGGTGAACAACCAGCGTTTCTCGGCCGCAACGACCATTTCGACCGACGATTCCTCTGTTACCGTCATGGTTGTTCCCACGAACGAAGAACTTGCGATTGCACGTCAGGCTCTCACTCTGATCTGAGTTCAGACGCGACTTTTCATCGCAATACGAGGCCGGGGCTGCCATGTGCACCCCGGCCTCGGCGTATTCTTGAAGGCATCGAACGACAAAGGAGTTACGGTGTCCACTGATATTTCAACCCTTACGAATTGGATTCGCACCTCTCCTTCAACAGTATTTTTCGGTGGGGCTGGCGTCTCCACGGAGTCAGGCATTCCCGACTTTCGCGGCGCGAACGGCTTCTACTTCCAAGAGCGCACAATCCCCTTGGAGCAGGTCCTCAGTATCGATTTCTTTTCGGTTCACCCCGAGGCCTATTGGGAGTGGTTCCGCGAGGTACACAAGCCGGTAGAACCCAACGGCGCCCACCGCGCACTTGCCACGCTCGAGGCAGATGGGCTTCTCGAGTGCGTCATTACCCAAAATATCGACGGTCTTCACCAGCGCGCCGGCTCACGCACAGTCTGGGAGCTTCACGGAAATTGGGAGCACCTTCTGTGCACCGCTTGCGGCGCTGGCTATTCGCTTCCTTCCATTCCCGATGCCCTGGAAGAGCTAGTCCCAACCTGCCGTCGCTGCCACGGACAGCTCCGTCCTGATATCGTCATGTACGGCGAGGCACTGAACGAGGACGTCATCAGTGGCGCCGTGCAGGCAATCTCGCACGCCGATCTCTTAATCGTGGCTGGAACATCTCTGGTCGTCTATCCCGCTGCGGGATTACTTAACTATTTCTCGGGTTCACACCTGGTCTTGATGAACGCGACGCCGACGAGCGCCGACGCTGACGCAGACCTCATCATCCGCGACCCCGTTGCTCACTCTTTTGAACAGATCATGAACGAACTGAAGTAGACACACCAAGCCAGCTACGACCTCGAGAAGGCGCAAGCCGCCCAAGTAGGCGACAATAGCCCTAGCGACTCAGGAGGAAAGCCATGAACTTCCATTCCCTTTACGACCAGGGCTTCGCACGCGTGGCGGCAGTGACGCTCCCCGTTCATCCCGCACAGCCACTGGCCAATGCCGAAGAAATCATTGCAGCCGCGCGAAGCTGCGATGAACGCGGCGTCTCGATCGCGCTCTTCCCTGAGTTGTGCGTTTCGGGGTATGCAATCGATGATCTTCTCCTTCAAGACGTTCTTCTTGATGAGGTCGAGCGCGCGCTGACCACCATCATTGCTGCCAGCGCGGATCTTCTCCCCCTGATCGTCGTCGGCGCGCCACTACGCAAGGGAGCAGCCCTCTACAATTGCGCGGTTACAATCCACCGAGGCCGCGCACTTGCCGTCATCCCGAAGTCCTATCTTCCAAACTACCGCGAGTTCTATGAAAAGCGTCATTTCGTGACTCCGCCGAGCTTTGATAACGATCTTCTTCAGGCTCCGTGGGCCCCAACAGAGCCCTACACGGGCGACGCTCCCCTATTGCCTTTTGGCTCCGTCACAATCGACGTGACCGACATCCCGGGGTTGTGTGTGGGTATTGAGGTCTGCGAAGACATGTGGGTTCCCGTCACCCCCGCTTCACTCCTTGCGCTCGCAGGCGCAACCGTCCTGCTCAACCTGAGCGCCTCCCCCATCACCGTCGGACGAGGCGACGAACGCAAGCTCCTTGCACAGTCGACCTCCGCGCGCTGCGCCTGCGCGTACATCTACACCGCAGCCGGCCCGGGTGAGTCAACGACCGACCTTGCGTGGGATGGGCAGACCCTGATCTACGAGGCCGGGCAGCTTCTTGCCGCCGGGCAGCGTTTCGCCTCGGGAACCCAAATCACCATCGCCGACGTTGATGTCGAGCATCTGCGCACCGAGCGCACGCGTCAGAATTCTTTCACCGACAACGCTCAAAAAATGCTTGAGGGCCTCTCAATCCCACGCCCCTACAGCATCGCCATTGAGATGAACCCGCCGCGAACGGATCTGGGTTTGGAACGCGAGGTCGATCGCTTCCCCTTCGTCCCCGACGACCCGAACCAGCTGGAGCAGGACTGCTACGAGGCCTACAACATCCAGGTTGCGGGGCTCGCAAAGCGTTTGAGCGCTATAGGCCAGCCCAAGGTTGTCATTGGTGTTTCTGGCGGCTTGGATTCAACGCACGCGTTGATCGTTGCGGCTCGAGCAATGGACCTCTTAGGTCGTCCGCGTACAGATATTCTGGGCTACACGCTTCCCGGCTTTGCAACTTCTGCGCGCACGAAGACCAATGCGATTGCGCTGTGCGAAAGATTGGGAGTCTCCTTCAAGGAAATCGATATCACCCCTGCGGCTAGGCAGATGCTGGCTGATATCGATCACCCCTACGCCGATGGCCACGACGACTATGACGTGACCTTCGAAAACGTTCAGGCAGGACTGCGCACGGACTATCTTTTCCGCCTCGCAAATCACCTGGGCGGTATTGTCTTGGGTACCGGTGATCTCTCAGAGCTTGCGCTGGGTTGGTGCACCTACGGTGTGGGCGACCAGATGAGCCACTACGCCGTCAATACCGGCGTCCCCAAGACGATGATCCAGCACCTGATTCGTTGGGTGGTATCTTCTGGCCAGTTCTCCCCCGAAGTTGGCGAGATCTTGCTGTCGATTCTGGGAACCGAAATTTCTCCCGAGCTCGTCCCAGCAAAGCCAGGACAGAAGATGCAGTCCACGCAGGACAAGATCGGCCCCTACAACCTGCAAGACTTCAACCTGTACTACGTGCTTCGACGCGGGGCTCGCCCGTCGAAGATTGCATTCTTGGCAGAGCACGCCTGGTCAGATGCATCTCGCGGCAACTGGCCAGCCGGCTACCCCGAAGAGGACAAGGTTTCATACTCCTTGGACGAAATCGTGAAGTGGGAGCGCCTGTTTATCCGTCGCTATTTCACCCAGCAGTTCAAGCGCAGCGCGCTTCCCAATGGCCCCAAGGTCATGGCTGGCGGATCGCTCTCCCCGCGCGGAGACTGGCGTATGCCTTCGGATGCTTCCGCCGAGGCCTGGCTGCGGGAGTTGGACAGCGCCGTCAGCGGCCTCGTCGACTGAATCTCTCACACGAAAGGGGCTGGGTTACTCACAAACCCAGCCCCGATCAACATTTTCTCACCTTACTTCTTTGGTGATCGCTCACGTGAATCCAACATGAACAGCGCCATCTTGGAAGGCTCAAGCGCGCGCACGGCGTGAGGCAGTCGCGTTCCAAAGTGGATCACATCACCGGGGCGCAGAATCACTGTACGACCGTCAGCGGTGATTTCCAGGGCCCCCTCAAGGGTCTGAAGAATCACGGGCATTGCCGCAGTGTGCTCACTAAGTAGTTCGTCGGTATCGAAGGAAAAAAGAACCAGTCGCATTCCCTCACAGTGCATAACCGTGCGAGAAACCGTTGCCCCCTCATTGACCTGAATCATGGACGCAATGTCTTGAACATCGGTCATGATCGGCACGGGGACCTCAAGATTGGTGTCGTCACTGAGCGTCATTGGTGTCTCCTTCCAGCGGCTTGTGGGCCACGATTGTCACCCCGCACATTGAATCTTGATAGGTGCGGAAAGTCTTTCTCATTCCTAACACACGGGCCCGCAGCTCTCGATCCGAAAGAACATTTCGAATGATTCGCAGTGTCTGTACAAAGCCTTCGTCACGGACATTGCGCGAGAAATCGAGTAGAGCCATCGGCGCGGTTTGGATCGTTTCAACCACGAGGCCGCATTCTTCCAATAGTTCCGCCCACTGCTCGCAGGTCAGCGGGCGCGCGTTCACGTGAATAGCTCGCGCAAGATCTTGACGAATCCGCGTGTGCAATTCTTCGTCAATGTCGTCAGGTTGGACGGCAAGCTCATGGATCGCATAGCGGCCTCCCGGTGCCAGCAGCCGCACGGCCTCGGAAATGATGGCTTTCTTAGACTTCTCTCCCTGCATGGTGAGCATGGCTTCACCAACGACAACATCAGCAGACCCCGACTCCAGTCCGGTGTCGGCGGCATCAGCATTGATCACTGTCCCCCGCGTGCCGACCAACTCTCTTACGTGTTTGGCGGCAACCGGATCTTTATCGACCCCCGTGTACGAGGCCGGGCGTGCAGCAAGAATTTCCGATGCGGTTCGTCCCAACCCGGGAGCGTATTCAACCACCCGGGAGCCCGTTAGCTTCGCCTCGGAGAGCATCTGAAGAGTCAGTTCCAAGCCGCCGGGACGTAGAACTTTCTTTCCGACTCTTGCGAGTACCCAGTGCCCGGGAGCGTTCGAGGCCGGGCGTTGTGAAATGGGAAGGGCCTCGCTTACGTCTGCGTGTTCACCCGTCTGATTCGAGTCACTCACCACATATCCCCTTACTCAAAGAGCTTCTGGCCGACATAGGTGTCCTTCTCACGCACTCCGGGGAGCATGAGGTAGACACCCGACGCCAGGTGCTGAAGGTATTCAGTCAGCTGATCGCTCTTCATCTTCGCCAAAACGGGAATGAAACCCTCAGCGGGGTTCCGCACATAGGCAACGAAGAAGAGGCCCGCATCCAAGCGCCCCAAGTAGTCCACGCCTTCAAGGTAGTTGTATCCACGTCGCAGCATGCGCCGCCCCGAATTGTTATTCGGGTTCATCATGGCGACATGCGAATCTGGAGCAATTGCCAGACCTGAAGATCCAACAGTGGGGTTACCCTCTTGTCCTTCCTTCGCGAAGTCCGGATTCGTGAATTCTTCGCCGCCCGACAAAGGTGCTCCATGGATCTTGTCGCGTCCGATGATCTGTTCTTGTTCGGCCAAGACCAGATCGTCCCAGACCTCCATCATCATCTTGATTTTGCGAACGCACATGTAGGAGCCTCCTGCAGCCCATGCACCCTGATCGTCACCGGCTTGGATCCACAGGTGCTTATCCAATTCGGCTTGAGAGTCTTCGGCCTTGATGTTGGAGGTTCCGTCCTTGAAGCCAAAAAGATTACGAGGCGTTTCCTGGGACTTTGAGGTCGATGAGGTTCGCCCGTACCCCAGTTGCGTCCAGCGCATGGTCGCGCGACCAAAAGCGATGCGCGTGAGGTTGTGAAGGGCGTGGAGATTGACCATGGGGTCTTCGGAACAGGCCTGGATGATGAGGTCTCCGCCGCCGCGCTTGGGGTCGAGCTTTTCTGCTGCCATGGGCGGAATGCCGTCACGCAGAGCAACGGGAAGTTTATCGCCAAGACCAAAGCGATCTCGGCCTTCATCGTCGATGAACAGGGTTTTTCCTACACCGAAAGTGATGGTCAGACCTGCAGGGCCAAGCCCCATCGATTCACCGGTATCGGCCGGCGCCTTCGTCAGTGAAGTTGTGTAGTCCTTGACGAGTTCGCCATGAGTCATGCGTTCAGCGGCCAAGGTCCAGTCTTGGAGAAGCTCAATGAGCGTATCACGGTTCGTGGTCGACAAATCGAAAGCGGCAGTGTGCATCTGCTGCTGAGCGGGAGTAATGATTCCCTGCTGGTGTTCACCGCGGAACTCGTAGGTCTTCTTCATGACATCGGAATCGATGCCATCACCCGCGTGGCGACCGAGGGCAAATCCGCCGCCACCGCCCAGCCCAAGGGTAAGTGCACCGAGGCCGGCTAATCCTAAAAATTGGCGACGCGAGAGTCCTTCTTTGGTGCCCTCGTGATCGGCATTGCCATTGTTTTCAGCTGCTTCGTGATGCTGAGTCATGACTGGGTCCTTTGATGACAGACGGATGGTGAAAGTGATGCCGTTGGGCGTGGCGCGCCTTCAGGTGCGCCACGCCCAACGAGTTGTAACTAGTACTTACTGGACAATTGCTGCCGTCAGCTGTGCCAGGGGCAAGCGAAGCGCATTGACCTTGTCGGAAAGCGCCTTACGGCCAGCTTCGTCGATGCTGTCGTAAGAGACGTAACCGTCGCCGTCCTTGTGCTTATCGAGCTCGTGCTGAAGCTCGGTGAAGGCATCGGTAATCTTTCCTGCCAGCTTGGGATCCTTTGCCTTCGCAAGATCTTCAACGTCACCGTAGGCAACCTTCGCGCCCTCGACGTTTGCGACGAAGTCATACAGATCAGTGTGAGAGAAGGCTTCTTCTTCGCCGGTGATCTTCGTGGTGGCAACCTCTTCAAGCAGCGAGATTGCACCGTTGGAAATATCCGACAGAGAGATCTTGAAGTCGTTGGAGTAGACCAGATCGTAGAGCTTCTGAGTATCTTCGACCAGCTTGTCAGCCATTGCTGTGCGCTGTTCCTCGCTCAGCCCCTGGTAGCCATCGGGACGCCACAGGTCCTTTTCGATTGCGTGCCAGCCGGTCCATTCACCGTCAGCACCTTCTTCCTGCCAGTCAGCTTCGCGCTGGTCCAGTGCGGGGTCAATGTCACCGAAGGCCTCGGCAGTGGGCTCAATGCGCTCGTAGTACATACGGGCGGGAGCGTATGCCTTGCGAGCCGAATCGAAGTCACCCTTCTTGTACAGCTCGGCGAAGGACTTGGTTTGCTCCAGGAGCTGACCGGACTGATCGCGGACGTATGCGGTGTAGTTGGTGACGGCGGCATCGATCTGTGCCTTCTCGTCCGAGCTGACCTCGACTGCCTTGCCCGAGTCGGTCACGGTGAACTCCGCGGCACCAACCAGCGCGCCAACCATGTTCTTCTTGCAGGCGGTGAAGTACTTGCCGGGCTGCAGGGTGACGGTGTAGTCGACCGAGGTTCCGGGGCCCAGATTTTCGCGCTCTCCAACAATGCGGAGCTTGTCTTCGGCAAGAATTTCAAACTCGTTGCGGACGGTTCCGTTGTTGGTCAGCTTGAAGGTGACGACGCCTGAAGGAACGCTCGCGGCAGAGACCTTACACGTGTCATCGGTGATGGTCACGGTCAGCGGTGCGTCGCTTGCGCCAGCACTTCCCGAAGCCGAGGTGCTTGAGGGATTATTGGCGACGCATGCGCTCAAACCCAGCGCAGAAACAGCCGCAACTCCAATGACGAGGCGCGTGCGGGAGGTTTTCATTGTTCTCCTTTAGGGGTGGGGTGTTTGGCGCCGACCATTCCGGAACGGACCAGGAAGAGCGGCAGAATGATGACGATGTAGAGCACCCAGCCGATGAGCTGGAGATGTGTCGGGGAAGCATTGACGTTGAACATTGCTTCCAGAAGGGTCCACCACCACGAGGAGGTGGTCAGCCACGAGTAGACCGAGCCATCTAGGTATGCGGTGATGTTATAGATGGGGATGCCCCATCCGGGAAGTACGGACGATTCTTGAAGGTCTCCAATACCGTAGGAAACGATTCCTGCAGCGACGAAAATTAGAAGAAGACCGGTGATATTGAAGAAGATTGAAAGGTTAATTCGAGCTGCGCCGGTGTAGATGAGCCAGCCGATAACAACGGCGACGAGCAAACCGGTGACCACTCCGAGTGCGGGCGCTGCAATTGCATTTTCAGCAGAAGATTTGATTGTTGCCCACACGAAGAGCGCGGTTTCAATGCCTTCTCGTGCAACTGCAATGAAGGCAATCCACACGACTCCCCACTCTGAGCCAGATGCAAGTTGCGCTGCAGTATCCTCACGAAGTTTGCGCGCAAATTGGCGGGAGTTTGAACTCATCCACAGGATCATCCACGTCACCATGGCAACGGCGACCAGTGAGAGCGTTCCGCCGAGGATTTCCTGCGCCTGGAATGACAGGGTGTAGGGACCCCAGGTCATGATTGCGCCGAGGCTTAAGGGCAGCGCTGCGGCAATGATGACGCCAAACCATACTTTGGGGAGCAGGTTCCTGCGTCCAACCTTCACCAAGTAGGCCGCTACAACTCCGACGATCAGTGCGGCTTCAACGCCCTCTCTGAGGGCAATCAAGAAGTTCGCGAGGAACATTCATCTCCCAACCGAATGATTTACGACAACCATTCATAACCTAATTTACTGAACTTAGGATAACCTGTGTTACCTAAGTACGTCCCCTTTCGTTGTCTTTCTCACGCTGAACAGACGAAAGGCGGTGTAGGCTCAACCCAGAAGCCGCATCAGAAGGAGAACCCATGCGTCCCATCCACTGGATCATCGTCTTGATCGTTGTCCTTGTTCTTTTTGGCGCTCAAAAGCTCCCCGACTTGGCACGCTCCATCGGCAAGAGCGCAAAAATCCTCAAAGAGGAAATGAACGACCTGTCTCAAGACTCCTCATCCACCAGCGAGCAGACATCCATGTCTGAGCCTGAAAACACAGATTCGTCGAAGTAATTCCCTTCTCAACGCGCCATCATTTCGCTGCGAACCAATGACCCGGGCTGATTCTGACGCATATATGTCATTGACGCGCCACCTCCTCGAGCTGCGCGCGCGGCTTCTGCTCAGTCTTGCAGGCATCCTCGTTGGAGCAATCGGCGCGTGGTTCCTCTACACTCCGGCAACCACGTGGCTCACGCGTCCACTCGCCTCAGCCGGGGCCTCGGGAATCAACTTCCGCACGATCATCGGCCCCTTTTCGACACACATCACCTTCGCACTCTGGGCGGGCTTCATCCTGACAACTCCGTGGTGGCTGACCCAACTCTGGCTCTTCATCGCCCCCGCTCTCACGCGCACGGAAAAACGACGCACCGCACTGATCGCAATTCCCAGCGCGATTCTTTTCCTTGCGGGAGTCGCCTCGGCGCTGTGGTTCCTCCCCCACGCGGTCAGCCTTTTACTTTCTGAGCTTCCCCAAGGCACCTCTGCGCTGCTGGATTTTGATTCCTATATCAGCTTCGTCGTGATCCTGACTTTGGTGATCGGTGCGTCTTTCCTTTTCCCCATGATCATCATCGGGATTCACACCCTTGGCTTGGCCTCGACTTCTCAGATTCTGCGCCGCTGGAGGTGGGCAGTCGTGGGTGCGACAGTTTTTGCGGCGATTACGAATCCACTCCCCGACCTGTGGTCGATGATTCTTCAGATGTGCGCACTTCTTGCCCTGTATTTTGGTGCGCTTGGGGTGTGCTGGCTTCGCGATCTTCTTGCGAGGCGTCGGAAGCGTAAGCGCGAAGCTGCGCCATCGCCTGATCCGATTGGCTCCTGAACGAGGCCGACACCTCCAACCAGCGTCTGCGCACTTCGAGGATGCGTCGCGCAGCCTCGCTCATTCCCTTGGGCCCCAGAACCACGAGGACCACCACAGCGATGATGATCGCTTCGGGCCCGCTGATTCCTAAGAAGTCCATGTCGTCACTCTTGCACGTTAACGCCCCTGCGGGCAAGCACAGTTGAGGTCAGGACCAGCCCCGCGCCCGCGAGTGGGATGACGATCATCGCCGAAAGCAACGAGGTGTGCTGCACAACGAGGCCGACAAGCGGGGGTGCCGCAAGGAAGGCGAGGCGCCCCAGCCAGGAGACGATCGTCAGTCCCGTGGCGGGGTTCATCCCGCGGATATCGTGGGCTGCGTTGTAGGCCAGAGGTACCGAGGCCGCGCATCCCAGTCCTGCGGCGGCGAAACCAACGAGAAGCGCGGGGAATGTGCCAATGGCGAGAGCACTTCCCATTCCGATCAAAATGAGGGCTCCTCCCCCACAAATGACGGCACGGGGGCCATAACGATGAACAAACGAATCAGCGATAAAACGACCACACGCATGCGTTGTTAAGAGAACGACATAGCCCGAACCAGCGAGTCCCGCACCGGCGTGGGCATAGTCTCGCATGAAGAGCGTCGCCCACGAGGAGGCGGCGTCTTCAATCAGCATGCCTGAAATACACAAGATGACGAGCAGAGCAAGGACAAGGACCGGATGCCACGAAACTGTCCGCACTCGGGAGGAATCATCGGCCTCGTCTTCGTTGTTGTCTTGTGGGTCTGCACCGCGGATAGTGAAGGGCATCACCGCGAGCCCAAGTACGATGCAGATGCATGAGGCGACGAGGCTGTGGATCAGAAGAGAAATGTGAAAAGTAGTGGTCAAGACGCCAAAGAGACCACCAACCGCAGCTCCGACAGACCACATCCCGTGGAAAGCATTGATGATTGGCCGACCGTAGAGGCGCTGGAGACGAAATCCCTGCATGTTCTGTGCAACATCAACAATTGAATCGCTGCAGCCATTGAGGAGGAAACTCGAGGCAAGAATGACGTAGAGAATTGTGGCAACAGTTGGCGAGACACCTGCATGGGCGCGAAGCGTTGAGGTGAGGCCAATGAAGAGAACCGCAAGACCGACCCCGATGGTCATGACCGAGGCAACCACGCGCGAGGTTAAGCGGCGAACCGCTCGCGCAGCGAAAGGACCAGCGAGAATTCCTCCCAGGGATGACAGCGCGATGGTTGCACCATAGGCACTGGAGGAAAGACCGAAGGCATCTTTAATTTCAGGGAAGCGTAAAACAAGACTGCCCAAGAGCGCGCCATTAGTGAAGAAAAGCGCAAAAATCGCAGCGCGCGCCCTGCGACGCGCACTGCGGGTCACAACTGCTTGTTCCACCTAACACTCCTTGACGATCGACAGAGCGCGTCGCGTTCTAGTGGATCGTAGCAGTCAAAGATGGGAGAAAACTCATCGCATCAGCGGCTATCACCACCGCGAAAGTCGCTGGCTGGTCCACTCGCGCTCTTGCGTTTTCTATTTTCTGTCTAAGGCTAGGACGAGTGACCCCTGAAAATTGGCACTCTCCGAGTAGGCTTAAGACGTACATTCCTGGTCACAGATGTGAAGGAGGCACTCGTGGCAGAAAATACTCGTACCGAATCCGATTCCATGGGCACCGTTGAGGTTGCTGTCGATCGTTACTGGGGCGCACAAACAGAGCGTTCGCTCCACAACTTCGACATCGGTCGTAACACTTTCGTGTGGGGACGCCCCATGGTTCGCGCACTTGGCACTTTGAAGAAGGCTGCTGCGCTTGCAAACGCCGAACTCGGCGAGCTCCCCCAGGACATCGCAGACCTGATTGCTCGCGCCGCCGACGAGGTGATCGAGGGCAAGCTCGATGATCACTTCCCGCTGGTCGTCTTCCAGACTGGATCCGGCACGCAGTCGAACATGAACGCGAACGAAGTCATCTCCAACCGCGCGATCGAGCTTGCTGGTGGCGTCATGGGCTCCAAGACTCCCGTTCACCCCAATGACCATGTGAACCGCGGCCAGTCCTCGAATGACACCTTCCCCACTGCAATGCACATTGCTGTGGTCCAGGAACTCCAAGCGATGTATCCGCGCGTTGAGCAGCTGCGCAATACTTTGGATGCAAAGTCAAAGGAATACGCGGATGTCGTCATGGTGGGACGCACCCACCTGCAGGACGCCACCCCCATTACTCTTGGCCAGGTTATTTCCGGCTGGGTTGCGCAAATTGATTTCGCCCTCGACGGCATTCGCTACGCGGATTCTCGCGCACGCGAGCTGGCGATCGGTGGAACCGCAGTGGGAACGGGCCTTAACGCTCACCCCGCTTTCGGCAAGCTCGCCGCGAAGAAGATTTCTGAGGAAACCGGCATTGAGTTCAAGCAGGCCGATAACCTCTTCGCAGCCCTGGGCGCACACGACGCACTCGTTTTGGTCTCTGGCGCACTGCGTGTTCTGGCCGATGCGCTCATGAAGATTGCCAACGATGTGCGCTGGTACGCCTCCGGCCCGCGCGATGGCATTGGCGAACTGATCATTCCCGAGAATGAACCCGGTTCGTCCATCATGCCCGGCAAGGTCAACCCGACCCAGTGCGAGGCCATGACCATGGTCGCGACCCAAGTCTTCGGCAACGACGCAACCGTTGGTTTCGCCGGCTCTCAGGGCAACTTCCAGCTCAACGTTTTCAAGCCCGTTATGGCGTGGAACGTTCTGGAATCCATCCGACTGCTTGGCGATGCGTGCGTTTCCTTCGATATCCACTGCGCGTACGGCATCGAGCCCAACCGTGAGAAGATCCAGCATCACTTGGATATCAACCTGATGCTGGTGACCGCTTTGAACCGCCACATCGGTTATGACAAGGCTTCAAAGATTGCGAAGAACGCACATCACAAGGGCATTTCTCTGCGTGAGTCCGCTCTTGAGCTGGGCTTTGTCACCCCCGAAGAGTTCGACGCGTGGGTTGTTCCCGCCGACATGACGCACCCCAGCGCAGCAGATCAGTGATCTAGGGCGCCTCTAGCGAATTACTGAGTGGTCCCCGGTCTGGATGTCCAGGCCGGGGACCACTTTTCACGCTCTAAACCATTGACGAAGCATCACTATTTATGCATGTAGCTGGAAACTATTCAGCCGTAATATGCACACAGTCGCAGACTTAATCAAAATCACAAGCGCTTGTACTGAAGCTCCCTCTACCCAGATTTATGATTTTTTCGTGAGAAAATCCCTAATCACTCCCATCATCCTTGCAGTCGCCCTTTTCGCCTGCGTTTTTGCTCCAGCACTGCGCCCCATGGTTCTCGTTGCGGGACTAGTGGCCGCAGTCTTCTTACCTTTTGCAGCGATCTGGCATCAGACCGCTTCTGAAGGCCCCTCATACCAACGAAATCTCTACGGCGCACTAGCCTTAGCTCTGATTCTCATCAGCCCGGCGATCACTGCCCTGGTGATGAACACAGCCGCCTAAAGCCAAGCACCAACCCCCTTCAATAGTTGTGGGGCGATCACAACTGTGGTCGCCCCACATTTTTATGCCTTGACCTGCAGAAAAACTATTGACAAGGGATTAAACACCCGGGGATAATTATTCATGGGTGCACCAAAGAACCGCTGCACGCCACCTGTCTTTCCTTCGCGGCTTCCCTCACCGCCACCGCCAGCTTTGCGCGACCACTTTCCTTCAATTTCAAGGAAGAAGTCTAGTTCACTCCAAACTGGCCATCGTTTACATAATCGGCTCCTGCTGCAACCAATGGGATCCGAATTCGTTCCACTAGGAGGAATAATGTCAAATCTACGCAGCGCGACTGTCGACACTCAATGGAACGCATGGGAGACATCCACCTATCTTGTTTTCGTTGGCGGCCTTCCACTTCTCTTACTTTGGCTTCCACCTCTCTTCCATGACAACCCATTAATTTGGCTCACGAAACCAGTCGCTATCGCCATTGTTGTTGGGCTCTTACTGGCACTCACTGGAAGCATTCTCAGGATTAGAAATATCGTCGGTCCCTCACGGGTGATTCGAATTATTTCAGTCGTTGTGAATTTCAGTATTCCTCTAATCGTCATTGGAACACTGTTGGGGACGCTCCATATGACCGCCGCCGAAAGCTTCTATGCTTTCTCACTAGAGTACGAAAACATTCTCTGGCCGAGCTGCTTGTCTTTGGCCTTTGCTGGATTCACGGCATTGGATCTGTGGGTTCCACGACCGGAAGTTGCTTCGCTCACTCTTCACAAACCAACCCTCTAACTGATCTGGGTGGCGAACTAAGACGTTCGCCACCCAGAATTTTGTCTCAGCGCACATAGGGGCTGACGACGACTTCCGCCTTTTGCAGGTCCTTCACTTCCGAATACCCTGTCGAGGCCATGGTCCTCTTAAGCGCACCGATGAAGTTGAGCGTTCCATCCGCTCGCGTCGAGGGACCGTACAAGATTTCACTGAAGGTCCCCGAAGTTCCCACGCGCACGCGGTGACCGCGCGGGAGTTCTGGGTGCGTGGCCTCGGAACCCCAATGCCAACCGCGTCCGGGGGCCTCCTCGGCGCGCGCAAGGGCAGCCCCCATCATTACCGCGTCTGCACCACACGCGATTGCGCGCGTCATGTCACCGGAACGCCCAATTCCGCCATCCGCAATCACGTGGACGTAGCGACCGCCAGACTCATCCATGTAGTCACGGCGTGCGGCAGCAACATCAGCGATTGCCGTGGCCATGGGAGCATGGACACCCAGGGACTGGCGAGTTGCATGGGCCGCTCCCCCGCCAAAGCCGACCAGAATACCTGCAGCACCCGTACGCATTAGGTGCAAGGCAGCGGTGTCGGTAGAAACTCCACCGACAATAACGGGAACATCAAGCTCATAGATGAAGCGTTTGAGGTTGAGGGGCTCTGCACGCGAGGAGACATGCTCGGCAGAAACCGTCGTCCCACGGATCACGAAGAGATCAACACCCGCCTCGACAACAGCGCGCCAATAGCGCTGGGTCCGCTGGGGGGAAAGCTTTCCGGCGACCACGACTCCCGCGTCTCGGATGTACTGGAGGCGTTCGGTGATGAGATCAGCCTGGATGGGTGCCGAATAGATTTGCTGAAGCCGCGCGATCGAACCTTCGGCGGGGAGCTGGGCAATCTCATCCAAGATCGGTTGAGGATTTTCGTAACGAGTCCACAGACCATCCAGGTCTAAAACCCCAATTCCACCGAGCTTGCCAAAAAGAATTGCCGTATCAGGACTCATCACCGAGTCCATGGGGGCGGCCATGATGGGGACGTCGACATGGTAGGCATCGATCTGCCACCCAACGTTTACGTCGGCAGGGTCCCTGGTTCTGCGTGCCGAAACAAGTGCGATGTCATCTAGCGTGTATGCGCGGCGGCCTCGTTTTCCTCGACCGATTTCGACCTCATTACCCATGGAGCCATTGTAGTCACTCCCCCGGTGGGGCGATATTGTCCCCGCATCGAAGACACGCCACATACATCAACATTAAAGTGGCACATTTCACAGTTGGCTTGCATTCTGATACGACTTTACCTTTGACCAGAAAGCTCTGTGGAGACATGACGATCACCCACAAATTTTTACCCAATTTTTAGAATATTAAGGACGAGGCCATGGGTGCACTTCACCAGTTCCCAACCTTTTACTTTTCCATCCACACCTGCAGAAACCACCCTGAACGCCGAGGATGAAAAACACTTGAAGAGAAGGGCAGCAATGCGCAGAATGTATACGTCATCACAAATACACCCGCAAGTGGTGTTCGCCATTTGATCCGCAGGAGGTCATCATGTTGACAGCAGCAGCTGCCACTCAAAGGGATTTCCGTCGCAGTTCACGCGCGGAAAGCCGCATTGCGCAGGACGTATCGCGCCGCACAAACGAGCGCACACCCCGTAAGTTGGGATCTCGCGATCGCGCCCAGATGCCTGGTGCATACACGCGTTTCTCATTCCCCTTGCCTTTGCATCCCTGATTCATCACAGTTCATCTAGCGATGTCCCACTTCCAGGACGAAGTGGGACATCTTTTTATCCGGATCCGAAATTGGACGCAAATGACGGAGCAACGGTGCACACTTAAGGCATGACACACACATCAGTTCCCTCGTGGGACCAACTCCCCTGGCTTGGCTTTGATACTGAGACGACTGGGGTCAACCCACACACTGACCGCTTGGTTACCGCGGCGCTGGTGCTGCGCGAAGGCGGCGCCGCAGCCGCTACTGGCTCTGACGTCATCACGACGTGGCTTGCAGACCCCGAAGTTGACATCCCTGACTCGGCGGCCCAGATTCACGGGATCACGACCCAGATGGCACGAACCCAGGGCCGCCCGATCCGTGAAGTTCTTGAAGAGCTTGCCGCTTCTCTCGCCTCACATATGGGACACGGATATCCCGTTGTCGCGTTCAACGGAAGCTTCGATTTCACCTTGCTCGAAGAAGAACTCCGCAGACATGGACTCCCCACTCTCGCCGAAAGGCTCGGCCTGAGCGAACCCGCGCCCATCATCGACCCCTTGGTCTTGGACCGCCATCTTGATCGCTACCGCAAGGGGAAAAAGCAGCTTTCTCTCATGGCCAGCGCATACGGGGTCCCCGTTTCAGAAAATGCGCATACCGCCGAATATGACGTGGTCATGACCCTGGATGTACTGGCAGCAATCGCCCGCAAGTTCCCGGATTGTGCAACGCAGAGCTGCGCTCAAATCCACGCATTTCAAAAGGAAGCTCACGCTGCCTGGGCAGAAAACTTTGAAAGCTTTCTACGTTCGCGGGGACGGGACACACACATCGACCGAGAGTGGCCCCAGATCACGCCGAGAGGTCGTAGCGACGACCAGGAGTAAGCATGCTTCGTGCGGGTACACCGAGTACCGCCGTTTTCACCATGTCTTGGGAATCGCCTGCGTCTGGGCGCCTGTACGAGGAAGCCGCCGGACAACGGCCACGGTACCCGGCGTAGAGGCAGGGCTTGGTCGATCTTCGAGCCGAACGCTGAACTGCAGGCTCGCTGCGCGGACAGCGGGCTGGTGAGAGAAAGCCGAAGTCTCGGTTCTGGTCCTCGATAGCGGCGTCGGTCGCGGTGACCTACATGCCTTCGCACACAATGCATGGGATTGCAGCTACCCCCTCGCGGGAAACGGGAATCTTGATGAAGAGGTCGCCGCCGATCTCGCGGTGCAGAGCGCGGACCTCGGCGACCATGTCGTCAGCGCGCTGGGAGACGTTCTGGACGCGCAGTTGGGCGCCCGTCGGGCAGGAAGATGTTGAATTAAGTGCCGAACGCCGAGGAGTTCCTTGTCCTCCCGGTGCAGAATCGTTCGGACGGTCGTCACTCCGTCGATGGGCGGCCATTCCAGAGGCTTTGCTGTGGAATAGACATCCGCATGATCGATGAGGATGAACATTGGAGCGATTCTTTTGCACTCTTGCGAGTTTTCGTAGCTCTAAAACAGTGCGGGCGGGGAGCAGCCCGTCGACTGCACCCCGCCCGCGTTTCACGCTCGATTGAGCCGTTCGACGATGAGCTTCGCAGCTTCTGCATTGCCACCTGCGTTGCATGTCTCTCTCCGAAACTCGGAAAGACGCGTGTGACACTCACGATCAGATAACACACGCATGGCAGCCTCACGAAGCACATCGGCAGTTACTGCATCGGCCTCCAACACTTCGCCCAATCCCAGCTCTTTCACCCGCCGAGCCACAGTCGGCTGATCGTTACCAACTGGTACCACCAGCATCGGCACTCCGTAGAAGAGTGCCTCATTAACGCTGTTCATTCCTCCGTGGGTAATAAAGAGAGATGCTCGTGCAAGCACCTCAAGCTGCGGAACCCTGCGGCGGACCATAATCGTGGGTGGCAAGGAGCCCAGGCTTTCAGGACGTACAGACCCACCGATCGCCATAACAACGCGCACGCCACAGCTGCGGAACGCTTCCACACACCGACGGAAGAAACGCTCGGACTTATTGAGTTCTGTCCCAAGAGATATGTAGATGAGGGGGCCACTACCCCCGGGAGGCGAAAATGACTCACTGCAACGTCCATCGATAGACGCCCCTACGAACGCGTATCGAGATGAAGGAAATTCCTTGGCATATATCTGAAAGCTCCGGGGCGTATAGACGATATTGAGGCTAGGGCTATTACACGCAATCTCGGCTTCGATCTCTCGGAAGCGTCACCCATATCTCCTACTTAAAGGTGCAGAAATGAGCGATCTAAGGCGCGGAAAACGGAAGATCGAGGTTAAGTACAACCCACCGCTTCGCCCGAAGTCGTCCAGTACATGCTCATTGAGCGCAAAGGTTGAGAAGATCCTGATCGGGACTATCCCCAAACGGTCGGCGAGTGCTTTTCCTGAAACAAAGAGCATCTCGTAAATAAGGCAATCGTAGTCTGAGCCGACACGCAGCACCGTCCGGTAAGCAGCACTCCAGCAGTGCATGCGATCCTGGAATGGACTCGGACAGAGGGGATAGTCGTCATAAGGGACAAAATGTGCGCCCGTATCTTCCACAGCTTCCCGCCACGTAGGCGAATGAATGTAGGTCACACGATGTCCCATATCAGTGAGTACCCGAGCTAAGCCGAGCGTCGGGTTCGTGTGCCCAGAAAACGGTAGATTCACCATGAGAATGGAGTAGAAATCACGCTCATTCATAGAAACGACCTACCCCATTTTTGATGACTGCGATAGAGTCCTCACTGAGCACCGGGGCGTCGAAACGCTCGAGGAAAGCAGCGATAAAATCCACCTTTTGGCACTTTCGCTCATAAGAATCCGAAACGATCAGCGGGTCAATCCACACATCTACAAGCAGAACCAACACTTCAGCGACTTCACCCGGGAACGCACAGCCAATTTCACCAGACTCCATTCCCTGGCGCAGCATTCGTTCCAAGTGGGGCGCGAGCGTTGTCAGGGAGTGACGCAATGATCCCAGCAAGGCTTCAGGAACCTCGCTTACCCAGTTGGCGCGCCCGATACCATTTTGCGGACCGGAGGCGACCATATGCGCCGTGAGGCTTGTCATCCTATCGATCACCGACACATCCGATTGTGCAGCCAAATCTTCGACAAATGCATTCAAATACTGCAACTCACCCTGAATAACGGAACCCAACACCTCCTGCTTCGATGAGAAATGGTGATAGATCGCCCCCTTCGACATTCCACTTGCCCCGACGATATCTTGCATGGTTGTACTGTCGTACCCGTTCTCCGCGAATAGCTGTCGGGCAGCTGCACAGATCATCTCCCGAGTACGCTCGGACTTCTCCGCCTGATTCATACAACCTCCATAACAAACCGCTGGTCGGTTTTATTTTAACGCCCTCCCCACACTGCCGCGACTTGACGGAAGAACCAGCTCCCGCCCCGCTTTTCCCAACACCTATCTACACAGCGGCTATATAAAAATTTAATTACCTCCAAAACACGAACGCCCCTACCGCCTCAGACACCATCATTCGTCCCGGTCACCTTCAGCAATAGAAAGCGGGCGGGAGCAGTCCACCGACTGCTCCCGCCCGTCACAAACGCTCGAACCGCGATTACTTCGCCGAAGAGTGATAGTTCGGAGCCTCAGTTGTCATCTGGACATCATGCGGATGCGACTCGCGCAGACCCGCAGACGTAATGCGAACAAAACGACCATTACGCTTCACAGCATCGATGGTTGAGGCGCCCAGGTAGAACATCGTCTGGTGCAAACCGCCAACCAGCTGGTAGACGACGGCTGCAAGTGCCCCGGTGTAGGGAACCTGACCTTCGATACCTTCGGGAACGATCTTGTCGTCCGAAGACACATCCGCCTGGAAGTAGCGGTCCTTCGAGTAGGACTTGCGTCCACGCGAACTCATCGCACCCAAGGAGCCCATGCCGCGGTAACGCTTGTACTGCTTACCGTTGGTGAAGACAACCTCACCAGGAGATTCTTCACAGCCTGCCAGCAAGGACCCCAGCATGACCGTGTCGGCGCCGGCAACGATGGCCTTACCAATATCGCCCGAATACTGCAGACCACCATCAGCGATGAGCGGAACACCCGCAGGCTTGCAAGCCAAAGAAGCCAAGTGAATCGCGGTCACCTGAGGCACACCGACGCCCGCGACGACTCGAGTCGTGCAGATCGAGCCCGGTCCAACGCCAACCTTCACAGCGTCGACACCCGCATCGATCAGAGCCTGAGCACCTTCGGTCGTTGCGACGTTGCCGCCAATGATCTGAACGCCATCAAAAGTCGGGTCCGCCTTGATCTTACGGATCATCTCCAATGCCAAAGCTGCGCCGCCGTTTGCGGTGTCTACTACCAAGACATCGACACCCGCATCACGAAGCGCACACGCACGCTCCCAGGTATCTCCCCAGTAGCCCACTGCAGCGCCAACCATGAGGCGGCCGCGTTCATCCTTTGTTGCATTCGGGTACTGCTCAGTCTTGACGAAGTCCTTAACGGTAATCAGACCCGTTAGTCGCCCATCCTCATCGATAATTGGCAGCTTTTCAACGCGGTTCGTCGCAAGCAAAGCCTTCGCTTCTTCACGGCTAGTTCCAACCTTTCCGGTTACCAGTCGCTCGCGAGGAGTCATGCAATCACGAACCTTCAAGGAAGCCCACTGATCCGTGGGAACGAAGCGTAGATCGCGGTTGGTAATGATGCCGATGAGCTGTTGGTCATCATCCACGACAGGCAGGCCAGAGACGCGATAGTGCCCACACAGCTGATCCAGTTCTTCGATGGTCGCATCGGGGCCGATGGTCACGGGATCCTCGACCATTCCCGACTCGGAACGCTTCACCTGACGAACCTGGGAGGCCTGTTCTTCGATCGAAAGGTTGCGGTGCAGAATTCCGATACCACCTTGGCGGGCCATCGCAATCGCCATGCGCGCCTCGGTCACCGTATCCATCGCCGCAGAAAGCAGAGGAATACGCAGGCGGATCTTCTTCGTCAGCTGCGCCGAGGTATCAACCTGTGAGGGAACAACATCGGTCAGTTCGGGAAGAAGCAGAACGTCATCGTAGGTCAGTCCGGTCAAAGCAAAAGGATCATTGTGAATGTCTGCCATGAACGAAGTCTAGGCCTCTTGAAGCCCAAGAGCATACTGCCGTCGACCGAAATACCGCGAGGCGTGGCTAAGGTCACCAATAATGAGCCGTATTACTCCGCGAGTTGCTTGAGAGCCAGGGCAAAGCAGGGAGTGTTTCCGACCTGCGGGAGCAGGAGCATCTGGGCCACATGGTAAGCATCCGCCTTGCCTTCCCACGTCGTACCAGACTCCACACCCGAGGCGTCCACTTCATGAATCCAACGCCCCGTGGCCTCGCGAAGATAACGGTCCGCCCAATCAACCCACTGCGCATACAAGGTACTCAACTCAGCCACGCGGGAAGCGTCCCCTGCTTCTTCATGAACTCGACCAAGCACACACGCACTATTAACGGCCTCGCACAAGACCCAGTGCATACGGGTATCAACGACCGGGCGACCGTTCCAGTCGGTTGTGTAGACGAAGCCTCCGGCGCCATGGCGATCCCAACCATCGGCGCACGAACGATTAAAGAGTTGTTCAGCAGCTTCGACCATCCAGTCATCGTGATCACCGAGGCCGATCAGTGCTGCGCGCGTATGAAGAATCAGGCGCGCCCACTCCATACCGTGACCGGGGGTGGCGCCATAGGGACGGAAAGGATCCGAAGGGCGATCCGCATTGTGCTCGGGGAGCATATTCCAGTCAGCATCGAAGTGTTCAGGAATGCGCCAGTGAAATTGCTCGGCAGTGTCGGCAACGAAACGGCAAATGCCGCGAGCACGGTCCAGCCACAGGCGATCCCCTGTCGCATCGAAGGCGGCAAGGTAGGCCTCGACAGTGTGCATATTGGCGTTCACGCCGCGGTAGTCCTCGCTGATGGTGTAGTCGCGGTTCCAGGCTTCGCGGACGCGTCCGAACTCAGGTTCCCACCAGTGTTGGTCTTGGTCAGTCAACGCACGATCGAGCAGCTCTCGAGCTCCGGGACGTCCCAGAACAGTAGCGGCACTCGAAGACAGAATGACAAAGGCATGCGCGTAGGCTTGCTTGAGGCCGCCATTTGCGGGTTCAACGACCTTCCAATGTGGGCCGTCTTCGCGTTCAACAATTTCAGTGACGAGGCCCGAGTACCATCCACCGTTCTCGCGGTCGTACATCGGGCCTTCGGAGAGGCAGCGAATTCCGTGGTCTACCAGAGGAATTGCCCAGTCATAGCCCTTGAGTGCAGCCAGTGCAAAAACATAGGTCATGCGCCCCGTAATCCACAGTTCAACGGGCTTGGAAGGATCGACGACACCATTGCGATCGAGGTATCCGAATCCACAGTCAACGACGGATCCTGCTGCAAAATGAGCGAGTTCTTCGAATTCTTCGTCAAATGCCTCAATGAGCTGAGGATCTTCCCACGGGGTCATCTTTATTCCTCTGCGTGTTGCCGCACCTGCGCGGCGTAATAGATACGCGTCTACGCTAACACGTTCTTCAACGTGCAGTAACCGTTACGAGGCCAATTCCACTAAACCGGGCAAGTTCCCTGTTTATGCGGGGTTACTTTGTGCGCGCTGCGGCTCGAGCAAGCTTCGCTCCAAGCAGCGCTAAAGTTTCTTCCACACACGCTGAAACAGTGCGAACACGCAACACATGATCATCCAGAACGCGCGGCGACTGGGAGCCAACCGCGATCACGTCAATTCCATGGTTGTGCACTGCCGAGGCCACGAAGTTCTTACACTCTTCCCCTTGGCCCAAGGTAATAAGTGCAGCGACGTTGGAATCGATATTCTCGACAAAGGCATCGAGCTTTTCTTTTCCGCCAACCCATCCGCGGCTGCAGGCGCCCAAGACAACAACATTGGGCCCATACCAGCGAAGAGCAACTCCGATAACGTGAGCAGGAAGCAGGTGCGCACGGTCTCCCAAAATAATGATGCTGGGAGAGGAAGGGAACTTCGGTTCAGGGCGCTGCTCCGACATCGCACGCAGAACGTCATACATCGCTTGGGTTAAGAGCGATGAACCTGCAACACCGGGAATCTCCCCATGATAGTCCGTTGCCATGACTTCGAATGCAGGCTCAACTAAAAGCATCCACGTATGAAGCAGGCCTTTTTCACTGATGCTCGCCTCGATCAAGTGAACAAGCTTCTCGCGGTCTCCCGTGCGCGCGGCAGCAACCAGTTCATCCGCTGTGCGCGGAGGGGCAACTTCTTCGAGATCTCCTCTGGACTGAGAAAGCACAATCGCAGCGGCATCTGCAGGAGTAACACCACTTTGAATCAGTTCAATCATGTGGCTGAGTCGAGCAACATCTTCAGGAAGGTATCGCCGGTGACTACCCGCGGAGCGCTCGCCCGGTCCCAGACCATAACGTCGTTCCCAGGTTCGAAGAGTCGAGGCAGAGACGCCAAGCTTGGAAGAAACAGCAGTAACGGTCAGCGGTGCGTCATGAGCGGGGGGAAGCACAAGTTGTGCGCGGGGCATCGCCTTCTCCTGCCTTTCTGAAGGATACCTAAATGAATGCTACCTATTGATTGTCAGCTCTGAAGGTCGTCTTCGCCAATCGAGGGCTGAGATTTTGTCCGCTCACAGCTGAGCAAGAATATGTGACAGGCAACAAAATTGCGCTTTCAGCCTCCTTACAGCTGACCGTTATATGCCGTAATAATGCGGTTTTGGCTGGAAGTTAAAGCATTTTCGGTTTCCTGTGAAACAACTATGATTATGTGACAAGGGCTTGAATAACTCTTGCACAATTCGGTAGCCTTCATTCAGTCCTTCCTCAAGAGATCGTCTCTTGCCGGAAAGACCAATGAATGGAGGTACTCATGTCTGACGTCTCCCGACTGCCCGGACCTTCGATTGATGCGTGGGAATGGCAGTACCAGGGCGCATGTCGCGACCTCGACACGGAACTTTTCTTCCACCCCGAGGGTGAACGAGGCTCTACTCGTCGCCGTCGTGCAGCTGGCGCTAAGGCCATTTGCGCAACCTGCCCCGTCATCGAGCAGTGCCGCGAATATGCTCTGCGCGCTCAGGAGCCCTATGGAATCTGGGGCGGCATGACAGAAGAGGAACGACGCGAAGAAGTTCAGCGTCGTCGGATCCGCCGAGCATCCTGACGCACTTCATACGTAAACAACAAACTCGCTCGGGACGCTTCCCGGGCGAGTTTCTCATGCTCGCAGATTATTCGCCCTCACGAGCCCCATACAATACACTGAACTGATCCCCATCAATTCAGGCGAAAGGTGACCAATGACGACGCGCCAAGGCAGCAAACAACGAATCATCGCTATCGCTCTTCTCGCATGTGCTGTCGCACTCATTTGCGGTGCCGTGTGGTGGACCAACCGCCCCTCTACCCCCGCAGCAACTTCATCGGCCTCGGCGATGCCCAGCGCAACTGCAATGCAGCAGACACCACAAGCGACGGTCGCGCCCACCGCGCAAAGTTCCTTTGCCCCCACGGTTACCGACGAGCAGGGACTCAGCATCATCCACGCGCAGCAGCACCGTGACCCCGGCGATGCTCGCGCGAAGGGAAGCGTTGACGCTCCTGTTGTCATGGTGCTCTACTCTGATTTCTCGTGCCCCTACTGCACGCGCCTTGCCAAGCAGGTCGAACCTCAGCTTGAGGATTTGGTCGCAAACGGCACGCTCAGGATCGAGTGGCGCGACCTCGCACAGATCTCCCAGTCCTCTCCCCTTGCCGCTCAGGCGGGAATCGCAGCGGCCAATCAGGGACGTTTCTGGGAATTTGTTGCAGCAGCCTACGGAGAAGCTGATCCCTCCGGACACCCCGAATACACGATGGATTCTTTGACGGCACTTGCCCAAAAGGCCGGCGTGAGTGACCTCGATAAGTTCCGTGCGGATACGACGGATGCGAATACCGCAGCCCAAGTTAAGCAGGCGCAGAATGATGCCTACCAGATCGGGATTCAAGGCACTCCCTTCATGTTCATTGGCGATAGCTTCATTTCGGGCTACCGCGATGCTGACTACATCCGCGCAACCATTGCGAACCAAGCCGAGCACCTCAAGAAGTGAACCCTTTTATCGCCTTCTTAGGCGGAGTTTTGACGCTGTGTGCGCCCTGCTCAGTCATGCTCCTGCCTGCGTTCTTTTCCTACGCATTCCGTTCTCCTAGTCAGCTCATCGCACGCTGCGGGATCTTTTGGCTCGGGCTCATGACTCCGCTCATCCCGCTTGGCATTGCTCTATCTGGGGTCGTTGCGCTCATCCGCGAGCATGCCTCTTTGATCACCCACGTTGTTGCCTTCCTCGTGATCTGCGCGGGAATCATCACCATCGCGGCCCTTGACTTTCCAAAATTCCACTTCGGTAGTCCGAGGCCTGCGCCCACGCGGCCGGCCACGAAACTTACCTTGAGCACGCCCACTGCAGCTGGCCAGCTCAGCGCCCACGCGGCCTCGACGCCTCAAGTTTCTCTTTCCCCCGCCGGCGCACCCTCGGGAGAAAAGAGCACCCCCATCGCGGTTTATCTTCTGGGGATTACCTACGGGATCGCCGGCGTCGGATGCGCGGGGCCCATTCTAGGAGCGGTTCTTGCGACCTCAGCGCTGGGAGGCTCCCCGGTTTCTGGCGCAATTTCGATGGTCTTCTACTCGGCAGGAATGGCATTTCCTTTGCTTGTCCTTGCACTGGTCTGGAGAAAAACCGCCGGCCGCGTTCAAGCAATTATCCGCCCCAAACCGCTGCGATTTTTGGGCCGCGAAACGACCTGGACCAATGTCATTTCGGGCTTGGTTTTAATCGCTCTGGGGCTGCTTCTCCTGCTCGTTGACCTCGGCAATCCTCTTGGAGGTCTCATCTCACTGGGAACCTTGTCGGGGTGGGAGGAAACGATCATCGCTACCTTCGGCGCGATCCCCTGGTGGGTCTTTGCAGCTGCTGGAGTATTGATTGTTGCTGCTATTTTCATGCTGGTTCCCCGCAGCGAGTCCTCGAATCAACCCGGGACTTCTTCAGATAAAAAGTGATGGGCCCGGACCTTATTGTCCGGACCCATCCTCAACAAGCGCTGAGCGCGCCTGTATCAAGATTTTCAGCGCTCGACGATCGCCAGAACGTCGCGTGCAGACAGGATCTGCAGCTCTTCGCCGTCGTACTTGACTTCGGTGCCACCGAAACGGCTGAAGATCACGTGGTCGCCAACCTTGACGTCGACGGGGACGCGGTTGCCGTTGTCATCAACGCGGCCGGGGCCAACAGCCAGAACTTCGCCTTCCTGGGGCTTTTCCTTGGCTGCATCGGGGATGTAGAGACCTGAAGCGGTCTTTTCTTCGCTGTCAACCTGACGGATAACAATGCGATCTTCGAGGGGCTTAATGGTGATTGCCATGTCAGCACTCCCTTTCTTCTCGTAACGATTTGTCATCCCTTCCCTGCCGTCGCGGGGGTCAGGTATGGGATCGCAATGTGTTTACGGACTCAGTTTAGGCTTCGATTGGCACTCTAGCAAACTGAGTGCCAGCTTCTTCCTTTCTCTCCACCTGAACCCCCCACACACCCCACTAGGTTTCTCTTCTACCTTGAATTTCAGCAAGAATAGTGTGCATGTCCTCCATTACGCCCCTCCTGTCCTCCCCCGGCCGCGAGCTGCTTGCCCAATGGGAACGCGAGGGTGCGTTTCGTTCTCTCTCCCCCATGGATCTTGCGCTCGCAATACGCTCCCAAGTCGCAGACCCGGAAGTCGCCTCGGCAGTTGCTTCCCAACTGCAGCTGCGCACCCAAGCGGAGAAGAAGTTCGGCTCTCTTGCTCGCACGCTTTTGTGGACGCGCGATGGCTATGAGCAAGCAACCCGCTGGGTGGTCGCCCGCCTGCACGCGCAACGTTTCCTTGATTCAGGGGCACACCACATCGGCGACCTCGGGTGCGGAATCGGAGCGGATTCCTTTGCTTTCGCCCGTGCGGGAATGCGCGTGACATCCTTCGACATCAACGACGAGGCCCTTGCCACAGCGGGTGCGAACCTTTCTGCTTTCCCATCGTGCCGCGTTGAAAAAAGAGACGTGACGACGCTTCACGGCGAGAACTTTCACACCTATGGTTTTGACGCTCTTTTCGCCGATCCCGCGAGGCGCACGGGCAAGCAGGGCGGGTCGAAGCGCATTACTTCCCCCGAGGATTGGTCACCTTCCCTAGACCACGTGCTGGCTTGGGGGGATTCCATCCCCCGCCTCGGCGTCAAGGTGGCCCCTGGGATCCCCTACAACTTAATCCCCGAGTACTTCCATGCGCAGTGGACCAGCGTCGATGGAGACCTTCTCGAGGCCGCGCTGTGGGCGCCTGAGCTTGCACCAGAAGGGGCGGGGCGATCGGCAAGCGTCATCACTGCTGATCAGGTCCACACTCTCATCGATCCACAGACGCAGGCGGCAAATTCGCAGCCTCGCCAAGCCGAGTGCGGCCCGCTGGACAGTTATATCTTTGAGCCAGATTCTGCGGTGATCCGCTCAGGGACAATCGCCTGTCTTGCAGAGCAGATGGGGGCTCACCTTGTCAGTGAATCGATTGCATACCTGAGTGGTCCCACCCTGCACCAGACACCTTTCGCCAGTGCTTTCGAAGTGATCGATCACGTGAATCTGCGCGTCAAGAACATTCAGCAGGTACTGCGTGCGCTTAACGTCGGGCGCGTCGAAATTAAGAAACGCGGGGCTGACATTCAGCCAGATGCCTTAAGAAAATCCCTGAAACTCAAGGGAGACGCCGAAGCCGTCATCATTGCAACGCGCATCGGCGGCGCCCACCGGGCAATTATTGCCCGGAGAATCAGTGACGGGGAAGCATAGAAGTCTGCGTCAGCGGCATCCCAGAATCAGGAGAGAAATCCCAGTCTGAAGGTGCAACGCCCGCGCGGACCAATTCCGATCCCATCGCCGCGATCTGCGCGCCGTTATCCGTGCAGAACCGCAAGGGAGGCATACGGACACTCAGTCCCGCGTCCTCGGCACGCTGAACAATCAGGGAACGCAAGCGCGAGTTAGCGGAGAACCCGCCACCCACGACGATGGTGTCGCAACCATGATCCAGTGCGGCGCGTACCGCCTTTGAGGTCAGGGAATCATTCACAGCTTCCGAGAAACCGGCACAAATATCCTCGGCGGGAAGGGCTTCTCCGCGTTCCTTAAGGCCTTCTACGTAGCGCGCGACAGCAGTCTTGAGCCCGGAGAAGGAGAAGTTGTACTTGTGACGCTCCTGGTCTTTCCCGGCTGCCAAACCACGCGGGAAACGGATCGCAGTCGGGTCGCCCTTTTGCGAGAGACGGTCAACGTGGGGGCCACCCGGATAGGGAAGATCCAGCAGACGACCTACCTTATCGAAGGCTTCACCGGCAGCATCGTCAAGGGTCCCGCCGAGTTCACGGACATCGGTCGCGATGTCGTTAATGAGAAGCAGGTTCGAGTGTCCGCCCGAGACCACCAAACCGATGAAACGCTCTGCGAGGGGGCCATCGGCGAGTTTGTCGACGGCGAGGTGGCCGATAACGTGATTGACCCCGTACAGCGGCTTTCCAATTGACGAGGCCAGCGCTTTGGCTGCGCAAATACCGACGGTGAGTGAGCCGACGAGACCCGGACCGGCAGCAACCGCGACTGCGTCCACCTCGTCAAGAGTGACCCCTGCTTCTTCGAGGGCACTGTCCAAGGTCGGAATGAAGGATTCCAGGTGTGCACGCGAGGCAATTTCAGGGATGATGCCGCCGTAGCGGGCGTACTGATCCATGGAGGTCGCGGTCCGATCAACTAGAAGATCACAGCCACGCACCAAGGCGACACCTGTCTCATCGCAGGTGGATTCAATTCCCAATACCAAGGGGTCTTTTTCACTCACCCGGCCATTTTAGTCCGGCGGCTCATGATGCGCATACGCCGCAAAAGGGATGGGGACGATCCCGAAGGATCGTCCCCAAACCAGTGAGTATTGAAAGACTCAGACGCCCTTGAGAGCTGCCTTTCCAAGCTGACGGTTCAGCGTGGAGATCACGTCGAGCGGGATCTGCTTGGGGCAGACCGCTGCACACTCACCGATGTTCGTGCAGGAACCGAATCCTTCTTCGTCCATCTGATTGAGCATGCTGACAACGCGACGGTAGTTCTCGGGCTTGCCCTGCGGAAGCAGGTGCAGGTGAGTGACCTTCGCCGAGGTGAAGAGCATTGCCGAGGCGTTCGGGCAGGCCGCCACGCAGGCGCCACAGCCGATGCAGGCAGCGGCTTCGAAAGCGCGATCTGCGTCCTGCTTGGGAATCGGAGTGCCGTTCGCATCCGGAGCTGCTCCCGTGTTCACCGAGATGTAGCCACCGGCCTGGACGATTCGGTCCAGAGCGCTGCGGTTAACAACCAGGTCCTTGATGATCGGGAATGCTTCTGCGCGCCAGGGCTCGATGGTGATGACATCACCATCGTGGAAGGTACGCATGTGCAACTGGCAGGTCGTGGTGACCTCGGGGCCGTGGGCAATGCCGTTGATGACAATACCGCACTGGCCACAGATACCTTCACGGCAGTCCGAATCAAATGCGATCGGTTCTTCTCCGCGGGCAAAGAGCTCTTCGTTCAACACGTCGAGCATTTCCAGGAACGAGGATTCCTCAGAGATGCCGCGGACTTGGTATTCGTGCATGGCACCCGGATCCTCGGGTCCGTTTTGGCGCCAAATCTTCAGTGTCAGGTTCACTTGTAACTCCGCTGCTTCAGCTCGATGTTGTTGTAGATCAAGGCTTCCTTGTGGAGGATCGGAGGCTGGTCCTCGCCACCCCACTGCCATGCTGCAACATAGAGGTACTTGTCATCGTGACGGAGGGCTTCACCTTCCGGTGTCTGCGACTCCGCACGGAAGTGGCCACCGCAGGATTCCTCACGGTGCAGGGCATCGATGCACATGAGCTCGCCCAGCTCCATGAAGTCCGCAACGCGGCCGGCCTTTTCCAGGGACTGGTTAAGCTCGCCGATGGACTTGCCCGGAACACGAACATCACGCCAGTAGTCAGCGCGAAGCTTGCGGATCATCTCGATGGCCTTCTTCAGGCCTTCCTCGCGACGCTCCATACCGCAGTATTCCCACATGATCTGGCCCAGTTCCTTGTGGAAAGAATCCACCGAACGCGAACCGTTGACCGACATGAGCTTATCGATGCGCTCCTGAGCGGAGTTCAGTGCCTCGACGACATCCGGGGACTGAGCATCCAGCTTCGGCAGGTTGAAGCAGTGTGCCAAGTAGTCGTTGATGGTGTTCGGAAGAACGAAGTAACCATCAGACAGACCCTGCATCAGTGCCGATGCGCCCAGGCGGTTGGCGCCGTGATCGGAGAAGTTTGCTTCACCAGCGACGTACAGGCCGGGCAGGTTGGATTCCAGGTCGTAGTCAACCCATAGACCACCCATCGTGTAGTGAACGGCCGGGTAGATACGCATGGGCACTTCGTAGGGGTTATCGCCCGTGATGCGCTCGTACATATCGAAGAGGTTGCCGTACTTGGCGGAAACTGCAGCCTTACCCATGCGCTGGATGGCCTCGGAGAAGTCGAGGTACACGCCGCGTGCAACACCATCGATCTTCGGGCCAACGCCGCGTCCCTCATCGCACATGTTCTTTGCCTGGCGGCTTGCGATATCACGGGGAACGAGGTTACCGAAGGAGGGGTAGATGCGCTCCAAGTAGTAGTCGCGATCTTCTTCGGGAATGTCGCGAGGATCCTTTTCGCAGTCCTCGGCCTTCTTGGGAACCCAAATACGACCGTCGTTACGCAGGGACTCGGACATCAGCGTCAGCTTGGACTGCTGGTCGCCGTGCTGCGGGATGCAGGTCGGGTGAATCTGGGTGAAGCAGGGGTTCGCGAAGTATGCGCCCTTGCGGTATGCACGCCAGATTGCGGTGGCGTTGCAGCCCATCGCGTTCGTCGAGAGGAAGAAGACGTTTCCGTAACCGCCGGTTGCCAGAACGACCGCATCAGCGATGTGGGTTTCGAGCTTGCCGGTGGCCATGTCGCGCGCAACAATACCGCGAGCGCGACCGTCGGAAACGATGAGTTCCACCATCTCGTGGCGAGAGTGCTCGGTCACGGTGCCGGCGGCAACCTGACGCTCCAGTGCCTGGTAGGCACCGATGAGCAACTGCTGACCTGTCTGGCCGCGTGCGTAGAACGTACGCGAGACCTGGACACCACCGAAGGAACGGTTGTCCAGCAGGCCGCCGTATTCACGTGCGAAGGGGACGCCCTGCGCCACGCACTGGTCAATGATGCTGGCGCTGACTTCAGCGAGGCGGTACACGTTGGTTTCACGTGCACGGTAGTCGCCGCCCTTGACGGTGTCGTAAAAGAGTCGGTAAACGGAGTCGTTATCGTTGCGGTAGTTCTTCGCAGCGTTGATACCACCCTGCGCTGCAATGGAGTGCGCGCGGCGGGCGGAGTCCTGGTAGAAGAAGACGTCGATGTTGTAGCCCATCTCGCCCAGCGATGCGGCGGCTGCACCACCGGCAAGACCGGTGCCGACGATGATGACGTGGAGCTTACGACGGTTGGCGGGGTTCACCAGAGCCGCGTTGAACTTACGCTGTTCCCAGGCCTGAGCCAAGGGAACATCCATGGGGGCCTTGGAGTCGGCGATCTCTTCGCCTTCGCGGTACAGCCCGTGAATCAAAGTATCAGTCATGTCTCAATGTCCTTGTCAGGAGATGTAACCGGCAACGATCGCCAGAGGAGGAAGCGCGAACATCAGGAAGATCAGGGCTCCGACCAAGCCGGAAACGATCTCCATGAACTTACGAGTTCCACCGCGGACCCATCCCAGCGACTGGAATGCTGACCAGAAGCCGTGGGAGACGTGAAGCGCTGCAAGACCGACGAAGATCAGGTAGACAACAACCATCAGCGGGCTGTGGAAGGTTGCAACCATGCGCTCGTAAGGAGTGGAGTCTGCAGTGAAACCGGTGCGAACCGTTCCCGTCGTGAAGTGCAGGATGTGGAAGACAATGAGGAAGAAGAGCAGGACGCCGGTCATGCGCATTGTGCGTGCGGCGTAAGCATCTGCCGCACTGCGCTTAACGACGTATGCACTGCGACGTGCACGGCGCGAACGCTTCCAGGTCACGGCAGCTGCCCAGATGTGGATGACCAGCATCAGGACCATTGCACCGCGGAACACCCAGATGAATCCGCCGTGGGGGAAGATCGGCACAAAGGCTTCTTCTTTCAGCCAGTGTGCATAGTGGTCGTAGGCGTCTTGTCCCAAGAACATCTTGAGATTGCCATAGGAATGGAAGAGCAGGAAGAGCACGAACACAATGCCGGAAATCGCCATCAGCTGTTTGACGAAAACCGTCGTGGTCCATGCGCGACGCTTCTTTGTTGCGACTGTTTGTGAGGCCATGAGATAAGCCTATGCTGAGGAAGCGTCACTTCGATGGGACCGGCGGCCCTCTTAGGAAAAAACCGCCTCCCGCGTCAACGAAGTATTCCGGAAAACCTGAGGTTTTGAGGGACAAAGCGCACGAATTAGTCAGGAAAAAGACTCATCACAGATTCGACAAAATCGCCCTAAAATCCCGCCATTAAGGCAACATCCTTTTTCGTATTTTATTCATCGGACAATGAGCCGCATATTCAGGGCATCTTCACGCGGGTTGCGGAAGTAGGCTTTTGTCCGACCAACGACCTCAAAACCAGAATGCTCATAGAGAGAAATCGCAGCAGCATTGGACTCGCGAACCTCGAGGAAAACCCGTTCACTCCCCCAGCGACGGGCGACATCGATCAGAGCATCCATCAAAACGCGACCCAGTCCACGGCCTCGAAAATCGGGCAAAACACCCATGGTCATCACATCTGCGTCGATCCCCAGTGCGATTCCCGCATACCCGCATAAAATCGGCGCCGCTACCGCATCATCATTCACGCAGACACCGAAATACACGCTGCGACCCGAGCTCAGCTCTTGAGCGATCATCCCGGTCGTCCACGGGTCTTCGGGAAAAATCTCCTGCTCGAGAGTGACAAGAGCCTGCCGGTCCTCAATTCCGAGGACAAGAAGCTGCCCCCCAGAGGCCTCGGCTCTCTCGCGAGCAATAGATTCAAGCGAGGTCACATGCGCTCCGGGGCCTGGCCGTGAATATCGGGACGACGCAGGTAGAGGGGTTCGGTTCCTAAACGCTCTTCCTCCCCGCGAGCCAAGCGAGTGCGAACAATACGAACCATAACCGCGGGATCAAGCGGGAGCACCGGCCCCATCTCAGCACCAGCCAATACATCGGCACTGTGAGAAGGAATGGGAGCATCCGAGACTAAAAGCCCGGATTGCTCGCGAAGAGCTCCCCCGAGAGCGCGTGCAAATCCGACTTCGAGCTGGCCGATGAGGCGCACGTCATCGGGGCCTTCAGCCACGAAATGACCCCAGTACAATTCCTTTCGTCTAGCGTCGGTGAGGGCGTAGACATGGGTATCGGGCGAGAGATGATCAAGAGCAAGTCGCGCAATAGCATCGAGACTGCAGACCCCGTACACAGGAATGCCTGCAGCTTTGGCAAAGACCCGCGCCGACACCAGGCCTGCACGCAAACCTGTGAAGGGAGCCGGTCCCGTTCCTACGCAGACGGCGTCTAATCCCGCATGCGAGGCGTCAGCGGGAAGACCAGCGTCCTCGAGGGCCTCCAGCACGCAGGGGGTGATGGACTCGGCGTGGTGACGTCCTGACTCATTACGAGAAGCGCCGATCACTTGCCCATCGCGAACGATGGAGACAGCGGTTGCCCCGGAGGTATCAATACACAATTCGGTCATAAGTCGATCCTATTCCACGCTGGTTTTCAGCTCAGGAGCAAGCTCGTCGAAAACCCCATCCCAGCGGCTCGAATAGGGAGTAAATGTAATAATTCGCTGCCCATCATCCATGCTTTCCAGGTCAACGACGCCACCGTCTAGTGAGGCCTCCCCGCCTTCTTCACGTCGCACCTCGATCTCGAGGCGGGAATCACTCATCGCTTCCGTCTTGCCTTCGCCCCACTCAACGACCGTGACCGCCTGGTCGATGGTTGAGTCCAAGTCCAGGGTTTCAAGATCGTCCAGGTCGCGGATCCTGTAGGCATCGGCGTGGATCAGGTCCGGACCGCCGACCAGTGAGGGGTGGACGCGCGCAACGATGAAGGTCGGCGAAGCGACGGTTCCGCGTACGCCGAGCCCACGCCCGATCCCCTGCGTCAGAGTCGTTTTTCCCGCTCCCAAGCCGCCTCGGAGCATGATGAGATCTCCGGCGCGCAGGTGATGCGCAAGTTCTTCGCCCAAGTGTCGAGTCTGGTCAGCATCACTCACGCGATAGCTGAAGTGGATAGTGCTGTTCTCGGTCATCGTTCCTCTTCGTACTGATAGTTGCGGGGGATGCGCTCACCTAAACGCGTAACAATCTCGTAGTTGATGGTTCCCGCGTGAAGCGCCCACTTGTCAGCCGATGGGCATCCCTTTTCGGGATCGCCGAAAAGAAACGCTCGGTCGCCCACGTGGGCAGGCGGGCGCCCGCTGGCAGAGGTCGCCGTCCCCTCCTCGCCTTCGGCTGGACCAAGGTCAATCATGAATTGGTCCATACACACTCGCCCGACAATCTGCGTTGGGAATAATCCCCGCTCAGTTTCGACGACGACCGGCGCCCCGTTTGAGGATGCCCGCAAAATCCCATCACCGTAGCCCAGCGGCACCAGCCCGATCCACCTGCGCGTCGGCGCCTGCCAGGTTCCTCCGTACGAGGCCGGGGTTCCTTCCTCGATGACCTTCACTGAGGTCAGTGGCGCGCTGAGTGTCATTGCGGCCTCGACTCCCAGTTGACGTGCGCTTTTGACGGAGGGGTCAGGAGAGAGACCGTACATCCCGATTCCCGCGCGGACCATGTCGTAGTGGGTCTCGGGATGCCATAAGATTCCCGAGGTCGCGGCAAGGTGGCGGATTTGCGGACGCACACCTGCCTGGGCAAGAATTCGCAGTCCTTCTTCGAAGATCTTGACATGAGAGCGCGTTGATTCTTCGCCCGAGGGACTGGGGTCATCGGCACGCGACATGTGGCTCCAAGCACCCACGACTTCAATGAGTCCCTGATCCTGCGCTCCGCGAAGAGCCTGCGCTAATTCGGGAAGGTCAGCAAGAGTCGAACCTGCACGCGACATTCCTGTATCGATCTTGACGTGCACTCGGGCGGGCCTGCCCAGCGCCCGTGCGGCCGCGCACATCTCATCGAGCACCCACGTCCACGAGACTGACAGGTCAATATCTGCCTCGATCGCCGTGGAAAAGTCAGTGCCCGTCGAAGAAATCCACGCGAAAATCGGTGCATCCTTGCGCGCAATACCGGCCTCGTCAAGACCTGCACGAAGTTCCAGCGCCTCGGCCAGCTGTGCAACGCCCAACCACTGTGCTCCCGCCTTCAACGAAGCAAGAGCGACGGGAATCAGGCCGTGTCCATAGGCATTAGCTTTAACGATTGCCATTTGAATAGTCGTCGGCGAAGCGGCACGCAAGACAGCTAAGTTTCGCGCAATAGCGGAGAGATTTACTGAGGCTACAGACGGATAGCCTCGTCCAACTTCGGAAAGTTCCACTCCCCCAGTATCGCACCCTCGTCTATCAGGAACACAGCGGCCCTACGATATCTGGAACTTTGCGGGCAATATCGATGGCTTGGATGGGGCGGAAACACGCGTCCTCACCCATGCTGGCCTTCGCCCCTGCCCGCGAATGAACCCAGACTCCCGCTCCCGCGCACTCGCCGCACTCGGCCTCGGAAATGGTCGTACCCGGACTGCGGCGTTCCACGCGGGCTTGGTGCGCGGCCAAGGTTCCCGCGACAACCCCGGCGAGTACGTCTCCGCTTCCGGCGACTCCTGCCCACGGAGTTTCCTGGGGGATTTCGACGGCGGTGATGCGGCGCTGCCCCTGGCTATACTCCGAAAAAACACACAGTGTGCGCGCACTCTTAAGAACAACAACCGCGTCCGTTAGTTCCACCAGCGCTCGTGCCGCTCCAAGAGGATCAGCATCGACCTTCGCGCGCGTCGTCTCTTCCCCAAGTTGGGAAAGCAGGCGCGCGGCCTCGCCGTGGTGCGGGGTGAGGATTGTGCGCGACAAGTTTCTACCGCGCTCCTTCCCATAAGCCACGAGGCCTGCGACCTCGTCGAGTGCACCGGCATCGATCACCAGTGGGAGCTTGGAATCGATACAAAAACGGGCGAGTTCCACGCAGTCCTCGCGCCTGTCAGTATCGCAACCAGGACCGACGAGGCCCGCTTGAATCCTTCCACCGACGGTGACGACACCGGGAACATGCGCCAGCACCAAGTCTTCTACCCTGCGCGGGGCGTTCAAACGCACCATCCCCACACCGGTCTGCGCGGCGGCGAAAGAAGCAAGAAGCCCGGCCCCGGGATAGGTATCAGAGCCCGCGACTACTCCAACAACGCCTCGGCGATACTTATCGTCGCTGGGGCCAGGAGTGCGAAAGTAGGCGCGTGCTTGTTCCTGAGAGAAGGCAAGAGTGTCCGGTGTCATGAGCGTATTCTTTCACGCCCGGCGCCAACCTCAGCTGAAGGAACGAGCAACGCCCACCATGATGACGCCGATAACCATGATGACAACGCCAATGATGGTCCAGCGCATCTCACGACGCGTGCGCGTCTCGTGGAGGATCACAATTCCACCGAAAGTCTGAATAATGACGCCCATCTGCGACAGAGGGAAAGCAACCGCGACGCCAAGGAGCGAAGAGGACACTTGGGTCAGAAGAATCGCGGCTCCCCACATCATGCCGGGGATCAATTGGCGAAGAGTGAGCAGGCTCCAGCGATTGTCTTCCTTGCCAAGTTGAGGCGAAAGCGCAGGAATCGTTGCGATGAGACCTACAAGGAAGTAACCGACCGATTGAGGAAGGATCACGGAGCGGCCATCCAAACCAAAGCCTTGAACAATCAGCAGGTAGGCGACAAGGCAGGAGGTTGACACAACCAGAAGAATTGTCCCGCGCTTCCAATCAACGTTTTCTTCGGCAGCTTTCTCTGTTTTTTCAGTCTTGGAGATGAAGACCACGCCCAAGGTGAGAAGCGCAATAGAGCTCAGTGCAAAGACAAGTGCAAGACCATGGTTCATCTCACCGAAGAGAATGATCCCACCCAGGCACATGAAGATAATCTGGCCGGCAGTCGTCAGCGGCATAGTGCGTGAAACACCGAGCACCTTCAGGCAGAGAATTTGGAGATACTGCCCGAATCCAAGGATCAAGCCTGAGAGGAAGGAAATGAGCAGGGTCTTGGTTGTCCAATGAACATCAATGAAGGGGGTTGCCAGAGCTGAGAAGAGGAAGGCACCTCCCAAAGTTCCCAGTGTCTTTTGGCGATCATCGCCGCCTTGAGCGACAAGGACGATGGACATAAAGCCAAGGAAAAGGGCCGGAAGCAGAGCGACGAAGTAGTCGATCACCGCATACTCGCTTTCTGGTGCGTCAATTAGTGCAACCAAGGAATGTTGTTTTCAGACTAGTGGACAATCAAGCAAATACAAGGGGAGAGATCCCCTTCTGGCCTGCGCGATAGATAACAATTTGGCGCACACCTAGCCCTAAATCGTGTGCGCGGCACAGCAAATTGCGACAATGAAGACCGTGAGTGAAATCAGCAACACCGAAGAATCGCCCTTCGACTTTTTCTCCCGCGACCAGTGGGATCGCCTCGCCGATAGGTCGCCTCTTCCACTCACTCATACTGACCTTTCGCGTTTGGCATCCCTTGGCGATCCCATCGATATTGCCGAAGTCGACGCGATCTACCGACCGCTGACTGCACTGCTGCAGCTCTACGTTGAGGGACACCGACGCGTTGAGCGTGAACGCTCTCATTTCCTCACGCGCTCTCACCGGGCTCCCGTCCCCTTCATCATCGGAATTGGAGGCTCGGTCGCGGTTGGAAAATCTACTGTCGCCCGCCTCTTACGTTTTCTCTTGTCCCGATGGGAAAAGACCCCGCGAGTTGATCTGATCACGACAGATGGTTTCCTTTTCCCCAATGCGGTACTCCGTTCCAAAGGCCTGCTTGGGCGAAAAGGTTTTCCCGAGTCCTATGATCGCCCAGCGCTCATTTCCTTCCTCTCAGCAGTGAAATCAGGGATGCGCAATGTTCAGGCTCCCGTCTATTCGCATGTCGTGTACGACATCGTCGAAGGCGAGAGCGTCGTCGTAGACTGCCCAGACATTCTCATTGTTGAAGGGCTCAATGTCCTTCAACCTCCCAAATGGGGACCTGGCGTCATGCCGATCGCGGTCTCAGACTTTTTCGACTTCAGCATCTACGTGGATGCAGACGCCGAGCACATCCAGCAGTGGTACGTGGATCGTTTCCTCACCCTGCGCCAGACCGCGTTCACCCGCGAGGATTCTTTCTTCCGCACCTACGCTTCCTTAACGGATGCTCAGGCCGAGGCTACGGCTCGCTCGATTTGGGAGGAAATCAACCTCCCAAACCTCTTGGAGAACATTGCCCCAACCCGCGAGCGCGCAACGATGATTTTCACCAAGGGCGCGGATCACCGTGTCGAGTCACTGCGGCTTAGAAGATGAGTTCCACTCCCAGCGCATAGCGCAGATCGGTCTGCGGAATCACGAGGCGTGATGCGCCTTCACGCGCTTCGACGATGACCTTTTCCTCGCTTCCAAGGATCCGGGCACTGCGCACCTTCCCAGGGACCTCGAGCCACGTCGATGCAAGACCGACGGGCGCGAAGGTTGCGTCCTCAAGCGAGGGTTCCGCGGCCTCGGCGCCAGATGGTGCCGGGGGCATCCCGAAAAGGAAGACGCGAGCCTCACTGTCCTTTGGGTGGGTCGCGTACCAAGACCAGCCCTCTTGCGCGCGTACCGAGGTGATCGGTGTCCACGGACGGGTTGCGTAGATCCCTTCGCCGTTGATACGCAAGAAATCGCCGAGCTGTTCGAGGCCGCGCTGAATCCACGTGGACATGCCTCCGCGCGCGTCGGGACCGATCCCAATGAGGTAGTTCCCGCCTCGCGACACGATCGCCAATAGGTTGGAGATGATGTGACGCATGGGCTTGATTGGCTCGTCGGGACGCATCGAGCACCAGCCGCGAGTCATGGTGATGCATGATTCCCAGGGGTAACGTCGAATATCGTCCGGAATTTCCTGCTCGGGGGTTCGATAGTTTTCGTTCGCCCCGTGGACTTCTCGGTCAACGACCAAGATATCGGGCTGAAGACGGCGTGCATTTTCAGCGATCTCGTCGATATCAATGGGTTCATCAGGTTCTCGAACCCAACCGGCATCGAGCCATAGCACGTTGATACGCCCGTAATTGCGCAAGAGTTCGTCGATTTGATTGTGGGTGTAGCGGACGAAGGAATCCCACTTTGCGCGGTGTTTCTCGATATCGAAGTTGTGGTAGCGGTCAGTGATGGTGCGGGCACGATCCCAATATCCCGGGTGGTTCCAATCGGCCTTGGAGAAATAGACGCCTGTTTCCATGCCACGTTCGCGGAACGCATCGAAAATTTCACGAACGATGTCGCGACCAAGACCGGATTCTTCACTGGTCGACTTAAAGTTCGAGAAGTCCGTGTCGTACATGGCGTAGCCGTCATGATGCTTAGTCGTAAAGACGACGTAGCGCATTCCGGCATCGGCGCACGCGGCGGCCCATTCCTTGGCGTTAAAGTCCTCCCCCGTAAAGGAGCGAGCTTGGTCGCAGTACCACGAGTGGTACTCCTCGTCGGTCCCCTTCCACTCCTCGGGTGGGTCAGTAAAGCCGCCCAAACGCTGGCGATGCAGGGACCAGGAGCCATCTTGGCCAATGTGAGAGAAGATCCCCCAGTGGATGATGACACCGACCTTGTGGTCCCTCCACTGCTCAAGCGCTGCGACGGTGCGCGGGTTCGTTGGCCAGATGTACCCGGGATCGGGGTATTGACGCAGCGCACCCGCAGCTTCTAGTGCATCGGGAGCAAAATCTTCGCTCAGTTCGTCGCTCATTGGTGTGTGCCTCTATCGGTCTAGAACTTCAATCCGCCGTCTTCGATTCCACGGAAGAAGTACTTCTGCGAGAAGGCGAAGACTACGACAACAGGAACCAGTGCAACGACCGCTCCTGCCAAGACCAATTGATAAGTCGTTCCCTGAGCGGAATTTTGAATGGCTGTCAGTTCCAACATCAAGGTGTGCTTGTCGTTGTCGACCAGCATGAGGAGCGGGAAGAGGAAATCAGACCAGGCGCCGATGAAGGAGGTCAGTCCAACGACCGTGAGAGTTCCGCGAACCTGAGGAAGGAAGATTCTCCAAAAACGCGCCCATTCGCCCGCCCCGTCAATCAGTGCGGCATCTTCAATTTCTTCGGGGATCCCAAGGAAAGCTGCGCGCATCATAAGGATCTGGAAGGGGCCAATCATGGCGACCATCCACACGCTGGTCAGTGTCTTGTACGTGCCGATGGACACCATCATCGAGTACAAGGACAGCATGATCGATTCGAAGGGGAAGATCATCGCCGAGAGGACGACGAAGTACATGATGTTGCGACCGGTCCATCCCCGCCGCGAGAGCATGTATCCACCCAAGCAGGACAAGATGATATTTGAAATGACCGTCAGCGTTGCAACGATGACCGAGTTCCCAATCGCACGCAGGATCGCGGTTTGCTTAAACAGTGTCGTGAAGGCTGCAAGAGACCAGGTCTGCGGGAAGATCGTGGCACCTTGGCCGAAAACCGACTCCCCCGGAGCTTTGAATGCCGCGAGGAGAGGAAGTAGAAGCGGTCCCACCATGAGGATCGCGACGACGACCAGCGTGATGTAACGCAGGACAAGGCGAGAGCCTTTGAGCTGACGCGATGCGACATTGCGCGATTGATGCTCAAGCTTGCGAGCTTTGCGCCAGCTCGCGAACTTTGACGAGGCCTCGGCGGGGCTGGTGGAGGAAACTGCGGTGCTCATTGATCTTCAGCCTTCCTCTGGAGCTTCTGGGAGGCAATGATGAATCCGAAAGTGATGAGGAAGAGGCAGACCGAGGCCGCATCGCCCTTACCTAAAGACCCGTATGTCGGATCGGTCCAGTCTCGGATGTACATGGTCAAGGTCTTTGTCGGAGAGGCACTTCCACCAAGGAGGTAGACCTCGGTAAAGATCTTGAGGCATCCAATGGTTGTGAGTGTCGCGACCAAGAACATCATGACTTTGACGCCCGGAACAGTGACCGTGAAGAAACGACGGACACTGCCCGCACCGTCAAGCTCGGCGGCTTCGTAGAGGGATTTATCGACGTTCGCAAGAGCGGACAAGTAGAGAATCATGTAGTAGGGCAAGCCCTGCCACAAGGTAATGAGCATTGCGCAAAAGAGGATGAGCCATTGGTTCGAGAGGAATGGGACCGTATCCATTCCCCACGAAGTCAAGAGGTTGTTTACTGGTCCTCTTTCATTAAGCAGGTAGCGCCAGGCCAAGGAAATCACGACGAGCGAGGAAACCGCAGGCAGGTAGTAAAGCGCGCGGAAAAATCCGATGCCCGGAACATAAGACTTGACTAGGAGGGCAAGGAGAAGAGGGAGAAGCACCATCAGAGGGACAACGCAGACCGCGTAGATCAGCGAGTTACGAAGAGATCCCCAGAATTCCGGATCGTTCAGCACGTAGGTATAGTTTTCGACCCCGATGAAGGGACCAATTTTTCGCAGCGGTTTTGTTTTTGTAAAAGAGACGAAAACCGTTGTGATGAAGGGATAGATGTAGAAAGTAATAATTGCCAAGACCGGGAGTGTAATCCAGATCCACGGCATCCATCCCGGGCGGAAACGCGCGGCCCCATTAAGAGATCGGCTTGGGGCACGTCCTGTACGCGACGACATTGTCAGGTCCTTCGGTGCTGCTCAAGGGGTTTGCCGGGGCGAAACCGTAGTGTTTCGCCCCGGCAAGGGGTAGATCATTCGCCCAGAGCCTTGAGCTTCTTGTTCATCTGATCTTGTGCAGTCTTCAGAGCGGTCTTCGGGTCAACCTCTCCGCGGATTGCCTTATTCACATTCTCAACCAGGCTGTCCTGAACAGCCCCGGTGGTGTAGAAGACGTCGGTGTAGGCCTCGGCGTCCTTTGCAGCCTTTGCAGCTTCTTCGTAGGCAGCCTTGAAGACCGGGTCGTTAGCGATCTCCGGCGGGTTGGCAACGAGCTTGTCAAGAGCGCTTGTTGCTGCCGGGAAGATGATCGCACCACCGTCGTGGGTCCATGCGTATTCGTTCTCAGCGTTGGTGATCCACTCGGCGAACTTCATTGCCAGAGGAGCGTTCTTGGTCGAGACGGACACGCCGATGTACTGGCCTTCGAAGACCGGCTTGATTCCGGGGTTGGTCGGGAAGGGGCCGACACCGGTGTTGTTGTAGACGGTCGCGTTGTTTGCCTTGACGGACTTGAGGAAGGAGGCGTTCGGGGTACCGAATGCCAGGTTTCCATCCGCGTATGCCTTGCCCGGATCAGGTTCGCCGGTCAGCGAGTCCTTCGGGATTGCACCGCTCTTGTAGAGCTCAGCGAGGCGGGTCACGTACTTGATGGCCTGCTCATTGTCAGCAAAGTTGAACTCGGTCTTGTCAGCGTTCATCAGGCTGACACCCATTCCGTGCAGCTGGGCGGTCATGTACCACTGCGGGGAGCCGTAGATACCGTAGTCACCCTTACCGTCAGCGCCGACCTTTGCGGCGTAGTCAAACATCTCTTCCATGGTCTTGGGAGAGGTGTTTTCATCCAAGCCTGCGCGCTTGAAAACTTCCTTGTTGTAGGTGGTGATGTAGGGGCCGAAGTACCACGGGAGTGCGGTGTGGTGCTTGTTTGCACCCAGCTCGGTCGAGTCCCAAATGGTCTTGACGAACTTGTCACCAATACCGGGAGCCTTCACGTCAAAATCCATGAGGAGGTTGGACTTTGACAGGGCCAGGATGGTGGAGGAAGGAACGTTCACAACGTCTGCCATCTGGCAGTTGGTTGCCTGAGCAGTGATGGTCTGGTCGAATTCGGCGCCGCCTGCCTGATCAGTCCACTTGATTTTGACACCGGGGTTAGCGTCCTCAAATTCCTTGATCTTCTTGGTGAAGAAGTCGCCGAAGTCGGTCTTGAGGCCCTGGGTCTGGAAGGTGATTTCGCCTTCGACCTTTGAGGTGTCGATCTTCGAATCATCGAGATTCGTTGCGGGAATATCACAGGAAACATCGGGCTTGGGGATTGAACCTGATGCGGATCCACCGCTTGCAGAACTTGAGGAAGAGTCGCTGCTGCCGTTCGAGCAGGCGCTCAATCCTAGAGTGCTCACCATGGCCAGTGCGACGACGCCAGCGGCCATCTTTTTCTTCAACATGCGAAACCTCCATTGGTTCGTGTCGTAGATCGATATGAATACCGAATCACTAACTATCTCGTGTTAGTTGATAAGCCTAGGCTACCGTTGAGAACCTAGCTTTACGTTGCGTAGCGGACAATTGTTATAGATCCGTTACACAAACGATGAATTCGATGGTCAGCGGATTCATCCGTGCACCAAATTCGGGGCGCGCATCAGGGCCACACGAGCGAGTCCCGATACCATCTTGAATGGCATCAAGCCAAACAAAAGTCCGATTCGAATCCGGCAAATCTTCCCAGTGACCCGCCAGGGCAAGCTCTCGCTCATTCCACGGCGAGGCACTCCACCCCACCTCACTTCGAGGAACGATCGTGAGCGCACGACCTTCCCCTCGCAGCTCGAGGACCTTCAGTCCCGGTCGGTGCCCACCTTCTTGAGGCTTGACGCCCACATCCCATAGATCTTCAAGCTCAGCGCACCCAAACCCATCTGGATGAGCGCCGGGCATATCCGTATAAGCAATATCTGTCTCCCCCACCCACGAGGCCGTCCACCCCGTTCCCGGGATGCACAGACGAACCCCCGTGCGAGGGATGCGCTCTGGCCAGTGCCCATAGGGAGTCATTTCGACCTTGACGACGAGGCAACTTCCCGGCAGCGCAGCACCCGCAGATGCGCCTGCGGCTTTTCCGTCTACGGGAGTAAAACTCCAACGAGCCTCAAGCCCAAACTGCGCGGCTGGCGGCGCCCAGCGTTCAATTAGCACCCGCGTTCCGCTCTCACGGGCGCCTCCATGCCATGTTCGGCGCAGGAGATGCAAACGTGCCATTTCCCATCGTTGAGCGTGGGAGACTCCCCATTGCCCGGTCCCTGTTCCCAGTGGACCCAGAGCATCAGAGGAAATCCCCCAATAGTCGACGGGACCGCGACCGCGATCATTGTCCGTTGGCGCACGGTAAACGCTGATCTCTGCCATGATCGGAAGCCCGCCCACGGACTCCATGCGCCCACGAGCATCAAACACGGCGCCGCACTCGACCTCGTCAGAGGAAAGCAGGGAAGAGGCCGACGAAGCCAAAGCACGCAAGCGCTCCTCGGCCTCGCCACCCGATTTCTGCGAGCGCTCACGAAGGATCGGCGCATCAGGTGCGAGCGCGCGAATCCATGCCCAGGTCCCCGCATAGGGACGTGAAAGCGCATCAACCAAGCCATCGCAGACGAAATTTCCGTCGTGCACGTCCTCTCCGAAATCGCCGCCGTAGGCAAGAGCACGACGCCCATCAGGAAGGGTGCGCCACAGCGCATGGTCACGCCACTCCCACACAAAGCCTCCAGCGTGACGAGGATGGCTCATTTGCTCGGCATAAGCGGCAGCTCCACCGGGGCCGGTTCCCATCGCATGAAGGTACTCGCACATGATGTAGGGAGCACTGCGAATACGTTCTTTCGCAGCGTCATCCACAGTCGCACTTGCATGGCTTGGGACAGCAACAGGGGCATGTAGATCCGTGTCTTCAAGCACCGCAGCAACTTCTTCAAGCGTCGGATACATCCGCGAGTAGATATCGACGTACTCCATGGCGTGGTCGCCTTCGTAATGGACGATCCCGCGTCCGTGGGTGCGTGCGTGGAGCCAACGCGCGCCCCCTGCCAAGTTACGTCCCGTTCCAGATTCGTTCCCCAGGCTCCAGCAGAAAATGCTGGCATGATTCTTGTCGCGCTCAAAGGCGCGTTCGGTGCGGTCAAGGTAGGAGGCTTCCCACCGCGGATCATCGGAGGGGTTATCGATCCAGGTACGGTCCCCCTCGAAACCGTGGGTTTCGATATCTCCCTCGAGCATGACCCACAGTCCAATTTCATCGGCCAGATCAAGAAGGTGCGGGTGAGGCGGATAATGAGAGCTTCGGATCGCGTTGATTCCCATCGATTTCATCAGTTCAAGATCGGTTCGCGCGAATTCTTCGCTGAATACTCGCCCTTCGTCGGCGCGAATTTCATGGCGATTGACACCATTAAGCGTCAGGGGATGCCCATTGGCGTGCAGAACACCATCAACGATTTCGACCCTTCGGAAGCCGAGGCGCAGGTGGCGCTCTTCCGTCAGGCGGCCTCCCTCCCCCACCGCTTGCACGCGCGCGGCGTAAAGTTTCGGGGATTGCGGGCTCCACGGCTGGACAGTTCCGAGGCCGATGTTTTCGCTCCGGTAGCGACCATCCTCCCCTCGCGCGAGCGTCAGCGTTGATGCCCCGAGGCCTTCGATGTCCAGATTCGCTTCAAGAGTTTCACTTTGCGCTCCCCGCACTCTTAGCTCAAGGGTTGCAAATCCTTGCCCAGCCTCGTAATCGGTGTTGATCCACAGATCTTCGATTGAAAAAGCGGGGAGATAGCGGAGCGAAACTGAACGAAACACGCCTGGAAGCCACCACTGATCCTGATCCTCAAGGTAGGAGCCAGCACTGAACTGATGGACGCGAAGAGTAACTGTATTTTCACCGGGGACAAGTACCTCGGTGATGTCGAATTCATGCGCAAGACGTGAGCCGCGGGCCATTCCGATCCATTGGCCATTCACCCAGACAATGATCTGGGATTCAACGCCCTCGAAGCGCAGGCGGATCTGGCCTCCCGAGGAAAGCCACGACTCTGGACAGATGAAATGCCGCGAATAGTCGCCGACAGGATTATCTTCCGGAGGAAAGGGCGGATCCACGGGGAATGGAAAATCAACATTGGTATAGGCGGGGGCACCCCAACGACCTTCTCCCCTCAACACCCAATGGCTGGGCACGTCAATAGTCTCTTTCTCAGGGACAAGAGGTTGCTCAAAGGCCACTTCGGGATTGATATCGGGGTTTGGATCGCTGCGGTGATAGTCGAAAAACCACGTTCCATCCAGACTCAACTCACCCGGGTCATCAGCGAAATATGCACGCGGTAACACGAGTTTTCCTCTTCCCGGTGCATATGAGGGCGTAGTCTTCATCATGAGCCTTTCAGGTAAGTCAACATCGACGCCTTGTAGCACACCTAGACTAACACGTTATAGTTGTTATATTCACACAGATTCGATGGGCCCAGCACCAAGGGAGATGAAATGGATCGAGCCACTCGGGCAGACGTCGCTCGTGCAGCGGGCGTCGCTCCCTCAACCGTATCGCTCGTGCTCAATGGTCGCGGGCCAGAAGTCAAGATTGCACCAGCGACGATCCAGCGTGTTCAAGATGCTGCACGCGAACTCAACTACATCCCCAACGCAGCCGCCCGGTCGCTGCGCCGCGGCAAGTCCCACCTCATCGCCCTCCTTATGGCCGAGCTGCCGGACGATCCCTTCGTGCCCGTCGTCCACACGGTCCTCACGACCGCAATGATCGACATTCAGCGCCACGGCTACCTACTCCTCCCCCTGTTCCAGTCGGGCGACGGAGCCTCGGACGCCGAGGTCATCCGCGGGGTCCTGGGCGACACACAACTGGCCGGCATCATCCGCGAGACCACGTCGGCCGAGGCCTTCACCTCGCGCCTGCTCGCCAACCTCGGCATCCCCGTCGTCGCCATGTCGATGATCGAGGCCAACCCGACCGGATCAGAGTCCTCCCTCATTCGCATCGACGAGGGTGCCGGCGTGCGCGACGTTCTCTCTGACTGCGCGCTCGTAGATCCGGCAACCGGCACGGGTCAGGGGCATGCCGTCTTCCTGGCTGGCCCGAACACGAATCACGCGCGCCAGAACCCGATCGCGAGCGCGTTCGGCACGAAGTTCACCCTCTACTCACTGCCCGACTGGGAACCCACCACGGCCTACCAGGCCGCGCTGCGCCTCCTCGACGAGGACCCCTCAATCTCTCTGATCGCCCTGGCCGACGACTCGCAGACCCCCGGCGTCTTCCAGGCTGCCGCAGACCTGGATCTGTCCGTACCCGGCGACCTGTCGATCCTCGGCTTCGGCAATCAGGACCACCGCAGCGCCTCCGCACTCGGCCTCACGACGGTCGAGTGGCCCCTCAAGGACATGACCGAGGCTGCCGTCTCCTCGATCATCAACGTGATCGAGGGGCGCTCCCCCATGACCGACATTCACCCGCAGGCATCCATCGACGAGGAGGCCCCGGACGGCACCCCAATCGCGACGATCCCGACGCGCCCGGTGTGGCGCTCATCGGTTGCCAGGCGCGCATAGGAGACGCACTCCCTCACCGCGCCGGCAGTCGCGAGCTTATTCCCCCCACCCGCCCAGACACACGTACCCATTGCTGACACGGTCCCACCGGAAACACCACAAATACTGACAGGGAAACTATGATGGGGGCATTCCAACCTGCGCAGGAGAGTGCCATGAGCGACAACGAGCTAACGACCACCCCACACGACGTCCAGTTCACCGTCGCGACGCGTGACAGCCAGCCGACCCAAGGGCTCATCGCCGTCACCGGGCGCACGCGTGATGCCCTCATCGCGAGCCTGACGAACAGCCTCGCCACGACTGGCAAGTACACTCCCGACGCCCGGGCTGTCTCTCCGCAGATCCTCGGCTTAACAGCATCGACGGCGACCGCTGTCGCCTCCACTGCAGCATCCGCAGCAATCGCCCCGACCCTCTTCATGGCCACAGCCAACCCCGCAACGCTCATGCAGCTCGGCTCCGGCGTCGGTTCCGCCGTCATGGGAGCAGGCGGCATCGTCGCCCAGGCACCCTTCATTCCCGTCGCCGCCTCAATGCCCGTCGTCGTCCCACTCGCACTGATGGGGGTCGTTAACACAGCCGTGACCATGCGCCAGTTTCAGGCAGTCAACGCCAAGCTGGACACCCTCGCAAACACTCTCACCAACCTCCTCGTGCGCGCGGACATCACCCAGATCGCCGGACTCATCGCCGCTTCGAAAACCTTGGGCGACATCACCGAGGAATACGGCGAGCTCGGGCACTTTACCCCGTCCATGACCGCCCGTTTCGCGGTGGCCGAACAAGCCCTCGAGGCCGTCGCTCGACGCCAAGAGTTGCTCCTCCTATCCGCGGAAAATCGCGCTCTCGATACCGGGACACCCATCGAGGATGTCATCCGCGACATCAACGCAGCTGGGCTGGCATACATTACCGAGGTCCAGGTGCACGCCCTGTACGTGGCGCTCGCCCTGCAGGAAAGCCCAGCACTGGTCACCAAACGCACGCAGCAGCTGACGGACTGCATCACTCGCACCAACGACAGATGGAGCGAGCTCAAAAACCTGTCGGAAAGAGTCAAAGACAGGATCGCTTCCCTTGAGGAGTCCGATCACAAGAAGTCGTGGGGCGAATGGGGCAAGGAACGCATCTCGGGCCCGACTCACGATTTCTTTGCTTTGAAAGAGCGCCGAGAGAAGATCCTCGAAAACGAAAAGGCCCTCATCGATGAACACGGGTCGAAGCTGGAGGCCTTCAAGGACCTCTCGCAGAGCCTGTGCGAGCAGCAGGAATCGCGCGCGACGCTGGTCTACTGGCGCGACGATGCGGGCGAGCATTCGTTCCTCACCGAGCAGCTGAGCATCGACCCCGCCCGTTAAACACCCATAGGCAGTTCACCTCTGCACGCGCCCGCTCGGTGCCGACACAGCACCGAGCGCCGATTTCGCATGCCCGCAGGCCCGGTAGATGTCGGAGGACGGAGGCCGTACGTGGATCGCATCGCGCACCTTCAACCCGGCGCACTACGTCTACCAGTGCATGACGATCCTGCCCGACGGAACCCTCGGCCTGCTATGGGAGCGCGGGATGCAGGGGCTGTACTTCACCCGCATCCCGCTTGAGTGGATCGAGGCCGCGAAGATCTGACGGTTCATCCCACGCTGACACGAGGCCGCCTGCCGCTCTCTCCACACAAGGAGGACGGCAGGCGGCCTCGCAAGCCGAGGACATATAACGTGTAGGGCGGGCACCGGTGGGTGCCCGCCCTACACGCGTACGTCTCTCAGAGGCTCACAGCGCCAAGTTTTCCTTCACGACATCAGCCAAGCGCGAAGCGACACCATCAGCTTGCGCCTGTGTCGCTGCCTCGACCATGACGCGAACCAAAGGCTCGGTACCGGAGGGGCGGAGCAAGACGCGTCCGGTATTGCCCAGCACAGCCTCGGCGGCAGCAACGGCCTCGGCCACGACCGGGTCGCTATTCGCGCGCGAACGATCCACTCCCCCAACGTTGATGAGCGTCTGAGGAAGGCGCTTGATGAAGCTGGTCAGGTCGGCCAGATCTCGGCCAGATTCCTTCACCATGCGTGCCAACAGCAGCGAGGAGAGGATGCCGTCGCCGGTAGTTGCGTACTTCTTCGCAATGATGTGTCCGGACTGCTCTCCGCCCAGCGAGTAGCCACCTTCGAGCATGGCTTCTAGGACATAACGGTCACCAACTCCGGTCTGGACCGTCTTGATCCCTGCCTCTTGCATGGCAAGAATCAAACCAAGATTCGACATGACAGTGACAACCAAGGTGTCCTTTGCAAGCTGGCCCTCATCACGCATGTGCACAGCCAGTGCGCCCATAATCTTGTCGCCGTCAACAATGTTGCCATCGCGGTCCACAGCCAGGCAGCGGTCGGCATCGCCATCGTAGGCAACACCGAAGTCAGCTTCGGAAGCAACGGTCAGGGCCTGAAGCTGCTCGGGGTGGGTTGAACCGGCCTTGTCGTTAATGTTGCGACCATCGGGAGCCGCGTTAATAACAACGGCATCTGCACCCGCCTGCCGGAAAGCCTCGGGAGCAAGGAAAGAGGCACCGCCATTTGCGCAGTCAACCGCAATTCGGAGGCCATGAAGGTCGGTGCCCAAGGACGTCATCAGGTGCTCGATGTAGGACTTTTCCGCCCAGTCATCGTCATATTCGACCTCACCGACAGCAGCGCCGGTCGGACGATCCCACGAAGTGTTGAGAAGCTCTTGAATCTGGTCTTCAACTTGGTCGGGAAGCTTGTAGCCGCCGTGAGCAAAGAACTTAATGCCATTGTCGGGCATGGGGTTGTGCGAGGCGGAAATCATGACGCCCAAGTCGACTGAGGACGAGGCCGTCAGATGTGCAACGGTGGGAGTGGTCACGACGCCAACGCGAACAACGTCCATTCCCGCGCTAGCCAAACCTGCTGCCAGCGCGTGGTCCAGGAACTCGCCGGAGATTCGCGTATCGCGACCAATGATCGCCTTTGGCTTATGTCCCGAGGCCGGGCGTCCCTGAATCGTCAGGCGCGCTGCCGCTTCACCCAGTTCCAAGGCAAGGGGCGCAGTCAAGTCAACATTTGCAAGTCCACGCACGCCATCTGTTCCGAACAACCTGGCCATCGGGGTACCTCCCGCTCGAAAATTAATCCACCGCTATTCTAGCTGCTCACTCTTCACTCAATCGATTGACCTGCAACCAACATTGCAGGAAAGCAAGCAGAGAACTAGGCATTCCGAATACAAAAAGTGTGGCCCCAATCTTCCGATTGGGGCCACACCTTGAAGTAAAGGCGAAGATCAGCGCTTCGAGAACTGCGAAGCCTTGCGTGCCTTCTTGAGGCCTGCCTTCTTACGCTCAACAGCGCGGGCATCGCGGGTCAGGAAGCCAGCCTTCTTCAGTGCGGGACGGTTCGCGTCACGATCGATCTCGTTCAGTGCACGCGAAATGCCCAGGCGCAGCGCACCGGCCTGGCCGGAGATGCCGCCGCCATTGATACGAGCGATCACGTCGAAGCGACCGTCGATATCAAGCAGGGTGAAGGGGGACTTCACGAGCTGCTGGTGCAGCTTGTTCGGGAAGTAATCTTCAAGAGTGCGTCCGTTAATGGTCCACTGGCCGTTGCCGGGAACCAGGCGAACACGGGCAACGGCTTCCTTACGGCGGCCAAGGCCCGCGCCGGGCGCGGTGATGGACTGACCAGCACCAGCAGGCGCTGACTCAGTCTCTGTGGTGTAGGAGCTGGGGACAACTTCCTCATCCAGCTCAAGAATCTCGGTGGTCTCAGCCACAGTTCTCCTCAGTGCAGTTCGTTGGGCTCAGAAGCGCGACGCGCTCACTGGGCGACCTGGGTGATTTCGTAGGGAATCGGCTGCTGGCCGATGTGCGGGTGCTCAGCTCCAGCGTAAACGTGCAGCTTCTTGAACTGCGCGCGGCCGAGGCTGGTGTGAGGAAGCATGCCGCGGACTGCCTTCTCGACTGCGCGTTCAGGACGCTCAGCCATGAGATCGCGATAGCGTGTTGCGCTCAGACCACCGGGGCGACCGGAGTGGCGGTAGGCCATCTTCTGGTCAAGCTTCTTACCGGTGAGGGCAACCTTGTCCGCATTAATGATGATGACGTAATCGCCCATATCGAGGTGAGGGGCAAACGTCGGCTTGTGCTTCCCACGAAGGATAGCGGCAACTTGAGCCGCCAGGCGACCGAGGACGACGTCAGTGGCGTCGATGACGTACCACTGCTTGTCGGCATCCGCCGGCTTAGGTGAATAGGTGCGCACGGGCGTAACCTTCAATTCTTTCTGTCATGGGGCCTAGCATCGAGTGTTCGACGCACCGGCCCGCTATGAAACGGTTCCGCGAGGCATCAGCCGAATTTCTTCTCCGGCGAGTGGGAAGGCACCAGAGGTCCAGCTGACACACAGCACCTGTTAGTTTATGCGCCAAAAGGCAGCGGGGTCAAAGCGCAGACCAGAGTGTGGCTTATTCCTCATATCGTTTCTGAATCAACCAGCGCAGCAATTGCCACCCATCGCCCACTCTTCAACGCTTCCATCGAAGGCAAAGCCGCGAACCCTGCGAGTGCGGCGAACCTGCGCACTCCACTCGGCCTCGTCGGGGTAGCTAACGGATTCCAAAGTCAGCCCGTGGGCGGGGGCAATAGGCGCCGCGTCTCGGCGCGAGGCCTTCTCGAGCAGCTGCACGGGCCACGTCTCCTCGCGCGCTCCCCTACCGACTTCAATAAGGGCACCGACAAGGGATCGAACCATAGAGTGGCAGAAGGCATCCGCACGCACGTGGCACTCAAGGACGCCACTCCCCCCGGCCTCGGGAATAATACGCAACTCACGCAGTTCGCGAATCGTCGTCGCCCCCTCACGCGGGCGGCAATACGCAAGGAAGTCGTGCTCACCCAGCAGTGGTTGCGCCGCGCGGTTCATCGCCTCGATATCGAGAGCGTGGGGGACCTCGCACACGTCCCAGCGCCGAGCCAAGGGAAGCTGTCCCTCGGGGGCGAGGCGATAAGTGTAGGCGCGCTCAAGGGCAGCGAAGCGCGCATCGAAGTCAGAACTGACGACACTCACGCGATCAATGCGCACATCGCTGGTTCCTCGAGGGACCTTCAGTCCACTGCCGATTGCGAAATCAACATAGGCGCGCCCCAAGAGGGAGTTCACTCGCCGCTGGAGAGCCTCGGCGCACACTGCGCTCAGTTCCCCTTCGTCGCTAGGTTGGTTCTTCTCCCTCACGAGGCCGTGGAAGGCTTCAGCGGAGCAGTCGAAGTGAGCAACCTGGTGACGCGCGTGGACTCCCGCGTCGGTCCGCCCTGCGACGGTGAGCGTAATGGAGTGGCGAAGAATCGTCTCAAGGGCAAGGGTGAGAACTCCTTGAACAGTGCGTAGGCCATCTTGAGAGGCCCAGCCGTGAAAGAAAGTCCCATCATAGGCAAGGTCAAGACGGATCCTCAGCGAGGCAGATTCTAAAGCTCCCACGAGCGCACTCCCCCAATAATTCCCGCGTCGTTGGGGACGATGATGACATCATCCCCAAGCTTTTCACGTTGCGAAGGAACAATGCGCTTAGAGTTTCCCCCACCCAAATAGAGGCGATCCCACATGTACATGGGGCGCAGGCCCTCAACGACGCGGCGGACGCGACGTGACCAGTGCATATCACCCAAGCGCAAGCGTTCATGCTCGCCGATGTAGTCGTCGTAGGTGAGTCCCCAGCGAATCGGCCCCTGGGAGACTTCAACGTGTGGGGCAAGGCGCCCGCCGTCAAAAACGGCGTTTCCAAGCCCCGTGCCCAAAGTGATAATCATTTCGAGGCCTCGGCCGGTCACAACACCCGCACCCGCGACTTCTGCATCATTGAGGACTTTAGTGGGCAGGCTCAACGCCTTCTCCAACGCACCTGCCATATCAAAGTGATCCCACAAGGTGACAAGTTCAGGGACAACGCGAGAACGGGGACCATCTTTGGTGATGTAGTGCGGAGTGGCAATGACAATGCCGTGGCGAATCATTCCCGGCATTCCAAGGGTGACTCGATCGGCAGCCGGAAGCTGCGAGGCCAATTCGACGACAGTATCGACCAAGAGCTGCGGAGGAAGAGGATAGGGAGTCGGAGTACGTTTTGGCGGAGCAACCATTGTTCCCTGTCCATCGAGTACAGAGGCTTTAATTCCGCCGCCGCCGCAATCCACTGCCAGTGTCATCTCGCGAGTCATAGCTACAGGCTACAGCCACCACCGGCTTTCATCCTGAAGAGGAAAGAAAAATAGAGGTCACATTGGGTGTAGCACAAGGGCCGGGCACCACACGTGTGGTGCCCGGCCCTGAAAAGTCGCCTACGCGAGCGTGGTCACTTCTCTTCTTCGACCTGCTCGGCGGCGTCAGCTTCTTCGCCGGCCTCGGCTGCGATTTCTTCAGCCTCGTTAGCCTTGGCGAGGTCGCCTTCTTCACGAGCCTCTTCGGCGCGCTCTGCAGCTGCTTCTGCGGCTTCCTCAGCTTCTGCTACAACTTCAGCAGCAGCGGCCTTTTCGGCGGCCTTCTCAGCAGACTTCACGACTGCCTTCTTCTCGACGGCCTCCATGCAGAACTCGATCTGCATCATGGGGGCGTTGTCGCCCTTGCGGTTGCCCAGGCGGGTCAGGCGGGTGTAGCCGCCCTTACGCTCGGGGTCAAGAGCAGGAGCAATGACGTCGAACAGGGTGTAGAGGGCATCGCGGTCGGTGATGACGCGTGCAACGGTACGGCGAGCGTGGATGTCGCCGCGCTTTGCCTTGGTCACGAGCTTCTCAACGAAGGGGCGCAGGGCCTTAGCCTTGGCCTCGGTCGTGGTCAGAGAGCGGTGTTCAATGAGCTGAGTCGCGAGGTTCTTGAGGATCAGCTTCTGGTGTGCCGGGCTTCCGCCCAGACGAGCACCCTTCTTGGGGGTGGGCATTTTGTCTCCTAGGAATTTATGCGTCCACCGGACGCAGCATGTCAGATGGACTGGTCGTCGCTGAAGTGGATGGACCCGGATTCGCTGGCCTCACCGGAGGGCAGGACGGAATCCTTCAGGGTCATACCAAGGGTTGCAAGAGCTTCCTTGATTTCTTCAATCGACTTCGTTCCGAAGTTGCGAATGTCAAGCAGATCCGCCTCGGAGTGAGCCACGAGCTCGCCAACAGTGAGGATTCCGCGGCGACGCAGGGCGTTGTAGGAACGCGACTGCAGGCCGAGGTTCTCAATGGGCAGCGCGAGGTCGGCAGCGAGAGTGGCATCGGTGGTCGAGGGACCAACTTCAATGCCTTCGGCTTCCTCGTTCAGTTCGCGCATCAAACCAAAGAGCTCAACCAAGGTCTTGCCAGCGGAGGCAACGGCGTCACGCGGGGTGATTGCCGGCTTGGTTTCGACATCGATGATCAGGCGATCGAAGTCGGTGCGCTGCTCAACACGCGTTGCCTCGACCTTGTAGGTCACCTTGACAACGGGCGAGTAGATCGAATCGATCGGGATGCGAGAAATCTCAGCCTGAGGATCCTTGTTCTGAGCTGCCGAAACGTAGCCGCGGCCACGCTCAACAGTCAGCTCGATCTCCAGCTTGCCCTTCTCATTGAGGGTTGCCAGGTGCAGATCGGGGTTGTGAATCTCAACGCCAGCCGGAGGGGTGATATCCCCTGCGACGACCTCTCCCGGACCTGCCTTGCGCAGGTACATAACAACCGGCTCGTCGTTCTCGGAAGAGAGAACGATCTGCTTGATGTTCAGGATGATCTCGGCAACGTCTTCCTTCACGCCCTCGATCGTGCGGAACTCGTGAGGCACTCCATCAATACGGATGGAGGTCACAGCAGCGCCGGGGATCGACGAGAGCAGGGTTCGGCGCAGGGAGTTACCCAGCGTGTAGCCGAAACCGGGCTCAAGGGGCTCCAGGATGAAACGGGAGCGCAGTTCGCTGACCTTCTCTTCGGTCAGGATGGGTCGCTCTGCAATGAGCACGTCTTAGTCCTTTCTTCCCGGCGCCCGCCATATGACGCCGGATAGGGGTCCCGCATTGCGGGGAAAAAGGTAAGGACGAGGCCACGGATTCTTTTGTGATCCCGCCCAGACGTGGGGGGTGGATTTCCGTCGGATTTCCACCCTCCGAGGCTCAGACGCGACGACGCTTCGGGGGACGAGCGCCGTTGAATGCCTGGGGCGTCACGTCCTGGATCGAGCCAACTTCCAGGCCAGCAGCCTGCAGCGAGCGGATCGCGGTCTCACGGCCGGAGCCGGGACCCTTCACGAAGACGTCGACCTTCTTCATGCCGTGCTCCTGAGCGCGACGCGCGGCAGCCTCGGCGGCAAGCTGAGCAGCGAAGGGAGTCGACTTACGCGAACCCTTGAAGCCCACCTGACCGGAAGAGGCCCAGGAGATCACTGCACCGGTGGGGTCAGTGATAGAAACGATAGTGTTGTTGAACGTCGACTTGATGTACGCGTGTCCGTGAGTAACGTTCTTTGAAATCCGGCGGCGCGGCTTGCGTCCAGCGCCGGAACGAGTGGTCTTTGCAGCCATTACTTTCAGTTCCTTCGAAGTCGTGTTGTATCAGTCCACACAGGACTGAGTGGCTTTACTTAGCCTTCTTCTTACCTGCAACGGTGCGCTTGGGGCCCTTGCGGGTACGCGCATTGGTCTTGGTGCGCTGACCGTGGACCGGCAGGCCACGACGGTGACGAAGTCCCTGGTAGGATCCGATCTCAATCTTGCGACGGATATCTGCCTGAACCTCACGACGCAGATCGCCTTCCACCTTAAAGGTGTTCTCGATGTATTCGCGCAGCTTGACGAGGTCTTCCTCGGTAGCATCCTTCACGCGAAGATCGGGGCTCACGCCGGTGGCCTCGAGGGTCTCCTTGGCGCGGGTGCGTCCAACTCCATAGATGTACGTGAGCGCGATCTCCATACGCTTTTCGCGAGGGAGGTCGACGCCGGCAATACGTGCCATGTTTATGCTCCAAATTGTTCATCGGAGGTCGTCACCACTCCTCCCGGGTGAGCCACCCGGCCCCGGCCTCCGAACCGAGGGTCGCGCAAGCGCGTGTGGAATGATGCTGCCGGATTGCTCCGGCGTTTTCACAGCGAGGGATCAGCCCTGACGCTGCTTGTGCCTGGGGTTGTCACAGATGACCATGACGTTGCCGTGGCGACGAATCACCTTGCACTTGTCACAGATCTTCTTGACACTCGGCTTGACCTTCATGGTGTGTACCTCCGCTACCCGCGGGTAGCTTGTGTCGGTTTGTTCACTTGTAGCGGTAGACGATGCGGCCTCGGGAGAGGTCGTAGGGGCTCAGCTCGACGACCACACGGTCCTCGGGCAGAATGCGGATGTAGTGCTGACGCATCTTGCCGGCAATGTGGCCAAGCACGATGTGTCCATTGCTCAATTCCACGCGGAACATCGCATTCGGCAAGGCTTCGACAACCGTACCTTCGATTTCGATGACGCCGTCCTTCTTCGCCATATCCTCCGTCTATCCTCTACTACTTTTTCGGAATCGGGCGGCCACAGGCCGCTCGGGATGGTCTTTGAAAACAGGCATACTGATCCCAAAGACACGTCCAAGGGTCGAGCCTACGCTATTTGAGGCCCTCTTGAAAAGCCGGAGACAATGTCTATCGCCTCACGCTTAATGTCAGTCGAGGCTGACCGGGGTCACGCCGAAGGGCGCTAAGCCAGCCACTCCCCCATCGATCGCACTGAGAATACTGATGCCATCGTCGAGGATCGCCACGGTATGCTCCCACTGAGCGGCATCTGAACCGTCAACCGAACGCACGGTCCAGTCATCGTTTTCTGTCAGGGTCTCAATATCACCGGTCGTCAGCATCGGTTCCACAGCAAGAACCATTCCCGGACGCAATTTCGGCATGAGTCCGCGCACGCGATAGTTCAGAACCTCCGGGTCCTGATGCATCTTTGTTCCGATGCCGTGCCCCGTGAAGTCCTCAATGATTCCCGCTTCCCAGCCCAGGTCTTCCGCGCGTTCAGCAACGACGCGTTCCACGGCCTCGCCGATCGCGCTCACACGCTTTCCATGCGCGACGGAAGCAAGCGCGGCCCACAAAGCCTCGCGCGTCACCAGGTCCAGCTCACGCCTGCGCGCGACGCTCCCCTGCTTCGATACCACTGCCGAGGCCTCGGCCGGCGAGGACGCACCTGCTGCAGGAAGTGCGCTACCCCAGCGCTTGCCTGCTCCGGGGCCTTGGTGGCGGCGCACCCAAGTGGCGGCAAAGTCCTCGTCGCTCGTGAATTCGTCGCCAATGACCAAGGTGAAGGCAGCGTCACCGTGCCACTGCTGGCCAGAGCGCTCGAGCCATGCGCCACAGTCAAAGCTCACGATGTCACCGGCGGCAAGCTTGTACTTTCCAGGAATGCCATGGACGATAACGTCATTGGGGGAAATACATACGGTGGCGGGATAACCGTAGTAGTTGAGGAAATTCGAACGAGCACCACAGCGGCGGATCGCGTCGGCGCTCACTTCGTCAAGTTCAGCTGTCGTGATACCAGGGCGTGCTGCTTCACGCAGGCTGCGGTGAATTTCTGCGACGACAAGTCCAGACTCACGCATCCACTTCATCTGGTCGCGAGTTTTGTATTCAATGCGAGACATGCTGTTTCCTTCAGATAAAAATTATGGGGCGCGATGGTCGTTTGCCACCGCGCCCCAGTTTTGCGTCAACGCCACATCGAGCGCCATGTACGCAATGCTTTAGTTATTGAGACCGTCCAAGACTGCGAAGATGCGTTCGCTGACTTCGTCAATCGTTCCGCGACCATCGATTGCCTGAAGCAGATCCTGGTCTGCGTAGTAGGTGGCCATGGGCTCGGTCAGTTCATGGTAGATCTCGAGGCGGTGGCGGATCACGGGTTCGGTGTCATCCGCGCGGTTCTGCTCGGTCGCGCGCTTGAGCATGCGAGCAACAACCTCGTCTTCGTCGACCTGAATTTCGAGGACGACGTCGAGGCTAACACCCAGCTCAGCGAGCATGTCGCGTAGCACATGTGCTTGCTCGAGCGTGCGCGGGTATCCGTCAAGAAGGAAACCATTTGCGGTGTCGGGCGCCGCGAGGCGAACCTTCACCATGGGGTTCGTGACAGAGTCGGGAACGAACTCTCCGCGTTCCATGTACTCCTTGGCACGCTTGCCCAGCTCAGTGCCCTCGGACATATTGGCGCGGAAAATCTCTCCGGTCGAGATCGCGGGAATACCCAAACGCTCGGCGATACGTGCTGCCTGTGTGCCCTTGCCCGCTCCGGGAGGGCCGAGGAGAACGATAGCGGTCATCGCAAGAATCCTTCGTAGTGGTGCTGTTGAAGCTGTGTATTAATTTCCTTCACCGTCTGCAGGCCGACACCGATGATAATCAGAAGGGTCGTGCCGCCGAAGGGCATTTGTCCTTGAGAAATATGCAGCGGGATGATCGCCAACGACGGGATCAATGCGACAGTGACCAAGTAGAGAGCACCGGCGGTGGTGATTCGGTTGATCACGTAGCGCAGATATTCAGCCGTCGGACGGCCGGCACGATAGCCGGGAATAAAGCCACCGTAGCGCTTCATGTTGTCCGCTACTTCATCGGGATCGAAAGTGATCGCGGTGTAGAAGAAGGTGAAGAAGAGCGTGAGCAGGGCGTAGGTGGTCAAGTAGGGCCACGCGTCCTGATGGAAGTTGGCGCTGATCCATTGGACCCACTTGGAGTCCTGGCGGCCAAACTGAGCAAGCATCGGGGGGAATGCAAGAAGAGATGATGCGAAGATGACCGGGATAACACCGGACATGTTGATCTTGAGCGGGATATAGGTGGTGGTTCCACCGTATTGGCGCCGGCCGATCATGCGCTTTGCGTACTGAACCGGAATTCGGCGCTGAGCCTGCTCGAGGTAGACAACCACAATCGAGACGACAAGCATGAGGCCGAGGATCGCGAAGACCGCTCCCCACTTACCGCCCTGGCCGATGGTCAGAAGCTGCGCGGGCATACGCGCGGTGATTGAGGTGAAGATCAAGAGGGACATACCGTTACCGATGCCGCGCTCGGTGATCAATTCACCCAGCCACATGATGACACCGGTACCGGCCGTCATCACGATCATCATGAGGAGGAAGGTCCACACGGAGTTTGAGGGAATAACCTTCTCTGCGCATCCGGCGAAAAGGTTGCCGGAGCGGGCCAGTGAGATCATCGTCGTCGACTGGAGAATACCCAAGAAGATTGTGAGGTAACGCGTGTACTGCGTGAGCTTTGCTTGGCCTGTCTGACCTTCCTTGTGGAGGTCGTCGAAGCGCGGGATCACGACGCGAAGAAGCTGGATAATAATCGACGCGGTGATGTAGGGCATGATGCCCAACGCGAAGACAGACAACTGGAGGAGCGCCCCACCGGAGAATAGGTTGACGAGGTCCAAAAGCGAGGCGTCGTTTTGCTGAGCTAGACACTTCGCAACTGCCTGTGAGTCAACGCCCGGAGTTGGGATGAAGGATCCAAGACGGAACATCGCCATAATGAACAGCGAGAAAAGAAGCTTCCGTCGAAGATCTGGGGTACGGAATGCCTGCGCGAACGCACTGAGCAAGGCTTCCTCCTAGTAGATGGAATAAATGCGATCCACAGATCGCAGGACTCCCAAAAGCCTACCTGAAATAACACTGATTCTGTGAATTAAAGGTAGCAAACTTGGAAAACTGTGAGATGAGTAAAGGCCCTCTCCCCTATGTGCGATGCCGCTTGTGGGGATCAGGCCGTGTTGGTGAGAAAGCGGAACGGGGGTGGCCCGGAAACCGAGCCACCCCCGTGGCAATCACTACTTAGCGGGTCTTGATAGATCCGCCAGCAGCAGTAATCTTTGCTTCTGCAGAAGCCGACCAGGAGTCGACCTCAACCTCGAGCTTAACAGTGAGCTCGCCGGTGCCCAGCACCTTAACTGCCCAACCGTCACGCACCGCATTGCGTGCAACGAGATCCTCGACAGTCACCTTTCCACCTTCGGGGAAAAGCTCCTGCAGACGACCGACGTTGACGACCTGGTACTCAACGCGGAAGGGGTTCTTGAAACCACGCAGCTTGGGAAGGCGCATGTGGATGGGCATCTGTCCACCCTCGAAGCCTGCGGGAACCTGGTAACGGGCCTTGGTGCCCTTGGTACCACGTCCAGCGGTCTTACCCTTTGAACCTTCACCGCGGCCAACGCGGGTCTTCGCGGTCTTTGCACCAGCGGCGGGACGCAGGTGGTGCAGTCGAACGACGCGCACCTGCTCTTCACCGGTGTTCTTCGTGGAGTCCGCCATGGTCAGTCGACCTCCTCAACAGTAACCAGGTGACGCACCGTGTGGATCGCACCGCGAACGGTTTCCGAATCCTCACGAACGACGCTCTGGCCGATCTTGCGCAGCCCGAGGGTGCGCAGTGTGTCCTTCATGTTCTGCTTGGCGCCGATGGAGGACTTGACCTGTGTGATCTTCAGATTTGCCATCACTCAGTCACCCCCGCTGCAGCCTTGTCAGCTTCGCTTGCCTCTGCGGCAGCGCGCTTCTCAGCTTCGCCTTCTGCGCGTGCACGGAGCATCGAGGCCGGAGCAACGCGCTCGAGCGGAAGACCGCGGCGAGCTGCGACTGCTTCGGGCTGTTCCAGAAGCTTCAGTGCGGCAACAGTTGCATGAACAATGTTGATTGCGTTGTCAGAACCGAGCGACTTCGTCAACACGTCGTGGACGCCTGCAGCCTCGAGGACTGCACGGACGGGGCCGCCGGCGATAACGCCGGTACCGGGGGCTGCCGGACGAAGCAGAACTTCGCCGGCCGCGTCGCGGCCCTGAACAACGTGAGTGATGGTACGGCGGATCATGGGGACGCGGAAGAAGTTCTTCTTCGCTTCCTCAACACCCTTGGAAATAGCCTGGGGAACTTCCTTGGCCTTTCCGTAGCCGATACCGACGGTGCCTTCACCGTCACCGACGACAACCAGAGCGGTGAAGGAGAAACGACGTCCACCCTTCACAACCTTGGACACGCGGTTGATGGTGACAACACGCTCGATGTACTGATCTTTGTTTTCGCCCCGACGAGCGTCGCGGTTCTCGCGACCGGAGCGACGGTCACGGCGTTCGCCGTCGCCTGAGCGCTCGGCGCCTTCCTGACCGTTCCTGCTTCGCTGCGATGCAGCCATCAGTTGATCTCCCTTTCCTCGAGCCTCAGTCACAGCTCAAGTCCGCCCTCACGGGCGGCTTCTGCGACTGCCGCAACGCGGCCGTGGTACTTATTGCCACCGCGGTCGAAGACCACAGCGGTGATGCCTGCGGCCTTTGCGCGCTCTGCGATGAGAGTGCCGACCTGGTAGGCCTTGTCCTTCTTCGTACCTTCAGCGGCAACGAGTGCAGCTTCCTTGGTCGAAGCGGAGACCAGAGTGTGACCGATGGTATCGTCCACAATCTGTGCGACCATATGGCGGTTCGAACGGGTGACAACCAAACGCGGACGCGCAGGGGTGCCCTGAACCTTCTTGCGCAGGCGCAGGTGACGACGCTTGCGAGCGACGAACTTGCCCTTGCCCTTGACTGTGTACGCCATCACTTACCAGCCTTTCCAACCTTGCGACGGATGGTCTCGCCCACGTAGTGGATACCCTTGCCCTTGTAGGGTTCAGGCTTCTTGAGCTTACGGATGCGAGCGGCGGTCTCTCCGACGAGCTGCTTGTCGATGCCTGCGACGGTGAACTTCGTCTGAGACTCAACGGTGAACTCGATGCCCTCGGGAGCGGTGACCAGGACCGTGTGCGAGAAACCGAGGGAGAACTCAAGGTCCTTGCCCTTGGCAACAACGCGGTAACCGGTACCGGCGATTTCGAGCTGCTTGGAGAAGCCCTTCGTCACACCTTCGATCATGTTAGCGATCAGGGTGCGAGTCAGGCCGTGAAGCGAACGCGCGACGCGGTCATCGCTGGGGCGGGTCACAACGACCTGGCTTCCTTCGATGGCGACGTTGATCGGTTCAGCCACAACGTGGCTCAGCGTTCCCTTGGGGCCCTTGACGGTAACGTCTGCACCATTGATGGTGACGTCAACGCCGGCGGGGATATCGATCGGATTCTTACCAATACGCGACATTACTCAGCCTCCTCATCACCAGATGTAGGCGAGGACTTCCCCACCCACACCCTTCTCGGCTGCCTGGCGGTCGGTGAGCAGGCCGGAAGACGTGGACAGAATTGCCACGCCGAGGCCGCCGCGGACCTTGGGCAGGTTGGTGGACTTGGCATAGACGCGCAGACCGGGCTTGGAAACGCGCTGCAGGCCCTCGATGGCGGACTCGCGGTGCGAGCCGTACTTGAGGGTGATGACGAGCGTCTTGCCGACCTTGGCATCCTCGACGTCGATAGAGGCAATGTAGCCTTCCTCGACGAGAATCTTCGCGATTGCGGCTTTGAGCTTCGAGTACGGCATTGAAACCGACTCGTGGCGCGCATGGTTCGCGTTACGCAGACGCGTCAGCATGTCTGCGATCGGATCAGTCATTGTCATTTGGGGATTCTCCCCTTCCTCGTCGCGGTTTCTCCGGTAACCCGGGACCTACGACGTCAGTTTTACCAGCTGCTCTTGGTGACACCCGGAAGATCGCCACGAAGGGCGAGCTCACGCAGGCACACACGGCACAGTCCGAACTTGCGGTACACCGAGCGGGGACGACCGCAGCGGTTGCACCGGGTGTAGCCGCGCACGCCGAACTTGGGCTTACGCGCAGCCTTGATCTTCAGTGACGTCTTAGCCATGGTCAGTCCTCCTTAAACGGGAAGCCGAGGTGACGCAGGAGGGCGCGGCCCTCTTCGTCGGTGGAGGCCGAGGTGACGACCGTGATATCCATGCCGCGAACGCGGTCGATGGAATCCTGATCGATCTCGTGGAACATGGACTGCTCCGTCAGGCCAAAGGTGTAGTTGCCGTGTCCGTCGAACTGCTTCGAGGACAGACCGCGGAAGTCACGAATACGCGGAAGCGCAGTCGAGAGCAGACGGTCAAGGAACTCCCACATGCGATCGCCACGCAGCGTCACGAAAGCGCCAATAACCTGGCCCTCACGCAGCTTGAACTGTGCGATCGACTTCTTCGCCTTACTCGTCTGAGGCTTCTGGCCAGTGATGGCAGTGAGGTCGCGGATCGCGCCCTCAAGTGCCTTCGAATCACGAGCCGCCTCGCCGACGCCCATGTTGACAACGATCTTGACAAGACCGCCAACCTGCATGGGGTTTTCGTGCTTGAACTCTTCGCGCAGAGCGTCACGAATTTCGGAGTTGTACTTTTCCTTCAAACGCGGGGCCATTGTCAGATCTCCTTGCCCTGCTCGATACCGCGGCGAGCACCGCCACGGGTGACGCGGACGCGAACGGTGCGCGTACGGCCGTCACGCTCAACGGTGTCCTCGCGGAAGCCAACGCGAACGCGCTGCTTCGTCTCGGGATCCACCAGAGCAACCTTCGACAGCGAGATCGGAGCCTCGACGGTGATGATGCCGCCGGCCTGGCCCTGAGTCTGTCCCTGACGAACATGGCGGGTCTTCAGGTTAATGCCCTCAACGAGGACCTTTTCCTCAGCGGGGAAAACGCGGATAACGCGACCCTGCTTGCCCTTGTCGCCGGGCTTGAGGGGCGCGAGGCCCTGCTCTGCACGGCGAGCATTGCGCTTTGCGAGTTCCTTTTCATCCGAGGTACGTCCACGAACGACCTCGACCAAGTCACCCTTACGAATCTTCGCTGCCATCAGATCACCTCCGGTGCGAGAGAAACGATTCGCATGAACTTCTTTTCACGCAGCTCGCGGCCCACGGGGCCGAAGATACGCGTACCGCGGGGTTCACCGTCATTCTTGAGAATGACTGCCGCGTTTTCATCGAAACGGATGTAGGAACCGTCGGGGCGACGGGTCTCCTTGCGCGTACGCACGATGACCGCCTTGACGACGTCCCCCTTCTTAACATTGCCGCCAGGGATAGCATCCTTGACGGTGGCGACGATCACGTCGCCGATTCCGGCATAACGCCGACCAGATCCGCCGAGAACACGGATGGTGAGGATTTCCTTAGCACCTGTGTTGTCGGCGACCTTCAGTCGCGACTCCTGCTGGATCATTTTCTACTGACTCCTGTCGTCGAGCCGGTTCTCTGCCCCGGAGTTTCCTCCGGGGCCGAGCCTTGCCGAACGGATTTCGGTCTGTTAGGCGAAGGTCACTTCGCCTTTTCGAGAATCTCGACCACGCGCCACCGCTTGGTGGCGGAGAGCGGACGAGTCTCCATAATCAGGACGAGGTCGCCAACGGAGCACTCGTTGTGCTCGTCGTGAACCTTGACCTTCTTGCTCTTGCGCATAACCTTGCCGTAGAGGGCGTGCTTGACACGGTCCTCAATCTCAACGACAACGGTCTTGTCCATCTTGTCACTGGTGACGTAGCCACGACGGACCTTGCGCTCGTTGCGCACAGTGCTTTCTGCCATGTTTGTCACTCCTCAGTGCCAGGTGCGGTGCGGTAGCCAAGCTCCCGTTCACGCGCGATGGTGTAAATGCGGGCGATATTACGACGAACAGTCTTCATACGACCGTTGTCTTCAAGGGAGCCAACTGCCTGCGCGAAGCGGAGGTTGAAGAGCTCAGCCTTTGCCTTCTCGAGTTCGGTGGACAGTTGTGCATCGTCCATGGCGTCGAGATCGGCGGTGGTCAGACCCTTTTCGGCCATCAGTTGTCACCACCCTCGCGGACCACGAAACGGGTCTTCATCGGAAGCTTGTGCTGGGCGCGACGCATTGCCTCGCGGGCAAGAGCCTCGGGCACGCCGGCCAGCTCGAACATGATGCGTCCCGGCTTAACGGGAGCGACCCACCACTCAACGGCACCCTTACCGGAACCCATACGGGTTTCGGCGGGCTTCTTGGTCAGCGGGCGGTCGGGGAAGATGTTGATCCACACCTTGCCACCACGCTTAACGTGACGGGTCATTGCGATACGAGCAGCTTCGATCTGACGGTTGGTCACGTAGGCACCCTCAAGTGCCTGAATGCCGTAATCGCCGAATGCGAGCTCCGTGCCGCCGGTCGCAAAACCGGTGCGGTGCGGGCGGTGCTGCTTACGCCACTTAGTACGACGGGGAATGAGCATTGGGCTCAGGCCTCCGTTCCGGTCTCGGTAGCGGCAGGTGCCTCAGTTGAAGCTTCCTGCTGCTGAGTGTTCTCCTGCTGCTGCTGGCCACGCTGGCCGCGACGCGGGTTGCGGCGCTCGCCACCACGGCGTCCGCCGCGGTTGGCCTGCTCAGCCTGCTGGCGGGCAAACTCACGCTCGGTGATATCGCCCTTGTAGATCCACACCTTGACGCCAATACGACCAAAGGTGGTACGCGCCTCGTGGAATCCNGCCATTGTCAGATCTCCTTGCCCTGCTCGATACCGCGGCGAGCACCGCCACGGGTGACGCGGACGCGAACGGTGCGCGTACGGCCGTCACGCTCAACGGTGTCCTCGCGGAAGCCAACGCGAACGCGCTGCTTCGTCTCGGGATCCACCAGAGCAACCTTCGACAGCGAGATCGGAGCCTCGACGGTGATGATGCCGCCGGCCTGGCCCTGAGTCTGTCCCTGACGAACATGGCGGGTCTTCAGGTTAATGCCCTCAACGAGGACCTTTTCCTCAGCGGGGAAAACGCGGATAACGCGACCCTGCTTGCCCTTGTCGCCGGGCTTGAGGGGCGCGAGGCCCTGCTCTGCACGGCGAGCATTGCGCTTTGCGAGTTCCTTTTCATCCGAGGTACGTCCACGAACGACCTCGACCAAGTCACCCTTACGAATCTTCGCTGCCATCAGATCACCTCCGGTGCGAGAGAAACGATTCGCATGAACTTCTTTTCACGCAGCTCGCGGCCCACGGGGCCGAAGATACGCGTACCGCGGGGTTCACCGTCATTCTTGAGAATGACTGCCGCGTTTTCATCGAAACGGATGTAGGAACCGTCGGGGCGACGGGTCTCCTTGCGCGTACGCACGATGACCGCCTTGACGACGTCCCCCTTCTTAACATTGCCGCCAGGGATAGCATCCTTGACGGTGGCGACGATCACGTCGCCGATTCCGGCATAACGCCGACCAGATCCGCCGAGAACACGGATGGTGAGGATTTCCTTAGCACCTGTGTTGTCGGCGACCTTCAGTCGCGACTCCTGCTGGATCATTTTCTACTGACTCCTGTCGTCGAGCCGGTTCTCTGCCCCGGAGTTTCCTCCGGGGCCGAGCCTTGCCGAACGGATTTCGGTCTGTTAGGCGAAGGTCACTTCGCCTTTTCGAGAATCTCGACCACGCGCCACCGCTTGGTGGCGGAGAGCGGACGAGTCTCCATAATCAGGACGAGGTCGCCAACGGAGCACTCGTTGTGCTCGTCGTGAACCTTGACCTTCTTGCTCTTGCGCATAACCTTGCCGTAGAGGGCGTGCTTGACACGGTCCTCAATCTCAACGACAACGGTCTTGTCCATCTTGTCACTGGTGACGTAGCCACGACGGACCTTGCGCTCGTTGCGCACAGTGCTTTCTGCCATGTTTGTCACTCCTCAGTGCCAGGTGCGGTGCGGTAGCCAAGCTCCCGTTCACGCGCGATGGTGTAAATGCGGGCGATATTACGACGAACAGTCTTCATACGACCGTTGTCTTCAAGGGAGCCAACTGCCTGCGCGAAGCGGAGGTTGAAGAGCTCAGCCTTTGCCTTCTCGAGTTCGGTGGACAGTTGTGCATCGTCCATGGCGTCGAGATCGGCGGTGGTCAGACCCTTTTCGGCCATCAGTTGTCACCACCCTCGCGGACCACGAAACGGGTCTTCATCGGAAGCTTGTGCTGGGCGCGACGCATTGCCTCGCGGGCAAGAGCCTCGGGCACGCCGGCCAGCTCGAACATGATGCGTCCCGGCTTAACGGGAGCGACCCACCACTCAACGGCACCCTTACCGGAACCCATACGGGTTTCGGCGGGCTTCTTGGTCAGCGGGCGGTCGGGGAAGATGTTGATCCACACCTTGCCACCACGCTTAACGTGACGGGTCATTGCGATACGAGCAGCTTCGATCTGACGGTTGGTCACGTAGGCACCCTCAAGTGCCTGAATGCCGTAATCGCCGAATGCGAGCTCCGTGCCGCCGGTCGCAAAACCGGTGCGGTGCGGGCGGTGCTGCTTACGCCACTTAGTACGACGGGGAATGAGCATTGGGCTCAGGCCTCCGTTCCGGTCTCGGTAGCGGCAGGTGCCTCAGTTGAAGCTTCCTGCTGCTGAGTGTTCTCCTGCTGCTGCTGGCCACGCTGGCCGCGACGCGGGTTGCGGCGCTCGCCACCACGGCGTCCGCCGCGGTTGGCCTGCTCAGCCTGCTGGCGGGCAAACTCACGCTCGGTGATATCGCCCTTGTAGATCCACACCTTGACGCCAATACGACCAAAGGTGGTACGCGCCTCGTGGAATCCAAAGTCGATGTTCGCGCGCAGGGTCTGCAACGGGACACGGCCTTCGCGGTAGAACTCGCTACGGCTCATTTCAGCGCCACCCAGACGGCCGGAGACCTGGACACGGATGCCCTTGGCTCCCGCACGCTGTGCAGACTGAATACCCTTACGCATCGCACGACGGAAAGACACACGGGCAGCGAGCTGCTCGGCGATTCCCTGTGCGACCAGCTGTGCAACCAAGTCGGGGTTCTTGACCTCGAGGATGTTCAGCTGAACCTGCTTGCCGGTGAGCTTCTCCAGGTTCTGGCGAAGACGATCTGCTTCTGCTCCGCGGCGACCAATAACGATACCGGGGCGAGCGGTGTGCAGATCGACGCGAACGCGATCGCGCGTACGCTCAATATCGACCTTTGCAATACCTGCACGCTCAAGATTCTCAGTCAGGTTCTTACGAATTGCGACGTCTTCTGCAACGTAGTCGGCGTAACGCTGACCTGCAGTCGTCGAATCGGAGAACCAACGAGACCGGTGATCAGTAGTGATTCCCAGGCGGAACCCGGTGGGGTTAACCTTCTGGCCCATTTACCGGTCTCCCTTCTTCTGATCTTCCTTAGTGCCGACCACAACAGTGATGTGGCTCGTGCGCTTAAGAATGCGTCCTGCACGGCCCTGAGCGCGGGGGCGGAAGCGCTTCATGGTGGGACCTTCATCAACAAAGGCTTCGAGGATCAAAAGATCCGCCTCGTTGAAGGTCTCCTTAGCGGCTTCTGCCTTCACCTTCGCGTTAGCGACGGCGCTCAAGAGAACCTTGCGGACATCGGTGGCGACGGCCTGCGGGGCAAACCGCAGAATGTCGGCTGCCTCCAAAGCAGCCTTGCCGCGAACCTCGTTCACGACACGGCGTGCCTTCTGGGGCGTGACGCGGACAAAACGCGCCTGCGCCTTGGCTTCCATGAAATCCTGCCTTTTCTTCCGTACGCAAGGCCGGCTCAGCGCCGACGTCCCTTGCGATCGTCCTTGTCGTGGCTACGGAAAGTACGCGTGGGAGCGAACTCTCCGAGCTTGTGGCCCACCATCGACTCAGTGACGAAAACGGGCACGTGCTTGCGACCGTCGTGCACGGCGATGGTCAGTCCCAGGAAATCCGGGGTGATGACCGAACGACGCGACCAGGTCTTGATAACGTTCTTCGAGCCGGATTCGACCGCCGCGTCAACCTTCTTCATAAGGTGATCGTCGACGAAGGGGCCCTTCTTCAAACTACGAGGCATTCCCAGCTCCTACTCAGCGATTCTTGCCGGTCTTGCGACGACGCACGATCATGCGGTCGCTGGCCTTGTTCGGACGACGGGTGCGTCCCTCGGGCTTGCCCCAAGGCGACACAGGGTGACGACCACCAGAGGTACGGCCTTCACCACCACCGTGCGGGTGGTCAACCGGGTTCATAACAACACCACGGACATGCGGGCGCTTGCCCTTCCAACGCATACGGCCGGCCTTGCCCCAGTTGATGTTGGACTGCTCGGCGTTGCCGACCTCACCAATGGTTGCGCGGCAAGTGATTTCGACGTTGCGAATTTCACCGGAGGGCATACGCAGCTGAGCGAAGCGGCCTTCCTTTGCGACGAGCTGAACCGAGGTGCCAGCACTACGAGCGATCTTTGCGCCACCGCCGGGGTAGAGCTCCACAGCGTGGACCACAGTACCGAGGGGGATGTTGCGCAGGGGCAGGTTGTTGCCGGGCTTGATATCGGCCGCGGGGCCAGCCTCGACAATGTCGCCCTGGTTGAGCTTGGCGGGTGCCAAGATGTAGCGCTTCTCGCCATCTGCGTAGTGCAGGAGGGCGATACGAGCGGTGCGGTTGGGGTCGTACTCGATGTGAGCAACCCGTGCGGGCACGCCGTCCTTGTCGTGACGACGGAAGTCGATCACGCGGTAGGCGCGCTTGTGGCCGCCGCCGCGGTGGCGGGCAGTCACACGGCCGTTGTTGTTACGGCCGCCAGTCTTGTGCAGCGGACGCACCAGCGACTTTTCGGGCTCGGAACGAGTGATCTCGACGAAGTCAGAGACGCTCGAACCACGACGACCCGGGGTCGTGGGCTTGTACTTGCGAATTCCCATGATTTTCCTCTAGTTCTCCGACGCTCAGGCCTGCTCGCCGAAGATGTCGATGGTGCCTTCACGCAGGGTCACGATCGCGCGCTTGACATCCTTGCGCGTGCCGATTCCGTTGCGAGTGCGGTAAACCTTGCCCTTGCGGTTCTGCGTCGCCACAGAAGCAACCTTCACGCCGAAGATTGCTTCGATCGCCATCTTGATCTCGGTCTTGTTCGAGCGAGGATCAACTTCGAAGGTGTACTTGCCCTCATCCATCAGGATGGAGGACTTTTCGGTAACAACCGGACGCAGGATGATGTCGCGGGGGTTCTTAGCGGATTCGATCGAGCTCACTTCGTTTCCTCCTTGGTGCCAAGGAATGCCTCGAGGGCGCCCTGGGTGAAGATGACATCTTCGTGATCGAGGACGTCGTAGGTGTTGAGCTGATCGGCCCACAGCACGTGAACTTCGCGTGCGTTACGCAGCGAAAGAGCGGTGAGCTCGTCGCCGCGCTCGAGCACGACGAGTGCCGGACGATCGGCAACAAGAGCGCGAACCGCAGCCAGTGCCTGCTTGGTCGAGGGCTTCTCACCTTCGAACAGAGCGGTCACGACGTGGATGCGACCATTGCGTGCGCGGTCTGACAGAGCCGAGCGAAGAGCGCCCACCTTCATCTTCTTGGGGGTGCGCTGCGAGTAATCGCGGGGCTGCGGACCGTGGACGATGCCACCGCCGGTGAAGTGAGGTGCACGGATCGAGCCCTGACGAGCGTTACCGGTGCCCTTCTGGCGGAACGGCTTCTTGCCACCACCGGAAACCATGCCGCGCGTCTTGGTTGCGTGCGTGCCCTGACGGCCTGCAGCAAGCTGAGCGACGACGACCTGGTGCATCAGCGGAATATTGGTCTCAACGTCAAAGACCTCTGCGGGAAGATCGACCGAACCGGCCTTCTTGCCCTGCAGGTCCAGAACATCGATGGTACGGATTTCAGACATGATCACGCACCCTTCACAGCGGAGCGAACCAGCACGATGCCGTTCTTAGGTCCGGGGATTGCACCCGAGATCAGGAGCAGACCCTTTTCCACGTCGACGGCCTGCACGTGCAGGTTCTGGACGGTACGACGGACACCACCCATGTGGCCAGCCATACGCTGACCCTTGAAGATGCGACCGGGGGTTGCGCAAGCACCGATCGAACCGGGCTTACGGTGGTTACGGTGAGAACCGTGAGATGCGGACACGCCAGCAAAACCGTGACGCTTCATAACACCGGCAAATCCCTTGCCCTTGGTGTTACCGGAAACATCGACAAGCTGTCCTGCTTCAAAGATGGAAGCGTCCAGTTCCTGACCGAGCTCGAAGTTATCAGCCTCGGAGGTGCGGACCTCGGCGAGATGACGACGGGGAGCAACCCCAGCCTTTGCGAAGTGAGCAGCCAGGGGCTTGGTCACCTTGCGAGCATCGATTTCGCCAAAGCCAAGCTGGATTGCGGTGTATCCGTCGGTTTCCTCAGTGCGGAGCTGAGTAACGACGTTAGTGCCGACCTGCACGACAGTCAGGGGCACGAGGCGGCCGTCGGCGTCCCAAACCTGGGTCATACCGAGCTTGCGGCCGAGCAGCGCCTGAACAGGCGCAGCAGCGTGCTGCTTATTCTTTGTCATTGCAGATTACCTCAGAGCTTGATCTCGATGTTGACATCCGCGGGCAGATCGAGACGCATGAGCGAATCGACGGCCTTAGGCGTCGGGTCGATGATGTCGATGAGCCGCTTATGCGTACGCATTTCAAACTGTTCGCGGCTGTCCTTGTACTTATGGGGCGACCGAATCACGACAAACACGTTCTTTTCGGTCGGCAGCGGCACCGGGCCCACGACAGTGGCACCTGCTCGCTGCACGGTGTCCACGATCTTGCGCGCGGAGCTGTCGATGACCTCGTGGTCATACGACTTGAGCCGGATGCGGATCTTTTGTCCCGCCATGCCGTCTTACCTCTTCTCGTACAGATTCGGCGCCGGTACCCGTACTCGGGCGTGTCACTCTTCGCGAGAGCGCCCGATGCGGACCGGCGTCTTGTCCAAAGATCTTGGGCATTTTGCCCGGTTAAACAGTGATTGCACTGTCTAACCGCCCTACCTCTAGTAGGGCAACCCTCCTATTTTTGCAGAAAGACGCAGGTCTCCTCAAGCTTGAAGCCAAGGAAACCTGTGTGAATCCACTGACATAGAAGGTATGCGCACACATTGCTCCGGTGGAGGTACTGTGCGCACCGAGTTCCTACACTACACCGCACTCGGGCGTGTCGCAAAGTCAGATCGGTCACTTCCCTGCTCCACACGCCAATTTCGCCCCATTGCCGAGGCCGTGGCGCAGGTAGAGGAGACGCGAGCTTGGCCGCCGCCTCCGTCATCACGTCGCGCCCACTCCCCCGCACCCGCCCGACGACCACACAAGGAAACCAGCCACGGCCTCGGCAATTGCAATAAAAAAGAGCAGGCCCGCTCAAAAGAGCGGACCTGCTCTACTGAAGAATCAGCGATCGCTAGGCGATCAACAAAGTCACTTCAGGATGTTGGTCACACGACCGGAACCAACGGTGCGGCCACCTTCGCGGATTGCGAAGCCGAGGCCGGGCTCCATGGCGATGGGCTGGATCAGCTGAACGGTGATCTCAGTGGTGTCGCCAGGCATGACCATGTCGGTGCCCTCGGGGAGGGTGATGACGCCGGTCACGTCGGTGGTACGGAAGTAGAACTGAGGACGGTAGTTGGTGAAGAACGGGTTGTGACGTCCGCCTTCTTCCTTCTTCAGGATGTAGACCTGGCCCTCGAAGTCGGTGTGAGGCGTGATGGAGCCGGGGACGGCCACGACCTGGCCGCGCTCCACCTCGTCGCGCTTGGTGCCACGGAGAAGCAGACCACAGTTCTCGCCTGCCCATGCTTCGTCCATCGACTTGTGGAACATTTCAATTCCGGTGACGGTGGTCTTCTGGGGCTCACGGATACCGAGGATCTCAACTTCGGAGTTGATCGGCAGCTTGCCACGCTCGACACGACCGGTGACGACGGTGCCACGACCGGTGATCGTGAAGACGTCTTCGATCGGCATGAGGAAGGGCTTGTCCATGTCACGCTCGGGGGTGGGGACGAAGGTGTCCACAGCGTCCATGAGCTCTTCGATCTTCGCGGTCCACTCGGGGTCACCCTCGAGGGCCTTCAGAGCGGAGACCTGGATGACGGGAGCATTCTCGCCATCGAAGCCCTGCGAGGTGAGAAGATCGCGGACATCTTCCTCAACGAGCTCGAGCATGTCGGGATCGTCCTGCATAACGTCGGCCTTGTTCAGGGCGACGAGGATGGTGGGCACGCCGACCTGACGGGCGAGCAGAACGTGCTCGCGGGTCTGGGCCATGGGGCCGTCGGTGGCGGCGACAACGAGGATGGCGCCATCCATCTGTGCCGCACCGGTGATCATGTTCTTCACGTAGTCAGCGTGGCCGGGGGCGTCAACGTGTGCGTAGTGACGCTTCTCGGTCTGGTACTCAACGTGAGAGACGTTAATGGTAATACCGCGATCGCGCTCTTCGGGAGCGTTGTCGACCTGATCGAAGGGGGTGAACTCGTTCAGATCCGGGTACTTGTCGTGCAGAACCTTGGTGATTGCTGCAGTCAGCGTGGTCTTGCCGTGGTCAACGTGACCGATGGTACCGATGTTGACGTGCGGCTTGGTGCGCTCGAACTTGGCCTTCGCCACTTGTGTCCTCCTGGACTCGGGTAGAAATTCTCAGCCTATGGCTAGGTGTCAGCATAACACCCAATGGGGCATGAGACCTACAGGTTTATTGATTCTTGTCAGGTTGGTCACAACTAAGAGGTTTCTTAGCCGTGACCAACCCTGTGGGACTCACTCGCCCCGAGACTTTCCGATGATCTCATCCGCGACGTTACGCGGGACCTCGGCGTAGCTATCGAACTGCATGGAGTACACCGCGCGGCCCTGCGTCTTGGAACGCAGATCGCCGATGTAACCAAACATTTCGGACAGCGGAACCTGTGCGCGGACCACGCGCACACCGTGCTGCTCATCCATTGACTGGACTGCACCACGACGAGAGTTGAGGTCGCCGATGACGTCGCCCATGTACTCTTCGGGCGTACGGACCTCGACGGCCATGATCGGCTCGAGTAGAACCGGGGAAGCCTTCTTTGCGGCTTCGCGGAATGCCATCGAACCGGCGATCTTGAAGGCCATTTCCGAAGAGTCAACTTCGTGGTATGCACCATCAAGCAGGGTTGCCTTGACGTCGACCATCGGGTAACCAGCGAGAACACCGTTTTGCATGGCGTCCTGGATACCAGCGTCGACCGAGGGGATGTATTCGCGAGGAACGCGTCCACCGGTGACCTTGTCCTCGAAGATGTACTCTTCTTCGGAACCGGCCGGGATGGGCTCGAGTGCGATGATGACGCGCGCGAACTGGCCGGAACCACCGGTCTGCTTCTTGTGCGTGTACTCGAACTTCTCGACGTTCTTACGGATGGTCTCGCGGTAAGCAACCATGGGCTTACCAACGTTGGCCTCGACCTTGAATTCGCGACGCATACGGTCGACGATGATGTCGAGGTGAAGCTCGCCCATACCGCCAATAACGGTCTGGCCGGTTTCGGCATCGAGCTCAACCGTGAAGGTCGGGTCCTCTTCTGCCAGCTTCTGGATGGCGATGCCCATCTTCTCCTGGTCAGCCTTCGACTTGGGCTCAACGGCCACGAAGATCACGGGCTTCGGGAAGGTCATGGACTCAAGAACAACCGGCTTGTCGATCGCGCACAGCGTGTCGCCAGTGGTGGTGTCCTTCAGGCCAATAACCGCGTAGATGTGGCCTGCATGTGCCTCTTCGACCGGGTTTTCCTTGTTGGAGTGCATCTGGAAGATCTTGCCGATGCGTTCCTTCTTGCCCTTGGTCGAGTTGAGGATCTGCGAACCCGCCTCCAGCTTGCCGGAGTAAACGCGGACGAAGGTCAGCTTGCCGTAGAAGGGGTGGGCAGCGATCTTGAATGCAAGAGCTGCGAAGGGTTCCTTCTCCGAGGCCTCGCGGACCTCAGTGCGCTCTTCTTCGTCGTGGCCGGGCTTGAAGCCCTGAACGGCGGGAATATCGAGCGGCGAGGGCAGGTAGTCGATGACCGCGTCAAGCACGGGCTGAACGCCCATGTTGCGAAGTGCAGTACCGCAGAAGACGGGGAATGCGCGACCGGAAATGGTCAGGGCGCGAACGCCTTCCTTAATCTGATCAATGGTCAGCTCGCCGTTCTCGAGGTAGGCCTCGGTCAGCTCATCCGAGCCTTCCGCTGCTGCCTCGATGAGGGCCTCGCGGTACTCTTCAGCCTTCTCCTGGAGCTCTGCGGGGATCTCGCCGCGAACAACGAGCGCGCCAAGCGTGGGCTGGCCGTTCTCATCTTCGGCGGGGTAACGCACAGATTCCATGGTCAGCAGATCGATGGTTCCCTCGAAGTCATTCTCTGCGCCGATGGGCAGATGCATGACAATCGGGGTTGCGTGAAGACGATCGCGAATGGTCTGAACCGAGAAGTAGAAGTCAGCGCCCATCTTGTCCATCTTGTTGATGAAGCAGATGCGGGGGACGTCGTACTTGTCAGCCTGGCGCCACACGGTTTCAGACTGGGGCTCGACACCTTCCTTACCGTCGAACACGGCAACTGCACCGTCGAGGACGCGCAGCGAGCGCTCAACCTCAACCGTGAAGTCAACGTGACCGGGGGTGTCGATGATGTTGATTTGGTTTCCGTTCCAGAAGGAGGTGACGGCTGCGGAGGTGATGGTAATACCACGCTCCTTTTCCTGCTCCATCCAGTCGGTGGTGGAGGCACCATCGTGCGTCTCACCAATCTTGTAGTTGATGCCCGTGTAGAACAGGATTCGTTCGGTCACGGTGGTCTTGCCGGCATCGATGTGAGCCATGATGCCGATGTTGCGAACCTTCTTGAGGTCAGTAAGCACCTCGTGTGCCACTACATCAGTCCTTCGTTTGAAGTGAGGGTGTTAAAACATCCTGCCCGCTCCGGATGGGGTCATCACGAAGCGGGAGGGGTGGTCACCAGCGGTAGTGAGCGAACGCGCGGTTCGACTCAGCCATCTTGTGCATGTCCTCACGACGCTTGACAGCGGCGCCAAGACCATTGGAGGCGTCGAGAATCTCGTTGGCGAGACGCTCGGTCATGGTCTTCTCACGACGCTGGCGCGAGAAGTCCACCAGCCAACGCAGTGCGAGGGTGGTCGCACGTGCGGGGCGAACCTCAACCGGAACCTGGTAGGTCGCGCCACCAACACGGCGGGAACGAACCTCGAGGGCCGGACGAATGTTGTCCAGTGCGCGCTTGAGCACGGAAACGGGTTCCTGCTCGGTGCGCTCACGAACCATTTCGAGTGCGCCGTAAACAATGCGCTCTGCAACGGTCTTCTTACCGTCGAGAAGCACGCGGTTCACGAGCTGGGTCACGATCTTTGAGCCGTATACCGGATCGTCGACCAGGGGGCGCTTGGGAGCGGGGCCTTTACGAGGCATTACTTCTTCTCCTTCTTTGCGCCGTAACGGGAACGGGCCTGCTGGCGGCCACGGACACCCTGGGTGTCGAGGGCGCCACGGACGATGCGGTAACGCACGCCGGGGAGGTCCTTCACACGACCGCCACGAACGAGGACGATCGAGTGTTCCTGCAGGTTGTGGCCTTCACCGGGAATGTACGCGGTGACTTCGATGCCCGACGAAAGGCGCACACGAGCGACCTTACGCAGAGCCGAGTTCGGCTTCTTAGGGGTGGTGGTGTACACACGGGTGCACACGCCGCGACGCTGGGGCGAGCCCTTGAGCGCGGGGGTCTTCACCTTTGCGCGCTTGGTGCTGCGGCCCTTGCGGACGAGCTGCTGAATGGTAGGCACTGGTTCTCCAGTTCAATTCCGTCTACGGTTTAAGGATTTCCTTAAACCCATGTCTCAGTCTTCCACGACTGTCCTTATCCCCCAGCGCGCACAGCGATCCGCCAGGGGCCGGTGTGCCATGATAACGGGCCTAGGCCTCGTCAGAGAATGACACCCGGAGCTCCGACGGAGGGAGCCCGCGCGTTCCAAGTTCTTCTTCAAACGACCGCTCCATAGAGGCGATCTACAAAAGAACAGGAACCGTCCACCAAAAGTGGACATAGGAGACCCGCACAGTCACGGGTACCGGGTTCAAGAATAGTCAGCTATTCCCAGTCCCGTCAAAGCCAGATTGTTCACATTGTTTGTGGGACTGCCCACTTCTGTCTTAGCTCACCCATTCCTGGTTTCGCTCCCCCATTCCGGTTTTAGCTCGCTCACCTGCGGCCTCAGAACAGCAATAGGCCCGGAATCAGTGAGCTAAACCAGGAGTGCACTGCACTAGAACAGAACCAGCCCTAGGTGAAAGCTCCCCGTTGCACCGCTCGCTATCCTTCTTTCCACAGGAGCACCCATTTCCACAGGACCGTCGGGAAATAGGCGTTTTCCACAACTACATCGTTCGTACTTTCGGCGTCGCCTACTAATGGCGACACTTGCAAAATGAGCCCCGTTACCATTGAAAACATTCAAACTCGACATAACGCATTCCGCCATTTACGCGAAGATTCAGAGGTCTGCCGAATTCGCCGCGGGTATTATGCGCGTTTTCATTCCCCAGACAACGTTCCTCTCTGGGATTTGTGGCAGGCCGTTGCGCTTTCCCGCATATTCGCATCAGCTGCGCTTGCCCGAAGCGGTCGTGTATTTACCGGAAGATCCGCATTGCTCCTTCACTCAATCCCTACATGGGTCACGAATCCCAATGTTGAGTATTGGCGGAAAGACGGGTGTAGAAGAACTATCCCCTTCTCTAGTGTGCAGTTTCAGAGCAAGAGCGTTCCTCCGTGTGCGATCACTCTTCGTTCTCAGGAACCTCACGCGGTGGTACGACTTCCTGAAGGCCTCATTGTTGAGTCGATTGAAAGTGCAGTAGTTCGAATTGCACTCAACGAAGAACCTCTTGAAGCCTTTGTCGCCGCATGCATGGCGTTACATTCACTTTCGGATTTTTCGCGTTATGCGCTGGAAATATCTCGCACTCGCGTTGAGATAGCAAGAGACAAGCTATTGACGGTATTACATGATCGACTAACGCACAGGAACTATGCGATCGCACATTCGATTCTCGCTTTTGCCGACGGTGGCTGCGACAACATTTTCGAGGCCGCGGTCCTTTGGGTGGTCCGTACTCTTTACCCGGGTGAAGTGGTCACACAATTTGAGATTCACGGCAGATATGGTCACTACTTCGGTGACATTGTCATTCCCGCTCTCCACTTGATCATCGAGACAGATGGAGTGAGCAAGCTTTCTCTTCCGCGTTCAGATGGATTGTCCGCAGAACACGTTTGGATGCGTCGCCAGCAGGATCTCATTAATCTCGGATGGAACATCTTCAGAGTCTCTTGGGCAGACCTTGAAGACTTCGCAGCTTTACGTCGTGCTATTGCGTCACATTTAGGGATAAGACGTCTTCCGCCAAGTTCAGAATGCGCACGAATATGGGCCCTTCCCAGCGCTGAATGCGATGGACCGAAACGTCGCATCCATACAAAGAGACATCGCTCAGCCTCATTTGTGGGCGCCGATGACCAACCGGACTCCGGGTTTGGCTCACCCATTCCTGTTTTAGCTCGCTCACCTGCGGCATCAGAACAGCAATAGGCCCGGAATCAGTGAGCTAAACCAGGAGATGGCGGAGTACGGAGTGAGAAGTGCGAAGGGCAGAGGGCGGAGGACGACGCACCGCGGACGACAGAAGACAGACGGAGGACACCGACCGGTCCCGATATAACGACACACAACGGGACAACAGCAGAAGACAGACGAAGGTCTTAGCCGCCACGCAGAAAGTCTCTCTCCCCGACAGCCTCGATCCTTGACCGAGGTCGGGCTCGCGGAGCTTAATGCCGGGGCGCCACGGCGGTATCAGCCCNCTTTGCGCGCTTGGTGCTGCGGCCCTTGCGGACGAGCTGCTGAATGGTAGGCACTGGTTCTCCAGTTCAATTCCGTCTACGGTTTAAGGATTTCCTTAAACCCATGTCTCAGTCTTCCACGACTGTCCTTATCCCCCAGCGCGCACAGCGATCCGCCAGGGGCCGGTGTGCCATGATAACGGGCCTAGGCCTCGTCAGAGAATGACACCCGGAGCTCCGACGGAGGGAGCCCGCGCGTTCCAAGTTCTTCTTCAAACGACCGCTCCATAGAGGCGATCTACAAAAGAACAGGAACCGTCCACCAAAAGTGGACATAGGAGACCCGCACAGTCACGGGTACCGGGTTCAAGAATAGTCAGCTATTCCCAGTCCCGTCAAAGCCAGATTGTTCACATTGTTTGTGGGACTGCCCACTTCTGTCTTAGCTCACCCATTCCTGGTTTCGCTCCCCCATTCCGGTTTTAGCTCGCTCACCTGCGGCCTCAGAACAGCAATAGGCCCGGAATCAGTGAGCTAAACCAGGAGTGCACTGCACTAGAACAGAACCAGCCCTAGGTGAAAGCTCCCCGTTGCACCGCTCGCTATCCTTCTTTCCACAGGAGCACCCATTTCCACAGGACCGTCGGGAAATAGGCGTTTTCCACAACTACATCGTTCGTACTTTCGGCGTCGCCTACTAATGGCGACACTTGCAAAATGAGCCCCGTTACCATTGAAAACATTCAAACTCGACATAACGCATTCCGCCATTTACGCGAAGATTCAGAGGTCTGCCGAATTCGCCGCGGGTATTATGCGCGTTTTCATTCCCCAGACAACGTTCCTCTCTGGGATTTGTGGCAGGCCGTTGCGCTTTCCCGCATATTCGCATCAGCTGCGCTTGCCCGAAGCGGTCGTGTATTTACCGGAAGATCCGCATTGCTCCTTCACTCAATCCCTACATGGGTCACGAATCCCAATGTTGAGTATTGGCGGAAAGACGGGTGTAGAAGAACTATCCCCTTCTCTAGTGTGCAGTTTCAGAGCAAGAGCGTTCCTCCGTGTGCGATCACTCTTCGTTCTCAGGAACCTCACGCGGTGGTACGACTTCCTGAAGGCCTCATTGTTGAGTCGATTGAAAGTGCAGTAGTTCGAATTGCACTCAACGAAGAACCTCTTGAAGCCTTTGTCGCCGCATGCATGGCGTTACATTCACTTTCGGATTTTTCGCGTTATGCGCTGGAAATATCTCGCACTCGCGTTGAGATAGCAAGAGACAAGCTATTGACGGTATTACATGATCGACTAACGCACAGGAACTATGCGATCGCACATTCGATTCTCGCTTTTGCCGACGGTGGCTGCGACAACATTTTCGAGGCCGCGGTCCTTTGGGTGGTCCGTACTCTTTACCCGGGTGAAGTGGTCACACAATTTGAGATTCACGGCAGATATGGTCACTACTTCGGTGACATTGTCATTCCCGCTCTCCACTTGATCATCGAGACAGATGGAGTGAGCAAGCTTTCTCTTCCGCGTTCAGATGGATTGTCCGCAGAACACGTTTGGATGCGTCGCCAGCAGGATCTCATTAATCTCGGATGGAACATCTTCAGAGTCTCTTGGGCAGACCTTGAAGACTTCGCAGCTTTACGTCGTGCTATTGCGTCACATTTAGGGATAAGACGTCTTCCGCCAAGTTCAGAATGCGCACGAATATGGGCCCTTCCCAGCGCTGAATGCGATGGACCGAAACGTCGCATCCATACAAAGAGACATCGCTCAGCCTCATTTGTGGGCGCCGATGACCAACCGGACTCCGGGTTTGGCTCACCCATTCCTGTTTTAGCTCGCTCACCTGCGGCATCAGAACAGCAATAGGCCCGGAATCAGTGAGCTAAACCAGGAGATGGCGGAGTACGGAGTGAGAAGTGCGAAGGGCAGAGGGCGGAGGACGACGCACCGCGGACGACAGAAGACAGACGGAGGACACCGACCGGTCCCGATATAACGACACACAACGGGACAACAGCAGAAGACAGACGAAGGTCTTAGCCGCCACGCAGAAAGTCTCTCTCCCCGACAGCCTCGATCCTTGACCGAGGTCGGGCTCGCGGAGCTTAATGCCGGGGCGCCACGGCGGTATCAGCCCCGTCACCGACGATGGCAATCACAGGGGATGCACGAGGGCCCGGCCCCCTCGCGGGGACCGGGCCCTGTGACGTTGTCGACCGGATCTCCGATCAGTGTGCGCGGCGCCTCGCCGCTACGAGGCCGACGCCGGCGACGCCTAGCAGGCCGACGAGCGCGATGGCAACTCCGGTGTTTGCGCCAGTGCTGGCAAGCTTGTTGCCTTCAGTGCTCTTGCCGCCCGTGGGCTGCACCTGCTCAGGAGTCGGCTGGGACTGCTCGGTAGTGGGCTGCACCTGCTCAGGAGTCGGCTGGGACTGCTCGGCAGTGGGCTGCGGCTGCTCAGGAGTCGGCTGGGGCTGATCGGGCTTCGGAAGCTCGGGGAAATCGCACGTCGAAGACTGCGAGGTATCGGACTCGACGATGGCTGCACCACTCGTCGTCGTCCCCGAGATCTTCACGAGCGGAGTAACCTCAGTGCTGCCTGTGATAAGGAACGAGAACTTCACCGACCCGTTGGCGGGAAGCTCCAGATTCTTGAAGGTCAGAACCTTACCCGCGACCGTCGGCTCGGGGGCGCCGGTGGCCGACTGGGGAACGTAGGTGGCGTCGTCCGACAGGGTCGCGACGACCGTCTGGACCGACTTGACGTCCGGGTTCGGATTCGTGATCGTCACGCCGATGGTGCGCGTCCCGGTGGAGTCGGCGCCCGGCTTGGCGACGGCGCACGTCGCGGAGGACAGCGCGACCTGGCCCTTCGGCGAGAAGGAGGTGACGAGAGAGTAGTCGACCGTCGCATTCGGCTCGAGGGTACGAGTCCAGCTCAGAGCCATGCCGTTGTCCCGGTTGGAATCTGCGCGCTCGAGCTTGTTGGGCAGCGGCGTACGATTCTCGACCTTATCCCAGACCTGGTAGAAGGCACCGTAGTAGTAGTTCGAACCGGCGGTCGTCGGGACGAACTGTTCGACTCGGCCACGATCCGAATGCTCGCCGGTTTCCGGATCCTTCGCTCGACAGATGACCGTCCCCGTGTTTGCGTCGTACTCGCCGAAGCCGTAATCGTCGTCCTGGAGGTAGCAATCTGCCGCGTGGTAGAGAGTAAAGTCCTGAGCTGCACCCGAGACGTTCTTCACCGAGGTTGTCGTCGCGTAGAAGTCATTGCCCGTTGAGTAGGTATCCGTCTGCGTGATCTCGAATCCGCCGCCGCGAACGACAGTCGTGAGGACCCACGGATCGGCTTGGGTACCCATGCCGGACTTCGTTTGCGAGACCGGCGTCCAGGCGATCGTCCCCATGGATTTCGCCGAACGAGATTTCAGCACACCCGGACCGAAGAGCTCAGATCCCACAGCGAGGAAGGTTCCACAGTCGGCTGGATCCGTAGTGGAGTAACCGTTGTAGAACTCGTTGTACCTATCGCCCTTGTAGTTGATCGAGCAGTTGAGCGTGTCGGAGATGGCGATCCGGACAAGCGGACCTTCCGTATCCTCAATCGTGGGACCGGCGGCGAAGGCTACCAACGGGTTGATAACGAGGGTCGCGGAGCCGAGCGCTGCAATGACCAGCTTCTTGGACAGGCGCATGAGGAGACATCCTTAAGCGTTAACGGATAGTGTGCAGCCAATCTAGCATCCGCGCGTCAGCTTTCCAAATTGTTGAACTTGTAATGTTCGATCGTCGCCGCCAGTGCTTGATCTGCGCCGCCGTGAGACATCCCCGGCGCGCTCAGCCAAGCAAGCAGACACGACAAGGAACCCCGGCCTCGTCACGCTTACGCGGAAGAGGCCGGGGAATTTCAGGAAACCGCTGAGGCGGTTACTCCTTGAAGGTCATACCGAAATCGATTGCACCAAGGGCATCCAGGAAGTCCGCGGACACCTGGCCGTCTTGGAAATCAAGCTCGGTGTAGTTCGAGTTCGCCAGAGCCTCGGGCGTGGGCTCGACCGTAACGTTGTTGTAACGCGACAGGCCGGTACCAGCCGGGATGAGCTTACCGAGAATGACGTTCTCCTTGAGGCCAAGAAGCTGATCCGACTTGCCGTTCATTGCGGCTTCGGTCAGGACCTTCGTGGTCTCCTGGAAGGATGCAGCAGACAACCACGAATCGGTTGCCAACGACGCCTTGGTGATACCCATGAGCATCTGACGACCGGAAGCCGGCTGTCCGCCCTCGGCAGCAACCTTACGGTTCTGCGCAAGGTAGGCCATGCGGTCAACCAGTTCGCCAGGCATGAAGGTCGTGTCGCCCGGCTCCAGGATGGTGACCTTGCGGAGCATCTGGCGAACGATGACCTCGATGTGCTTGGAGTGGATACCCACGCCCTGATCGCGGTAAACCTTCTGGACCTCGTCGACGAGCTGCTTCTGGGCCACGTTGCGGCCCATGATGCGCAGAACTTCCTTGGGATCCAGCTGGCCTTCGGTCAGTGCAGTACCGGCATCGATGTGCTGTCCTTCTTCCACCAGGAGCTTCTGGCGACGAGAAACCTCGATGACCAGGTCTTCCTTGGCGTCATCACGGATGATGACGATGCGACGCACCGAAGGATCTTCGTCGTCAATGTGAACGCGACCAGCGGCCTCGTTCATCTTGGCTTCGATCTTCGGGCTACGCGCCTCGAAGAGTTCCTGAACACGAGGCAGACCCTGGGTAATGTCGGCTGCCGAGGCCGCACCACCGGTGTGGAAGGTACGCATCGTCAGCTGGGTACCCGGCTCGCCAATCGACTGAGCGGCGATAATGCCGACGGCCTCGCCGATGTCGACCTGCTTGCCGGTGGCCAGCGAGCGACCGTAGCAGGTCGCGCAGGTGCCGACCTGAGATTCACAGGTCAGGACGGAGCGGCAGACAACTTCCTCCACGCCAGCTGCAACGAGCTGTGCGAGCAGGTCATCACCCAAGTCGCTTCCTGCCGGAGCAACAACGGTGCCATCTTCTGCAACCGCATCGCGAGCAAGGGTACGTGCGTACGCCGTGGTCTCGATGGTGTCCAGAGCTTCCCACTCTCCCGCAGAGTTCTTCTGCGCGATCTGGATGCGCACGCCCTGGCGGGTGCCACAGTCGGCCTCGCGAACGATCACGTCCTGCGAAACGTCGACGAGGCGACGGGTCAGGTAGCCCGACTCTGCCGTACGAAGAGCGGTATCAGCCAGACCCTTACGAGCGCCGTGGGTAGCGATGAAGTACTCGAGAACCGTCAGGCCCTCGCGGTAGTTCGCCTTAATGGGCTGCTCGATGAGCTTCTGCTTCGGGTCGGACACGAGGCCTCGCATACCAGCAAGCTGCTGGACCTGAGACCAGTTACCTCGAGCACCGGAAGAAACCATGCGATACACGGTGTTACGTGCCGTGAAGTGTTCGCGCATATCCTGCGCGACTTCTTCGGTGCACTTGAGCCACAGGTCAACCAGCTCTTCGTAGCGGGTTTCCTCGAGGATGATACCGGTCTCGAACTGATCCTGGATCTCGGCGGCCTTGGCCTCGTAGCGAGCGAGGATCGCACGCTTGTTCGGGGAAGCCTGAATATCCGAGAAGGCAATGGTGATACCCGACCAGGTCGACCAGTGGAAGCCAGCCGACTTGAGGGCATCCAAGCAGTCCGCAACCAAGACGTTCGGGTAGCGCTCGGTGAGGGTGTTAACGATCTGGCCCAGCTGCTTCTTACCGACGACCTCGTTCACGAAGGGGTAGTCAACAGGAAGCTGCTCGTTGAAGATCGCGCGACCCAGCGAGGTTTCCAGAATGATGTCGTCGCCCTCGCTCCAGCCTTCGGGAGCTTCCCAATCCAGCGGAGGAACGATACCCGAGAAACGGATACGAGCGCGCTGGTTCAGGTGAAGATCGCCGTTATCGAAGGCCATGCGGGCCTCGGCAACAGTGGAGAACACGGGGACGATTTCCTCGCCGTTCTCATCGCGGGCAACCTCAACCGAGGGATCGGGATCCGAGGTCAGGTGGAACAGACCGATGATCATGTCCTGAGAAGGCATGGCCACGGGGCGTCCATCCGAGGGCTTCAAAATGTTGTTGGTCGACAGCATGAGGATGCGGGCTTCAGCCTGCGCCTCTGCACCCAGCGGCAAGTGAACTGCCATCTGGTCACCGTCGAAGTCAGCGTTGAATGCGCCACAAGCCAGCGGGTGAAGCTGGATTGCCTTACCTTCAATGAGCTGAGGCTCGAAGGCCTGAATACCGAGGCGGTGCAGCGTAGGTGCACGGTTCAGCAGCACCGGGTGCTCGCGGATGACGTCGTCGAGGACGTCCCACACCTCGGGGCGCTGACGCTCAACCTTACGCTTTGCAGCCTTCACATTCTGCGCGAAGTTCTTCTCAACCAGGCGCTTCATAACGAAGGGCTTGAAGAGCTCCAGAGCCATCTGCTTGGGCAGACCACACTGATGGAGCTTGAGCTGAGGTCCAACGACGATAACGGAACGACCCGAGTAGTCCACGCGCTTACCCAGAAGGTTCTGGCGGAAACGACCCTGCTTGCCCTTGAGCATGTCAGAGATGGACTTGAGCGGCCGGTTACCGGGGCCTGCGACAGGACGGCCACGGCGGCCGTTGTCGAAGAGCGCGTCAACGGATTCCTGAAGCATGCGCTTCTCGTTGTTGACGATGATCTCGGGCGCACCCAGCTCGAGCAGACGCTTGAGTCGGGTATTGCGGTTGATCACGCGACGGTACAGGTCGTTCAGGTCAGAGGTCGCGAAACGACCACCATCAAGCTGAACCATGGGGCGAAGATCCGGCGGAATAACCGGGATGTTCGTCAGAACCATGGACTCGGGCTTGTTGCCGGTCGCAACGAATGCGTTGATGACCTTCAGGCGCTTAATCGCACGAGTCTTGCGGGGACCATTCTCATTCTGAATGATCGAACGCAGCTGTTCGACCTCGGCTTCCAGATCAAAGGTCTGCAGACGCTTCTGGATAGCAGAAGCGCCCATGTCACCCTTGAAGTAGGTGCCGTAGCGAGCAACCATCGCGCGGTAGAGGCGCTCGTCACCTTCAAGGTCACCGACCTTGAGGGACTTGAAGCGCTCCCAAACGGTTTCCAGGCCTTCAATGTCACCGTCGTAACGACGACGAATCTTGGCCATGTCGCGCTCGCCGGCCTTGCGGCGGCGTTCAATCTCGGTTGCGGAGGCATCGGAAGCTTCGAGCTCAGCGATCTCGGCTTCCAAGCGCTCTGCGAATTCGTTGATAGCGGCATCGCGCTGGTTTTCGAGGTGGGTCTTTTCGACCTCGAGCTCGGAACGAAGATCCATCAGGTCTTCGTCGCGGCCCTTCTCGTCAACCTCGGTGATCATGTAGGCAGCGAAGTAGATGACCTTTTCGAGGTCCTTCGGAGCCAGATCCAGCACGTAGCCCAGGCGCGAGGGAACACCCTTGAAGTACCAAATGTGGGTAACGGGAGCTGCCAGGTCGATGTGACCCATACGCTCACGACGCACCTTGGAGCGCGTCACCTCGACACCACACTTTTCGCAGATGATGCCCTTGTAGCGCACGCGCTTGTACTTACCACACGCGCATTCCCAGTCGCGGGTGGGGCCGAAGATCTGTTCACCGAACAGGCCGTCGCGCTCGGGCTTGAGCGTGCGGTAGTTGATGGTCTCCGGCTTCTTCACTTCACCGTGGCTCCACGAGGCGATGTCCTCGCCCGTGGCCAGGGTGATCTTCAAACTGTCGAACGTCTTGGCGTCCAGCAAAGTCATTGCTCCTTATCAGATCGCATCGATGGTCGCCGCGGCGTTCGGACGCGCATCAAGAGTGATGCCCAGTTCCTCACGCGCATTGAAGTCGTCATCTTCTTCACGCAGGTCAATGACGTTGCCGGCTGCGTCGAGAGCTTCGACGTTCAGGCACAGCGAACGCATTTCCTGGATCAGAACACGGAAGGATTCGGGGATGCCAGGCTCGGGGATGTCCTCGCCCTTAACGATCGCCTCGTAAACCTTGACACGTCCGGTGGTGTCATCGGACTTGATGGTGAGCAGTTCCTGAAGGGCGTAGGCTGCGCCGTACGCTTCCAGGGCCCACACTTCCATTTCACCGAAGCGCTGGCCACCGAACTGGGCCTTACCACCCAGAGGCTGCTGCGTAATCATCGAGTACGGGCCGGTTGAGCGAGCGTGAATCTTGTCGTCAACCAGGTGGTGCAGCTTGAGCATGTAGGCGTAGCCCACTGCAATCGGGTACGGGAAGGGTTCGCCAGAGCGGCCGTCGAAGAGGCGTGCCTTGCCCTCGGCGTTGGTGAGGACGTCACCATCGCGGTTGGGGTTGACATTGCGCAACAGACCGGCGAGCTCTTCGGCCTCGAGGCCGTCGAAGACGGGGGTTGCCACGGGGGTCTCGGGGGCGACGACGATGCCTTCCTCGGGAAGGTGCTTCGTCCATTCTTCGCCGGCCTTGACAGCTTCCGAGGCGTCCCAGCCCTGGTGGGCGAGCCAACCGAGGTGGTATTCGAGCACCTGGCCGACGTTCATACGACCGGGAACACCCAGCGGGTTGAGGATGATGTCAACCGGGGTGCCGTCCTCGAGGAAGGGCATGTCTTCGACCGGGAGGATCTTGGACACAACGCCCTTGTTACCGTGGCGGCCTGCCATCTTGTCACCAATGGTGATCTTGCGGCGCTGGGCAACGTAGACGCGAACCGTCTGGCGCACGCCGGGGTTGAGATCGTCTTCGTCGTCGTTGAATTCACGAACGCCAATGACGATGCCTTCTTCACCGTGGGGAACACGCAGCGAGGTATCGCGAACCTCGCGAGCCTTCTCACCGAAGATGGCGCGCAGCAGGCGCTCTTCGGAGGTCAGTTCGGTTTCACCCTTCGGGGTGACCTTACCGACGAGGATGTCACCAGCGGTGACCTCGGCGCCGATGCGAATGATGCCGCGCTCGTCCAGGTCTGCGAGGGATTCCTCGGAGACGTTGGGGATATCGCGGGTGATTTCTTCCTCACCGAGCTTGGTTTCGCGTGCGTCGACTTCGTACTCTTCGATGTGAATCGAGGTGAGGACGTCCTCTTCGACGACGCGACGGCTCAAGATGATGGCGTCCTCGTAGTTGAGGCCTTCCCACGACATGTAAGCAACCAGCAGGTTCTTACCCAGTGCGACTTCACCATTGTCGGTCGCGGGGCCGTCGGCGAGCACGTCGCCTTCTTCCACGCGCTGACCTTCGTCAACGATTACGCGCTGGTTCGTGCAGTTACCGGGGTTGGAGCGTTCGAACTTCTCGAGGCGGTAGGTGTCGCGTCCGCCTTCATCCGTGGTGACGACTACCAGGTCTGCCGAGACCTCGGTGACAACACCGGAGTGCTGGGCGATAACCATTTCGCCAGAGTCGTGTGCGGCACGCTGCTCCATGCCGGTACCCACCAGCGGAGCTTCCGTGGTGAGCAAGGGCACCGCCTGACGCTGCATGTTCGCACCCATGAGGGCTCGGTTTGCATCGTCGTGCTCGAGGAAGGGGATGAACGCGGTTGCCACGGACACCATCTGGCGAGCAGAAACGTCCATGTAATCCACGCGATCACGTGCGATGAGGGTCGGGTCTTCGCCGGCAACACGGCACAGAACCTGCTCATCGATGAAGTGTCCATTAGCATCGACCGGCGAAGAAGCCTGTGCGATGAAGTGACCCTTTTCGTCATCGGCGGTCAGGTACTCGACCTCGTCGGTGACCTGTCCGTTGCGAACGATACGGTAGGGGGTCTCGATGAAACCGAAGGGGTTGATGCGGGCGAAGGTTGCCAGCGAACCAATCAGACCAATGTTCGGGCCTTCAGGGGTTTCAATCGGGCACATACGACCGTAGTGCGAGGGGTGAACGTCACGAACCTCCATGGAGGCGCGGTCACGAGACAGACCACCAGGACCCAGGGCCGACAGACGACGCTTGTGCGTCAGGCCAGCCAGGGGGTTGTTCTGGTCCATGAACTGTGAGAGCTGCGAGGTTCCGAAGAACTCCTTGATTGCAGCCACAACAGGACGGATATTGATCAGGGATTGCGGGGTGATGGAGTCCGTTTCCTGCGTGGTCATACGCTCACGAACGGTACGTTCCATACGTGCAAGGCCCGTACGCACCTGCGCCTGGATGAGTTCACCCACGGCGCGGATACGACGGTTTCCAAAATGATCAATATCGTCGGACTCGACGCGAACCTCGACGGGCTCACCGTGACGGACGCCTGCGAAGGTCTTCTCACCGGCATGCAGGGCAAGCAGGTACTTGACGGTCGCAATAATGTCACCGATAGAGAGCACCAGTTCGGGGCTATCGGCCGGGGTGTCAACAGCCAGCTTCTTGTTGATCTTGTAGCGACCGACCTTTGCCAGGTCGTAACGCTTGGGGTCAAAGTAGAAGTTGTGCAACAGAGCCTCAGCGGCTTCAACGTTGGCGGGTTCGCCCGGACGCAGCTTGCGGTAGATATCGGTCAGCGCCTCGTCGCGGGTACGAACGGTGTCCTTCTCGAGGGTCTCAAGAAGCACCGGGTAGGCGGCGAAGTGCTCGCGAATCTCGGCCTCGGACAGGCCAAGAGCCTTGAGGAAGTGCGTCACCGACTGCTTACGCTTACGGTCGATACGCACGCCCACGGCGTCACGCTTATCGATCTCGAACTCGAGCCATGCACCACGGCTGGGGATGATCTTCGCGTTGAAGATTTCCTTATCGGATGCGCGATCCGAGGTCCGCTCGAAGTACACGCCCGGCGAACGGACGAGCTGCGAGACAACGACACGCTCGGTGCCGTTAATGATGAAGGTGCCACGGGCGGTCATGAGCGGGAAATCGCCCATGAAGACGGTCTGCGACTTAATTTCGCCCGTGTTGTAGTTCATGAACTCGGCGGTCACGTACATGGGTGCCGAGTAGGTGTAATCCTTAGCCTTCGCTTCTTCAACGGAGTACTTCGGTCGTTCCAAGCGGTGATCGCGGAACGAAAGAGACATGGTGCGAGCCACGTCTTCAATCGGTGAGATCTCTTGGAAAATTTCTTCAAGACCGGAGACATCCGGAACATCTACGCGTCCAGCAGCCTTTGCGGCATCCACGCGTGCTTTCCATGCATCGTTTCCCAGCAACCAGTCAAAGCTTTCGGTCTGCAGGCCGAGCAGATTCGGTGCCTGCAGAGGCTCGCGGAGCTTAGCGAAAGAAATGCGGTTCTTGGGCTGGTTGGCAGTGTTGGTACTTGCAGCCAACGGGGGTCCTTCCCTGCGTTTTCATTGCGCGCACACGCTTTTCGACCCATTAACTGACACCGTCCGCATCCGCCCAGCGCCTATTACAGCGAATGGATACGGGTCACCTCGGGCACAATAAAGCGCAAATACTCATCATAGGCACAGGGATATAGGGGCGCAATGCTCGACGGACAATATGTCCAACCTCACGTTCAGGTTGCCCCCAGAACTACTTCAGCGCAGAAACGCTTCCAGTGCCCCAAGTCGGGCTTGAACCGACGACCCACGGATTATGAGTCCGCTGCTCTGACCGACTGAGCTATTGGGGCTTAGAAAGTGTAACGCGAAGTATTGGCCTCAGCGCAACACGAGCCCCGCAGTCCCCTACTTACTTGAGAACAACAACGACGTCGGGATCGCCCGTCTGCGTTTGAACAACGCGCGAGATTCCCAAGACATTTGCGACCTCTTCAGCGGTGGGCTTGAGGTTGGGATCCTCGTAGTAGACGGTCGTAACTTCGGTATCCCAGCCACGCGCGTTTGCGGCGCTTGCACCATCGAAACCGGCGTTAGCCAGTGCAGAAACCTTCTGCGCAGCAAGACCTTGAGTTCCGGTTCCGTTCAGCACGGAGATCTTCGCGGAGTGACGCACCGGGATGCTCGGCGAGGGAGAGGGGGTCTCACTTGTCGTCGCCGACGCGGAGGGCGAGGCGGTGGCCTCGGAAGAAGGAGAAGCAGAGGGAGTGGTCGCGCTTGCGCTGGCAGATGCCGTCGCAGTGACGCTGGTCGTAGCCTTCGGCTGCGAGCCACCCGAGGTCAGGATGTGGCTAATCCCCCATGCTGCCGCGGGAACGATCACCAGCACTGCAAGGAAGGGCCACACGCTCTTCCAACGCGAGGGCTGCTGAAGGTGCATGCCCTGGGGCATGTCTTCGCCGGCGCGGTCAAATTCATCCTTTGGATACTGAGAAGTCACGGTTTCAGGGTAGCGAAAACACTATCCCTGCGCATAGTCCCTCCCCGCGTGGCTGAGATTTCCCCATTTCAACCGATTGACGAGGCCGCGGCCCGGCAAGCCTGCGGCTACAGTAGGTCCGTGGAATCTTTGGATCGAGTGATTGACCCCTCGTGGGCACGTGCACTGGCGCCGGTTGAAAACAAAATTCATGAGCTGGGTGCTCAGCTGCGCGCTGAAGTCGAGGCTGGGCATGGGTATCTTCCCGCCGGAAGCGATGTTTTGCGGGCTTTCACCTACCCCTTGGATCAGGTGAAAGTCCTCATTGTCGGCCAAGACCCCTACCCCACTCCCGGGCATGCGATGGGCCTCAGTTTTTCTGTTGCACCCGGTGTTCCTTTCCCCGCATCTCTGCGCAATATTTTCAAGGAACTCACCACCGACGTGGGCGTTCCCATGCCCACCAGCGGGGATCTGACCCCTTGGTCGAGGCAAGGAGTGTGCCTTCTCAACCGCGTGTTGACAGTTCGCCCCGGACAGGCCGGCTCTCACCGAAAAATGGGATGGGAAGAAGTCACCTCGCGGGCCATTGACGCTCTGGTTGAGCGCCGCGATTCCTCGGGGAATCGTCTTCCGCTGGTTGCAATCTTGTGGGGACGAGATGCGCAGTCCTTGCGCGAGCAGTTGGGGGATACTCCCGCAATTGAGTCTGTCCACCCCTCTCCCCTGTCGGCCAGGCGCGGGTTCTTTGGCTCGAGGCCGTTTAGCCGCGCAAACACCCTGCTTGAGCAGCAGGGGGCGACAGCGATTGATTGGCGGCTTCCCTAAAGGCGTGCCCATCCACGGTCGCCGCTAAGAGAAGAGGGGCACCCACGTACTCTGCGCGGGCGCCCCATCTCTGTAGAGTTCTTGCGATTACTGCTTGATGAAGCGGAAACGCTGAGCCTTTGAACCGTTGTATCCATAGGTCTGCAGAGGTGTTCCATCAGCATTTCGCCCGCCCTCTAGGTCGAGGAAAAGCAAGGGAGCAACAGCGGATGCAATGGCCAGATCACCGTTGTCGGTCTCGACGACCATCCATTTCTGCGCATGAGTACCGTTTGCAGGTTGTTGAGTCACCTTGGTCCCGAAGGCTTTGCTAGCACCGTAGACATCCAGCACCTTCCCTGAGCCAACATTCGTCAAAATGACATAGCCCTGAGCATCGTGACTGACACGCCACTTTTGCGCTGAACTACCATTCGCCGAATAGAGCCACACGCGTGCGCCGGCGTCCTGTGACGCCCACTGAACATCCAAACGCTTTCCGGGAGCGGCAATCGGTTCAATCTCGTAAATCCCATCTTTGACAAGGCCACGCGTTGCATCGGCGGCATCATCAAAACGACTGATGGGATCGTTGAGCTTGTCGAGGCGCCACTGCTGAGCGGTCGTGCCATTTGCAAGGTAACCGTCAATGGGTCTGCCATTTTGAGCAATACCGGCACTGAGGTCGACGACCAATCCCGTTCCCACATTGCGAAGCATGTAGGCCCCGCCCGTGACCGAAGTGATCACCCACTTTTGATTCGGGTTGTTCAGATCCGTTGTCCAGAGCTGAAGTTGGCGGCCCGGAATGGGCGTCCCATCTGTACTATCCAGGGATTTATTCGACCAAACATTTTCGAGGCGGTAGTAGCCATCGGCGTCACGGGAGATCTTCCAGATTTGGTCGTGGAATCCGTAGTTGGTCCACGCATGGACCTTTGCACCGTTATCCAAAGAATAATTTGCAAGAGCCATAATCATATTGGGGTTCACAACACTGGAAATCGAGTAGTAACCCGGGGCAATATCTGCCTGCCCTTCAGGACTTAGCAATGGCTTCGTCGGGATAAACGCGAAGGTCTGAGCGTCTGAACCATTGGCCGTCCACAGTTGAACGTTCGCACCGGAGAATCGCCCTCCCGCCGAGATATCAAGGACGATTGACGGATCCAAGGCGGAAACAATGGTGATACGCCCCTTGTCACCGGTCACGATCTTCCACTTCTGTGCGCGGCTTCCATTACCGCTCCACTGTGCGACATTCGTTCCGGGGCGGGATGATCCCCACTGCGCATCAAGGACCTTGCCCGAGGCGACGTTAGTAATGGTCGCAAACCCCTCAGAGTCATAAGAGACCCGCCACTTCTGAGCAGCACTCAGGTTGGAATTCCACAACTGCACATTCGCGCCATCATTTCGGCTCGCCGCCCAAACATCGAGCACCAAGTCATCAGCAAGCGCGGACTTAATGTAGTACTCGCCCGCTTCAACCGACGACTTAGCACCCACGCCGTTTTGGACGCGGATCTTCTCGAAGGAACTGCCGTTCTTCTTGTAGTAGATAATGACGGAGTCTGTCGAATCCCACAGCGCGTGGGTGTAGCCTTCCTTCGCGCTGATTGAGTCAGAGAATTCCACTTGGTAGCAGGTGTGGCCGCCTGGACACAGCTTCTTAAGCTCGCTTTCGGCCTTGTCCATGGGAACGATCCAGTATTCAAGCCCGCGGTAGGGCGAAGCCTCGGATTCCATTGCCTTGGTCTTCGTCAGGTTGAAGACGCCTTTCGCTTTCCCCGGCTGCGTGCTGGCAAAGGTCGATGACTCATACCCCGCAACATCAATGCCCGGATTGAAGAACAGGATGAGCTCCGCAGCGATTGAGGCATCGACATCGGTCATTTCAAGGCGCTTGAGTTCATCTTGCTTTGCGGTAGAAAGCTCGGTCGGGGTCGCTGGATGTCCCTTGTAGTAGTAGAGGTAGCGATCCCCGTAGTAGCTCTGCGTGAATCGCGCATAGTCTTCGAAGCCAGTCTCCTGCTTCAGGTGGGTTCCAAGCATGAGCATGACTTCTTTGCCCTGTTTCTCAGCTTCGTTGAAGTAGCCGTCATTGAAGTTGTAGAGGGCCTTGAACTGAGCTGTCGCTTCAGCAGAGGGCGCGATATTGGTCTTGAGCAGAGCAGAGATATTGACGGCCTTGACCTTGGAAGAGCTCTGAATTTCCTTGGCGAATGCGTCTCCATCTCCGGGCGAGCTCAGCAGTTTCGGCCGAGAGAGCCACCACTGCGCATTCGGCTCAGAATCAACCATCGCCCACAGGTATGGCGACATCTCCAAAGTACTATCAGCAGGGTACTCGGCACGCCCATTGGCATAGGTCTTTGCCTTCAGGTCTTTCCACTCACGCACCAAGCGTTCGTGTGTCCCCTTGGGATTTCCGTCGTTATAGACATCGGGGAACTTCACGTAGGAGTATGCGCCGTCAGTGATCAACCGGATCGTGTAGCGATCCTGCGGGATTTTATTCGCGTAAATGACCTTCTGGACAACGTTGACGAAGACGTCAACGACGTAGAGGTTGATCGTCGAGGAGGGGTCTAATTCGCGTAGGTCGCGCACGTAGTCGGCGACGATGTCGATGCGATCACGGAACTGCTGCGAGGCCTCGTCGAAGCCACCGGGTTGGAGGGCGATTTCCTTTTCGGACAGGTAGGGAAGCCCGTAAACGCCGTAGTTATCAGCCTCAGGTCCGGGCAGCGCCTTCCAGTTGTACGCGTTCGGGCGCTCAAACATCGCGATTACCGGGCCGGATTTACGAATCGAGTTTTCTCCCCACAAGTTCAAGGAGAACATCGCTACGGGTAAGGTCGCGCTGACCGGTGCGATGTTGTAGCTATCTGCAGTCACGCCAATAGTTTGGTTGGACAGAGTGCGAACAGTGTTCCCGTTCTTTTCCAAAGTAACCGAAGCAGTGAATTTTCCGAAGGTTCCAAAGTCGAGAGAGTAGTTTCCCTCCTGCACCTGAGCGAGTGGAATCTTCTTGTCGATCTCGCGAGTAACTTTTCCGCGGTAGTTCATCGTCGCGCGAACGTGAACAGTATCCGCATTGGCAGCAACATCACCTGCGGCGTCATCGCCGAGGCGCACTCGCACCTGGGTGGTGTTCCTTTGCGGCTCAAGAAGGATTTCCGAGGCGGCAGTTGAGCGAGCGATACGCCTACCCTGGGCGGAAGGCGCAGTGCCTTCTTCGAGTGAGGGTGAAGCACTGACTTCAGGAGTGGCAGTCGGCGAGGCTTCAGAAGGCTGCGAAACCGTCTGCGTCGCATGTGGTGCCCTTGGTGTTGCCTCAGTGGAGGGAGCCGTAGGAGCGGCCTGTGCGGGAAGCACAGCGGTTCCAACTCCAAGCGCGCTTGACAGCAGTGTTGCAATGAAAATGCGTCGGAGGGGGCGCTGTGGCATCGAAGGATATACACGGTGCATGAGAAGTAAACCCATCTGTCGTGAACAGCTCAGGTGCGAATTGGGGGCGCACCTTTGCGTAGGCTGGATGGACAGTTACGAGTTTACCGAGCGGGCGGAGTATTTATTGCTTCGACAACCTTAATCTATTAGATTCAAAAATGTTTTGAAAGCTTGAAAACACAGGGAAAAATAGGAGTCGGTTTCCCGGATTAAAAATGAATACCTCTCTATCCAATCGGCACACCAGTAGTGTCAGAATGGTGGTTCAACTGACCGGTCCGCATCGCTCAGGTCGGCCACATCCGACAGCTCATCATCAATCGGCTCGATGATAAGTGGTGAGAGCCACTCATCCACTACTGACATGGTGCGACTGTTCGGCTCGGCTTCAAGAGGGAGTGGACTGATTCGCGTCACCACTGGAACTTGCGCGGATACCCCGGCAAGAACGCACGTCCCCGTCGGAAGGATCGGTAGCGATTCAAATGACACTCGGTCAAGATAGGCGACTGCCTTTTCGATAGCGTGCACATCCAGATTGTTCACCAGTCGATGGAGGAAATAGTTGTGCAATTGCGAGACGATCGTCTCGGAAATGTCATGAGGGCGCTGGCTCGCAATCGTCAGAAAAACGCCAAACTTGCGCCCCTCCTTGACGATCTCCTCGAACGTCTCCAAGCGGTAGTCTCGCCAAGCTTCACTCTCGCGCGAGGACTGAGAGGACAAGATATTGTGTGCTTCGTCAATAATAAGATTCAGATACTTCTGCCCATGAGGATCTGATCGCTTCTTGTCGTCGTAGAGGTGTTTACAAACAATCATGGGGATGACCTTGCGCATAGCAAGGTTAACGTTTCGCAGCGATACGACCGTTAAGGGCACTTTAGTAAGAGCGTCATCGGACACGCGGACGAGCCGCTTGACACTTGGCACACGGGCGGCCATGCGCTTCATCATCGGACCAAGGTGCTCTCGATTCGCAAATCCGCTGATCACGTCGCGGTAATACTGAAGCACCAACTTGAAGCGCACGAGATCGACGTCATCAACCGAAGAAAAATCCTGTCGGATTGCAGTGACTTTACCCTTGATGAAATCACTCCAGTCGTCAGCAGTCGCCCACTTCGCGACTGCGCCACCGGGCGAACTCCAGTAAAAGTTGTGATCACGGCTGAAGTACTGGAGATCGGCCTTCATTTCCCGGATCAAGCCCGTAAGCGCCTGATGATCCACATCATCACCAAGGCACTCCTCGACCTCCTCCAAAAAATTGACGGGGAGTTGCCTATCGATCGTTGGATCATTACTCTTAGTAGCTCGCGCGACAAGGTCGCCGATGACATCAAGAAGCGCCTCCGAGTCTGGAAGTAAGGAATCCCAGTAGTCGCTCTTCAAAACGCGAGCGATAAAGGGCGCCTGTGTTTTCTCCGTCGCATCAAGCAACACCGTCCAAAACACCGGATCGTGCACTGCGGCTTTCGGTAGAGGAAGACGGTCTCCGCGATCGTCATGAGTCGACAGATCATAAACCTGCTTCACGTCATCACCAGCAATAACGGCCGTTGCGTACTCATCAGCCTTACCGAGTCGGTTCACATACTCGCCATTGAAGTCAATCAGAACGAACTGAGACCGCTGTCGGAATGTTTTGATAGTTCCATACTTCTTGAAGAGTTCGTGGTAGAGCTTCGCCAGGGTGTACGACTTTCCACTCCCGGTGTTTCCGAAGATCCCGATGTGGCTGGCAAAAATCGCGTTGATTCCTACGGCTACGGGCTGTGTCGGTTCCATTGCCAACGCGCCAATCTCTAGTGGCTGATCACTGTCTGAGACGAAGGTGTGAATGAGGCCATACTCTTCTTCGGTGAGGATGAAGCACTCGTTGTCCAGGAGTGGCATCTCACGAACACCACGTTCGAATCGCCCATCTTCGATGTAGCCGATAAGGCTGACATCGAGTTGACGGGACAGCGGGTCTACCCCGCGGCGGTAAGCCGATACGGCGCTGCGGTCCTCTTCGACCACCTCGCCGTCAACTTTGGCGATCAACTCGACAAATCCTTTGACAATTTTCACGTAGCTCGAAACAGCGACGTTTCGCACAAGACCACCACGGTACAAGAGGTGCGAACCGTTCTTGAGCTTATCGACGGCGATTCGCACACGTCGGCCATCTACAGACACAACTCGGCCGACCCGGAACACGGATTCCTGGTCAATCATGATGTCCTCAATCACCAGTTGTCTCTGTCGTAGAGGTGTGGATATCGAGTTCGATCCGCTGGTCAGAGTAGGGAATCTTGTCGGGAACGATCGGCGCGAAGTAATCGGATTCGAGCACGTCGAGGCTGATCTTTCGCTCTCTTTCGCCTTCGGACGGCTCGGCGGGGACCACGAATTCGATGTTGCCGTTCTTGACGTCGGCGTCTGGTAAGAGTTGCTCATACAATTGGAGCCCTTCGCGGGAATAGCAGAAGACGATGACCTGCAGGGTAGGGTTCGTTCGGGCTGCTCGGAGCACAATATCGCGGAGATGTTCATCTCTGAACGAGAAACCGTGGACGAAAAGTACACTGTTCTCTTTCTCGAGTTCGTTGGCGAAGCGGCGGATTAGTTCGTAGTAAGTCTCGTTCAGTACGGTAGTTGCGAACTTGCGCTTGTCTGGGTTAACGATGCCAAGTCTGTTGTAAGTTGCCGCGAAGGCCCCAACTTGCTGAGGTTCGTTGTCGGCCCCTCCTAGGCGCTGATCCGCGTCAACAATCAGTTCATCGATCGGACGGATCGTCGGCCCCTGCCCCTCAGGTTGAGGATCGACGAGAACGTCGATTAGGTACGGTTGCGCTGCTTCCAGCTGTGTCCCGGCCTCGCTCACGAGGGAGAGAGTGTGGTCAAAGTAGATGTCTGCCTTTCGATGTTCTCGCTTGTGCTGGCGCCAGGCAGCCGATCCATGAATCTTGATGAGGTTGAATACAGGCACCTCGAATCGGTGCTCGTATCGGTTGCCCGTCCGGAAGCGGAGCGTGCTGAAATCACCGAGGTCAAACTTGGGTCGGATCTTACCGTTGAATCCGTCGGAGTAGTCGATGCCGATTTCCTCCATAGCCACCTCAAACAACATGTCCACGTTGGTTGTAAAGATGTTCACCTGCTTTGACAGGAGGGTGCTTCGCCTGCGGAGCAAGATGCGGTTTAGCGTACGAACGAAGCGCGCGTACGACCGGAGGACACCTTCCGCTGATTCATCACGGTCGATAATCTTTGAATTTGGAGCGAGAACCTGTTCAAAAAAGTACGCCTGGATTGAAGCGCGAACGAGCGCCTTGGCAGCTTCCGAAGCATGCGAATCAGCAACCTCCGTGAGGGCATCCTCAATGTTGCCCAAAGCAGCGAAGTAAGGGCTAGATGTGCCCGCACCGATCAGGAAGTTCAGATGGGCAGACTCAACGATGGTACGAAGCCGCTCCGGAGTGAGCCGATGGGGTAGAACCTCAGGAACAGGCTGTTGCGCCGCGCCATTGATACGTACCGAAGTCACTTCCCAGCCTCCTGCCCAACCCATGAGGGCACCGCACGCAATACACGTACGCAACCGTGGCAGCGTTGATCACAGAGGTACCAGTCTGGACACTTGCACATCGTTTGCTCCCTCTGCTCCAGCCCGATCATCTCGCTGGGCGCCGTCGGGAACCTCGCAACTAGTACGTCCATTGAACCACACTATCGGGGCGAACACACTGAGCCACGCACACCCCGAGGCTCAGACCATGATCTGGCAGACCATCACCCAACAAAACGACGAGCCCACACCTGCCCCAGCGCCGGCATCACCGGGCTCATCGACCTTGGCGACCAACCGTGATGCAGAAAGAGTCCTCGAGAGCACGTCCGCGACGTCAATTGCTTGGCGACTGGCCCACGGTGTGTTCCACAGGAACGCCACTCTCCGTTCGTACCTGCCCTGGCGGTAGACCCTTTCGTGAAGCCCAACCACGTACGTACGCGAACAGCTCTTCAGTCGCTTGAATGGCCGCTCCGTAAATCTCTTGCCAGAGCGATTCGGGAATGACATCTGCTCGCAGCGGCACTGCCATGTGAAAGCAGTCCGGATCTGCGGCTTGCGTCGTTGCAAGCATGTGGCTGAGAGAGAAATGAACCCAGCTCGACGTCTTCTCATAGACGGGCAGCGCCCAAGCGTGGGTGTCGGCTGCCAGTTCTTTGAGTCGAAAGTCGTTCAAAGGCTTACCATCAGCATCCTTGATTTTGCGCAGCTCTTCGCCTCGCAAGAGCTTCATGGCGAGGCTGTCAACATCCGGACCGCTGGCGACGTAATGCGCCCGGAACAACGTGTCGAGCTGAAGGCGCAGCAAAGGGGCAGCCGCATGGATGTTGTACGTGTCTACCGCATCAATAAGAGCATCGAGCACCCCGTAACTGCGCTGAATCATCGCCGTTACAATCAGGTCAGGCAGGTACAAATCACCGTCAGCAGCCATCAGGGACTGCGCGGCAAGATCCAAGTGGGCGACGCGCAGCTGGTCAAGGATTCGCCGTGGTTCCGCGAGCTTGGGATATCGATCCACTGAGCCACCCGCGAGCTGAGGTTTGGGCGCTCTGGGCAAACGAACCGGTGACAGATTTGCTTCTGGATGCCACTTCATACAACCACTATGGTTTCCAAAGTGCAGCTCCAATAGTCAACCGGCCCACATCCTTTCTGGTCCGGCCAGCACACCTGACAGGCAGACCCATCCAAGGGCCTTCCCGCTGCAGTGGGTCGACCGTCTGTTTCATAGGAGATTACTGTGCTTGATCTGTTGATTTCTGTCCTCCCCACGCTGCCGATGATACTGCCGATGGAGGTGGAAATCACGCCGAACGATGATGGGCTGCCGGGGATCTCACAGTTGCACACGATCGTGGGAGCGGTGATGACGATCGGTCTGATCGTGTCGGTGCTGGATCTGATCATCTCCGCGATCATGTGGGGATTCGGCGCGAACTCCTCCAACCCGTACCTCGCCTGCCGCGGCAAGGTCGGTGTCCTGGTCTCGTGCAGAGCATCGATCATATGCGACACCGCAGTCACGCTGATTAACTTCTGAAACATCGGCCAGTCCGTCTAGCCCTACCCAACCGTTCCAACCCGCGTGTGTGAGGAGTGATTGCGCTGGGGATCTGTGATCTGCCCGTCATCTCAGGTGTCTGCGAAACCGCTGGTGAGGCCGCCGCTTCGTTAGTGTCGTCCGCGTTCGACTGGCTCGCCCGAGCCATGGGCTCGGGCGCGGGCTGGTTTTTCGACGCCGCTTCGAAAGCGTGTGGAACATCTTCGACGTCAACACCCTGGTCGATATCACCGACGACGGATATCTGTCGGTCCGCAACCTGCTGCTCGGCATCGCAGTGTTCGTGATGCTGCTGTTCTTCTGACTACAACTCATCACCGGCCTCATCAGACGTGATCTCACCGCGCTCACCCGGGCCGCCCGCGGCCTCGCGAAATCAATGTTGGGGTCATTCGTGGTGATCACGCTGACCGGTTCGCTATTGGAAGTAGTCGACCAACTGTGTGTCGGGATCGTCCAAGCCGCCGAGAAACCAGCGAATCCGTGGGCGACAAGATCACGATCTTCCACGACGGACTAGCCGGGAACAACATCGCCGCCCATATGTCGGGGCGGTTATCATGATCTTCCTCACCGGCCTCGCGATCACCTCCGCAGCGATCGCATGGCTCTACCTGCTGGTCCGCAAGTCCCTGCTACTGGTCGCGATTGTGTTCCACCCCTCGCACTGTCAGGATCGTCGTGGGACGCCACGAGGGGTGGATCAGCAGATGGGCGATGCTCGTGGTCGCGCTGATCTATTCCAAGCTCGTGCTGGTCATGATATTCCTGGTCGCGTTCGCTCAGGTCACCGCCCCAATAAAAGTGGAACTGTGCTCCATCAGCGACCGCTAGGCGGGGTGGTGCTGATAGCGATGGCCACATTTACCCCGTATCTGACCTACCGGTTCATCAGCTTTGTCGGGCTCGACATGTAGCACGCGATCAGCGTGGAACAGGATGCCAAGAGCTCCCTCAACCGGCCCATCCCGCTACTGAACCGTCAGCCAGGCACCCCACAACAGGTCTTAAACAGCGACAACAGCGGCAGCAATGAGAACAGTGGTGGCGGAAGCAGCCGACAAAACCCGGCACCCGAACCCGCTGCCCCCGTCAGTGACGACCAGGGTCGAGGCACGATCCGGCTCATGTGCGCACCCCAAGCCCGAGAATTCTCACTCCTAGCCGCGTACCAACCCAGCACGTGATCGGGAGTTTGAGCGATGAGAACCACAGCGCATCGGCCCAGGTGGATACCATCGACGAAGTTGACATCATGAACCTCATCGATGATCGGGCGAAAGGCCATAACTGCCACAACGGCTCACAACGCCTACGAAACAAGCGGCCCCACCAAGCAAATCTGCCTGACGGCGCCGACTGAGCAGCCAGGCCAAGAATTTATCAAGATGCTTGGCTGTGGAGTCTATTTCGTTCAGCGTCGTGATTTTGCAGGGTTTACACCGCCAGCGCTGACGACCTGATGAAGTCCTACCGTGACGGATCATGGGGCGACCACACACAGGGCACAATGCAGTATCCACAGGAACGACGCAAACACGACCAACTTAAATAGTGACTTTCCCGCACAAGAAAGCCAAAACGTCGCCCTTCCAGCAACACGCAGTGTCCTATAACCCGCATGACAGACCGCGCGCTGCGTAAGCACAACGATGAAAAGGCAACAGAAAACCTCGGGCTTCCAACGGAAGCCCGAGGTGGGATGGTGGAGATGGGGGGAATTGAACCCCCGTCCAATGGCCGGCCCCAAATTCTTCTCCGAGCGCAGTCTACGGTTTTATTTCTCAGCCCCCAGCATTGCGCAGATACACAGCCAGATAGGCTCAGTTGATGAAGTGTCGGAGGCGCCCCGCCAACATGGGTGACTCCCAGTGGCTCCCTAGACGACGCCAGACACCGGGCCGGAAGCAACTCCCGGGCTGGCGGACTAAAGGCTCAGGCTGCGAGAACGTAGTCGGTGCGATTCTGTTCGGCACCTATTGGTTTGCACGCATCGTTAACGAGTTGAGCGTACATTCTCAGCTCACTTCACTCGAAACAAAGCAGTAACCCGGAGCAATATCTGCCTACCCTTCAGCACTTACCGATGACTTCCTCGGGATAAACGCGAAAGTTTGAGCGTCTGAGCCATTGGCCATCCACAGTTGAACGTTTGCGCCGGAGAATCGCCCTCCCGCCGAGATATCAAGGACGATCGAAGGATCCAACACATACAGTGGACTCCATAGCCTTCGAGAGACTGCCACACGCACATAGGCTCACCAGGGCACTCTCCAACGTAACGTCCCGCATAGTGGTGTAACCGTGTGATGGTCGGCCCGTTTGATATGGGTGCGGTCACCGTATGCTCCCTTCGAGAAAGCTCTCTCCTCCTGACTCAATATTTTTGGAGCGCAACGATGACCGAATTCATTTTTGCTTAATTCTCTCGGAGACCTCACTGCTTCCGCTCTGGTTTTTGCGACGGATCGGAGTCACGGCTCACCATGTACATCCATATAGTTCCGACTAGGCTCTGTGCGCTAAACACAATTACTGGAATCAGTACGGAAATAGCCTCATGGTAGATTCCTTGAAGGATAAAGAGTAAACCTGAATCTACATAAGCAACGGCTACGCAAATGACTGGTACTGAACCTGCTCGTTGAATCTGATACCAGGACGACTCCGACTCTGATGCCGCCTTCGTCCTGATTCCCACCCACGCATTCGGAGGCAACTTGTCATTGCGCATCGCTCGCGCAAGACCAGCCAAGCAGAATGCGGCAACAAACGTTAAGAGTCCTAGACCAAATGATATGAGTCCGTCCATCCCTCTCCCCTGTCATCTAGGCGCGCCTTTGCATATGTTGGATCGACAATTGCAATTGTATCGAGTCAACGGAGTATTTATTGCTTCGACAACCTGAATTTATTAGATTCAAAAACGTTTTGAAACCTTGAAAACACAGGGAAAAATCGGAGTCGGTTTCCCGGATAAAAAATGGATACCTCTCTATCCAATCGGCACACCAGTAGTGTCCTGCATAGTGGAGCAGGTTATTCGAGCGGTAAATCCTTCCGCAGGCGGCACGCGTGGACGAGGGAGCCAACGCAGTGGGCAGCGAAGCCGAGCACGCTATAGCCCACCCCGTAGATGAGGGCGCTGTCGTTGAAGAACAGGAACATCGGCACCAGGAAACACATGAAAGGCGCGAGCAACCACAGGAGACTGAAGCCCTCCCGCACCCCATCCCAGGCTCCGAAGACCACCGCGAGGAGCGGCAGGATCGCGAGCAGGATCAGGAACACGAGGCTCTTCACGATCTCCATCGAGTCCGCGGCGCGCGAGGCACTGAACCATACCGCCGGCACCAGCAGGTAGATGCCGAACAGCACAGCGATACGAATCCACGTTGATTTTCTCGCCCACCTCATAACTCAATGATATGCGTGTTCTACGAGAAATAATCCTGCTTGAGACATTGAGTTCGTGAGCCTCGAAAAAGGCGCACCGAAACGATCGTCGCGGTGCGCGGCGATGCCAGAAGGGCCGAGGGCTAGCTGCAGAGGCTACCGAAGAAACCGCGTTTCTTCTTCGCGGCGGCATACTCCTCTTCGGTATGGTCCTTATCGCACCACTGATCCGGGGGCACTTGTGCCCTCACCGAGTCAATGTGCTTGCCGCAGCCCTTCCAGGTGGTCTTTCCGCATACCTCACAGGTGGTGGGTCGACACATGATTGTCTCCTTCGTTGATCGGGCCTCGAATCCGTCAGCGGATCCGCTGCATGGTGTTATGAGGTTTTTCTAGGCGGGCTGCCTGCTCCGTCGCATCAGGCCAGCCGGAGGAACAATTGCTCGAGCTCTTCGATCGAGATGCTCCCAGTTTTGACTAGAGATTCTTCCGCTTCAGGTATCGGCGCATCATCGTTTTCGAGGCTGGAATCCTCGAGCGCACACTGCGACATGATCGTCGCAACCGCGAGGTAGCTAGCGCGTTTCATCGCGGAGTTAACGGCCGCGAACTGGGTCAGCACGTCCCGACAGTTCGCATCTCCACTCTCGATATGGTCGATGAGGCTGTCGAGCTGCCCGCGAGCACGCTTGAGGCGATTGATGACCTGCTTGCGCGTCGTCATGAGTGCCCCTCCCCCATGACGAGGACAGCCTCGGCCTTCTCTCCGAGCCACGCACGCAGTGTCTGGATGCCTCCCGACAACATGGTGACGTTGAAGCCCGCGTGACGCACAATACGGTAGCCGATCCAGGAGCGCACGCCAGCGGCGCACATGACGACGAAGGGCTGGTCGCCGACGTACTCGTCAACCCAGGAGCGGACTTCATCGAGGCGGTCGCGCAGCTGGGTGTGCGGAATGTTGAGTGAGTTTGGCATGTGCCCGGCCGCGTATTCCCCCACCGTGCGTACGTCGAGGACTGGCATGTCCTCGGTCAGAGCGTCCGGACCGGTGAGGATGAGTTCGCCGGCCAGTACGTTGTGCGCGACCATGCCAGTCTGGTTGACGGGGTCCTTGGCCTGGCCGTAGGGCGGGGCGTATGCGAGGTCCAGGTCGATGAGGTCCGTCGCCTTCAGGCCAGCCCGCATGGCGGTCGCAATGACATCGATGCGGCGGTCCACGCCGTCGGCACCCACGGCTTGCGCGCCGAGAATCTGTCCGCCGGTGCCGACATGCATGAGGATGTGCACGGGCTTGGCGCCGGGAAAATAGCCCGCGTGCTGGTTAGCGTGCGTGTGCACCGTGAAATACTCCGCGCCCGAGGCATCGAGGGCCTGGCGGTTAGCGCCGGTCATGGCGGCGGTGAGGCTCCCAATCCGGACGATCGCGGTGGCCTGGGGGCTCGGGATGGGGCG
>NZ_LT707420.1:784977-785985 GCF_900155605.1 Actinomyces marseillensis | reverse complement strand
AGGGCGACGGGGTGGTCGTGGTCGCGGCCCATCGTGCCGTCGCCGACCGCGTAGATGCCATCCGCGCTGGTGCGCCCGTGCTCGTCGACGAGGATGTAGCCGCGCTTGGTCTCGATGCCCGCGGCCTCGGCGAAGGCGGTGTCGGGGCGGACTCCAGTTGACAGGACGATGACGTTTGCACTCAGCTCGGTTCCGTCGGAGAGTGTCACGCAGTCTTGATCGCCGCCGTGGGTGATGGACTGGGCGGCGACGCCGGCGTGGACGCAGATCCCGAGGTCACGCAGCTCCTGCGTGACCAGCGTGGCCATCTCGACTTCGAGGGGCGGCAGGACGTGCTCGGCGTACTCGACGAGGTAAGTCTCGAAGCCTCGCTGTGCGAGGGCCTCGGCGGCCTCGATGCCGATGAACCCGGCACCCAGGACAACGGCGTGCGTGCCCGAGGCCTCGCGCAGGGCGAGGGCATCGTCGACCGTGCGCAGGGTGTGCACACGCGGGGAGTCGAGGCCGCCGATCGGGGGCCGGCTGGCGAGGCCGCCCGGGGAAAGGATCAGGTGATCATAGGTGAGCGTGTAGGCCTCGCCGGTCTCAGTGTCAGTGACCTGGACGCTGTGCGCCGCCGGGTCGATCGCGGTGACCTCGGAGTTGATGCGCACGTCGAGGTTGAGCGCAGCCTTGAGGGTTTGCGGGGTGTGAAGGAGGAGCTTGGTGGGGTCTTCGATCTCGCCGCCGACGTAGTACGGGAGCCCGCAGTTCGCGAAGGACACGTATTTGCTGCGCTCCAGCACGATGATCTCGGCGCTCTCATCGCGCCTGCGCAGGCGTGCCGCCGCGCTCATGCCACCGGCGACTCCTCCGACGACTACTACTCGCATGTGCGGCTCACTTTCTGGCTCGGTGGAATGTCTTCTTCGCCTCCTCCAATAATACCCCTGGGGGTATTGGGAAACAAGATTCCAACGCATACAGCAGACTCCATAGCCTTCGAGAGGCTGCCGCGCGCACATAGGC
>NZ_LT707420.1:710883-782571 GCF_900155605.1 Actinomyces marseillensis | reverse complement strand
AGGGCGACGGGGTGGTCGTGGTCGCGGCCCATCGTGCCGTCGCCGACCGCGTAGATGCCATCCGCGCTGGTGCGCCCGTGCTCGTCGACGAGGATGTAGCCGCGCTTGGTCTCGATGCCCGCGGCCTCGGCGAAGGCGGTGTCGGGGCGGACTCCAGTTGACAGGACGATGACGTTTGCACTCAGCTCGGTTCCGTCGGAGAGTGTCACGCAGTCTTGATCGCCGCCGTGGGTGATGGACTGGGCGGCGACGCCGGCGTGGACGCAGATCCCGAGGTCACGCAGCTCCTGCGTGACCAGCGTGGCCATCTCGACTTCGAGGGGCGGCAGGACGTGCTCGGCGTACTCGACGAGGTAAGTCTCGAAGCCTCGCTGTGCGAGGGCCTCGGCGGCCTCGATGCCGATGAACCCGGCACCCAGGACAACGGCGTGCGTGCCCGAGGCCTCGCGCAGGGCGAGGGCATCGTCGACCGTGCGCAGGGTGTGCACACGCGGGGAGTCGAGGCCGCCGATCGGGGGCCGGCTGGCGAGGCCGCCCGGGGAAAGGATCAGGTGATCATAGGTGAGCGTGTAGGCCTCGCCGGTCTCAGTGTCAGTGACCTGGACGCTGTGCGCCGCCGGGTCGATCGCGGTGACCTCGGAGTTGATGCGCACGTCGAGGTTGAGCGCAGCCTTGAGGGTTTGCGGGGTGTGAAGGAGGAGCTTGGTGGGGTCTTCGATCTCGCCGCCGACGTAGTACGGGAGCCCGCAGTTCGCGAAGGACACGTATTTGCTGCGCTCCAGCACGATGATCTCGGCGCTCTCATCGCGCCTGCGCAGGCGTGCCGCCGCGCTCATGCCACCGGCGACTCCTCCGACGACTACTACTCGCATGTGCGGCTCACTTTCTGGCTCGGTGGAATGTCTTCTTCGCCTCCTCCAATAATACCCCTGGGGGTATTGGGAAACAAGATTCCAACGCATACAGCAGACTCCATAGCCTTCGAGAGGCTGCCGCGCGCACATAGGCTCGCTAGAGCACGCTCCACAGCAACGCCCCGCTTCTGACTCGAAATTATTGGAGGCACAACGATGACCGAATTCATTTTTCCTTAATTCCTTCGGAGACCTCACTGGCTCTACTCTGGTTTTTTGCGATCGATCGCCAAGGTCATTCCTGAACATAAACGGGGGCACCCACGCGTTTCGCGTGGGTGCCCCCGTTTATCTAGAGCTCGAGCGATTACTGCTTGATAAAGCGGAATGCCTGTGCTTTCGAACCGTTATATCCGTAAATCTGCAGAGGCGTTCCATCAGCATTTCGCCCGCCCTCTATGTCAAGCACGGGCGCTAGCGCAAGCGCGGTCTGGATGAAGAATTGGTCATGATAATCACGATGTCCACCAATCAGCCATTTTTGCGCGCGCGTACCGTTTGCAGGCTGCTGAGTGATCTTGGTTCCGAAGAGCTTGCTGCCACCGTAGACATCCATAACCTTCCCTGAGCCAACATTCGTCAAAATGATATAGCCCTGAGCATCGCGACTGACACGCCACTTTTGAGCAGCACTACCATTCGCCGAATAGAGCCACACTCGAGCGCCAGCATCTTTAGATCCCCACTGGACGTCCACGCGCTTTCCGGGAGCGGCAATCGGTTCAATCTCGTAAATCCCATCTTCGACACGGCCATTCCCATAACGCGCGTCAAAATCATTTAAACCCACTGGGTCAATCGCCTTCACCATGTGCCACTGCTGAGCAGTCGTCCCATTGGGAAGGTAGCCATCAATGGCTCTTCCATCTTGAGCAACACCGCCCCTGAGGTCGACGACCAATCCCGTTCCCACATTACGAAACACATAGGCACCACCCGTAACCGAAGTAATCACCCATTTTTGATTCGGGTTGTTCAGATCCGTTGTCCAAACCTGAAGCTGACGACCAGGAATGGGTGACCCGCCTGTACTATCCAGGGATTTATTCGACCAGACATTTTCGAGGTGGTAGTAACCATCGCCATCACGGGAGATCTTCCACATTGCGTTGTCCTCGTCGTATGGACCTGCCAGCCGGACCTTTACGCCATTGTCTAGCGAATAATCTGCCGAAAGATAGCCAGAATCGCTCACTCGACTCGTAATATAGTAGTAATCGGGGGCAATATCTGCTTGTCCCTCAGCACTTACCGATGGCTTTGTCGGGATGAATGCAAAGGTTTGAGCGTCTGAGCCATTTGCTGTCCACAGCTGAACGTTCGCTCCTGCGGAGCGACGAGCACCTGAGATATCCAAGACGATCGAGGAATCCAGTGCCGAAACGATGGTAATACGCCCCTTATCCCCAGTGACGATCTTCCATTTTTGAGCGCGGCTTCCATTGCCGCCCCACTGCGCAACATTCGTTCCGGGGCGAGATGACCCCCACTGCGCGTCAAGGACCTTACCCGAGGCAACGTTGGTGATGGTCGCAAGACCTTCAGAATCGTAAGAAACCCGCCATTTCTGAGCAGCACTCAGGTTGGAATTCCACAACTGCACATTCGCGCCGTCATTCCGGCTCGCCGCCCAAACATCGAGCATCAAGTCATCAGCAAGCGCAGACTTGATGTAGTACTCACCCGCCACTACTGCGCTGGGCGCCGTTAGCGTCGTGCCAATGGAGGGCGTTGCAGGAGCAGCATCTGCAGGTGCAGTTACACTCCCAACACCTAGGACAGTTGACAGCAGTGTTGCAATGAAAATGCGCCGGAGGGGGCGCTGCGGCATCGAAGGATATACACGGTGCATGAGAATCAAACCCATCTATTGGAGGGAAGCTATGGCACAAAACTGGGGGTGCGCCTTTGCATAATCTGGATGGACAATTGCAAGCTTAGCAATTCATTACTTTAACTGTCACCGATTACCTGAATCGATTAGATTCAAAATGTTGCGAAAGCGTGAAAATCTAGGAAAAACCGGAAGTCGGTCTCCCGGATAAAAAATGGAGCCACCTGTCGGACTCGAACCGACGACCGTCCGCTTACAAGGCGGGTGCTCTACCAACTGAGCTAAGGTGGCAACCCACATAGTGTGCCATGAGTGGGGCCACAAAGACGAATTAAAAACCGCAATGTGGCTCACACGCCACTTCACGATCCTCACCATCTCCCGGACACAGTCCACAAAGCTCAGGGCGCGTCTCCAAAGAAACAACAGGGGCGCATGCGCGACCATGTCACGCACGCGCCCCTGAAAAGCCCGATCACATAAGAGCGATCAGCAGCATCACTTCGATGCAGATGCCGGACCGGCAGCTTGAAGCTGAGCAGTAATCACGGGATAGAAATCCTTGACACTGCTTGCCTTGACGCCCTTGAAATCAACGACGGCTTTATCGTTCACAACGAACTCAGGAGTTCCCAAAGATCCATTTTCGCGACCGTCAATCTTCGCCTCAGCCCACGCGTTGGTCGACTTTGTCAGATAGTCATTCACACCGTTTTCGGGGAAGGTGTCAATAACATCTTGCGGAATTCCCACCTGCGCAGCGATTTCTTTAACCTTTGTAGCAGAAGCAGACAGGTCCTGAACAACGGTTCCCTTGCCAGAGTTGTACTGATCATTGAAGTAAGACAGCAAGGCGTTGTGGAACTTCATCCACGTTTGCGCATCGACCTTTTGTGCGGCGACCAGAGCCGCACTGGTTGACGCATACTGATACGCAGCCTTCACCGTATTCACGGGCTGGTACTTGATGTTGTACTTACCAGCAAGGACATCCTGGCTAACCTGCTCCCCAAAACCCACATCGTATGCCGCGCACACATGGCAGGAGTAGTCGAAATACTCAGTCAGCGTCGGAATGGATTCGTCGACCTTTCCAATACCGAGGTGGGAAATAACGACGGGTTCACCATTTGAATACGCACCGAGCGCAGCCGATCCGGCCTCGGCGATTTCTGCCTTCTTGCGGTTGGACTGGACGATAACCGCAGCAATTGCCACGATGATGACAACCACAATCAGCGCAACCAAAGAAATGATAATGTTGCGAGTCCGGCGATCTGCACGCGCCTGTTCTTCACGGAGCTGCTGCGCCTTTGCGCGTACATCCTGCGAGCGGGAAGCCTTTGCCATTATTGCGGGCCTTTCTGTTGAACTGCATTCAAGACTAGCGAGCAATGCCCATTTACGCACCGACACCAACGCGGCCGCGCCACATTTCACTCCATGCGCACCAGCTGAACCTTAGAAATTCAGAGCTAGAACAGCTGCGACGCCACCGGAAATGAGCAGACCAAGAAGTACTCGCATCCATGTCTTGGGAACACAGGTCGACACGCACACACTCACTCCATCGCGCAAAGCAGATCCCGTTGGCATCACCCACATTCCCCACAGGGCAAGAGTGGTCAGAACCCAGGTCAAGACGATCCACGAGGGACTCCCCGCAAGCCACGCATCAGACGTGATCGGCGCATGGCCGGTCAGTACGAGCGGGAACCACCATGTTCCGGGATCACCGAAGGGGGTGGAGAAGAATCCAAAATTGGGGGATAAACCGAGAGGCTCGTAGAGGCCTCGGGAAAAGAGAATCCACTGCCCCCACGCCAGAGCAGCCCCGGGGGCTAGACCAACTGCGGTGGAGAGAATCCCTCCAAGCCCGGTAAAAGGAGCAACACCCAGCGCAGCCCAAGTGTCGCTCGATCGCGCTTCTTGATTGATGATCCTCCGATTTTCACGCCATTTATAGGCGCTCCCGAGCACTGCGAAGAGCGCGATAATCACGCCCACGCTGATCAACCCGATCAACCCCCTATATAAAGGAATCAGCGCCAGAGCAGAAAGAATGATCAGCCCTAAAATATTGGCCGTCTTCACCTGCTGAGGAATATACGCGGGTGCTTGAGTCGCAAATTCGATACTGGGCGGGATCGACGCCTGTCGATAGCCATCTTGAGCAGGTAGGTAGCTTGTCCCCGTTGACGAGGCCATGGGATGCGGGTAGTTAAAAATCGAGGTTTCGTCGATACTTGGCTGCGCGCCACCCATGAACTGCGGATACACCTGAGTTCCATCCGGAGATGAAAAGTCATTCGCTAATGCCGCAGTGCGATCCGAATCAAACTCTTCAATGACCGCGGTCTGTAAAGCATCATCGCCAAAGACCTGAGTTTCCTCGTTAGCGGAGTCATCTGCGACCACTGAGACACCGGAGGTGCCCCCTTGACGAACAGGAGCCAAGAGCCGTGCCCAATTAAGGTTTTCCCACGCTTGACTTCCCCCATAGATCGCAATCTTTTCAAGGGGGAACCCGCCCCAATGTGCAAGATGACGGATGATGTAGTCAGGCTTTGGGCGAAGCTGAGGATCCGGGTGAAGTCCTTGGCGCATGAGCTGAGCGACAGACGAATCGAGGCCGGCGGTGTCGGGATCCCCCTTGAGCACCCGATCCAAGATCGCAGCGGTCACGCCACTTCCATAGGGTGGGCGCCCAGTAAGTGCCGCAAGCAGGGTAGCCGTCCACGCCCACCAATCTGTCGTTGCCGAGGCCGAGGCGCCCTTGAGCAATTCGGGTGCGGTATATCCCGCGGTTCCCGATACCAGACCGGTTTGAGTCAGGCGCGCCTCGTCCTGTCCCATGGCGATACCAAAATCGATGAGAACCGGCCCCTGCGGGGAACAAATGACATTCGAGGCCTTCACATCGCGGTGGACAATCCGACGAGCATGAACATCTTGAAGGGTTTGGGCAAGCGCCCCGCCGATCGCCGCAACCCCTCCAACATTGATCGCACCGCGAGAGAGTAATTCAGAAAGCGTCGGGCCTGGAATGTACTCGCTGACGACAAAAGGTTGAGTCGCATCGATCTCAATATCCAAGATGTGGGACACTCCCCCACCGCGAATGGAATTCACCGTTCGAGCTTCTCGAAGGAGACGCTCACGGTAGTCATCATCGGCGGCGAGCGCGGGGTGAAGGATCTTAAGGGCTACACGCTCCCCGGCCTCGTCACAAGCAAGCCACACGGTAGCAGCGCCCCCCGCCCCCAGGCGTTTGAGGAGGCGGTACCCACCAATGATCTCTTGCTCACGCACCCCCCAAGGGTATCGAATGCCCAGCTCATTTCGAATCTCTTCTATGCACTTCGTTTTAAATTGAGCTGGATTTTTCGCAAATTTTGGTGCTATCGTGAGCAAGTACGCACTTCACACAGGTGGTGAAGGACGTGCGACGGCAGTGAAGACGCTGTCGTCTGGTCTCTACTAAGGATCGTCCGGCACGTACCGCCGGTGGAGGTTCAATATGGCAACTGTAACTTTCGATAAGGCAACCCGAATCTACCCCGGGTCAGATAAGCCCGCTGTCGACCAGCTCGATCTTGAGATTCAGGATGGTGAATTCCTGGTTCTCGTCGGTCCCTCCGGTTGTGGCAAGTCCACCTCGCTGCGCATGCTCGCAGGTCTTGAGGATGTGAACTCTGGCCGCATCTTCATTGGCGATAAGGACGTCACCGACGTACAGCCGAAGAACCGCGACATCGCAATGGTCTTCCAGAACTACGCCCTCTACCCGCATATGACCGTGCGCGAGAACATGGGCTTCGCACTCAAGATCGCAGGCACCCCCAAGGATGAAATTAACAAGCGCGTTGAAGAGGCCGCACGCATCCTTGACCTGGAGCCCTACCTGGACCGCAAGCCCAAGGCCCTCTCCGGCGGTCAGCGTCAGCGTGTTGCTATGGGCCGTGCAATCGTCCGCAAGCCTCAGGTCTTCCTCATGGACGAGCCTCTGTCCAACTTGGATGCCAAGCTCCGTGTCCAGACCCGTACCCAGATCGCTTCGCTGCAGCGCGAACTCGGTGTCACCACGGTCTACGTGACCCACGACCAGACCGAGGCTCTGACGATGGGTGACCGCATCGCGGTTCTCGCAGGCGGTCTCCTCCAGCAGGTCGGCACCCCGCAGGAAATGTACGAGCGCCCCGCCAACGAATTCGTCGCAGGCTTCATCGGCTCCCCCGCTATGAACCTCGGCAAGTTCAAGGTTGAAGGCAATGTCGCAAAGCTCGGCACCGCAGAGGTTCCGCTCTCGCAGGCAACGCTGGACGCCATGGTTCCCGAAGACGAAGGCAAGATCACGATCGGCTTCCGTCCCGAGGGCCTCGAGGTTGTTTCTGCAGAGACCGAAAACACCATTCCGATCGAAGTTGAATTCGTTGAGGAACTGGGTTCGGATGCCTACATCTACGGCCACCTGGCAGGTGCAGATTCCGGCCACGGTCTGGGTTCCGGCAGCGAAGGTAAGGGCGAGCAGCTTATCGTCCGCGTTCCTCCGCGCACCGCTCCCAAGCCTGGCGGCGTGATCCACACCCGCATCAAGGAAGGACAGCAGCACAACTTCTCTGCGTCCACCGGTGAGCGCCTGCCCGAGTGACCTACTCGGCGTCTAGACGCCACTCAGGGCTAAGCCACGGGGCCCGCAACCATACTCGGTTGCGGGCCCCGTGCCACTTTGCTCAATGAATGCGAGAATAGAGCTATGCCCATTCCCTCAACGCTTGAGATCACAGCAGCGACGGTTGACCCCGCGCTGTTAGATTTACCTTGGGATATCCCCCTTGAAGAGTGGCCAACAGAGATCCTCGCCGCTCTTCCTCGCGGTATTTCTCGCCACGTCGTCCGTTTCGTCAACCTCTCCGACAGAGTCATCGCGGTCAAGGAAATCGGCGAAAGCGTCGCATACCGCGAATATGAGCTCCTTCGTAACCTCTCGCGCCTTGGGGCTCCTTCTGTCCTTCCCACTGCGGTCATCACCGGGCGACGCGATGCCTTTGGTGAAGAACTCGCAGCCGTACTGGTCACCGAACACCTTCAGTTCTCTTTGCCCTACCGCGCGGTTTTCAGCCAGCACATGACCCCCGAGACAGCAGGGCGCTTGATCGATGCCCTCGCAGTTCTCCTGGTTCGTCTTCATCTCCTCGGCTTCTATTGGGGCGATGTTTCTCTTTCAAACACGCTTTTCCGTCGCGACGCCGGTGCCTTCTCCGCGTACCTCGTTGACGCAGAAACCGGTGAAATCCACCCTTCTCTCACCGAAGGCCAGCGCCTCTACGACGTTGATCTGGCACGCACAAATATCATCGGCGAATTAATGGACCTTCAAGCGGGATCGTTCTTCCCCAGCGATGAAGATCCCATCGAAGTCGGTGACCGGATTCGCTCGCGCTACTTGGAGCTGTGGAATGAACTCACCGGACCTGAAGTTATTGAATCCAACCAGAAGTGGAGAGTCGCTCAGCGCATCCGCCGCCTGAATGATCTCGGCTTCGAAGTAGGTGAACTCCAGATGTCCTCCGACCTTGATGGAACACACCTGATCATCACTCCAAAGGTCGTTGATGCCGGCCACCACCACCGCAAACTCATGCGATTGACGGGCATGGACGTCGGCGAGAATCAGGCCCAACGTATGCTCAACGATATTGAGACCTACCGTGCCATGACGGGTAAAACCCGAATGCCTCTCGAGATCGTTGCACATGAATGGATGAACGAAGTTTTCGAACCTGTCATCACTGCCGTTCCCGCCGAGCTCGCAGCCAAGCTGGAACCGGCCCAGATCTTCCACGAATTCCTGGAACACCGCTGGTACCTTGCCCAAGATGTTGGGCACGACGTTCCCCAGGATGAAGCCATCCAGTCCTATGTGGAGAGCGTCCTTCCCACCAAGCGCGACGAAGCGATGCTGCTCGACCCGGCACTCATGACAACCCCGGATGCCGGCGTAGCCTCGGACATGGAAACGCTCACCACGGCGGAAGATTTTTCTCGCCAAGAAGAGCGCGCTGGAATCGACGGAATGCACGGGAAAGCCGACGAAACGGAAACCCCCACGGACCGCCCGAAGATGCAATTCGTGCCCGGAGTCGGACTGATCCCCGTCGATGACTATTTCTAGAATTGCGCAGCGAAGGAGAAATAATGACTGAATTCCCAAGGATTTTCGCCCACCGCGGGGCGCCCACGCTCGCGCCCGAGAACACGATCGCTTCCTTCGCGAAGGCCTCGGAAATTGGGGCCCGCTGGTGTGAGTGCGATGTGGGTGTTATGGCGGATGGGACGCTGCTCATCATCCATGACGACACTGTTGACCGCACGACAAATTCCTCGGGTTCCTGGGATTCGTGGGGATACGGTGAGCTGCGCAGGCTCGACGCGGGCGCATGGTTCTCGCCAACCTACCGTTTTGAGCGCATCCCCGAGCTGGCCGACGTTATCTCCTTTGCCAACTCAACCCAGACCGGCTTCAATTTCGAGCTCAAGCCTCGAGCGGCAGGCCGGCGCCGCGATACTCTCATCGAGAATGTCGAAGTAGCCCTGCGCTCTTTTGCGAACAAGGACAAGATCCTTATTTCTTCATTCGACCACGACCTGCTTCGTGCGGTCCGCGAGGCTATGCCCGAAGTTTCTCTCGCTTGGCTGTGCACCCCGGCGGAAGTGCGCGCGGGAAGCTGGCGCGAGGCCTCGCAGATTGAGTGCACTGCGATCCATCCCTGCGGGCAAGACCTGACCGAGGCCCACGTCCGCGAAATGCTCGATGCTGGCTTCGAGGTCAACGTCTGGACCGTGAATACCCTCGAGGATGCGCGGAAAGCTGCGCAATGGGGCGTTACGGGGATCTTTACCGACCGCGTGCAAGACTTCCCCGCCGAGGCCTTGGCGCGGGCCTAGGAGTGTTGAATCACCCACGCCCACATTGCGATTGCTGCGGCGTGGCCGACATTCATTGAACGCGTTGATCCGCGCTGCGTAATGTGGAAGATTTCGTTGCATTCCCGGCGCATCTCTTCGCTGAGTCCGCTGGATTCTTCACCGAAGACTAGGCACGCCCGTTTGGGAAGAGTATGCCCTTCAAGGGGGATAGAGCCGGGAACATTGTCGATTCCAACCGGGGTGATTCCTCGTTCGTGCAGCGAGGAAATAAATTCACCGACCTCGGGATGGTGAATAACCTCCAAGTAGCGGTCGGTCACCATGGCACCGCGCCGGTTCCACCGACGCCGACCGACGATGTGGACGCGGCTTACTCCCAGAGCGTTCGCGCTACGAACGATTGAGCCGATATTGAAGTCGTGACCGAGGTTTTCGATGGCGATTTCAAAAGGAAGAGCATGGTCGGCAATGTCGGCGATGATCGCTTCCATTCTCCAATAGCGGTAGCGGTCCTCGACATTGCGTCGATCGCCCTCGGCCAAGAGCTGCGGATCGTAGACCTCTTCCGATGGCCAGTTTTCTGGTCCTCCCGGCCAGGGCCCAACGCCAACTTCTGGCTGAGAGTTTTCTTCCATGGTCGCCTTCTTCCTACCGAACGAGCTCGCAAACAGATAGATTAGAGGCATGACGAATTCTCTTTCCACTGCACTGTCGGATATGCCCCCAATTAGCGCTTGGCTTTCGGATATGGATGGCGTTCTGGTTAAGGAAAACCGCGCCCTTCCCGGAGCCCAGGATTTCATCTCCGCTTTGGAAGAGAATGGCATTCCATTCCTGGTCCTGACGAATAACTCGATCTTCACGAACCGCGACTTGTCTGCACGTCTGGCAAATTCGGGCCTGAACGTTCCCGAGGAGCACATCTGGACGTCGGCGAATGCGACCGCAGCGTTCCTATCCCAGCAGTCCCCCAATTCTTCCGCCTACGTGATTGGCGAAGCTGGCCTGACGACGGCGATCCACTCAGCCGGATACATCATGACCGATCAGGATCCTGAATTCGTGGTCCTCGGTGAAACCCGCGTCTATGACTTCTACGCTCTGACGACTGCAATCCGATTGATCGAGCGCGGTGCGAAGTTCATCGCAACGAACCCGGATGTTTCTGGTCCTTCAGATGAGGGCACTCTTCCGGCAGCGGGATCGGTCGCCGCGATGATTCAAGCCGCGACCGGCAAGGCCCCCTACTTCGTCGGAAAGCCGAATCCTGTGATGATTCGTGCGGGCCTGAACAAGATCGGTGTTCACTCTGAGAATGCCGCAATGGTCGGCGATCGTATGGATACGGATGTGCGCGCAGGCGTTGAGGCAGGCATGAGGACCTTCCTCGTCCTTTCTGGTTCGACCAGTGCCGAGCAGGTTTCTAATTTCCCCTTCCGCCCCTATCGGATTTACAACGGCATCGGCGATCTGATCCGCTACGTCAATCCTTCGTCCAACTGATAGTGCTGATATGACGACACACGACCCGCATCTTCTGACCCTCCGCGGCCTTGCCGCTCCTCTTCTTGAGTCGCCCAATCCTTTGGGTCGTCTCAACGAGCTCACTTTGAGTGCTCAGGGGGCGGCCGTTTGCGGGCACATCCTCATCGATCTTTTGGAAGAACATGACCTTGCCATTGGGGATTATGACCTGGTGATTGCCCCCGCGGGTGACGCTGCCCTCGCAGCAGCGATGATTCACGCTGCAGGAGGGAGAGGGCTAGACCTTGACGCCGCGCTCTTCCTACCCGCCCAAGGCCCGGCCTCGGCAATCAACAACGCAGAGGGGGAACGCCGCTTCTCGGGTTCCCCACTCGCGGGGCGCAAGGCGGTTCTTTTAGCGAACTCTGCCCTGGCTAATGGGGAAGAAATCCTCGCCGCCGCATCGGAGTGCGGGGCACAAATCGTGGGTTGTGCTTCGCTTCTCCCGGACGAGGCCGCGCGCGCTTTTGCCGCTGCTGCGGGCATTGCGTATTGCTCGCCAGCGCTTGGTGACTAATCATCAAATGGTCATCATCGCGTGATGTATGACATATAATTATGCGTACTATTTCCGCAAAGACAACGAGGTCTGCCCAATGGTACGTCGTACGCGTTCTACTGCCGCCGTTTCGATTAACCCGCGCTCCGCGCAAAATATGTCGACTCGACCGGCCGATTTTACGAAGAACAAGACGCAGGTTAGCCCCTTTAAGGTGTTCGGCGCTGTCGGCGCTTTGGCCTCGATTGTCACCTGTTTATTCATTCAGCTTCCCGGATTGGATGTCTCGGGAACGCGAATGTTCGGAATCTTCTTGGCGGCAATCCTCCTGTGGGTGACCGAAGCTGTTCCCCTCGCCGGTACCGCCGTCCTGGTGATTTTCCTTGAGGTTCTCTTCATTTCGGACCACGCGCTTCTCTCAATCCCCGAGAAAGCTCCCGCCTACACGAAGTTCTTTGGTGCACTGGCAAACCCCGTGATCATCCTCTTCTTGGGCGGTTTTATGGTGGCCGACGGGGCTGCAAAGTACAAGGTCGATCGCGCCCTCTCCGCGGTGCTGTTGAAACCATTCATTGGGAAGCCTCGCCTGACCGTCATGGGCGTCATGCTCATCACCGCAATCATGAGCATGTTCATGTCGAACACGGCGACGACCGCGACGATGTTCGCCGTCATGATGCCCGTCATCATGGCCCTCCCCGAGGGCAAAGCACGCACGGGTATCGCGCTTTCGATCCCGGTCGCCGCAAATGTCGGCGGCATGGGCACCCCCGTCGGTACTCCCCCCAATGCCATCGCTTTGGGCGCACTTGAAAACGCGGGCGTCAAGGTCACCTTCTTCCAATGGATGTTGGCGGCAGTCCCGCTTATGCTCGTTCTTCTTGCGCTTTCGTGGGTGTTCATCGCCTGGCGTTACATCCCCTCTGACGCTCAGTTCAACATCGACACCTCGGCGCGTTTTGAGAAGTCAAAGAATGCCATTATTTTCTACGTGGTTGCGGGAGTAACGATTCTCCTGTGGATGACAGAATCCCTCCACCACATCTCCTCCAACGTCGTCGGCTTCCTACCGGTCGTGGTCCTCTTAATGACGAAGGTGATGAGCGGGGACGACCTGCGAGCATTGGACTGGCCGGTTCTGTGGCTGGTCGCAGGCGGCATCGCGCTCGGCTCAGGCGTGGCCGCCACTGGCCTCGACAAGTGGATGCTCGGATCGATCCAGTGGGCCTCGATCCCCGGAGCACTGCTCATCTTGGTCCTCGCGCTGGTCGGTTGGGTGACCTCCAATGTCATCTCCCACTCGGCCTCGGCGAACCTCCTGGTCCCAATGGGTATGGGTCTTGCGGCCACGGTTTCCACAAGCGCCGCGGAAATTGCAATTGTCATCGCACTGGGCTGCTCGCTCGGCATGTGTCTGCCGATCTCCACTCCGCCGAACGCGATCGCCTATTCGACGGGGACCACCCCCACGAAGGAAATGGCCATCGTCGGCATCGTCGTCGGAGTGATCGGAATTGTTTTGCTTTCCTTCGTCGCGCCTCTGACCTGGGGTGCGATTGGGGTGATGTAGGTGTCTGTTCCCGAGGCCGACTCCCCTTCCGCGAGTGCGCCGGGTCTTGCGCACGGCTGGACGCACGGCCCTTCTTCGCTCGATGCCTCAATTCTGGAGAAAACGAGTGTTCGCAGTGGACATCGGAGCGGTTATCACGTCCATGTTTTGGTTGTCGGCGATAATTCACGCCAACTCGCCGGCCCCCTGACCCGCGATCTCACGCAGTCTTTCCCCAATCTGTGTTTTGACAGGATCGAGAGCGCCAAGGATCTCGCGCTTTTCTTCGAAGGATTGGATGAAGAGGACCACGTTCTTCTTGGCGTTGCCACCAGCGAAGTCAAGGATGTCGATGCGCTCATTGATGCAGCCCGAGCATCCTCACTGATGGCATCAACTCAGTGGATGCTTGTCACCGATCAAGAACTCCATACGGACCTTGCTGCATGCACCGAATCCGGGCATCTGGCTGCGGTCGTGCGTTTCCCCTGGACGGTTCCCCTTTTGTCCGGGCAAGCCTACTCGACGATGCGTCGTTACCTCGAAGAGTGCGGGTACTGCACATACGAGATTCTCGACCTCATTCAAGAACCCCCCTCTTTTGCTGTTCAAGGTCCCATCCTCGAGGGACTCGACCTCAACGAGGACCAGGTCGTACACGAGCTCCTCGAAGGTGTCGAGCGCGTTTTGGGGCCGAGGCCCCGAATTCGTCTCCCCCGCGGCACGCACCTTCTCACCCAGGGACACCGGGTCGAGGCCGTACACCTAGTTCTTGAGGGGACAGTTTCCCTGCACCGCGATTCTCGCCACGGCGAGGTCCTTGCCCACCTAGCAACCTCGGGCCCACTCATTGGTCTGATTTCGCTCGCTCGAGGAGAAAACGCCTTTTTCACTGCACTGACGACAAGCGAAGCGACCGTCGTGCGTCTGACAACCGAGCAGCTTCAGATCGCGTTAACCGAAGATCCCTCAATTTCGACAGTCTTGACCGCGCTGGCAATTCGTTCACTGACGCGCCGACTCATGCGCGCCGAGGACCTGCACGTGGAAAACGCAATGCTTGCCGAAGACCTCGAACGTCAAAAAGAAGAGTTAGCTGCGACCCTTGAAGATCTTCGCGCAACCCGCGCCGAGCTTGTTGAACGCGCACGCTTCGCTATGCTCGGTGAACTCAGTGCAGGAATCGCTCACGAGCTTAACAATCCCGTGACAGCTCTATTGCGCGCGGCCGGGCACCTGCGCGAGGACGCTGAGGCGGTGATGGCTTCGCGCGCGCCCGAGGCCTGCCGCAATGCACTTGATTGCGCGATGGACTCTCCGCCGCTGTCTACCGCACGCGAGAGGGAACTCCAAAAAGAACTCCTTCCCATCCTTCACGATCGCAGTGTCATCCGTCAGCTCATTCGCGCTGGTTTAACTGACACCGCCCACGCGCACGCTTTAGCAAACAACCCCGATCAACTAGAAGCTTTCCAAGCAGGAGCACGCTTAGGAGGCTCATTGCGGTCAGTGTTGGCTTCGGGAGAACGCATTATTTCCCTTACCCAGTCCCTGAAGGGATATGCGCGCCCCGATGCCGACGATCTCAAGGAAGTTGATGTTCGGCGGGGAATTGATGATGTCTTGCGACTGACCTCCCACCGCGTCCACGGTATTGAGGTCGTGTGTGAATACGAGGATGTCCCTCCCATCCTCGCTCACCCCGCCAAGCTCCAGCAGGTGTGGACAAATCTCATTGTCAACGCCGCCGAAGCAATTGAGGACGAAGAGGCGGACCTCAAGGCGCAGGGGCAAGAAGGCGCGGCCTCGGAAAAGAAACTTCCCGCACGAGGCCACGCGGAAGCACGCATCACCATTACCGTCGCAAATTCCGGCGACGGCGTCGAAGTGTGCGTGTGCGATAACGGACCGGGGATTTCTCCACAGGTCCTCGAACGCATTATGGAACCACACTTCACGACGAAGGCTGGTCGTGTGCGTTTCGGTTTGGGAATGGGCATGTCCATTGTTCATTCGATCATCGCTGATCTGGATGGTCAGCTCACTATTGACTCTCACCCAGGGTCCACAATTATGCGGATCCTGCTTCCACTACATCATGTTCACGAGGAGGAATCATGACCCTGACCATTTTGTCCCTCGAAGACGAGGCCGATGTTCGCCAGGCACTGGAACGTGACCTCGAAGATTTTGAGGGCCGCATCCGTTTGGAGCTCGCGGAAGATGTTGAAGATGCCTGGAGCGTCATCGAAGAAATTACCGATGACGGGGATGAACTTGCCCTGGTTCTTTCTGACCACCGCCTTCCGGGCAAATCCGGTGTTGATTTTTTGGTTGAGCTCACTGCAAATCCGCACTTTGCTTCCACGCGAACAGTGCTGGTAACCGGTCAGGCAGATCAGAGCGATACGATTCGCGCGCTCAATCAAGCGGGATTGGACTACTACATTGCCAAGCCGTGGGATCCGGAGCTTTTGCGCGAGGTGGTTCGCACTCAGCTGACGGATTACGTCCTTGAAGAGGGGATCGATCCCCTGCCCTACATGCCTGTCTTGGACGGCGTGCGGGTCATGGAGTCGATTCGCTAGAACATTCATCGCATCAAAACAAGGAACCGGCCCGCCTCCTCACGAGGTCGGGCCGGTTCTGGTAGCTACAGTCAATATCCCGGGGATTTCCTGAGTCAGGCAAGAAATCCCCGGGAACAGATGAGAGTATTACCCTCTTCTTCTGATGACGACAGCGGTGCCTGCGCCGAGCGCGATCGCTCCGGCAGCCACGGGGATCCACCACCAGCGAGATAACGGCGATCGCGATGGTGCAGCTGGAGAGTCTGCTGCCAAAGCAATGGGATTAGCCTCTGGCGTTTCTTGCGCGTCGTCACTCGGTGAGGTGGATGCTTCCTCCTTATGCTCACCTGCAGGGCTTGTATCCGCACTCGTTGCGCTTTGTGCACTGCTGCTCGATCCGAAGACCTGTCCTCCCGTCAAGCGTTCAACGGCGCTGACTCGTCCCAGCGGGCTGGCCGATCGCGAGGGTGCAGCATTGGAAGACACGAGCGTCGAAGCCCCGGGAGCAGGAGGATTCTGCGCTGCGGGTGAGCTCGCGGGAGAATCCCCCGGAGCTTGAGAGGGCTCGGGTGCAGGCGTCGCAGTCGGCGCTTCAGGCACTGGGTTTGAGGAAGCAGCAGGGGCAGGTACGCTCGGCACTGCGGATGCGCTCACCGAAGGCGTAGGAGCCAGAGTCGGCTGCACGGAAGGAAGCGCGGTCGAGGGGCTAGAGGGTTCCGGCTGAGCTGCGGCCTCGTGAATGGAAGCAATCCAACTCACCGGTGCCGCAATTTCCTTGTCTCCGTCGAGGGCGCGGATCTGCAGGCGATAGCGACCTGGGCGCGAGAAGACCCAATTCGCGTGCATGTGAGTTGGCGAATCCGTGTGAATTCGAGAGAGCACGGGGTTCGCAGAATCGATCATGACCTGTGCTGGTCCACCGAAGGTACCCGTTTGGAAGAATGCGACACGGGAGTCCTTCGGAGATTCGAGCACGCGGACTTCATAGTCGATTCCCTTGGGGAAGAGAGAATAGTCAATCCCTTCCGTGCTCACTCCGGGCCAGACGATGTCAGGGTTCTGGGTTTCAGGCAGCACATAGCTGGATTCACCAATCGCGCCGAGAACGTCATAGCTTGGGTCTGTCAGGCTCTGAGGGCGTGTAAAGCGGGCGTTCACACCGACCTTCCAGGTCACCGAGTCGATTGAGCGCATGACCGAGGTCTTCTCACCCGTGAGTGAATCGTCCTTGAGCACCAGCGAGTACTTCGTTGGACTGGAAGAATCTGCGCGAAGACGCAGGTCCATGTGTCCGTGCGTGAGCTCAACAGGATTCGTCTTCAGCTCGTCAGCTGCGTGGTCGTTGCTCGTATCTGGAATAGTCGGGGCAGGCGATGCAGATGCAGACGGCTGCGGCGTAGGAATGAGCGGCTGTGTCGTTGGTGTTGGAGTGGGCTCAACCGTGTTTCCACCCGGCCACATCTTCAACTTCAGATCAAGCCCGAATGATGAAGACAGTTCGACATCTTCTTGCGCCTTCGTTGTCATCGAGGCCAAGGACTTCGGGTGGGGGCGAACAGTGAATTTCATATACATGGGCTGGCCCACGCAGGCCCCAAGGTCTTGCTGCTGAACATCGATTCCGCCCTTTCCGAGCGTGCCTTCGATGGCGCACCACGGCGAGAAGTCGTATTCACTTTCAAAGAACTCAACCTTGTAGGCTGCGCGCAGTTCGGGATCATCGGCTTGGACCTGAACCGTGTATTGGTCTTCGCTTCCTTCCTTGCGGACATATGAGACATGCACCCCCGGACGCGACACTGAAATGTGCGCGGGGTCCCAGACGGGGCTCGGGTCCGGGTTTGAGGGCTCAATGATGACCGAGCTTGATCGGGTGACACGTATTTCCGCTCGATCTCGCTGGGAAAAGGCTTGAGGTGTCGAGGCCCAGCGCGCGGCCCCACTTCCAGCCTCGGGAATGAAGATCGCCTGAATCAGCGCGTCATCATCGCCGAGGAGCTCGCGTACCTGTGCACGCCCATCGACGACGGGCTCTTCGGTCAAGAAATACCCGTTGACGGTGAGCCACAGACGTCCTTGATCCCCCGGATTTCCACTGTTGAAAGTGATCTCACTGAGGTGCTGATCACCGGGATGTTCACGCTGCGTATTGGGAGCAAGCGTGAGGGAAGGACGTGCCTGCGCGCCGTCACTGCGCTCGGTGGGTGCCGCTGCGAAGGCCTCGTGAATATCCTTGATGCTTCCAGAAGCAGGATTCGAGCCACCCACCTGCCACGTCAGTGACTGGATGGGAGAAGTGTAAATAGTCGTGCCATCAGTCGAGCGGGCATTAACCCGGAAGCGGGCCTGGTAGCGGCCAGGCTGCGTAAAAGTCGTGAAGAGGTGCGTGTGGCGCGGGTTGTAAACCGAACGATAAGCAATATCGTGACTGGAAAGGAAACGAGAGACTGAATCTCCGTGGTCGATGAACATTTCCATCCGGCCAGGGCCATCAACATTGATAAGGTCGAGCGTGTAGGTGCTTCCGTCAAATTCATCAGGGGCTGCCCACTCGACCGAGGAGTCGGCTCCGAGGCCCGCCCAGATTGGAGTGTTATTGGGACCGGGGTTTTGCGGGGCTGCGTTGAGCACCGAGTGCTCGGGACCCAAGAAAGCAAGATCGGGGCGCTTCTCTGGGACTTCTAGTTGGTACTTTGCATCCTGTGCACCGCTTCCCGCCCAAGCCTTCGGTAACCATAGGACGGTCTTTTCAACGGGCATATTGATGGTGTTCATGGTGAAACTACGCGTGTCAGCGTGCCAGATGGGAATGGGAGCATCAACATGTTGTCCCGTGACAACCCATTCGGTATCACGGTCGGGTCCTGCCCATGCCGCTTGGGGGGCAAACACGAGGGAGAGTGCGAGGGCTCCCGCAGAAATCAGTCTTTTTGTTCTCATAATGAGAATCATTATCACTCTAGAAGGTGTGCCCCGTCAATTTCACGATGAGTCACGCACCTTCTTCACAGAGCCTCACACACAAAAGCGCGACGCTTTACATATGCGGAATGCTACGCATCACCCTCCGCGTGAGCCAACGCGGAGAAACCCGCATGGCGCCCATCGCAAGTTTGTAAACGGGACGCGGCGTAACCAGCACCTGTCCCCGACGAACCGCATCCAAGGCCTCGGAAACAACTTGCTCAGGGCTCGCCCACAGCCACTGGGGCGCCGAGGACATATCGACTCCAGCGGCCTCGAAGAAGTTCGTATGCACGGGGCCTGGACACACCGCGGTCACCGTCACACCGCTCCCCCGCAATTCCTCGGAAAGCCCCTCACTAAAGGCCCTGATCCACGCCTTGTGCGCACTGTAGGTCCCAGCACCCGTTTCCGAAGCAACTGACGAAAGATTGCAAATTGCCCCGCGCCCACGAGCGCGCATTGCCCGGGCTGCCGCATAGCTCAAAGCCATGGGAGCACGAACCATGACGTCCAGTGCATTCTCTTCAGCCTCAAGCGAGTTATCAACGAAGGCCTTCCCCAATGCAAAGCCCGCATTATTAACCAGCAAACCGATGGGTGCCTCATCCTGGCGAAGACGAGCGGCTACGCGTTCGACATCTTCGGCGACACTGAGATCCGCAACGAGTACTTCTACGCGTACACCCGCGATCTGGCGGAGTTGTTCAGCTAACTCCTCGAGTTTGTCCTTGCGCCGCGCGACCACAACCACATCGTGGTGCGCCGCAGCCAGTTGCCAACAAAATTCCTCACCAATACCAGAGGTTGCCCCGGTCACAAGTGCTGTACCCATGGCGATTATTTTAGGCGCTGCCGCGTATGCTGGGGTGCCATGAGGCTTGCAACATGGAACGTTAACTCAATTCGTACCCGCGTCGAACGCGTCATCGCTTTCCTTGAGCGCGCCGATATCGACGTCTTGGCAATGCAGGAAATTAAGTGCAAGCCCGAGCAATTCCCCGTCGAAGCCTTTCACGAGGCCGGCTATGAGGTGCGTATGCACGGCCTTAACCAGTGGAACGGTGTTGCCGTCGCTTCCCGCCTCCCAATCGTCTCAACCGAGGTCAACTTCCCCGGCCAGCCCGGCTTCGGCGATCCTGAGGTCGTTGAGGCTCGCGCGCTGGGAGTCACAGTCCTCGATGGAGACCAGGAAGTCACAACCTGGAGCCTGTACGTACCCAACGGCCGCGAGCTTGACCATCCGCACTACACCTACAAACTGCGCTGGCTTCACGCTCTTCTTGAAATCGGCGATACCTGGCTTGAACAGGGCCGCCAGATCGCGCTTGTCGGGGATTGGAATATTGCACCCTATGACCACGATGTCTGGGATATCAAGGCTTTTGAGGGACAAACACACGTATCCCAAGCCGAACGCGAGGCATTCTTTGCCTTTGCACAACACGGATGGGATGAAGTCACCCGCGAGCGCGTCTCCCAATACACCTACTGGGATTACCAAAAGCTTCGCTTCCCGAAGAACGAGGGAATGCGCATCGACTTCATCTACGCCTCGCCGCAATTGGCCGCGCGCGTGACCTCTGCTTCGATCGATCGAGATGAACGCAAGGGAAAGGGCGCCTCCGATCACGTTCCCGTGATCATTGACCTCGCATAGTGTGCAGGATTTCCTCGTTCAGGGCGCTCCAATTGTCGTGATGCCACGGGCCAAAAGGCTCTTCACCTAAGAAAACCGCACGTTCACCTGAAAGAGGATCAACCCACAGGAAAGAACCTGACTGCCCAAAGTGACCGAAAGTCTTTCCCGAGGAAGAGGGCGCAGTCCAATGCGCCTGCTTATCACCCTTAATTTCCACACCAATTCCCCAGGGACAGGGACGGAAATTTCCGTATCCGGGAACAATCCCATCCAGATGGGGGAAATGAACAGTGGTTGCCAGGTCAAGAAGTTCAGCACTGATCAGCGTCGGGCGAGATAGCTCGCGAGCAAAAAGCATGAGGTCTTCCGCGTGGGCATAGCCCGAATAGGCCGGAGAGCCTTCAACAGTGAGGCTTGTCAGCCCCAGTGGCTCAGCAATCGTTTCTTCGATCCAGCGACCAATCTCTGTGCCCGTGGCTTCTTCAAGCATATCCGCGGCCGCTTCAATTCCCGCATTGGAGTAGATCCTGCGGGTACCCGGTGGGCGTGTGATGCTGCGCTCCCCCATTGTCATTCCCGAGGCGTGGGAAAGCAGGTGCTCTAGCGTCACCCCCGGATAGGGAGCAGGCGCACTCAATGTGACGAGGCCTCGAAAGATCGCAATCAACGCTGAGTAGGCGGTAAAAAGTTTTGTCACCGAGGCGAGGGGGAAGACTTCCCGCGAATCCCCTGAAACAAGGGAAGCCCCCGCGTCGTTCTCCGCGAGAATCGAGGCGCGGAAGGGAACAGAAAGCAACTGCGAGGTCATCGACTACTTCGAGGAGCTCGAGTACTCCACGAGGAGCTGCTGGAAGGGCGCAGCCGCTTTGCGCGGAATCATCGATCCCAGGGCGAGAAGCTGCTCAGCGCTGTAGTGGAGCTCGCGAACGGCAAAGGCCAAGTACTTGACGATGAGCTCGCGGCTATCGAAACGCTCGCCGTCCCAACCGCCAAGGATCACCATGCCGTACCAGCGCTCGACAAGCCTACGAGTATCGACGGGGTTGTCCGGGTCGCGATCGGGCATCTTCTCTGCGAGGCGTTCGAGCAATTGCAGCATTGCTTCGACTCGATAGGAGAAGTGATCGTGTGCGGGGTGGCTTTCATTGACCGATTCGACGGTGAACACGCGATCCAAGTCGGTCATGATTTGGTTGTCGCTTGCAGCCGCAAGACGAAGATGAGCAGCAATCCACTCATTCATCGTGTCAACTTTGGCACCGCGCTCTTCCAGAACAAGTTGGTCAGCTTCGCCCTCGGCGCCTTCGCGGGTGACGACATCAACGTCGAAAATTCCGAAAGCATCTTCAAAAGCATGGATCACGTGTAGAACGAGGGCGTCCTTCGTTGGGAAGTGGTACATCACGGTCGGGTGCGAGACACCGATTTCATCGGCGAGGTCTCGCAGCGAAAAGCCGTAATAGCCGCGAGTTGATAATAGCTGCGCCGCACCACGGATGATTGTCGTCCGGGTGGAACGCCCAACGGAGTAGCTGCCTCGTTTCTTGCGAGTTGCTCCGCTTTGCACACCTTCGTCGTCGCTCACGGCTACCTCCTTCATTCTTCAGTTCTGCTCTGTTATTTGGGATAACTATTAGAGTCTATGCGAAAAAAATGGGTGGCGCGAAATTATCGCGCCACCCAAAGGTATTTTCGTGATCAACGACCTATGATCTCGATTTTCAGTTCTTCAAGATCATCGCTGACATCAATGAGGACCTGCTCTCCGTCTGTGAGTTCACCACTGAGGAGGAGCTTTGCCAAACGGTCACCAATCTCTCGCTGAATGAGACGACGCAAGGGACGAGCACCGTAAGCCGGATCGTACCCGCGCCTGGTCAGCCAGCCGCGAGCGCCTTCGCTGACGCTCAGACTAATGCGACGATCCTTGAGCCTCTCTGCCATGGAATCCACCAAGAGGTCAACAATTCCAGACAAATCATCGGGGCTGAGCGGGTCGAAAATAACCGTTTCATCCAGACGATTGAGGAACTCGGGCTTGAAGGAGGCGCGCACGACGTTCATCACGCCCTCGCGCTTTTCTTCGTCGCTGAGGTCCGGATCCGTGAGGAACATCGATCCCAGATTCGAGGTCAAGATCAAGATGGTGTTCCTGAAGTCGACAGTGCGTCCCTGCCCATCGGTTAGACGACCATCGTCCAAGACCTGCAAGAGAATATTGAAGATCTCAGGGTCGGCCTTCTCAACTTCGTCCAAGAGAACGACGCTGTAGGGGCGACGACGCACGGCCTCGGTCAGTTGACCGCCCTGTTCGTAACCAACGTATCCCGGAGGGGCACCGACGAGGCGCGCAACCGAGTGTTTCTCGGAATACTCCGACATGTCGATTCGAACCATCGCCCGTTCATCGTCGAAGAGGAACTCGGCCAAAGACTTGGCAAGCTCCGTCTTACCGACGCCCGTGGGGCCAAGGAAGAGGAAGGATCCGGTCGGCCTATTCGGATCGGACAGTCCGGCGCGTGACCGACGAACCGCGTCCGAGACCGCGCGAACAGCGTCCTTTTGCCCAATCAGGCGGTGGGCAATGACGTCTTCCATGTGGACAAGCTTCTCACTTTCGGTTTGAAGCAGTTTGCCCACGGGGATCCCGGTCCAGGATTCAACGACCTCTGCGATTTCGGTGGGACCAACCTTTTCGGCAATCATGGGTTCGACCGAATCGGAATTCTTCTCCTCGGCTTCAACCTTTTCTTCCTCTTCGCGAATCTGGCGTTCGATCTGGGGAATATCGCCGTTTTGGAGGCGGCCAGCCTCATCGAAACGACCCGCGCGGATTGCAAGTTCAAGCTGGGTGCGCAATTCATCCAATTGCACGCGCAGCTCACCGACGCGGTTGTGTCCGGCCTTCTCTGCTTCCCAGCGACTGGTGAGAGCAGACAGCTCCTCGTTCTTGTTCGCTAGGTCCTCACGCAGCTTCTCGAGGCGCTCAGCCGTGGCCTCGTCCAGACCGTCGGGGTCAGATTCGGTCAGGTAGGACTCTTCCATACGCAGGCGGTCCACCTGGCGACGCAGAACGTCGATCTCCTCAGGGGAGGAATCCAGTTCCATGCGCAGGCGGGAGGCGGCCTCGTCGATCAGGTCAATAGCCTTATCCGGAAGCTGACGGCCGGTGATGTAGCGGTCGGACAGCTGCGCGGCTGCAACCAGAGCGCCATCAGAGATGGTGATCTTATGGTGCGCCTCGTACTTGGGGGCAATACCACGCAAGATTGCAACGGTGTCCTCGACCGACGGCTCACCAACGAAAACCTGCTGGAAACGACGCTCAAGAGCCGGGTCCTTTTCGATGTTCTCGCGGTACTCATCCAAAGTGGTTGCGCCAACCATGCGGAGCTCACCACGGGCCAACATGGGCTTGAGCATATTGCCCGCGTCCATTGCCCCTTCAGAGCCACCACCGGCACCGACGACAGTGTGGAGCTCGTCGATGAAGGTGATGATTTCACCATCGGATCGTTCGATTTCATTCAGGACGGCCTTGAGGCGTTCCTCGAATTCACCGCGGTACTTCGCACCCGCAACCATCCCTGTCAGATCAAGAGCGATGAGCTTCTTGTTCTTCAGGGACTCGGGCACATCTCCGGCGACGATTCGCTGAGCCAGCCCTTCCACAACTGCGGTCTTACCAACGCCAGGTTCACCGATGAGAACAGGATTGTTCTTGGTTCGACGGGACAACACCTGGATCACACGGCGAATCTCGCTATCACGGCCAATCACCGGATCCAGTTTTCCTTGGCGAGCCACCTCAGTAAGGTCACGACCGTACTTCTTCAGGGCCTCGAAGGAGCCTTCAGGATCGGCGCTGGTAATAGGATCGGGACGAAGCTCATCCAGAGCCTTCTGCAAGCGATCTGCGGTTGCGCCGTTTTCGCGCAGGATTTCGCCTGCGCTATCGTCATTTGCTGCCAGCGCAATGAGAAGGTGCTCGGTGGAGACATAAGCATCTCCCTTAGCGTCTGCGCTTTTACGGGCATCGTTAATCACTTGGATCAGGCCGCGTGAAGTTTGCGGCTGAGCGACACTCGAACCGCTGGTTGAGGGTAGTGCCACCAGCGCATTGCGCGTACGCGCACCGATTTGCTGCGGGTTTACGCCGATTGCTTGAAGCAGGGAGTAGGCAATACCCTCACCCTGTTCAAGAAGTGCTTCCAAGAGGTGTAGGGAATCCACCTGCGGGTTCCCAGCGGCCTGTGCCGACTGGACCGCACTGCTCACCGCCTCTTGGGCTTTGCTTGTAAATTGTTCAGTCATCATTCCTCCTGCCGCTCGTAATGGGCGGCTTTTTTCGTTCTGACTTACACAACGTCAACAAACTTGAGTCTATTCCACTCAACTTTATTTTTCTTCGCAAATCAGCATTCGAGTGCACATTTCACAAAAAAGAGAAGAACGCTGAATCTGACGCCTCACACGCCAGCTCAGCGCTCTTCCACATAAGAGCAGTTTTAATGCGTACGACGCAGGTAAATACCCAGACCGATCACGCTCAAGCCCAGCATTCCAACAACACTTGACCACGTCATCGCGTCGGGAGCCTTCGACAGGGCCACAGACTCACTAAAGCCCGTCATTCCAACCATTTTCACGCCGTCGGGAGAACAACTCACAGTGTATTCACCAGGGGTAAGCCCGGAGACAGTCCACTGATTAAGAGTGACTTGCATCGGATGTTCGCCACCATCAGCGCCCCGCAAGCTACACGTCTGCGCATTCCCAGCGGTGATCTGCACGACGTAACCGCCACTGGAATCAACCGTCACGCTTTGACCATTGGACACCTCACGAAGGCTCGACTGCATCGCTGAGAAATCGGCGCCAGAGAAGGCAATAGCAAAGAAGAGCACGGGGGCACACACAACCGACATGACAATGCCGAGGAAAATCACCCAGCCTCCACGCTTACGCACACGTGGCGCAGTTGGCACGGAAGAGGGATCAACAGGCGTCTGCGCGGGTGGTGCGTAGCCCAGCGGCCCGCCCGAGGTACGCAAACGGATTCTTCCGGACTCTCCTTCACGAGGCAGTCGCCGGCTAGGATCGCCACTTCCCTGCACCGTGGGCAAGGCAGGGTCATCGGAAAAAGAAGATGAGGTCTCGGCAGAGGGATCGAAGCGAGCAAAGCGCGGGGTACGCGCGGGGGCAACGACCTCGCCGTACTGCTCCCAGGGAACCGCAGAAGGAGAGGAGGGGGCTGCGCTCTCTTGCGATTGATCCTGCCACTGCGGCGAACGGGCTCCGAAACGCGGCTGATCCTCAGCGGCCATCGCGATCCAATCGCGAAATCGTCGCACCTAGGCGTTCCTTGCGAAGCTCGTCAACACCTGGAATTTCAAGGGGCTCAAGCTCGTGTCCACAAGCGCGCTCAAGCAGCAAATCAGCCAACTGCGGATTGCGAGCAAGAACCGGCCCGTGCAGGTACGTGGCGATAATCGAACCCTGGACAGCACCGTCGATTGCTCGAGACTGCTGAGCGTCGCCCTCAGCACCTTGACGATCAGCGGGCAAGGTCGAATTGCCGTTACCGAAAAGAACCCTACCCAAGGGACGAGCGAGTGGCCCCAGGCGACTGCCACCACCGTGGTTCTCAAAACCCGTCAGGGGCTCGCTTAGCCCCTCAATTTCGGGTTGAACAACGAGTTCGCCAATGGAGCGCTTGCCCTGCGGCAAGGTCGTGAGATCCAAAAGACCCAGGCCAGAAACCTTGCGATTACGCGCATCCGTGTACCAGTGGCCAAGAATCTGCAGGGAAGCACAGATTGCAAGGAGGGGACGACCGGCCTCGACCGCACGCTTCAGACCAGAATCGGCCGTGAAGGTCTCAACTGCTAGCTCCTGAGCGGCGTCCTCTCCCCCACCGAGGGTGTAGATATCGAGGTCATCGGGGATTGCATCGCCCACGCCGACGTACTCGATCCGGGCATCGATTCCGCGGCGGCGCGCGCGCTCCGCCAAGACCAGAGCGTTGCCGCCGTCAGCGTAAGTCCCCAAGACCTCGGGAAGAAGAACACCAATTCGCAGTGCACTCATTCTGCTTCCTCCGCTTCACGATGAGAGTCCAAAACCCGCTTGAAATCACGCAAAGCCGTGTAGTTCAGCAGGATTTCAACGCGCCCAGGGGTGCATGCGCGAAGCGCTTCCATAGGCAGAGGGAAGAGTTCACAATGCACACCCGCATACTCCAAGCGCACCGCGAGATCAGCGCCGCGCTCACCGCAGGCGTAAACCTTGCGCGCTGGCGCACCCAAGACCGAGAAATCAACGTCCCACAGCCACGAGAGATCCTGGCCGTCAGCGACCTGGCCATTCACGGCAACGATCACCTGATCGACGGCCGGATCAATCATGTACATGGCTTCTTGCCAACCGGCGGGGTTCTTCGCCAGCATGAGTCGCGCCAGACGCCCGTGAATTTCATACGTCGAGTAGCGTCCCGCAACTTCTTCAACCTGCGACATCGCGCGGCACGCCGCCTGCGGGTCCACGCCCATCGCAACCGCCGCAGCCAAGGCCTCGAGAGCATTCGACAGATTCGCACGCCCCGGAAGGGACAAGCGAAGAGGAATGCGCAGCCCGTCCTTTCGGCACGCAACAGCGGCGGGGTGTGCAGCATCGGAGAGGTCTTCGTCTTCAAGCCACCACATCGGCTCGGGACGCTGGTATTTCTCCAGCCCTTCCTCACCCGAAACGGAGGTCAAGGGAACCACTCGCCACGAATCATCAGAGTGGATTACGCGCCCACCCCGAGGAAAAGCGGTCGAGTCCCCCATCCATGCATGTCCCGCAGCAACCCATTGAACATTGGGGCTATCCCAAGCAGCAGAGGCAATCAACGGATCGTCACAGTTGGCGATAACAATGCTGTCGGGATGCTCATTGACGGCCTTTCGCAGGCGACGCTCCACCGCGCCGATCTCGCCCACGCGATCCAGTTGGTCACGCGAAAGGTTCAGTAAAACAATCGCTTGAGGGTTAACGAAGCGACTCACCACTGGCATGTGCATTTCATCGACCTCGAGGGCAGCCAGCGGCGCGTGAGAGCGCATCAGAGCGGTCGTGATTCCCGGCGTCATATTGTCGCCGTTGGTATTGGAAGCAACCTCACCGATTGCAAAGAGAGCCGCGCGCAGCAGCCGAGTCGTGGTCGACTTTCCGTTCGTTCCAGAAACGACAGCGCTGCGGCGATGAGCAGCTAGATCAGCGAGCAGATTCGGGGCAAGTTTCAGCGCAACTTTGCCGCCGATCATTCCTCCCGATCCGCGGCCGAGCCGACGCGAAGCCCAGCTGGCGCCCTTCCCTGCAGCAATTGCCGCACGCGAACGCAAAGTCAATGAAGTCATGGAAACAACACTACATGCCTCCATGCTTCATAGCTTCTCCACAGCTTGGACATAATGCACACAGATTTGCCGTGGGCACAGTTAATGCCATGAACACGAACGCAGAACTCACCGCTCGAAGCGCAGCAGGCACCCAGGCCTCGGCTATGAGCGCATACGCCACCTCGGCGATGCACAAGGCGACCCAAGCTATCCGCGCCAATGCACGAGTCCTGCGTTACCTGGCCTCGTCGCTTTCTTCCACCGCTGTGGACTACACGCTGCTCCTGATCCTTAACGCGACGATCGGCGGCGTCTTCTTGCCGGTCGCACTGGCCAGGGTCTCTTCGTGCACGATGAATTACACAATGAACCGCAAGGTTTTCAATGCACGAGGCGGAGTTGTGGCAACCGCAATCCGTTACGCGATCATGGCGGCGAGCATGATGACCATGTCCTACCTGATGATTCAGGCTTTGGTTTCCGCCGGAATGGCGCTGTGGATGGCCTCGCTGACTGCAAACAGTTCCTTGTTCATCGTGAACTACCTGGGTCAGAACTTCTTCGTCTTTGGCACCTTGGCTGACTTCCGCGTCTTCATTACCGAGGCCGCCGCTTCCGCAAGCGTCTTCGCTTCCCGGGCAGCAACTGTGTGTGCTTGCGCAATCCGCGGCATTGTTGCTCGCCTGCGCGGACGCGAGCTGGTTTTAGCCGCCTAACTCTCATAACGAAAAACGGGGAGGTATCTTGCGATACCTCCCCCTACTCGTCGCCTCGAGGACCATCACCCGAGGGACGAGCTATCGTGAAACCACAACGGTTCCTTCGATAACCCGAACTCCTTCGGGTGACGCTTCAATGAGCGCGCGGACTCGCTGGTTACCAGCGGGCCTCCACGCGACCAGACCGTGATTCCTGACGGGCACCATGCCGCGCCGAGTCTCCTCGCTGCGCCGCGCATGTGCACGACGCATGGGGCGAATCTGACCATCCGGGCTTGCGACAAAAACTCTGTCGAAGACGGGTTCAAATTCTTCGACCCTTTGGGCCAAAGCGTCGCGTTGCGCTCGCAGGCGATCAACTTCGTCCTCCAGCTCCATGATCCGCTGGATACCGGCCAAGTTGATTCCCTCTTCCTGGCTGAGGCGTTGAATCTCCTTCAGGCGCTCGACATCGCGTCGGGTGTAGCGCCTCCCGCGGCCCTTCGTACGCAGGGGCGTGACAAGGCCGATTCGGTCGTATTGACGCAAGGTCTGCGGATGCATTCCCGCAAGCTGTGCTGCAACGGAAATCACGAAGGTCACTTCATCTTGATGTCCCATCACGCACTCACCTTCTTCACAAGTTCTGCACGAGGATCACCTTGGTCTAGACCATCAGCCAGCGCCTTGATCGAGTCAAGTTGCTCAGGAGTGAGGTCCTTGGGGACCACCACACTGATGGTTGCCAAGAGGTCACCCGTCTCCTTCTTCGTGGCCACTCCGCGTCCCTTCAGGCGCAGGGTGCGACCAGAATCAGAACCGGCAGGGACCTTGACAGTGACGGTCGAACCGTCGATCAAGGGAACTTCAACCTTGGCGCCCAGCGTGGCCTCGGCAAAGGTCACGGGAAGGGTCATGCGAAGGTCGTTACCCTCGCGGCTGTAGACCGGATCCTCCTCGACGTGGATGGTGACGATCAGATCGCCAGTGGCTCCGCCGTTAAGCGAGGCCTTCCCCTTGCCGCGCAGTCGCACGCTCTGCCCGTCCTTGATTCCCTTGGGAACCTTGACGGTCATGGGCTTACCGGAGACTGCCAACTTGATGTTGACTCCACTCAGGCTCTGCCTGAGCGTGATGCGCGTTGAAGCATGCAAGTTTTCACCCTTTTGAGGCGCTTGCTGGTAGGACGCTCCGTGCGCGCCGCCGAAGTCACCGAATTGAGAGGCACCCGCGAAGGGTGAGGACCCGCGCGAAGAGCCTCCACCAAAACCGCCGAAAGCGCCCAGGATGTCGTCCAGGTTGATACCCGCGCTGCCGTTGGTGGCAAAACGAACGTTTCCGCCGTTTCCACCGCCGAAAGCACCGAAGATATCTTCAAAGTTCACGCCGGATGCTCCGGAGCCACCGGCACCGCCGCGGAAACCGCCGGCGCCCATCGCGCGAATCGCATCGTATTGCTGGCGCTGTTCAGGGTTGGACAGGACCGTGTAGGCCTCGCCGATTTCCTTGAAGCGCTCTTCAGCTTCGGGGTTGCCCTTGTTCTGGTCGGGGTGCCAGGTGCGCGCAAGTTTGCGGTAGGCCTTCTTGATTGTGGCCTCATCAGCATCCTTGCTTACGCCAAGAACCTTGTAGAAATCCTTTTGGAGCCAATCTTCTCCACTCACTGCGCGTCACCTCCTTTTTTGACTCTGCAGTTCGTTGAATGTTCCTTATTCAGGGTTGTACACCAGGACTTTCGCCGCGCGGATAATGATGTCTCCGCGACGATATCCAGATTGCAAGACCTGTCCCAAGACCGGGTGATCCACGTCAGCGCTGGGCTGAGCCATGAGCGCCTCGTGAAGCATGGGGTCGAAATCGTCCCCCTCGTCTCCGAAACGTTCCAGCTCGAAGCGCGTGCGAAGCGTGTCTTCCAGCTTGTTCGCGATAGAGGCGAAGGGACCGTCGTTGAGATCTCCGTGCTTGCGCGCGGCCTCGATATCGTCCAAGACACCGATCATGGCTTCCAACACTTGGTCGCGCCCGGACTGGACGTGGCCGGCAACGGATTCCTTGGAACGGCGAACGAAGTTCGAATATTCCTGGTTCAGGTTGTACAGGTCTGCGTGGGCGCGGGCGAGTTTTTCTTCCGCCTGCGCCACTTGGTCGAGAGCCTTGGACAGTTCGCTGTCTTCGAGCTGCTCTTCAAAGTCCGACATATCGACCTCGCCCATTTCCTCACCCTGAGTGCTTTCCGAGGCCGCGGCTGCGTGTGCAGCTGCGCTCTCCTGAGCGTGAGGCTGGGCGTCGCCCGGGGTGGCCGGCTGAGAGCCGACCACCGGATCCTGGGCGTCGTCGGAAGTATTCGTGGGCTCGGTGCTCACTTGTCGTCCTCATCCACGACTTCGGCGTCGATGACGTCGTCATCGGAGGAGGAGGAAGACTGCGAAGCGCCTGCTTCAGCGGCGGCCTGAGCAGCCTGAGCGTTCTGATAGACCTCCTGGCCGATCTTCATCGCGGACTGGTTGAGCTTCTCAACGGAGCTCTTGACAGCCTCGATGTCGCTGCCCTTGAGGGCCTCCTTCACGGCGTCAAGGTCACCCTGGACTTCCTGGCGGGTCGCTTCGGAGACCTTGTCGGCGTCTTCCTTCAGGGTCTTCTCGATGGTGTAGACCAGCTGCTCTGCGGAGTTACGAATCTCAAGCTCCTCGCGGCGCTTCTTATCGTCTTCTTCGTGCTGAGCGGCCTCGTTGACCATGCGCTCGATCTCTTCCTTGCTCAAGGCGCTACCGCCGGTGATGGTCACCGCGGTTTCCTTGCCGGTTCCAAGATCCTTCGCGGAGACGTGAACGATACCGTTTGCGTCGATGTCGAAGGTCACTTCGATCTGGGGAACGCCACGCGGTGCGGGAGCGATTCCGGAGAGCTCGAAGTTACCGAGCGACTTGTTGTCAGCGGTGAACTGACGCTCGCCCTGGAAGACCTGGACCAGAACCGAGGTCTGGCCGTCGGCAGCGGTCGAGTAGACGCGCGACGCCTTGGTCGGGATTGCGGTGTTGCGCTCGATGACCTTGTCCATGACACCGCCCATGGTCTCAATGCCCAGAGACAGAGGAGTCACGTCGATCAGCAGAACGTCCTTGCGGTCGCCCTGGATGACGCCGGCCTGCAGGGCTGCGCCAACTGCGACGACCTCATCGGGGTTCACGCCCTTGTTGGGCTCGCGGCCACCGGTGAGCTTCTTGACCAGTTCGGCAACGGCGGGCATACGGGTGGAGCCGCCAACCAGGACGACGTGGTCGATCTCGCTAACGGAGATTCCGGCGTCCTTAATGACCTTCTCGAAGGGGGTCTTGGTGCGCGCGAGCAGATCCTCGGTCATTTCTTCGAACTTCGCGCGGGTGAGGGTCTCGTCCAAGTGGACGGGGCCATCAGCAGTGACCGAGAGGTACTGCAGCGAGATGTTCGTGCTCATGGCGCTGGACAGTTCCTTCTTGGCCTGCTCAGCTGCTGCACGCAGACGCTGAAGAGCAACCGGGTCCTTGGAAAGATCTGCGCCGTCCTTGGACTTAACCTGCTCGATCAGCCAGTCAACGATGCGCTGATCCCAGTCATCGCCACCCAGGCGATTGTCGCCGGCGGTTGCGCGGACCTGAATGGTGGAGAAGCCGTCGTCGTCCTTGCCGATTTCCAGCAGGGAGACGTCGAAGGTACCGCCACCGAGGTCGAAGACCAGGATGAGTTCGTCTTCCTTACCCTTTTCGAGGCCGTATGCCAGTGCCGCTGCGGTGGGTTCGTTGACGATACGCAGGACGTTCAGGCCTGCGATCTGACCGGCATCCTTGGTTGCCTGACGCTCCGCATCGTTGAAGTATGCGGGGACGGTGATGACCGCGTCGGTGACGGGTTCACCGAGGTAGTCTTCCGCGTCCCTCTTGAGCTTGGAGAGGATTCGTGCGGAGATTTCCTGAGCGGTGTACTTCTTATCGTCAATGCTGACGGTCCAGTCAGTCCCCATGTGGCGCTTGACCGAAGAGATGGTGCGATCAACGTTCGTGACCGCCTGACGCTTGGCGATTTCGCCAACCAGGACTTCGCCGGTCTTGGAGAAAGCAACGACCGAGGGGGTCGTACGTGTGCCTTCTGCGTTTGCAATGATTGTGGGTTCTCCGCCTTCGAGCACTGCAATAGCGGAGTTCGTGGTACCGAGGTCAATACCTACTGCGCGTCCCATAATGAGTTTCCTTTCATCAAAGCGTGGTGGAAATTGTCGCCGAGGCGATACCGCGCTTTGTACGTCTTCTGTTGTGGTGGCCGAGGATGTCGACCTCCAGACCACCTTGAGCCTGTTGCACTCAAGTTTAGGGATCAAGTCTCATGCCCGCAAGCGCTACACCCAACCTTGAGTCTGACATACTCAACTTCTTTTGGAGGGTTTTATTCCCTGTTTTCCAAAATTTCCTACTTTTAATTGGCGGCAACGCCAATTACCACTGAAATTCCGCGGAAAAGTCGGGATTCTTTCCGCGAAATTTCTCCATATCGCGACGTTCTTTCTTCGTCGGGCGCCCACTCCCGCGTTCACGCTGGGCGAAGGAGACCCCCAGCCGAGGCCTCGGCTCACTGAGATCCTCGTAGCACAGCTTCGCAAAGGGATAGCCCAGACGCTTCACAAGAAGCTTGCGAACAATAAGGACACGGTCGAAACCCTCCACCCGCAGACGGACCTCATCGCCCATCCGCACTTTCTGCGCAGCTTTTACCGATTCCCCGTTGAGCTTGACGTGTCCGGCGCGAGCAGCCGCCGTCGCCTGAGAACGCGACTTCACCTGGCGAGTTGCCCACAGCCATGTGTCAATGCGCATGGTTTCGCCACTCGCGAGCGCCCCCTGAGGGACCTCACGCGGTTCATCAACTGCGCTCACGCCCGGCTTTTCACTCATGGCAGCATCTTAACTCCCACGCGCTTGCAGCCTTCTTACTCCCCCACCGCCCACACAAGTGGCGTTCCGCCACTCAGCGCCCACTCGGCCTCGTTTGTGGCAAAGAAAGGAGCAAGATGCCAAGATGAAGCGATGGAGTGCGAACATTTAACAAGCGGACAGTGCCATTCGTGTCCATTAATGCCCACTCCCTATGATCTTCAGCTTGCACGGCGTCAAAGTACGGTCAAAAAGATCCTTGCCGGCATCCCCCACGCATCCGCCATGCAGTGGCTCCCTCCTGCGGCCTCGACACCTTCTCACTATCGAACGAAGGCAAAGTTCGCGATCGGCGGCACGGCCGAGCATCCAACTCTGGGCATCACCGGCCCAGCGCCCACGTACGCCGGCGTCGACCTTCCTCACTGCATCGCACACACCGACACCATCGCTCGAAGCATTGATCCCCTCAAGGAATTCATTAGGAGCACCGGAATTGAGCCCTATGACATCACGAAACGCACAGGCGAACTCAAACAGATTCTTGTGACCCAGGGCTCCGATGAAACCTTGATGATCCGTTTCGTGATGCGATCGAAGCGCGAACTGGCGAAACTGCGTTCTCGCCTGCCTCTTCTGCAATCCCTCATCCCCACGCTCCAGGTCGTCACCGTCAACATCCTTCCCATTCACGCGGCCCTTGTTGAGGGCGATGAAGAAATTGTGATCTCCGAGCAAACGACCCTGCCAATGCTCGTCGGCGATGTCGAACTGCACTTGGGGCCGAGGTCTTTTTCGCAAACCAACACGGGCGTGGCCTCGGAACTGTATCGCCAAGTCGCGCAGTGGGCGCGCAGCAGCGGTGCAACCTCGCTGTGGGATCTGTACTGCGGAGTGGGTGGTTTTGCCCTGCATGCGGCGCTTGGCGGGGTTAAGCGTGTAAGCGGCGTTGAGATTTCTCCCGAGGCCATCGCCTCGGCCCAGCGCACCGCCGCCGATGCTGGGGTGTGCGATAGTGTAACGTTCATTGCCGCAGACGCCGCACAGTGGGCTTTCGACCAGGGCGTTGACGCCTGTCCCGAGGCTATCGTCGTCAATCCCCCGCGGCGCGGCATTGGTGAGGCTTTGGCGGGGTGGATTAATGATTCACGCGCGCACTACGTGATCTATTCCTCGTGCAACCCCAAGTCGCTTGCTCGCGATCTGAAACGAATGCCGAATTATGCCCCGCTACAGGCGCGACTCTTCGATATGTTCCCCCACACCGAACACATGGAGTGCGCGCTGTTGCTGGAAAAATTGCCCTAGTGTGGCGGGGACGTCGAGTGTGCGATGGTGCAGATGCGGATCAGGTGTGCGCGATGTGACCGCGCCTTGTAGAACATTCAATCCAAAGCTAAGCTCGTCAATAGACGATGTGCTTTTGTATCAACAATGAGTACACTGAAAAAATCCTGAATCACGACGTTTTAAACACGCATCAAAAACTGGGGGACATAATGAGAAAAAGCCGGAGAGTTCTGGCTACAGGCGCTGGGCTGGCCCTTTTCGCCGCAGGTACGGTAACAATGTTTGCGCCTCGCGGCGCTCAAGCCGATGACCAGGCCTTCCCTCTTTCGCAGTACGCCTCTTCTACAACGACGACTGTGTGTAATACCGATCCTGTGATCACGACCTATCACGGTACCGTCGTAGTAAATATCCCGATCACCACGCTTCTTGCAGGCCACGAGGCCGAAATCCGCGCTGCAGCTGCGCAGGGGCTCTCCCCCCACGATTCCGGTAGCTCCTACAACTCCGACATCACACTGACCGTGAGTGTCCCTGAGGAAGTCAATTTGGGGACGTCTCGCGCGAGATCTACCTCGTCAATGCTCGCCTACACCTGGTTCTCCCCCAACTCTGACCGCACACAGGTCACGGCGAACATCCAGTTCAAGGATCTGAACTGGCAGCAGCTGCTCGACATCTACGATGCAGAGAAAGCCAACCCCGGCCAGCACACGATCAAGGTCCAGGTCCCCTATGCCATTGGCACAACTGACCCCACGGAAGCGACTCGACTGGCCAGCGAACAGGTTACCGTTACAGGTAAGTTCAATTTCTTCGCTTCATCGACCACCCCCGCTCAGGTCTTTAACTTCGACACGAAGACCCTGACGCTGGCGGAGTCGCCTACCGACTGCTTCGCGTCCGCACCAACCCGGACAACGCGCTGGGTTGACGAAGAAGACGGCCACGACTTGCAGCCCCCGAAGACCGGACCGAATTTCTTCCAAGCCGCAGGAATTCCCGACTACGAATTCTCCACCTGGGAGCTCTCTTCGGATCGCTTGACCGGCATTTACAAGTACAAGAAGGCTTTCGGCTCTCTTCCGGTCAACGGTGATGACCCGGCGATCGACACCGATTTTAAAATCGGCACCGATGAGAACCCCCCAACTCAGAAGGAAGAGATCCACGCCGAGAATAAGAACTCGCTTCTGACCATCGAGAACGTCGTTCACTTGAATGACCTTCGCGGTGGACGCATTGCGGATCTCCTCCAGAAATACGACGAGACTCCCAACGCTTTCGACGATATTGCGCTGAAGAATGCTCACTTGGGCTTCACAACCCAGATCACTCTTCCTGCACAGCTAAAGTTTTCTGACCCCTCGGCCATCTCGGTGACCGGGCTTCCCCAGGGCTTCTCAGCGAAGACAGTGGCAATTAATGGACAGACCGCAACGGTCACCGTTGACTTCGATAACCCCGATCAGATCACCACCATTGAAGCCCTCAAGGATGCGATGGCGGGGCTTCAAGGTGAAGCAGTGATCACCATTAAGAAGATTGCCTTCACTGATTCCGCAACTGCCGATTCGGATTACACGATCGATCACCTCACACAGGGCACTATCTCGGTTGATGTCGAGAAGCAACTCGGTGCCATCGTCATACCCGGGCAGCCTTCACCCGCATGCCCTCCGACTATGGGCGAATACGAAACTGTCGAACCGGCCGAGCCTCACCCTGTTCTTGGAACAGTATTCGATCCCCCGTCGCCTGCTTGTCCTCCTTCGGACATCCCTTTTAGCGCCGGATGGAGGCTCCCCATGACCGGCCCTTCTGCCGGATGGGACGAAGCTCCGCTCATGAAGCACACCTTGAAGTACACGACCAGCGAGTCGCATCCCTACGTGACGCGCCTGTCCTTTAAGCCTGGTCCGACGCCGACACCGACGACGGTCACGCCCTCGGTTCCTCCCACGCCTGCAACGCAGCTCGCCAAGACCGGTGCTATCACCGGTGGAGTGCTGCTGCTCGCTGCCGGGACAAGCGCTATTGGCGCCGCGACAATGCGGAAGAAGCGCTCGTAATTCGCATTTCATAGTCATAAGGCGGGGGTGCCGGTGATTCACCGGCACCCCCGCCTTATGTGTGGTGGGGAGCTGCCCCTCAGCTCAGCTCCCCACCGGGATACTCACCTCAATTCATGCGCCGCCTGCGCAGCGCATAGCCCGCAGCTGTCAGAAGGGCAGCACTGATCAAGATCGTGCTTGTTTCGCCACCTGTGCGAGCAAGAGATGACTTCTTGCCCTTGCGAGTGCTCTTCTTCTTTCCATCCTTTGCCGAGGCCGTGCCCGCTTGCTCTGCAGAGGCGGAGCCAGCCTGCTGTGCGCCGCTTTGAGAAGGATCGGCGCTAGGCTGGGTACTTGGATCCCCGCTAGGCTGGGTACTTGGATCCCCGCTTGGCTGGGTGGTGGGATCCGTTGTCGGCTGAGTACTTGGATCCGTCGTTGGGTCCGGAGTTGGGTCCGCCGTTGGATCCGGAGTCGGTGCCGGCAGCGAGACGCTGAGCGCAGTGCTCAAGCCAATGCGTGCGTTCGCCCGCATTGTTGTGCATGCCTCCGGAGTCGGATCAGCCATGCAATCCACGCCAAGAAGATCGTTGGTCGTAGGACGCTCGATCTTCACCATGCGGAGATTGTCGAATAAGACCGGCGCATCGCCCTCATCAGCGGCGATGGTGAAACGCACCTTCGTTCCATCCTTCGTGACCGTGAAAGTCACAGGAACGCGTTGGAAGGAACTAGGATCGCTATTGGTCCGGTGCTTCTGATCCGCAGCCATCCAGTTTTCGGCCCAGGTCCGGTCAATGACGGTCTCCGGGTTTGCAGCAGGATCGGTATCGTTCACCGTCTGGACATCCAGATAGTTCTGTCCGACCAGTCCTTCAGCATTTGTATTCACCGTCAGCGCTTGTTCATCATCCAAGGAGCGAGCACGGCGTGCACTTCGCGTACCAGCACTGCGGTCGCTACCCGAAACAGCTGCGCGCGTCGTTCCGTCGGGAACAAGAACGCCCAGCTCGGCGATTGCAAGTAGGCCATCGGGTTGGTCGGCCTTGGTCTTGTAATTGCTCAGGACTCGGATGCGAACATACTTCGCGTTCACGGCCTCGTCGAAGGTAATGCGCTGAGCAAGAGCCGTGTTTCTCAAAGTGCCTTCGGCGACCTTCTGATTGATGTTCGCTGCGTCTTGGCCAACATAGACCTCGTAGGCCTTGGGCCGGCCATTAGCTTGCCCCGCGCGTCCTGCGATCGACAGGCCACCGATACTCACCGGCTGTGCGCCAGTGGGATCGTTTCCTTCGAAGAGTGCGAGATCAATCGTGCTGGGGTGATCGGTGAGGTTGACCCAATCCTTGTCGTAGAAGGTCGTCAGGTCCTTGTCGAACATGTTCGAGGCCGGGTTCCCTTCGTAGGCAGCGGGTGCGCTGACCAGCTGGAGGGCTCCCGTGTAGTCCTTAAGCGTCAGAGTCGGAGTGGGCTCAGGGGCGGGGGTGTCACCACCCTCGGTAGCGTTTCCACACAGGACGCGGGCATTACCCCAGTTCGCGTGGTCGTTACCGTTGCCATTGCCGCCGTCTCCAACGATCAAGCGGATGTACTTCATCCCTCGAACATTGCCCGAGATGTCCCTCGGTTCGCTTCCTCCCCTGATGACCGAAGTTTCTGGAACGACATCGGACCAGTTGGAACCGTCAGCGCTACCGATGACGTGGAAGGTCACTGAGCCACTCCACTGTCCATCCTGCACGCCAACCGTTGCCTTGAAGGTTGTGCACTTTCCTTCCAGTTCGAAACCGAGGTCACTGGGAGCGTGTGCGCCCAGACCCTTGGCATAGGGCTGATCATTCATCGAGATCGGATCACCGTCTCCTGCTTGATCTTCACCGACCTCGCTATCACGTTCGACAGGTCCCCAGCCGTTGGAGTTCCACGTCGATGAGAAGGGGATGTCAGATAGGTAGTTGACGGCATTGGATCTGATGGATCCCAGGGCTGTCACACTCGTTGTGCCCACAGCGGTACGGTCCTCATCACCGATCCGGTAGTGGGCCTGGTGCGTCAAGGTGACGGCATTGCCGCCGGCCCCTTCGGGAATGCTCACTGTCCACGTGGTGGTGAAGGTTTCTCCCTTGGCAAGAGTCTCGGCAGTCGTGGGCGAAGTCGCCTGTGCGCTCCACCCAGCCGGAAGACTCAATTCGCTGCGGACATTGGTGACGTCCGCGGACTCATTATTCACCAAGGTCGTTGTCACTTGGACGGTCTTGCCTTCGATCGCGCTTCCCTGGGTTGCGATGCTCGCAGCAGCGCAGGCGGGGACGTCGGCGGTTGTTCCAAGATCTTCGACTCGGAAGTTATCGATCGAGAAATCGTTTCCTGACTTTCCTCCCTGGACGTTGTAGAGGCCAACCCAGTAGGAGCCGCAAGCACCAACATTGAGTTCTTCAACGAAGTGCGAGGGCCTCTCCGTTTGGGGAAGGAGCGTCGAATCGAGATAGTTCGCACTGACTCCGTCAGATCCCGCAGAATCGTATGCGGTGACCCAGTAGTATGAACCGCTCACGGCGTTGTCGTAATCGTAGGAAATACGGTAGCGGTGTCCCGCCTGCAGATTCACGGTCTGCGGAACAGTCCGGTAGACAAGACCGCCGTTTTCTTCATGGCTCTTCAGCGACCAGTGTCCCGCGATCGCATCATCCGTCGCCTTTCGTGAACGATCGGGAAGGACTCCGCCTCGTTGAGTGTAGGGAGCGTTCAGCGAGGCCAGGACTGTGCGCGGGTCCGTGATATTGCCGGCGTCGCCCTTGACGAAGGGGCCCCAGCCTTCCGCAATATTCTCGAAGTCCTCAAATACTGTCGTCACAGGCTTGTCTCGAGTAGCCCCCAAGTCCCCATTTCGCTGCTGCGATCCAGCGCTTGTCACTCCATCTCCCGAGGCGGAAATAGTGACCTTGCGGGTCTTTCCATTGTTGATTTGGAGCCACGCGCTGCCCTGGTAGGTTCCTGCGTTCAGGGTCATCTCTTGGGACAGCGAGGCCTTGCCTGCACCCAGTTGCGCGACAGGATCACCGTGAGGATCCTTCACGACGCTCACTGAACCAGCCGTTGTGTAGCCACTCAAGCTTCCCGAGTTAAATCCGGGATCAGCGAAGACGGTTCCTGCACCCCATGCGGGGGTTGAGACGGCTGCGGGAGCGTTTTCTGGAACCAGCACGAAGGCCGTGTGGTCACGATCGCTTTCAGCCACTCCGTCATAGACCGAGGCCGGGATGGTGACCTTTCCGCCGGAAATAGCCAGATCAGTGACCTTCACGCGTCCTTGATCGGTGAGTCGGTAGAGAGCCAGAGACCCAACACCTTGGTACGACTTCGTCAGCGTCCACTCCGTTGCAGTTCCAGCGGGGTTGTAGTAGTACAGGCGATCTGCCCCGGCAGAAGTTCCGTTGTCCTTCCACGGCAAGAGGTAGCTATCGCCTCGAAGGACTGTTGCCCCGTCGTAGACAAATTCACGCGAGGAAGACATGTCTGCCTGAATCGTCCCAACGACGTAGCTAGCCTCTGTTTGAGCAGTAACCGCCGTCGCCCCTGAAGCCACCGTTCCATTGGCAAATGTGTAGGTGTGCTTCGTCTTGCCATCCCCTGCATCCGCGGTGTCGTAGCGCATGATGCGAGAGTTCTGGAGGAACTTGCTGGGCAGGTTGTTTGACCAAATATTGCGATAGAACGCGTCTTGGTCTTGGTGGCCAGTCCAGCCTTCGAACTCGACAATCTGGGGGTAGCCCAAGACAACGTTCGGGTTCCAATTGTCCTTATTCGCATTGTCGACGAAGCGGATGACCTGGGAGTTCAAGCCCTTGTTGGTTGCACCACCGTAGTGCTCGTCATTCGACCAGTGTGACCACAGCGAGTGCCTCTCGAAGCGGTCTGCCCATTCAGATCCGACTTCCCATCCCATCTTGTTGAGTTCGTTGCCCAAGCGGTCAGCTTGCCAGCCCGAACCGTAGTAGACGTCGATGTAGATCCAGCGGAAATTCGGGTACTTGCTTAAGGGGAATTGATTGCGCAATTCCTGGAAGCGATTAACGGCACCGCCATTGCCCAAGTCGTCACGCTGATTGACGTAGTAGGACTGGTTGAGCCAGTTCCACCCGCGGCCACCGGTGAAGGGAAGAGAATGGAAAGAGTTTGCTTCCGGGTAGGCCTCGGTCGTATTGACGTGAACGCCGTAGATCGCATTGACATCCTTCGTGCTGGCGAAGAGGGTGCCGAAGTCGGCCTCGCCACCGGCGCGAGTATTGACGTTACCGCCGTAGTCCATGTGGCCCGAATCGTGGCCTTCAGAGGCATAGCCCTTGACCATGACGCGCTGCCCCAGGCCGTCAGTCGCAAGGCTCACGCGCTTGACGTCATCGGCGATCTGGAGGAAGGGATGGGTTGCGGCCGAACCGAAATCGAAGGGAATGTGGGTGACAACCCACTTATGATTGTCGGCTGCGCCGGTGATCTCGGGAGTGATATCCGCATAGGCAACTGCGGCATCTTGCCAATCAACGCCGCCCGAAGAGTTCGCGTCTCCTGTGAAGACAAGTGTCGTGTAGGGGCGTTCTTCGTCCCCAATAGCATCCGTCGCGGCCTCGGAACGGTAGGTCCACTGACCGTTTTGCGCGATCAGAGTCTTGATGCCGTTTTGTTCGATAACTTGGCGCTTCCACCTGGAATTCCAGTTGTTTTCATAGCCGTGAGGCTGGTCGTAGGTTGCGTTGGTTTCCATACCGACGGCGACCTTATTGGTGTTGACCATGAGGTAGGCGCTGGGTTGTTCGTAGTAATCAATGGGTGTCGAGGCGGTGATGCTGGCAAAAGTATCGTCAACACCCGCATAGGAGTCGCCATTGGCTGCGCCTCGGGATACTCCCGTGATGCCGCATGCGTATGCTCCGCCTTGGTCTGCATTTACTGAGACGAGGCCGTGGCCGGGAATTTCCACCGTGTGCGCGCCGCTCATCTCAGTGATGCGGAAGGTCAAAGTCGGTCGCTTTGCGCCCTCCGTTCCTTGGGAGCGGGAGGTAATTTCCTGTACCTCGATCTCGGCTTTCATCGTGATCTCACTGCCGACGAAAGTTACCGTGTAGGCGACTTTCTGGTCGGAAACACGCTGCGCTTCAACAGTGTCGACGGTGTATTGGTTTCCGTCGATCGTGACCTGGTGAAGCGTTTCCGCGCGGCCGCCAACGGGGTTTCCCGCAAAGGTATATCCGGTGACCTGCGGGAATTCGTGCGAGACCGTTGCACGAAGTTGTCCCGCGCTAATGGTCGTGGGCGCGTTGAGAATAACGGGGGTATCTGTTGCACCTTCAGTAGCATGTGCAACCGCTGATCCCGGAAGGGACAAGGCGAGTGCCCCAAGGATGGCCAGGGGTCGCCAAAAGACGCGTTTGTCTATCATCGTGTCGGGCTCCTTTGCCTAGACGTGACTCATCTATCTTCCAGCGAACATTCATCAAATGCAAGGAGTTTTTGAGAGGTATTTGTTCCACAGGTGGAGCACAGCTTGTCCATAATCCCTACAGAAACCGGCCGTGAATTCTAGGGGCATGAACAAGAATGACTTCCCCGCTCCGGCCACTCCTTCGGCCGATGACCTTGCCCGCTCTTTCGCTGCCCGCCAGCAGGCAGCCACCGCCCAGGCCACTCACGCAAGCTCGGCCTCGGCAGAACACAATACTCCTACCCAACGCACCCGCCCCGCGAAGCGTCGCCGCAAGGGACTGCGCAACGGAATCATCGCGGGTGCAACCGCGATCACGCTGGCTTTGGGTGGTACCACCGCGTGGGCCCTCAACCGCTACGTGATCGACCACGTTGAAGTCACCAGTGCTTCTTCGTACGAGGCCGCGCAGGGCAACGCGCAGACAACTTCTCTGAACACGGATAGCGCAACGATCACCTCGGATACCTACACGAACGGAAACACCACGATCTCCGTCAAGCAGGTCCAAAACAACGGCGTCACCTATTACGTCGCCGATGTCCAGCTCTCCGATGCCACTGCTCTACGTTCCGCTTTCGCAAACGATCAGTTCGGCGCGAACATCACGGACCTGGTGTCCTCGATCGCAACGGATAACAACGCGGTCTTCGCTATTAACGGCGACTACTACGGTTTCCGCTCGACGGGCATCGTGATCCGAAACGGCACAATCTACCGCGACAGTGGCGCTCGTCAGGGCCTGGCCATCTACAAGGACGGCACGATGAAGGTCTACGACGAAACGCAAACCAACGCTCAAACCCTGGTCAACGAGGGCGTGTGGCAGACTCTCTCCTTCGGTCCGGCTCTTTTGCAGGACGGCCAGGTGATCAGCGGAATCGACAACCTGGAGATCGATACCAACTTCGGTAACCACTCCATCCAGGGCAATCAGCCGCGAACCGCAATCGGAATCATCGACGACAACCACTTTGTCTTCGTCGTTGTGGATGGACGTTCTCGCACGTCAAGCGGCGTAACGATGAGCGGCCTAGCCAAAATCATGCAGAGCCTGGGCGCAAAGACCGCCTACAACTTGGACGGCGGCGGCTCTTCTGAAATGTGGTTCAACGGCCAAGTCGTCAACAACCCCTCTAACGGTGGCGAACGCGCTACCTCCGACATCATCTACATCACGAAGGGAGCTTGAGCCATGTACGTGTTAATTCCTGCTTACCAACCGGATGCACGGTTGCCGCGTCTCATCCTTGAGCTGCACCGAGCTGATTCAGCAATGCGCATTGTTGTGGTCGATGACGGTTCCGGCGAAGAATACCGGGAGATCTTCGATGCCTCGCGCACTGCGGGCGCACACGTCATCTCCTACGAAGGTAACCGCGGTAAGGGCTACGCACTTCGGGCTGGTTTCACCTACATTTACGAGCATGCCCAAAGCCTTGGAATCAATGACTGCGTTGTGACTGCAGATGCCGATGGCCAACACACACTGGTGGATATCTTCCGCGTGGGCCAGGCCTGCGCGACGTCCAATCAGAGTGTCCTGGGCGTCCGCGAGTTCGTCGGTCATGTTCCGGCGCGTTCGAGGATTGGAAATAGTGCGACCTCTGGGCTCTTTTGGCTTGCAACCGGCTGGAAGCTCAAGGATACCCAGACTGGACTCCGTGCCTTCCCGATTGATCTTTTGCCGACCTTGATCGATATTGAGGGCGATCGTTATGAGTACGAGCTGCGCGTCCTTTTGCAGCTTGCGAAGTACCGTCATCCGGTGACACAAATCCCGATTGAGACGATTTACGAGGCCGGCAACCCGACCTCTCACTTCCGTCCGCTGCAAGATTCCGCACGAATTTGGGCCCCGCTCCTGAAGTTCGCTGCTTCTTCTGGAATTGCGACCATTATCGACTACGTTTTGGTTCTTCTCTTGAACGCTCTCACGGGTACTTTGCTCTTCCCCGTTGTTGCTGCTCGTTTGGTCAGCGCTTCGGTGAACTTCACAATGAATCGCCATGTCTTCGAGGCCAAGAGCACCTCCCTGCGTCGCAGTGCGATGCGTTATGCGTCTCTGGCCCTTGCGGTCGTCGCCGGCTCCTACATCATGCTTTCCGTGATGACGAGCGTGGGGGTGCCGCTATGGCTGGCAAAGATCATCGCTGACACGACGATGTATCTGGTGTCCTACTCCGCGCAGAGCCGCTATGTCTTCGCTCCGGAGAAGGAGACGGCCTCCGGGCAAGAAAACACTTGTGGTCGCTCTACTCCTGTCCAAGCCGCGGCTGTGCACTCATTACGCGCACGTGCTGCAGTGGGTTCACATAACGATACACTTCGCTTGAGCCGTGCCTCCTAAAGGAGCCCTCGCGCGCTATCCTCAATGGCATAACTTTGGCTCATGTCCACGCACCAATTAAGGAGCACCCATGCGTATCGAGATTCTTAATACGCTTCCCGATTCTTCTCATGATCAGGTTCACGAGGCCTTTGATCGTTTGCTTCCGCAGCTGTCATCCTCTGCGCAGCCTTTGTCTATGGAACAGATTAAGGAGCTTTTTGACCAAGAATGCCTGCACCTGGTGTGCGCCGTTGATGATGAGGAGAAGATCGTGGGGATGCTCTCCCTGGTCGTCTTTGATATTCCAACGGGAAGGCGCGCGTGGATTGAAGATGTTGTAGCGGATCAGGCCGTGCGCGGACAGGGCGTTGGTCAAAGTCTTGTGGAAGCCGCAGTGGACCACGCCAAGGCGTTGGGGGCTCGGACAGTCGATCTGACATCCCGGCCGACGCGAGAGGCGGCGAACCGCCTCTACCGTCGGGTTGGTTTCCTTCAGCGCGAAACCAACGTCTACAGGAAGTCGTTCTAACCGTGTAGACCCAGAATGTGGGGTGGGGCAGCTAACGCTGCCCCACTTTTCTTTTAGAGAATCGTGTCGGAGATGACGTTCAGGATCCTCAGCAAGGTGTCGCGGTCGCTGCCGTCTACTGCGCTGAGAAGCCCGCTGCGGACTGCGCTTGCGAATACACTATTTGCGGCCTCGTAGGCCTTGCGCCCCTCGGGGGTGAGGCACACAAGAACAGAGCGTCGATCCGTTGACGATCCTTCTTTACTGATGAAGCCCTTTGCGACAAGACGGGAGATCGCGCGGCTGGTTCCAGAGCGCGTTAACGAGACAAGAGCCCCAAGCTCTCCAGAACGCATGGGCTGTTCTCCATTAGCAAGCTCATCGAGCATTTCAAACTCGATTAAAGCCAAAGGAGCGCTCTTGCTAATTTCGGAACCCAAGGCGCTCTGAACAGCACGCGTAACAGAACTCCACGCGTGCCAAAGCTCAGCTTCGCTCTCATCAAGGAGAGTCTCATTGCTTTGAGTAATCACCCTTTCAATTTATCAGCCTCAGAGAAATAAAACTACCCCCTGACCTGCGCAAATGCGCAAATAAACCGGACGAATTTTCATCGAAGTATTACAAACTAATATGATCTGACAACGATTGCATCTAAATAATTGAACAAAGTTGTTTTAGTGTCATCTCGCCTTTACTGAAACGAAGCGGGAGCCAATATATGCGACTCAATATTTACCATTGCACATATGTTCACCCGTTCCTGAATAAAATGTGCAGCGTAAAATGCAGGTATGACACCACGACTTGAGTCTAAAAATCCAGAACTCGACTCCAATACTCTTGATTATCTCCATTTCCTAGCTGATTCCCCAACGCCCTATCACGCGGCTTCCCTCGCCGCTCAGCGCCTCGAAGACGCGGGATTCACCCGACAAAGCGAAACAGAACCCTGGGACGCAAGCCCCGGTGGACATGTTATGGTTCGCGGCGGAGCCGTCATGGCATGGGTGGTTCCCCAGAACATCACCGATGCGACAGGATTCCGAATTGTCGGAGCACACACAGACTCCCCCGCTTTCACCCTTAAGCCCTCACCTCAGACCACGACAGGCGATGGCTGGGGACAGATCGAGGTCGAGGTCTACGGCGGGATGATCATGAATTCCTGGCTCGATCGCGAACTATGCGTTGCGGGTCGACTGATCATGGCCTCGGGAGAAGAAATCCTGGTTCGCACAGCACCACTGGCACGCATTCCTCAGCTCGCAATCCACCTCAACCGAGGCGTCAACGAGTCTTTGCACCTCGACCCCCAGAAGCATCTGCACCCCGTGTGGACGGTCGACACCCCAGATGCCTCGCTGATGGACACCATTGCCCGCGCTGCTGGTCTGGAAAACGCAAACGAGGTAGTTTCTTTCGATCTGATCTGCACTCCCTCACAAGGTCCCGCTACCTTTGGCTCGGAGGCACAATTTGTTGCCGCTGGACGCCAGGACAATCTCTCTTCGGTCCATCCTGCATTGACGGCACTGGAAGACATTGCAGGAATGGGCATTCCTGAAGGCGGAGACATTATTGTCTTGTCGTGCTTCGACCATGAAGAAGTGGGTTCCGAATCGCGCACAGGCGCGGCCGGCCCGATCCTCGAAGACGTTTTGCGTCGCACTGCTTGGGCGCTTGGACGTGATGAAGACGGCTACGCACGCATGATTGCTTCGTCCACTTGCGTGAGTGCCGATGCTGCGCACTCGGTGCACCCGAATTACCCCGAGGTGCACGATCCTTCGCATCACCCGGTCATGGGCCGTGGCCCGGTCGTCAAGATCAACGCGAAGCAGCGCTACGCAACAAACGGTGTGGGTATCGCCCTGTGGAAGCGTGCATGCACACGTGCAGGAGTCTCTTCACAGGACTTCGTATCGAATAACGCCTCGCCCTGTGGGACAACGATCGGCCCAATCACCGCAACGCGTCTAGGTATCGAGACCGTTGACGTGGGTGTTGGATTGCTCTCTATGCACTCGGCTCGCGAGATGAGCCACGTCCAAGATCTTCTTGATCTTCGCAAGGTGTTGGCTGCCTACTGGCTTGGCGCCTGATTGATTGACATGCCGTGGTGCCCGGGTGAGTTCTCACCCGGGCACCAGCATGTCTTAGTTAAACGCAGCAGCGAGCTCGCCGCTCAGAGCTCGCGCAATCGTCCGCCTGAAGCGTTCATTCATCGGCGGAAGCTCATCGCCTCGAACAAAAGCAGCTTGAGTATTTTCCCCATCGGCCGGGAAGGGTTCTCCGTCCTCCCACTCGCAAGCAAACGCCAGGTCGAGATAGGTTGTTTGGTCCCCATTCTCATAGATCACAGGACCCACGACTTCGACGCTGATCAGACGCTGTGCACGTGCCTTGCAGGCCGTCTCTTCGAGGATTTCGCGACATGCGGCTTGAGCGGGCTCCTCTCCCGGATCGATAATCCCGGTCACTGGAGTCCACTGATGGTTGTCTGCGCGTTGGACAACCAAGATCTCGACGGAAGCGGGGTCGATGGGGGCATTCCAATCGATGCTCGCGCCATCGCGGCCTCGAAGAACGACCGCGGTGCAGCCCGAAAGCCAGAGCGGGGAATTGCCCACATGCTTACGGAGTTCAAGAATAAAGTCCGGTGTAGCCACTGATCCTCCTACTCACAGTGTCCAAATAAACGGGATCAAGAAGATCTTGACGATGATGGCGAAAGCAAACATCGTTGCGTAGGCGGCCTCGATTCGTTCATCGGCCACCCGCGCATCGGCAGCCTGCAAAACTGCCGGCTGGCCCAAGAACCCAGCGACAGCACCCGCACTACGAGGCGCAGACAAACCCAGGAAGCGGCCCGCAATAGCCTGCGCGACGCAACATGCCGCAACGATGATCAGCGCGAGGAGGGCCGCCCTCCACCCTTGGGGACTGGCTAATAGCTCAACGAAAGCAGGGCCGGCGTTAAGACCCAGAGCTGCCAAGAAGAGCATGAGGCCAATGGAACGGATCGTGATGTTCGCCGAGGCCGGCAGGGTCCATACCAGCGGGCCTGTGCGACGAAGCGCGCCAAGGAGCATACCGACAATGAGCGGGCCCGCAGCTGAGCCCAGCTGGAAGGTTGCTCCGCCAAACATGGGGAAGGGAATTGCCCCGAGCGCCATTCCCAGAACCATGCCGATTCCAAAGGCCATTCCATCGACTTCACTCACGCGACGCTCGGAGTCACCGAGGAAGCTTTGGACATTGTCGAGTTCTTCTTGAGGGACAACAACTGCGGCATGGTCACCAAGGTTGAGTTTGAGGTCATCGCAGGCGAGCAGGTCCAGATCGCCGCGTCGAACTCGCGTAATAGCCGCACCGAAGCGGGTCGCCATATTGAGTTCCGCAATCGATCGTCCAGCTACGTCTGGGCTGGAGACGACGATGCGTTCAAAGGCCACGTCTGAGCGATCATCGGCCAAGTGCGCCTCGGTCTGGACACCGAGCTGTTCGACAACTTCTGCGATTGCCGAAGAGCCGCCAACGAGAACAACTAGATCTCCCTTGCGCAGTTCTTCGCCGGGAATCAAAACTCGCGTACGCCCCTCGCGCTGCAGGTAGGACATGCGGACACGTCCTTCTCGCCAGGCGGGGATCTTTCGGGTTGTCACAGCCCGCTCAACGCGGACAGTTACCGCGTCTAATCCCGCACCCGCGAGTGAAGGGGTGTCTTTTTCGCCGATCCACTTGCGCGTCACTGTCATCGTGACGACGATGATGCCGACGATCACGCCAATGGGGTACCCGAAGGCGTAGCCCACTGCAGCATCCGGGCTTCCACTGACGCGCGTGGCCGCGTCGAGTGCAGGGGCCGCGGTCAGTGCGCCCGTATACAAACCAGTGACGAGGCCTTTGCCCAGTCCCAGGAAATGGCCACCCACCCAGGCAATGACAGCTCCGACGATACAGATAATGGTCGCAGAGCCCAGGAGAGAACTCTGGCGCCGCAGATCAGCGAAAAATGTCGATCCTGCGGCAATGCCGACTGTGTAGACGAAGAAGGCCAATCCAATTTGTTGAATAATCGCGGTCCCATGCCCTGCTTCGGGACTATATGCAGAGACCAAGAGACCAACAAAGAGAGCTCCGGCCGCACCGAAACGGAAGGGCCCGACACGAATCGCCCCTAAAATAGCTCCGAGTCCAACAACAAGGAATAGAGTCAGAAGATGGTTCTGTGCGAGGAATTGGGCCATAAGGACTAAGGGTAGCTTCCAGTGGAGAGGAAACCCAGAGTATTGCGAGATAAGAGTAGATACAGTGGCGAGTAAGACACTCTCGCATCCAGAATGTTCACAGTATTCGCACAGCATGTTACCGTTCAATAAAGGGCGACGTATAGGAAGGATCCCGCCATGACAAATCCGCAGCCGGGTTGGTACCGCGATCCCTCGAACTCCTCCCAGCTGAGATGGTGGGACGGATCGCAGTGGACCAGCTATACACAGGCAGCAACCGGTGCCACAAACGGCACGACCCCTGCAGGTAGAGTAACGACCTCGTCATCCGCCTACAGCGCTGTGCCCGCTCACCCATCAGCTTCAACGACCGGCTCTGCACAGGCACAGTACCCATCTGCTCAGGCTTCAAGCGCCCAGCCCCAAGCGCCCTTTGCGCAAGCGCGCCCTTCTTCCGCGCAGCCTCAAGCGCCGTTTGCGCAGCCACAGGCACGTCCTTCTTCCGCACAGCCTCAAGCGCCCTTTGCGCAGGCTCGCCCTTCTTCCGCGCAGCCTCAAGCGCCGTTTGCGCAGCCACAGGCGCGCCCTTCTTCCGCGCAGCCTCAAGCGCCGTTTGCGCAGCCACAGGCACGTCCTTCTTCCGCACAGCCTCAAGCGCCCTTTGCGCAGGCTCGCCCTGCGCCCGCGCCGGCCCAAGCACCTCTCGCGCAGCCACAGGCGCGTCCTTCTTCCGCACAGCCTCAAGCGCCCTTTGCGCAGCCCCAGCCTCGTTACACTGGCGCACCCCAGGCGAGCGTTCCTGGCGCACCCCAAGCGGGCTACTCAGCGGCGCCAACGCGGCCCTCCTACGCCTCGGCGCCGCAGCCTGCGTACGGATCGAGCAGCACATCTAGCTTCCCCGGCGCGCCCGCGGCCCCCATGGCGCCTGCTCGCCCTGCGAAGCCCGCAAAGCCGAAGAAACCCTCCGCATGGACGGGTAAGCAAAAGTTCCTCACCGTCATGTACGTGCTTTTGACGGTCGCTTTTACTGTTTCTGGCTTCGCACTCATGAATTCTGCGCAGCACAATCAGGACCGCGCCTCAATCCTTGACGCTCAAATTCAGCCGCTGCGTCAAAGTGTCGCGGAACAGCAAAAGAAGCTTGACGCATTGAACAAACAGCTGGAAGGGTCGGGCAAGTGAGCAGCATGAATCCCCAGGCAACAGGTGAATCCACTGAATCCGAGAAGCCGCAGGAAACGAAGGCTCCCTCTTCGAAGATGCCGAAGCGTGTCGTGAGAATTACCGCGGCACTATGCGCTATCAGCTTGATTTGGGTAGTTGTCACACTGGTTCAAGCCCTGCTCGCTTACCAGAAGGTCAGCTCCCTGAGTTCAGAGACCAGTGATCTTCAATCGCAGTCAGCCTCGATTGAGCAACAACTCACTGAAACGCAACAGAAAGCAGCCACGGCTCGAGTACAGCCGTGGTGCGATTCGGTCACCCCAGCATCTGCCAGTGATGCAGGCAAGATCCAAGACCTCCTCAAACAGTTGAAGACCGTTGATCCGAAGGGCGAATACGCAGAGCAAGTCTGCCCCAACAAGGTCAAGGCATTCACTATTAATCAGGATTACTCCAAGCTACAAGCCTCCTTGGAGGACATCAGCGTCAAGTGCGAAGCTGACGGCAACCACGTGAGGATTTCGGGTGAGCTTAAGAAGTACAAGGGCCCGAAGGAGGCAACGAGCTCAATGAAGAAGTCGAACCTCACTCTCACGATCACTTCATCGCTTGAAGGAACCACTGATACTGCGCAAACCCAAGCAAAGATTGAGGGAATCAATCCGGGTGAATCGAAGCAATTCAAGGCAGAAGCTGATCTTCCGGCGAAGGCTCTGACCTGCCGAGTATCCGCGGTGTCCTGGTGGCCCGCTGATTTGAAGTAAGGACAGCATCGCATTTTGGGCGGCATCTTCACGGTGCCGCCCAAAATAGTAGTTGGGGGCGTGCATATCGCACGCCCCCAACAATTCGTCTAATTAGAAAAGCGCTTAATGCGCGTTCTCCTAGTTCCTCGCGATGGCCTCGCGCACCAAAGGAATCAGTTCCTCGCGCGAGGGATCCAAGGCCTCGGCGCGGAATTGTTCGCGATCGGCGCCCTCAAAGGAAGCAGCAGTGCCTGGGTCCTGATCCTTAGGGATCGAGAAACCGAAGACAATGACGTCAACGACCTTGCGGATCGGGATCTGGTTCGCCTCTGCGGAGTCATTGACGCTGCCCAGAGCCTCGAGGTAGAAGATCGAGAGGATCTCACCCATGATGTTCGTCGGCAGAAGCGGCTTGCGCCCCATACGCTCGAGGGCAGACTCCAGCATGCCGGTGACAAAATCGGCCAAGTGGTTGCGCTGGCTTCCCGGAATGCCGCTTGCCTCGGGGTTACGCATCTGGAAAAGACGGTATTCCATAAGGAGGATGTAGGCGGTGCGCCCCTGAGTTGCCAGGCTTTCCAGCGTCGCAACGATGCTGTCGAGGTCCAGCGGGCCTTCGATTGAATCAAAAGCNCCGCGCAGCCTCAAGCGCCGTTTGCGCAGCCACAGGCGCGCCCTTCTTCCGCGCAGCCTCAAGCGCCGTTTGCGCAGCCACAGGCACGTCCTTCTTCCGCACAGCCTCAAGCGCCCTTTGCGCAGGCTCGCCCTGCGCCCGCGCCGGCCCAAGCACCTCTCGCGCAGCCACAGGCGCGTCCTTCTTCCGCACAGCCTCAAGCGCCCTTTGCGCAGCCCCAGCCTCGTTACACTGGCGCACCCCAGGCGAGCGTTCCTGGCGCACCCCAAGCGGGCTACTCAGCGGCGCCAACGCGGCCCTCCTACGCCTCGGCGCCGCAGCCTGCGTACGGATCGAGCAGCACATCTAGCTTCCCCGGCGCGCCCGCGGCCCCCATGGCGCCTGCTCGCCCTGCGAAGCCCGCAAAGCCGAAGAAACCCTCCGCATGGACGGGTAAGCAAAAGTTCCTCACCGTCATGTACGTGCTTTTGACGGTCGCTTTTACTGTTTCTGGCTTCGCACTCATGAATTCTGCGCAGCACAATCAGGACCGCGCCTCAATCCTTGACGCTCAAATTCAGCCGCTGCGTCAAAGTGTCGCGGAACAGCAAAAGAAGCTTGACGCATTGAACAAACAGCTGGAAGGGTCGGGCAAGTGAGCAGCATGAATCCCCAGGCAACAGGTGAATCCACTGAATCCGAGAAGCCGCAGGAAACGAAGGCTCCCTCTTCGAAGATGCCGAAGCGTGTCGTGAGAATTACCGCGGCACTATGCGCTATCAGCTTGATTTGGGTAGTTGTCACACTGGTTCAAGCCCTGCTCGCTTACCAGAAGGTCAGCTCCCTGAGTTCAGAGACCAGTGATCTTCAATCGCAGTCAGCCTCGATTGAGCAACAACTCACTGAAACGCAACAGAAAGCAGCCACGGCTCGAGTACAGCCGTGGTGCGATTCGGTCACCCCAGCATCTGCCAGTGATGCAGGCAAGATCCAAGACCTCCTCAAACAGTTGAAGACCGTTGATCCGAAGGGCGAATACGCAGAGCAAGTCTGCCCCAACAAGGTCAAGGCATTCACTATTAATCAGGATTACTCCAAGCTACAAGCCTCCTTGGAGGACATCAGCGTCAAGTGCGAAGCTGACGGCAACCACGTGAGGATTTCGGGTGAGCTTAAGAAGTACAAGGGCCCGAAGGAGGCAACGAGCTCAATGAAGAAGTCGAACCTCACTCTCACGATCACTTCATCGCTTGAAGGAACCACTGATACTGCGCAAACCCAAGCAAAGATTGAGGGAATCAATCCGGGTGAATCGAAGCAATTCAAGGCAGAAGCTGATCTTCCGGCGAAGGCTCTGACCTGCCGAGTATCCGCGGTGTCCTGGTGGCCCGCTGATTTGAAGTAAGGACAGCATCGCATTTTGGGCGGCATCTTCACGGTGCCGCCCAAAATAGTAGTTGGGGGCGTGCATATCGCACGCCCCCAACAATTCGTCTAATTAGAAAAGCGCTTAATGCGCGTTCTCCTAGTTCCTCGCGATGGCCTCGCGCACCAAAGGAATCAGTTCCTCGCGCGAGGGATCCAAGGCCTCGGCGCGGAATTGTTCGCGATCGGCGCCCTCAAAGGAAGCAGCAGTGCCTGGGTCCTGATCCTTAGGGATCGAGAAACCGAAGACAATGACGTCAACGACCTTGCGGATCGGGATCTGGTTCGCCTCTGCGGAGTCATTGACGCTGCCCAGAGCCTCGAGGTAGAAGATCGAGAGGATCTCACCCATGATGTTCGTCGGCAGAAGCGGCTTGCGCCCCATACGCTCGAGGGCAGACTCCAGCATGCCGGTGACAAAATCGGCCAAGTGGTTGCGCTGGCTTCCCGGAATGCCGCTTGCCTCGGGGTTACGCATCTGGAAAAGACGGTATTCCATAAGGAGGATGTAGGCGGTGCGCCCCTGAGTTGCCAGGCTTTCCAGCGTCGCAACGATGCTGTCGAGGTCCAGCGGGCCTTCGATTGAATCAAAAGCCTGCGTCATCTCGGTCAAAAGTTGCGTCGAATATGCGATGAAAGCGTCTTCAAGGAGCTCATTCATATTCGAGTAGTTCGAATAGAATGCACCGCGGGTATAGCCCGCACGACCAACAACTTCATCAATTTTTGTTCCCGCAAAACCGCGTTCAACAAGAATTTCCACTGCTGCGTCAACGAGGCGCGAGCGCGTGAGCGCCCGGGCCCTGCTTTCGCCCTCCGCGCGTTTCTTAGTCACAGCCACCTCCACGATTAAAGAATTACTGGGCACAGCATAGTCATTTTTTCGTTGATTTTCTCAGCCAAACCCGCAGTTTAAGAAGTTTCTTCGGCATTTAGTAAAGAAATGAAAAGTAATTTCAACGGTCGAAGAACCTATCATGTCTTTAAGATCATAAGAATTTGTGGAGTATTCATCATGACCCCCAGCATTAAGCATTTACCCTTGATTTCCGGGCATACCATTCCCCAATTCGGCTTTGGAACATACAAGCTTGTCGGCGAGGATGCTTATCACGGGGTCCTCGATGCACTTGAGATTGGCTACCGCCACATCGACACCGCGCAAATGTACGGAAATGAGGCCGAGGTTGGACGCGCCATCGCGGACGGCCCTGTGGCGCGCGAGGAAATTTTCGTGACCTCGAAGCTCAACAATCCCAACCATGAGCCCGATGTTGCGCGCGCCAGCCTCGAGCGTTCTTTGGAGGAACTGCAGCTGGACTACTTGGACTTGTTCTTGATCCACTGGCCTCTTCCCATGCACTACGGCGGCGATATTATGCCCACGTGGCGAGCGATGGAGTCTTTTGTCCGTGAGGGGATGGTGCGTTCCATTGGTGTTTCGAATTTCGAGGCCCATCACCTCCAGCCGATCCTCGATAGCTGCGAGGTCCCGCCCTCCATCAACCAGATCGAATCACACCCGTACTTCGCCAACCGTGAGCTACACCATTTCAATGCTCGCTACGGGATCATTACCGAGGCATGGGCTCCCCTAGCGCGCGGGGCGGTCCTTTCCGATCCCGTCATTGTCGATATCGCGCGCCAAGTCGGTGCGCAAGAATCGCAAGTTGTTCTCCGCTGGGCAATTCAACGAGGCGACGTCGCTTTCCCGAAAGCGTCCTCGCATGAACGGCGCGCGGAAAACTTCGCCATTACAGGCTTTGAATTGGACGCGGATCAGATGCGCAGGATTGACGAACTGGATCGCGGGGAAGAAGGACGCACGGGGCCTCGTCCCGATGAGATGGACCGAATGTAGCGCTTTCGCTTCAGGCGCAACTCATATCGTTTTTGGATATGAGACAGGCACAGATTGTGGGTGTGCCGCTGGGCTATCGTGAAGACATGACTCATGTTTCTACGACTGACTTGGACCGAGTTCTTGCTTCCCTCGATCCTCAGCCCAGCGGCACTTATGTCTTCTCTCTGGTCGACGAGATTCCTCAGGGGGTCGATTTCTTCGCCGTGATCCGCGACGAGGATGGCTACACCGTGGTCGTTGAGCAAGAGATTGCCCGTGAAGCAGGTATCAATGCCGATGAACTGTACACGCGAATCGACTTGGGTTCTTCCACCGAGCTTGCCGCAATTGGCATTACTGCATCGATTGCACAGATCCTCGCAGCGCGTTCGATTACCGCGAATTTCATTGCATGCCGTCGCCACGACCATCTCTTTGTTCAACCTGATCGCGCTCAAGAGGCCAGCGCTTTGCTCGAGGATCTTGGCCGTCGCGCTAAGGGCTGGCTACCCGCCTGAAATTCATTTTTCGGACACACGCACACGCATCTTCGGCCTAAAGTAGAAGCATGGCTGTACTACCTACGGGGAGCGACGAAGCGATCCTCCGTCTTTCTGACGGGACGGTCAAACAGCGCAACCTTTTAACTGGAACTGAAGTGTGGACGGTTCCGGGTCGGGCTCACCGCCCTCTGACTCGCCCGGGTTCGCCTGCCCCTATCATCGATCATGATTTAGACGGGCATCACTGCGCCTTCTGTTCGGGTCGATACTTGGAAACCCCTCCTGAGAAAGCGCGGATTGTTCGCACGAGCGAGGGTGAATGGGAAACTCTCCACGGCCTCGGCGCTGAGGAACTTGGAGATACCGTTGCTGAATTCCGGCGGATTCCCAACCTTTTCGAGATCGTTTCCTACAACTATTGGCACCTCAATCACGGCCATGTTCCTTCCGAGGCCGAGCGGCGCCGGATGGCAGAATACTTGGCGTCCCCGCAGGGCTACGACCACGTGATGAATGTTGTTCGTGCGCGTTTCTTGGCATCGGGTGGAAGCCTCGAGGAGTTTGAGGATCTGTCGGATTCGGAGAAGCTCACTCAGGCGAATGGTTTCTTTTCTGGCGGTCACGATCTGATTGTTGGGCGACGCCACTTCGTTGATGGGGCGAAGGATACGTCCCAATTGGCTTCGGCTGGGACGCTGACGCCCGAGGAGCACTTCCAGTACATGTCGATGACCGTGCGGGCGATGCGGGACCTGTACGACTTGGATCCAGCCGTGAAGTATGTTGTGGCCTTCCAGAACTGGCTCAAGCCCGCGGGCGCATCGTTTGATCACCTGCATAAGCAGCTTGTGGCGATTGATGAGTTCTCGACGCAGACGCATGACGAGATTGAGCGCGTGCGCACCTATCCGGGAATCTATGACGAGCTCTTGAAGATCGCCGCGACACGTGGGCTGATTTTGGCGCAAAACGACCATGCGGTGGCGATGGCTGGGTTTGGGCATCGCTATCCCTCCTTGGCGATTTGGCCACTTCACGCGCCGGCTGAACCCTGGGAGTACTCCCCTGAGCAATTACGAGGCATCAGCGACCTTGTGCACGCGATGCACGCGGCGACGGGCGCGGAGGTGCCGTGTAACGAGGAGTGGTACTACCGGCCCCCGAGTTCGTCGATTCCTATGCGCATGAGGATCTTGATCAAGTGGAGGATTTCCACGATCGCCGGTTTTGAGGGCGGGACAAGGATTTACCTCAATACGATCGATCCATGGTCCGTGCATCAGCGGATGCTGGAACGCCTGGTTGTCATGCGCGATGAATGTTCGATCGCACCGATGAAGCTGGGCGAAGAATGCAAGGTCACACCGCTGCTGCTGAGGTAAGGGCTCGGGCGGGTTGTCGGCGTTCGTTTGCTGTTTGCGCGCGGTCAAGATGATCGAGTTCCCGGTTTTTCGGGCATGACAAAGGCGAGAGACCCGGGGTATCCCTTTCGCGGAACGGTTTGATAGACTTGGGGTGCCGGGTTAGTACCCCTCCACCAAGCTTGAAATAATAGCTCGTAAGAAAGCGGGGGCCGAACACCCGGCGTTTTCTATTCCAGCGGGATCTCGGCTCATCCCCGCGTGTGCGGGGAGTACATCAGGGGTTGCCTTTCATGTTCTGGCTTGTTAAGGTTTAGGTGCCGAGCCGGTATCCCCCGCGAGCCTGAAATAAAGTGGCCGAGAGAAAGTGGAGGGCCGTAAACTCGGCTTTATTTTTGAGAACCCATCCCCGCCTGTGCGGGGGAAACTCCTTTACCAGTTTTTGCGCCGCGCTCGGCTTGGGCTCATCCCCGCGCGTGCGGGGAAAACGAAGAGGGAGAATTAGGCGTGCTGCCTGTCGTACAGGCAGTCCTCCCAGTACTCCCGGATCAATTCTTCGTCGTACCCCCTTACAAGGCCGTCGATTAGTTTTTCCGGAATGTCTGCTCCGTAAATAGTGAGGTCTCCGATGATTTTCATCGTGAGCGATTCGTCCTCGGCTATTTCAAGAAGGAACTTACTCTCCTCGTCTTCGAGAACGGGCATAGGAAGGATACTATCTGCATATTCAATAAGGTCTTCGACCGTATACATCGCCTCAGTCATAATCACTCCCTCACTCAACTGGTGTCAATTTACCATTTGATGCGCGAAGTACGCCTACGCCTCCAATGGGATGTGTAGTGATTGTTGCGCCCTTTGTCGCGTGTTTGCCTCTCACGCTTATCTGCGGACGTTCTGCCCAACAAAAAACTTGTGACCCCAACATCAGTTGGGGCCACAAGCCTAAACGCGGTAGCGCAGGGATTTGAACCCTGGGTGGCTGTTACACCACACAGCATTTCGAGTGCTGCACCTTCGGCCGCTCGGACACGCTACCTCGGCACCCCACAATAGCGGATCTGGCAGGATGGGGCAATTCCACGCCAACATAGACGAAGCGACCTAGACTGACGACATGGCAAAACGGCGTATCGATCCAGCAGAAGGCCACACCGCACTCCTCACGTGGTACCGCGCCCCCGAAAGCGCCTCGCGCGCAACTCTCTTCACCGCCGTACGCTACACGCTCGAAGAAATCGCAGCCCTACACCCCGGTCGATCCGTCGAACTCCGCGTCCCCCCGGCAGGCGCCACTCAAATCCTCCCGGGTACGACGCACCGCCGAGGGACTCCCCCGGCGGTGATCGAAATGTCACCAGAAACCTGGCTCAAACTGGCATGCGGAATGCTGGATTGGAATGACGCGCTCTCCCACGGGGACCTCCAGGCCTCGGGTCAGCGCACCGATCTTTCCACGTATCTTCCGCTATTTTCTAATTTGCGATAGCCGGCTGATCAAGATCCGACAGGATCTGCGACGCGGCTTCAACCGGCGCAAACCACTTATTCGTCTTATTCACCACGCCGCGCTGAGCAACCGCCGCAATAGCGGCAGAAACCGCCGCGAAGGTCACCACCGAAACCAAGGATGCCGTACCGTCATCATCCTGAGGTGCGGCCTGACCGGTCACAGCCTTCCAGCCCAGCTCCGCAACCTTTCCGGCCACGAAACCGACGGCCATAGACAGCCCTGCGGTAATGAGTTTCTGACTGAGACTGCTTCCCATGATGACTCCTTGCATCAGATCGCATCGAACACTCGATACCAACATTTTGCCCTATTGACGCGGGAATATCTCACCTTCTATGCACTATTGCTTAGACTGGTACGGTGCGAAAGACCAAGACCGCCTCTCTGTCCACTCAACACCAAGCTCGCCGCATCGCCTGCGCTGCTCTTCTGTGTGCGCTCGCACTGAGCGCCTGTTCCCCGTCAATCCCTCAGGGAGCCCAGTGGACGGACGATCCTTTCCGCACAGACTCAAGCTCTTCCACCCAGGCGGGCTCGACCTCGGCAGTAGCGAAGCACACGAAGGCAAGCGGTGACCAAGGAATTCCGCGCGGAAGCGGAACCCTGCGCATTGCTTACGCACCCGGCTGGCAGCTCCCCGCCGACTATGTCTCGGCCTTCGAGGCCGCAAGCGGCTACACCATTGATCAATTCCCCGCGTCCTCTATTTCACATTCTCTCGATGCCGATATCCTCTTCGGCATTGATTCGGCCACGGCCGCTTCCCTGGGCGCGACGACATCCCCCACGGCAATCGGCAACGACCCGATTTGCGCCTACGCGGATCGCTCATGGTTTTCTGCAAACCGCAAGGCGCTACCAAACTCTCTAGCGGAGCTCTCGTCCTCAACCTACGCGCCGCTCACCGCGCTTCCCCCCGAGAACTCGCCAATCGGAAGCCAATACCTGACCAACGCCCAGAAGGCTCTCGGCGCGAACTTCGAGGACTGGGCAGCCGACCTGCGCGAATCGGGAAGCTTCTCCTCTTCGGCCGGTGATGCGCTGGGTCAGTGGAGCGTCACAATCCCCACCGACCGTGCCTCGATCATCCCCGAGGCCGACTCCGCACAAGGCTCTCACGCGCGCCCAATCCTCGTGTGGGATGCGCGCCTGGCAGTTGCCGCAGCCTCGAACACGGGCACGGAAAGCCGCGCTCAAGCGATCCCGGGATCGTGCGTTTCCCGCGAGGTAGTGGCCGCTCCCCTACCGGCTTCCACTCATGCCGAGGCTGTGGATTCCTTCCGCGCCTTCCTTTCCTCACAACTGGGCAAGGACTCGGCTGCATACGCAGGCTTGGCGTATAACGAGGGGATTGCAGCGGATTCGCGCGCAGCCTGGTTTATGGCGCCAGCAAACTAAGACACTTTTCAGTCGTTAAGCTCAAGAGCTGCTGCAATTCGATCCCGTTTGCGTTCGCGCACCCACTGATGGCATGCCCTGGCCGAGAGGGCAAGAAGCGCCAAAACGTTGAGCGATGAGCCGATGAGTGTCATCAGCAAGATATGACTGGTTCCAGAGTGGGCGATATCGGCTACGGCGACAAGAATGTTTAAGCTCAGAGCGGTCATCAAGATAATTCGCGCGCGAGGGTGTCCCTGCCATGTGAGTGCGGCAGTGACGATCACCAGACCAACCAGAATGACAGAAACAAGACCAACCGTTAAGCGCAGCGCAAGAAGATTAATCTGCGATTCTGCGAGCTCATCAAGGGCTCCGACATTGATCGCGGCATACTTCCAGGGGTTTCGTAAAATGAGCACCGCGTTGATGACCTCGGTCAGAACCATGCAGGCTACCAATGCCATTCCTACGACCAACTGAGTGGGGCGCCGGCGGTGCGCCTGCGTGTCAACGACGTGGGCATCAGCAATCTGTACCGTGTCTTCGTCGTCAACTTCAACGTCGGTGACATCGAGAAGATAGAGGTCACCGTCGGTGACGACACGGTCGCCACCACCGTTTTTATCGTGATAGGCGCTGAAGAAGTCAGGCAAGATTTCGACGCGGGCGTCCTCGCAGGCATAGAGCACATCATCGACAATGTAGTTGCGCTCAATGTCGATATCCGCATCGATCTTGTGAGTGATTTGGAAGGTGAGTAGGCTCAGGCCAATTGCCCGGTCGAAGGTACCCGCGGCAAGCCACTCGACCCTCCGACCACCGGGGAGGACCCAGCCTTGAGGGGTGCGCCAAAAACGCACATGGTGGCGCTCCGATGACTTTCCGGGGACTGCCTTTTGATAGGCAAAATGCTGCTTTCGCCCAAAGAGCACCAGGTTAGACACGGGCGCCGAATCATAGTGCTGGCGAGTGAGCCACGAACGGATCACACGGAGCACACTTCTGGGACTGATGGGGTCGGCCCGCACCCAACCCGCGGCAGTCATCGCCGCGTGAATATCGACCTCGCTACCCAGTAGTGCCAGATTCACCGGGTCACCCAGCAAGCCATCAGCAGTCCTGGTGCGTCCAATGAAATAGTCGGGGACATAGAGCCACGTGAGAAGCTGGTGAAGTCGCGGAAGCGCAAGGTAGGCAGTCACCCCCCAGCAGATGGCAAACCAAGCAATTGCGGTGGGTTTAAGCCTGATGGAACCCGCCAAAAACACGTATGCGAGCCACAGTGTTGCGATTCCGGAGAAGATGAAGAAAAGAGCGTCAACGACATCATCGAAGCCCCAGTCACGTTCTTGAAGGAAATCGAGTTTTTCTGAGGCGTGCTGGTAAACGGGCGGATGCTGTGGGCGGGGACGCTCCAGACGTGGACATGCGCTGTGCTCAGCCCCCGGCTGTTCCGAGGCCTCAGGCAGTGTTTCACTCATGTCCCATCCTCAGTGCAAGAAGTATTCCTTCATCAGCTTAACCCAGATGGATCGTAAGATTGAGGGCGCCTGAAAGTGAGTCAACAGGCGCCCTCTGGAGACGCAGTATGTCAGGGGTTTTTCACGTCTCCGGCACTCACGTTACCGCGAGAGCTAGTCGGACTGAACGTTTTCGCCCCCTTGAGTTCGATGCGAATTTTCCGCAGTTTTTCGCCATTTTCGAGCGAAACGACAACCATGTCTACCTCTCTTAAACACGGCCGCTACCATTCCCGGTTTCCACACTCCACCCACTCAAAATTGGCTACAAAAAGACCCCCAACACCATTGAGGGACTTTAGTCCCATTTGTGGTATTGGGGGGCACCAACTCAGGCGTGACGGCGGATAAACTCCGCGAAGGCCTCGATAGCCGACTTCACGAAAGCCTGCGTTCCGGCGTCAACAAAACGGCCATCCTCGCCAAAGGAATCAGCATTTGCTTGAAGGAACATTTCGGGCTGAGTCATGTTCAGCGGATTAAAGAAGGAGAGGGTCTGGCGCACAGCCGCCTGTCCGAGAGCAGCTCCAACCGCTCCAACAGAAGCACCAACGACGTACAGGGGCTTGCCGCCAATCGGGTTCGATCCCCATGGGCGTCCCATCCAGTCAATGGCATTCTTCAAACCACCGGGGATCGAGCGATCATATTCGGGACTCGCAATAAGGACCGCGTCGGCCTCTTCAAGGATTGTCTTGAACTCGGTAGCCACCTGCGGGTAATCCGCCTCGAGATCGGGGCTGTACAGGGGGAACTGGGAGAAGTTTGCCTCGACGAATTCCAAATCCTCAGGAGCATCGGCGATCATCGCACCGACAAGCTTGCGGTTAATGGATGTGGAGGACAGAGAACCAATAATGTATGCGACCTTGTACGTCATGGGACAAACCTTTCATCACTGAGCCGCGTCTTCAGCAGCACTGCAAATGTCAACCCAGTCAGAACTTCAGCTATTCCTCATTGGGACCTAAGTCACTGATCTCCTTTACCAGGCGCCGTTTCCTCCGGTGCCGCGCTTGCGATCTTGTTCCTTGCGACCGTCTTGGTCACCCTTTTCTATGCGGCGCTGCATTTCCTCGCGCTTTTTGCGCTGCTCGGCAGTTTCGCCGTCATAAGGATCCTTCTGCTTGTCAGTCTGCTGATCCTTATCGTCCTTCTTGTCCTTGTTCTGATCGTCCTTGTTCTGATCCTGCTTATCGTCTTTATTCTTGTCGTCCTTGTTGTCTTTATTGTCTTTGTCGTCCTGATTATCTTTGTTATCGGACTTTTCAGCCTGCTCTTGCTTCTGCTTCGCACGATCGTGGGCCTTGTCAGCATCAGCTCCGCCACCCTGGCCCTGCTGATTTTGCTGATTCTGCGTCGAGGACGTCGACTGGCAGGGGGAAACGACCTCCCCCATCTCCTTATAGAGCGCTGCCGCTTGAGCACGGTCACTCGCCATCGCGGCGTCACCCTGTTTTTCCAATCCGAGTGCAAGGTTCATTCGCACGGTGCACTCGTAGGAATAGGTTTCGATGCGCCCATCCTCAACCTGTCGCGCCTTGGGAACACGGTCCCAGGCGGTACGCAGTTGCTCCACACCCGAGTCGATGTGATCGAGTCGAAGGTCTTCGGTACCCGCGTTGTAGTGCGCAACCCAGCTCGCCGGACCCAGATCCCCCCAATAGATCTGGCGAGAATAGGAGGTCAGCGCGGCCTCGTGATTGCCCGCACGCGCGGTCCTACCCGTCGCCCAGGCCCACAGGGGAAGCGAAACCATATAGGTACCGACCGCGAGCGCAAGGACAACGACGGGCATTGACCACCACAGCGGGCGCAGGAGTTTTCCGTTGCGCGGGCGACGCGCGTTGCGTTGAGCTCGGTCTGCCGAGGCTGGCCTTGCGCTTGGGATTCCATCCGCCGAGGCCTCGCCGTCGTTCTGCGCACCCGCAGGCGGCTGGTAGAAGCCCTCGGGACGTTCCTCTACACGAGCTGTCGATCGATGTTTAAATCGCACGGGTCCTCCTGAGGGCGTGAACGCGGCCGGCAAAAATGGCGGCTTCCCATGCCATGAGCACGGTGAGAACCAGCGCCGAGGGCCAGAGAATATAGCGAGAGGTTTGAATCATATCGCGACTATCCGCAATATTACGGGCGTTCGAAACAGACGAATTTGCAGCATTTCGGATTGCTGAATCACTGGGAGAACGCACCATATCGACACCGAGCTGGGACGCAATCTGGTTGAGCTTCGCAACGTCAATCTTTGAGATCGCGTCGGGCGTTCCAGCCTGGGTGTAGTCCTTGATGTACTCAGGAGTCTTCGAATTCTCTTGCCCCAAGGCAGAGACCTTCATGCGACCGCCTTTCTCGGTCCCATAGCCGATGACGAGGCCGCCTGAAAGCTCGGGCTGGACCTTCTTCCAGTCGTCTGACTCACCCGCGCCCGCGCCGCGCCATGCATCACTGTTGGAGGTCTCCCCATCGGTAAAGAGGAAAAGGACGCGAGTATTCTCCGGGTGTTTCTTTGCGGCAGCTTGCATTTCCTCAGCGAGGTAGGCCGCCGGACGGTCCGGAGAAGAACCACGAGAGGTGGAACTCACTTCATGCGTCAGAGTGCTCATGAAAGAGCGAACCGCACCAAGGTCAGTGGTCAGTGGAAGTCCGGTATCGGCCTCGGAATCCCAGGTCACAATACGGTAGCGAGCACCCGGAGCGGCATTGACAATGGTCTCAACATCGTGACGCACACCGTCTAGACGAGGCTTTGAGCCATCCCAATCCTCGGCCGCCATTGAACCCGTGCGGTCAATCACGAGCCACACCTCAACGTTGGTTGTGACTTTTTGCGCTTCTCCGGGGATTGAAGGACCCACCAAAATCGACAAAAGAGCGAGGGAAATTCCACCTCGTCTGACCAGATCAGAAGTCCTGAAGGGCTGATGACGACGGGCGCTCCACCAGGAGAAAAATAGGCATGCCGCAGCTATCACAACGACGAGGTAAACCGGCATGAGCGGTCGAAAGGAGAGCGACAATATTCCTCCTGGGTTCGGATCAAACACTGGCAAGTATAGTGGCGAACCCACATTCAGCAGATAGAACATCTATTTGACGACTGAAGAGATACATATGTAAATTTGAATCTGCAGCACAGTGTCCTAAATACACAATCACCAGGAAATTCGAGGCAAAATGAAAGCGCTCTCAAAGATTGCAACTGGTTCACTTGGACTAGCGCTCCTCTTCTCTTCCCTCACTGCCGTAGGCGCAAACGCCGTCGAGGCGGGCGCTGATGGACAAATCAACGGCGACCGTAGCTCCGGCTGCGTTGTCGACTGGACAGCGCGCGCAATGCTCGATGAGAACATGAACAATATCCCCCGGGGACTGCGTGCCGGCCCCTACGCCACTTCGGGTTTCATGGAGAGCGTTCACCCTCGTCACGGCAGCCAGGCCATTCTTGAAAACCACCACTGGTTTAACCCAAACTTGAACCTTCAGTACTGGCGCATCCCGGTCGGCGCTAACTACGAAATCCTCCCCGGCGCTGAGCTGACGGTCGATCTTCCCGATGACATGACGAACATTCAGTTCTTCGGAGATCTGAGCTCGCAAGTCGTCAACGGCGATGTTGATCGCTTCATGCGTGGTCAAACTTTCGGCGCACTCGCATCGAACCTGCACTGGGACGTCGTTCCGACCGCAACCCAGACGGACGCTGCACGCAACATCTGGACCCTCAAGTTCAACCAGGGCCTGCCCCTGGGACGCGCAGCTGTCATCGAATTTGTTGGTAGCGGTGACCACACCAAGCACTACGAAGCGACGTCTCACCTGAGCGGCCTGCGCGCGACCGACGAAAACGGCAATGCTTGCAGCCCCATCCCCACCCCTTCGCTCACCGTGGGTCACTGCCAGGCAGGAGTTGTTGGCCGTACCGTCTTCTCCCCCTACTCGCAAGATATTGATCGCCGTGAGAAGTATGCAGACAGCTGGCAGGGAACCGGCCAGCTCTGGGGCGAGGCTGGAGCAGACGGCTGGGATCCCTCACGCCAATACTCCGACGCTGCTGGCGCAACGCGTCGCATGCGCTTCTACGCCGCAACCAAGCGTGAACTGAACAACGCAACGATGACCGTGAGCGCCCCCCAAGGTGCAACCTTCGACGAGGCCTCGATCGCCTCTGCGCTCACCCCTGGCGCTGGCCAGCTTGTTGCTAACGGCTTCTCACAGTCGGTGACGGGAACTCCCGCCCCAACCGTGAGTGCCGATAAGAAGACGCTGACCTTCACCGTTGCACATATGCCGGAGAACTCCTCCTTCAGCGTTGAGGTGAACGCTGTGCTCACCGGCGAGAAGGCACACCAGACCCCGACCTCGAAGCCCATGGTCTTCTTCCACACCTTGGTTGGTTCCATCCCCGGATGCGAGGTCACGCCGACTCCGACCACCCCGGCAACCACGCCTTCCACTCCGGCTACTCAGCCCACCCCTGAGCAGCCTCAGAACCCCAAGAAGCCCGCTCCCCTGGCACACACCGGTGCCGCAGGATCATTGCTCCTGGGACTGGCAGGAATGAGCCTCTTTGCAGGCATGCTGGCACTCAAGCGTCGCCGCGCATGATCTGATTCGACAATAGGTGTGGGGGCCGCAGCAATCGCTGCGGCCCCCACATTTTTGTATCTATACCCAGGCCGAGCATGCCCGCACCCAGGCGAGCGTGCTCACATCGGGAGGCTACAGCCTCGTCACTCCCAAAAGCCCAAGGAAGGAAAGAATAGCGACGGCAAGCCAGCCTGCGGGAGTTCCCACGCGATCTGTGACCGTCACGCGAGCGTCACCTTCGATCTCGTTCACCTGCTTGGCCTCGATATCTTTAACAATCGAATCCACTGTGCCCGAACTTGTCATCTGGTAGAGGTTTCCCCCGGTCGACTCGACCTGGTTCTTCATATCCTCGCCATCTGTACCCAGGTAATTACCGGGGAATAGGCCAATCACCTCAACTTTTTGACGCTTCGCAAAGTCAATCGCCTCGCTCAGGGAATACAGTCCCTGGCCGACCACCTCATTGTCCGAGGCCAAAATGACAGTGCGCGAACGATCTTGATCTGTGTGGTCAAAACCTAAGACACACGAGGCCAAGCCGTCGCCGATCTGAGAAGCAACTTCCTCATCGGGATCGTCGGTCCCTTCCAGGTACTTCGCGAGCTCTCTGGAAATCCGGTAGCCGCTGGAGGTACGCGCCAGAATACCGTTCCTCAGGACCGAACTGAGTTCATCCAAGTACTCAGTCACCATCGGATAGTCATCGGTCAGAGGGAACTTGCGAACGGAACGACCACTCCACAGGTATAAGGAGACGCGCTCCCCATTAAAGTGCTCAACCAAAGTCTTGAAGGCTTCGCCAATTTCACTGTCGTAGTCCAGCATCGAACCGGACGCGTCAAGGCAGAGGACAATATCGCGCGAGGCAAGGCGCCGGTCGTCGACCCGGCGATCAACCGGGTTCGCTGCGACGACAGCCAAGGATGCTGCGCCAACACAAAAAACAGCCAAGAGCGCAGCGACAATCATCCGAGTTTTACGCATAAGCGCGCGGTAACGGGGAAGATTACGAACATAGCCCGTGTTAGCAACCCACCCTCGCCTCTCACTGGCGTGGAGCTTTAAGCCAACATGACGCCATCCGATGGCCGCGCCAAGAAGAATAACGACAAGGACAACAGCAATCAGGTATCCGTATCTCACGCCTTCACCACTTCCCTCGCCTTGCCGGCAATGGCACTCGCATCGAAATAGGTTTCGCTTCCGTCGGCCTCGGACTCAGCTTTGAAACCGTGCTCGCAGACTTCAAGAGCGTTGGCAAGTTCCGGCCATGTGGGCACAATCCGACGAATCTCATCGACTGTTGCGGTTTCAAGATCACGTCCACTGCGTTCAGTACCCAGCGCCCTCAAAATACCGGCGATCGCCAGGTGAACCTCGCGCTCGTTGAGGTCCTTGGACTGCAGACGCCCCTCAACCTCGTCAATGAAGCCCAAGTAGCGCTGACGACGCTTCTCATCCAGAGGGATCAAGGTGACCTGGTCTTCCTCAAGCCCACGACTCGAGCGAAGCCAGCGGATCACCCACACACCGATCCACACAAGGGTCGCAGACAGAACTAAGACACCGGCGATCCACATCCAGTGCGGGTAATTGACGACTTCGCGCAGTTCACCGGACACGATTCTCCCTTTCCAGTGCGGACAAAAGGGTTCGCACCACTTCAGCGCTCGAGGACACGCTCACCCGCGTAATTCCTGGGATGTCGAGGAGCTGACGCACAACTTGGCGACTTTGATCGGCGCGCACGGCGGCCTCGGAAGCAATCTGCGAATCTTCCAAAAGGAATCCGGGCAAGGGGCCGGCATCAACGTCGACGATACGCGTCCCCTTGGGAAGCTTCGTGGGATCGGCGTCGGCAACCTGCATGACGATCATGCGATGGTGGACGCTCAGACGCTTGAGCAATTCCAGCGCACGAGGCGTGGGCTGGGGATGCGTTTCATCCGTGACCAAGACGATGAGGGAGCGCCGATGCGTTGCCGCTTGTACGCGAGCAAGCAAGGTCTCCAAATCCGAAGAGGGCGAGCGTAAGTCGATATCCTCTTCCAGGCGCCGCAAAATCAGCTCAATATGAGCGTTACCCGAGCGTGCGGGCATATGACGCATCCGCCCCTGACATCCGGAAACCAGACCAACTTGATCACCGCGGCTCGACGCAAGCCACGCGATTGCCTGGCAGATCGTCAGCGCAATGGCTTCCTTACTCTCTCCGGAAGGAGCAAGCGCGCTCATGGAACGACCGGTATCAACGACTAGGACAACCTGAACATTCGCACTGGCCTCGTATCGTTTGACGATCGGAGTCCCGGTTCGAGCGGTCGCCGCCCAGTCGATGTCTTTAACGTCATCTCCGGGCTTGTATTCGGCCATATCCATGAATTCCCAGCCCTGTCCCGCGCGCGCAGAATAGTGCTGGCCCTCCATGAGAGACAGAAGTTTGCGCAAGACAGGCAATTGGGTTCGACCAGCCAAAGCACGCAGCTGAGAACTATTCGTCCGAGCCTTCTGGTGCTGGTCGACATTGCCTAGGGTCTGCGAGCCTTCCTCGACGATCCCCCTCTTAATGATTGGACTCACGGCACCGCTACCGCAGAGAAGACAGCATCGATGAGGCCGTCGACGGAAATATCATCCGCCATTGCATCGAAGGTACGAATGATACGGTGACGCAAAATCGGGTGGCGAAGTTTCTTAATATCCTCAGGCATGACGTAGTTACGCCCCTGCATGAGGGCAACCGCCTGACTGACACGCATGAGGGCGATGCCACCACGAGGCGAAGCACCCACGCGCACGTGCTGAGAGAAACCGGGAAGCGGATTCGGCCCCATGCCGCGAGTGGTATTAATCAGGTCGACGATGTAGGCCTTCAAGGTGTCGTGCAGGAAGATGCGACGAGTCATCTGCTGGAGGAAGGTCAGTTCTTCCAAGGTAATGGGTTCAGCATCGATGGGCTTATCCATGCTTCCCGAGTCGATCCTGTTGAGGACTTCGAGCTCTTCGAGAGGCTGGGGGTAGGTGATGATTTCTTTCATCAAGAAGCGGTCCATCTGTGCTTCGGGGAGCACGTAGGTACCTTCTTCTTCGATGGGGTTCTGGGTTGCCATGACCATGAAGGGCTTGGGCAGCGGGTAGACGGTTCCACCGATGGTGGTCTGACCTTCCTGCATGGCTTCAAGCATCGCGGACTGGGTCTTTGCCGAGGAACGGTTAATTTCATCCAGGAGCACGATATTGGCGTGGACCGGTCCCAATTCGGTCGTCATTTCATTTTGTGCCTGGTTCCAGATACGCGTGCCGACGATGTCGTTAGGCATGAGGTCTGGCGTGCACTGGATGCGATGGAAGCTTCCTGAGATTGCCATTGCGATGGTCTGAGCCGCGGTGGTCTTTGCAAGACCGGGCACCGATTCCATGAGGATGTGGCCCTGTGCAAGGAGGCCGACGATCAGGGTTTCCCTGAGCTGTTCTTGGCCAACCACGCGCTGCGCGAAGATCTTCTGGATGCGGTCCAGGAGCTCTTTGCTGCGTTTGAGCTCATCATCGGTGAGGTATGTAGACATTCAGGAAACTCCCGGGTGATTGAATAATTACCAATATCTTACTGGTTTTCAGCAGCTCGTTCCGACTCGCGACTTCACTGCCCGGTCTGAGTGGGCGTTGGAAGCGTGAACGGCGAAATTGAGAAGGTCGGAACCGTTACCGAGATCGTTGGAAACGGCGTGACATGTGGGATATTCGTTTGTTTTGGACTCGAATGGATATAAGAGCGCCAAATACTGAATATCAGCGCAATGATGAGCCAGACAACCCACCTCTTGCTTTTTGCGTTCCGCACAGTGGAACCGTGGGGCGAGAGATCCACATCATTGTTCGTCAGGCGCATGCGTCGTCGCCGTTTCCACTGCGCGCGGCGATTCCCTGCCGAGGCCGATCCCGCTTGGGTGGGCCTCGGCAGGCGAGTTCCCGCGCGGCCTCGTTGACGGGGTTTCTCGGGCACAGCGCTGGGCGCAGGGAGGTCGAGATGAGAAAGATAGTTGGGAAGGGGCTGAATTGTTCCCTCTTGAAGGGCGCTGGGACCCTCGCGAGTGAAGCGATCGACCAGAGCGATTTCCTCATCAAAGAGTGCCTCGATCGTGACGACGGGGACCCTGGACGACAGGTCTCGAATGAGAGACTCCAAGAGCACCACGGATTCGGGGGAAATGTAGGCCTCGGGATAGATCGGGAGGAAGCTTCCATCACTATCGATGAGGACCGTGGCCTTTCCTGAGCGAAGCAGACACGTAACGTCTGAAACCCTGATCTCAATTCGCCGCACGACTGGGGAGGTGGTGCGTTCTTGGGAGGCGTCATACCACTGGGCAACCACACGCTCAGGAGAGACCATCAGGTGATGTGGAAGGGCAAGAGCATAGCCGCTGAGGCTCGCGGGGACGCTTGAGAGGAGATCTGTGCCCTCGGTGGAGGGGAAGGGAAGCGCTTCCACCGGCTCGGGCACGCAATTGGTGGTTGCGAAGCGATCGTAGGTGCTCTTCGGTGCGGTCAGTAGCGGGAAGCGTTCAAGTAACTCGGGCGAGGCGACATCTGCCGCGATGTGGGCACGTGCCGCTACTTTGTTGATAAGTGCGAGGACCTCGTCACGCGTTGGAATACTATCGTCGTTAATGCGGTGCAGGTGCTGGGAAACCTCCAGGTTTTCATCGTCTTTATGACGATTAATGACCTGTTGAAGGTTGACGGTGAAGTCACGATCCGGGTCGAAGTAGACATCGAGGAAACGGCGCGCGTCCTCGAAAGAATCCAAGTCGTCGAAACGGATCATCGCAATAAGATCAGGGGCGATCGAGTAGGCATCCGTCGTCACCTTGAAATCCGAGTATTTGGGATCCAGTGAGCGCAGGATATTCGTTGCATCCATCGCAATTGCCCAGCGGGCGACAAGACCCGCGCGCGTGAGGGGAACCGCAAAGGAGAAGAGATAATTCAACCCACATTGCCATTGACTGCCACGGATGTATTGGTCTCGTGGAGTCCCTTCGTCCACGGCGAGGAGATCGTCAAGATCCAAGGAATCGGGTTCGCGGTCAAAGCCTAGACCAAGGAAATCGGGTTCTGTCGTGACAAGAACACAGGGATAACGCCCCTCGAAGGGGGAGATTCTCCGCGCGAGATCGCATGCTGATGCAAAATGGCGATCGGCCTCGAAAGTGGCGGTATCGCTGCGGAAAACGGAGAGCAAGGCTTCATTGATCCCCGTTCTGTTCGCCACTTCGGCTGTCCACATCGACGTGGCGGATGCACGTCCTGAAACAGGGAGTAAAAGCTCTGGATGGTCAAAGCACGCGGGAAGACGCAGCCATGCCTGACGGACGATCTCACGCGGCCCGTGGACGCGGATATCGATCTCTGAAAAGTAGGTCAGGCACTCAACTTGAGCAACGTCGAATTTTCCGGGTGCGTATTCGACGGGACGTTGAAGTTCGGTTCGAATGGACTCCATGAGGACGTGAAGGGCGCCCATTTCCTCAGGCTTCACGTCAAGAGTCCCATAGGCAAGGGTCAGGCACATCCACAGTTCTCCCGGCTTTTCAACAACCGGGTCCATTACGGCCCATTCGAAGCCGTTGATGAACTTCCACTGTTTGGCGACCACACCCCATCCTTTCCTATAAGAAGCCTTTTCTACTCTAAGACATAGACGCGATTAAAACACAGGCGG
>NZ_LT707420.1:691727-708735 GCF_900155605.1 Actinomyces marseillensis | reverse complement strand
GGGGGCCCCCCCCGCCTTGACGCTAGCTAAACGCTATCAGGCCTGCTTTGCAGCAGCGATACGCGCGCGGAACTTCGCGAGCTGCTCGGTGATAGCTGCCGGGAGCTTGTCACCAAACTGCGAGAAGTATTCCTCGGTGTCGTCCATTTCGGCTGCCCATGCGTCGGGGCAAATTTCGAAGAGCTTGTCCCACTTGGCCTGGTCGATGTCCAGACCATCGAGGTTGAAGTCCTCGAAGTGCGGGTAGCGGCCGGTGACGCCGTCGATTGCCTCAACCTCGCCAGCTGCACGGCGGACGATCCAGTCCAGAACACGGGAGTTATCGCCGTATCCGGGCCACATGAAGTTGCCGTCTTCGTCCTTACGGAACCAGTTGACCTGGTAGACCTTGGGGAAGTTCTCGCCCAACTTGTCCTGCATCTCGAGCCAGTGGCCCCAGTAGTCGGCCATGTTGTAGCCACAGAAGGGCAGCATGGCGAAGGGGTCGTGACGCAGCGAACCGGCCTTGACGTCGGTTGCAGCAGCGGTGACCTCGGATGCAACGGAAGCACCGATGAACACGCCGTGTGCGGGCTCGTACTGCTCGGCAACCAGCGGAACGTTGGTTGCGCGGCGGCCGCCGAAGAGGATCGCGTCAATGGCGACGCCCTCGGGTGCTTCCCAGTCGGGGCAGATGATGGGGCACTGCGAGGCGGGAACGGTAAAGCGGCTGTTCGGGTGAGCAGCCTTTTCGCCGGACTCGGGGGTCCAGTCGTTGCCGTGCCAGTCGATCAGGTGTGCCGGCACGTCACCGTCGATGCCTTCCCACCACACATCGCCATCGTCGGTCAGTGCAACGTTGGTGAAGATGGAGTTGGCCTTTGCGGTCTCCATTGCCATGGGGTTGGTCTGGTAGGAGGTTCCCGGTGCAACACCGAAGAAGCCTGCCTCGGGGTTGATGGCGCGCAGACGGCCATCGGTGCCCGGACGCATCCAAGCGATGTCGTCACCCACGGTCTCGACCTTGTAGCCGGGGATGGTGGGCTGGAGCATGGCGAGGTTGGTCTTGCCACAGGCGCTGGGGAATGCAGCGGTGACGTGGAACTGCTGACCGGTGGACTCACGGGTCAGACGCAGGACAAGCATGTGCTCAGCCATCCAGCCGTCGCGGCGTGCCATGGTCGAAGCGATACGCAGAGCGAAGCACTTCTTGCCGAGCAGTGCGTTGCCGCCGTAGCCCGAACCGAAGGACCAAATCTCGTTGGTCTCGGGGAAGTGGGTGATGTACTTCTCGTCGTTGCAGGGCCAGCTGGAATCTTCCTGACCGGGCTCCAGCGGAGCGCCGACGGAGTGAACGGCGGGAACCCACACGCGGCCCTCATTGATGAGGTCCATGGCAGCCGCACCCATACGGGTCATGATGCGCATGTTGACAACAACGTAGGGAGAGTCGGTGATCTCAACGCCGAGCTGGGAGATGGGGCCACCCAGAGGACCCATGGAGAAGGGAACCACGTACATGGTGCGGCCCTTCATGGCACCCGTGAACTTCTCGTGCAGGGTTGCCTTCATTTCCTTGGGGTCTGCCCAGTGGTTGGTCGGGCCTGCGTCTTCTTCCTTCTCACAGCAGATGAAGGTACGAGACTCAACACGCGCAACGTCAGAGGGCTTGGAACGGGCGAGGAAGCAGTTGGGGCGCTTCTCTTCGTTCAGCTTGGTGAACATGCCGCTCTCAACCATCTGAGAAGTGAGGCGATCCCACTCTTCCTGGGAGCCGTCAGCGAACTCCACACGATCAGGGGTGGTCAGCGCTGCAATTTCAGCAACCCACTTGATGACATCTTCGGGAGCGTTTGCCGGAGCGGCTGCACGCACATCCTGTTCGGTCACGGACATTTTGCCTCCTGAGGCACTCGGTGATTCTGGGGCGCGGTCACGCCCCGATCTACGCTCTAATCATCTCTCACCACACCGGCATTTGCGCGGGCGATAGGTCCCTTTTGGGCTGAAAATTCTGACAAATGCGTCAACTTCGGCGACGGAATGCCCCACTTTTCCCGAGAGATCCGAGCTTTCGGGCATAATGTGGCAATAGACACACTACTCAGCAAGAAGTTCCTGCCTCAGTGAACTTGAATATGCAGTGTGTCATGGATGACGATTGCCTTGAGGCAATCTCAACACAATCGGAGGAACATTATGGGGATCCGCAACAGAACGCAGGGCCCAAATTTCTTTGAATTCTTCACCCAGCAAGCAGACAAGCTCGTTGAGGGCGTTGAAATTCTTGCTCAAATCTACGCTGCTTCCCCCGAAGAACGAGTCGCACTTCGCGATCAGCTTCACGGCGTTGAACACCAATGCGATGAACTCAATCACGAGATCTTCCAGCGCATTAATTCGTCCTTTATTACCCCCTTTGACCGCGAGGATCTTCAGTCCCTGGCTGCTCACCTCGATGATTGCATGGACTTCATCGACGAGGCCGGTGACCTCTTGGTCCTGTACGGCATTACTAACATTCCCGAGGAGATCCTGACCCTCCTCAAGTCGCAGATCGCGGTTCTCACCCACTGCGCGGAGCTGACCGCGCAAAACATGCCGGCACTGAAGTCCCCTGTCGACATGCGTGATTACTGGATCGAGATCAACCGCCTCGAAAACGAAGGCGACCTCACCTACCGCCGTGCCCTGACGACTCTTTTTGACTCTGGTCTCGACCCCATCACGATCATCAAGCTCAAGGATGTTGTCGAGAGCTTGGAAGCCTGCGCCGATGCTTTCGAGCACCTGGCGAATGTCATCGAATCCCTCGCACTGAAGGAATCCTGAGTCGTGGATCTTAACCTGATCCTGGTTTGCGTCGTCATCGCCGTTGCTCTGTTTTTCAGCTACACCAACGGCTTCCACGACGCAGCGAACGCGATCGCCACTTCGGTTTCCACAAAAGCCTGGACGCCTCGTGCCGCCTTGCTTATGGCTGCAGTCATGAACATTCTTGGCGCGATGATGGGGACCGCAGTCGCGAAGACAATTGGCGAGGGAATCATCTCCATCAGCCCATACGCTGAATCCACTCAGGTGGAAATGCAGCAAAAGGGCTTGGTCATCATCCTTGCAGCCCTCCTAGGCGCGTGTATTTGGAACCTCATTACGTGGTGGTTTGGTCTGCCTTCCTCATCCTCTCATGCACTTATCGGTGGCATGGTTGGTGCAGGTTTGATGAGCGGCACAGCCGTTTATTGGTGGGGAATCGTTAAGTCCGTCATCATTCCGATGTTTGCTTCACCAATCATCGGTTTCGTTGTCGGTTATTTCGTCATGCGTGTCGCTCTCTTCCTTTTGCGCAATGCTCAATACCACCGCACCATGCGCCGCTTCCGCGCTGCTCAGCGTGTTTCCTCTGCGGCTATGGCGCTGGGTCACGGTATCCAAGACGCACAGAAGACCATGGGCATTATCGTCATGGCTCTTCTTGCCGGCGGCTACGGTGAAACACACCAGATCTACGATCCGGTCACCGGAGATATGACGGTCCCCCTGTGGGTCAAGATTTCCGGAGCCTTGGCAATTTCTTTGGGGACAATGGCTGGCGGCGGACGCATCATGCGTACCATCGGTCGAAAGATCATCGATCTTGACCCGGCACGAGGCTTTGTCTCAGAAGCGGTCTCCTCATCGATCCTCTACCTGTGCTCCTACGTTGTCCACGCTCCGATTTCAACGACGCAGGTCGTATCGACATCAATTATGGGCGTGGGGTGTACGAAGCGATTCTCCGCCGTACGCTGGGGTGTTGCAGGTTCGATCGTTACGGCATGGTTCCTGACCTTGCCAGCAGCTGCTGTTGTGTCTGGAATCGTCTACTGGATCTGCGCACTCATCGTTGGCGTCTAGTACCCTCGATTGAGTGAAGTCCTTTTTTAACCGCATCTGTCTCGGTGTGCTTGCCTGTATTTTGGGGGCAGGCACGCTGAGCGGGTGCGGTTTTTCGTCAGTGATGCGCCTTTCGGTCGGCGCCTGCGTTCAGGTTCCTCCAACGACAAGTGCCTATTCCTTGGAAACCGTTTCTTGCTCTCGCCCTCACCAAGCTGAAGTGATCGCGCTACCGACGGTTGCAGGCGCAGACTTCCCCGAGGCCGCACAACTTGAAACGGATGCTCGCCGCGAGTGTGAGCTAGCCTTCCGGTCCTACGTTGGGATCCCCGCTGAGGATTCTGCTCTTGATCTTCTCTGGCTAGCCCCGAGCCGCGAATCGTGGGAGCGCGGAGACCGACAGATCGTCTGCATAGCGGCAGCAAACGGCCAGCAAACCCTGAGCGGTTCAATCCACGATTCAGCGTATTAGAGCGCTACTCCCCGGCCCTTGGGGCATGCCTTTCAACATCGAGGACACGAACTTGTCCCCCATGTACGACGGTGTGCAAAATAACCATCTCCGAGGCCGAAAGTTCTCTGGCATCGAGCGGAAAGTTCATGCGCACACCCGAAGGCGTGAACTGTCGGAATACGTCAAAAATTCCTGGAAGCATGCTTCGCGGGGTACATAGGACCCGCGGCTGGCTGTCGCTGATGAGCGCGCGCGCGAAGGCCTCGTCAGAGGAAGGGGAATTCGCTCCAGCGGCGCGCGACGGGAGTGCCTCGATGTCGACTCCCGCGAGCGCGGCCCACGGTCCTAAGGTCTGGCGGGTCCGCGCACTCGAGGTCGCCATTGCCCGGCGCACACCGTAAGAGGAGAGCAGATCGACCAGCTCGAGGGCTTCGCGCACGCCAACACGTGACAGGGGCCGAGTCTCCTCGTCTCCCTCCCACTGTTGAGCAGAAACCGTACGTGCATGAGGGAGCAGTGCCAGCGCGGTTGTCACGAGTTCGCCGCTGCGGCCTCGCATGACGAGTTCTGTCAGCAGGCGTCGGTCCCCGCGGCGCGTCAGAAGATCGTGTGCGCGAGAAGTCGTCATCCACTGCGTTTGGTCGATTTCGCGCGAAGGTGCACGGTGGACGGGTTTGCGCAGGTGGACGAGGCCCTCGTCCTTTCCGCCGTCGCTGTCCATCAGCGTTCCGACCCAGTAGCGCACTTCCTTGGTCTGTCCCGAGCCGAGGCGGTAGCGCTGGGTAGTCAGGGGTGCGCCGAGGCGGATGACGTGGCCGGTTTCTTCTTCGACTTCGCGCACCGCCGCGACGGGAATAGTTTCTTTGCCCTCAATCTTCCCCTTGGGCCACGACCAATCGTGGTACTGGGGCCGGTGAACCAGCAGGACTTCGATGTCTCGCTCATCCAGCACTTCCCCGGGAATGATCGGTCGTGCGGGGTCGCGAAATCGCCACACGAGGGCGCCGCCTGCGCGAATGAGGCGCATCGGGGGCATGGGCTGAGGGCTGGGTGTCACGTTATTAACCCTAACGTAGAGTGAGCGCGGGTGTGGATCATACGCCGCACCCGCGCTCACTTCACTCGCCGGAAATATCAGAAATGATGTTTCTATTCCTCACCGAATTGGACGAATGCCTCCGTTTCACGGGAGCGCCACAGGGGCATGATCTGACCAAGTCCAGTGACATCCAAACCGATACCGGAAAATCGCGGATCCTCATGATCCTCAAACCAATGGTCGAGTTCGTTTCTTAGCTCTGATTGAATTCCACTGTAGGTCGGGTCATCAATGAGATTGCGACGTTCATCGGGATCGCATTCGAGGTCGTACAGTTCCTCTGGCCCTTCTTCACGCCAGACGTATTTGAGCATCCCGCGCCGGATCATTCGTGCGGCTCCATATTCATCGAAAACTGCGACAGAATCGCTGCCCGACTTGCCTCGAAGGATATCGAGCAGCGTGCCTTGACCTCGGCGGACATCGGCAGCGCACTGGGCCCCAGCCAATTCACACAAGCTCGTGAACAAATTGAGGCTAGAGATGAGCTCATTGACCGGAGAGGAACACCCGCGCTCACGCCCAGGATCAATACCGACGGAGGCGGCGAGGGCCTCGGGAATACGAATCAGGAAGGGAACTCGTACGGAGTTATCCCAGAAGTTCAAAGGGAACGTGCCATTCCCCTTCCCCCAGATTCCGTGATGCCCGCAAGAGAAGCCGTTATCAGACATGAAGATCACGATCGTGTTTTCCCACTCACCCTGCTTCTTGAGCTCATCGACGAGGGCGCCGAAAACCCGGTCGACTCCGCTCAGCGCGGCACAGTAGCCGCGAAGCGAAGGAACGGGATCTCGATAAGCATCAGCGAATTGATGTACCCGTTGATAATCGGCCCAAGGATGGGGTTCCTCTCGTGGAATCGAAGGGAACTCCTCATCTGCATAGATGTCGAGGAGTTCATCGGGATGTTGGTCTTCTCCCCACGGATCGTGCGGAGCCGTTGTCGCGGCAAAAAGGAAGAAGGGCTGACATTCCCCGTCTTCACCCGTTGCGGATGCACGCTCGCGAAGGAACTCTAGGGCATGGACGCCAACTGCATCGGTGAAGTACAACTCTTCCTCGGCCTCGTGACCATCTTTCCAAATCGGCGCACCCATGTATGGGCCACCCCCGTAGCGATGCGCGTACCACGAGGAGAATCCAGGCGCCGGCTTACACGAATCCCCTAGGTGCCACTTGCCGCTCAGCGCACAGGCGTAACCCGAGCGCTGAAGAATCTGCGGAAGAGTTTCTAGGTGGTCAAGGTAGGTGTCAGCCTGTGCGCGCGGATGCCGTGTCCCCGTAAGCCAATCGTGAACTCCGTGAGTGGAGGGCATGGTTCCGGTGAGGATCGACGCGCGCGCCGGAGAACACACTGGAGACGGCGTGTGCATCTGCGTAAAGACATACGCATCTGAGGCGAAGTCCTCCAGAGCGGGCATGCACAGTTCCGGCGTGATCCATGGAAGCGCCCAGGGCCCCTGATCATCAGTGAGAAAGAGCAGGATATTGGGATGCAAGGTCATTCCTTAACACCTCCAGCAGAGACCCCGGCGGTAAAGTAGCGCTGACCAAAGAGGAAGATCACGACGATTGGCAAGGTCATGAGAATGACCGCTGCCATGAGGAGGCTCCACTGGGTTGAGTTTTCTTGATAGAAGACTGCGAGTCCTAATTGGAGCGTACGCATATCGTTTGATTTCACGGAAACAAGTGGCCACAAGAAGTCATTCCATGCCCCTTGGAAAGCAAGAACCGAAACGACCGCAACCGCTGGAAGCGCGAGGGGTGTGTAGATCTGCCAGAAAATACGTCCTTCACTTGCACCATCGACTCGCGCAGATTCACCCAGTTCATCTGGAAGATCCAAGTAGAACTGGCGCATCAAGAAAATACACAGTGCGGAGATCACGTGCGGGACAACCAAGGCCGCGTAGGTATCGAGTAGTCCGGACCCGCCATTTCCCCACAGGTCATTACCTCCCGCGAAGGGTACGTGCGTGACGATAACGAAGAGCGGGACCATCATGACTTCCGGCGGAACGATGATGAGCGCAATGAGGACGAGCATAATGGTCTTCTTGCCCGGGATCGGCATCTTTGCAAGCGCATAGCCGGCCATCGCGCATAAAAGGACCTGAAGCACCGTCGAGGCCAAGGACACGACAAGTGAGTTCGCGAAAAAGAGCGGGAAGTTCTCTGCACGCATGGCTTCAGCGAAGTTTGACCAGGCGAATTCATCGGGGATACCGAACTGTAATTCACGATCTGCCGGGGCTAAGGCAACCAAGAAAATCGATGCCAAGGGAACAACGTATAGAGCTGTAATGATCAGGGCAAGGGTGTGGAAGATCCCGGATCGAAGGATTTTTCTCATCGTGTCCCTCCAGAGTGCTCAGGCGTGCGCTCCGGGGTAGCACTACGACGTGCTGCCCGGTTTTGGAACAAGCGAACGGGCAGACCAACGACGATCACCGTCGAGAAGAGCAGGACAGCAATGGCGCATGCTCGACCAATGTCAAGGTAGGTGAATGCCGATTCATAAAGCTCGTAGACGATGGTTCGCGTGGAGTTTTCAGGACCACCTTGGGTCATGACGTAGGCCTGAGTGAACATTTGGAAACCACCCATTAACCAGGTGATTGCCACGAAGAACAAAGTGTTCTTCAGCTGCGGTATCACAACGTAAATCAGGCGACGGAAGGCACCGGCTCCATCAATTTGAGCGGCTTCAATGAGCTGGGGCGGTATCGCTTGGATTCCGGCCAGCAAGATGACCATGTAGTAGCCCATGTTGCGCCACAAGGACACAAGCAAAATTGAGGGCATTGCCGTAGATGCCTCAGTGAGGAAGTAGACCTTTGGCATTCCCAGGTTTTGGAGAAACTCATTGATTGGTCCTGAGAATGGATCAAAGAAGAAAGACCAGAACAGGGCGACAATGACGTAGGACATCGCTTGCGGCATATAAACGATCGTTCTCATCACCGAGTTCCCATGCAGTTTTTGACTGAAGAGCATGGCAATCATGAAGGCGACTACGACGCCGATAGCAACCTGCCCGAAAGCGAAGTACAGGGTATTCCCGATTGCTTGCAGGAAGACCTGATCGGAGAAGAGCCCGATGTAGTTCTCGAAACCAACCCACTCTGGGGGGTTAATCAGGTCGTACTTGGTAAAGGAGAACACTGCTGCAAGCGCCAGAGGCAGGAGGGTGAAGAGAATAACTGCAACCCCTCCCGGGGCAATCAGTGACAGGCCGGCTCGTCGGCGCTGGCGTTCCAGCGCCGACGAGCAACGGGCTGTATTCAATTGACGAGACATATCAGTGCCCGAAGGCGTTGAGTTTCTGGTCTATTGCTGCAAGAGTCTCATCCACTCCGACTGATCCCCGGACCGCCGGATCAAGCAGCTTGTTGATGTCTCCGCCAAATTGCATCATTCCTGGATGCGGGGGCTGTGATTGAGCGTCTTTTGCCAGTGCCATGAGCTGAAGTCCCGTTTCACCAAGCCACGAGGCCTCAGCCAGATCGGTACGAACAGGCAGAACACCATAGCTCTCGTCAAATGCACTCAGGTTGTCCTTTTCCATGAGGAAGGAGATGAACTCGAATGCTTTATCGGGGTTCTTGGAGTTCTTTGCAATAGCGAGCTTGTTGATCCACGCTCCAGCAGCGCCCTTCGATGCCGAAGGACCAACCAGTGCGGGGCCGATGAGGAGTTGCTTGGCAACCTCAGGGTTCGTGCTCTCTGCGTTGTAGTAGTCGTTTCGCGATCCCAAGCCCATTGCTGACTGACCTGAAACCAGAGGACGCGCCCCACTACCGGAGTAGACCAAGTGGTAGTCAGCAGTTCCTTCCTTGAAGCTTGTCACCAAGAAGTCCAAAGCTTCACGAGCTTGCGGGGAAGAGAAGTTCGAGGTCCCGTCCTCTTTCCAGTACTTGGCTTCGTTCTGCATCATAAGTTGAGCGAATCCTTGCTGGAGGCCGATGGACTTGTCAGTACCCCAGAAAATCGGAGATTCGCAAATCCCGGCGTCACGCACCTTGAGTGCGACTTGGTGGAATTCCTCCCACGTTGTCGGCAGTTTCGTTGTGTCGACACCGGCTTTTTCGAGGAGGTCCTTGCGATAGACCGGAACGCGAAGATCGAAGCCGTAGGGAATTGAGTACTGCTTACCGTCCCACTGCCCGTCTTTGAGAAGCTCTGGGAAAATCTTGTCTTTGTCTGCCCACTTGTCCATGTACGGGCCAAGATCAAGAAGGGCTCCCTTATCAGCCAGCGGCGCGGTCCAGATCGCGCCGAGAGAAACGACATCCGCCATCTGCTTCGATGCAGCTGCGGTCGTGTACTTCTGGAAGGCGCTCCCCCAGTCTGAGGTCTGCAAAGTGACGGTGACGCCGGTCTTCTTCTTGAATTCCGGTAGGACATTCTTCTCGATGTGCTCGATTGATTTCTGTGATGCTCCAAGCATCATGAAGGTGAGTTTTTCTTCGCTTCCTGAAGAGGATTTTGAGGCACCTCCTGAACACGAAGTGAGCAGCGAAAGTGCTGCAATACCCGCGATAAAGGCGGTTCCAAAGCGTCTACGAGTAGACATGGGTACTCCTTGTGAGAACAACTCGACTTTGAGAAATTCACACACCCCGTCGCTGTTACCTGCGTCATACTAGCAGCCGGCTCAGGCGATGCCAATACCTTTTGTAACTTCGCGATACTAAATAAAGGGCTCAGTCCAAATCACCGACGCGAGCACGGGAAGAGGCGCGCTCCAATTCCTGCGCCGTCATCACCAGCGCGCGAGCACGCATGGTGACCCCGTAGGCCAAGGCATCGTGCGGATCATCAATCCACTGCTGACCAACCCGAGGATCTCCAGCGGCAATAATCCGCATCGCACGTGCGATGGCAGTGAAGATCTCCTCAAAATCATCATCTGTGCGCTCTCCTCGCAGCAGCGCATCAGCTTGTGCAATCACCTCATCAAGCGGCGCATCATTCAAGGGACGCTCAAGCCCCGGAACGCGTTCGGCAGCAAGTCCCAGAAGATACAGCTCTGCCACGATCAAAGGGTCACGGTGGTACCACTCGCGGAACAAATAAACCCGCCACAATGCGCCGGGAAGAGTGAAATCTGGACTCGAGGCCCATAGCTCAGCAACCAGAGGGATCCCACCCGTGGAGACAAGCTCCTTCAAACGCGCAAGCGCATGAGCATCGAAGTCTTCATCACCGACCCCAAGCAACGCCCAGGCTGTCGAGTGCGCAAGAACCGAGGAATCCGCCACATCCTGAGCGCCAACAATTGCTTCAGTCTGCGCATAGTCCAAGATCGCGGGACGCCTGGGGATGCGTTGCGTTTCGCCCATTTGCTCTCCTGCCATTAAGATGGTGGGGTTGGTTCGGTTTTCCGACCACATAGCGGGAAATCCCGCGGGCCTATAGCTCAATGGTAGAGCAGCGGACTTTTAATCCGTGGGTTGGGGGTTCGAGTCCCCCTGGGCCTACTTCTTCTACGTTTTCTAGCTTTCTGCTTCTTCTGTGCCCCGGACACCGACAGATTCCACGGCTGCATCTTTCGCATTGACATCTGGATGTGCACGTCCTGCCAAGGACGCAATTCCCACAGCAATCGAAATGCACACCAGTCCCACCAGCTGCCAGAGGCTAGGAATCTGGCGCAAAAGCAGCGCACCGATCAGCGCAGAAGTTGCGGGAAGAAGCGCGGTAAACAAAGCGAAAGTCACAGCAGAGACCCGCTTCATTGCCATCGCCTCGAGCGTATAGGGAAAAACTGTCGACAAGAAGGCCAAAGCAACCACCGCAATCAGCACCCTGCGATCGCTGAAAGCAGCCATCGCACCGGGCGCGAGGATTGGCGCAGAGATCAACGCGCTGAAAGCACACCCCAGCGACAAGTTGACCATCGCAGAGCTCGACGAGGCCGCTTTCTGCCCCAAGACGATGTAAGTTGCCCACGATGCGCCGGCCGCCAGAATCCATACAACCCCAGCCAAGGTTCTCGGTGCACTCAAATCCAACCCAAGTCCGCCGATCGCACACACCCCGGCCAAGGCAAAGAAGGCAGCGATTCTTGGCGCCCAGCCACGACCTCGTACAACAGCAACCGTCACAGGACCAAGGAACTCAAGCGAAACCGCAGCCCCCAGGGGAATGCGGGAAATTGCCTCGTAAAAGCAAGCGTTCATGCAGACCAGGGCAATGCCGAAGAAGAGAGCGCCCTTCAGGGTCGCTCGATCAAGGCCTCGCCACGGACGCACCCACGCACACAGAACCAAACCGCCAACGAATCCCCTCCACCAGGCGACCGAGGCCGGCTCGACGACCGAGAAAGCGAAGACTGCAACTGCGGCGCCGCTGTATTGAATAAGCGCCGAGGCGACGATCAGAATTTGGGCAGGAACACGGTTGATCAGGGATACGGGAGCTCGATTCGTCACGAGGCCAATTCAACCATTTCATGCACTTCTTCGGCGAGAACAACGTGATCCTTGGTGCCATGTCGGGATGCGATCGCAACCGCGAAGGAGATCAAGAGAAGACCAATCATCTGCCATAGGGTCGGAATCTGGCGAAGAATGATGATTCCAACAAGAAGCGAGGAAGCGGGAGAAAGCGCGGTGAAGAGTGAGAAATCCGCCGCCGAGACGCGGTGCATCGCAATAGCCTCGAAAGAGCAGGGAACAATCGTTGACAAGACTGCCACAACAATGACGATTCCCAGGATGCGAGGTTGAGTGATCGCGGGAGAAGCTTGGTGGAGAACAAAAGGCGCAACGATCAGCCCGCTCAGCGCACAGCCCACAGCAAGGTTCGTGACTCCCGATCGCTTCGAAGCAACGCGCTGGCCCAGAAGAATGTACAGCGCCCAAGCCAATGCGGTAAAAAACGCCCACTTCATTCCGGTGAATGCGCGCGGGTCAGAAAGGTCAAGACCCAAGCCGCCGATGGCGACAACCCCAGCCATCGCCAGGACTGCGGCAATTCTTGGGCCAATTCCTCGGCCTCGGACAACGGCAACAACAACGGGGCCAATGAACTCCATCGACACCGCGGCCCCCATCGGCAAGTAGTCAATCGATTCATAGAAGGCGACATTCATTGCCAGCAGGGACAATCCAAAAAGCGCCGATTCGAGAAGATCTCTCCAGGTCAATCCGGCTCTCCACGGACGCCTCAGTGCGCATAGGAATATACCGGCGATAAAGACACGCAGCCACGCGATCACGCCCGGTTCAAGCGCGGAAAAAATCGTGACTGCAAACGCGGCACCACTGTACGCACTGAGCGCTGCGCCGATGATCAGAACGGGCGCAGAAACATGTGTGAGGAGTGCACGAAGATGGGAGAGCACCTACCCACTATGCCATAGCGGCAGGTACAAAATGAAGACTCAACGAGTTCATACAAAAGCGATTTCCAGTGGGCTGATCTGGTGCGTCGTCAAAAATGTGGCCGAGATGCGAATCGCAGGTTGCACAACGCACTTCAATGCGCCTCATTCCATGGGAAATGTCCTCGAAGTAGTTGACGGCTCCGGGCAGAGATTCATAGAAACTTGGCCATCCGCAGTGCGAATCAAACTTTGTTGTCGAGGGGAAGAGCTGCGCTCCGCATGCGGCACACACGTAGGTTCCTTCCCGTCGCTCCTCCAATAGTTCCCCGGTGAAAGGCGCTTCGGTTCCAGCCTGACGCAAGACAAGGAACTGCTGGGGACTCAAACGCTCACGCCATTCCTCTTCGCTGAAGTGCACACTTGGGGCGCTTTGCTCACTGCGGGCCAGGTGTTCGAGTTTCGTTGCGCGATCGCGGGTGCGAATAATTTTCATGATCAATTCCTCTCGCTTCGAGGCTCCGGAAGGGGGCGGGTCGCATCTTGGGGAATGCGCGGGCCACCGTCTTTACGCGCCGCTTCTTCTTGGTGGCGCTTTGCTGCCGCCTCGCGTTCAGCGAGGACATCTTCACCCGGTCCGGCGTAGATTTCGTTGCGTTCATCGGCCTCGGGAGATCCCGAAAAGAGACGTTCCCCGCGGATCACTGTTTCCTCGGGGTGAGCACCCGTTTCCTGGGGTCGAGAAGGTGCCGAGGCGGCGGGAAGCACCGCGGTTTCCTGCGGCGCGGGGTGAAGCTTGCCGAGGCGCGCGTTGGCCTCTGCGACCTTCTGTGCCAGTTGCTCGGCAACGAGAGAGTGGAGCATGGTCTGCGTGAAGACTTGAGTTTGTTCTTCGGCGGGGCTGGGGGCAACGCTTCGGATACTTCCCGTGTCCGCCAATTCGCGTTGACGTTGCGCCATTGCGCGCCTGCGCGCTCGCTTTGCCTTTTGTCGCGCGGCAAGCAAGCGCACCTCGTGCACGGCATCTTCCCCCTCCCCTGTCGAGGCCGTGGGCGAAGTGGAAACTGGAGAGTCAGGTGAGTGTGTGGTGTGCGCATCAGGGGCACCGGTCGTATCAACCGCGATACCCGACAGTTCCTTTGCGAGGCGGGCGATGGCCTCGCGAGAAGTATCGTGCTGGATGCTTTGAATATCGAGGGGCTGAATGCGGGTCAATGGACGTACTGCAGGTTCTTGCTCAGCAATCCAGCGGATCATGTTTTCGCGCAGGTAGCAGCGCAGGTCCCACAGTGTCCCAGAATCCTTTGCGGAAACGACGATGCGAACCGTGATGGTCGTTGCATCCGAGTCGGCGACTTGGACGGCCCACGAGCGCCCGTCCCACAAGTCCGTTGCCAAGAGAAGTTTTTGCACCTGGTTTCGGATCAGGGTCATGGGAGCGGCCCAATCCAATTTGAGCTCGACAGAGCCGAGCTGTTTGGCGGCTCGACGCGTCCAATTTTCGAAAGTGTTTGAGGTGAAATAGGTAGAGGGGACAATAAGTCGACGTTCATCAGCGAGGCGAACAACGATGTACGAGAGGGTAATTTCTTCGACTTTTCCGGAGGGAGCATTCGTTCCCCCAGCGACCACGACATCACCCACACGGATCGCATCAGTGAATGCGAGCTGGATTCCTGCAAAGACATTGCCCAAGGTTTGTTGCGCGGCAAGACCGGCGATGACGGAGATGAGACCGGCAGAGGCCAGAACGGTCGTCATCGCTTGGCGGGCGGCATCGAAAGTGAAGAGAGCGAAGCAGACTCCGACGATGATGATGAGGACTTGGAGTAAGCGACGAATGATTTGCGCTTGGGTTTCGAATTTACGGGAGACACCGCCGTCACGTGCCTGACGGATTTGCGTAGCATCTTCGAAGATCCAGGCGCAGTTATAGATCATCCAAGTCGTCGTGAGAACGGAAACGATGAGCAGGACATGCGAGGCGAAACCAACTAATCCACCGTTCGACCAATCAGAGAGAGTCGTATTGACGAGCATCACCTGCAGGCCGATCCATGCGCCCCATGACAGAGCTGTCAGATAGAAGGAGGTGCGAACTCGTTTAACGATGGCGGCAAAGTAGCGCGAGCGGCGGGCAATCGGTCGCACGATGATGGCGATTACGAGAGCGACGAAAAAGCCGATGGCAGCACCAACAAGAGTAGCAAAAACAAGCGATGCGACATTGAGAGCATTGTCGACTGCTGCCTGGGTAATCCCCGAGGGGGAAGGCGAAGGAGAGGAATCGTCTAGAGGAAAAATCATCAAACCATCCTTATGTCGCTCATCATCTTCTCAATCAAGCCTATGCGCGATCAATGAAAAGCGCCTGATGCTTGCGTGAGAGACAATGACAAAAACATGCACCATTTCAACGAAAAGTCCTTGTGTGACGGTCATCACTGTCATTCTTTTTGCTTTAACGGCACGCTTCTGCCTAATATTCTCTTCGTCCTCGGACGCCAGACCGGTGGCCGAACAATGGCCCCCATCGTCTAGAGGCCTAGGACACCGCCCTTTCACGGCGGCGACACGGGTTCGAATCCCGTTGGGGGTACTTCTTCGAAGTCGTTCGTGTCGACAGTGAAGAAAAATTCAATAGGCTTCACCTATTGTGAGGCCCCGTAGCGCAGTTGGTTAGCGCGCCGCCCTGTCACGGCGGAGGTCGCGGGTTCAAGTCCCGTCGGGGTCGCAAGACCAGGCCAGCAGGTTTCGGTCCTGGCTCTGTAGCTCAGTTGGTAGAGCGTTCGACTGAAAATCGAAAGGTCACCGGATCGACGCCGGTCGGAGCCACCAGATAAAACCCCCGCAACGCGGGGGTTTTGCTTTATCATTTCACACCAAGCACTGCGCGCTAACTTTTCCACGTTGCCATCTTGTCAACAATGTGAGCTACGTAACGTTTCTTCTTCAACAACCCGAACGCACCCCTTACAAAGCGCAGCAGCATGCGACTCAGTCACCCTCCCACCTTCCCAAAAACATAGAAGGGAAGGAGGGCTTCCATACCCAAAAGCGATACGCACTTGAATCCCCACACCAAAACTCACTAATATTTAGATATCCCACACAGATATTTCAGGAGATTTTAAGGTGTTCACACGCGTAAAAAAGGCTGCGGGATCAGCAGTTTCGGGGCTCGCAATGCTCCTCTCTTGCTTCCTCGCATTGGCATACATTGTTGTTTCTCAGGCAGGTGCTTCTCAGGCAGCAACCATCAATGACATCGTTAAAGATGTCCACCTTTCTGGCGTCAGTGGTTCTACCAAGCTCGGCATTGGCACCATGATGCAGGTCGACTTCGCCATCGATGGGACCGGCAAGAACATTCGTGAAGGCGACACCTTCACTATCCAGGCTCCCGCAGAGCTCAATACCTTCGCAGCAACCGGCACGAAGCTTGAGTTCGACATGACGGCTCCCGACGGTGCAGTTGCGGTCAAGTGTTCGGCTCCCGCACCTCAACCCGGTGCGATCATCACCTGCACTTTCACCGATTACGCGAATACTCACCAGAACATCACCGGAAGTGGCTGGGCGAAGATGAGCGCTGCAGCAAAGACCAATGCAGCTGCGGTCACCTTCACCATTGACGGCAAGCCTGTCTCTGTTCCCCTCCCCGGCGATGGCACCGGTATTGGCGATACCAATCTCGGAAAGACCACCAAGCACAACAAGGGTGGCACCGTCGACAGTGACGACGCCTCGCTGATCAACTGGTCGATCAACGTCATCGAATCAGGAATCTCTGTGAGCACCATTACCGTCGAGGACATCTTCCAAGATGACAACGGCGGCTACACGCTGGCTAACGAGCCTTCAATGTCCGTTTGGGCAAACGGTGATGATTTCCCGCTGGGCGAGTCAACCTCTGTGTCCAATGGCGACGCCATCAACGGCGGTGTCTTCACCGTGACGAAGAAGGCGGATGGCACCGGTTTCACCGCCACTTGGCCCAAGGGCACCGGAAATGCGGTGTACTCGATCTCCTACAACACCAAGATTAAGAACCCGGCTATGGTCGGAAAGTCCGCAACCTTCAAGAACAACGCCTCGGTGAACGGAGTTGTCCTTAACGGTAAGGCTGTGATCACTGCTGACGGTGGCGGCTCCACCGAAGACAACACGACCACGACTCCTACCCCGGCTGTGACAACGACTCCGACCCCGACGGTCACAACCACCACACCTACCCCCGTGGTGACCACGACCCCGACCCCCG
>NZ_LT707420.1:678296-689632 GCF_900155605.1 Actinomyces marseillensis | reverse complement strand
CCCCCGTGGTGACCACGACCCCGACCCCCGTCGTCACGACCACAACTCCCTCCACCCCCACGACCACGGCAACCACCACGCCTACCCCGGCGGTAACGACGACTCCGACCCCGACGGTCACAACCACCACACCTACCCCCGTGGTGACCACGACCCCGACCCCCGTCGTCACGACCACAACTCCCTCCACCCCCACCACCACGGCAACCACGTCGCCCACTCCGGCCGTGACAAGCACACCTACCCCATCGGCTACCACCTCCACGCCTGCGCCGTCGACCTCGACGACCAGCACCACTCCTCCGGCGACCACCCAGAGCACGACTCCTCCGCTTCCGCCGGCTCCCTCTGAGAGCATTCCGCCTGTGAAGCCCTCGGCAAAGGAACCTAACCGTTCGCTTGCCTCGACGGGAGCAACGACGCAGATTGTCCTCGGCGCAGCACTGAGCGCGGCCACAGCTGGCGGTGTCCTGGTAGCTCGCAAGCGTCGCGAGCAAGCCTGAAAGACAGGCGCTTAACTCCTGAAAAGGGTGGGGCCTCCACGCGAAATCGCGTGGAGGCCCCACCCATATGTTCTTTTATCTACGCGCGGTCTGCATCTACCAGCACAGGAAAAGACGAAAAATCAGTCCTCGCGGGTTGTCACTTCGATGATCTGAACTTCCGCAGAATCGGGAATATCCGCGGCGCGCGGAGTTGAGGAAGCTCCAGCGCTAGCTCCGGCCTCGTCAACAACCGTACTGTCAACGACACGAACCCCGGGACGAGGCGCACCATATCCTGCGCGCCCACTCCCCTGAGCACCTCCACGGGTGAGGGCCCGGCGCAGCAAGAAAAGGAAAACGCCGACGATCACCAAGACGGCAACGACGACAAAGATAATGAGGTTGCCCAAGGCAGTAAGTAGTGTGCCAATCATGTCTTCACCCTACACCGCACCCCTGTTGCGTGAGACAATGGAGACCTCAGCTCATAACGAACAAAGCGCAGGCCGCGCCGCCTACTGAACGCTGACGTTCGCACCGGTTTCAGGCATATAAGGGGTCGATATTTTATGGGGAATAGAGTCGAAACCCAGGACCGCCTCTTGGCCGCAACCCGTCAGATCATCATCAACGAAGGCATCGAAGCGACCTCTCTTGAACACATCTGCTCGGTAGCCGGTTTTACCCGCGGTGCGTTCTACTCGAATTTCTCTTCAAAGGATTCACTGCTGGGAATTCTTGCCGAAGCCGAATACTCCGACCTCATCCAGCGTCTTCGCGAGCGCGTACTCCTGTGGGAAAACGCCCAAACCCCAGCATCTCGAAATGATGATGGAGACCGCCATCTCCTCATGGAGAATCTTCTTTTCGAAGCACTGGACGCGATCCACATCGATCAGGGCCTCTACATCCTCCACTCCGAAATGCTCATGCGCTCCATCCGAGATGCGGAATGGGGAATGCGCCTCCTCGACCTCAACCGCGAGTTCGCCGATCAACTCGGCTCGGTCCTCCACACGATTCTCACCGCCGCAGGTCGAGAACTCACCGTCCCCATCGGCGCTCTCACCCAAAGCGTGATCGGCGTCGTCATGCGTGCCGCCGGTCTTGCGGGATGGCGTGAAGCAATCCGCGCCTACCGCAGCGAGCACAGCACGCCTACCGATTCGGGATATCCAGCGCCCGCGCCTCGGGAAAATCATCCACCGGTGCCCGCGGCACACACCGCTTCCCAAGCCAGCCCCGCAACCCGATCGATTCTTGAGGTTGTTTTGGTTCTCCTCTATGCCTGCTCGCGTGAAGCCGAGTAGCCCGGCTCATACTTTTCACCCCGGACAAGCCGCGGCGATACACATCGGTATCACCCACTAAGGCTTTTTATAGAAAACTCTAAGAGTGGCGATATTCCGCCACAAACTCACCCTCTTCCCGTAGCACTGTTCGTACGACCGGCAGAATATGCACCCCTGTATTTGTTCAGCTATGTAGCGGCTTGAACGATGGGCATGATGCATATCGACACCACTGCACCCATCCTTCACTGCGATGAGGTTGACTCAACGAACACTCTTCTCGCCCGTGCTGCACGCGGCGAGCTACCCACTGACGAGGCCTTCGCCCCCCTTTCGGGTCGCGCGGCGGCCTCGGGATGCGCGCTTTGGGCTGACCGACAAATTCACGGGCGCGGACGTGACGGCCGGGTATGGCTTTCCTCCGATGAGGCACTGACTTTTTCTCTTCTCATCGAAGTCAGCGAAGCAGAGATGGAATGGCTCACGGCTCTTGCCGGGGTAGCGCTCCTGCGCACGATCAAGGCCACCCCCGCCCTCCGCCTCGATTCTGAACTTTCATTGAAGTGGCCCAACGACCTTCTTCTTGGAGGACGCAAACTCGCCGGTATCTTGTGCGAGCACGCTGATCTGGCTGCATCTGGGCACCTCGTCATTGTGGGCGTCGGTCTGAATATCGGCGCCCTCCCAGAGGCGGTCAAGGACTTTGCCGCAACTATTGAATGCTCTCTTGATTCTTCCTCTCGCGAAGATTTCATCGATGCTTTCCGAGGCAATCTTGTGGATTGCATCTCGGCTGGTGACCTTGCCGCTTGGCGCGAGTCTTACGCCTCCCTCGTCGCGGTGTTTGGTCGCGAGTGTCCTGTGCACCTGCCCGGCAAAGCAGTCCTTTCAGCAACTCCTCTCAGCATCGATGATCATGCCCACCTCGTGTGCCAATCACGAGAAGGCGAAATTTTCACTGTCACAACCGGGGAACTTTCTCCCACTCCACTCGTGGAAGGACACCTATCATGACGAATGCCCTTTCTCCCGTTCTCGTTGCGAACCGAGGTGAAATTGCTGTTCGCGTGATCCGCACGCTGCGTGAACTCGGTCTTGAATCGATTGCCGTTTACGCGGAAGCAGACCGTGACACCCTCGCCTGTGAACTCGCGACATCCGCATATTCCCTGGGCGGACGCAGCGCTGCAGAAACCTATCTCAACCCCGAAGCAATCCTCGAGGTCGCAAAGAAGTCCGGTGCCCGCGCCATTCACCCGGGATATGGATTCCTCTCTGAGAACGCCGACTTCGCTGCCCGCGTGCAAGAAGCCGGACTGATCTGGATTGGTCCTTCTCCCGAGGCCATCGATGCCTTGGGCGACAAGATCCGCGCGCGAGCCCTTGCGGATTCTTGCAATGTCCCAACCATCGCCGGAAAGTCTCTTGAGGGAACGGAGGCCGAGGACGCCATTGCACTGGCCAACGAAATTGGCTACCCGGTCCTCATCAAGCGCGCCGATGGCGGCGGCGGACGCGGAATCACGCGTTTTAATTCCGACTCGGAACTGCGTGAGTTCTACACGAATCTTGCAGATCCCCAGACGCTGTCCCTGTGCTTCATGGAGAAGTTCATCGCACGCGGTCGCCACGTCGAAACACAGTGCGCACGTGATTCCTATGGCACTTTCGCCGTCGTCTCGACCCGCGATTGCTCGGTCCAGCGCCGCAACCAGAAGGTCGTCGAGGAAGCACCGGCTCCCTTCATTTCAGAGGAACTCCACTCTCGCCTCGAACGCTTCTCACATGCACTCTTTGACGCCGTAGACTACGTGGGAGTCGGAACCTGTGAGTTCCTCGTCGAAGACGGTCACGCCTACTTCCTAGAAGTTAATCCCCGTCTTCAAGTCGAGCACACCGTCTCTGAAGAAGTCACCGGACTAGACCTTGTCGCCGAACAGCTTCGCATCGCCCACGGTCTTCCCCTCAGCATTATTCCCCCTGTACGAGGCCACGCTATCGAAGTGCGCGTCACCAGCGAAGACCCCGCTAATGAACTCATGCCGGCAACCGGACGTCTCGGGGCAATTCAGTGGCCGGGAGGCCCGGGGGTGCGCATCGATTCTTTCATCCGTCCGGGTGAAGAAATCGGTACGGATTTCGACTCCCTCATTGCCAAGATCACTGTCCATGCACCGACCCGCATCCAGGCGATCATCCGTCTCCAGCGGGCGCTCGATGAACTCAGCGTTGAAGGACTTCCCACCTCCGCTCCCCTGCTCTCGCACATCCTCGCAACCCCGCAGTTTAGAAGCGAAGAAGGAGATGCCCTGGGTGTCTACACGCAGTGGCTCGAGCGCGAGGGAATCCTCACCGAGGTCGCCGAGAGCGTGCGCGCACAGGGAACAATCTCCACCGAGGCCTCGGAAGATGGACGCGAAGAATGCGCCGTGATGCGTTCCTTCGTCATCGAAGTCGACGGTAAGCGCGTCGCCCTCAAGCTCCCCAGCGATCTCCTGAGCGCAACAAGTGCGGAGGGCGCGGGGCGTCCACGGCCTCGTCAGCCACTGCGACGCGCACTGCGCCAGCGCGCAAACTCAGTCGACGAAGGCCCCAATGTCACCTCGCCCATCCAGGCAACCGTCATTCGCGTTGCCGTTGAAGAAGGCCAAGAGGTTGAAGAAGGCGAACTCGTCGCCGTTATCGAGTCCATGAAGATGGAAAAGACCCTCACCGCAGGCTGCAACGGAACAATCGCAAAGATTCACGTGGCTGCCGGCGACACCGTTAAAGCCGGAGACGTCCTGGTGAGCATTAAGGAGGAAGCATGACTCCGTCAAGCACTCATCGCCTCAAGGAAACCGAGGAGCACGAGGCCATCGGTCGTCGTAACTTCTACGATCGCACGCACTCCATCCTGGAAGCAGCAGAAGAACGAGCACGCGAATCACAGCACGCGCGAGGCCGCAAGACCGCACGCGAGCGCCTGGATTTCCTCCTCGATGAGGGTTCTTTCAACGAACTCAACCGCTACGCAGGCGGGGATATCGAGGCCGGAGAACTTGGCTCGGCGGTGATCACCGGTATCGGTACCCTCGATGGGCGTCCGGTCGCCGTCTACGCTCAGGATTTCTCAATCCGCGGTGGCACGCTGGGCAAAGTCGAGGGAGATAAGATCCTCCTCCTGATGGACCGCGCAATTTCGATGCGCATTCCGATCATCGCCCTGCTGGACTCGGGTGGCGCGCGCATTCAAGAAGGCGTGACCGCACTTGCGCAATACGGTCGAATCTTCCGCAAGACCACCGAGGCCTCGGGAGTGGTCCCGCAGATTTCGGTGATCCTCGGTCCCTGTGCGGGAGGCGCGGTCTACGGACCCGCACTAACGGACTTCATCATCATGACGAAGAACTCCTCGTACATGTTCGTCACCGGCCCCTCCGTTGTGAAGGCGGCGACCGGCGAGGACATTTCCTCTGAGGACCTGGGTGGCGGTGACCTGCACAATTCCGTTTCGGGTGTTGCCCACTTCCTGGCGGAGGACGAGGAAGAAGCCCTCGAATACGCGCGCACTCTTCTGTCCTACCTGCCTCAAAACTGCGACAAGAAGCCTCCGCGCTATCTCTTCGAAGACGACGGGACCGAGACTCGCGCCCGCGAGGTCGCCTCTTTGGTTCCTGAATCCCCCAAGCAGGACTACGACATGGTCGAGGTCATCGAGGCCCTGGTGGACCACGGTGAATTCCTTGAGGTCCAGCCACTCTTCTCTCCGTCGATCGTCGTCGGTTTTGCGTGCTTCGAGGGCCGTCCCGTGGGTATCGTCGCTAATCAGCCCAGCGTGGACGCAGGAACCCTGGACGTGAACGCCTCGGAGAAGGCGGCGCGTTTCGTCCAATTCCTTGATGCCTTCGGAATCCCGATCATCACCTTGGTCGACGTCCCCGGATATCGCCCCGGTTCCGAACAGGAACGCGCGGGAATCATTCGTCGTGGCGCCAAGCTCATTACCGCCTACGCGACGGCCACGGTTCCCATGATCACCGTCATCATCCGAAAGGCTTTTGGCGGCGCCTACATCGTCATGGGATCGAAGTCACTGGGCGCAGATATGAACTTCTCCTGGCCCGCATCCCAAATTGCCGTGATGGGCTCTGAAGGCGCGGTGGACATTGTTTTCCGCCGTCAGTTGGCCGCGGCAGGCAAGGAAGGACGCAACGTTGCTGAGCAGCGCGCGCACTACCAGGAAATGTACGAACGCCAATCGATGAACCCGAATCTCTCACTGAAAAATGGCGAGCTCGATGCCCTCATCGAGCCCTCCATGACCCGCGAATATATCTGCCGTTCACTGGCAGTTCTCCACTTGAAAGACCGAACGGTCACCACCCCTCGTGTCCACGACAACGCCCCTATGTGATGAGGAAAGTAGATCAATCATGACTGCATTTTTTACCGAAATCCCCACTCCCTACGCATTGACTTTTGCGGGACAGGGGTCCGCGTGGCGCCCTGCTCTGACCTCTTCTTTGTCCTTCCCGCCTCACGCACAGATGCTGCGCACTTACTACGCGCAGGTGCGTGAGCTTCTCGCTCCTGTCGCTGCGGATCTGCTCACCAGCGCCCCAGGTTCTTTGGAGCGCCTCAACGGCTTGATGAACGGCGATACCTCCGATCTTCCCTCCGATGCCTCGCCTTCGGTGTCAGTTCCCGGGATTACCTTCGCGCAGCTCGGCGCTCTTGCTGACCTGGACGCAACCCAGCTCGACATTCACACAAGCTCTCCCGTGCTCTTGGGCCACTCCCAGGGCATCTTGGGCGCCGAGGTTGCGCGCGCGTGGATCGCCCGCGATGACCAGCGCGTCACCCACGTGCTTGCCCTCGCCGTCCTCATCGGTACTGCTGCACAGTCGCTGAGCGTTCGCCTCGGCGCCACGAAGCTTGGGGATGCCACCCCGATGCTGTCTGTGCGCGGGCTCCCCTGCTCGATGATTTCCGAGGCCGTGGATACCCAAGCGGTTTCTCTTGCGGTCGTCAACGGCCCGCGTTCCGTCGTTCTTTCGGGCCGCCCCGACGATCTTCAGGCCTTCCGTCACGCGCTTGAGTCTCGCGTTGCCGCAGAAAACCGCGCATTGGAAGAGCACCTCAAGGGTGGAACTCCCCTCGAGGCTATTTTCGAATTCCTCCCCGTTGCCGCTCCCTTCCACTCTGACATGCTCGAAGAGGCCGTCGCACAGGTTGCTGCGTGGACGCGGACCCTGGCCGAGGCTGGCCACAGCATCGACGACGCCGAGGCAGAGCGTGTTGCTCGTGCAATCCTTGTTGAGCGCGACGACTGGTCGGCAGCTGTTGCCTCCGCCGTGTCGGAAGGTGTCAAGGTCTTCATCGATCTTGGCCCCTCGAATATGCTTACGCGCCTGACCCAGGATCTTCTGGATGGAACTGGCGCACAGATTGTGGACGCATCAACGAATGCCCGTCGCACCGAACTCGATGAGACCGGATCGCACTATGAGCCCGAATCCGACTGGTCGCAGTTCGCTCCCAAGGTTGTTGCACTTCCCGATGGTCGCCACGTCGTCTCGACCGCCTTCACGCGCCTGACGGGTCGCTCTCCCATCGTTCTTCCCGGTATGACCCCGACGACCGTTGGTCCTCGGATCGTCGCAGCAGCAGCAAACGCTGGACACTGGGCAGAAATGGCCGGCGGTGGACAGTACTCCGAAGAGGTCTTCACCGAGCACCGCTTGGAGCTTCAGAAGCTTCTCGAACCCGGTCGCAGCGCCGGATTCAACACGATGTTCTTTGACCGCTTCATGTGGAACCTGCAATTCGGCGTCAACCGAATTGTTCCCAAGGCTCGCCGCGCGGGTGCCCCCATCGATGCCGTGACCATCGCCGCGGGTATTCCCGAATTGGACGAGGCCCGCGACTTGATCGCCCAGCTGCGCGCCGATGGTTTTGAGTACCTGTGCTTGAAGCCCGGAACCGTGGAGCAAATCGAGCAGGTCCTGCGCATTGCTCGCGCGAACCCCGAGCACACGCTGATTATTCAGGTCGAAGACGGCCACTCTGGTGGCCACCACTCGTGGGAAAACCTGGACGATCTGCTCTTGGCAACCTACGGACATATTCGTCGTACTCCCAATGTTGTTCTGGCTGTCGGTGGCGGTATCGGCTCGGCTGCCGATGCGGCACGTTACATCACCGGCCAGTGGTCCGTGGACCTGGGATCCCCGGCGATGCCCGTCGATGCGGTGCTCGTGGGCACGGCCTCGATGGCGACTTTGGAAGCGGAAACTTCCCCGCAGGTCAAGCAGCTCCTCAAGGACACCCCCGGTGTAGGTGAAGATGGTTGGGTCGGTAGCGGGAAGGTTCGCGGTGGAATGACCTCGGGCCTGTCGCACCTGGGCGCCGACATGCACGAGATCGAAAACTCCTCCGCACGCGCATCGCGCCTCATTCACGAGGTCGGCTCCGATCTTGAGGCGATCAATGCACGCCGCGATGAGCTCATTGAGGCCATGAACAAGACGGCCAAGCCCTACTTCGGCGAATTGGCCGAAATGACCTACGCCGAGTGGGCACGCCGCGTCATCGACTTGTCCTACCCCTGGGCGGATTGGACGTGGACGGATCGCGCTCTGGATCTCTTCCACCGCATTGAGTCGCGTCTCAACCCCGCCGACCACGGCGATATTCCGACTCTCTTTGAGAACCGCGAGGATCTTGAGGACGGACAGGCAGCACTGTCTCGCCTTCTTGAGGCCTACCCCCAGGCAGAGACCACTCGCGTTGTCCCCGCCGATGTCGCATGGTTCCCGGTCCTGTGCCGCAAGCACCACAAGCCCATGCCTTTCGTTCCGGTTCTTGATGGCGATCTGGCTCGCTGGTGGGGAACGGATACCCTCTGGCAGTCTCAGGATGCCCGTTTTGATGCTGATGCTGTCCGAATCATCCCCGGCCCGCGTTCGGTCGCTGGTATTGATCGTGTGAACGAGCCCATCGGCGAGATGTTTGCGCGTTTCGAGCAGGCAGTTGTCGATGCTCTTGCCCCCTCTGCCGCTCAGGTCCCCCACGTGTGGTCACGTTTCCACGACCTGGAGGATGCGGCCTCGTTCCTGCGGGAAATCTCCCACATTCAGTGGGCGGGCAACCTGGTCGACAACCCCGCATACACCTCGGTGGACGCGACTGAAATTCTCCACGACGAGGCCGGCTACTCGATCCGCATTCACTGCGATTCGATGTGGGACCAGACCCCGAACAGCTCGCACCATTCGGTGGAATACATCGATATCCCGGTTCTTCTGTCCAGCGCGTGCATGACCGGCGCCTACCCGGTTGTTGACATGTCACGCCTGTCCGTGACCGCTTATGACCTGCTTGCGGGTGCTGCGGGCGTTGGAACGACGACCGTCAATGGCGACCACATCGAGAAGATGCCCGCGGTTATCCCGGGCGAGGGATTTGGCACGGTTCGCGATTCCTTCACCTTCACCGAAAACCTGGGCTTTGCTCACGGCGCGGTGACCGGTGGCGCACTGTCGACCCAGCTGGCCTCGGGAGTTCCCGATGCGCTGGTTGGCCCCTGCTGGCCTGCAATTTACGCAGCGCTGGGTTCGGCAATGTACCAGGGAGTTCCCGTCATCGAGGGCCTGGTTAACGCCGTGCACTTGGACCACTCGATCTTCTTGGACCGCGAGCTGCCCTCCTTCGGTTCTCGCGTCGAGGTCGAGGGACGCTGCGCCGAGCTCTCTGAGTCTTCCGCGGGTCGAGTCGTGCGCGTCGAACTGGAGCTCTCCTATGAGGGCGAAGTCTTTGCACGCATGGTTGAGCGCTTCGCGATCCGAGGCCGCATTGCCTCGACTCAGCCGCCGGCCCCCGCTCCCGAGGTCGCCGATTCCTTCGTTGATACTCCGCGTTCTTTCCTGCGTCACGTGCGCGTCCAAGCACCGGAGAATATGACGGCTTTCGCCATTGTTTCTGGCGATTTCAACCCGATTCACACCTCCTATGCGGCCGCGCGCCTGTCTGGTCTGAGTGCACCGCTGGTCCACGGAATGTGGCTCTCGGCAACCGTCCAACATGTATTGTGCGCACACTCCACTCAGCCGGTCGATAGCCCCGACATTCTGGGTGTCATTCGTTCGGTTGAAATGCCCGAGGCTGAGATTTCGGCGTGGTCGTACCGCATGTTCGGCATGGTCCAGCTCAACGACATCGTAGATATCACGATTGAGCGCGTGGGCCGTATCGGCGGCGAGCTCGTCCTTGAAGCGACCTGCCGTATTGGCGATGAGGTTGTCTCGATTGCCCGTGCACGCACTCGTGCACCGCGCACCGCCTATGTCTACCCCGGTCAGGGTATTCAGCGCCAGATGATGGGTTTGGAGCACATGTCTGCGACTGCCCGCAGCGTCTGGGCACAAGCGGATGCACATACTCGCAAGGCCCTGGGCTTCTCGATTGAATCGATTGTCCGCACGAACCCGACCGAACTTCGCGTTGGTTCCGAGATCTTCCGTCACCCCAAGGGCGTCCTCAACCTCACGCAATTCACTCAGGTTGCTCTGGCAACTCTTGCCTACGCACAAACCGAAGAACTGCGCGCCGATGGGGCATTTGAAGAGCACGCCTTCTACGCCGGCCACTCGCTGGGTGAATACACCGCACTGTCGGCCTACGCGCAGATCTTCCCCCTCGAGCAAGTCCTTGAGATCGTCTTCCAGCGCGGATCGGCCATGCACCACCTGGTCGAACGCGATGCGCAGGGACGCTCGAACTACGCAATGGGAGCTCTGCGTCCAAACCAGTTCGGAATGGGCGACGCCGAGGTCCGCGATTACGTCGCCTCGATCGCCGAAAAGTCCGGCGAGTTCTTGGAGATCGTCAACTACAACCTGGCTGGCTCCCAGTACTCCGTTGCCGGAAGTATTGCCGGATTGAAGGCTCTGGAAGCAGATACCGCTGAGCGCGCACGCGCACACGGCGGCCGCCGAGCCCTCATCATGATTCCGGGAATTGACGTTCCCTTCCACTCCTCACGACTGCGCGCAGGCGTTCCGGCCTTCCGCGACAAGCTCGATTCCTTGCTTCCCGAGAGCATCAACCTCGATGTCCTCCAGGGTCGCTACATTCCGAACTTGGTTGCGCGCCCCTTCGAGCTGAGTCGGGACTTCGCACTGTCGATCCTCGAGGTTGTTCCTTCCGAGGCAACCCAGACGCTTGTCGACAATTGGGACGAGGCCGCGGCCAATCCTCAGTCGACCGCGCGTACCCTGCTCATCGAGCTTCTCTCCTGGCAATTCGCTTCCCCGGTTCGCTGGATCGAAACTCAGGACCTGCTCTTCAGTGCTCCTCCCAAGGGATTGGGCGTCGAACGCCTCGTTGAAATCGGCCTGGCTTCCTCGCCGACCTTGGCGAATATGGCATCGAAGACCCTGTCCCTGCCCGCTTTCGCACAGGTTCAAGTCGATGTCTTGAACGTTGAACGCGATAGCGCCCGCGCTCGTAACGAGGATGCGGTTGCCGCCCCCGAGCGTGCGCAGGCAGACTCCCCCGCTTCCGCCGACGAGGCCGC
>NZ_LT707420.1:670528-677972 GCF_900155605.1 Actinomyces marseillensis | reverse complement strand
ACCAGACCCCGAACAGCTCGCACCATTCGGTGGAATACATCGATATCCCGGTTCTTCTGTCCAGCGCGTGCATGACCGGCGCCTACCCGGTTGTTGACATGTCACGCCTGTCCGTGACCGCTTATGACCTGCTTGCGGGTGCTGCGGGCGTTGGAACGACGACCGTCAATGGCGACCACATCGAGAAGATGCCCGCGGTTATCCCGGGCGAGGGATTTGGCACGGTTCGCGATTCCTTCACCTTCACCGAAAACCTGGGCTTTGCTCACGGCGCGGTGACCGGTGGCGCACTGTCGACCCAGCTGGCCTCGGGAGTTCCCGATGCGCTGGTTGGCCCCTGCTGGCCTGCAATTTACGCAGCGCTGGGTTCGGCAATGTACCAGGGAGTTCCCGTCATCGAGGGCCTGGTTAACGCCGTGCACTTGGACCACTCGATCTTCTTGGACCGCGAGCTGCCCTCCTTCGGTTCTCGCGTCGAGGTCGAGGGACGCTGCGCCGAGCTCTCTGAGTCTTCCGCGGGTCGAGTCGTGCGCGTCGAACTGGAGCTCTCCTATGAGGGCGAAGTCTTTGCACGCATGGTTGAGCGCTTCGCGATCCGAGGCCGCATTGCCTCGACTCAGCCGCCGGCCCCCGCTCCCGAGGTCGCCGATTCCTTCGTTGATACTCCGCGTTCTTTCCTGCGTCACGTGCGCGTCCAAGCACCGGAGAATATGACGGCTTTCGCCATTGTTTCTGGCGATTTCAACCCGATTCACACCTCCTATGCGGCCGCGCGCCTGTCTGGTCTGAGTGCACCGCTGGTCCACGGAATGTGGCTCTCGGCAACCGTCCAACATGTATTGTGCGCACACTCCACTCAGCCGGTCGATAGCCCCGACATTCTGGGTGTCATTCGTTCGGTTGAAATGCCCGAGGCTGAGATTTCGGCGTGGTCGTACCGCATGTTCGGCATGGTCCAGCTCAACGACATCGTAGATATCACGATTGAGCGCGTGGGCCGTATCGGCGGCGAGCTCGTCCTTGAAGCGACCTGCCGTATTGGCGATGAGGTTGTCTCGATTGCCCGTGCACGCACTCGTGCACCGCGCACCGCCTATGTCTACCCCGGTCAGGGTATTCAGCGCCAGATGATGGGTTTGGAGCACATGTCTGCGACTGCCCGCAGCGTCTGGGCACAAGCGGATGCACATACTCGCAAGGCCCTGGGCTTCTCGATTGAATCGATTGTCCGCACGAACCCGACCGAACTTCGCGTTGGTTCCGAGATCTTCCGTCACCCCAAGGGCGTCCTCAACCTCACGCAATTCACTCAGGTTGCTCTGGCAACTCTTGCCTACGCACAAACCGAAGAACTGCGCGCCGATGGGGCATTTGAAGAGCACGCCTTCTACGCCGGCCACTCGCTGGGTGAATACACCGCACTGTCGGCCTACGCGCAGATCTTCCCCCTCGAGCAAGTCCTTGAGATCGTCTTCCAGCGCGGATCGGCCATGCACCACCTGGTCGAACGCGATGCGCAGGGACGCTCGAACTACGCAATGGGAGCTCTGCGTCCAAACCAGTTCGGAATGGGCGACGCCGAGGTCCGCGATTACGTCGCCTCGATCGCCGAAAAGTCCGGCGAGTTCTTGGAGATCGTCAACTACAACCTGGCTGGCTCCCAGTACTCCGTTGCCGGAAGTATTGCCGGATTGAAGGCTCTGGAAGCAGATACCGCTGAGCGCGCACGCGCACACGGCGGCCGCCGAGCCCTCATCATGATTCCGGGAATTGACGTTCCCTTCCACTCCTCACGACTGCGCGCAGGCGTTCCGGCCTTCCGCGACAAGCTCGATTCCTTGCTTCCCGAGAGCATCAACCTCGATGTCCTCCAGGGTCGCTACATTCCGAACTTGGTTGCGCGCCCCTTCGAGCTGAGTCGGGACTTCGCACTGTCGATCCTCGAGGTTGTTCCTTCCGAGGCAACCCAGACGCTTGTCGACAATTGGGACGAGGCCGCGGCCAATCCTCAGTCGACCGCGCGTACCCTGCTCATCGAGCTTCTCTCCTGGCAATTCGCTTCCCCGGTTCGCTGGATCGAAACTCAGGACCTGCTCTTCAGTGCTCCTCCCAAGGGATTGGGCGTCGAACGCCTCGTTGAAATCGGCCTGGCTTCCTCGCCGACCTTGGCGAATATGGCATCGAAGACCCTGTCCCTGCCCGCTTTCGCACAGGTTCAAGTCGATGTCTTGAACGTTGAACGCGATAGCGCCCGCGCTCGTAACGAGGATGCGGTTGCCGCCCCCGAGCGTGCGCAGGCAGACTCCCCCGCTTCCGCCGACGAGGCCGCACCCGCAGAAAGTGCAGCCCCGGCCTCGGCAGTGGAGACGCCCGCCGTCGAGGTGGCGACCGAGGCCCCCGCAGCGCCCGCACCGGCTGCCGCAGCAAGCGGAACCATGCCGGAGCTGCCGCTTTCCGCTTCGGACGCGATCCGTATCCTCTTGGCCTTCTCGAACAAGCTCCTCCCCGAGCAGATCGAAGCCACGGACACGGTTGAAACGCTAACAAATGGCGTCTCCTCGAAGCGCAACCAGCTCCTCATGGACATGGCCGCTGAGCTCTCAGTGTCCACGATTGACGGTGCCGCAGAGGCGTCAATGGGCGATCTCTTCTCGACGATCGATTCGCTGGTGCCCTCCTATGCAGCTTTCGGACCGGTCCTGTCTGACGCGATCAACTCCAAGCTGAGGAAGATCTTCGGATCCGCAGGCCTGCCCGCAACCTTCACCACCGGTTACGTCAAGGACAACTGGGGCCTGTCCGAGCAGTGGGCTGCACGCGTGAACGCAGAAATCCTTCTCGGTACACGCGATGGCGACTCAATTCGTGGTGGTAGCCTCTCGACTCTGCCGGGTTCGGTTTCCTCCGCAAAGGACGCTTCGGCACTCATTGACCAGGCTCTGGCACTGATTGCAGCCCGCGAGGGGCTAACCCTCAGCCGCCCGAGTGCGGGTGGCTCGGCCGGTGGCGAGGTCGTTGATTCGGCGGCCCTACGCGATCTGGAATCGCGAATCCTCGGTGATCAGGGAATCCTGGCAACCCAGGCACGCGATATCCTCAAGGCCCTTGGCCTGGCCGATGCTCCTGTCGCCACCGAGATCGAAGATTCTTCCTCCTTGATCGCCGCTGTCGAGGCCGAGCTGGGCGCAAATTGGGAAGCCTCCGTTCGCCCCGCTTTCGACGAGCGCCGCGCAGTTCTCTTGGATGACCGCTGGGCAACCGCGCGCGAAGATCTTGCACGCATCTTAGCTGGTTCTCTTGAGCCCACCGAGGTTCCCGCAGAACGCTTGCGCGGAGGCGGCCAGTCCTTGAGCGCATTGGCGTCCTGGTATGCCGCTCACACGGTGGATGCGGAGCTGAAGGCCTACTTCACGAAGGTTTCCGAGGCCGCCCTTGAGGCAGCCGAAGGCCGTTTCACTGGAGATGTCGCCGTTGTCACCGGCGCGGCTCCCCACTCGATCGCTGCCGCGGTCGTCGGCGAGTTGCTCGCCGGAGGCGCGACCGTCATCATGACCTCTTCTCACGTCAACGATGCTCGCCTGGCCTTCGCCAAGGAGCTGTACCGCACCCACGCCAACATGGATGCGGCCCTGTGGGTTGTTCCCGCGAATATGGCCTCCTTCCGCGATGTCGACGCACTGATCTCGTGGGTGGGTAGCGAACAGACCGAAACGCACGGTGCAACGACCGAGGTCGTCAAGCCTGCGCTTCTGCCCGATCTTTTCGTTCCCTTCGCAGCGCCTCGCGTTTCCGGAACCGTTGGTTCGGATCCTCAGGGTGCGCTCGCTCAAGAGCGCCTGCTTTTGTGGAGCGTCGAGCGCGCAATTCACCTCCTCGCCGGCCTCGGCGCGGACACTGCTCCCGATCACCGCACGCACGTCCTGCTCCCGGGTTCCCCGAACCGAGGAATCTTCGGTGGTGACGGTGCCTACGGCGAAGCGAAGGCCGCTTTCGATGCGATCGCAACCAAGTGGGAGCACGAGTCCGGTTGGCCGACGCGCACAACCATCGCTCACCCGCTCATCGGTTGGGTCCAGGGCACCTCGCTCATGGGCGGCAACGATGTCCTCGTTCCCGCCGCTCAGGCAGCCGGTGTTCACGTCTACACGACCGAAGAAATTGCCGGAGAACTCGCTCAGCTCCTGACTCGCGAGGTCCGCGCCCAGGCGCTTTCCGCCCCGGTCCACGCAGATCTCACGGGTGGCCTCGCCGATGCTGGACTCGACCTGCCGGCACTGGCACGTCAAGCGCGCGAGCAGGCCGCGGCCTCGGCACAGGAAGCCGCTGAACAAACCCCGGCAAGCGTTCGCGCACTGCCCAACCCGCATGCTCCGGCTCTGGCTGCTCCTCTCGCGTGGGATACTCCGCGAGTGAGCCTGCGCGATCAGATTGTCATCGTCGGCACCGGCGAGATCGGTACCTGGGGTTCGGGTCGTACCCGCCAAGAGGCTGAGTTCGGCGAAGACTTCGATCTGACCGCAGCCGGCGTGCTGGAAATGGCCTGGATGATGAAGCTCATCACCTGGTCCGAAAGCCCGCAGCCTGGTTGGTATGACGCCTCGGGTACGCAAGTTGACGAGGCCGAGATCTACGATCGGTTCCGCGATGAGGTCGTGGCTCGATCGGGTATCCGCCGCTTCAACGACGATTCGAACATGGTTGATTGCGGTTCGAATGATGTGAGGACGGTCTTCTTGACCTCCGAGCAGACCTTCACCGTGGATACGAAGGCTGAAGCCGAAGACTACGTCTTGGCCGATCCCTCGCACACGACGATCTGGGAAGAAAACGGCACCTGGCACGTCACCAAGTCCGCTGGTTCCCCCGTCCAGGTCCCCGCGCGAGCAACCCTGACCCGCACGGTTGGTGGCCAGATCCCGCAAGACTTCGATCCGGCTCAGTGGGGTATCCCCGCTTCCATGGTCGAGGCCCTGGACCGCATCGCCGTATGGAACCTCGTCACCGCAGTGGATGCCTTCATCTCCTCGGGCTTCTCCCCCGCTGAGCTCCTGCAGGCCGTCCACCCCGCGGATGTGTCCTCGACGCAGGGCACGGGTATTGGTGGCATGGAGTCCTTGCGCCATGTCTTCCTCTCGCGCTTCCTGGGTGAGGATCGTCCGCAGGACATCCTTCAAGAGGCCCTGCCCAATGTTGTGGCCGCACACACCATGCAGTCCTTCATTGGCGGCTACGGTCAGATGATCCACTCGGTGGGTGCTTGCGCGACCGCAGCGGTTTCCATCGAGGAGGCTGTCGACAAGATTCGCCTGGGCAAGTCCGACTTCGTTGTTGCCGGTGGTATCGACGATATTTCTGTCGAGTCGCTGACCGGTTTCGGCAACATGAACGCGACCGCTGAGTCTGCCGCGCTTGAGGCCCGCGGAATTACCCCGCGTCACTTCTCTCGCGCTGGAGATCGTCGTCGTGCGGGCTTCCTCGAGGCCGCTGGTGGTGGCACCCTGCTGGTGACCCGCGGTGATATCGCCGCGGATCTGGGCCTGCCGGTCCAGGCGGTTGTCGCCTACGCACGTTCCTTCGCGGACGGCGCACACACCTCGATCCCCGCCCCCGGCCTCGGCGCTCTGGCGGCGGCACGCGGTGGACGCGATTCTGCTCTCGCTCACGCGCTTGCCGACCTCGGACTGAGCGCGGACGATATTGCGGTTGTGTCCAAGCACGACACCTCGACTCGCGCGAATGACCCGAACGAGGCCGAGCTCCACTCGCGCCTGTCGGCGGCCCTGGGACGAAGCGAGGGCAACCCGCTCTACGTTGTCTCCCAGAAGACCCTGACCGGTCACGCAAAGGGTGGCGCTGCGCTCTTCCAGGCAGCGGGCCTCATCGACATCTTCCGCCGCCAGGAAATCCCCGCAAACCGCTCTTTGGATTGCTTGGATCCCGACATGGCGCAGTGGATGCCGCTCCTGTGGCTGCGTAAGCCCCTGGATGTCTCCGCATCCCCGGTTCGCGCAGGCGTGCTGACCTCCCTGGGATTCGGCCACATCGCGGCAATGGTTGTCCTGGCGCACCCGGGTGCCTTCGAGGCCGCTCTGCTGGCCGAACGCGGCGAGGCTGCGCTGGCCCAGTGGCGCGAGCGCGCGCAGGCACGCCTCGAAGAGGGACGTCGTCACCTGGATGAGGCCATGATTGGTCGCGCGGAGCTCTTTGTTCCCATCGAGGGACGCCGCCTGCCCGCCGATCGCACGCACGAGGCCGAGGTTGCGCTGCTCTTGGATCCTTCCGCTCGCTTGGGTGCAGATGGCACCTACGCGGGGGCAGAGAACTGAGCCTGGCGTGACACCCGCGGCAATCGGAGTTGACCTGGTTGATGTTGCATCCTTCGGGGAGCAGCTCCGCCAGGAGGGCTCGGTGTTTCATCGAGTGTTCACTGCTCGGGAGTGGAACGCGGCACTGCGTTTTGCTCCCGAGCAGGGGGCCTCGTCTGCCGGGCAGTCGCCTTCGGGGCCGCTTCAAGCGTCTGCATCGCATCTTCTGTCTGAGTCTTCCGTGCCTGAACTGCCCACACGCGCACTGCACTCCCTCGCTGCACGTTGGGCAGCAAAGGAAGCCTTCATCAAGGCCTGGTCCTCGCTCTACTACGGCAGAGAGGACCCGCTGAAGTCCAGCGACATCGATTGGGCCGAAATCGAGGTGGTGTGCGACCGCTGGGGACGCCCCGCTTTCCGCTTCCACGGCCGCATTGCCTCCGAACTAGATAAGACGCAAGAAGAACTCAAGGCTTCACTTTCTTGGCTTCTTTCTCTCTCACACGACGGTAATTACGCGATTGCGTGGGTCAGCGTGAACCAGACTGATCTGCGCGAAGCAAAGGAATTCTCATGACTACACAACTGACTTCGCCCGCATCTGTGGGACGTTCCTCTGTTTTGGCCGATCACCTCGGTGCCGATTCTTTGGTGAAAGATGCACTGATGGTTCTTGCCGGAGCCTCCCTCGTGGGCGTGCTCGCGCAGGTTTCGGTTCCGATGTGGCCCGTTCCGATCACTGGCCAAACCCTGGGGGTTCTTCTTGTCGGAGCAGTTTTGGGTGCGCGCAGGGGCGCTTTGTCCCTGCTGTCCTACATGCTTCTTGGCTTGGCTGGAATGCCCTGGTTTTCCGCTGCGAGCGGCGGTCTTGCTGCCCTCGCAAAGCCTTCTTTCGGCTACATTCTGGGCTTCATTCCCGCAGCGTGGCTGATCGGTAAGCTCTCTGAGCGAGCATGGGATCGCCACTTCTGGCTCTCTCTTGCTGCCTTCGGCGGAGCAACCTTGATTCCCTTCATTGTTGGAATCCCCTACATGTGGGCGGTTCTGCGAATCGGCGGAGTGAGCATGTCTTTGACTGAGGCTCTGAACGCAGGATTTACGCCTTTCATCATCGGCGGTATCGTCAAGGCCGCTGCCGG
>NZ_LT707420.1:600157-669781 GCF_900155605.1 Actinomyces marseillensis | reverse complement strand
CCTGGGGTTCGGGTCGTACCCGCCAAGAGGCTGAGTTCGGCGAAGACTTCGATCTGACCGCAGCCGGCGTGCTGGAAATGGCCTGGATGATGAAGCTCATCACCTGGTCCGAAAGCCCGCAGCCTGGTTGGTATGACGCCTCGGGTACGCAAGTTGACGAGGCCGAGATCTACGATCGGTTCCGCGATGAGGTCGTGGCTCGATCGGGTATCCGCCGCTTCAACGACGATTCGAACATGGTTGATTGCGGTTCGAATGATGTGAGGACGGTCTTCTTGACCTCCGAGCAGACCTTCACCGTGGATACGAAGGCTGAAGCCGAAGACTACGTCTTGGCCGATCCCTCGCACACGACGATCTGGGAAGAAAACGGCACCTGGCACGTCACCAAGTCCGCTGGTTCCCCCGTCCAGGTCCCCGCGCGAGCAACCCTGACCCGCACGGTTGGTGGCCAGATCCCGCAAGACTTCGATCCGGCTCAGTGGGGTATCCCCGCTTCCATGGTCGAGGCCCTGGACCGCATCGCCGTATGGAACCTCGTCACCGCAGTGGATGCCTTCATCTCCTCGGGCTTCTCCCCCGCTGAGCTCCTGCAGGCCGTCCACCCCGCGGATGTGTCCTCGACGCAGGGCACGGGTATTGGTGGCATGGAGTCCTTGCGCCATGTCTTCCTCTCGCGCTTCCTGGGTGAGGATCGTCCGCAGGACATCCTTCAAGAGGCCCTGCCCAATGTTGTGGCCGCACACACCATGCAGTCCTTCATTGGCGGCTACGGTCAGATGATCCACTCGGTGGGTGCTTGCGCGACCGCAGCGGTTTCCATCGAGGAGGCTGTCGACAAGATTCGCCTGGGCAAGTCCGACTTCGTTGTTGCCGGTGGTATCGACGATATTTCTGTCGAGTCGCTGACCGGTTTCGGCAACATGAACGCGACCGCTGAGTCTGCCGCGCTTGAGGCCCGCGGAATTACCCCGCGTCACTTCTCTCGCGCTGGAGATCGTCGTCGTGCGGGCTTCCTCGAGGCCGCTGGTGGTGGCACCCTGCTGGTGACCCGCGGTGATATCGCCGCGGATCTGGGCCTGCCGGTCCAGGCGGTTGTCGCCTACGCACGTTCCTTCGCGGACGGCGCACACACCTCGATCCCCGCCCCCGGCCTCGGCGCTCTGGCGGCGGCACGCGGTGGACGCGATTCTGCTCTCGCTCACGCGCTTGCCGACCTCGGACTGAGCGCGGACGATATTGCGGTTGTGTCCAAGCACGACACCTCGACTCGCGCGAATGACCCGAACGAGGCCGAGCTCCACTCGCGCCTGTCGGCGGCCCTGGGACGAAGCGAGGGCAACCCGCTCTACGTTGTCTCCCAGAAGACCCTGACCGGTCACGCAAAGGGTGGCGCTGCGCTCTTCCAGGCAGCGGGCCTCATCGACATCTTCCGCCGCCAGGAAATCCCCGCAAACCGCTCTTTGGATTGCTTGGATCCCGACATGGCGCAGTGGATGCCGCTCCTGTGGCTGCGTAAGCCCCTGGATGTCTCCGCATCCCCGGTTCGCGCAGGNGTGGGTAGCGAACAGACCGAAACGCACGGTGCAACGACCGAGGTCGTCAAGCCTGCGCTTCTGCCCGATCTTTTCGTTCCCTTCGCAGCGCCTCGCGTTTCCGGAACCGTTGGTTCGGATCCTCAGGGTGCGCTCGCTCAAGAGCGCCTGCTTTTGTGGAGCGTCGAGCGCGCAATTCACCTCCTCGCCGGCCTCGGCGCGGACACTGCTCCCGATCACCGCACGCACGTCCTGCTCCCGGGTTCCCCGAACCGAGGAATCTTCGGTGGTGACGGTGCCTACGGCGAAGCGAAGGCCGCTTTCGATGCGATCGCAACCAAGTGGGAGCACGAGTCCGGTTGGCCGACGCGCACAACCATCGCTCACCCGCTCATCGGTTGGGTCCAGGGCACCTCGCTCATGGGCGGCAACGATGTCCTCGTTCCCGCCGCTCAGGCAGCCGGTGTTCACGTCTACACGACCGAAGAAATTGCCGGAGAACTCGCTCAGCTCCTGACTCGCGAGGTCCGCGCCCAGGCGCTTTCCGCCCCGGTCCACGCAGATCTCACGGGTGGCCTCGCCGATGCTGGACTCGACCTGCCGGCACTGGCACGTCAAGCGCGCGAGCAGGCCGCGGCCTCGGCACAGGAAGCCGCTGAACAAACCCCGGCAAGCGTTCGCGCACTGCCCAACCCGCATGCTCCGGCTCTGGCTGCTCCTCTCGCGTGGGATACTCCGCGAGTGAGCCTGCGCGATCAGATTGTCATCGTCGGCACCGGCGAGATCGGTACCTGGGGTTCGGGTCGTACCCGCCAAGAGGCTGAGTTCGGCGAAGACTTCGATCTGACCGCAGCCGGCGTGCTGGAAATGGCCTGGATGATGAAGCTCATCACCTGGTCCGAAAGCCCGCAGCCTGGTTGGTATGACGCCTCGGGTACGCAAGTTGACGAGGCCGAGATCTACGATCGGTTCCGCGATGAGGTCGTGGCTCGATCGGGTATCCGCCGCTTCAACGACGATTCGAACATGGTTGATTGCGGTTCGAATGATGTGAGGACGGTCTTCTTGACCTCCGAGCAGACCTTCACCGTGGATACGAAGGCTGAAGCCGAAGACTACGTCTTGGCCGATCCCTCGCACACGACGATCTGGGAAGAAAACGGCACCTGGCACGTCACCAAGTCCGCTGGTTCCCCCGTCCAGGTCCCCGCGCGAGCAACCCTGACCCGCACGGTTGGTGGCCAGATCCCGCAAGACTTCGATCCGGCTCAGTGGGGTATCCCCGCTTCCATGGTCGAGGCCCTGGACCGCATCGCCGTATGGAACCTCGTCACCGCAGTGGATGCCTTCATCTCCTCGGGCTTCTCCCCCGCTGAGCTCCTGCAGGCCGTCCACCCCGCGGATGTGTCCTCGACGCAGGGCACGGGTATTGGTGGCATGGAGTCCTTGCGCCATGTCTTCCTCTCGCGCTTCCTGGGTGAGGATCGTCCGCAGGACATCCTTCAAGAGGCCCTGCCCAATGTTGTGGCCGCACACACCATGCAGTCCTTCATTGGCGGCTACGGTCAGATGATCCACTCGGTGGGTGCTTGCGCGACCGCAGCGGTTTCCATCGAGGAGGCTGTCGACAAGATTCGCCTGGGCAAGTCCGACTTCGTTGTTGCCGGTGGTATCGACGATATTTCTGTCGAGTCGCTGACCGGTTTCGGCAACATGAACGCGACCGCTGAGTCTGCCGCGCTTGAGGCCCGCGGAATTACCCCGCGTCACTTCTCTCGCGCTGGAGATCGTCGTCGTGCGGGCTTCCTCGAGGCCGCTGGTGGTGGCACCCTGCTGGTGACCCGCGGTGATATCGCCGCGGATCTGGGCCTGCCGGTCCAGGCGGTTGTCGCCTACGCACGTTCCTTCGCGGACGGCGCACACACCTCGATCCCCGCCCCCGGCCTCGGCGCTCTGGCGGCGGCACGCGGTGGACGCGATTCTGCTCTCGCTCACGCGCTTGCCGACCTCGGACTGAGCGCGGACGATATTGCGGTTGTGTCCAAGCACGACACCTCGACTCGCGCGAATGACCCGAACGAGGCCGAGCTCCACTCGCGCCTGTCGGCGGCCCTGGGACGAAGCGAGGGCAACCCGCTCTACGTTGTCTCCCAGAAGACCCTGACCGGTCACGCAAAGGGTGGCGCTGCGCTCTTCCAGGCAGCGGGCCTCATCGACATCTTCCGCCGCCAGGAAATCCCCGCAAACCGCTCTTTGGATTGCTTGGATCCCGACATGGCGCAGTGGATGCCGCTCCTGTGGCTGCGTAAGCCCCTGGATGTCTCCGCATCCCCGGTTCGCGCAGGCGTGCTGACCTCCCTGGGATTCGGCCACATCGCGGCAATGGTTGTCCTGGCGCACCCGGGTGCCTTCGAGGCCGCTCTGCTGGCCGAACGCGGCGAGGCTGCGCTGGCCCAGTGGCGCGAGCGCGCGCAGGCACGCCTCGAAGAGGGACGTCGTCACCTGGATGAGGCCATGATTGGTCGCGCGGAGCTCTTTGTTCCCATCGAGGGACGCCGCCTGCCCGCCGATCGCACGCACGAGGCCGAGGTTGCGCTGCTCTTGGATCCTTCCGCTCGCTTGGGTGCAGATGGCACCTACGCGGGGGCAGAGAACTGAGCCTGGCGTGACACCCGCGGCAATCGGAGTTGACCTGGTTGATGTTGCATCCTTCGGGGAGCAGCTCCGCCAGGAGGGCTCGGTGTTTCATCGAGTGTTCACTGCTCGGGAGTGGAACGCGGCACTGCGTTTTGCTCCCGAGCAGGGGGCCTCGTCTGCCGGGCAGTCGCCTTCGGGGCCGCTTCAAGCGTCTGCATCGCATCTTCTGTCTGAGTCTTCCGTGCCTGAACTGCCCACACGCGCACTGCACTCCCTCGCTGCACGTTGGGCAGCAAAGGAAGCCTTCATCAAGGCCTGGTCCTCGCTCTACTACGGCAGAGAGGACCCGCTGAAGTCCAGCGACATCGATTGGGCCGAAATCGAGGTGGTGTGCGACCGCTGGGGACGCCCCGCTTTCCGCTTCCACGGCCGCATTGCCTCCGAACTAGATAAGACGCAAGAAGAACTCAAGGCTTCACTTTCTTGGCTTCTTTCTCTCTCACACGACGGTAATTACGCGATTGCGTGGGTCAGCGTGAACCAGACTGATCTGCGCGAAGCAAAGGAATTCTCATGACTACACAACTGACTTCGCCCGCATCTGTGGGACGTTCCTCTGTTTTGGCCGATCACCTCGGTGCCGATTCTTTGGTGAAAGATGCACTGATGGTTCTTGCCGGAGCCTCCCTCGTGGGCGTGCTCGCGCAGGTTTCGGTTCCGATGTGGCCCGTTCCGATCACTGGCCAAACCCTGGGGGTTCTTCTTGTCGGAGCAGTTTTGGGTGCGCGCAGGGGCGCTTTGTCCCTGCTGTCCTACATGCTTCTTGGCTTGGCTGGAATGCCCTGGTTTTCCGCTGCGAGCGGCGGTCTTGCTGCCCTCGCAAAGCCTTCTTTCGGCTACATTCTGGGCTTCATTCCCGCAGCGTGGCTGATCGGTAAGCTCTCTGAGCGAGCATGGGATCGCCACTTCTGGCTCTCTCTTGCTGCCTTCGGCGGAGCAACCTTGATTCCCTTCATTGTTGGAATCCCCTACATGTGGGCGGTTCTGCGAATCGGCGGAGTGAGCATGTCTTTGACTGAGGCTCTGAACGCAGGATTTACGCCTTTCATCATCGGCGGTATCGTCAAGGCCGCTGCCGGAGCGGCCGTTGTTGGTGGCCTGTGGAAGGCAATGGGATCAGGTGACGTCTCCCGCTCATAAGCCCCAGTTTGCGCTCTCGTTTGTGACGAAGGGTGTGGCCCGCGCATTTCATGCGCGGGCCACACCCTTATCGTTTGTTTGATCCGGATCGTTTTCTCGGATCTCTCGCAGAGCTTGATTACTCCTGAGGTAGCTTCCCGTGCCTCGACGCACGAGTACGCACCACTACCCCAGCGGTTCCCGGAACGAAAGCCGCGGGTTTGCGGGGAAGAACGGGGGCGGGTGCAGGAGCTTCCTGCACTTCCGGCCTCGTCAGGCGTGCGCGGATGGCGGCAATGGCCTCGTCAGGAGAATCGGAGACGCGAGGCTCCTGACGAGTCGCTGCGGCGGGTCCCGGGGCAAGGACGGGCGGTTGTGAGGCGACTACGGCGGACTCCAGCGCGGCGGCGGGTTCTTGTGCAGAAACCGTAGCTGCCGGGGGCACCGTTGCCGGGGCCCAACCGCTCAGAGTTTCGATCTCCTCGGCGCGGTGAGCGCGCGGGGGAACTCCAACGAAGGGGTTATCGGGACGGTCGCGACGGGTTTCAAAGAAGGCACGCAGCTGAACGGTCGCTTCCTTGGCGAGAACGCCGGGAACGACCTCGACCTGATGGTTGAGGCGAGAGTCGCGCAAAACGTCGCGCAGTGAGCCCGCGGCACCGGCTTTCGGGTCCCATGCGCCGAAAACAACGCGATCGACTCGTGAAGAGACGGCGGCTCCTGCACACATCGTGCACGGCTCAAGGGTGACGACCAAGGTGCACCCAATGAGGTTCCAACGATTCAATCGCTCTCCGGCTTCGCGGAGGGCCATTATTTCGGCGTGGCCACAGGGATCATGCAAGGCTTCGCGGCAATTCCAACCCCGGCCGATAATGCGTCCCAGAGAGTCAATAACGACTGCGCCCACGGGGACATCCCCCATTTCTCGGGCTTTATTCGCCAAGAAGAGCGCGCGGGCCATCGCTTCTTTGTACTGATCCATTGTTGTCACCCTCAAAGCCTATCGCGTAAAGGGCCCTTCGCGGGTTACTCTTGAACTATGCGCCTTCATATTGCAGATCACCCGCTCATTGCCCACAAGCTCACCGTCCTGCGTGACCGCGACACTCACTCGGCGACTTTCCGCCAGTTGGTTGACGAATTGGTTACGCTTCTTGCCTACGAGGCCACGCGTCACGTGTCAACCACTGAGATCGCAATCAATACTCCCGTTGCGCCCACCGTTGGCAAGCGCATCAGCGAGCCTCGCCCCATCGTTGTCCCCGTTCTTCGCGCCGGACTGGGCATGCTCGAAGGCATGACTCGTCTTCTTCCCACCGCCGAGGTTGGCTTCTTGGGAATGAAGCGCGATGAAAAGACTCTCGAGGTCGAGACCTACGCGAACCGTCTTCCCGAGGATCTCGCGGGTCGCCAGTGCTTCGTTCTTGACCCGATGCTGGCCACCGGCCACACGATGGTCGCAGCAACGAAGTACCTCTTCGACCGTGGAGCCAAGGACGTCACCTGCGTCTGCCTGCTGGCTGCTCCCGAAGGCCTGAAGGTCCTCGAAGAGTTCGTCGGAGACCGCGCCGATGTCACCGTTGTCGTCGCATCCGTTGACGAGCGCCTCAACGAAAAGTCCTACATCGTCCCGGGTCTGGGCGACGCCGGCGACCGCCTCTACGGCATTGTCGACTGAGTCTAGCGACTGGTTTTAAACGCTCAAGGTGCCGCGCCCTTTTGGGCGCGGCACCTTTATGCGTGTGGGACATGTGTGGGGGCGCGGCCAAGCCGCGCCCCCACACATCAAAGTAGCGATCAGTTAATCGCGAGACCCCCTGATCAGAAGGCCGGAATCACCGAGCCATCCTTCCACGTGTCTTCGATGTACTTCTTCACCTGGTCGGAGTGCAGGAGCTCATCGAGCTTCTTCACGGCCTCGGCCTTATCGCCCGAAACACTGGTCTTCCACACGAGAACGTTCACCGAGGGGTTGTTCTCGGGGGACTCGACAGCCAGACCATCGCGAGAAGGCGCAAGGCCGCCTTCCTGTGCGAAGTTACCGTTGATGACCGAGTAGTCGGTCTCACCAAGGTTGCTCACCAGAACAGGACCGTCGATTTCCTTGAAATCGAAGTTCTTCAGCTTCTTGACTGTGTACACGTTGACATCACCGCTGGCGGGGATCTCAACAAAGCCGTTCGCAGCCAAGAGGCGCAGGGCGCGTTCCTGGTTGGTGACATCGGAGATCACGCCAATGATTCCGCCCTTTTCGGGAAGCTCATCCAGCGACTTGTGCTTGGAGGAGTAAATGGCCAGGGGCTCGAGGTGAATGCCCTTACCAGGAGTGAAATCGTAGTTGAACTGCTGCTCAGCCTTCTCCAAGTAGGGAACAGTCTGGTGGTAGGTTGCATCAACTTCACCCTGATCCAGCGCACGGTTGGGCAGATCGTAGTCGGTGAATTCCTTGATGTTGATGTTGATTCCCGCGTCCTTTGCCAGGTTGTCCTGGATGTACTTGAGGATCTTTGCGTGAGGCGAGGGGCTGGCTGCAACGGTGATGGTGGTTGCACCGTTCGAAGATGATGAAGAGCCCGCGGAGCCGCTGGAGCAGGCCGAGAGGACCAGTGCTGCTGCAACGCCAAGACCGGCAAGAGTACGAAGTGAACGAGAGTGACGCATGAGAGTAATTCCTTAGATTGTCTGTTTCCTACAAGCGGGGGGGACCTGAGTGGCCCGGGATAATCCCGCGAATTATTACCTAATTACCAAGCAGAGTTCGCGACCCGGCTGGTGGATGCTCAGCGGTGATCCACCAGCCGGCTGAGCATGTCGCCAATCATTTGAATTAACTGAACAATAATGATGATCGCAACGACCGAGCAGATCATTGTGTCTGTCTGGAAGCGGTGGTACCCGTAGTCGATCGCCATCTTTCCGAGGCCACCGGCACCAACGACGCCCGCCATTGCCGAGTAGCCCACCAAGGTGATCGCCAAAACCGTCACGGACTGGATAATGCCAGGCAAGGCCTCGCGAACCAGAATGCTCCACCGGATCCGACGGTTGGAAGCCCCCGCCATAAGCGCGGCCTCGACCTTACCGTTTTCGACGGAAAGCAGGTTGGTTTCCACCAGGCGGGCAAAGAAAGGAATCGCACCGATAACCAAGGGGAAGGTTGCCCCCTGCCAGGTAATCGCACTGCGCATGACAAGTCTGGTCACCGGAAGCAGCACGATGATGAGGATCAGGAAGGGGAAAGAGCGGCCAACATTGACGATTAAACCAACGATTTGATTGATCATCTTGTTAGGCGTCAGGCCCGTCTTCGATGTCTGGACAAGGAGCAGCCCGAGAGGTAGACCAACGAGGACGGTAAAGAGCGTGCCGAAGACGACCATGAGCAGGGTCTCCCCGATTGCCGGGAGGAACTGCTGGGTGAGCGCGGGGTTATCGCCCCACGTCGGGTCGCCTTTGCCCAGCGGAAGTAGCGTAAGGACTGTTGACAGAGCCGAAAGCTTCACAGCGAACGCACCTCCACATGTGCGCCCTGGGCGCGAAGTTGGTCAATGATCGAGAACCGCTGGGCGGCGGGAACCGCTAAAGCCAAGCGTCCAACCTGGACAGACCCCATTGATTCGAAAGTTCCTGCGGTCACGTCCGCTCCGACCTTCGCGGCAAGATTGAGCATATTCGAACCGGTTGGGACACCCGGATGCGAGGTGAAGATGACGTCCAGAAGAATATTTCCGTCTTCCGAGGCCTGGGCTGGGGTATCGCCTTCCGCCGAGTCGCTCTGTGCAGCGATTTCACGCTCAGTCAGCTCGCGGTTGAAGTCAGTGACATCGAGTTCGTCGACGCTGGGCGCGGGAACCAATTCCTTTGCCAGAGGTGAACCCGGGTCGGCTAGGACTTCTTCGATTGTTCCACTCTGGACAATTCCGCCATTTTTCAGGAGCGTCACGGAGTCACAGATCTCGCGAACAACCGACATCTCGTGAGTGATGATGACGATGGTGACGCCGGTTTCGTCACGAACCTGGCGCAGCAATGACAGGATCGCACGGGTTGATTCGGGGTCAAGTGCTGAGGTCGGCTCGTCACAGAGCAAAACTTGGGGGGTGTCTGAGAGCGCGCGTGCAATACCCACGCGCTGGCGCTGACCGCCGGAAAGCTCGGAGGGGTAGGCTCCGCCTCGATGTTCAAGGCCGACTAGGGCAAGAAGTTCACGAACGCGTTCTTTGCGTTCCTCACGGGTGAATTCTTTCTTCGCCGCGACCTTCAGCGGGAATTCAATGTTTTCTCCCGCAGTCTTGGCATCGAAAAGGTTCGCTGCTTGGAAGACCATGCCAATCTTGCGTCGTGCTTGGCGCAATTCGCGTCCGCGGAGCTGCGACAGATCAATGTCGTCAACGATGATCGACCCAGAGGTCGGTTTTTCCAGAGCGGTCAGACAGCGAATGAGTGTTGACTTACCAGCACCTGACTGGCCGACGATTCCGTGAATACTGCCTGCTTTAACGTGCAGATTCACGTGATCAAGGGCAACGACATCATCACTTCCCTTCACGGGATAGATCTTCGAGACGTCGATCAGATCAATCACTGGGTCCTCCTTCCATGCAGTCTTAGACTATGAGTCCCTGCCGGAGTGTCCAAATTTTTTGTTACACAACCTCACATAGCGAAACTGACAGCAATGAGGAAACCGGTAACGGCCAACACGCTTGCGCCCAGCCAGACCCCTAGAACAAGGCCTGCAACACTGCGGTATCGCCGCTCACGAATGAGGGTTACCGCATCAAGCACAGCGGTCGAAAAGGTTGTAAATCCGCCTAAAAACCCCGTTGATACCAGGAAGTACAGTGGCGAAACCGGAGCAAGCGAACCAGCAACCAGCCCCGCGCATAAACAGCCCAGCATATTGACAAGGCCGATCCCCCACTGGGGTGTTCGCTTTGCACGACACTTTTTGAGATAAAGATCCAGCTGCCAGCGAGAGAGCGCACCCAGGGAGCCGAAAACACACACGAGAAGAAAGAGCAGTGGGGTCATTTCTTTGCCCCCCGAGGGCAAGAGTCCTCATTTGACGTGGGCGAAGAGGCACTTGCAGTGCGTAGAACCTCAGGCATTTCAGATGCTTTCTGATTGTCACCTAATTGAGATGATCCGCCCGCACGTATTCCCAGCGAGTACCCCAAAGCAGCAATCCCAATACCGACTACAAGCAATACAAGGCTTGCAAGCATTCCCTCGATCAGCAGAGGCAAGGAGGACTCCACCGCAGCACTAAACGAAGAAGAGACAGCTCCGGAAAGGTCACTCCCAGCAGCGGGGACCGCTGTCATTGCCTGGACTGCATTATGGATACTTGCCATGACCATGGTGGCGTATGTGGTCAAAGCGCCGGCGAAGCCGCTCCCTGCGACAAGCATGACTTTTCTGCGCACAGCATCCTCGCGGAAGTATCCCTGTGCCCATGCAGTGACAAAACCAAGAAAGAAGGCCCCACAAAGATTTACGGCCACCGTGGACCAAGAAAAAACCGCAACTTTCCCGCTGCCCGTAGCAGCGAGATCCAATCCCGCACGAATTGCTGTGCCAAGGAAAGCTCCGAAAGCAACACACACCCACGAAGGAAGACTCGACACCCACGCCATATGCGTATGGGTCACGGCACTGCCTGGTACGCCTGTCCCCACGCGGTATGACGCATCTGTCCCCACGCAGCCTGACGCGTTCGTCCCGCACGCTGAAGTGCTTCCCTCTGCCGCGCCGCGTCCGCGATCTCTTCGTTCTTCCACGTCTTCAAGGTTAGTCTTGGGGTATGGCAACTGCGGCACCTTTTTCTTCCCATCCCAGCAATGGTGCGGAAAACTCCGCCTTTCCCACCCTCGCGAGCACGGCCTCGGCAATGGGAGAAACTGCGCTGCACGCAACTGGCGTGGGACGCTTCGCACCTTCCCCCAGCGGCGACCTGCACCTGGGGAACCTTCGCACGGCGCTGCTGGCGTGGATGTGGGCGCGCACGACCGGAAGGAAGTTCGTCCTGCGAATCGAGGACATCGATCGCGTGCGCTCGGGCTCCACACAACGCCAAATCGACGAGCTAACCGCACTGGGAATCGATTGGGATGGCGAGGTTCTGATCCAGTCCTCTCGCGCGCAGGTCCACGACGAGGCCGTCGCGCGCCTATTCCACGAGGGTTACGCTTTCGAGTGCTTCTGCTCGCGTAAGGACATTCGCGAGGCCTCCTCCGCCCCTCACGTTCCACCGGGACACTACCCCGGGACCTGCCTGCACCTGAGCGAGGCCGAAATCAGCCGAAAGCGTGAAGAATTTGCCACCGAGGGGCGCCGTCCCGCGTTGCGCTTGAAAGCTCCCGTCGCCGAGTGGACTGTCCATGATGAGTATTTCGGTGATTACACGGGCCCGGTTGACCATTTCGTTATTCAGCGCTCTGACGGCGCCCCTGCCTATAACTTGGCGGTTGTTGTCGATGACGCATTCCAAGGCGTCGATCAGGTCGTTCGCGGAGATGATCTCTTATCTCAGTCCCCCGGCCAAGCTGTACTTGCACGATTACTCGACTATCCGGAGGTCACCTACGTTCACGTTCCGCTGGTGTTGTCTGCCTCCGGGGCACGCCTAGCCAAGCGTGACGGCGCAGTTACCATCGAAGAACTGACAGAGCAAGGAGTGAGCATCGCCCAGATCATCGAGGTTCTAGCTCATTCGATGGGTGTTAAAGGGGTTCACTCGGCCTCGCAGCTTCTTGAATCGATGGACGTCGAGAGACTGCGAGCACTTCCACAAGAGCCATGGACACCCGACTTGGAGAGGCTCTTTCCCCGCAAATGACACACGAAGTCGACAAAAGACACAGGCCATAAGCTGTGTCATTTCGCGACTTCGTGTGGAGGGGGCGACAGCGGGCAGACACGGCAGCAGACAAACGTGTGCCAGGAGCAAAGCGGAGGGCACAAGCGGAACCGGGGCAGACAAACGTGCGCCGGGGGCGAAAGCCCACGCCTTCACCCCCGGCTACTCTGCCCTACTACGAGCAGCAGCTACCTCTCGCTACTTCAGAGATGAGCTTGCCGCTTCCTGCAAGGAGTTCAAGGTTTCTTCCACACCTGCGCCGTTGAGCCAGGTGGCCTCGATCTGTTCCTGAATTTGGTCGGCGATCTTCGGCCAGGCCTCGACGCGCGGTGCCATGCGGGCGTAGGTCGTCGCGGTCTTCAGGTACTGCGAGCGGTGCGGAGCGTTGAGGTACTCGCTGGAGTCCAGAGCCTTCTGGGTTGCAGGCATGTGACCCGTCGCGATTGCCCAGTCCCCGGTGTGCTCATTGAGGAACTTGGTGAACTCGAAGGCTGCACGGTACTTCTTAGCATCGGGCTTGGCCGAGACGGGAACGGTCCACACGTGGGAGTTTGCCCAGGTTGCCTTGTCCTTGAAGAGCATGAGCGCATCGCTGGTCTCGTACTTGAAGGGAGCTTCAGCGGTGAACTGGTTGACCGACCACACGCCGTTGTACATCACTGCAGACTCGCCACGCAGGAAGGCCTGCACGGAAGCATCGTAATCGTGGTTGACGGTCGTGTAGCCGTCCTTGACCAGGGTGTTGATGAACTCCAGGGAGGTCTTCGCCTCGGGCGAGTTCATGTTTGCCTTGGTACCGTCCGCGGAAATGATGTCCGAGCCCTGCTGCTGGACCAGGGTCATCCACAAGCGCTCGCCCATCGGGTCCTTCGACAGGGCGATATCGATGTAGTTCTTTCCGGTCTTTTCCTTCACGGCCTTTGCGTGCTCAAGGAGCTCATCGGGCGAAGTCGGAAGCTTGTAGGTGCCGTCCTCACCGACCAATCCGGCCTGGGAGAGGATATCCATGTTCAGGTGGCTGATGATGGCGTGGGTGTCGAAGGGAACGCCCCACTTCTTGTCCTTGTAGGTCACAGCGTCCAAAGCGGGCTTCGTCGAGCCGGACAGGTCGATACCCACTCCATCGGGCACCTCCATGAGCAGGCCCTTGGCCGCGTAGTCGGGCAGGTTGGAGCCGTGCATGATTGCCACGTCGGGGCGATCCGACGAGGCCAGAGCAGCGTTGAGCGAGTCGTAGTAGCTGTGCCACGAGGCGCCGCCCATACGCTCGACCTTGATGCCCCACTTGTTCTCAGCATTGAACTTGTTCGTGAGGATCGAGATGGCGGTGCATTCGCTATTGGCCTTGGACAGGTCGGTGACTCCCTCGGTCTTTTCCTGGCAGTCGCCGAAGAATCGAGCCATGGTGATGGTGGTCCCCTTGAGGTCCTCATCGCTCACGCCGGCAATTGCTGCACCGTCGACGGTCTTTGAGGAGGATGTGGAGGACACTCCGCATCCGGTGAGCACGAAGAGAGCGGTCGTTGCCAGCGCGCATGCGCTGAATCCCGCGTGACGTGCCAGTGCGCGTCCTTGTCGCATTGTCATGCCTTTCAATCTGTGTGGTGAATGGTGTGGTGAGTTTTCCTGTGTATGTAAGATCGCCATTTCCGAGGCCATCGTTGAGAACCCCGGGAAAGCCGATCAGGCGTGTGGCGCAGGTGGCGATAGCCTACTTATCGCCACTGGACAGTGAGATTCCTCTGATCAGATATTTCTGAAGCAGGAGGAAGACAATGAGCAGGGGTGCAGCACCGACGATTCCTCGGGCCATCAGCGAGCCCAATTCTGTCGATTGTGCGAAGGTTCCCTGCAAGGATGCGAGGCCCGTGGTGACCGTGAACATTTCGGGCTTTGTCGCCGAAACCAAGGGCCACAGGTAGTCGTTCCAGGTCTGAACGAAAGAGAAGGTTGCCAGGGCGATCAAAGCCGGTCGCGCCAGCGGAACCATGATGGAGAAGAAGACTCGAATCGGAGAAGCCCCATCAACTTGTGCCGCCTCTTCCATTTCGCTGGGTACCTGAGAGAAGAACTGCGTCATGATGAAAACGCCCAGGGGGAAGGCCACGCGGGGGAAAATCAGCGCAATGTAGGAATTCGCCAGCCCGGCCTCGGAAAACATCATGAACAAGGGGACGAACATTGCCTCTTTAGGAACCATCATTCCCGCCAAGGTCAGCCCGTAGACTACGGTGCGCCCGGGGAAGGGCAGTTTCGCGAAGGCGTATCCGGCGGCCGCGCAGATGAGGACGGTGATGATCGTGGCGGTGATCGAAACAATCATCGAGTTGAGGAACCAGCGCCCCGCGAGTCCAGTTCTAAAAACGTCCACGTAGTTCGACAAGGTCGGCTCGGTGGGGACAAGGATCTGCGAGTTGGTCTTCAGTGAGGAGTTAGAGCTCAGGGAGATGACCAGCGTCCACAGCAGCGGAATCAGCCACAGCAGAGCAAGTGCCATCATGACGACGTGGTAGCCGCAGGACTTGAATTTCTCTCGCATCTCAGCGGCTCCTTTGGCGTGAGATCAGGAATTGAATCAAAGAGATGAAGACCATCAGGACGAAGAGCACCAAGGACATTGCCGAGGCGTAGCCAAGCTGGGTATCCCTAAAGCCCGTCTGGTAGATGTAGCGCACGAGGACATCCGTTGTTCCACCGGGGCCGCCCGCGGTCATGATGTTGACCTGACCGAAGATTTGGAACGAGGCAATGATCTGCGTGACCAGAACCAAGACCGTTGCGTGGCGAAGGCCCGGAAGGGTGATGTTGACGAATTTTTGGAAGGAATTCGCGCCGTCCAAGCTTGCGGCCTCGTACAGTGTCGGATCGATGTCTTGAAGGCCCGCACCAAAGAGGATGAGGTTGAAGCCGACCGTCCACCATACGGTTGTTACAACGATTGCGGTCATTGCCCACTGCGGATCCGAAAGCCACGAGATGGTCCCCCATCCCATGTATTCGGTGAAGCGCGCGACGATGCCGCGCGAGGGATTGAGCATGTATCCCCAGATCAGTGTGGCAACCGAGACCGGTAGAACGTAGGGGACGAAGAGCGCCGCGCGGTAGAAGGAGCTTGCCCGTCCGCCTCGTTGAAGGAGGAGTGCGTAGATCAGGCCGAGGCCCGCGATGATCGGCGTCGAAACCAGGGTAAATATCGCGGTGTTCTTCATCGCGTTCCAAAAACGCGGGTCAGACCAGGAACCGCCATCACCGGGATGGATTCCCAAGATGATTGCCGCAGCGATCAAAGTGACGATCAAGAGGATTCGGCCCGAGTTCAGATCGCGTTCGCGCACCGCCTTGACGGCCACATACACTCCGCACACCAAGCAAAGCAGTCGGACCATCCACATCGAAGTGATGTCCCAAACCAGGCCGGTACCGCCAAGCATGTGGGTGTAATTTTCCAAACCGATCCATTCGCGGGTGCTGCCCAGCAGGTCCCAGTTGAAGAAGGACATGAGGACAGCCTGGATGACCGGGAAGAGGATGAAGATCCCATAGAAGATCAGGAAGGGGAGAGTGAAGGCGAAATTCACGGCCCATCTGCGAAGCACGCGCGGCTTAGGCATTGTGATCACCTTCGAAAGCCGTTGACACGACACTGCGCTCGTCGGTGCCTACCACCGCGCTGGCCTCGACAATCGTGCGAGGCCGAATCTGTCCGCTCTGCTGAGCGGAGCTGGTGACGAAACCACGAATCACATCCAGCGGGAGCTTCGGAGTGCGGTTTTCGTCAGCGAGGCCGTTTGTTTCTTGGCGAGTGTCGGTTAGTTGCGTGTAGCAGAAGCCCGCGAGGATCGGGGAGGCTTCAAGGGCCTCGAAAAGACCACTCACGCGTTCTTCGTAGGCCTGAGCGTTGGGGACAACCGCGTAGCCCCATGCGTCTTCCGCGTCTAGCGGCAATGAGATTCCGCCGAACTCCGTGACCATGACGGGGCGGTCATCACTCCATGGCTGGCCCAGAAGGATCTTGCGTCCCTGTGGGCCGACTCCGTTGACCAGCTCTGCAACCGATTCACGGTCGGCGTAGTTGACGCGGAGCTGCTCGCCGTAGACCCCGTAGTCGTGAGTTGTGACGATCGGGGTTTCCAGCTGTTCCCAGCCATCGTTGGCGATGACTGGGCGAGTTCCGTCGAGTGCCTCGGTGAGCGCGACGACCGAGCGAACGAACGCTTGCTGGCGCGGCGAGGTGACGATGAGGTCTACTCCCCAACTTTCGTTGAAGGGCACCCACACGATGACGCTGGGGTGGTTACGGTCGCGCAGAACGAGGTCGTGCCATTCCTGCGTGGTGACGCTGACAGCTCGGTCGCTGAAAGCGTAGGCCGAGGCGGATTCTCCCCACACCATCATTCCCATGCGGTCGGCCCATGTCAGGGTTCGCCGATCGGCACTGCGTTCGTGGATTCGCACGAAGTTGAAGCCCATATCTCGGGCAAGTTCCAGGTCTGCTTTCAGCGCCTCGGCGCTGGGCGCGGTGAAGTATGAGTTCGGCCAGTAGCCCTGGTCGAGGATGCCGCGCAAGTAGGTGGGCTGGTGGTTGATCTCGAGGTAGCGGTGTGAGAGGTGTACGTCGCGGATTCCCACGTAGGAGACGACCTCGTCTTCACCCACGCAGATGCGCGCGTTGATGAGGTTGGGGTGGGCGGGCGACCACAGCAGCCGGCCCCATTCCTGACGGTTTGCCAATGCGGGGATTTGTGCGACGAGGCGGAGCTGGCCTGAGTGCGCACGGACCATTGTTGCCGCCAAGGTGGCGCCCGCGAGGTCAAGGGTGAGGCTTGCCTCGACGGCCTCGTGAGTGCCCGTGCTGAGGGGGAGGCCAGCGCAATCCACATCGCAGGTCACTTGGGCTTCTTCGATGTCCCATGACCAGGTCAGCGAGCGAACGTAGTTTGCGGGCACTACTTCCATCCACACATCGCGCCAAATTCCGACGACGGAGTGGTACCAGATACCGTGGGGATGTTCTTGCCAGTCTTGCTTGCCGCGAGGCTGATCGACCGCGTCAAGGCGATCGTGCGCTCTCACAACGATTTCGAAGCCTGCGTCGAGGTAGTCACTGGGATCAATCTCAACGCTGAAGGGGGTGTAGCCACCTTCATGATGGACGAGGTGAAGTCCGTTGACCCACACGTCGCTTGCGAAATCGACGGCCTCGAAGTGAATGAGGAGGTGGGGGCGGTGGCCGGCGTCTGCTAGGCCGGCGTCTTTGATTTCTTCAGGCGTGACGCGTCTGCGATACCAGACAACATCGGAGTGCTCTCCACTCCACTGACTGCTGGGGCTTCCGGGAGGGAAAGGAACACAGATTGTGTGCGAGAAGTGAGCACCGGGGAGGTGCCATCCCAAGGTGAGGCCTTCATCGGTAGGATCCGTTGCGAATTCCCATTGGCCGCCTAGGTTCAACCATGATTCACGGCAAAGATCGGGGCGAGGATAGTGCGCGTCGCTCCATGCTTCAAAAGTGTCTACGTTGACCTTCATGGAATTATCATGCAGGATTTTCCAAAAAATTGCAACGTAGCAAATTATCGCAATCTCTTCAGCGGATTCCCTGATTTTTCAGTAGACTAGAGCCCATAGCCCCTGATAATTCCACATCTCGCCGCGATTTTATCGGAGACGGACATGAAAGCTTCACGGCCTAATATGCGCGATGTTGCGCAACTCGCCGGCGTCTCACAGCGCACCGTTTCAAACGTAGTAAATAATTTCCCCCATATTTCCCCCGCTACTCGGAAGGCAGTTGAGGACGCAATCCGTCAACTGGGTTACCGGCCAAACATTGCTGCGCAGCGCCTTCGACAGGGACAGACCCACACCTTGGCACTGGCAATTCCCAACCTCGCATGGCCCTACTTCGGGGAACTCGCGCACCTCATCCAAGAAGAGGCGCGGCGCAGTGGATATTCGATCATGGTTGTCGAGACTGCTGGTTCGCGCGAACATGAAGTCTCGGTCCTGCGTGATTTCCGAACCAATCTCATCGATGGACTGATCCTCTCCCCCATCGAGCTCGACCTTGACGGCCTCAACCAGCTCGAGTTGGACGCACCGCTGGTGCTGCTCGGTGAAAGGATCCAAGACGCGGGTATCCCCCACTTTTCAATGGATAACGTCTCCGCGGCCTCGGAAATGGTCCATCATCTCTACGATCAGGGAGCGCGCAGTTTCCTGGTTCTGGGATCGACGCACACGCAGGCTACCTCCAGTGCGGGCGCACTTCGCCAACGCGGGATCGAGAAGGCGCTGGCCGAGCTCGGCTTGGACTCGTGGGCATGGCGCAGCGTCGAAGTTTCCCCGTGGACCGCAGGTGGAGCGCAGGAAGCACTCTCGCAGTGGCTGGAGTCCAACAACCTCCCCGATGCGATCTTCACGATGAACGACCTCCTTGGGATTGGTGCACTGCGCGCGCTTGCCGAGGCGAATGTGCGCGTACCCGAGGACGTGCTGGTCTCCACGTGGGACGATACGGTTCTTTCACGCTTCTCAACGCCAACGTTGACCACGATCACGCCCGATACTCATGCAATTGCTCGCGAGGCCGTCCAGGGGCTAATTGCGCTTATTGAGGGGCGCGGGGGTTCGGGTGGAAAGCAAGCGCGCGAAGCGGATGGGAAGCTGAGCGGTGAGGAAGGCGCCGCCTCGCCAGGGGAAGAAGCTCAGGGCGTGGCAGATGTGACGGTCTCACACACACTGACAATCCGCCGCTCGACCGTCCGTGCCTAAGCTCCCTCATTCCTGTTTTAGCTCGCACACCTACGGCCTCAGAACAGCAATAGGACAGGAACAAGTGAGCTAAAGCAGGAATGTGGGCAGGAATAGAGGGGGCGGGAAGAACGACAGGCGGCCGACGCACACATACACGTGTGGGCAGACCCGAAGGCCTGCCCACACGAGAAAACTGCGAAAGAACACTCAGAGGTTCAGCTGGATCTTTCGACCAGGAACGGCCTCGATCAGCTCGCGAGTGTAATCCTGAACCGGGTTGTCGAAGAGAGCATCGGTCGTATTCGCTTCAACCAAGCGTCCCTTTTCCATGACCACAACATCATCAGCGATCTGGCGAACAACAGCCAGGTCGTGAGTGATGAAGAGGTAGGACAATCCCAGCTGAGCCTGCAAATCGTTCAGCAGGTGCAGAATCTGGTTCTGAACCAGCACGTCCAGAGCAGACACGGCCTCGTCCAGGACGATCACTTCGGGGTTCAGTGCAAGCGCACGCGCAACGGCAACGCGCTGACGCTGACCACCGGAAAGCTCATTCGGGTAACGACGCATGGCGCTTCGCGGCAGGGCGACCAAGTCGAGCAGCTCGGCGACGCGCTCTGCACGCAGCTTCTTCTCGGCTTCGCCGTGACCTTCAAGAGCGGCGACGGCCCACGGTTCAGGATCGCGACCGGTCGCCTTCGCGCGCTCAACTTCCTGCTGAGCGTAGGCCTTCGTGCCGTAGCTGTGGATGCGCAGCGGCTCTTCGATGATTCGGTAGATCGAATACATCGGGTCGAGCGAACCGTAGGGGTTCTGGAACACTGCCTGAAGGCGACGACGCAACGCGAAAAGCTGCGCCTCGCTGTACTCCGAGGTGTCCTCACCGTCGAAGAAGATCTTGCCCGAGGTCGGCTCCAGCAGGTGGAGGATCATGTTCGCGGCAGTTGACTTACCCGAACCGGACTCACCCACAACCGCCAGAGTCTTTCCACGGCGCAGCGTGAAGGAGACATCGTCGACCGCAAGAAGCTTCGAGGCCTCACCCTTCGCACCGCGGATGTGGAACTCCTTGGTGAGGTGCTCGACGCGAATCATTTCCTCGCTCGAGGCATTCTTCGCCGAGCCGGTGAGTTCTTCTTCCGTGTGCGTGATGCCGCGCGCGTGAGCGGACTCAATACGTGCCGAGGCCAAGGACGGGGCCGCGGACACCAGGCGCTTCGTGTAGGGGTGCTGCGGGTGCTGGAGAATCTCCAGAGCAGGACCGGATTCCACGATGCGACCGCGGTGCATAACGACGAGCTGTTCGGCGCGCTCAGCAGCCAGACCCAAGTCGTGGGTAATGAAGAGCACTGCCGTGCCCATTTCCTTGGTAAGAGTCTCGAGGTGATCGAGAATGCGACGCTGAACGGTCACGTCCAGTGCCGAGGTAGGCTCGTCAGCAATGAGCAGCTTGGGACGAGAAGCAAGACCGATTGCGATCAGCACGCGCTGACGCATACCACCCGAGAACTCGTGCGGGTACTGCTTTGCGCGGCGCTCGCCGTCGGGAAGGCCCGCCTGTTCGAGCAGCTCGGTGACGCGCTCCCCTGCTTCGGAGCGGGGAACAATATTGTTCGCCAGCAGGGCTTCCTTCACCTGCGTGCCCACGCGAAGAACGGGGTTCAGGTTACTCATCGGGTCCTGGGGAACCAAGCCAATGCCAGATCCACGAAGTTCGATCCATTCCTTGGAGCTCATCTTGGTGAGCTCCTTACCGTCGAACTCGATGGAGCCGCCGGTGACCTTACCGGTACCCGGAAGCAGGCCGATAACTGCAGCGGCGGTGGTCGATTTACCCGAACCGGACTCGCCGACGATTGCGACGGTCTGACCGGGGTAAATGGTCAGGTTAGCTCCGCGAACGGCGGGAACGACACCGGTCGAGGTCGTGAAGGTGACCTCCAGGTCGGTGATCTTCAGCAAGGGGTTGGCGTCGTCCGGGTGGACTTCGACCTTCTCAGCGCCTTCGAGGATGACCTCGGTGACAGTCTCTTCGAATTGTTCTTCGTTCACTTCTTCGCCTTCGGGTCAAGGGCTTCGCGAACGGCGTCACCCATCGTGATGAAGCTGAGCACGGTCAAGGCCAGTGCCATAGCGGGGTAGAAGAGAACCATCGGTGCCTGCCTCAGGTTATCCTTCGCCTGCGAGATGTCAGCACCCCAAGACACCACCGTCGGGGGAAGACCAATACCCATGAAGGACAGCGAGGCCTCGGCGACGATGAAGGAACCCAGAGCAACCGTCGCGTAGACGATAATCGGTGCCATGGAGTTCGGGATGATGTGGGAGAGCAGGATCCGCCAACGCGATGCACCGGTTGCCTTCGCGGCCGTCACGAATTCTTCGTTCTTGGCGCTCATGACCGAACCGCGCGTGATACGTGCGATCTGAGTCCAGCCGAACATCGACAAGACCAAGATGACCATCCAGATGTTGCGGTGCTGCTTGAACATCTGCATGAAGACAATTGCAGCGAGCAGCAGGGGAACTGCGAAGAAGATGTCAGTGACACGTGAGATCACGGCGTCGATCCAGCCGCCGAGGAAGCCGGCGATGGAGCCAAGAGTTGCACCAATCAAGACAACGCAGATCGTCGTCAGAACGCCGACGGAGACCGAGGCGCGTGCACCGTAGATGACGCGAGCGTAGATATCGCAGCCCTGGAAGGTGTAGCCGAAGGGGTGTCCGGCCTCGGGCTTGCCCAGAGAGTGCGAGAGTTCGCAGTAGTCGGGCTTAACGCTCGTGAAAAGCTGTGGGAACGCAGAGATCAAAACGGCAATAACGATAATGACCGCAGCGATCCAGAACAGGGGACGCTTGCGCAGATTCTTCCACGCTTCACCCCACATTGAGGCGGGCGCGGACTCATCGGCGACGGCGTCAACTGCGCCCAGACCGGTCTCATCGATATCCGAGACGTAGTGCTCCTGACCGGCGCGAGTACGCGAAATAGCTTGCGAAGGGATGAAATCACTCATAGCGAATCCTCGGATCAAGAACGGCGTACAGCAGGTCAACAAGGAGGTTTGCGGTGATGTAAACCATGACCAGGACTGTCGTAAAGGAGACAACGGTAGCGGGCTCACCGCGGACGATGGACTGCCACAAGGTACCGCCAACACCGTTGATGTTGAAGATACCTTCGGTGATGATTGCGCCACCCATGAGGCCACCCAAGTCGCCACCGAGGAAGGTTGCGACGGGGATCAGCGAGTTACGCAGAATGTGGCGCGTCATCACGGTGCCTTCTTTCAGGCCCTTGGCGCGAGCGGTACGCACGTAATCGGCAGAGACGTTTTCGGACACCGATTGGCGCGTGAGTCGGATGACGTATGCGAGAGAGGTTGCGCCTAGCACAATTGCAGGCATCGTCAATGACTTCAATGAAACAGTACTTGCCGTTGGCGGGAAGATACCCCACTTGATACCAAGGAAGAACTGCATGAGGAAGCCGATGACGAAGGTCGGCACAGAAATGACGACCAGCGAGAGAACCAGGACCGTCGAGTCGAAGATACCGCCGCGACGCACACCCGCAATAACACCGAAGAGAATGCCGAGAATAGCTTCAATCAACAGAGCGTAAATGGCCAAGCGGATGGTGATCGGGAATGCGGTTGCCAGTACCTCGGTCACCGGTCGACCGGAGAAGGTCTTTCCGAAGTCAAGGGTGAAGATGCCCTTGAGGTAGAGCAGGTACTGCAGCCAGAAAGGCTTATCGAGGTTGTATTCTTCGCGGATTCGAGCTGCCGCAGCCTCGGTCAAGCCCTTATCGCCACCGAGGGCCGCGACGGGATCACCTGGCATCAGGTAGACCATCGCAAAGATCAGGAACGTTGCTCCAAAGAAGACCGGGATGGTCTGCAGGAGACGTCGTCCGATGTATCGCAGCATGGACAGGTCCTTTTAATACATGCGTTTACGAATGGTTTTCGCAAACTCGTCGGGGTTCATCAAGATGAACGGGATTTCGCATGGGTCGTACACTCTGCAAGCCTGGGGCCGAAAGCAGGTACACGACGCTACTCATGCGCACTACTGATCATAGTAATGCAAAGAAGTGGTAAATGGTCAATCGTGTGTCTTTAATTACGCGCACACAGTTGCGTTTCGCGATTAGTCATGAACAACTGTGGGGTGGAAGCCTAATGACCTCCACCCCACAGTTTTTCCGCCTATGTTCAGCGGGGAAGAACTATGTTCAGTTCTTGGTAATCGCGAAGTAGTTCACGGTCGAGTTCCAGGTGAACTGAACGTTGCTCACCTTGGTGGACCATGCACCGTTGGTGTTCGAGTACCAGGTCGGGATAACCGGCATATCCTCGAAGAGCAGCTCTTCTGCCTTGTACTGGAGCTCAAGAGCCTCGGTGCCCGAAGCGGACAGAGAGTCGCTCAGGTACTTATCGAACTCAGCGTTCTTCCAACCGGCGTAGTTGGAGGAAGCATTCGAGGAGTAGGTCGGGAACAGGAAGTTGTAGAGCGAGGGGTAGTCGCCCTGCCAGCCCTGACGGAAGCCGCCCTTAGTGGTGCCGGCCTTCATGTCGCCCAAGAGGGACTTGAAGTCTGCGTAGGCGTCGCCTTCAGCCTCAATACCCAGGGTGTTCTTGATGGAGTTGCAGGTTGCGTCAACCCACTGCTGGTGTCCACCATCGGAGTTGTAAGCGATCTGCAGCTTGCCGCTCCACGGGGAGATGGCGTTGGCCTGTGCCCACAGTTCCTTAGCCTTCTCAGGGTTGTAGGTCAGAACCTCGGAACCCTTCAGGCCTTCCTTGTATCCATCGATTGCGGGAGAGGTGAAGTCCTTAGCAGCGGTACGGGTACCTGCGAAGACGGTCTTGATGATCGAATCACGGTCGATCGACATCGAGATGGCCTTGCGACGCAGCTTGCCTTCTTCACCGGAGAAGTGCTCCAGGCGACTGGGGATGGTGACGTACTGAATGACGGCCGCAGGCTGGTTGGCGGTACGTCCGGACAGTTCCTGCTGGTAGCTGGAGAAGACCGAGTTCGGGACAGCATCGAGCACGTCGAGGTCGTTGGAGCTCAGGTCAGCGTAAGCAGCATCAAGGGACTGGTAGAAGACGATGCGCAGGCCACCATTCTTCGCGGTACGAGGACCGGAGTAGTTGGGGTTCACGGCCAGATCGATCTGCTTGGAGTGCTGCCAAGCATTCTCACCGTTAGGCATGTAGGGGCCGTTACCCACGGGGTGCTCGCCACCGTTCTTGGGGTCTGCCAGAGTCGAGTCGGGAAGCGGAGAGTAGGCGGTGTAGCCCAGGCGCTTCATGAAGTCCGACTCGGGACCCTTCAGCTTGACAACGAAGGTGTAGTCATCGAGGATCTCGAGGCCGCCTTCCATGTCGCCAGAGCCGTCATCGTCGGTGCCGATAACGTCAGCGAAGAAGCCTGCGGAACCGAGGTTCTGCTTCGTGGCCATCTTCCATGCCTCGACGAAGTTCTTTGCCAGAACGGGGGTGCCGTCGGAGAACTTACCATCGGCACGGAGCTTAATGGTCCACTCGGTGTTGTCAGAGTTAGGGGTGATGGACTCTGCAGCGTCCAGCTGGGTCGAGCCGTCAGCCGCGTAGTATGCGGGGGACGAGAAGATGCTGGAGACGATGCGGCCGCCACCGGTCTCGTTGGTGTTCGCCGGGATCAGCGGGTTCTGGGGCTCAGAACCGTTAACGGTGACAATGTTGTCCGAAGACCCACCAGGCGACCCACCATTGGAGCCGGTGCTGCCAGAAGAGCAGGCGGTCAGTGTCAGACCAAGGACGGCGGGCACTGCCAGCCAAGACCTCTTGAGGTTCATAAGGATTCCTCCTATTAGGAATGCTGTTCATCAGAAGTGCTGATGACGGAGAGCATAGCCGACTTTCTTCCCAAAAACTTCACGTGTCCATGATTTAAACATTACATTTCGATTACGATTGTCAAGATTTGGTAAAGAAGATTCTTTGAGAATAGTGCTCATTATGTCAACCTATGCCACATATCACAGGGGTATCAATTTTGCTTCCTCGTCAACCATTGATACCCGTTCCGATCAGGCTTATTGCCTAGTCAACAGCCCGCTAAATGGCGCGAAAATTTAGCTTTCCGCACGAACTAACCCCTGCCGTAATGAACTGAAACAGACTACTCTAAACAGTGCAGGACTCGCCGCCTCGAGGACTGCAGCCGGATATTTGGTCTTGCTTCAGCGGTCCAAATATCCGGTTAGACGTTACGGGGTTGGCGGTTGCGGCTGCTCAGTCGCAACCGCCCGCCTTAACGCATCTCCATCTTCGCCGCACCAACGGGGGATACCCGCCGGCACATCATCCAAAGCGCCTGAGGAAATCGCTTCAAAAGTACCGTGCGCCATCAATTGCTCGATCTGCGAGAGCGAACGAATAGCAATTCCCGCAACATTGTGCGGAAATTCCCGCGCGAATTCGGCATAAATCTCAGGATCATGCTGCCCGTCATCACCGACCAAGATCCATTGAATATGCGGAAAAGTCTGGCGTAAACGACGAAGTTCGCGCCTCTTGTGTTCCATCCCAGAACGGAACCACCCAGTATTCGAGGGTCCAAAATCCGTCATGAGCAAAGCACCCATCGGATAGTCAGCACGTCGCAAAAACTCACGCAAACCGGGAACCAAGTTCCACGGCCCCGTCGACAGGTACATGACTGGAAGCTCACGAGGCCGCGCTCCCCCACGTCCACCGGTGTCCTTTCCCCCGGCGACGATCGGCATCCCCCGGCGTGAAAGTTTGCGTAAGAAACGGGCCATCCCAGGCACGGCCTCGCGCTGAGAAACTCGCTCCATCAGCGCATGCTTTGCAGCTGTGAGAAGTCGCGGAATCATCGAGACAATGATGGTGTCATCGATATCGGAAACCACACCAAACTCTTCATCATTGCCAATCACGCGCAAAGAGACATCAACCGCTTTTGCTGCGCGCACTCGCCCCAAAACACGATCATCGTCAGCACTGTGAACGCGGAACAACTCGCCGCCCGCGCTGAGCTCACCGTGGCCAAGCTGAGACAAATGGAAAAGCTTCTCGCCCTCTTGCAAACCAAGTTTTGCGACATCACAGGCGTTCAAGGGCTGAATCGAAGCAGTATGCCATCCCGGCGCCAAACCGTGTCCCTCAAGGTCAATATCGATGTATCCGCCGCGGTCACTGAAAGCAAGAGTTTGCGCCTGACCAAAAGTCACGACAACAGGTTGACCGGGGACCTGTGCATCGAAAAACTGACGCCAGCCGCGACGCTGGCTGAGCCATGAACGCTCACCACCGCGGTCCTCCATAATGACTCGAGCCATGACACGAGCCGTTTTCTCAGAGGCATAACCGCCAAAACCCACGATCCCAGGGTAGAAACCCGCCCACCCCAGCAGGCCTGCGAGGCCTCGGGAAGTTGCCTCGTCAAGGGAAGCAGCGACGGAAAGCGCGAGGGATGGGGTCTCGTTATCGATCATCTCAATCCTCATCCAAAACTTCGCGCTGTCGGGCGGCCTCTTCCTGTGCAGACTTTTCCAAAGACCTCTTCAATGTCGGCAGGCCAACAACCATACCCAGAACCATAAGCCAAGCAAAAATCGCAATCATCACGTAGGCACCGGTGGAACCATAGCGGTCAACTGCCGGTCCAGAGGCGGAAGAACCAAGGGAAACACCCAGGTTGATCGCTGTGCTCAGCCATGCCAAGCCCTCGGTTTGACGATGGCGAGGAACCGACTTCGTGACCATCATGTTGACGTTCGTCATGGTAGGCGCGCAGGCAATGCCACTGATCAACATGATGATCCCCAGCGAGACCAAGGAGTTCGCCAGCAGATATGCAGTCATTCCAATGGCAAGGGCTACGACGCCCACGGCGAAGAGCTTCCACAGGGGGTAGCGCCAGCTTCGCGCGCCATAGAGCAGGGCAGAAATTAAGGAACCGACGGAGAACATGGCCAGCAACACGCCTGAAAGCGCCGGAACCCCGAGCTCCTTCGTAAAAGCAACAACGGCGATATCGTTTGCTCCGAATTGCGCGCCCATTCCCGCGTACGTCAGCATGAGGACGATCATTGCGGGGAGTAGAAGCAAGGAACGCTGAGGGGTCGAGGCCGCGGGACCAGCAGGTGTTTGCTTACCTCCGCCTACAGCACCGGACGCGTCCGCCGCCTCGTCACCGTGGGCGGGCGAACGATGGGACACGGGAACCGGCTCGGAAGAGCGCTGTCCCAAGAAAAGCGCAGCCCCGAGGATAAGGAAGACGATGGAAACGGCAACGCCCGTTGTTGGGTGAAGAGCAGTACCCAAAACCGTTGCAACCACGGGGCCAACGATGTAGACAAACTCGTCAACTGCGGCCTCCAATGCGAAGGCACTATTGAGCTGGGCAACGGTGTCAGTCGCGCGAATCCAACGTGCACGAAGCAGGGCACCCGGGGAACCCCACGTGGCTCCCGCGATACCTGCCGATACGAAGAGGATCCATGTGGAGGCGACTTCTAGGGTTGCAAACAAGAGCACCGTGGTCGCGATAGCTGAAACCGCAAAAACTGGTCCCATGACTTTGAGCTGTCCATAGCGATCGACCAGTCGCGCCCACATCGGTGCAGTCACCGCCAAAGTGATGATATTGATCGCCGAGACCACGCCCGCGAGGGTGTAGTTTCCATATGCCGCCTGGATCGACAAAATAATCGAGATCGGCATGATGGACATGGGTAGACGCAAAATGAACCCAGCAGCCGAAAAACGCCAAGCACGGTTCAGACGAAGAATTTCCCCATAAGTCGACAGCACTGTGTCAGTTTATGCGCTTCCACGCACCTTTGACACTCTCCACGCGTATGGTGCCGCGCACCCTCCAAAGCGCTTAAACAGCGCTTGGCCTAGACCATTTCCGCGCCGCGTACGCTTCGTCCGTACCGCGCGCCACGGCTTAGTTCGTCACTTCAATCTTTCCGTGAGCCCCTGCCTCGGCAAGGCTCATGACGTGGTTGACGAAGGTGTAGGTCCCCGGTTCTTTGAAGGAGAGCTCCACGAAACCTCCCTGCGCGGGAAGCATGGGGAAGGTTTGGGATCCCCCTCCCCCACGGCTAATGGCATTGCCTCCGTCGATGAGCGTATATCCACCCTCGTCCCAGACGGTATCGAATTGCCCACCGACGATGTGGAAGGACATGGGAGTATTCGGGCCTGAATCCATCAGCCAGAAACGCACGCGCTCGCCAACCTTCACTTTGAGGGGGTGCGCGTCGTACTGGAAGGGGCGACCATTAAACGCCTGCAGGTCAGGCATCATCGAGGCGATCTTCGTGGCGCTTGCGGTTCCGCCGTTATCCCCCAGATACAGCTCGGTCGCAACCATCGCGTACTCGTGATCCACTGGGCGCAGATCGCTTGGGTCAATAATCACCGCACCGGTCATACCGTTGGCAATGTGCATGGACATGGGATGCGTCGAGCAGTGGTACATCCAGATACCGGCTGCCTTGGCCGTGAAGGTGTATTCCAGCGTCTGCCCGGGATCGATCGTCTTCATGGCCTCATCCGGCGCAATATCGCCCGCGTGGAAGTCCAGAGAATGCCCCATGGTTCCTTCGTTTTTGAGGGTGATGTGGAAGGTGTCGCCGATCTTCCCTCGAAGGGTGGGGGCGGGAGTGTTCCCATTGAAAGTCCAGACCGTCCTGCTGACATCGTCGCTCAGGTTCTGCACGATATCGTCGCGGGCAACCAGGGTGTAGTAGTGGTCTTTTTCTTCCGAGGCCGGTGCAACTTCAGCGGGATAGGGATCGACTTTCGCTGCGTAGGCTCGTAGTTGATCCGCGGTGGGGATTCCCGTTCCCGTTGCAACCTCGTGGTTGTGGGAGCTGCCGGCGGAGTGCGAGCCTGTTGAACCAGTGCCGCCCGGTGCACCATCGGCGACAATGCTCAGCGTCATTCCCATCTCGCGGTGCCCCGGCAGTGAACACCAGCCCTCAGTGTTGGCAGTGATCACTCCGGCGTCCAGTTCTGCGCTTGCTCCAGGGGCCAGAGAGCCGGTCGTTTGCCCACTAGCAAGAACGAGGTCGTGCCGTTGTTCCGCGGTGTTCGTGAAAGTAATGTGCAGTCGATTTCCCGCCGGAACGTGGACGACAGAAGGAGTGAAGGACATCCCTTGGACACCGATTTCCACGTGGGTGGTTTCACCGGTTTCTTTCACCTGCGTTGCCGAGGCCACGCTTGAGTGTGCCCCCGCATCCGCGCCCGTCGTGCCCAGGTTTGTCCCTCCCGCGAGAACGCTGGCAACGACGAGAGCCACAACTGCGCCAAGGCCAGTGAAGACCATCGCTGCCCGCGAGGGCCCGGTGTTTTCTTCGCTCATTGAACCTGCCTACTTTCACTCAGGGTTTCACTGCGGGCACGACGTGCCCGCGCTTGAGTAACGCCAGTTTTTGCATAGATGACGACATCGATGACGAAGGTTGCGATCACAAGGAACCATCCCGCCATTCGAAGCACGTGAACAGAGGTGCTATCGCCTGCGAAGAACAGAAATAGCTCGAGGATCAGTGCGCTGTTTCGTAGCCCCAAACGCAGGGGAAACTGCCAGTCGATGATTGCGATACCGATTCGAACGATGGAGGGGCCACCGCCGATCACGACCGGCATCAGATAGGACAGAGCGCCTTGGAAGAGCTGAGTAAAACCCGCGATTCCAATGATGGGAAGCCACATGAGGGTGAGCGCACGAAGCTGAGAGGGAGTGGAGACGAACAGTGCCGCCACTCCTAGAGCGCACACTCCCACGCTGATCCACAGCAGACCAAGCAGGAATGACCAGGCGGAATACTCACGCGGACCTTTATTTCGAAGGACTTTCGCGTAAGGGTAGACGATCCCGACAATTGCGCATGCCCCGACCGCAAGGATCCCCGCTCCGACCAGGGGCATCACGCCCAGAAGGGCACCAGCGATTGCAAGAAGCAAGCTCAAACACCAGGGAAGAAGAACCCGCACACCGCCGCTGACTGCATCGGGAGACATCCGAGTGCGCAGAATTGTCGGCCCCAAGGTAATAACCGTTCCACCTATCGTGAGACCAACCCATCCCGCAACGCCACTGAGGGCGTGAGCAAGGGTCAGGCGATCGCGCATCGCGACCATGGCCTCGGGAATGGACGGTGAAAACATCGTTACGGTGACAAAGGAAGCCAGCAGCGCGGCAAGAACAAAGAACGAGGCCGAGCACACGTAGTAGCGCACGACGATGACGAAGCGGGAAGCCAAGCGTTCGCGAAGAACCGAGAGCATTTCGGCGCCGTGCCACGCGGCGACTGCGGCAATTCCGGTCGCAGCGATCACTGTACCGACCATCCATCCCAGCCACATTGAGACAAAGAGCGAGGCGAAGAAGGCATTGAAGATCAGGACGCGGATGGTGTTGTGTCGGCGCGCTCGCGGGTCATCAGCGGACAAGCGCGCCAGAGAGCGCGCGAAGAACCACGACCACTGAAAAATCCCATTGCTTAAGACACCCAGGGTCACCAGGTGAATCATGGTCCACAGGGGTTGGGGCATCCGGCTTTTAGCGACCAGCGTGGCAAGCGCCATTGCGACCGCGATCATCATCCAGATCGAGGTGAAAGTGTCAGTGCGCTGTCGAGCAGTTTTTGCGGGAGTCAGCGTGGATGCGGAAGGCGAAGCAATCTCAGGCATGAGTGCTCCGCTCGCGCCTCGTGTTCGCAATAGTCACGCTCGCCGTCGTGACGACAAAGAGGAGGAAGGCGCACACGCCCAGCGTTCCCCCAAAGCGCCAGGGAAGTGCAGCCTCGCGCGCACCAGAAAGGAAACGGATCAGCAGACTCAAGTGGAAAAGAATGAGGGGAACCCACATCGCAAGGTGATAGGGAACCTCGCGGCGAATCACCGAGGGGATGATGACCGGCGCGTGCGCGATAACCATTGAGACCGCGAAACCCACGGTCAGGGCGTGGACGATCGCATCGTAGCCGTAGCCGGAAAAGGTCGGGGGCGCGGTAATCCACAGAACAGCCGGGAGCATCGCCCACCCGTATCCCGCGAGCATCGCAACCGCAGAAAGACGCGGAATTCCAGGGATTTTGATCGTTTTGAGAGCCACGTCGTGATATCCCATGTCGATCGCAAGGGCTGCAAGGGAGATCCCGAGAAGCGGGTAGGCGACAAGGGGAACAATCAGCGTCAGGGCAAGCGAGATGACCAGAGCTCCGACCCAGACTAGGACTCGCTTCTCGGTTGTTTCACTGAAGGCAAGGCGCGCCAATTCGAGGCGCTCACCAATGATCGTCAGGACCAAGAAGAATAGCCACCAGGGCATGATGAGGGCGACTTCCAGTCCTCGCATCCACAAAAGAATCCCGCACAAGCCGACACATGCACCGATCAATTGGATGAGGACCGCGTACGAAGCTTGACGCTTTTTCCACACATGCCGGTAAATCATGACCAGGGTGATCATGGAGATTGTCCACAGGACTGCCGGAAGCATTCGCTGGGATTGATACCCGGGAAGGGTGCGACTCAGGTAGGCCGGAAGCGGCAATGTGGCAATGAAATTGGCGACCGCGCGGCTTTGAGAGATGACGATGGCTGCAATTCCCGCGAGCGCCGAGGCGGCCGGGGAAAGGTAGGCCCATCGAGAGTTCAGCGCTACTGCCCGCTCTAAACAGATCGCTGTTCCCAGGAAGCCGTAGACCATGAGGATTCCGTGGATTGCACCCAGATCCGTCGAGTTCACGGGAGCAAGAGCCCCCAGGCGAACAAGAGCTGCGTCAAGTCCCGCAAGAAGCGCGAGGGCTGCCCCCATGAGCAGGATCATTCGAGGCCAGGGAAAAGGCGGGCGTGCAGAGGTTAAGGTATCCGCACCTTCACGCGTTTTCTCCACCATTTTTACCGGACCTCTCCTGCTTTAATGAGACCCCTTAAAGGTACCGGTCAGGAGGCTCTTTTTCCACCAAGCCGCAAATCCTGAACGCGAATAACGGATAGGGGTGCGGGGCCGTCACACGACCCCGCACCCCTCACAAAGGTTATGAACGCGAGCTCAGCCCTTCAAGGCCTCGCTCACCAATTGCTTAGCCGCTTCCTGAACCTGAGCAAGGTGCTCGGCTCCGCGGAAGGACTCAGCATAGATCTTGTAGACATCCTCCGTGCCCGAAGGACGAGCCGCAAACCACGCGACGTCAGTCGTCACTTTCAGGCCACCGATTGCTGCATCATTACCTGGAGCACGCACGAGCTTTGCGGTGATCGGGTCACCGGCCAGTTCGGTTGCGGAAACATCCTCGGGAGACAAAGCAGCAAGCTTTGCCTTTTCTTCACGGTTCGCAGGCGCATCGATTCGCGCATAAGCCGAAGCCCCGAAACGTTCGACCTGTTCTTCGTGCAGCTGCGAGGGTGTCTTACCGGTAACGGCCAAAATCTCAGAGGCCAGAAGGGCCAAGATGATTCCGTCTTTATCGGTGGACCACACGGTGCCATCCTTGCGAAGGAAGGACGCTCCTGCGCTTTCCTCGCCGCCGAAACCGAGCTCGGCGCTGACCAGCCCGGGAACGAAGTACTTGAAGCCGACGGGGACCTCAATGAGCTTTCGCCCAATAGAATCAGCGACGCGGTCGATGAGTGCCGAGGACACCAAGGTCTTACCGACTGCAGCGTTTGCGGGCCAGTTCGGGCGGTGCGTGAAGAGGTATTCGATCGCAACGGCCAAGTAGTGGTTCGGGTTCATCAAACCGTCGGGCGTCACGATTCCGTGACGGTCCGAGTCAGCGTCATTTCCGGTCGCAATATCGTAGGGAGTGTTTCCGTTTTCGTCCGGAGTCATCGCATTACGCAACGAGGCCATCGCATAGGGAGAGGAGCAGTCCATACGGATCTTTCCATCCCAGTCCAAGGTCATGAACGACCATGCAGGATCAACGATTGGGTTGACCACGGTGAGCTCAAGACCGTAGCGCTCGGCAATTGCGCCCCAGTAGTCCACCGATGCTCCGCCCAGCGGATCGGCGCCAATGCGCACGCCGGCCTCGCGAATCGCATCGATATCGATGACCTGGTCAAGCTGATCGACGTAGTAGGCAAGGTAGTCGAAGCGGTGGATACAGGGGTGATCCAGCAGGTCCGAACCCAGCACGCGATCGACGCTGCGCCAGCCTTTTTCAAGGATTTCGTTGGCGCGCTTGGCGATCCACGAGGTCGCATCGGAGTCCGCGGGACCACCGTGAGGCGGGTTGTACTTGAATCCGCCGTCACGAGGCGGGTTGTGGCTGGGGGTGACGACGATACCGTCAGCCAGTCCCTCCCCTGCCATGCGCAGGTGCTTGGGTGCACCATTTGCGCCGAGGACCGCCACAGAAACCGCGGGGGTCGGAGTGAAAGATCCGCGTGCATCAATGCGGACATCAACGTTATTGGCGGCCAAGACTTCCAGGGCGGTCCGCCATGCGGGTTCGCTCAGCGCGTGGGTGTCGCGACCAATGAAAAGCGGACCATTGAAGCCCTGCTCGGCTCGGTAGTCGACTATCGCCTGGGTGATCGCAACGATGTGTGCTTCATTGAACTTGCCATCGAATGCGCTACCGCGGTGACCGGAGGTACCAAAAGACACCCGTTGATCGGGGTTTGAGGGGTCCGGTTCAATGTCGTAATACGCGGAAATTAGCGCATCAATATCGGTGAGGTCTTCGGGAAGGGCAACAGTGCCAGCTCGATCAAACATGCTTTTAGTCTGCAATGTTTCCCTCAGGCGTGCAAGAGAGTCCACATAGAGCACAATCATGAGTAAATATTCGTCAAGCCCCGACGTCTTGGCCGCCCGTGGGCTAAACTCGATCAGGATGTCGCTTTCGCAACGACGCTGACAGTGACAGGCATGGACGGCAAAGGAGAACCCCATGGGCTGGTTGGATTCAATCGAGCACAATCGCTGGCTTTCAGCGCAACTTCAAGCTCTGATCGCAGAAGCAAAAGTCAGTACAACACCTTCAGGTTTCAGCGAAGGCCCGGAAGGTGAGGAACCCAACCCTCGCGCCCAGTTCACCCTCAGTGCTCGAATGCTCCACGCCTTTTCTTTGGGGACGCTCTTGGGGCTTCCGGGCTCTCGCCGCTACGCCGACCACGCGACGCGTACCCTGCGTCGCGTGATTGACGAGCACCTGAAGGAACTCCCCGACCCAAGCGCCGTTGATGAAGAAGAAAACACCGACTCGGAAGCTTATAAGGCAGAAGTTCGCGGCGGAGACATCGACTACCAGCTCGATAACGCACTACTAATCAGTGCGAGCGCCGCGGCCACCGTTGCAAACCGCCCCGGCGCACACGAACTCCTCCTGGGGGCTCTTCACGAACAAGAACGCCGTTGGCTAGCGCCGAATTCGCTAGTCTACGGGGCAATTGCCTCGGGAAGTACACAGCACAAGGCTCCGATCATCTCCCTGGGGACCCTGGCCTCGACAACCGAGGCCTACCTTGCCGCCGCTGAAGCGACCGCCGACCCCGTGTGGATCGACCGCGCAGAGGCGATCACCCTTGCGGTCGCGCGCATGGGAGGCGAGGCCTCGTGGAGGCTCGGCGAATACATCGATATCGAGACCTCCTCCCCCGTTGCCCAAGGCGAGCAGGGGTGGGCAAAGAAGTGGGAACACTGGTCCTCGACCCCCGTGCTTGAGGGAGTACAGATCGGTACCCTGTTGCGCTGGGCGCGTTTGTCGATCGAGGTCCGCGCTGCGCTGCGCTCTTTGGGACGCAAACCCGATGATGCTCTTCTCGAGGCCGCGACCGAATTCTTTGAGCGTGCTCGCGTCGACGGGTGGAGGCAGCTGGGCCATGCCGGCTTTGTCACCTCTGTCGGTTTCGATGATCACGAGAAGCAGATTCTGGATAATCGCCACTACATGTGGGTTGCCTGCGAGGGCGTATGCGCGGCGGTTTCTCTAGCGCGAGCGCTTCGCGATGACGGCGCCAGCGAGGGTGAAGTCGAACACTATGAGCACTGCTATCGTTCATGGCTCGATTTCATTAACGATGAGCTCATTGTCCGCCCGGGACAGTGGCTGCACGTCCTCTCTTTCGACAACCAGGTGACTGAAGAGTCGACCCCGCGCAGTGGCGATATTGCGTGGGCAATTCAGACCGTATTGATTGGTCGTATTCCGATGTGGCCGCCTTTCGCTTCGGCCATTTCACGAGGCCTTCTTGACCACCCTGAGGAGGCTCCTACCGACCGTCGCTCCTGGGTTCCTTTCCGTCGACGCCACTGAGGAATATTAGGGATCTATTACATATTCAGGAAGACGAATGTGCGAATAGATCAAGATCCGCTATGATTGGCGGGTCTGGAGGGCTGACCGAGTGGCCGAAGGTGACGGTCTTGAAAACCGTTGTGTCAGCAATGGCACCAGGGGTTCGAATCCCTTGCCCTCCGCGGTTCCGACAACAATAAGGTCGCAGTGCGTTTCGCGTCTGCGAAGAAAATGCCTTAGAGTAGTCGGCATTGGAGACGTCGCATAGTCCGGTCGAGTGCGCCTCCCTGCTAAGGAGGTAGGGGTTCACGCCCCTCGCGGGTTCAAATCCCGCCGTCTCCGCAAATAACCCCGAGTTTTCCTTGAAAACTCGGGGTTTTTCTATGCCTATTTCGGTAGGCTGGCACCTTGTTGCACCGTCACCCACTTGTCTGAGCACTTTTCGTCACAATGATGAAATACACAAACAATTGCCCAGGTGGCACGCAGAAAGTAAATTAAAGCTTGTATCCCTATAAATTGTGCGATGAGAGAGATTTCCATGACACACCCTCGACTGCTCAATACGCGTGTGCGTATAGCTGGTGCGGCAAGTATTGCCACACTTTCGCTACTGTTCACGCCGCTCAGCCCCCTATACGGGAGCGTAGCGGCTGATAACAGCAGCGAGACCACTCAGGCAGCCCAAACCTCGGATACAGGCAGCGAAAACGCCACGACCGAAGAAGCAAGCGGCGCCTCCGCTGAGGAAACCCCTGCTCCGGCAACAAATACCGAAGCCCCCGCAGAGATTTCAGCACAGAACGCAGGAGTGAGCGCAGACGCGAACACCCCTCGCACGCGCCGCGCCCGTGCGGTCGCGGACGACCAGGCGACCCTGGCCCTGAACGTCGTCAACGATGAACCGACCCTGCGCATCCACGACGATCAGATCACGACGATCAATTTCTCCTGCTCCTCGGTCACCACCCCCTGTAAAGGCGCCGAAATTGAGCTCACGCTGCCCGGCCCCATCACGCCGGCCGGCCTCAAGCTCGCAGAGCGCGGCTACACGGTCGTCCCCGTCACCGGCGACAGCGTCACCAAGACGACGAACTCGACGGAAAAGACCCCGGACGGCACCCGCGTGCAGCACTACATCTTCAAGCTGAAGGACCCGCTGCCCGCCGGCACGTCCGATCGAATCCAGGTCACCTGGCACTACGACTACTATGACGCGCCGAACAACTCCACGACGAACCAGACGGTGACCTTCCGGGCGGCTAACGCCCAGACGGTCGAGCAGGCGCTCACCACCACGTGGACGGCCACCACCGACGTCGCCATCGAGAAGAGCGGCCCCACGAATCCCTCCAACTATCCCGCGGCCGGCGGCGAGACGACCTACAGGCTCCGCTACGGCTACCAGCAGATCGACCAGACCAACCCCAACAAGGTCGGCATCCGCTGGAACGGCTCCTCGCTGAAGAACGGCCTCAACGGCCTCGGCTTCGTGGGTGTCCAGAACATCAAGGTTGTGGACCCGCTGCCCGCCAAGGCCGTCTTCGTCACGGCCTCCGACGGCGGCGTGTACGATCCGGCCACCCATACCGTCACCTGGTCCTACGACAAGTGGTTCTGGCAGAACCCGATCGAGTCGACCGTCACCGTGAAGTACCCCGCGGGTAGTGTCACGACCGCCGACACGGTCACCAACAAGGCGACCATTAGCGCCGAGGTCATGAACGACCCCTCGACCATCGTCACCAAGAGCTCCGAGATCAGCCACGGCTTCGCCGAGCGCAAGCCAGGTGGCGGCATCTCCAAGGCCGGTAACGACTGGGCGTACCAGGTACGCGGAGGCCTCTACCAGTGGCGCTTCGGCGGCGACAACACCGGTAACACCGTGCTGCACTTCCGCTGGGAGGACACGCTTCCCTGCACCTGGTCCTCCCAGGATGCCAAGGCCTCGGGAAACTCCTGCGATACCCCGACCATGGTCAGCCCCTACCGCTTCACCGTCTTCAGCAAGTCCGGGTACGAGGATAACGGCGGCTGGAAGCTGGAGTACTGGACCAACAAGGGCAACCATGAAACCGTGGTCTACAACAAGACCACAGGCCTCACGCTTCCCGAGGGCGAGTGGATCACCCGCTTCACGATCGACACGGACGCCGCTCCGCAGTCCCGCCCCTCGGCGTGGCTGCACGGAACCGTTCCCACGGATTTCCCGAAGACTGAACCCGCAGACTTCGCCTCTCACTACAACCCCGCGTCGCAGCCGGAGAGATACTACAACTACGTGGCCTCCCCGGATTATGTGCGCTTCCAGAACTGCGCGAGCGGAACCGTCACCGACAAGGACAGCGGCCGCGTCCTCGTCCAGAACGACAACCTCTGCTCCTGGATGCGCGTGCGCGACGAGTTCCCCTCCGTGCAGGCCTACAAGGTCGTTCGCACCAACCCGGTGGTCGTGGGGAAGCCCGCACAGTTCTTCATCAACGGCACCGCTAAGGCGAAGTCCGAGGGTGGCACGCCCACTCCGTTCACGATCGTGGACCTCCTGCCCGAGGGCTTTGATGTGGACGATGTCTCCAAGATTGTTCCCGAGAAGCGCTCGACGCTGAAGAATCCCGACGGCACCCCCTACGACCTGAGCAAGGTTACGGTGGAGATCGAGAAGAACTTCAACAACACCGGCCGTACCCTGATTCGCTGGAACGTTCCGGATCCGGTCGAGGGCAGCCTGTACTCGACCTTCGACGTGAACGTGCTTGCGACCGCTCCGGCTGGTAAGAACACGAACGACGCCATGGCGTTCATGCCCGGCGACGGCGCGAAGGCGACCACCGAGGATAAGAGCTTGCGCAACACGAACTACTGCATCGGTAGCCGCGCGGTCGACACCTTCGACGTGAACAAGAACGGCTCGATGACCGACTACATCTGTAACGCCGCGAGGGACTTCAACGTCGCCACGACCCCCTCGATGGCCATCGAGAAGGAAGTGAAGGGTAATAAGAACCCCGACTTCGTTCCGGCCGGCGAGGTCGCCGAGATTGACCCGGGTGCCGATGGCGCCTACCGTTTCACGATCTCCAACGCGGGTAACACCCCGCTGACCAAGGTCGTTGCCTACGACATCCTTCCCCACCTGAACGACGTGGGTGTCGGCCCCGCCTCCTCGCAGGCCCGTGGCTCCCACTGGAAGCCGAACCTGAACTCCACGGCGTGGGCGTTCGAGTCGGTGAAGGAGAAGCCGGGTCGCGATCCCGAGGTCACGGCTGTTCCGGCCTCGGACATCACGGTCCAGTACTCGACGGTTCCCAACCCCTGCCGCGGCGAGGTCCTCTCCGCGGGTGGCGCCATGAATGACGCCCCCGCCGGTTGTACCCCCAATGCGTGGGGCGACGCTCCCGCCGACCTGACGACGATCACCGGCTTCCGCCTGGTGATGAACCGCGACATCGAGCCGGGTGAGAAGATCCGCTTCGTCGCGACCATGACCTCCCCGGTCAACGCCAACCTCATCGCCTGGAACTCCGTGGCCATGTCCGGTGGCTCCATGCAGAACGGCAAGGTGTCCTATCTGCTGCCCAACGAGGCCCCCAAGGTCGGCATCAACGTCTCCTCCGACGTCGAACTGAAGAAGACGGTTGCCCGGGCGAAGATGAACGGCGACGAGCCGGTTCGTGACGCTAACGGCGTCATCGAGACGGTTGAGTCGACGGACCCGATCATGCCGGGTGACTACATGCTGTACAAGGTGAACCTGAAGGCCAAGGGCCCTGCTGTCGCCTCGGGTATGAACGTTGCTGACGCTCTGCCTTCTGGTGTGGAGTACGTGTCTTCCGAGACGCGTATCTGCCAGGATGGTGCGACGAACCCCTGCACCGGCCCGGTCTACGCGACCGCCAACTACGATGCGGCGGCCGGTACCTGGAGTGCGATGGAGTCCGGCATCCTCGACACCAACCTCAACGTTGGTGGTACCGAGACGCTGTATCTCCTCGTGAAGGTCAAGCCCTCGACCGAGGGTTCGACCATCACGAACACAGCGACGCTGGGTAAGTTCGACCAGATCGACTCCAACCCGGACAACAACAAGGACAGCGCGACCTTCAAGGTGGGCGGCACCATCTCGGGCACCATCTACAACGACAAGGATGCGACCTGGTTCAACGATTCGCCCGTCCTCGATAGTCCTTTCGAGGGTGTGACGGTTCGTCTGCTCGACGCGGACGGCAACCCGGTGAAGGACTCGTCCGGCGCCGACATCACCACGAAGACCGACGCCGACGGTAAGTACACCTTCACCCGTCTGCCGCTGGGCTCGTACAAGGTCGAGGTCGTTGCGGGTGATGCGAAGGTTGACGGCACCGACGTGAACCTGGCCGACTACAAGCAGACCTACGGCTACGGCTCGTCAACCAGGCGCAGCGAGGCCGGCAAGGGCAAGCTCGTCACGCCGACCCCGATCGCCCTGACGAGTGCCGCGCCCAACGCCACGAAGGTCGACTTTGCGTTCGTGAAGCCCGCCTCGGTGGGTAACTTCGTGTGGTTCGACGCGAACAAGGATGGCATCCAGGACGCGGACGAGTTCGGCGTCGCCGGCGTCACCGTCACTCTGACGGACGGTGCCGGCAACCCAGTCATCGACCTGGACGGCAACCCCGTCAAGCCTGTGACCACGGATGCCAACGGTAAGTACGAGTTCACGAACCTGATGCCGAACGTCGATCGGATCGTCGCGAACGCGGGCGAGGAGAACTACAAGGTCACCTTCACTCCTCCCGCCGGCTACTCCGCGACCAAGAGCTACGCGGCTGCGGACGGCGAGAAGGACTCCAACGGCGCCGACAGCTCCGTAACGCTCACCGAGGGTCAGAACGATGAGACCGTCGACTTCGGCCTCGTCGCCGACGGCACGATTGGTGACACCCTGTTCTGGGACGTCGACAACAACGGTGGCTCCGCGCCCTCGGGCCCGGACAAGCCGCTGGCTGGCGTAACCGTGACGCTGACCTTCAAGACTCCGGCGGGTGTTGAGAAGACGCTCACGACCACGACCGACGCGGACGGCAAGTACAAGTTCGAGAACCTGGCCCCCGGCGACTACAAGGTCACCGTTGATCAGGCCTCGCTGACGACTGCATGCCCCGCGTGCACCGCACAAACCCACGCTCCTTCAGGAAATCTGACCCCTTCAGAGAACCAGACGCTCTCCCTGAGCTCGAAGGTCACTCTGAGCCCCGGCAAGATGAGCAACGATTCTCAGGACTGGGCTTTCACCGGTCCTGCGAACACCGCGATCGTCAAGACCATCACGGATCCGGCAGCCGAGCCCGCGGGTGGCTTCACCCCCGGCACGACTGTCACCTACACGATCACCTTGACGAACGAGGGCCCCAACCCTGCAACCGGTGTCATCGCGCAGGATAAGCTCCCCACGGGTGTGACTTTCGTGAGCTCTACCGGCGACGGCACCTACGATGCAGCCACCGGCAAGTGGGACCTGAGCGATGAGGTCATCGAGAAGGATGCAACCCGCACGCGCACCATCGTCGTGCGAGTGACTCCCGAGGCCGCTGGTTCGATCGTCACCAACACGGCGACCATCGAACACCAGGATCAGTTCGGTGATAAGACCGCGGACAACACCTCCTCGGTGCCCTTGACCGCCGGTTACACGATCGCTGGCAAGCTCTACAACGATGCCAACGCATCCTTCAGCTCTGATAACGGCGAAAACCCCTACTCGGGTGTTACCGTTGCGCTCCTCAAGAAGGACGGCACCCCTGTCCTCGACAAGGATGGCAACCCTGTAACCGCTGTGACCGACGCTGACGGCAAGTACTCCTTCGCGGGTCTTCCCCTGGGTGAATACAAGGTGGATGTTGTTAACCCGACCTCTGGTCCTCTCGCAGGCACCAAGCCTCTCGAGGCCTACACGGGTCGCTACAAGACCAGCGCTGAAGTGACGATCAAGGCTGAAACCGGTTCCGTTATCGACGTGAACTTCGGCTTCGTCAAGCCCGCTTCGCTGGGTGACTACACCTGGATGGACGTCAACCGCGATGGCATTCAGGATACCGACGAACCGGCTCTGCCCGGCGTGACGGTCACCCTGACCTACGCGGACGGCTCCGCCGTGACCGATGCCTCTGGCAATGCCGTGACAGCGAAGACAAGCGACGCGAATGGCAAGTACAAGTTCGAGAACCTGCTGCCCGGCGACTACAAGGTGTCCTTCCAGGCACCTGCAGGCTACGAGGCCACAACCTCGGATGCCGGAACCGACCGCGCTCTCGACTCCAACGGAGCTACGGCCTCGGTCACCCTGGCTCAGGATCAGACGGATGAAACGATTGACTTCGGTGCCGTTGGTACCGGTGTCATCGGCGATCAGCTGTTCCTCGACGTCAACCAGAATGGTGGCAATGCCCCCGACGCTGGCGACAAGGTGCTGCCCGGCGTGAAGGTCACTTTGACCTGGACCGGCCCGGGTGGAATCACCCGCACCTACGAGACCACGACCGATGCGGATGGCAAGTACAAGTTCGAGAACCTGCTGCCCGGCGACTACAAGGTGAGTATCGATCCTCAGACTCTCCAGACCGCCGAACCGCTGCTCGACGTTCTCACCCACTCCCCTGCTGGAGATGTTGAGAACAAGACCGTGGTCAGTGATGCAACCAAGGCTGATTCCACCGCCTTCGCAACCGCCATGAAGCTCACGGCTAACCTGACTCTGACGGGCGAGAAGAACCAGAACCTTGATCAGGACTGGGGCTTCGGAATCTCGGCTGACACCGCCATCAAGAAGGCGATCACCGATCCGGACGAGGTCGATCAGGAAACCTTCGAGTTCACCCCCGGTAAGAAGGTCACCTACACCCTGACCCTGTCCAACAATGGTCCGGGCGTGGCAACCGGTGTCACCGTCTCCGACAAGCTCCCGGCGGGCGTTAAGTTCGTCAAGGCTGAAGGCGACGGCACCTACGATGCGACCGCCGGCGTGTGGAACCTGTCCGGAGAGACCATCGCCAAGGGTGATGATCAATCCATCGAAATCACCGTCGAGATCACCGGTGAAGGTGCGGGCGCGCTCGTCACGAACGTCGCGCGTGTCTCCCACCAGGATCAGGCGGGCGACAACCCTACGAACAACGAGTCCTCGGCGTCCTTCAAGGGCGGCTACAACCTCGGTGGCACGATCTACCGTGACTCCGATGCAAGCTTCTCCAAGAGCTCGACCGAAGAGCGTTTCGCCGGCGTGACTGTCGCCCTGCTCGATGGCGATGGCAACCCCGTCCTCAATCACGATGGCAACCCCATGACGACCGTGACCGATGCCGATGGCAACTACCAGTTTGTTGGCCTCGGAGTGGGCACCTACCGTGTCTCGATCGTTGATCCGAACACGGGCGTCTTGGCCGGTCTGACCAACACCCAGGCCTACACCGGACGCGGCGCAACCCAGGCACCGGTGACCATCACCGATTCCTCGGTCCAGGGCGTTGACTTTGGCTTCGTCAAGCCGGCAACGATCGGCGACCGCGTGTGGAACGATCAGGATCACAACGGCGTTGACAATGGTGAGCCCGGAGTTCCCGGCGTGACCGTGATCCTCAAGGATGCTTCCGGCACCGAGGTCGCGCGTACGACGACCGACTCCGATGGTCGCTACCGCTTCGAGGGAGTCCTCCCCGGCACCTACACCGTGTCGATCGAGGTTCCTTCCGGTTACGAGGCCGCGTCGACCGCTCAGTCCGTTAGCGTGACGGAGGGCGAGGTCAACTTGGATATTGACTTCCCGGTCACCTTGATCCCGACGCCTTCGCAGCCTGCGAAGTCGATCCTGGCGAAGACCGGTTCGGATGCACAGTGGATCGCGATCCTCACGGCCATGTTGCTGACCGCTGGTGTGGGTGTCCTTGGCACCGCTCGCAAGCGTCGCAACTGATCGCATGACGCGAGTGCGGTTCTAACCGCAAAGCTCGGGCCGGGCCTCGACGAAAGTCGGGGCCCGGCCCTTTTTGTGTGTTTTATCGTTATGTCTCCAGGGGCGTGCTTTTGCGAGTTCGCTTTGTGCTGCCCAACCTGCGGTCTTAACAGTGCGCGCACCGCGGCTTAGATCGCGCAGTCATGCTTTAGCTCTCCCCTTCCCCCGTTAGCTCTCTCATTCCTGGTTTAGCTCGCTCACCTACCGCCTTAGAACAGCAATAGGCCCGGAATGAATGAGCTAAACCAGGAGGGAGGGAGGAGGAAGAAGAAGAGAGCGCGGGAACGAGGCCGCACCGGGCAACGCGCGCCGACAACCCCGTGCCCTGGGGACCGTACAGGTACGACTGTGCCCCTGGGTGCGGCAGCACCCAGGGGCACACGGCCTTAGCCAAGAAGCGGCGGCATGAGCCGCTGCCTGAAAAGCTTCTCAGTCGAGCTGGTCGAAAGAGCGCATCCACGCGGAGTGGATCGGATTCGCATCCGCGACCATGGCTTCGAAACGGTTATCCGCGATCTCAATGACCTCGTTGAGGGTCACACGCATTTCGCGCAAGTCCGAGCTCTCAACACGGCGCCAACCATCAGCCAACAATTGATCCGCTGAATCAATGCGTGAAACACAGACGATCATCGGACGATTGAAGCGTTCGCGGTAGGCCTTACCCAAGACGCGAAGCTCTTCTTGCTTCGCAGGGTCAAAGTCACCCAGCAAGGTGGAACCGGTGTCCACCAAAGCCTGCTCATCGGCCTCGTCGGACAACAGGAGGTCAACGATATCGGTGTAGCCGGCAATCAGTGATTCCTGTTCCTCGGGGCTTGCCTGAGCAACGGCGTCTTGGAAGGCGTAACGCAACTCTGACACGTTAGCGAAAGGCGCGCGGGCCCATGCTCGCTCTAGTGGCCACGTGACGCCTGAGAACATTGGCTCAAACACGCGAACGAACTTCTCTTCGCCCAAGCTATTGACTGCGTCCAAGTCCAGCGGACGACCATCGAGCATCGACACCGCGGGAGCTGGCTTGCGACCAATGTGGAAGAAGATGATGTTGAGGATGATCGCGCAGATCGAACCGATAGTCACACCGGATCCGAACAGAATCTGCGCCCACGAAGGCACATATCCTGCTAAGTCCGGCTTCAAGGTCACCAGCAGGCCCAGACCGATTGAGGTCGACACGATCACCGAATTACGGTTATCGCGCATATCAACCGTGGACAGAGTCTGAATACCAACAACCGCAACGGCAGCGAACATCGCCAAGGAAGCGCCACCGATCACCGGCTTGGGAATCGACGCTACGACGGCTCCAGCCTTGGGGAGTACACCCAAGATGATCATGATGACACCGGCCGCGGTGACGACCCAACGGGACTTCACTCGAGTCAGACGCACCAGACCAACGTTTTGAGCGAAGCAGGTGTAGGGGAAGGAGTTCAAGACACCGCCCAGAGCGGTAGAAAGGCCATCGGCACGCAGGGCATTAGCGATATGCGCGGGAGTAATGCGCTTTCCAACAACCTCACCCGTGGCGAAAACGTCGCCCGTGGTCTCGACCGCCGTAATCGCCATGACGATCAGCATTGAGATGATCGCAGCGACAGAGAACTTCGGAATTCCAAAGAAGAAGGGGGTGGTGACACCCACCGGTGCCGCCTCCCCCACAGCCGAGAAGTTTGCGTCTCCAAGGAGCCACGCAACAAGGGTTCCTCCGACCAAGCCAAGAAGGACCGCGATAGTCGCCATGAAGCCGGAGAAAATACGCTGAATGATGACGATGACTGCAAGGGTTCCCAGTGCGTATGCGAGGCCTCGCAAGGTTCCTGGAATGGGGTCCGCGCCAACCTTTGCCGCTGCACTTCCCCAGGCGACAATGTCATTTGCCGCGACCGAGAGAAGGGTTGTGCCCATGACGGTCAGCAAAGCACCAGTGACAACAGGCGGGAAGAAACGCAGCAGTTTCGCGAAGAAGGGCGCAGCAAGGAAGGTTGCAATACCGGCAACAATGATGGAGCCATACATTGTTGCGAGGCCTTGAGTTCCGCCGCCTGCCGCCAGACCGACAGCAATCAGGGGCGAGACTGCAGTGAAAGTGACTCCTTGAAGGAGCGGCAGGCGGACACCGATCTTGGGTCCGAGTCCTGCAGATTGAATGATCGAGGCGATACCACAGGTGAAGAGGTCCGCGTTGATCAGGTGAACAGTGGTTGCCGAATCGAGTCCCAATCCGGTGGCAATAACCAGCGGAACAACGACTGCCCCGGCGTAAAACGCGAGGACATGTTGAAAACCAAGGATTGTGAGCTTGGGGAAAGAAGGGACTGCATTGACGGGGTCGATGTGGATGGTGGACATTTTTGGCTGGCTATTTGCCATGGCTGTGCTCCTGCACGTCACTCAAAAATGGACCTCTTCATTTTTACTCATTTTGACCAGCAAATGAAAGTTCCCTCCATTCGCGTTGCTATTTCTTTGGTTGACGAGGCCACACCTCCTTCCGTGATATCGCGCGGTAATTCCGTGGCACAGGGAAGCAGAAAACCAGGGGATGTGATTGATGACGCATTTGTGAGTTTGCTTGTCAGAGCAGCTTGTGCTTAAACTATTTCTCGGCCAATCAATCGGCTTTGCGCTCGTAGCTCAATGGATAGAGCATCTGACTACGGATCAGAAGGTTGGGGGTTCGAGTCCCTTCGAGCGCGCAAGCGGCCCCGCTCGGTGCGTCCCACCGGTCGGGGCTTTGCTTTACCCGCTTTCGAACGCGCCGACGCGGGTTAAAGGATAAAGCGTGTTGGTTATGTGGGGACTTTTTGGTGTAGTGCTGCGGGAAAGTCGGTATTGAAGTTGGTGGCGACCAACTTGGAGGGTGGACACTACGTGTTGCTGAAGTGTTGACTTTTCGGCCTGATGGTACGGGAAAGTTGGTGTTTTTGTTGCTCGAGGAAGACACGGAGAAACCAGGGTCCCCACCAAGTTCCCTTACTGGCACCGTTCCAAAACCGATGTCATTGCTTTCTTTTCTGCCCGGGTCACCCCCAATCCCCATGAAGCTTTCACTGCAATCTGCCTCTGGACGTAGGCGCATTGGTATGCACTGTTGGACGGCAACCACTGATCGGCACTGCTCGCGCCTTTATCTTGATTCGCCGCCCCATCAACAGCCAGCAGGTTGAATGGATCGTTAGCGAAGTCTTGACGCCGCGCTGCATCCCACTGCCATGCCCCGCTCTTCCAGGCGTTCGCAAGGGCAACAACGTGATCAATCTGGACGGCCTCGGAGGAATCCTCGCCTCGTTGGAATTCGATCTGGCGCCCGGTATAGGGATCGTTTAAAACCCCCGACACAACAACGCACTGCGGTGAGCTTCGCTTCATCTGAAGATCACGCAGGTCCCGTTTCAACACGTCGTTTCTGGTGTCACAACCATTGCGGTCCACGTCAGCCCAGCGCTGACCGAATTGATCTCGAGAATATTGCGGGACTGATTCTGACCCTTTCTCAATGACGCGCAGTTCTTCAAGCGCGCGGCGACTATCATCAGCGCTCCCCAAGGTCACATCCGCCGGTCCCGTTGCATGGGTGGACCCCGAGGCGCGCCACCAGAATCCCAGCAGCAGCGCAAAAGCGGCGAGGAAGACACTGAACACAATGATCAGACGCCCTCTGTGTGTGCGTTTCATCTTCCTCACCTCCCGACTTTCCTGAGAACTACCAACACCCTAAGGGAAACAACATCCATGCCTCCCTCACACTATGCCGCAAGGAGTCATCATTTCCCGCTACAGCACCCAGATCTGTGGAAAACGCCGAAAGGACCTACACCCTGTGGATAAAAAGAAGCCCGCCTCCCTGGAAGGAGACGGGCTTCCCAGTGCACTTCTATGCTGTTCGAACGCCCAGACGTTCCGGCGCCTAGACGCCCAGGCATCCAGATGCTCAGGCATTCAGGCCGCACATCAGCCGATCTATGCGCGACTCGCTATCCGCTCACACAGCTTTCCGCTCACGCAGCTTCTCGTCCACGAAGTAAATACAGACCAAAAGCAGCGTCAGCGAGCCCATCGCAAGCAGCTGTGCACGTCCCGAAGCGTTAAAGAGCATGAGGACAATAAGCGCAAAGAGGCCAAGCAGCGACAGCCTCGGAACCCACGGCCATCCCGGAACGCGCAGCGAAAGAGCTCCCTGCGCTTCCAAAGACGGGTGCAGGCGGATCTGCGCAATGACGATCATGATCCACACGATGAGCAAGACCATTCCAACCGCATTGAGCAGAATCTGCAAAATCACGGCAGGCAAGAGCCAGTTGAGGGCGACCGAGATCAGGGACAACACAACCGAGACCGCAACCGCGTTCCGGGGAGTGCGACCATGCTCAATATCGCCGTGTAGAGCAGCAACTTCAATGGCACCTTCGTCAGTGTGCGTGGCTTCTTCCACCTTCGATCCGAGAAGCCAACGCGGACCCATGCCACGAGAAGCAAGGGAGTAGGCGATACGGGAAGAAGCGTAGATATTTGCCGAGAAGGCACTGACCAGCGCAGTGAAGATGATGATATCCATGATGACGCCGACCCCCGGGAAGTGCGCCATTTCGAGGACGGCCGCGAAGGGGCGCTTGCTCATTTCCACGGAGTTCCACGGAAGCAGGCAAATCAGGAGGGTCACTGAACCAACGTAGAAGACCAGAATGCGCCAAATGACTGAGCGGATTGCCTTCGACATTGCGCGCCGTGCGTCATCGGCCTCGGCAGCGGCAATGGTGACGATTTCGAGGCCACCAAAGGAGGTGATGATCGCGAGGAGCCCGACGGCGATTCCGGAAATGCCCGCGGGCGCAAAGCCACCGTTTCCGACAAAGGCCTCGTGCAAGCCCTGCGTACGCCCCGGGATGAAACCGATGAGCATGAACAGACCGATAGCCAAGAAAGCCACAATCGCCAGGACCTTCAAGGCCGCAAGACCCGCCTCGACAGCTCCGAAGTGTCCGGCAGCCAGCAGGTTAATCCCGCCCAGAACAATGACAATCACCAAGGTCACGACCCACTGAGCAACGCCCGGGAACCAGTGGGTGAAAATCTGCGCGGCGCCGGTCATTTCCAATCCCAGCACCATGATGAGCATGACCCAGTAGAGCCAGCCGGAAGTGAAACCAGCCCAGCGTCCAATCCCAGCTTCCGCGTAGGTTGAGAACGAACCAGAGGAAGGAATCGCAGCAGCGAGCTCGGCGAGGGAATACATCACGGCAACAACGATCAGCGCAGCAAGGATATAGGAGATCAGCACTGCGGGACCGGCCTCGGCAACGGCAACGCCGGTGCCCACAAAGAACCCGGCGCCGATCGCGCTACCCAGCGCCATCATCTGCAGGTGGAAGGACTTAAACTTCTTCGAGCCGGACTTGTTTCCGCCAAGAACCGGCGCTTGGCCCTGTGCAGTTGTGGCTGCTGCCTGTGTATTTGTTATCGATGTACGTGCCTCATTGCTCATTGATCCGAACGTTCCTCAATAATTTTCTGTGCATCTTCATGATCGACGGAACGCAAGCGCAACAGTGCACGAAGCTGCGTTGCCGTCATTGTCAGTGTCCAGTCATTATGCGACGGAAGCTGCCATTTTCTCCAATGTGCAAGAACCGTGAAACTTGATCCCACGATTGTCGCAATCAACATGCCGATCTGCTCCAGACCCGACTGCCCGAAAGCGGCCATGATCGCGGCAGAGACGAAGGCCGGTGTTGCATAGAGATTGTTCCCGCCAAAGACCTGCGGAACCATTCCAGCCGAGATATCGCGGATCATTCCGCCGCCCACAGCAGTCATAATTCCCAGCAAAATTGCCGGTCCGACACCGAGCCCAGCATTAATCGTCTTCAGTGCACCCGTAGCTGCCCAGCACCCCAAAACCGTGCCATCAGCCAGGACCAGGGCGATCCGCCAAAAACGCGAGTCCAGGCGCCAGAGCATGGCGACAAGCGCACCGACAAGCGCGGTTCCCAAGTAGAAGGGATCGGTCAGGGCAACGGGCGGGCCTTGATCGAGCATGATGTCACGGAGCATGCCTCCCGCGAGCGCGCACATGATTGCCAGAACCATGAAGCCCACGGCATCAAAGCGCTTGATACGCGCAATGCGTCCGCCGAGAATCCCGTTGAGCAGCACGCCAAGAAGATCGATGGCGCGGAAGAGATCCGGCAAGGTCTGATTGAGGGTATCGAGCACGGTCCCTATTGTCATCCACTTCTCAAGAGATTCCAAGGAGCGACGGGGGTGATCTCAGAACCCAAGATTGAGCGCCGAGGCCAAGCCCAGTATCCCGGACATGCTCAGTTCCGCCCGCCCCAGGTGAAGCTACCTAGGCCACGCTCGTCTCAAAAAGCAATCCAAGGGCGAAAGTCGCACCAGCCGCGCCAAAACCGATGAGAAGTTGGCGCAGTGCTCGAGGTGCGGGCGGCCGTCCCGAAAGGACACCGACGATTCCACCGGTGAACATGAGCGCAAAGCCGACAAGTCCAACCGCAACCCCCGCTGCGAGCATTCCGTTCAGGCCAAGAATGTAAGGGATGAGCGGCAAGAGAGCACCGGTCGCGAAACAAATAAACGACGAGGCCGCGGCCCGAATGGGGGTTCCGACTTCTTCGCTTGCCCCCGCGTTCTGCTCATTTTGCGAGGCGAAGATCGGGCGACGCATAGCGTACGTGTCCTCGGCGTCTTCGCCCACGCGCCCCTCGGCCTCGGCAAGCTGACGGAAAACCTCAGCGGCATGCGCATCAGCGTGCTCCGCATCCTCACCACGCGCGCGGAAAAGCAGGGCCAACTCGTTCGCGTCAACGTCGAGGGAGGGAAGGGAACGATCGGCCTCGGGATCAGGAATGGAGGCGTCAAGGAGTTCACGCTGCGAGCGCACACTCACCCACTCGCCGGCGGCCATCGACAGCGCGCCTGCGAGAAGGCCCGCAATACCGGTCGTCAAAATATTCGAGGTACTCATACCCGCACCGACAACGCCCAGAATCAACGCAAGGTTGGAGACCAGACCGTCGTTGATGCCAAAGACTGCCGCGCGGAAGGTCCCAGCCAGAGTTTGGCGCGAACGCTCAGCCAGCGAGCGTACAACTTCACCGTGAATTCGTTCATCGGCTGCCATTTGTGCGGGAGCATCATCGTCATCCTCATAGGAGGATCGCTGTTCGGTGCGCTGGGCCATGGCCAGGACGAAAATCGTTCCAAACATGTAGGCGAGCATTGCCGAGATGCGGGTACGCAGCGGCGGGTGGGGCGCTGGAAGCGCATGTTCGCCCAGCAAAGAGAGCCAGTATTCTTCGTGGCGCCCTTCTGCCTCGGCGAGGCCCAAAAGCACTTGGCGTTCCTCGCCGGTTCGCTGTTCCGCGAGCGCGCGATAGGTGCGTGCCTCCATGCGTTCTTCGGCCAGATAGCGCCTCCAGCGGCGGATTTGTGCGCGCGTGGGCTCAGTTGCCGTGTTGAGGGATTCAGTCATTGTTCGACAGCGTGTTTTCGCTCAGTCCGCGTAGGTCGGTAGGTCTTCGTCGTCTTCCGAGGCCTGGGCCGGCATCCGGAAGAGACGTTCCTTGACGGCATCGGCGACCTTATCGGTGACCTTCTCTCCCTGGGTGCGCACGAGGGAAGAGACCTTTTCACCGGCTGCGTCTAGCGGACGTGCGACCACGGGGAAACGGCGCACTTTCGCGGCGAAATGGCAGATTCTTTCGTATTGTTCGCGGCCTGCTCGAGTTCCTAGGACGTAGCCGATACCGAAACCGACGGCGATTCCCATTTTCGTTCCCACGAGACGCCTTTCTTTCAACGCGGGCGCTTAAACGCACCGTCGTGCGATGTGAGTCTGGAATAGAAACCAGCCTAGTGGGTGGCGAAAGCTATTCGCTACTTGTTTACCTTTTCGCACGTTGTGAGATGAGGTATTTCGCATCCGAGAAGAAACCGATACGGTGGAGTCATGAGCGAAGTACGTATGAACACTCCCCGTGGGATCACACTGTCGGGAACTTTCGTTCAGCCTGTAGATTCTCGGGACGCCGTTGTCCTGTTTTCTCACTCTTTCCTTGCAGACCGTCATTCCGGCGGCCATTTTGACGATCTCGCGCGCGCCTACCGCAAGGCGGGCTACGCGACTTTGCAATTCGATTATTCGGGGCACGGCCTTTCTGATGATGAGGTGATTTCTCGCGAGTCCCAGATCGAAGACCTCCAGGCAGCATCGGGCTGGCTTGCGGATCAGGGCTTCACTAACCAGCTCATTCACGGCCACTCTTTCGGCTCGGTGACCGCACTTGCGGCGCGTCTGAGCCACGCGACCGCGCTCTTCTTATCGGCACCTGTCCTGGGCCCCCTTTCCTACGATTGGAGCGCGATTTTCTCCAGCAATCAGCTGGACGAATTGGAGCACACGGGCCGCACATGGATCCCCGACGACTCTGAGGGCCCCCGTGAGTCTTTCGTCATTTCCAAGCAGACACTTGCGGACCTGTCGATGGTTGACCCGGGCATCATCGATCCTTCGGGAGCTCCCGTCCTGATCCTCCACGATGCTGACGATATCGAGCTAGACCTCGTGGACCTTACTCGCGACGCCTTCCTTCGCCTTCCCGATGGCTCGCGCGTGGAATTGATCCACGAAACCTCCTTTGGTGCGGGCGAGCATCCTGAAATCCTGCGCGAGGCCGCGCTGGAGTGGGCACAGCTGTGGGCTGAGCCCAGCGGAGAATTTCGCCAGTAACGCACACACCCAGCTGGCCTAGGCGTTCTTCGATACTCTGAAGGGGTGTCCTCTTCCCAGCAGCCCAGACGTCGGCGCTCACACTCACGCAGGGGCCGTCTGGCCCATGCGCCCGCGCCTTTTCGTCCTTTCACGCCCGAACAGCTTGCCGCTCGGGCCGCTGCGCTTCCGGTCATTTCTTTCCCGGATCTTCCCGTCAGCGCTAGGCGCGATGAAATCGCCCAGGCCATCCGCGAGCATCAGGTTGTCATTATTTCGGGTGAGACCGGTTCGGGGAAGACGACGCAGATCCCCAAGATTTGCTTGGAATTGGGCCGCGGAATCGCCGGGATGATCGGCCACACCCAGCCTCGGCGTATCGCCGCGCGCTCTGTCGCGGAAAGAATCGCCTCGGAACTGGGGCAAAAGGTCGGTAAACAAGCCGGCGAGGTCGTTGGCTATCAGGTGCGTTTCACCGACGAGGTCGGCCCCACGACCCTCGTCAAGCTGATGACGGACGGCATTCTTTTGGCGGAAATCCAGTCAGATCCGATGCTGCGCCGCTACGATACCTTGATCATTGACGAGGCCCACGAACGCAGCCTCAACATTGACTTTATCTTGGGTTACCTTGCGCGGCTGCTCCCTATGCGCCCTGATCTCAAGGTCATCATCACCTCGGCAACAATCGATTCGGATCGTTTTGCCCAGCACTTTGGCTCCTGGGATGGCCCGATCGGAGAGGGTACGCTGCTCCAGGCAGCCCCGGTCATCGAGGTTTCGGGACGCACCTTTCCTGTTGAGATTCGCTATCGCCCGCTTGCCGCTGATACGCCATCGTCGTACTCCTCGACTTCCGGGAAGGACACGAACGCGCTCCTCTCCCCCACGGCCTCGGCAACTGGGGAAGAAATCCTGGCCGGCAGCGGCGTCGAACAACTGGTTTTAGAGGACGCGGATGATCCTCTCGCTGTGGAGGGCTACGGTGCAGGGGTCGAGATCGACCTTGAGACGGCAATCTGCCACGCGGTTGATGAACTGTGCACCGAAGGCCCCGGGGATATCTTGGTTTTCCTGCCCGGCGAGCGCGATATCCGCGATGTTGAGCAGGCCCTTCACGACCACCTCGGCAACCGTGCACCGCGTGACATGTCGCGCTCGAAGAATCCGGCGGATATCGAGATCCTTCCCCTGTTTGCACGTCTGAGTTCGGCAGAGCAGCATCGAATTTTTGAGGCGCACTCTCACCGCCGCGTCGTCCTGGCAACGAACGTTGCCGAAACCTCTCTGACGGTTCCGGGAATCCGCTACGTCATTGACCCGGGTTTGGCGCGTATTTCGCGCTATTCCAACAAGACGAAGGTGCAGCGCCTCCCCATTGAAGAAGTCTCGCAAGCAAGCGCAAACCAGCGTTCGGGACGCTGTGGGCGTGTGGCAGACGGCATTGCAATTCGACTGTATTCCGCGGAAAACTATGCGTCGAGGCCGCCTTTTACCGAGCCGGAAATCCTGCGCACCTCGCTTGCGTCCGTCATTTTACAGATGAGTGCCTTGGGCTTGGGTGATGTGGCTTCCTTCCCCTTCGTCGATGCTCCTGATTCGCGCGCTATTCGCGACGGCATCAATCTGCTCGTCGAAATTGGGGCACTTCGTGCTTTGGAGAATTCTTCGAGTTCGCAAAGTGGTTTTGAGCTCACGCCTATTGGCCGTGATCTTGCTCGTCTTCCCATTGACCCGCGTCTGGGACGCATGTTGCTTGCGGGCAAGGATGCGGGCTGCGCATCGGAAATTCTCATCATCGTCGCGGCTCTATCGATTCAAGACGTTCGCGAACGACCTCTGGACCACCAGGAGTCCGCAGACACCGCACACGCGCGTTTCACCGATCCACACTCGGACTTCCTCACCTACCTCAACCTCTGGCGCTACCTCCACATCCAACAGCGCGACTTGTCAGGCACGGCCTTTAGGCGCATGTGCCGCGCCGAATTCATTCACTACCTACGCTTCCGCGAGTGGCGCGACATTGCCCACCAACTACGCGATATGGCCCGCACTATCGGCATCCACACCGAGCCCCTCGGCATTCCTTCGGCCGAGGATGTTGTTAACGAGGCCTCGCGCGCGGGAATCGCCGACGCAGCCGCGCGTGCCGCCGTCTCCTATACACGATCGACAAGCGCGGTTGATACGGATGACATTCACCGCTCGATTCTTGTCGGGCTCTTATCCAGCCTAGGAGCCTGGGACCCGGTGACTCGCGATTACACGGGGAGCCGCGGAACCCACTTCACGATCTGGCCGGGTTCTGGAATCACCGGTCACCCCGATTGGGTGATGACGGCCGAACTCGTTGAAACCTCACGGCTTTTCGCGCGAACGGTGGCACGGATTCGCCCCGAATGGGTCGAGCCCCTTGCCAAGGATCTCCTCACTCGCGTCTATTCCGAGCCGACCTGGAATTCCTCGCGAGGCGCAGCCTACGTCCAAGAAAAAGTCATGCTCTACGGCTTGACCTTAATCGCGGATCGTCCGGTTCTTCTCGGACGCCTGGGGGCCACTCCCCTGGGTTCAATTCGTGGTGCAATGCCCAGTGACTCCCCCTTCGCAGCGGCCCTCAGCACCCCTGTCACTGCGGCTGAGCTTGCCCGTGAGATGTTCATCCGCCATGCCCTTGTTCAAGGTCAGTGGCGTGAGCGCCACGCCTTCCAACGGCGCAACGACGAGGCGATCGAGCGTGCACGCGAAACGGAACGCAGGAGCCGCACCCACGGCCTCGTCGCCGATGAAATGGCGCTTGAAAGGTTCTTTGACGACATTCTTCCGGCGTCGATTATTTCCACCGGGCACTTCAACCGTTGGTGGAAGGACAAGAAGCGCACGGATCCCAAGCTTTTGGACTACCCTCCCGAGCTTCTTCTTCCCCGAGGCCTCGGCCAAACCGGCGATGGCTTCCCCGATCACTGGGCGCAGGGCGAGCTGCGTCTTCCCCTGTCCTACGAGTTCCACCCGGGTTCCCCGCGCGATGGAGTCTCCATGTCGATCCCGATCGAGGCCCTGGGGCGCGTGAGCGATGAGGGGACTGATTGGTTGGTGCCCGGGATGCGTGAAGAACTCATCACCGAGGCGATCCGCGCGCTCCCCAAGGCAAAGCGTCGCCTACTTGCCCCGGCTCCCGAGGTCGCAAAGACTGTGGCAGCGTGGATCGAGGACGTGCGTCGTGGCCGCGTCGACCTCAATGCCCCTGCGCCAAAGAAAGCGCAGCCTACGCAGCAGCAGGCTCAAGAGGAAGACCCCGCGTCTTTGAGCGCAGCTTTGGGGCGTTTGGCTGCGTGGGGCGAGCGAACCGGGCAAGCGCGAAGCACGCGCAAGAGTGCGGGGACTGCGCAAACTCCTGCAAAGCACTCTCCTGAATCGGCAGTTCCAAGCGACACTGCCGAAGCCGCGGCTACTTCTTCTGAACACGGCACCGCACGTACTGCACAATCGGCCTCGTTCAACGAACTATTCACGCGGGCGCTGCGAGAATTGCGCGGAGTTGACCTCAGTGATTCGGATCTGCGCGCGATGGAGGATTCTCTTCCCGATCACTTGCGGATGACTTTCGTCGTTCACGATCACGACGGCCGCGAGTTGGGAAGTGGTAAGGACCTTGGCTACCTCAAGCGCACCCTTGCTGGAGCAACCGATCGTGCCTTGCGCACCGCTGTTCGCCAAGCCCTGAGCGAGGCCCAGAAACGCTCTGCGAAAACAGCTCAGACTCAGGGGGAGCCGCAGGCAGGCGCGGTGCCGACCGAAGTAGAAACCGCAACCGGCGCCCATCCGCCCGCATCCAACGCAGGCTTGACAGCACCTGCAGGCGCGGCCTCGGCGATGGAAAGCGGCGAAGGGGAACTCTTCGCGGATAATCTTGAGGCCTTCCCCAGCGCACCACTTCCGCAATCAGTTGAATCGCGCGCACAGGGCTTGCTCATCCGCGCTTTCCCGGCGCTCGTCCCCCAAGGGGATCGCGATAATCCGCTCGCCGGAGTACGCGTCATGGCGAATGCCTCTCAGGCGCGAAGCGAACACCGTATGGGTATTGCGAACCTTGTCCTGCGCGCGATTCGCCTGTCCACAAAGCGCGTATCCACCCGCTGGACGGGACGCGAAGCCCTCATGCTCACCTCCACGCCGTACCCGAGCACCGAGGCGCTCATCGCCGATGCGCAATTGGCAAGCGTGCGCGCTCTGAGCGACACCCTTGCGGGAGACCGCGGGCTGTGGGCGATCCGCGATGCCTCGGCCTTCGAGGATCTTTCCACGCGTATTCGCGACCGCCACGAGGACCAGGTCTACTCGATCATCGAAGTAGTTGTCCGCGCGATGGAATCTTGGGCACAGCTGCAAGACCACCTTGCCGAGGCCAGCGGCCCCGCGTATGCGAGCCTGCGCAGTGACGTTCAAGCGATCGCGTCCTCACTGGTTTTTGACGGTTTCATTGCCGCAACGCCGCTGGAGCGACTGCTGAACCTTCCTCGCTACATTCAGGCGCAATCCGTGCGGCTGCGCAAGGCTCTGCGCTCGCCCGCAGATGTTTCTCGCGACGAGAAATCGCGCGCGGCCTTGTCCCAGATTGACGAGGAAGTTGAGGAGTTGCGCGAGCTCATGGATACGCGTCCCTTCGATGGGCGCCACGAGGCCGCATTCGAAGAACTCCTATGGATGCGCGAGGAATTGCGCGTGTCCCTCTTCGCTCAAGAACTTGGAACCGCACGCAAGATTTCCCCGCAGCGCATGCTCGCCGCGATCGATCGCCTTCACGAGGCCATCTAGGGGGAGGCGTGGAACGTGAAGACGCCCAACAGATGGCGCGCGAGCTGATGAACCAGCACGGCTTGAGTGAGTGGTCTTTTCGTTTTGATCGTGCACGCAGGCGAGCAGGTTCATGCGTCCATTCCCGCAAGGAAATCACCCTCTCTGGGCCGCTGACCACCCTGTATGACGCGCCAACAGTTCGCGGAGTCATTCTCCACGAGATCGCCCACGCCCTTGTGGGATCCAGTCACAATCACGACGAGGTGTGGCAGGCGAAAGCCCGCGAGTTAGGTTCGCCCGATCGTGCGCGTCTTTCAGGAGGATTGCCTGCACCTCGCCCCGCGTGGAGGGGAGTGTGTCCCGTGTGTGGGGCTGTTCGGGAGTTGTATTCCATGCCCCGCAGGGTCACTTCCTGTGGCGCATGTTCGCGCACTTTCGATCCCTCGCGGATTTTCCAGTGGTCTTTTAACGGCCAGGCGCGTGAGCCGGGTGGGCAGTACGCTCGCCAGCTACGTGCGCTCAAGAAGCGCACGCGTTAACATATGTCCATTCACCCGATCTTTTTGATCCCATTCAAAGGACTCATCGCATGACTGCTTCCACCCCCTTCGACGACGGCGCAACTACCAATACCGGTGAGAACCGCGAAAACCTGAGCTGGCAACAGTTTGGCGATGCTTCGCGCGAACTTGCCCAGCAGATCGTCAATTCCGGGTGGATGCCCGACCTTATTGTTGCAATCGCGCGCGGCGGCCTGATTCCGGCCGGCGCGCTTTCCTATGCACTGGGTGTGAAGGCAATCGGCACCATGAACCTGGAGTTCTACACGGGTCTGGGCGAAACCTTGGATGAGCCGCAGGTTCTTCCCCCGCTGATGGATGTCTCCGCGATGGATGGCAAGAAGGTCCTTGTTGTCGATGACGTTGCTGATTCGGGTAAGACCCTCAAGAAGGTCATGGAGCTTATTGAAAAGCGCGGTTTGAGCTTGGATGGTCAGGCGCACGCAAAGGTCGAAGCACGCTCCGCGGTGATCTACAAGAAGCCGGTGTCAATCATCGATCCGGATTTCGTGTGGCACTACACCGATTTGTGGATTAACTTCCCCTGGTCTGTTCTGCCTGTCGTTCAGGCACAGTAGTCGTTTGAGCTGAGGCTCCACGCTTAGGCTCTACGACACACAATGACGGGACTGCGCGCTACTCGCAGTCCCGTGATTATTTTGCCGGCCCTCAACGCCTCGTTACAAGGCAACTAGAGAGGCGTAGTGCTCGCGCTGGTGGTGTACGACCTCAGTGCCTTGAATATCCCCATTCCGGTTGATCACCCGCAGGTTCCTGGGACCCCCAACGGTTGCAAACAGATGCGCTGCCGCACCGCACGCCCAACGACTGTCTGCGTTTGAGCGGTGGACGACAGTCGGAGCGACAACTCCATTTGAAGAAAAAGAGAAGAGTTCATCTTCGAAGAGCACCGCCCAGTCCGAGGCGAGGATTCGCACCCCGCTTCCGTCAAGGACAATGCGCTCCTTTTGCGTAATGTAGCTGAGTCCTTGCAAGAAAACCGCAAGGTTGCGGGCGAATTCCATGACAACTCGCCGGCAGACGAAGTCTCCGGTGCGGGCCATGGTGATGAGTTCTTCTATGTCGCGCGGCCTGTCGTCTTTCCCTTCATCGAGGCGTGCGCCTCGAGCACGAGCAAGAACAGCCGAGGGGATCAGCGCGCCGCTGGCGCACCCCATGTGTCCCAGCGAGCACACACCATTACTCCCCGCGATAGGAAGGTGGAGGACTCGTTCGTATTTCCCGGTGGGATCTGTAATGAGTTTTCCGCCCTCGACCTCAACGAACGCAACCTTTTCTGCAATTTGAGCGACAAGGAAATCATCCATCCTCCGCCCAACCCCATAGGCGATTTCGTAGGTTGCCAAGCCTTCAAGGTTTGTAATGATCGATAGAGGAAGCCGCGCATCAACGGTGATGTATTGGAGGAGTGGGAAATGATCCCAGCCCAAAGCTTCCAGAACACAGGTGCGCTGACGGGTCACTCTCCCGTCGATACTCAGGCCAATTCCCCTGATCGCCCCATATGGTTCAGCGCTTTGGACAAGTTCTTCACCTAGCTTATTGATGGTGGTGACGACTTTGTCGGAGTCACTGGTGATGACGCGGGAACGTTCTTCGCGCACACGCCCCGAACGATCCATGACAACAGCATGGATTCGTCCCGGTAAGAGTGCGATTCCAACCGCGCATTCATCAAATAGTTCATAGCCCGGAGGCTTTGTTTTGACCTGCGGCGGATCCGCTGTTCTTTTGTGTATATCATACGGTTCCATGACGAGCCCCTCTGCAACAACGTTGTCGCACGAACACGGGCGTGCTCAGCATAGTCAGTGTATACCCGCGCCACCCATCATTGCTTGAGTTGCAACATTATTGTGGAAACCACGCTCGCATGTATGCGTAAACATTTGCGTTCCCATAGACAGAGCAGTCATCCCCACGCCCTTTCAACGCACCCCTGTTCGGCACATAAGGCGTGTAGTTATACATGCTCGCAGTTGCTCGGTTAGCAGGAGTAATCTGCGTCGTGGTGCACTCTTGTGCGGGCGCATAGCGAGCCTCAACCCGCTGCCCCGCCTGGAATCGATAACGCTCAGGCTTTATCCGGTAGATCGCAAATTGCCGCGCTGCATAGTAGACCTGCCGTTGAAAACCCGCGTAATCGGGATCGCAGGTACTGTTATCCGGACAGGCGTACCCCATCGCGCTGGGGTAGCTAAACCACTGAAAATCCCCGCCCGAGGCGTAAATCAAGCCCTGTTCTTTTTGGAGGGTCACCAGAAGAACCTGCGGGTTCACTCCACATGAACGCGCGGCTTGCCCGATGATCTGCGCGGCGCTTTCTTCCTCACCGCCCTGGTATCCCCATGGACAGTAGTCATCGCCCGCATAGCTCTCAGTGACGACCGAGAAATCCTTCAAGCAAGGGATATCTTGATCATTCGCACGCCCCGCCCGGCAGCCTTCGCCTTTTTCTTCGATGAAGGCCGCAATCTGCGCGTCCGTCATCGTCGTCGAATCATCCAGCACTTGGTCTGAAATAAAGTTTTCCGGGTCAAACCCCGTGTAGTCGAGCGCGATTCCGCGGGGCGCTTCCGACGTAGGCGTCTGGGTGATCTCGGGTTCTGCTTGCCCACAGCCCCCGATCCCCATTGCCGAGGCCGCCGCCACGCACAGCGTGAGAAGCGCGCGCGTGCGCGTGAATCGTTTCGTCACCGATTCAAGCTCCCTGCTGCATACTCAAGGATCGCGGGAGTGCACTTTTCGATGGTCGCGCGCGTGGCCTCGAAATCGGAATAATCACCGTACCAGGGGTCGGGCACATCACGACTGCCCCCGCGAGCGGGCTTGCCTGCAACCTCCTCGAAATCACGGAACATGCGGATCTTCGGATCGGGGCCACCCGCAAGCCGTTCAAGGGCGCGAAGGTGGGAGGAGGTCATCGCAAGGATCAGATCCCAGCGCTGGAGTTCCCCCGCCTGAACCTGGCGAGCACGATGCGAGGGCACGCGATACCCGCCCTCGCGCAGTGCACGTGCAGCACGCGAATCAATGCCATGCCCGTGTTCTTCATCGCTGATGCCCGCGGAATCAACACAAATGTCGACCCCACTATTGGCGGCCGCCTCGCGAAGGATTTGCTCGGCCATCACGGAGCGACAAATGTTGCCGGTGCAGACCATCAGGACTGAAAAGGACATGGCATCACCTCTCAGGCGCAAAAGAGCGGGAGGTATGCGCGCACGGCCTCGAAAGAGTGGTATGCGGCGGTTTCACCGTTCATGTGGAAGTCCTCATCGGCGCCTTCCCCGGTCAGGTCCGAGATCGCGCGTAGGCAGATCCAGTCGATGCCGTTGGACCAGCACACCTGTGCCATTCCGCAGGTTTCCATGTCGACCGCGAGCGCGTCGGGGAAGCCAGCGCGAATTCGGGCAACAACCTTTTCGGAGGCAAAGGAATCGCCGGTGACGATGCGGCCCGTGCGCACGGTGTGGGGCTGCGCCTCGCCGAGCTTGGCAAGAGCGTCGATCGCATGCTGCGAGGAGTGGTAGTCCACTGGCATGCGCGGGATCTGGCCAAGTTCGTAGCCAAAAACGGTGGCATCGGCGTCGTTGTAGATCGTGGAGATGGCGCCTGCGACGTCACCAACCTTGATTCCACCTTCAAGTCCACCCGCGGTGCCGCCCGCGATGACGATCTTCGGGGTGGCCATGGTCAGGCCTCGTGCGACGGCTGCCGCGGCGTTGGCGATGCCCACGCCGGAGGTGATGACGAGGACGGTGTGGCCCGCAAACTGGCCAAGGGCATAGCTCTGCTGGTGGTGACCTTCCGCGCCGACGTTGAGGGTCTCGACCGCATCGGCACCGGGGAGGGGCGCAAGGGCGTCAAGGAAGGGCTGTGCTTCCATGACCATCGCACACTGAATGAAGGCGTCAACCGTGGGAAGAACGCGCGAAGGGGTCAGGGTCAAGGACATGAGTGGCCTCTCTGGGAAAGATCGTCAGTTGTCGGTTGAAGAAAGCGGCACACGCCTCAGCACGAGGCCGCATCGTCCTGAGTGACGACAAGCCACTCGTCGCGGTGCGCGAGGAATTCGCGGACGGCGTCCTGCGCGGCGGACAGGGAGTGGTTCGCGCCCCAGCCGCACTGGACCTCGTTCGCGGCGGGAACTTCGGTTGCGTTGAGGATATCTTCGAAGGTTGCCTGCAAGATGGGAAGGAATTCTTCGGTTTCCACGCCCAGGAGCAGCGCGTAGAAGCCAGTCTGGCAGCCCATGGGGCCGAAGTCGATGAGCTTGGTGGTGTGGTTACGCATAAGCTCTGCGCTCAGGTGTTCGATGGAGTGAACGGCAGGCATCTCCAGGTGAGCCTTGTTCGGCTGCGTGAAGCGGACATCGTACTTGATGAGGACGTCACCACCGGGGAGAGTCTTGCGGTCGGCAACGCGAACGTAGGGGGCAAGGACACTGCGGTGGTCGAGGTTAAAGGATTCGACATTCATGCGTTCAGTCATGACATCAAGTTTATAGAGATTCGCCCAAAGTGCGCGGGGCAGTCTCGCATGGCGCAAGAGAGTTTTCTCCCGTGTACCTGGTGCCCCTCTTTTCCACTTCACGGGGCTTTTTCGGGCACAATAGAACCCATGGATCTTCAGCCGCCGATTGACGTCACCACACAGGACGAATACAGCGCAGATACGCCTACTCCCGCCGCGATTGTCGCCGGCGAAGTCCCCGCAAGCTCGGCCGCTCGTCCGCTTTCAGTTTTCGACATGTTCTCGGTCGGTATTGGTCCTTCTTCTTCGCACACGGTGGGTCCCATGCGCGCGGGCTTGGCTTTTTCGACGGAGCTGTGTGCGCTTCCCGAGTATTCGCGTCTCTCCCACGTGTGCGTCGAGCTTTTTGGTTCTCTTGGTGCGACCGGTCGAGGCCACAACACCGATCGCGCAGTTCTACTGGGTTTGGCGGGCTATGACCCGGAGACTGTTTCTATCGATACGGTCGAGAGCGTCATTCCTTCGATCGCCTCGAGCGGGATGCTTCCTTTTGCGGGTGGGCGCGATATTCCCTTTGATATCGAGGCGGATATTCGTTTTCTTCCGCGGAGGGTCCTGCCCTATCACGTCAATGCTTTGACGATCAGTGCTTACGGTGAGGCTTCATCGACGGCGGGCGCTTCCCGAGGCCAAGACAGCATCGCCCGTGATGACCAAGCTTGCGGGAAGTCTTCCGAATCGGTCGATTACCCGGGTGAGTTACTGTTGCAGCGCACCTACTATTCGGTGGGCGGCGGTTTCGTCATGGCGCAAACGAATGACGATAGCGAGCATCCCGAGATCGCTTCGCTGGCCTCGGCGCAGGAAACGACGGGAATGTGCACTCCCGCTCCTCTCCCCTTCTCGACGGGCGCTGAGCTTTTGGAGCAGTGCACGCGCTCTGGGCTTTCGATCGCCGAGCTCGTGCGCGCCAATGAACTTTCCGCGCGTCCCGCTGCTGCACTCACCGAATACCTCGATCACATTGCGCATACGATGTTCGGCGCGATCGATGCGGGTATCGCCTCAACGGGTATTTTGCCGGGTGGTTTGGATGTGCCCAGGCGCGCAAATGCCCTGGCAGCGCAGTTGCGTGCCCGCGCAGAGAAGGCTTTTTGCTTGGAAAAGCGCCATGGCTGGGCCGGCGCTATGCAGGATCCTTTGCGCGCCATGGACTGGGTTAACCTCTACGCTCTTGCGGTGAACGAGGAGAACGCTGCGGGTCACCGCATTGTCACTGCGCCGACGAATGGCGCTGCTGGTGTGATCCCTGCTGTTCTTGGTTACCTTGTTTCTTTCTGCCCCGAGGCCGGTGCTGAGTTCCCGAATTGCTCTCCTGCGCAGATGGCCCGGATTTCGGAGCTTCCTCTGGGCGGGAATTCGGAGTGCGCGCGCGCTCGACAAGAGTGCATTCACGAGTTCTTGCTCGCGGCGACTGCGATTGGCGCTCTCATTAAGACCAATGCGTCGATTGCCGGCGCGGAGGTGGGGTGCCAGGGTGAGGTCGGTTCGGCCTCGGCGATGGCCGCTGCGGGGCTTGCGCAGGCTTTGGGTGGCACTCCAGAGCAGGTGGAGAATGCTGCTGAGATCGCGATGGAGCATTCCTTGGGACTGACCTGTGATCCGGTTGGCGGCCTGGTTCAGATCCCGTGTATTGAGCGCAATGCGATTGCTGCTGTGAAGGCAATTAATGCGGCTCGAATGGCCCTGTGGGGCGATGGCCGGCACACTGTATCTTTGGACGTCGCGATCGAGACGATGCGTCAAACGGGAAATGACATGCTCTCGAAATATAAGGAGACCTCGGCTGGCGGTTTGGCTGTGAACGTTGTCGAGTGTTAAGAGCCGTTGTGCGTGAAGCGCAGTGCCCCACCTTGGTTTCCCAAGGTGGGGCACTGAGTGTGAACGACGTATTGCGTGAGCTCTACTCGCGAGCTTCAGAAGCGTCAGTGGTCGGGGTGTTTCCGCTTTCGAGGCCTTGTGCGGCGTCGCCTTCAGCTTCGAGTGCGCCACTTTCTGCCGCTGCGAGCTGCGCTGCTTCGCGCTTCTTGCGGTTCTTGTGGGCGAGGAACCATAGGACTGCGGTCGCGATGAGGACGATGATAATGCCGACGACAACGGCGATCATCCAGGTCTGAACGACAGCGGGTTCAACATCGGCCGATTCTTCTGCGACCTGCGCATCGTCCATGGGGATGCGCTCGCCGGTGACCAGGAGGCGGTGAGTGTTGATTCCGTATGGAGTACAGGTGATCAGGGTTGCGAGGTCTTTTCCTGCGACCTTGTTCAGGGTTTCCGTTTCGTTCGGGAGAACGGTCCGGATGTCGGTGACCTTGTACTTGAGGTGGCGCCCTAAGACTTCGATGTAGAAGACGTCACCGAGTTCGACGCGGTTGAGGTGGTCGAACATGGTTGCGCTTCCCAGGCCCGAGTGGCCGGTGAGAACCGTGTGGGTTCCTTCGCCGCCGACGGGGAGTGCGGTTCCAAAGAGGTGTCCGACGCCCTTTTCAAGAGTGGAGGTTTCTGTGCCGTGGTAGACGGGGAGGCTGATATCGGCCTTGGGGACCTTAACGGTCGCCATGACGGTGTTCACGTTCAGTTGTGACAGGTAATCGGAGTATTGGGGGGTATTAGGCCGCTGGGATTCCAACCAGGGGTCAAGAATGGGTGCTTCGGCGGCTTGGCGGTTGTATTCGTCAGCGCGTGCGAGTTCGTCTTTAACGACATCTCGACCGACGTTGGTTTGTTCGGCGCTGAATGCTTTGGCGATGCGCTGTTGTTCGACGTTGTTTTGGTAGGTCGAAACGACTGGGTAGAGCAGGACCAAGATTCCGAGGATCAGCAGGATCGGGGGGAGGATGGTGAAGAGGCGACGGCGACGTTTTGCCTTGCGGAGTCTATGCTCGCGTGCTTCCGCAGTTTCGGGCGTGTCGTCCTGAACCGGGGTGCTTGTGAGGCTGTCGTCTGCGTGGATGTCGTTCTCGCTCATGAGTCGCCTTTTGGATGGGGTGATGGGAGTTGGTGTTGATTGTACAGAAACGGGTGCGGGAAGACCTGTGGGCCTTCCCGCACCCGGCTAAATCTCAGTTAGAGATCAGGCGTTTTCCTTGCGACGCTTGTTCGCAATGGTGATGGCGCCAGCGCCAGCAACGAGTGCCGAGCCAGCTGCGATCAGCACGCCCACACCGGCAGCACCGGTGACGGGCAGGCGGAATCCACCGTTGTGAGGAGCATCCTTGACCGTGGTCTCCAGGGTGTACTGGTTGTCGGCCTTGGAGTTGGACTGGAGGATCTGGAAGGCGATCGGGCGGGTCTGGAGCTCGAAGCCTGCAGGAGCCTTGGTTTCAACGAGGCAGTACCAACCGGGGTTGTCGACCTGCTTGTTGTTCTCCCAGTCGTTGTTGCGCAGGGAGTCGATCTCCACGACGCCGTCGGCGTCGGTGGTGAAGGTGTCCTTGCCATTAACGGTGATCTTGTCACCGAGAGTTGCGTTGGTGGAAACGAAGTTGTCGGTGCCGGAGGTCAGTCCGGTGGGGGTGCACTTGTAGACCGAGAACTCGGCGTCCTTGAGCTTGGCGGTCGGATCGGCTGCGGAGACCTTGGTGATCTTGACCTTGCCGAACTTGGAGACGACCTCAGAGTTCGGGTACTCCGGGGGAGGAGTGGTGCCCGACTCGGGATCCCACGGGGTTGCCGGGGTGTTCGGGATCAGGGTGACCTTGTTGGGGACCAGGCCGTTTCCGGAGAGCGGACCGGTGACGGTGCCCTTGAGCTTCATGACGACCTTGGTGGCGTCGGTTCCTGCTGCACGGGCGGCAGCAATCTTGTTACGGCCGGCTTCGGTGAAGACAGCGGTGATGAACTTGTAGTTGTCTGTACCAGCAGCAACGGTTCCGGTAGCGGTCTTGAGATCGTAGTCGGTGCCGGCCACAAGAGCGGTGCCGTCAGACAGCGCCAGGGTGACATCGCTGGTCGCAATGGTGACGCGCTTGTCGTACTGGTCGGCGACCATGTAGGTCTTCAGCTTGTCGCCAGCGGGGAGGCTGGGGATGTCGGAGTTAATGGTGTAGTTGATCTCGGAGCCAACCGCGGGAGTGGTGTCGTCCTTGACCTGCTTGTCAACGCCAGCCTTGGAGTTCTTGGGGTAGACGTGCAGGTTGTAGTTCCACTCGTTCTTCTCGGTGGGGTGCGTCATCGGGACGGTGATGATGAAGGGCTTGGAGCCGATGTAGCCCGCGGGGGTCACGGTCTCGGTGACGATGTAGGCGCCGAGGGGCAGGTTCTCGAACTTTGCGAGGCCGCCGCCAGCGGTCGTCTTCTCGACCGGGGCGTCAACGCCGTCAGCCTTTGCGGCGTCAACGTTGCCGTTGTAGCCCACGAGCTTTTCCCAGCCGGCCTGAGTGGTCAGGTCGACGCCGGTCAGGCGCTGGACGGTGAACTTTGCGCCGTCGAGGCCGGTGCCGGTGACCGTGGTGTCCTCAAGGCCGGTGCCTTCGGTGGTGCCGTTGGTGTCATCCTTCACCAGCTTGTGGATGGTGATGGAGCCGGTCTTGGCGGGGTCCAGGTCGACCAGCGAGGGGAGCTGGGGAGCGGTTGCAACGACGCCGAATGCGGATGCGGTCGGGGCTGCCGTAGCAATACCCGGAACCGCAGCAGCGCCAGCAGCAACTGCGATGACGGCGAGGAGGCTGATGCCTCGACGGGTCTTAAGAGTTGTCATTTGTGTTCTCCTGTTGTACGGGATCTTTGAACAGATCGAGTGATGGTGATGTGAACTAGTCATCAACTAGGGTCAGTGTCTCAGGCGAAGTTTTCCGCCTTGCGACGCTGTTTCATGGTGACCAGAGAGATCACCATCGCCCCGCCCATAAGCGCCATTGCGACACCGATGTACGGGTAGATTCCGAGGCTGCCCGAGACGGGCAGGTGTCCTACCTCCGTGTCCTTGACCAAGATGGTGGCCTTGCGTGCGCCGCCCACAACGAAGCCCTGATCGCTCTGGGGCAGTGTTGCGTTTGTGACGGAGGCGTAGGCCTGGACGGCCGAGTTGGCCCACTTGGTCTGATCGCGCACCTCCGCGCCCAGGGTGACAACGGTGCCGTTGCCATCCGTGGTCAGGCGGAAGGGGATCGGACGAGGCAGGAGGCTGTGTCCAGCCGGTGCCTTGGTCTCAACCAACCAGTAGTCGGTGTTGAGTTCAAGGCCGGTGACTGACCAGTAGTAGACATCCGTCGTGGTTCCTGCGGACAGGGTCTTGACGAGGGTCGCGGAGGTGGAGCTCTGCGGGTTACCGCCGCTGTAGATCGCGAACTCTGCACCACTGAGCGGGTAGAGCGCCGATCCGTCTCCGGAGGTGTACTGGTTGGTCGGGTCGGTGAAGGTCTTACCCGTGTTCTGGGTACCGGCCTTCACGACGACGATCTCGTGAGGAACGTTGGGACCACAGGCCTTGTTGTTATCAATGCCGTCGTGATCCTTACCGTTCTCGGCGTAGACCTGGTTGAAGAGGCCGAAACCGGGAACCGGGAGGTTCTTCTGATCGAGGTGGCAGGCGAGGTTGGTTTCGCTGTAGCCGGAGGCAGCGGTGTTGCGCTTGACGTGGAAGCGGATCCAGAACTCGGCGGTAGTGCCGGGCTGGAGGGTGACTCCGTTGGTCAGCGTGTAGACACCGTTAGCTGCGGTTGCGTTTGCAGCACCAGTAAGGCCGGCCTGCGTGGTCGCGATCTTTGCGGACTGGATCTCAAGACCCTTAGCGAACTCCGGCTTATCCGTGAGCTTGCCGGTGGTGGTTGCGATCTGTCCGTCGTTGGTTGCGACGATCTTGTAGTCGACATCGAATTCGGCTGCACCGGTGGCGCCACCGTTTGCTTCGATGCTCTTTTCAACGCGGACCTTTGCGGGCACGTAGGGGCCGCAGGCCTTGTTGTTGTCGATGCCGTCGTGGTCCTTGCCCGTCTGAGCGTTGACCTGGTTGAAGAGGCCAAAGCCGGCGGTGGGGATTCCCTTGGCGTCGAGCTTACATTCGAGAGCGGTCTCGTCGTAGCCAGCTGCTGCGGAGTTGAACTTGACGTGGAAGCGGATCCAGAACTCGGCGGTCTTGCCGGGCTCAACCTCCACACCGTTTGTCAGAGTGTAGGTGCCGTTTGCAGCGGTTGCGTTTGCAGCACCAGCGAGGCCGGCCTGGGTCGTGGCGACCTTAGCGGACTGGATCTCAAGACCCTTGGCGAACTCGGGCTTGTCCGTGAGGATTCCGGTCGAGGTCTTCAGGTTTCCGTCGTTGGTTGCAACGATCTTGTAATCGACATCGAACTCGGTCGCGCCGGTGTTTGCGCCGCCATTTGCTTCGATGCTCTTCTGAACACGAATCTTGGTAACGGGAACCGGGCCACAGGCCTTGTTGTTGTCTTCACCGTCGTGGTCCTTACCGCTTTCTGCGACGACCTGGTTGAAGAGGCCATAGCCGGCGGTGGGAATACCGTTGGCGTCGAGCTTACATTCGAGGTTCTTAACGTCGTAGCCAGTGGCCGACTCGTTGCGCTTGACCTGGAAACGGATCCAGAACTCAGCGGTCTTACCCGGATCGAGTTCCACTCCGTTGGTCAGAGTGTAGACACCGTTAGCGGGAGTCACAGTGGCTGCGCCGGTCAGGCCTGCCTGGGTGGTGGCGACCTTAGCGGACTGGATCTCAAGACCCTTCGCAAAGTCGGGCTTATCCGTCAGCTTGCCGGTCGACGCCTTGGTATTGCCGTCGTTGGTTGCAACGATCTTGTAGTCGACGATGAAGTCGGTGGCACCCGTGGTTGCACCGTTTACCTGGATGCTCTTTTCGACGCGCATCTTGGTGACGGGAACCGGACCACAGGCCTTGTTGTTGTCTTCACCGTCAGAGTCCTTGCCGTTTTCGGCGACGACCTGGTTGAAGAGACCGAATCCGGGGGTCGGAACGTTGTTTCCGGTGACCTTACATTCGAGGTTCTTGACGTCGTAGCCAGCGGCAGTTTCGTTGCGCTTCACGTGGAAGCGGATCCAGAACTCAGCGGTCTTACCCGGATCGAGGTTGACTCCGTTGGTCAGGGTGTAGACGCCGCCGCTTGCGGTTGCGTTTGCGGCACCAGCGAGGCCGGCCTGGGTCGTGGCGACCTTAGCGGACTGGATTTCGAGGCCCTTGGCAAAGTCGGGCTTGTCCGTCAGCTTGCCGGTGTTACCGGCGCCGTTCCCATCGTTGGTGGCAACGATCTTGTAATCGACATCGAACTCGGTCGCGCCGGTGACGCCACCGTTGTTTTCAATGCTCTTTTGAACGCGCAGGTTCGGGACCTTCGGAGCTTCGTATTCGTTGACAAAGGTACACGTGATGGGAGCTGCCTCGTTCGAGGCTGCGCCGCCGACGTTCTTGAAGTTGACGCCGCGTTCCGTCTTGGTGACGGCGACGTCTTCGCCGATACCGTTGACACACTTGATGTCTTTGAGCTTCCACTGCGGATCAGCAATCTGATTTTCCGAAATGGTGAAGTCAGAGTTGCCAACCTCGAAGGGAATGAAGTTTGAGTCGTACTTTGCGCCTCCCTCACCGAAGGCGATGGGGGTCAGCGACGCGAGTGTCTCGGTGGGCGCCATGTACTTGTTGCGCGCCGAGGCGGAGGAAGCCGTGGGCTTCGTGACCGACACGGTGCCGGTGGTCGCTGGCTTGCGGCTCGTGTTGTCGCGCCAGGTGTCGCCGGTGGTCACCGCGAAGTTGGCGGCGGGG
>NZ_LT707420.1:470374-598096 GCF_900155605.1 Actinomyces marseillensis | reverse complement strand
CGGTGCCGGTGGTCGCTGGCTTGCGGCTCGTGTTGTCGCGCCAGGTGTCGCCGGTGGTCACCGCGAAGTTGGCGGCGGGGATCGTCGGGTTGGCACCCGCCGGGTCCTCGACGGCCTTCGCGATGCGCACGGAGCGCTCCTCGGTGATGACGCCGTAAAGGCAGGCGTAGTTAACCGAGAGCTCCTGGGTGACGAAGTAACCGGTGGGCTTGGCGTCCGCCGGAGGCGTCGCCGGGCAGTTCGCCGTCGGGATTGAGTTGAAGTTATCCGGGGTCAGGAAGTTGGTCGCGTTCGTCGCGGGGACGAAGCCCCACAGCTGCAGGCGATAGGTGCGGCCGTTCTTCGTAAAGGTACGATCCGAGGTCGTCTTCTCCAGCTTGACGGTGTCGGAGACGTAGGGGTTCTCGTTGACGTTGCCCTTCGCGCCCGGCCAGAAGCGAGGCATGACCTGTTCCTTCACGAGCTGGTTGTGAGGCTGCTCTGCACCGCCGTTGTAGTACTGGCTGTACAGGTCGTAGTCACCGTTACCCTCGCCCACGTACTTGACGCAGTACATGCGTCCGGAGCGAGACTCGGGCTTGTTAACATAACCCTGCGAGCGATCCGCCGCGTTCACCGGGTCCGGCTCATAGGCGGGACCGATGAAGGCGCCGGAGGGCGTGTATCCGGGGCGACCGTAGGTATCACCGGACAGCACGTAGTCACGGGGGAACTTGCCACTGATCTTCTGGGTTGCGTCCCAGCCGTTAAGACCGAAATCCTTAGAGCACGTTCCCGTGCCGGGCTCGCCTGCCGTCTTCACGTAGGCGCCGCCCTTGCGGTAAATGATCGTTGAGGCCAGGGTGTTGAAGGTCTCGTGGTTGATAAAGGGGAAGGACTCGCCCTGGTCACCGGGAATCAGATTGGTGAACTGAAGGTTCAGGCTCGAGACCAGGTAGGGCTGACCGAGACCACCAGGGGCAGCTGCCTGCTGAATCGGCAGGTTGTTGTGGCGGATCGCGCCGAGCAGGAAGGTCTCACCCGGCTGGACGGTACCCGGGTTGTTCGGCTTGAAGCCGATGGCGCTCTGGCCGTTCACCCAGATTTTGTTTGAATCCGCAGCCCACTTGTCGTAATGCTCCTGCATCCACGCCTTGCTGGCGGGCGGGTCACCGTAGTCGGCCGTCTGGTTGTCCCACTTCCACGGCGCACCGCGGGCAATGTAGGTCCACGCGTCATTATTCTTCGCGTACTCGCCACCCAGCCACGTCGTCATCGGGTTCTGTCCCGTTTTCACACGATTCTCAGTCATGCCTTTGACGATGCCGTAGCGGATGCTGTCGTTCAGGTTTGCGCCGGTCGGGTTCTCACGGGTATGCCCCTGACCCATGGACGCATAGACATTACCAACGTCGATGCCGGTGGCGGCGGGCTCCTGCGCCGCATACGCAGCCTGAGGAGCAATGATCTGGCTTCCAACCAGTGCACTACCCGCGGTCGCGGCAACGGCTAATGCCGCCACAAAGCGCGTCGCCGCAGTTCTACGCTTCGAAGTAGCTTGGCTTTTCGCATTCGTCATGCTGAGCGTGCTCCTCATGTTGTGGTGGGATTTACTGACAGCTTACTGACAATCAACCAATAAATGTAGCGTTAGCAACAGTTTTGGTGTCATCCGCCATCTACGGACATCAGAACGTCTAAACCCTAGAAGAAAGCCCTTCGATTTACAACTGAATCTTTCAGGTTTTTTTCAGCTTCAGAATGACCCTGATTCATTTCTGAATGAAATCTGTACGCATTTCACCCTCCCCATATGCGTCCTGACCTGCATATACACCCATTCCCTTTGTGCTTCATGCAAGTTTTCAGAGCATATACGTGATGTCACTCACACTTATAAGGTTTTGCGCATTACTTATTCAGCATCTACGCACTTTGTTTTTAAGTTGGTTTTACCCTTTTTAATTACCGACGCCCGACACGCCGAACTCGCACAGAAATTCATCGAAATTTTCGTGTCCTTACCCACAGCACAGCCCCCTTCTGTGGACACCACACACACCTGTATCCACAGCCTCGAAAACCCAAAACTCCACGAATTACACCGATGTAAGCAAGATTCATCCACACCCCTTCCACAGGAGCACACACCCCCATCCACAATTAGTGCCCATTCACACCCCAGACACAACATATTGGGCCTGCTTGCGAATAGACACACAAGGTGTAGTGTTGACCCATGTTCCGCTCCCCCGGGTCAATAAGCGGAAAAACGAACACTTACCCACAACACTGAAAGGTCAGACCATGTCCATCACCGTCTACTCCAAGCCCATGTGTGTCCAGTGCGATGCGACCTACCGCGCACTCGATAAGCAGGGACTGGACTACACGAAGGTCGACCTCACCGAAGACCCCTCAGCCCTCGAATTCATCAAGGGCCTCGGCTACCAGCAAGCACCCGTCGTCATCGCCGGCGATGACCACTGGAGCGGCTACCGCCCCGACCTCATCAAGGCCGCGGCACAGGCCTCGTCCATGGAATCGGGACGCGTCGTCAACGCCTAAAAGCAACCCGCCCGGTCCCCACACCACTCTTCAGGGGACCGGGCAACTTTTTGCTCCCAAGCAGAGCAGGCCTCGTGAAAGGAAAAGACCACATGGTCAACGTCGTCTACTTTTCGTCGGCGACGGGCAATACCCGCCGTTTCGTGGAAAAACTCGGCTTCCCGGCACAGCGAATTCCGCTCCTCCCCCGCGACGGCTTCCTCCACGTCGAGCAACCCTACGTCCTCATCGTCCCCACCTACGGCGGCGGCAACATCAAGGGCGCGGTACCCAAACAAGTCATCAAGTTCCTCAACGACGAACACAACCGCTCGCTCTGCGTCGGCGTGATCTCCTCGGGGAACACCAACTTCGGCACGGCCTACTGCCTGGCCGGAGACATCATCTCCGCAAAATTACACATCCCCCACATGTACAAATTTGAGCTCCTCGGCACCGCCGAAGACGTCTCACGAGTTCGCGAAGGATTGAGCGAGTTTTGGCAGAAAACCTCACTGACACAGGAGTAGAACCAGCCCCCTCCCCCGAGCTGGATTACCACGCGCTCAACGCGCAACTGAACCTCTACGACGCCGACGGCAAGATCCAATTCGAGGCCGATCGACAGGCAGCACGTCAGTACTTCCTCCAGCACGTCAACCAGAACACCGTGTTCTTCCACGACCTGGAAGAAAAAATGGAATACCTGGTCGAGCAGGGCTACTACGAGAAGCACGTCCTGGACCAATACGACTTCCAGGACATCAAGGACCTCCACAAGCAGGCCTACGCACACAAGTTCCGCTTCCCCACCTTCCTGGGCGCCTTCAAGTACTACACCTCGTACACGCTCAAGACCTTCGACGGAACCCGCTACCTGGAGCGCTTCGAAGACCGCGTCGTTATGGTCGCGCTCTACCTAGCGCAGGGCAACATCGAGATGGCGCGCCACCTGGTCGACGAGATGATGACCGGGCGCTTCCAGCCCGCAACCCCGACCTTCCTCAACGCCGGCAAGGCAGCGCGAGGCGAGCTGGTCTCCTGCTTCCTCCTGCGCATCGAAGACAATATGGAGTCCATCGCCCGCGGCATCAACTCCGCACTGCAGCTGTCCAAGCGCGGCGGTGGCGTGGCCCTACAGCTCACCAACCTTCGCGAGGCCGGCGCCCCTATCAAGAAGATTCAGAACCAATCCAGTGGCGTGGTTCCCGTTATGAAGCTTCTTGAAGACTCCTTCTCCTATGCGAACCAGCTGGGCGCACGTCAGGGCGCGGGTGCCGTCTACCTGCACGCACACCACCCGGACATCATGCAGTTCCTCGACACCAAGCGCGAGAACGCTGACGAGAAGATCCGTATTAAGACCCTGTCGCTGGGCGTTGTCATCCCCGACATCACCTTCGAACTGGCACGCAAGAACGAGGACATGTACCTCTTCAGCCCCTACGACGTCGAACGCGTCTACGGAGTGCCCTTCTCGGAAATCTCAGTCACCGAGAAGTACCACGAGATGGTTGACGATGGTCGTATCCACAAGAAGAAGATCAACGCGCGTCGCTTCTTCCAGACCATCGCTGAAATCCAGTTCGAGTCCGGCTACCCCTACATCGTCTTCGAAGACACGGTCAACGCTGCGAACCCCATCAAGGGCCGCATCACCATGTCGAACCTATGCTCGGAGATCCTCCAGGTGTCCGAGGCCTCGACCTACAACGATGACCTCTCCTACTCGCACATTGGTAAGGACATCTCCTGCAACCTGGGCTCGCTCAACATTGCGAAGACCATGGATTCCCCGGACTTCTCCAAGACCATTGAGACCGCAATCCGCGGCCTGACCGCCGTCTCCGACCTGTCCGATATCCAGTCTGTGCCCTCGATCGCCCGCGGTAACGCCATGAGCCACGCCATCGGCCTCGGCCAGATGAACCTCCACGGCTACCTCGCCCGCGAACACATCTACTACGGCAGCGAAGAAGCCCTAGACTTCACGAACATGTACTTCATGGCCGTCGCCTACGAGGCCATCAAGGCATCCTGCCTGATCGCCCGCGAGCGCGGCGTGAGCTTCGAAGGCTTCGAAGAGTCTAAGTACGCCTCGGGCGAGTACTTCCGTAAGTACATCGACCAGGTCTGGGAGCCGCAAACTGAGCGCTGCCGCGAACTTCTTGCGGCCTCGACAATCCACCTGCCCACGCAGGAGGATTGGGCGGCTCTGGCGGCCGACGTCGCCCAGTACGGTATGTACAACCAGAACCTCCAGGCGGTCCCGCCGACCGGTTCAATCTCCTACATCAACGGCTCGACCTCGTCGATCCACCCGATCGTCTCGCGCATCGAAATCCGCAAGGAAGGCAAGATCGGTCGTGTCTACTACCCGGCGCCCTACATGACGAACGAAAACCTGGAGTACTACCAGGACGCGTACGAAATCGGCCCCGAGAAGATCATCGACACCTACGCGGTGGCGACCCAGCACGTCGATCAGGGCCTGTCACTCACGCTGTTCTACCCCGATACGGTAACCACGCGTGACCTCAATAAGTCCTACATCTACGCGTGGAGGAACGGCATCAAGACCCTGTACTACATGCGACTGCGCCAGATGGCACTGGAAGGCACCGAAGTTTCGGGCTGCGTGTCCTGCATGCTGTGACGTTAGGTCCGTTTGTCTGGTAGAGCGGGGGTCGGGAAACCGGCCCCCGCACTGCATGTGCGCTGGTGCTCGGGTGTGCCTGCGGGTGCGTGGCCTCGTCCGCGGGCTCGGAAAGTCACACGAAGTCGGGAAATGACACAGGCCATAACCTGTGACAAACACCGACTTCATGTAGAGCGGGCAGGAGCAGGCCTGGAGCCGGCTCGGCGCAGACACGAGCAGTCTTGCGAATCCGAATAGACACACGAAATTGGAAAAAGACACAGGGCATAGCCTGTGACAAACACCGACTTCGTGTGGAGCAGGCGGGTAGGAGCGGGCAGGAGCAGGCCTAGACAGGCCTGGACGGGCAAGAGCAGACAGGCAGACAGGCATGAACAAACTTGGAGCAAGCTTGGAACGCGCCTGGACCTCGTGCCATTGCCTATGATGGAGGCATGACGCAACCAGATCCTCAAGCGCCCAATGTATTCCAGCCGCCGAACATGCCGACGCCTCGGGCGCCGCAGGATTCAGCAGGGCCACAACCAAGCGCCCCGTTGAGCGCGCAACAGAGCGATCCTTTCAGCATGCCGCGTGCTTCCCAGCAGAGCTCATCCGCGCCTCTCGCTGCCACGGGAACCGGCGTCTTCGCGCCACAAGCACCCGTCGGCGCCCCGGAGTTCACCTACAACCCGACCTCGCCGAGCATGCAGGCCGAGAGCATCCCCAGCACGGGCCCCATGGTTTTCGCGGTCCTCGGCCTGTTCCTTATCGGTCTTTTCGGCACGATTCCCGCGTGGGTCTGGTCAAACACGGCAATCAGGCGCGCACGCGCCGCTCAGATTCCCGAAAGCGCCTACCAGCAGGCACTGATTGCGCGCACTCTTGGCGTGATCGGCACCGTCATCCACATCTGCCTGGCCGGTTACCTGATCTACTACGCGGTGACAACCATCTCCGCAGCGGTCGGCTGATCACCCATGTCACCTCGCGATTCTTCACCTTCAGCGCGAATTCCCGGACAGAGTTCGACCGCCGAGTACCGCAAGCACACCGGGAGCGACCGCGATCTCATTCGCGCACTTCATCAACTCGACGGGCGTTCCTACCCGGGATACAAGTCAGTCCTCGGAATGTGGGATTTCGGCAGTTTTTCCCTGTCTATCGACCGCATCCAGGCCGATCCTTATGCTCCTCCCTCGAAGGTGCGCGCAATTTCGACGCCGCAGGAAATGGGTCTCCCTCAGGCTGCGATTTCTTCTTCCGAGGCGCGCCTGGCCTGCGCGGACTACCTCCTGCGCGCCTTTAATCGTTCGCTTCGCGAGAGGCGCCTCAGTGACCTTCAGGTCATGTCACCCAGCGTTGAGATCCTCGAGCGCAGTGCCTGCACGGTCAAACCCGACCGCGTCGAGCTTCGCTTCGAGGTTCGTATGCCCGCGCGCGGTCGCACGATTTTGGGCCGCCGCGCCGCGCAGATTTTCGACCTCGATATCCCTGATGCTATCCAAGATACTTTCGACTACCTCAGCGATATCCCCGAAGTTGAGCGCGAACGCCAGGACCTCCTGCATCACATCGAGGTCTACGAGGACTACTGCGCGCTCCAGTCCATCCTGAGCGAGCGCGGTTGGGTATCCTTCGTCGCCAACGGTTCGGTCCTTGCGCGCCGCAGCGGGGTTTCCCAATTCCCCCTCGCGGATGCTATCCCCTTCTCTTCCCCCTCCACTCTCGAGGCCGAGGTCGAGCTCCCCCATGCGGGCGCCCTCCGCGGGATGGCTATTGAGCCGGGCGTTACGGTGATCGTGGGCGGCGGTTATCACGGTAAGTCCACGCTGCTAGGTGCCATCCAACGCGGTGTCTATGCGCATATCCCAGGGGACGGCCGCGAGTATGTGGCCACTGCACCGAATGCGATGAAGGTCCGTGCTGCTGATGGCCGCGCCGTCACGGGAGTGGATGTTTCTCCCTTTATCACGCATCTGCCCGGAAACGCTGATACCTCGCGTTTCTCGACGGAAAACGCCTCGGGATCAACGTCTCAGGCTGCTTCTTTGGTCGAGGCAATTGAGCTGGGTTCTCCCCTGCTCTTGATCGATGAGGACACAAGCGCAACGAACCTCATGATTCGCGATGGGCGTATGCGTGAGCTTGTCCAGGCAGAGAAAGAACCGATCACGCCCTTGGTTGATCGCATTTCCTCTCTTCACCGCGACCTTGGTGTCTCGACGATTTTGGTCATGGGGGGTTCTGGCGATTACCTCGATCACGCTGATCGCGTGCTCATGATGGACCACTATCGATGCGTCGATGTCACCGATCGTGCGCGCGAGGTTGTCTCACGCTTGCCCCGTCCCCATGAGGACCTGCCCATGAGCGCTCCCACCGAGCCTCGTTTCCCCATTCGCTTGCGCGCACCTGAGCGCGCAAAGACAAAGGCTGCGGGCTTGTCCTCGATCACTTTGGATAAGGTGCACCTTGACTTGGGCGACGTGGAGCAGATCGTTGACCCGGGACAGACCGAGGCGATTGCGTGGATGGTGCGCGGATTGCTCTTCTCGTACGCGGATGGGAAGTTGGATATCAACCAGCTCTTAGCCCGCCTTGAGCGTGCGATCAACTCTGAGGGCATGGACGTTGTCGCCAAGTTTGGTGCGCATTCTTTGCCGGGGCACCTTGCCCGCCCACGCCTCGTCGATGTCGCAGCAGCGGTGAATCGATTCAGGGGACTGCGGCTGGGGGAAAGCACGAACAACTAGGGCTGAAGCTCGGAGAAGCGCCGCACTAGGAACGAGGCCGTGGGAGCCGGCGCCCCCACTCGCAGCCGCGCATCAACACTGCGGCCTCGGGGTCACCACCGGGGAAAATCAGGGGCCACCCGGGGCATCCCCCCATAGTGGAGAGCACACCGCTGCGCGCAAGATAGTGGACATGAATACTTTTCCATCTACAACCCCGGTTGTTCGCCTCTCACACGTGTCCAAAATCTACGGATCGGGCGACACCCAAGTCAGCGCGCTCAACAACGTCAGTGTCGATTTCTACTCGGGCGAATTCACCGCAATCATGGGCCCCTCAGGTTCAGGTAAGTCAACGATGATGCACATCCTGGCCGGCCTTGATTCGCTCACCTCAGGAACCGTATTCATTGAAAATACTGATATCACGGCGCTTAAAGACAGCCAATTGACAAAGCTTCGACGCGATCGGATCGGCTTTGTTTTCCAGAGCTTCAACCTCATCCCCACCCTGGACGCACAGTCGAACATCCTGCTCCCCCTAGAGCTCGCCGGGCAGAAAGTCGACGAGGACTGGTTCAAGCTCATCGTTTCTTCACTGGGATTGGAACAACGCCTGAGCCACAGGCCTTCCGAGCTTTCGGGTGGCCAACAGCAGCGCGTCGCCGTTGCCCGCGCACTCATGAGCCGCCCCGCAGTCATCGTCGCAGACGAACCGACCGGTAACCTCGATTCGCACTCCTCCAAGGAAGTTCTTGGCCTTCTGCGTCGAGCTGTCAACGAACTCGACCAGTCCGTCATCATGGTGACGCACGACGTCCACGCGGCCTCCTATGCCGATCGCGTCCTGGTTGTCCGCGACGGCGCAATCGTTTCAGACCTTCGCGGGGCCAGCGAAGACGAACTCAACGCTGCACTGAGGTGACACCGGTGAGTTCAACATCCACTCTGCTTCGAGCAAACCTGCGCACCCACGGTCGCCGCTATTTCTCAACCGGCCTCGCCGTCGCAATTTCCACCGCTTTCATCATCGTGACCTTGCTCTTCACGAACACGACGACCTCGGCGCTCACCCGAAGCATTCGCGAGGCCTATCGAGGCACGACAGCACTTGTCACCATCGACCCCTCCCGCGACGATAACTCCGAGGAACCTACCCCCGAAAGCGTTACGCAGCAATTCGCCTCGGTGACCTCTCAGATCGAGAAGATTCCGGGAGTCACAGCCGTCGGCATCTCCACGCAATACCCCCTCATGGGCAAGGCTCACGACGAGCGAGAGGCCTTCTTCCTCTCTCCCCTCCTCCCGGATCCCTTCCTCTCACTGAAGTACACGCAGGGGAAAGCCCCGGCCACGGCCTCGGAAATCACGATCCCCTCCACTTCGGCGACAGAACTGGGCCTGCAGGTGGGCGAAACCCTCACTCTCACTTCCCAAGGGACAGAGAGCGCGCACGATTTCACGGTCAGCGGGATCTATGACTCGGGGTCAAATATCACAGCAGCTTCGTATGTGACCACCGACGGCTTCACTTCGGCGGTTGGCATGGGGCCGACCGGTCAGATCCGCGTGGCAACGAACCTTCCCGGGGACAAGTACGGGAACCCGACTGCCGCCGAGCAGGACACCTGGGTGAAAACTCTCGAGTCGAGTCTCAGCACCGTCAATGGAGTGAAGGTCCGAAGCGCCGCATCGGAAATTGAGCAACAGCTCAAGACGATTCAGGTGTCGGGTGCCCTCCTGACCGCGATCGCGTTGATCTTCCCGGCGATTGCCATTCTTGTCGCCTCGGTTGTTGTCTCCTCGACGTTTAAAGTCATTCTTCAGCAACGCCGCCGCGAGTTGGCGCTCCTGCGTGCACTCGGCGCGGACGTTCAGCAAGTGCGTTCACTTGTTCGGCGTGAAACCTACGCAATTGGCGCGATCTCGTCGTTCATCGGCGTGATCTTGGGAATACTGGTTGGCGGTTTCGGCCTGGGACACATGGTCGATGGAGAGAATTTCCTCTCGATCGTCGCGTCCCTATCCATCCCCTACGCGATCGGCGTGTGGGCATTCGGAACGCTCCTCACAGTCTTCGTCGGACGCAAGCCCGCCCGCGAGGTCTCTCAAGTTCCGCCGATCGCCGCCCTTTCTCCCGTGAACGAGGCCGACGCCTCTTCTCGCGCGGCGCGCCGCCTCACCCTGGTCGTGGGCCTCTTCCTGGCCGTTGTCGGTGGAGGATGCCTCCTCGCGGCTTTGAAGATCAGCAGCGCCACGCAGAAGTTCGCCCTGTCCTTCTGTATGTCCATGGCATGCCTCATCGGTATTCTGCTGATCTGCACGGTTATCGTTCCCACTCTCACCAAACTCTTTGGCCGCCTGTGGCCGGGAATGCTCGCTCGTATGGCACGCGAGAACGCTGTTCGTAACCCCGGACGTACCTCCGCAACCGGAACTTCAATCGTCATTGGCGTCACCCTGGTTGTCACCATGATGGTCGGTGCGTCTTCGATGCGAGACTCCCTCATCAACGAGGTCAATGAGCGTCGCCCATTCGATCTTTCCGTCAGTACGATCACGGCTGGGGAACTCAGCAGTGATATTCAGGCACGCGTCGCATCGACCGAGGGCGTTGCTGCAAGCATTCCCGCCCACTCGATCTACGGCACCGTAAAGCTTGAAGGAGAGGCGCCCGCAGGTAACGGCGATGGCGATGCCGACGAACAGAGTCAGATTTTCGGGGAGCCGAACTATTCGACGGTCGCCCACTCAAAGGTCGAGCAGATCGATGACTCAACTGTCCTGGTCGGGATGGAAGCCTGGAACGGCAAAGACGTCAAAGTGTGCTCGAGTGAGGGGAAATGCCTGACCCTGAAAGGCAAATACACCAAGAACTTCAATGGCACCTACGAAATAAGCGAAGCAAACCTACTCAAGCTCAATCCGAAAGCCCCCGTGACGGACATGATCGTCAAACTGAAGGACGGCGTCTCGGCAGCAAGCGTTCAGAAGGACCTCGCAAAAATCGATAGTTCCTTAATCGTTAACGGGTCAGCGCTTGAGCGCGAGATGTACTCCAAGATGATCGATCAGATGCTACTCATCGTCGTCGGCCTCTTGGGAGTATCGGTTCTGGTCGCTCTTGTCGGTGTTGCCAACACTCTTTCGCTCTCCGTTGCCGAACGTACGCGGGAAAACGGGCTGCTCCGTGCTCTTGGCCTAACCAAGCGTCAAATGAAAACCATGCTCGCCTTGGAGGCAGTCTTCATTTCGGTAACCGGAGCGATCATCGGCTCGGCACTCGGAATCTTCTTCGGGGCCGTCGGGATCCTGGCACTCCCCTTGGAAGGACTCACCATTTTCATCACTATCCCGTGGATCCAAATCGCAGCGGTTATAGGGATTGCGGTGCTTGCCTCCCTTGTTGCCTCGTGGCTACCGGGACGTCGAGCGGCAAAAGTCAGTCCTTCGGCGGCTCTTGCAACCGAATAGGGGACACCGAATGAGGTTTCGAGCGCGATAGTACAAATGGGTGTGGGGCCGAGCGGATTCCGCTCGGCCCCACACCCATAAGCCCAGTGTCTACAGGCCTAAGAAGGCCTCCCACCTGGGAAGATCTGCGCGTGCGCGGACAACACCCGCATCGTAGGCATCCTCCAAGCGATCAACATTCATTTCCATCTTGTCGATGCCCAGGTCTCCCGGAGTCACGATGAGTGCTCGCCCTTGTTCTTCCAATTGAAAAAGCTTGCGGCGAGCAGCGTTGTAGGCGACGGTGCGACGGGCCACGGCCTCGGCAATGGAAGGAAGACGCGGAAAGGCCAGGCGCAGCGCGGAGCACACACCCGGTTTCGTCGGGGTTTTAACGAAGTCGCGCGGGCGAGTGAGGACGACGAAGAACTTGCGGTAGCCGTCGCGCATCGGTGCGTCCAAGGGGATTCCTCCGTTGGGGCCAAGAGCGCCGTCAACGTAGGTGTCGCCGTCGATTGTGACCGTGGGCATGATGATGGGAAGAGTCGACGAGGCACGCACGCAGCGGCCAACTTCTTCCACCGTTCGCATATCGTCCTTCGTGAACCACACTTCTTCACCTCGGGTGGCGTTGAAGGCGCCGATCCGGACCTCAGCTGGGTTGGCAAGGAAGGTATCGAGGTCCAAGGGGGCATCGCCGTCAGGCTGGGCGATCTCGTCGTAGAGGTAATCGACGTTGAACATGCCGCGGCCTTCGATCCAGTGACGGAAGCCCCCAAATTCGGGGCTGTCAGCGACAGTGGTGAAGGTGTCGTGTGCACGCTTGGCATCTCGAGACACGTAGTTCACAGTGTTCGACGAACCCGCAGAAATCCCGGAAACATGCGGGAAATCAATTCCTTCTTCGATCAGAGTGGCGACAATCCCAGCGGTGAAGGCGCCGCGCATGCCACCGCCCTCAAAAACCAGTGCGGTGTCATCAATGTGCTTCAGATTCGTCGATTTCACCTTTCGACTCTACGTCCGAGGCGGGACTCCTGCGAAGGGAAAACGGGGCTTTTATGGCGAAAATTACCCGGCTGCTCCCGGACGTACGGAAGGGACGCGGCTGCGGAGGCGCGGCCTCGTAGGCGCTTACTTCGTTGAATTTCCAGTGAAAACGACGTAGTGATAGAAGACGAAACGGAATGCCGTTCCCAGAGCAAAGCCCACGACATAGGCGGAAATATTGTCTGCCAGCGGCGAGGTCAATCCCAGAATGTGGTGACTAAATAGCAGGCAGAATTGCGTGATTCCGATGCCACAGAGGTTCGCGAAGAAGAAGAGGAAGGCCTCACGTCCAGCGTTTTCTTGGGTGCGTCCGCGGTAGGTCCACACTCGGTTCATGATCCACGAGTAGATCGTCGCGACGCTGGCGGCCACGGCGTTGGCGGTGTTCGCGTGGCCCGCGAGGACGCCGAGGGGGCCGTGTTGGAGCAGGTTGAAGAGCCCCATGTCGATGACGAATGCGGTTGCGCCGACCAGACCGAATTGGAGGAATTCCTTGATCCATGCGCGCAGGGTTTCCGCGAGGTTTTGGGGGGCGGGTTTGGGTGCGCTTGTGGGGGTGGCCGGGTGTGAGGGTGCGCTTGCGGGGGTCTCCCCGTTTGCGGGGGCCGGCTGCTCAACGCTTGCCGAGGCCGTGGTGGGCGTCACTTGTTCTGTTTCCTGTGTGGGCACGGTAAAGATTTTAACGTTTATTTCGTCGACGTTTGGGAAGGCTCAGCTCAAGTGCGCTCCAGATGACGGCGTGCTCCCTTAGAGTATGAACATGACTGAAGAGACCGCTCCTGTTGCCCCGCAGCGTTTTGGGACGCGCGTGCGTTCCATTCACGGGGACCATTTTGATGATCCATGGGATTGGTTGCGTCAGCGTGACAACCCAGATGTCATTGCCCATGTCCATGCGGAAAATCAATGGGCGGAACAGGTCTGCAAACCGGCTCAAGAGCTGGCTGAGAACCTCGTTTCGGAGTTTGATTCTTTCACCGCACCGGTTGTGTATTCAGCTCCCCAGCGCGTTGGGGACTGGTGGTATTTCCAACGCCAGTATCACGAAGACTCCTATGCAAAGCACTACCGCGTGTCGGCCTCGCACTACCCGGACACTCCGGTGCTGACAGATAGCGAAACACTGGACGGCGAGCAGCTTCTCCTCGACGAAAACCTATGCGCACAAGGTGAAGAGTTCTTCAAGGTCGGGGAATTGGTGCCAACCGCGGATGGGCGTTTGATCGCGTGGTCTCAAGATACCGAAGGCGACGAGCGCTGGACGTGGATCGTTCAAGACGCGTCCAGCGGCGACATCATTGATCAGCGTGTCAGCGACGCGGGCTATGGGTTTGCGTGGGCCGCGGATTCTCAGTCCTTCATCTACACGCGAGTCGATGACGCGTGGAGGCAATTCCAGCTCATGCATCACCGCGTGGGTGCGGATGCCGATGGTGACTCCCTGCTGTTGGAAGAACCTGACGAGGCCTTTGACCTGTGGTTTTCCGCATCGAACGACCCCTGGCACGTCATCGTTCATTCGACCTCAACGACCAGTGGCGGTGCATGGCTGTGGGATCCTTACGCACCCAGCGTTCCGCCGCGGCCTATTGTCGCTAAACGCGATGATATCCAGGTCAATGTTGAGCCCGCAGGCGATCACCTGCTTGTCATCCACACAGCACTTTCACGCGAGGGAAGTTTGGCATGTATTCCTTTGCCTCAAGAGGGCACGGTGGATTCGCTTGTGGACCCCGAACGCTGGGTGACGCTCTACACCGCCCGCGACGGTGAGCGCCTGAGCGATCTCGAGGCATATCGCGATTTCTTCACGCTGTCCTACAGGCGTGACGCACTCCCCCAGGCACGCTACTACCGGCGCACACGACCCCTCGAAGTTGTCGACGGAAAGCCGGTTCCGGCCTCGGATTGCAGTGATCTATGGGCGCTCGGGGAAGAACTCAACAAGGAAGGCACGATCCGTAGCCTCTATCCCCTCAGTTCCGGGCGATTTGAAGACTGCCTTGTTCGAGTGGGATACCAGAGCGTCCTGACCTCGCCCACCGTAGAAGAACTCGATCTGCGAACTGGGAAGTCGCGTATCCTCAAGGCCACTCAGGTTCCCAACTGGGATCCGTCTGATTTCACGGAAGAGCGAGTGTGGGTGACCGCGCGGGATGGACACACACAGATTCCCGTGACCTTGGTTCACCGCCGCGATGCCCAGCCCGACGGTACTCACGCGGGGTGGATCCACGGCTACGGTTCCTACGAGGTTTCCTTCGACCCCGAGTTCGACATCCTGCGTCTTCCCGCCCTCAATCGAGGCGTCGTTCACGCGATCGCACATATTCGCGGTGGTGGCGAAATGGGACGCTCATGGTACGAAGACGGTAAGAAACTGGTGAAAACACACACCTTCACCGATTTCTTGGATGTCGCAAACTATCTGGTCGATTCCGGCTGGGTTCACCCCGAACGCTTGATCGCCGAAGGTCGCAGCGCGGGTGGTCTCCTCATGGGTGCGGTCACGAACGCACAGCCTGATCGTTTTGCTGCAGTGATCGCAGGAGTCCCTTTCGTTGACGCGCTAACAACCATCTTGGATCCCTCACTCCCCTTGACCGTGGGTGAGTGGGAGGAATGGGGTAACCCCATTGAAGATCCTGAAATTTACGCGCTCATGCGCTCCTACACCCCCTACGAAAATGTCCGCCAGGGCGTGCGTTACCCGGCGATCATGGCGACCACCTCGATCAATGACACGCGCGTCTTCTACGTTGAACCCCATAAGTGGGTCCAGCGCCTTCGACAGGCCACCGCACAGGTTCCCGACCAGCCTCCTATCGTGATCCGCACCGAAATGGTCGCCGGGCACGCGGGAGCTTCTGGGCGCAAGGGACGTTGGCAGGCTCGGGCTCAAGAATTTGCCTTCGCACTCCACCAGGTCGGAATCACCAAGTAGAGGAACTTCCTATGACGATTACAGCCGCAGTGGATGGTTCTTCTCTGGGTAATCCGGGGCCTGCTGGATGGGCCTGGGTGGTCTCGGAGGATTGTTGGGATGCGGGCGGGTGGCCCAGCGGTACCAACAATCTGGGCGAATTGAATGCTGTCCTTGAACTCCTCAAGGCCACTGCTCAGGCCGGTCTTGCCGACGAAGAACTCCACATCCTCGCGGACTCTCAGTACGCGATCAATGTGATCTCCAAGTGGTCACCGGGGTGGAAGAAACGCGGGTGGGTCAAAGCCGATAAGAAACCCATTAAAAACCTGGAGCTCATTCAAGAGATCGACCGCGCCATGCAGGGGCGCATCGTGACCTTCGAGTGGGTGAAGGGCCATGCGGGGCATCCTCTCAACGAGCGCGCCGATGATGCGGCGCGCTCGTGCGCGGAAGCTTATCGCGATGGCCGCGATATTCCCACGGGCCCGGGCTTTGCTTCAACTGAAAGCACCGAATCTGGCGCTGGGGTATCCACTACCACCACGGAAGCGTCGAGTACGGTCGGTACTGCGGCAAGCGCGGCGGAATTGGGGACCATCACACCCAAGGCTGATGCGGCCTCGGCAGACAGGGGAATTCTGGAAAGTACGACGGGGACGGAAGCTCCGGAAGTGCTGCTTGAGCGCCAATTCCTTGACGCGTGGCTTCAGGCAGATTCCCGCGCGCTTAAGGCGCTCGAGGCACCCGGGTGCATTCGGATCTGGCATAACGGTTCTCTCACGCAGGGTTTGGAAGGGCGCGCACCCGAGCACGTGGAGGCCTCAAATTTCCAAGTGATCCCGGTGACAAGACTGCGCGAAGACAGCGCTGTTCTGACCGATTCTGCGGCGATAGCCCGCTGCGAAGGACAAGCATCACTGCGCAATCACACCAGTTCAGAGGCTGTTTCACGTGCAACACCAGGTATCACTTGGGTCGTGACCTACGTTTTAACGTGGACGGGCGGGAAACTACGCGAAACTAGTACCTGGGTTGTTGGGGAAGACGGGCCTCGGATCCTCATGCACCAGTCCTCAACAATCCGGTAGCGCGACCTTCCAGCGCGACGAACGACTACGATTCGGAGTTCACCTTCAGTACAATACCGGCAAGGCCAACAAGGCCACCTGAATAATCCTCATCGTTCACACAAAATCCCATCACACACCAGGAGAACACACATGAGCGCCCCCGAGCTCAACAAAATCCATTTCACCAACCCGAAGCTGTGGTCGAAGCGTAAGAAGATCATTGCAGCCATCGTTGCAGCTGTTCTTGTTCTGGCGGGCATCACAGGCGCTGTTATCACCTCGCATATCCAGCACAAGAAGGACTGCCAGGCTCGCTCAGTGGCTTTCACTGACAAGATGGCCCAGCTCGATCAGTCCGTGGTCAAGGCTCACGACGCCCTCGCGACAGTCGATGAGTCCGTGAAGGAAGGCGAAGGCTCCCGCCTCGCTCACACCCAGGGCTTCACTCTTGCTCCCGAAGGACAGAGTGCAACCGCTGATCTCAACGACGCTATCGCCAAGGCTGAGGAAGCTAAGACCTCTGAGGCTGCAAAGGCAAGCGCAGAGCAGGGCAAGTGCCTGAGCCAGCAGGACGTCACTGACGCCGAAGCAGCTATCAAAGCTGTTGACGACAAGACTCAGTCGTTCGTGGGTGCTCGCGATGCATACCGTCTGACCAAGGCAACCGACGAAGCAAACTCCACCATGGACGCTGCAAAGGCAAACCTTGCCGAGGCTCAGAAGAACGCAGATGAGCAGATCAAGGTCGTTGACGAGGACTCGCAGATGGCCTCTGATGGAAACGTCAAGGGTGCATACGACACTCTTAAGAACATCAACAACGAGTCTCACACCCTCTCGACCACGGTAACCACTTCCTCTTACGACGAGGCTGTCGCCTCCATCGCAAAGGCAAAGGACGTTGACCAGAAGGCAAACGACATCAAGAAGGATCTGGAGTCGTTGAAGGGTGCTGTGAACACCTACCAGGAAGCCAAGGCTGCTGAGGCGGCTGCTGCCTCTCGCTCCACTCAACAGAGTGCATCCTCTAACGGTGGCTCAGCTCGCTCATACGGTTCGACCAGCGGATCGCAGGCACGCTCGTACTCCAATGGTGGCGGCTCTGGCTCCACTGGCGGATCGTCCTACTCTAACGGCGGATCTAACTCCGGTAGCGGCTCTGGCGGTAACCAAAGCCAAAGCAGGACCGGCGATGAAAGCTGGCGGCAATACGTCAAGAGCGGCAGTGAGATCAAACCTGGAATGCATTGCTACATTGTGGGTAAAGACCAATACATCTGCTCCTGATCCACACTAAGCAAAGCCCCGTAGCATGGTTCGCAACCTGCTACGGGGCTTTGGCATCATGACACCACGCACAACAAAACAACAACAGTAACTCCGCTTCGTCGTCCTCAGGTGGCGGTTCCAATACTTCCCCTGCTCCGGCACGCCAGTCCAACAATGGTGGCTCTGGCCGTATCGACCTCGGTCCCGGCCAAGCTGACCACCCCGGCATACGCCTCTCAGAGATCGACCTCCTCGACCGAGTAGAGTGGAGGAATGCCATCCTCGACCCGCACGGAAATCCTCACCGGAATCCGCATGACCGCACCCATTGCGGCGGGTTACATTCCTCTGGGGATTGCATACGGCATCTTGGTCATGCAGCTGGGAATGCCGTGGTGGATGGCCCCGGCACTGTCAATAGCAGCTTTCTCAGGATCTGCTGAGCTACTCGTCATCACTTTGGCGGCCTCGTACACTCCAATTGCCGTCATCGCTGTAACGATGATGCTCGTGAACTTCCGGCATCTTTTCTACGCGTTCTCTTTTCCTCTTCACCTGGTTGAGGGAAGGTTCGCGCGCTTCTTCTCCATGTATGCCCTGGTCGACGAGGCCTATGCGATCACCGCAGCGCGCCCCGAAGGCTGGACGAAGCCTCGTCTCCTTGCCATGCAAGCCACCTATCTGACGACATGGGTGGCCTCTGGTCTGGTTGGCGTTCTTGCAGGGTCGTTCATTCCCGCTCAGATCCAGGGCTTGGATTTCGCGCTCACAGCGCTGTTTATCACCCTCACCGTCGACTCGATTCGCTCCATCAAGGACATTCCCTCGGTTGTTTTGGCAGCTGGGTCCTTCCTCATCGCGATGGCCATCTGGCCTAAACAAAGACTTTTGCTTGCACTGCTGCTATTCGTCGCTTCCCTTGTGGTGCGTCATGTGCTTACAAGAAGACGCGAAGCCTCTTCCAGTCCCAGCGCCGATTCAGACCATCAGCTGCACGCGCCGCACACCGGTGAGGAGGCCTGATGTCCCACTCGCTCCCCTACCTCTTCGGAATCCTCCTGGTCGTCTTCGTCATCGACTTCACCTTGCGCGCGCTCCCTTTCAAGATCCTCGAGCCCCTGCGCGAGTCAAGCTTCGTTCGGAATATGGCCGTATGGATGCCTCCCGGGATTTTGCTAATCCTCGTCTTGGCGACGCTCAGCGATAACGCAGGCTCTGCAGGCTCCCAATGGTGGGCGGCGATTGTCGCGACCGTCATCACTGTTGTTGTCCATCTGGCAGCGAAACGGCGCCTCCTGTGGAGCGTCGGCCTCGGAACCCTCAGCTACATCCTCATGTTGAACTTGCTCTAGAAGCCTGACTTCCGCTGCCCGCCTCGCCCCTCCACACGAAGTCGACAAAAGACACAGCTCGTTCCCTGCGACATTCCGCAACTTCGTGTGGCATTTGGGCAGTAGGAGGCAAATCCACACACCCCACCGCGCTACCCTTGTCCCATGCGTACGAACTCCTACATCCACCACGCTCACACCGTTTACGAGCACCGCCTCGACGTCCCCCTCGATCACACGCGTCCCCTCGGCGCAGATAACCCGACCATCGAGATTTTCGCGCGCGAGGTCGTGCGTCCCGGCAAGGAAAACGCGCCCTACGCCGTCTTCCTCCAGGGCGGTCCCGGCTACCCCAGCCCTCGCTTCGGCACTTTTGACGGCGGGTGGATGAATCGTCTCCTGCAGGATTACCGCGTGGTCCTCCTCGATCAACGAGGCACCGGCCAGTCCACCCGCATGGATGCGCAATCCCTTTCCTTCCTTCCGACCCCACAGGAAAAGGCCAACTACCTGCGCTATTTCCGCCAAGACCAGATCGTCTACGATGCCGAGGCCTTCCGCCACGAGCTCGCGGGAGACGAACCATGGACGACTCTTGGCCAGTCCTACGGCGGCTTCATCACGACTTCGTACCTCTCGCTTGCGCCCCAGGGCCTGAAAGCCAGCCTCATCACGGGAGGCCTGCCCGGCCTCGTCCATGTCGATGAGATCTACCGCCTGACCTACCAGCGCACAGCAGCGCGCAACCGCGCCTATTTCCAGCGTCACCCCGAGGACGAGACAACGATCCGTCAGATCGCCGCGCACCTTCGCGACACTGAGGAACTCCTCCCGACCGGCGAGCACCTGAGCAGCGCGCGCTTCCGTCAGATCGGCATGATGCTGGGCGGACAGGGACGCACCGATCAGCTCCACTACTTGCTCGAGGGCCCGTGGGTGACCATCAACGGCCAGCGCCGCCTGTCTACCCAATTTTTGGAAGCAATCGGTGACGCAACGAATGTTGCGCCGATCTACGGCGTGTTCCAGGAATTTATCTACGCCTGCGCAACGCCCGAATTGCGCGGAACCACGACGAATTGGGCGGCAGATCGCCTGGCCGAAGAAGTTCCCGGTTTCGCCAAGGATGCTGATCCCCTGGATACTTCCGAGCCCTACTACCTCACGGGTGAGCACTTCATGCACCGCGTCTTCGACGAGGACCCGGGGCTCGCTCCCTTGGCGGAAGTCGCGCAGATCCTCGCTGAAACGACGGATGCGACTCCCGTCTATTTCCCCGAGGCCTTAGCTGAGAATTCCGTCCCCGTCGCCGCCGCGGTGTACTACGACGACATGTTCGTCCCGCGTGAGCTCTCCCTTCAGACTGGTGAACTCATGGGTGCGCACCACTACATCACGAACGAGTACCAGCACGATGGATCGCTCTACTCCGGTGGAAAGGTCGTCGATCACCTGCTCAAGCTTTTGGCGGACTAGTTCCTGCGGCCTCGTTATTTTCGTGATTCATTCAATCAGAGGCAGATTTCAACCGACGAAGACGGTAGTCTTTAGAACTATCAGGCCCGCTTCCTATCCCGGATCGCGCCGCATGAAACACTCGTGTCAGGAGGACGCGTGAGCGTAACGCCCGTTTTTGAAGCCATTAACTGGAACCGCATCGAAGACGATAAAGACCTCGAGGTCTGGGATCGTCTGACCGGTAATTTCTGGCTCCCCGAAAAGGTGCCCTTGAGCAACGACTTGGCATCGTGGAAGACGCTTACCGCCGAAGAACAGCGCATGACGAACCGTGTTTTCACCGGTCTGACCCTGCTCGACACGCTCCAGGGAACTATCGGCGCGGTCTCGCTGATTCCGGACGCCCGCACCCCCCACGAAGAAGCGGTTTACACGAATATCGCCTTCATGGAGTCCGTGCACGCGAAGTCGTACTCTTCGATCTTCTCCACGCTCTTGTCCACCGAGGAGATCAACGAGTCCTTCCGCTGGTCGAACGAAAACGAGGCCCTGCAGCGCAAGGCAGAGATCGTAAAGTCCTACTACCAGGGCGACGACCCGGAAAAGCGCAAAGTCGCCTCGACGATGCTCGAGTCCTTCCTTTTCTACTCGGGCTTCTACGCGCCCATGTACTGGAGCGCTCACGCGAAGCTCACGAACACCGCTGACTTGATCCGCCTGATCATTCGCGACGAGGCCGTGCACGGCTACTACATTGGCTACAAGTACCAGCTGGCCGTCAACGAGTCCGATGAGGCTCGTCGCCAGGAGCTCAAGGACTACACCTTCTCCCTGCTCTTCGAGCTGTACGAAAACGAGGAAGAGTACACCGAGGACCTCTATGATCCGCTCGGCCTGACCGAGGACGTCAAGAAGTTCCTGCGTTACAACGCCAACAAGGCCCTCATGAACCTGGGCTACGAGGCCCTCTTCCCCGCCGATGCGACGAACGTGAACCCCGCGATCCTGGCGGCCCTGAGCCCGAACGCGGATGAGAACCACGACTTCTTCTCGGGTTCTGGTTCTTCCTACGTCATGGGTGAAGTTGTCGATACCGAAGATGAGGACTGGGACTTCTAAGTTCTTTGCCCAACTCACCTGACTGAGCGTTAAAGGAGGGGGCGCCCGCCGTTTGGCGGGCGCCCCCTCCTTCGCTATTTCTTAGGCTTCAAGCCCTTCGCGTCGTTTCATCCACACGATGCCACCGGCAGCAACCATCAGCACAGCACCCGCTCCAAGGTAGGGGTAGATGCCTGTGGACCCGGCTACTGGTAGATGCCCAACCTGAGTATCAACCACGCGGATACCCGGCAGAGCCGCATCTCCAGTGCCGGCCTTTGCGGGTAAAACTCTCACGGAGGAGAAACCATCATCGGGACCAAAATCGGTGGTGATCACGGTCGAGGCAGCAGCATCGGTTCCAACACTGATATGGAAGGGAATGGGACGCGGCAGCAGAACGTGTCCTGCAGGCGCGCGGGTCTCAACCAGCCAGTAGGTCTTCCCCGTTTCAAGAGAGGGGCTGACGAAACTGGATCCACCATCAAGAACGCTGATCGGAGCACCGGTGAGTGCCTGATTGTCATAGATCGCGAAAGCCGCGCCATTGAGCGGATAGGTTCCATCATCGTTTTGAGTTCCGACCGGTTGGGTGCCGGCCTTCTCGATGCGGATCGGTCGCGGGCGAACCGGGGCGCAGGCCTCGTTATTGGATTCACCATCGTGGTCGTAGTTTCCGCTGACGCGGTTATACAGACCATTCTTTGGGCGAAGGCGATCATTCTGGGTTGCACACTCGAGCGCGACCTCGTTGTAGCCCGCCGCGGTCTTATCTCGGCTCACACGCATACGGATGTACCACGTGGCTGACTGACCGGGCTCAAGATCCGCGCCTTCGGTAAGGACATAGGATGCGGCGGCCGGCTGCACTGCAGCGCTTGCAAGTCCCTCAAGAGTGGTCGCGACCGCAGCCGAGCGGACATTCAATCCCGGTGCGAAGTCCGGGGTGTCGGTCAAGCGACCTGTTGTTCCCTTGAGCGAGCCGTCGTTGGTGGCGCTGATGCGATAGGTCACTGTAATGTCATCGGTCGTTGCGCCTTCAACGCTTTCCAGGTCCTTCTGGATGCGCAGCTTGGGGACCTTTTCTTCATTCGTGAAGGTGCAGGTGATGGGCAGGGCTGCGGGGGATGAGGCCGGGGCGACCTGGGAGAAGTCCACACCGCCCGTGTCAGGGTCACGAGTAACGTTGACCCGCTCGCCAATGCCGTTCAGACAGGTCACGTCGACGAGGTTCCACTGCGCGGAGTTCGGGTCGTCACTGGTCTTCCAGGGGCCGAAACGCCCCGGTGCTCCAAACTGCAACGGGAATCGGCCGGCGATGCGCGGCCCTGTCTCAGCGACGACGAACTGAGAGAAGCCGGGCATGAAGGCCCTGTACCCGGAGGTGACCGCCCCGGCCTTGCCGAAAGCGGTCGGGGTCAGGTTCGCGTCCTCGAAGGAGTTCCAACCGACGAAGCCATCGGCCGTGACGCTGGTGCTGAGCGGTGTTCCCGTGGGCGCGGACCAGTCACCAACGCCCATCGTTGTAAAGGTGAACGGTGGGATCGTTTCGCCCACCTGCTCGGAGTCCTCGGTGACCGTCTTCGCGACGCGCAGGTAGCGCTCTTGGCTGAAGGAGCCGTAGAGGCAGCCGAAGGAGCTCTGGTTTTCCTTGGTCGTGAAGGTGGAGACCGGCGTGGCGCCAGCAGGGGGTGTTGCCGGGCAAGAACCATCGGCGCTGGGAACGAACCCGTAGAGGACGAGTCGATAGGGGATCCCGTTGACGCTGATCGTCTGGTCCGAGGTGGTCTTCGTGATTGTCAGGACGTCGTCTGACTGGGGGGTATGGTCGGGCACGCCCGCCGAACCCGGATAGTACTGGGGCTGATCCGTGTAGATGTCGTATCTGCCTTTTCCTTCACCAACTCTTTTGAAGCAGTGCCAGTTGCCATCGGATCGAGCGAGCGCATAGTAGGGGGCAGTCGATGGGCAGGTGCGCGGCGCGGAGGCACGGGAGACCCACTCGTAGGGGCCTCCCTTGCGTCGCACGGCCGTCGTGTCCGTGTCGTTGTCGGTTTCCTGCTGGTCAAAGGGGAAGGATTCCTCCAGGTCACCAATACGAATGTCGAAAGACGAGTGCACCCAGTGAATCTGGGAGTAGATCGGGAAGTTGTTGTGTCGAACCGTACCGATAAGGAAGGTGCTGTTGAGGGAGACCGTCCCGGGGTCATTCGGCTTGTATCCGAGCGCACTGGTTGTCGAGGTCGAGATCGCGTTGGGAGTGTAGTCCCCGTGGTAGGCGTAGTGGTAGTAAGCGGCCATGTGGTAGTCCCAGGCCACGCCTCGAGTAACGTAGGACCAGTAGTCGCCGTTATTCGCAACATTCGCGTCAAGCCAGTCTTGGGAATAACCCGCGCGATAAGCGACGGAGCGCTGGTTCGGATCCGAGGAGTCGTAGTTGGTCATTCCGCGGACGACACCGAAGTAAGAGTTGTCAGCAACAACGGTGCTTCGATCGGTTCCCGAGTCATTGAGAACAGCCTTGCCAATTCGACCTTCGGAGCGATTGAAAGTAATGGTGTCGGCACCGGGTGTTTCAAGGGGGGCATCTGCCCGGGCCGGGGATTGAAAATTAGTCACTGCGGGAAGGGCAATGAGGGCTGCAAGGATGCACGAAATCACCGCATAGCGCGTAGACTTTCGACGCTCAGGACGACGCTGTACATGCTGCGGTTGGGGGGCAGTTCTGAACCGATTCATATGTCTCCGTATCAGGGATCTCACATGATATTAACAGCATTAATTGACATTGCAAACATGTGACCTGCGTCATCAATAGAGCACCTTAACGGGCCCACTCAAATAGCCTTTCAAATACCCTTCACCCCACCCAATTTGGGACGAAACTGTAAAATACTGTCAGTAGGTCTGTCGAATCCCTCGGGTTAGGGCCTGCACGCAAGGTTAGATACCGAACAAGGAACAGTCTGCATGAGTATTTTCGACCGTTTTGAAAGCGCGGTAGAGCGCGGTGTAAACGGTGCCTTCTCGCGTGTTTTCCGTTCGGGAATCAAAGCAGTTGATATCACCTCGGCGCTCAAGCGCTCCATGGAAGACCACGTCCAAGAACTCTCCACCGACCGCGCGATAGCCCCCAACCACTTCCTCATCCGCATGGCACCCTCCGATATGGACGCACTGGGTGACCTCGACATCCTCGCCGGCGAATTTGCCCAACAGGTAACCGATCACGCGGCCTCTCAGGGCTACGCTCTTCTAGGCCCGATCTCCATTGATTTCACGCGCGACTCGGAGGAATTCACCGGCCAGCTCCAAGTGGAAGCACGCAACGAACGAGGCGCCGCCGCCCCGGCCACGGCCTCGTCGCCCTCCCCCGAGCACCCCATCCTCGACATCGACGGCCAGAAGTGGCTCCTCACCGAACCCGTCACTGTCATTGGCCGCGGAGCCGAGGCCGACATCACCGTTGCAGACTCGGGCGTTTCGCGCCGTCACCTGGAACTTCGTATTACTCCGACCGGCGTGATTGCTACCGATTTGGGTTCAACAAATGGTACTTTCGTTGAAGGCCACCGCATTGATGCAGCGACCCTTTTGGACGGAAACCAGATCACCATCGGACGCACCCGAATCCTGTTCTGGACGCACCCGCAAAGTGAGGATGCCCAGTGACTTCAGATCTCACCTTCACCCTTTTCCGCTTGGGCTACCTTGTTCTCTTGTGGCTCCTCGTTTTGGGAGCGGTCTCAACGCTGCGCCGCGATATCTTCGGCACGGTCGTAACCCCGCGCGGAAAAGGACGCAAGGATGCGGATCGCAAGCGTCGCGAATCTCGGCGTTCAACACATACTTCCGAGCCGCGAAATCTTCTCCTCACCGGTGGCCCGCTTGTGGGCACGATCATTCCCCTCGGAAGCACTCAGATCGTCATTGGACGTTCACCTTCATCAACACTGGTTTTGGAGGACGAGTACGCATCTTCCCAACACGCGCGTCTGACCCCCGCTGACGGACGTTGGTGGATCGAAGACCTTGGTTCCCGAAACGGAACTTTCGTGGACGACGAAAGACTGACGTCGCCTCGGGAATTGAACGTGGGAGATATCGTCCGAATCGGCCAAACGACCCTCGAATTGGTGAAGTAACATGGCCCCACCCAAGCCCGTCGAATTTCACTACGCCGCTCGCAGCGACGTCGGCTTGGTGCGCCAAAATAACCAAGATTCCGGCTATGCGGGCGCGAATCTTCTGGTTTTAGCCGACGGAATGGGCGGCCCCGCAGGCGGCGATATCGCTTCCTCGGTTGCTATTGCTCACCTGGTTCCCCTCGATACCGACTCCCACCCCGCTGAGACTCTTCTCCCCTCTCTTCGCGATGCCCTCATGGACGCGCACGAGGAACTTTCCGAGCGCTCCGAGCAAGACCCCGAGCTCGCTGGACTGGGGACAACCTGCATCGCGCTCATGCGTTCGGGAAACAAGCTCGCCATGGTCCACATCGGCGACTCGCGCGCCTATCTCTTGCGCGGCGACACCCTGACCCAGGTCACCACCGATCACTCTTTTGTTCAGTACCTGGTGGACAGCGGCCAAATCACTCCTGAAGAGGCCGAACATCACCCGCAGCGCAATGTCGTCATGCGAATCCTTGGGGATTCTCAAGCCGATGTCACTCCCGATGAAACCATGCGTGAAGCAGTCGTGGGAGACCGCTGGCTGCTGTGTTCTGACGGGCTTTCCGGAGTTGTCTCCTCCGATACGATCGCTGAAATTCTCACCGATGTCCGCGATCCCGGAGAGTGCGCCGAAGAACTGATCCGGCTGGCTTTGCTTGCGGGTGGTCNTTGGGACGAAACTGTAAAATACTGTCAGTAGGTCTGTCGAATCCCTCGGGTTAGGGCCTGCACGCAAGGTTAGATACCGAACAAGGAACAGTCTGCATGAGTATTTTCGACCGTTTTGAAAGCGCGGTAGAGCGCGGTGTAAACGGTGCCTTCTCGCGTGTTTTCCGTTCGGGAATCAAAGCAGTTGATATCACCTCGGCGCTCAAGCGCTCCATGGAAGACCACGTCCAAGAACTCTCCACCGACCGCGCGATAGCCCCCAACCACTTCCTCATCCGCATGGCACCCTCCGATATGGACGCACTGGGTGACCTCGACATCCTCGCCGGCGAATTTGCCCAACAGGTAACCGATCACGCGGCCTCTCAGGGCTACGCTCTTCTAGGCCCGATCTCCATTGATTTCACGCGCGACTCGGAGGAATTCACCGGCCAGCTCCAAGTGGAAGCACGCAACGAACGAGGCGCCGCCGCCCCGGCCACGGCCTCGTCGCCCTCCCCCGAGCACCCCATCCTCGACATCGACGGCCAGAAGTGGCTCCTCACCGAACCCGTCACTGTCATTGGCCGCGGAGCCGAGGCCGACATCACCGTTGCAGACTCGGGCGTTTCGCGCCGTCACCTGGAACTTCGTATTACTCCGACCGGCGTGATTGCTACCGATTTGGGTTCAACAAATGGTACTTTCGTTGAAGGCCACCGCATTGATGCAGCGACCCTTTTGGACGGAAACCAGATCACCATCGGACGCACCCGAATCCTGTTCTGGACGCACCCGCAAAGTGAGGATGCCCAGTGACTTCAGATCTCACCTTCACCCTTTTCCGCTTGGGCTACCTTGTTCTCTTGTGGCTCCTCGTTTTGGGAGCGGTCTCAACGCTGCGCCGCGATATCTTCGGCACGGTCGTAACCCCGCGCGGAAAAGGACGCAAGGATGCGGATCGCAAGCGTCGCGAATCTCGGCGTTCAACACATACTTCCGAGCCGCGAAATCTTCTCCTCACCGGTGGCCCGCTTGTGGGCACGATCATTCCCCTCGGAAGCACTCAGATCGTCATTGGACGTTCACCTTCATCAACACTGGTTTTGGAGGACGAGTACGCATCTTCCCAACACGCGCGTCTGACCCCCGCTGACGGACGTTGGTGGATCGAAGACCTTGGTTCCCGAAACGGAACTTTCGTGGACGACGAAAGACTGACGTCGCCTCGGGAATTGAACGTGGGAGATATCGTCCGAATCGGCCAAACGACCCTCGAATTGGTGAAGTAACATGGCCCCACCCAAGCCCGTCGAATTTCACTACGCCGCTCGCAGCGACGTCGGCTTGGTGCGCCAAAATAACCAAGATTCCGGCTATGCGGGCGCGAATCTTCTGGTTTTAGCCGACGGAATGGGCGGCCCCGCAGGCGGCGATATCGCTTCCTCGGTTGCTATTGCTCACCTGGTTCCCCTCGATACCGACTCCCACCCCGCTGAGACTCTTCTCCCCTCTCTTCGCGATGCCCTCATGGACGCGCACGAGGAACTTTCCGAGCGCTCCGAGCAAGACCCCGAGCTCGCTGGACTGGGGACAACCTGCATCGCGCTCATGCGTTCGGGAAACAAGCTCGCCATGGTCCACATCGGCGACTCGCGCGCCTATCTCTTGCGCGGCGACACCCTGACCCAGGTCACCACCGATCACTCTTTTGTTCAGTACCTGGTGGACAGCGGCCAAATCACTCCTGAAGAGGCCGAACATCACCCGCAGCGCAATGTCGTCATGCGAATCCTTGGGGATTCTCAAGCCGATGTCACTCCCGATGAAACCATGCGTGAAGCAGTCGTGGGAGACCGCTGGCTGCTGTGTTCTGACGGGCTTTCCGGAGTTGTCTCCTCCGATACGATCGCTGAAATTCTCACCGATGTCCGCGATCCCGGAGAGTGCGCCGAAGAACTGATCCGGCTGGCTTTGCTTGCGGGTGGTCCCGATAACGTCACCTGCGTGGTCGCTGATATCGTCCCCGCGGGCACCGTCCCTCCCAGCGCACCGCAGATCGTTGGCGCTGCTGCGAAGGACCGCCTCGCGCCCACCCGTGGGGGTGGCGGGGCAGCGGCTCGCGCTGCGGCTTTGGCTTCCCCGACCAAGGAGCTTCCCGTCGACGACGAGGCCGAGGCCGAGGCCGACGCTCCTCGGCGCCCACGTTTCGCTTGGCTCTTGCCCGTCATCAGTTTGATGCTCGCAATTGGCGTCGTTATTGCCGGCTGGTTGGGCTGGCAGTGGAGCCAATCCCAGTACTACGTCATGGGCAAAGACGGCTCAGTCGTCATTTTCCAAGGGATCCCACAGTCCATCGGCTCGTGGAATCTCTCCCACGCCGTTGAAATCACCGACGTGAAGCTCGACCAGCTCGCAGCGGTCGATCAGCAGCGTCTTCAAGAGCCCGTCACGCGTTCCTCGCGCGGTGAAGTCGACGCCTATGTTGCGATCTTGCGCTCAAACGCCCGCGAGCGTGCCCTTCAGCAGGCGCGCGAAGCGCAGCAGGCTCAACAATCTCAGCAAAACAGCGACCAACAAAACCAGAGCCAACCCACCCCCACCCCTGAAGCAACACAGGAGGGGGGCAACTAGTGGCAACCGTTTCCATTAACCCTGTCCGCCCCCGGCGCGTCCTTGAGCTCTTCCTCATGTTGATCGCACTGGCGGTCGGAATCGGCGGCTACGTCCTGACCACGCTCAACCGCACGGGGGAAATCCCCGCGAATTTGGGACTCCACATCGGGATCTTGGTGGCTCTGGCGATTGTTGCCGAGGTCGGCGTTCACTTCCTCGCCCCCTACGCGGACCCCGTAATTTTGCCAATTGCGGTTGCCCTGACCGGCATGGGTTTGGCGATGATCTACCGAATCGACTTATCTCTTGATGCCCTAGGCATGGACACCGTCGGTGTCCGACAGTTGATGTTCGTTGGAATCGCCATCGTCCTTGCCGCGGTTGTCTTGGTGCTGGTGCGTGATCACCGTGTTCTTCGCCGCTACACCTACACTTTTGGCCTGGTTTCTGTTGTTTTGCTTCTGCTTCCTATGATTCCTGGCCTCGGCAAGGAAACCTACGGAGCGCGAGTGTGGATCAGCCTCGGCCCGCTTTCCATGCAGCCAGGCGAGCTGGTGAAGATCACTCTGGCGATTTTCTTCGCAGGCTACCTGGTTACTAACCGCGATAATTTGACCATCGGCGGGCCGAAGGTGTTGGGATTGCGCCTTCCACGCGCTCGCGACTTGGGCCCGATCTTGGTCGTGTGGCTTGTCGGCGTGGCAATTCTTGTCCTCCAGCGCGATCTGGGAACCTCGCTTCTCTTCTTCGGGCTCTTCGTCGCAACCCTCTATGTCGCAACGAATCGAGTCTCGTGGCTTGTCATCGGTTTCACCATGTTCGTCCCCGCGATTTTCATTGCGATCAAGACCTTCAGCCACGTGCGCGCGCGCTTCGATGTGTGGCTCAATGCCCTCGAGCCCGACGTCTACAACGCCGAGGCGGGAGGCTCCTACCAGCTGGTTCAGGGACTCTTCGGCCAGGCCTCGGGCGGGCTCATGGGAACCGGCTGGGGTCGCGGTTACCCGCAGCTCGTCCCCTTGGCGAACTCGGACTTCATTTTGTCTTCTTTCGCTGAGGAGCTGGGGATCACTGGTCTTGCAGCGATCCTTGTCCTGTACTTGGTCCTCATTGAACGAGGCCTGCGCGCAGCAATCGGCGTCCGCGACGGTTTCGGAAAGCTCTTGGCTACGGGCTTGAGTTTCTCCTTCGCCATCCAGATTTTCGTTGTTTTGGGTGGAATCACCCGACTGATTCCTCTGACCGGATTGACCGCGCCTTTCTTGGCCGCCGGCGGTTCGTCGATGGTGTCTTCTTGGCTGGCTGTTGCACTCCTGATCCGAGTTTCGGATGCTGCGCGCCGTCCTTCTGCGCCTTCCGCGTGGACGTCTGGCAGCCTCCCCGAGGTTGAACCTAAGCGCCGTCAGGCCCCCGAGCACATGGGAGGTCGCGCGTGAATACTCAGATTCGTCGCCTTTTCGTTATTGTGCTCATGATGTTTGCGGCCCTTGGCCTGATGGTGACCAATAATCAGGTGATCCAAGCCCCCTCGCTGAACGCCGATGGACGCAACCAACGCACGATTTTGCACGCGGCTGAAACCGACCGCGGTCCGATCATCGTTGATGGTACTGCGATTGCTTCCTCCGAAAAGGTTGAAGGATCCTCGCGCTACCAGCGCTCTTATTCCCAGGGTCCGCTCTACGCGCACACGACCGGCTATTTCTCGGCGGCATTCTCTCAGTCCACCGGGATGGAAGCTGCGGCCGAGGACATCTTGGACGGCCAGTCTCAGGCTCTTCTCGCTCAGCGTTTCCGCAATCTCTTTACGGGTCAGAACCGTCAAGGTGGTGGCGTTGTTTTGACGCTCAACCCGCAAATGCAGCAGATCGCCGCGGAAAAGCTGGGGAATCGTAAGGGAGCTGTCGTTGCTCTCGATGCCAAGACCGGTGCCGTTTTGGCCATGTATTCTTCGCCCTCCTACGACCCGAATTCCCTAGCGGTTTTTGACTCTCAGGAAGCCAATACGGCCTACACGGATCTGATCAACAATCCCTCAAAGCCTCTGTATAACCGTGCAATTGCTGGCGATCTTTACGCCCCCGGTTCGAGCTTCAAGATCCTCACCACCATTGCCCTGCTTGAAAAGGGCGCTGTCACGCCGCAAACAGAGATGGATTCTCCCGTCTCAACCGTCCTGCCGGGAACCCAGACCTCGGTGTCGAATATTGAGTCGACGGAGTGCGGTAATGGTCACCCGACTCTTGCCGAGGCCTTCGCGCGCTCGTGTAACACGACTTTCGTTCTTGCCAGCGAGAAGCTCACTCATACAGATCTGGCTGACCTGACGAATCGCTTCGAATTCGGAACAAGCCAGAAGATCCCCTTGAGTGTCACCGCCTCGCAGTTCCCGGATTCAACGGATTCTGCGCAGCTGGCGATGAGTTCCATTGGCCAGTACTCCGTGAAGGTCACGCCTTTGGAAATGGCTATGATCTCGCAGACCATTGCCAACAAGGGCACCATGATGCGCCCCTACATGGTTTCGCAGATCGTTGACTCTGACCTCCAGGTTCAGTCCGAAACTTCTCCGGTGCGCGTCGGTCAAAAGATCAGCCCCGAGATCGCTTCCCAGATGACTGAGCTCATGCAGGGAGTCGTCTCCCAGCCCTACGGAACCGGCACCGAAATGGCTCTTCCCGGTATTTCCGTGGCGGCAAAGACCGGAACGGCTGAAGTGGGTGATGGTTCGGGGCGCGCAAACGCATGGGCCGTTGGTTTTGCGCCCGCCGACAACCCGAAGATCGCCTTCGCAGTCTTGGTTGAGGGCGATGATTCTAGGCCCGTTCCCCACGGCGGAAGCGATGCGGGTCCCATCGCACGCGCGCTCCTCCAGGAGGGATTGAAGTGAGCGATTCGAAGCCTTCGACTGCCCCCAACCAACTTGCCGGACGAGTTCTTGGCGGTAGGTATCTTCTGCTCTCCCTGATCGCGCAGGGCGGCATGGGCGAGGTGTGGAAGGCACGTGACCGTGTCACAGGCCGGACCCTTGCCGCGAAAGTCTTGCGCCCCGAACTTTCCGGGCAAGAACTTTCTCTGTCTCGCCTGCGTATTGAGGCTCGAAACGCGATGAGCGTTGAGCACCCGAACATCGCGAACGTTCTTGATTCTGGCGAAGAAAACGGCCGTGGCTGGATCATCATGGAACTCGTTGAGGGCCGCCCTCTGACCGACTACCTACGAGGCGGACAATCAATCTCTCCCGAGTACCTCATGCCGATCCTCATGCAGATCGCCATGGCCCTTGGTGCAGCAGCCCAAGCGGGAGTCGTTCACCGTGACATTAAGCCCGCGAACGTTCTTATTCGCCCAGATGGCATGGTGAAGCTCACCGATTTCGGGATCTCGCGCACGGACTCGCAGATTGATCTCACTGCCGACGGTATGGTCATGGGGACCGCTCAATACCTTCCCCCCGAACAGGCGATGGGCGAGAAGGCTACGTCTTTGGGCGACCTTTACGCCCTGGGTGTGATTGCGTACGAGGCCGCAGCTGGGGTTCGCCCCTTTACCGGGAAGTCACAGGTTGATATCGCTTTCGCCCACGTGAATGAGCCTGTCCCTGCGCTTCCAGATTCGGTTCCTGAACCCTTGGCCCGAGTCATCTATCACCTTCTTGATAAGGATCCCCAGCGGCGCCCCGAGTCGGGATCGGCATTGGTCCGCGAGTTGGTTGCTGCTGGAAGTGAGATGGGGGTTTCCCTCCGAGCACGTCCGCTTCCCCCGCCGACGGTTGAGGCACCCCACCACGGGGCTCCTCCGACTCCCGGAGCGCCGGCCGTGGAGACTCGCGTGAATCCGACCCTTCGTTCCGGTGCCCCGGTTCAGCACACTCAGCGGCGCTCGCTTCCGGCGGATCTCCTCGAGCCGGTTGATCTTGAGGCGCAGGCAGCAAAGCCTTCCTTGGCTGCGCGCAAGCCGCTGGCCTCGCGAATGGGAAGTACTCCGCGCACGCCTCGCCTGCCCGAAACAACGACGCCCGAGGCGCAGGCAGCGAAGCCCGCTGCACCCACGCGCGAACGCCGGCCTTCCCCCACGAAGGCGGAGGCTGCCTCGGCAGAGACGCCCCGACGCCGCAGAAGCGCAACGCGGCCAAGCCGCGTCACGATCAACCCCGCTCTCATCCGCTGGCACGCAGTCACCGAAGAGAATGGGACAATCCGCACGAGCGCCCCGGTGAAGACTCGCTACAATCGTTCCGTTGTGGCACCGGAGCCAACGCGTAAGGACCAGATCGGGAAGTGGTTGGTCATCTTCTTGATCTCTCTCACCATTTTCTTAATTGCAGTTGCTACTATCCACAACAGATTCGGGTCACTCTTGCACCGAACAAGTGCAGAGGTCTCATCCAATCAGGAGGTTACGACATGGCAGATTCCGCCCCTCGAGTTCTAGGGGGACGCTATGAGGTGCGCTCGCTTATCGGGCGCGGAGGCATGGCCGAAGTACACCTCGGGTTCGACAAGCGCCTGTCGCGAATCGTTGCAATCAAGATGCTGCGAACCGACTTGGCGATGGATTCCGTCTTCCAGGCACGTTTCCGCCGCGAAGCACAGTCAGCTGCTTCGCTGAACCACCCCAACATTGTTGCCGTTTACGACACGGGTGAAGAGGCAACGCTTCTCCCCGATGGGCGTAAGGTCTCGATCCCCTACATCGTCATGGAGTACGTCGATGGGCGTCCACTCAAGGACCTCCTCTCCGACGATGCGGGTCCTTTCCCGATCGCCGAGGTCGTCGACATTGTTGCCGGCGTCTTGTCAGCGCTCGAGTACTCGCATTCGGCTGGCCTCGTGCACCGCGATATCAAGCCCGGAAATGTCATGCTGACCTCCAAGGGCGAAGTCAAGGTCATGGACTTCGGTATTGCTCGCGCGATTGCCGATTCACAGGCGACAATGACGCAGACCAATGCGGTCGTGGGCACGGCTCAGTACCTCTCCCCCGAGCAGGCACAGGGTAAGCCGGTTGATGCTCGTTCGGATCTGTACTCCACGGGCGTACTGCTTTTCGAGCTGCTCACTGGAAAGCCCCCCTTCACGGGTGATTCTGCCGTGGCCGTGGCCTACCAGCATGTCCAGACCATCCCGCCGCTCCCCTCCTCCATTGCGGGAGATGTTCCCGAGGCCATGGATCGCGTCGTGATGAAGGCTCTGGCCAAGAACCCCGACGATCGTTATTCTTCTGCGGCGGCCATGAAGGCTGATCTCTTGCGAGCAGCTCACGGCGCTCATGTGAATGCCCCCGAGACCGCTGTGTGGGAAAGCGCGGCAACCCAGACGCTTCCCACGGTTGCGGGCGCACCGGCATTCCCTTCGCCCTCTTCACCTTCGGATGCGACGCAGACCAGGATCGCACGCGCGGGTTCGCAGGCAACCGCGGTCCGTCGCGCAGATGAGGACGAGGAAGAAGACTCCAAGAAGAAGCGTCCTGCAGGTTTGATCGCTGGGATCATCACTGTCGTTCTTGTCGCTCTCATTGGCATCACGTGGCTCGTGGTCACGCATTCTCGCGAGGATTCCACCTCCGAGGTTCCCAATGTTGTCGGCCAGTCTCAGGCCGAGGCGATGCAGACCATTAAGAGCAAGGGCTTTGAGTGGGCAGTCGCCGATGAACAGGTCGCCTCCGATACGATCCCCGCGGGTTCTGTCGTGTCGACGGATCCTGCTGCGGGTACTGCCGCTAAGCCTGGTTCTCGAGTGATTGCAACGATTTCTTCTGGTCCCGCTTCGATTACGCTTCCCGATAACCTTGTTGGCATGAGTCCGGCTCAAGCCCAGCAGACCGTCGAGGCGCTGGGATTGAAGTGGACTCTGTCGGATCAGAAGGAAGCGTCAGATAACGTCGAAAGCGGCAAGATTGCACGCGTCAGTCCTTCTGCTGGTTCAAAGGTCCGCGCTGGATCGACCATCACCGGTTATGTTTCTTCCGGTTCTCAGAAGGTCACGGTCCCCGATGTTACGGGTATGAGCCAGGATCAGGCGCGCAATGCCCTCACCCAGGCCGGTTTGTCCGTTGGCAACGTCAACACTGTCGACGAGGCCGGGGCATCGCAGGGCCGCGTCGTGTCGACTTCACCCGCGGTTGGTTCCGAGGCGAAGCGCGGTGACACGATCTCGCTCAACATTGCTTCGGGTAACGTCGTCGTCCCCGATAACTTGACGGGACAGAACTACACAACCGTGGCCTCGTCACTGGAGGCTCTGGGCTTGCGCGTGACGATCATTCAGATGCCTGATCGTAATGCTGCCGCCGGCACTGTCACCGGCGTGACGCCCAGCGAAGGTTCCTCGGTGCGTCAGGGTAGCTCGATCACCCTGTACGTTTCGCAGGGAGCCAACGGCTCGGCATCACCCAGCGCATCGAGTCACTGAGGCGGAGCATAAAACTCACATAGTGTTGGGGGGCTTGGCACTGCCAAGCCCCCCAACACCTATATTCAGTAACTGAGCGGCGCTGCCCGCTCAAGCAGGCACAGCCTGGTTAATCAGACCGAGGCACCACCCAAGCCAAAGAAGCGTTCTGCCCACGGAAAGACGTAGGCGAAAAGCACTGCGACTGCGAAGGCAGCGATGACCAGGCACAAGAAGACGCGGAACCACGTGGGTCCCGGAAGGTGGCGGAAGAACCATCCGTACATGTTTTTTCCTTCCTTACTCCACGGGCTCGTCAAGCAATTCGGCGGGGACACCCGTGTTCTTCGGGGTCCACGATTCAAGCTTGAGGTGGACGATGAATCGTTCGGAATTTCCGTATTCGGGGTTGCAGGTCGTCATGGTCATCAGACGCTCAGTCGGCTGCTTCGAGAAGGTCAGGTCACCCGGTACTGGCGCGATGACGCGGATATTTGTTTCGTCGCTGGCGGGAACGATCTCGTTGGACTGGTAGGTGTAGACCAAGTAGAGGTCATTCGTTTCGACAACGACCTTGTCGTTTTGCTTGAGCAGATCGATGAAACGGAAGGAGTTGCCGTAGGAACGACGGTGCGCGGCAACAGAGAAGTTTCCAAGTTGCCCGGGCTGCGCGGTGTCCTTGTAGTGACCGGCCCAGCCCTGATCGATGATCGTGCCGGTTGTGCCCTCACCCAAGGGGATTTTCATCCAATTCCATGAGGGAACGTGGATGACGCCGTAGAGTTCATCGATCGCGGGGGTCTGGGTGAACTCCGGCGGGTCCTCGGTGTGGCGCTCACCGAGTGTGCGCTTCGAGGGGTGCTGATTGGAGAAGTCAGCAACGGCCTGCGCGCGCGGGCCCTCCACCTTGTAGCTGGTCCAGTACAACTGCCACACGGCAAATAACCCCAAAATGACGGCAATCGTAATGAGGAGCTCGCCGATGACCGAGAGGAAGGTGGCGCGCGACCGGCGGGGGGCTGCCGGTTCTTCTACGTGTTCACCCATTCTCTTTCACCACCTGTGCGTATCGAAGGGATAGATCTTGGGCGGACGCCGGAAACTCGAGGTTATCTGAAGTTTTCAGATCCCAGCCCAATCCGTAGCGTGCCACATAACGCTGGTAATTGACGACTCGAGGATTCGTTTCGACCGAATTTCGGAGCTGATTCACATTTCCGATGGCCGAGATTTTATAGGGCGGCGAGTAGGATGTGCCGCCGACAAGAATGACGTTTCCGATGCAGCGAACGACAGTCCGCGGTGCGATGCGTACTCCCTGCACTGTCATTGCTTCGGCGCCGCCCTCCCACATGGCGTTCATGACATCATCAATGTCTTGCTGGTGGATGACGAGGTCGTTCGGGTTGACGTTATCGGGAACCGTGTCAGTTGGCGCGTCGGAGAGCGTTACGGTGATGCCGGGTCCTGAAACGGGGTGCTTGGACAGTTCATCGACGGTGTCCGAAGCCTGTTGGTTCGTGGCGGGAACGTGAGCTGTGATCTGGTTCTTCAGGGAAGTGACAGAGTCTTGGAGTTCCTTCACTTCGCTTTGTCGGTGTCCGACGAGGCCCGCGAGGTCGAGGTGGGTTTGCGAGCGGGTTTCCGAGTTGGAATGCGCGCTTGCGACGAAGAGGATTCCCGAGGCCGTGGTGACGAGGAGAACCGAGGCCGCTGAACGCAGGGTGCGTCCCCGAGGACGGGTAAGCGGTCGTCCAAATAGTTTCACATCGTCTCCTGGTTGCGAGCAGGCTTTCGTTGAGATTGGGAAGTGTAGTTCTAGTATCCCCTGTTTGGGGTGTATACGCCCAGTTGCTTTTGATGTTTGGCCCAGTCCAGCTAGGCTAGAGGGAGGCCGCCTGTCGCGGCGTTACCCGGGAGTAGTTCCCGAATACCTGCCGCAAGAAAGGATAATCGTGGCTGAGCCGAAGAAGAGCGAGAGCGAGAAGGACACGAAGTCGCAGTCCGAAGAGACTCAGGCAGAAGAGTCAAAGCGCGAGGATCGCAAGCGCGAGACCAGCGAGAAGGATGAGCGCTCGAAGCGGGAGAAGCGCGGCAAGGCTGGTAAACGCGATAAGGCAAAGCGCGACAAGCGTGCGAAGGCTGCGAAGCGTGCAGCCGCTGAGTCCGAGTCTGAGATTCACGCATGGACCGATGGCATTCCGCTCTCTCCCGTGTGGTGGGCTCCGGTGTTCACGACGCTCATGATTGTGGGCCTGTTGTGGATTGTTGTCTTCTACATTTCGAGCGCCGCTTACCCGATCCCGCAGCTTGGTCAATGGAACCTCGCAGTGGGTGGTGGCATCGCGTTCATCGGCTTCTTGATGACAATGCGCTGGCGCTAAGCACTGATCTGGAAAAGCTCCTGCTGGGGGGTGTTCGCACGCGAACACCCCCCAGCTTTGTCTGCATTTCGCACGCTATCCACATACACGCGCGAGAATCCACACTCGCCCACACTCTATCCACAGGCAAATCCACAGCTGGGGATAAATCTCATGCGTGTAATTACCCAGCTTCGATTCCCAGATTTACGCATGAATTCGATTGGATGAAATGTGTATTCAAACCTACAAACCGCGAAATATCAACGAAAATCCAGAATTGTCTGCAAAGATCACGAAAAATGTGAATTTTTCCTTGGCTTTCAGCTTCGAACGCCCCCACATAACGTTTTCCACACGTTATCCACACCCTCAAAACTAAACAACAGCTAGTTCACAATAGATGCACAGCACTCGTTCAGAAAGCTGGGGAATAAGCAGCGAAAAGGCCGTAAATTGGGGCTTTTCTCTTCTAGTAAACAGCGCTGCGACTATGCCGCGCTACTAGCGAGCATGAAACTCGATACGCCTTCCGGCCTCGTACATGCCGCCGAGCAAATGCCCGTGCAATGCCGGCCGGAAGGAAGAGACATCGGTAACTGAGAAGGTTGTCAGAGAATCCACGCCGTATTCCGCAAGCATCGGTGCCGCAGGAGAGGAGGGGCCAACGATGATCGTACGCGCGCCTCGGGAAAGTTCAAGAAGGCGCGGCATGGTCTTATTGACGAAAGCAGAACCCGTAATAAACACGTAATCACAGGTCGGGAGAACATACTCGGCGGCAGAATCCGGCAAATCACCGGGAAGAGTATTGCGCTCGAGAACGATCAATTCGCTAACCGAGGGAAGCGCAGCAGGAGCAAAGGGAAAATGACCGATGACCGCCACTCTCTTACCAGCGGTCTGACGTGCCCAAGGATCAAAAAGGTTCTGCCAGTTATTGACCTCGCAGGGCGCGAATCCGGCAGCTTCAGCACGGGACGGAAGGGCATACCACGAGTTGAGAGCCGCCATGCCGACCGCGGCCTCGGCAAAGTTCCAACTCTTCGCGAAAGCTGCAACCTCGCGCAGACTCAGCCCCGTGACGTCTTCGGGAAGGGAACGCGGCACAGACTCGACGGGCATATGGAAAGCCATCCCGGCGCCGGCCTCGGAATTCTCAACGAAGGCCCACTTGCCTGCGCGCCCGCACGCGCTCACGCGCACGGAAGGATCGATCTGCTCGATCAAACGATCATAGATCTCCCACGGATTCCACATATCCAGCATTGCGAGTCCTAGATTCCGATAAGCACCATGTAGGTGACAACAAGGATGACGATCTCGGCGGCAAACATTCCAGCAACGCCAATAGCTGTACGTACTCCTTGCTTCTTCGCGGTCATTCCAGCGCGTGGTCGGCCGAGAAGGAGCAGCACCCACGCACAGAGCATTCCCGCGATGAGGCCGCCGATATGTGCCTGCCAAGAAATGCCCGAAACGATGAAACCGTAGAGGAGGTTGACGGCAAGAAGCCCGGCGATTGCGCGCGCATCGATACCTGCCGCGCGTTGAAGAACGAAAACCGCACCGAAGAGGCCAAAAATCGCGCCCGACGCACCTACGGTGACCGTATTCACCGTAGAGGTATCAATGAGCGCCCATCCCAGGACGCCGATTGAGCCGCCAAGAGCACTGATCAGGTACAGGGCAAAGAAACGGGCCCGCCCCAAGAGGGGTTCCAGTGCTCGCCCAACGGCATAGAGCGAAATCATGTTGAAGGCCAAGTGGGTGAGATTGAGATGCAGGTATGCAGTCGTCAAAATACGCCACGGCTGAATGAGTCCGTAAAGAGGAGTGAAACCCAAGTATCGCGTGACAATGTGGTTGCCCACAAAGTCCCCGAGCCACAGACCGATACACAAAATAATGGTCGCGTAGGTGATCAGCGGGGTTTCGGCGCCGATCCGCACATTCCCGACCTGACGAGGCCGAGCTGATCGGGAACGACCAAAGAAGTTGCCTCGGCCTCTGCCCGCGCAATCCACACAGATCGAACGAACTTCCGTGGGGACAACACACTGGGTGCACATCGGTCGATTACAGCGTTTGCAATAGTCGACGCTGCGCACTCCAGGGTGGCGCGGGCATTCCGGTGCGGCGTAGGGATCCGAGCGCCGCCCATACAGAGGCTGGGACATAGTTTCCTTAGTGTCAGTCGACGATATCGATCGAAGAGATCACGACATCGTCAACCGGACGGTCACCGCGACTCGTGCGGGTCGTGGCAATCGCGTCAACAACGCGCTTGGACTCATCATCGATCACTTCACCGAAGATGGTGTGGTTGCCAAGCAGCCACGGGGTCGGGGCGACGGTGATGAAGAACTGTGAGCCGTTGGTGCCCTTGCCCATACGCTTGCCCGCGTTGGCCATGGCCAGCAGGTAGGGCTTGTCGAAGTTCAGGTCGGGGTGGATTTCGTCATTGAACTGGTATCCGGGACCGCCTGTGCCGGTGCCCAGCGGGTCACCGCCCTGAATCATGAAGCCGTCGATTACGCGGTGGAAGATCGTGCCGTCGTACAGCGGACGGGAAGTCTGCTGGCCGGTCGAAGGATCGGTCCATTCGCGCTCACCCTTGGCAAGGGAGGTGAAGTTCTTGACGGTGTTGGGCGCCTGCTCGGGGAAAAGCTCGAGTCGAATATCGCCCATATTGGTATGAATTGTTGCTTCCATGACTCCATCGTTCCAGATTCACGTGAAATCGGCACGGGATTTTGCCGAGTTTTCCCGCGATTACGCTGCATGCGAAGGAGGAAGAGTGCACAATAGAGGGGTCACATACGTTCAAAAGCGAACGCAACTCTCTTAGACAGATTCGGAGACATCATGGCTAGGACCCCGAACATCGACACCGAAAAGCTCAAGGCTCAGAGCCTGCAGCTCCGTGACGCAGCGGCAGTGCACGCGGGCCGCATTGCCGTGCGCGCTGCCGATCTGGCAGAACAGGGACTGGATTGGGCAGCTCCCCGTGCACAGGCTGCACTGGCAAGCGCAATCGAGCGCGCCACCCCCCTTGTAGAGTCCGCAACTGATCGCGCACAGGCCGTTGCCGATCGCGCACAGCCCTTCCTATCCGATATTCACGGTCATGTCGTCGACGACTACCTGCCTCGCCTCAACCGTGCAGTGACCGAGTCCGCTGCTGCACTCTCCAGCGAGGGCGATCTTGGCGAACGCGCACGCGCTGCACGCTCGGCATCCGCAAAGGCCCTGACGACTCCGGCTCGCAAGAAGTCCTGCAAGAAGTGCCGCTTCCTGCGCGCCCTGTGCTTCACCGCTGTGGCCGCAGCAGCAGCCGGCGCAGGCTACGTCCTGTGGAAGCGCAGCCAGCCGATCGAAGATCCCTGGGCCGAAGACTACTGGGCAGACCTGGAAGTCGAAGACTACTCAGCCGATCAGGAAGCTTCTGCCGAGTAAGACAGAACGCCTCCAACAGGCTTCATGCTTTGTGGGGGGTCGCAACGCTTAGCGTTGCGACCCCCCATCAGTTTTTCGTCAAACCCGTCGTCAGCGAAGGCGCACGATCCTATAACGCTCCACTACACGCCGAACACGTAGAACATCGACCCCACAAACCCAATAGCTCCAAGCACCCAGGGGCTCACATTCAAAGCAATTCCCCACGTGTTGAGCTTGCGCTGTTTCTCAGAAACCGGGACTGCAGAACTCGGCATCGCCAAAACCACACCGAAAAGGTTGACCGGCGCAACAAGACCGATCCACATGATCAAGAAGAGAATCCATACCCAACCTGCGCCTTCGGGGTGCCCGCTCTTAATCGCATCTCGAATGAGGAGGTAGGGCACCAAGAACGAGCACGCGACAAACACCCAACCGACAAAACCAAGAATGAGCGGCGAACGCTTCAGCTTGGCTTCACCTTGGACCAGAGGCGCACCCACGTATTGGCCAGCCGGCTGCGGCATTGCCTGGTACCCAGGGCCCTGATAGAGCGCGGCGCCCTGCTGAACAAGCTGAGGATTCAGCGGCACTCCAGCGGCTTGCGGCATTGCTGCTCCTTGGACCGGCACTGTGCTTTGCGGCTGCCCCTGATCAGGGACTCCTCCAGCGACTCCCCCCTGATAGGGATTGCTTCCTTGGCCCGGTCCGCCCGACATGCTCACAATGTCCTCCTTGCGAATAAGTATTCCGGGGATTGAGACTATAGGAGGCCGGGCACCTACGCAAAGCTTTATTCAGCAAGAAGAGCCCGCAGCACCTGCACAACCCCGGCCTCGTTATTCGAAGGCGCAAGGAAGCGCGCCGCTGCACGCACGTCGGCAGAGGCATTCTCCATCGCGAACGAAAACTCAGCCTGAGCGATCATCGACAGGTCATTTCCCGCATCACCGAAAACAGCCGTCTGCTCCGGAGTAACGCCCAGATAGTCCTGAAGTTCGCGCAGTGCGCGCCCCTTATCCACGCCGCGGTCTTGCAGATCAGCCCAATTCGCGGCCGAGATCGCAAACTGATGACTGCGGGCAAAGCGCCCCAAAGTCGCATCCGCAAGCGGGGTGACATCACCGGCACTGTAAACGGCGAGCTTAATGATCGCCTCGTCGATCCGCCCCTGTTCAATGTCATCGATCACCTTCATCAGGTCATCAACGCATTGCGTGCGCACGTAATATGGCGTGACAGCCGCCAAGAAACCTTCGTCTGTGCGTTCCACATAGGCGCAGTTTTTCCCACATACAACGAGGCCACCATCGAAGTTATCCCGAAGATCCCCCTCAGCTGCGCCCTCCCCCGCATCCTCGAGCACTTCGCCCGCACCAGGCCTCGGCAATGAGTGTTGACGGACCAAGCGCACGCTCTCACGCACCGTTGCAAGGTCAAGCGGAGCCGACGAGATTTCACGTCCGTCGCGCATAACGATCGCACCGTTTTCTCCGATAAAAGTGAGCCCCGGGCGCTCGGGGAACATATCGATTAAGCTCCACACTTGCCTGCCAGAAGCGGGAACAAAGACGATTCCGCGTTCGTCCAACTGGTCAAGAAGCTCGTCTAATCCGGGAGGAAAATCCTTCTGATCGTCGAGCAGCGTTCCATCCATGTCGACGGCGACAAGACGGATCTGGGCACCGGCGTAGGACGCGGGATCGCTGACCATAGTTTCACCCTCGCTGAAGTCACAGGTAGAAGACGTAGATATCGATGAGGCTATCAAAGAGTTTCTCGCCCGCAAGCATCAGGTTCACAAGCACAATAACAATGACCGCAGCGATGGCATATCCGCCCAAACTCCACAGGCGCGTCCCATGAGCTCGCGAGGCGATCAGGGCATATTGCCCGGTGAAAAACGCTACTAGTCCCAAGGGAAGCTCGTAGACCGCAAATGCCTCCACGAAGAGGGGGGTGGCCCACCCATAGGTAACAATTTCACTGAAGAAGGCCAGCGCAAACATCACGAGCATCAGCGCTGCGCACACGGCAGAGACAACTCCAGACGTCGAAATCATGCTGCCCGAAGATGAATGCGTCGTGGGTTGATCAGCTTCTTTCGTTTTCTGCATCGACCGTCTCCTCTCAACCTTTGAACGTCAACGATGTCCGCTCACACTATCCCATTGCCTCCTCAAAGCAAACTGCCTGCGACGCCGTCTGCCTGCCCATCAGCTGGAATAGTTAATCTGCTAGGTTGATGGATATGACCCATGCGCAATTGCTCCTGCGAGCCTATGCTCGCGCAACAAATATGTTGATTGCCGGACGGCGTTTCATCACCTCCGACGGAGAGCTCACCGCGCTCCTTGAGGCTTTCGGAGCCCAGGTCATTAGCCCTGATTGTTCCGAGGCCGCTCCCACAGGCCTCGACGTCATCTTCGACCTGGATGAGGGAGCATTTCCTCGTCCGGGTGCGATCACCGTCCTCGCTCCCGGCGGCAGCTTCCAAGGAGTTTACGCGCCCGATACTTCCCTTTTGCGTGGCCCCGAGGATCCCGAGCGCATCGCGTGGGCCCGTTCGCTCATGCCCGTCACCGAGGCCGCAGTTCGCCGCATTGCCCACCTCCTCCCGGGCCGCCGCATCGGCCTCGCCCTGGTTTTGGAACCTAAGACCGCTGCACTTGCTTTGATGCTTGCCGAGGCCGGTGCTGAAGTTTCCGTCTTTGGGCACGCAAGTGAGACCCGAGATGATGTTGCCGACGCACTGCGCCGCGCGGGACTGAAGGTCTTCGCCGACTCCCACGCAACTCGGGAGCAGGAAGAAGCACTCGCCCGCGACTTCCTCGCGGAAAACAATGAGTACCTGCTGGATGACGGTTCGCATCTTATTCGCATGGCTCACGATCCGGGTCGCGCTCCCACAGCGCTTTCCGCCTTGCGCGGCGCTGCCGAGGAAACGACCTCGGGACTGCGTCCGCTGCGTCATTTCCCTCTGCGCGTTCCTGTGATTGCCAGCAATGATGCACGTTCCAAGACCCTCTTCGATAACGCCTACGGCACGGGCCAATCCTGTTGGACAACGATTCTTGACATCATCGATCCTGCAGGAATTGGAGCCCCAGTCCCTGGAATGGCGGTCGGAGTCATTGGTTACGGAGACGTCGGCAAGGGGTGTGCTCGCTTTGGCCGCGCACTGGGAGGAAAGGTCAGTGTTGTTGAGCTGGACCCGGTCCGCGCTCTCCAAGCGCGCATGGATGGCTTCACTGTCGCCCCGCTGCCTGAGCTTGCCGCACGCGCAGGCATGTTGATTTCCGCGACGGGTGAGCCCTCGACAATTCCGCTCAACGCGCTTGAGGCTCTCCCCGAAAATGCGATTGTCACTGTCGCGGGCGGCGTGGTCGGTGAAGTTGAGATCGAAGAGGCACTGGCCGCGGGCTGGACTTTTACCGAGGCCGGCGACCCTCATGTGCAAAGGCTGACCAGCCCGACGGGCAAGTCCCTGCGCATCCTCGAAAAGGGCGAGGGCATCAACTACACGGCCGGGGAAGGCAATCCCATCGAGATCATGGACATGAGTTTTGGAGTCCAAGTCGGCGCACTTACCGAGCTACTGACTCACGGAGATGAACTCGCACCCGGTCTCCATAACCTTCCCGTCCACGCTGATGATGCGGTATCTCAAGCTGCGCTTGATGCACTTCGCGGGACAGGCAATGCACAATAGTTCTATGACTTCGACGCTTTCCCAGGATGACGCAGAGATCCTCAGCCCCCGCCCGCATTCCGACGTCGTCGAGGTCTACTCAGCTGGGCTCGTCATTCCGATCACCGCCCCATCCGTCTTGGACGGTGCTATTGCGGTTTCCGGTGGACGGATCGAACACGTGGGATCTCGTGATTGGGTCATCCACGCACTTGAGCAGGCGGGACGATCTTTCGTCGAACACCACGTAAACGGGGTACTGATGCCCGGCCTCGTCAATGCGCACACCCACTTGCAGTACACGGGAATGGCAGAAGTTGGCGCGAGGCGTTACACGGGTTTCCCCTCGTGGGCGCAGGCTTTCGACGCGGTCTATGACCATACCGAATTCGATTGGAAGGCCGAGGCCGCGCGCGGTGCTCGCCTATCGATCCGTTACGGGACAACCAGTGCTGCCGACGTCGTCACCGATCCCGAGGCCGCGGGCGCGCTCCACGACCTAGGCCTGCACGGCGTCGCCTACTGGGAAGTCATGGGGTGGTCGAATGAGGATTGGGCGGCTCACGGTCCGGCAAGCGTCAATGCCTCCCTGGATGCGATGCCCACTCCCCCGCAGATCGGCATTTCTCCGCATGCGCCATACTCATTGGACGCGGAACCGCTTTTGGATCTTCCCGACCTTGCGCGCCGACGTAACCTTCGCCTGCATATCCACTTGGGTGAATCCCATTCCGAGGCCGAGTGGAAAGAAGGCCGAACCGCGCAATTGGACGATTTATGGCGCAGCGGGGCCTCGACCTCCTTCACGGAAATGCGTTCCTTGGGCGGGGGCTTCTCGGCGACACAATTCGTCGACCAACTGGGGGTTTTGGGTCCTGATTGCCATGTGGCCCACGGGGTGTACATGACCGCAGATGACCGGCGTCGCCTGCGTTCTCGCAATACTGCTGTTGCTTTGTGCCCACGCTCGAATCGTGTGATTGGCTTGGATGCTCCCCCTGTTGCCGCCTACCTAAATGAGGGCAATTTGCTGGCCGTGGGGACGGACTCTCTGTCCTCTTCTCCCAGCCTTGACGTCATGGAAGACGTTGCGCTCCTGTATAAGATCGCTCGCGCTCAGGGTTATGGGGAAGGCGACCTGGCTCGTCGTCTGCTCCACACCGCAACTTTGGGCGGGGCTGTCGCCTTGGGATTGTCGACTGGCCCGCAGCGCGTTGGCCAGCTTCAGTCCGGCGCGGTCGCAGACATGGTGTTTTTCGATGTATCCGTAACGACGATTGTCGACACGATCGAGGAGCTCGTCCAAACCGGCGCTTCTCGCCAGATTGCAACGATTATTGACGGAGACCTGCGCTGGATCGATCCGCGTTTTACCGGCATCTTTGAGGGAGACATGCAATGACTACTCTCACTCCGCTCGCTTCCACGCTCGTCAAGCAACTTGACCTTGAGCCCCACCCCGAGGGCGGCCACTTCCGCCGCACTTGGACCGCACCCACGCATGTGGAAACCCCTCGCGGCCAGCGAGCCACGGCCTCGGCAATCCTCTTTGTGCTCGATCGCGACGAGGAAGCGGCTTGGCACCTGGTGCACTCCGATGAACTGTGGATCTGGTCGGGTCCGGGAGCGCTGGAGATTCACCTCGGCGGAGATGGCGAGGCCCCCAGTTCCGAGCCGCAGATCGTAGTCCTGGCGTCGCCGGATGCTGGCGATGCAGAACTCTCCCCTTCTGAGCCTTCGAACCCCGTGCAATTCCTTGTCCCCGCCGGTTCGTGGCAGCGTACTTTTGCTCGAGGCCAAGCGGCGCTGGCCACTTGCGTTGTCTCGCCCGAATTCTCTTTCGAGGATTGGAAATTAGCCTCGGCTGGTCAGTGAAAGACCTCCTGTTTCAGAAGGATTCACAGTAGACGCGTCCCCCTCCGCTTCGGATCACGCGACGCACATCGGCGACCATGGCTGGTGACCCACACACGTAGTAGTCGGCGCTTTGGTCGATACCTGTCATGCGTAGATAGTCCGTGACGCGGCCCTTGAATGCGGCGTCGCTTGACTCACGTGTCATGCAGCGAATCACGTGAGGGATCGGTGTCTTGAGCCAACGCGTCAGATCCTCGTCTGCGGTTGTACACCCAAAGAGCAGTAGGTCGTCAGCGCGGATCCCTTCATCAAAGGCGGCACAAAATGGGGCAATCCCACTTCCCGTTGCGATGAAAATCCTGCGGCGGGTGGGAGCCTCGTCGTTTCCGCGTACGTCGCTGTGAATGTCGAAATTTCCCAATGGGAGTTGGAGTTCGACCTCGTCTCCGGGCTGCAGGCCACGCGCGAAGGCTGCTCCCTTCCCCTTGGTTCTCACGTCGATGATGAAACGGGCGCTTTGTCCAGATGCGCTTGCCAAGGAATACGGCCTCCACTCAAAGGGAGCAACTCGGATCAGGGAATACTGGCCGGGGCACCACTGCAGTGAACGCGGGAGCTTGAGGACAATGTCTCGGATATGGGGGCTTAGCCATTGCGCCTGGAGGACCTGAGCGGCGAGGCGTGGAGCGCTGTGGGTTGAATGGTCCTGCGTTGGTTCTGGATCTGAGGTTTCACGTCCACTCGTGGAAGCAGCGCTCAGGCTCTGATTGATCTGCAAGTAGCCCTTTGGCCCGAGGATTCGACAAGCGCTTGTCCACCCCGCCATCGCGGCTCCGACAATTCCGGGAAATCCCGCATCTTGGCCCGTCAGGAAGAGCCCTGGGATTGGTGTTTCAGGGGTGGTCAGTCCCGCTGTGAATCGTTGCGGGGTAAGAGGAAGGCCGTAGAAGCATCCCTGTGAATGAGAGGTGTAGTGCTCGATGGTGAGAGGCGTCGCTACTTCTTCGTAGCGAACAGAGTGCGCAAAGCCCGGGAGAGTGCGGTCAACGAGCGCGATCAATCCATGCGCCATTGTTGATTTGAGCAAGTCGTAGTCGCTTCCCCTGTCCCCTTTAGTTGTCTCCTCCCACGTATGGAATGCGCCGGCTTCAACGAAGGAGACAATTTCGGCGGTGGCGTGCTGGTCGTCTGCTTTGAGCCCCGGGAAGGAAACAAATGCCGTTTGGGGATTACCTTCCATCAGCGCCGCGGTCAATGCCGCTGGAGTCTGCGAGCCGTCACCCTCGTTGATCCAGATATTGGAGCCGTCGATCCCCTTGGGATAGTGGTCAAGAGTGAGGTAGACGATGACTGCTGTCCCCCCATATCCCATGCGCACGATCGATTCGCGTATCGGTTTTGTGAGTTTTCCCGTCCTTCCCTGCGCAGGAAGTAAACGGTTATACGTTTCGCTTGCTCCGACTCCGGAAACAATGATCGGGGCACGCTCTTCATAAGTCACTGAATGTGCACCGGAAGTATCAGTGACGCGGACTCCAACCGCCCGACCGTTTTCGACAAGAATTTCTTCGACGCTTTGAGAGACGCGAATTTCTCCCCCATTCGCGCGGATCTTTTCTTCGATCATTCGCGAGATCTGCCCGCTTCCTCCGCGAGGAAACCACGCTCCATTCATGTAGTGGCCGACGATCATCGCGTGGGCGACAAAAGCACTGCGCTCAGGTTCGACTCCGTAGTCCCCCCAGTGCATTGTCAGGAGTGTTCTCAACGCGGGATCGCGAAAACGACGATTCATATAGTGCGCAGTCGTCTCACATGCGAGCGATGTATGCATCTTCTGCGCCAAGCCGATCAAAGGGGCCACCTGTTGCGGGACAACCTGACGAACATAGTTGAGCGTCATCCACGAGTATGCCCGCGCGACATCCTTGAAATAGCGCTTCAGTGCTCGTTTCTCCTTCGGAAAGAGCGCCTCAAGCCGCTGGCGATAGAGAGCTGCGTTTGATGGGACATCAAGAGTCACTCCGAGCTTTGGGAGGCAGAAGCGGTCGTAGCTATCGGGCATCTGCATCCACGAGAGTTTCCCGTCCGTGAGGTAATCAATGATGTGACGAGGCCGAGTCCCCGGAGCCATGTCGCCGACGTAGTGCAAACCTACGTCCCAGCTTGCGCCTTGGCGTCGAAATGCGTGGGTAAGTCCCCCTGGGGTGGAATGTTTTTCGAGGACGAGCACTCGCTTTTTCGCCACTCCTGCGAGCAGTCCTGCGGTTGTCAGTGAACCTATTCCTGAACCGATCACAATTGCGTCGTACATACACACCCCTACTACTTGACAGTGTCTAGTAATGGAATCATGCACTCATAGACACTGTCAAGTAGTAACGGCACATTTCCCCTATACTGATGCCATGACACGCTCAAGCGAAGCTCCCGGCCTACGCAAAACGATCCTCACGATCAGCGGAGAACTCCTCAACGAAGGAGGACCCGCCTCTCTGTCCATGCGCGAGGTCTCGAGGCGAGCCGGATGCACACACCAGGCTCCCTACCACCACTTCAAAAGCCGAGAGGGAATCCTTGCAGCGCTCATTACAGAGGGATTCCTCGCCTTGGAAAAAGCGCTCAGCGAGACACTTCGCGCCAGCGCAGATGCGACACCCCAGGAGACAACGCGCGCAGCAGGACACGCATATCTGACTTTCGCCCTGAAAAACCCAGGGGTTTTTCGCATCATGTTTCGCTCTGACATGTACGATCCCGACTCACACCCCGAGCTCATCCAGGCCAGCCAAGCAGCGCGTTCCCAGCTCCACGGCCTCGCAAAGATTGCCTACGGGAGCGAGGATCCACACGCAGAAGCAACGCTTTGGGCGTACATCCACGGCCTCGCAATCCTCGTTCTCGACGGACCACCCGCACTTGGGGGGAGCGCAGAAACAGAAACACACCAATTCGCCCACGGGTGCATTGACTCCCCCTTCTTCATCGATGGTATTTCTTAACGTGTCACCCCAGCCTCCTTTAAAAATTGAAGCTATCGACAAGAACACCACCATGCCTTAGGCTGAGAGAGCGTTCCGGTAATCACTGGAAGTATCACTATTGAAGGAGTCATCGTGGATCTGGAAAACATCAAGAAGCAGGCCGAAGAAGGCTTTGAAGCTGCAAAGGACAAGGCCGGAGACGTCGTCGAGGCAGTTAAGGACAAGGCCGAAGACGCTAAGGACAAGGCCGAAGACGCCGTCGAGGCGGCTAAGGACAAGGCCGAGGACGTCGTTTCAGACATCAAAGACAAGCTTGGCAAGTGACCATTAGCGTCAAATAAATCAGAGGGCAGATCCAATCATCGGGTCTGCCCTCGGGTATTAGATATAGTCTAACCCGCATCCCAGAGTGATTTTTACCAAATCTCACCATCTGCACTATCGCTTCCCACCCGGTCGCAATTGCATTTAGCCTTATGACATGGGTGCTTTGCCCCTTCGCGGCAGGCACTCACAACAAAATTGTCCCAATACTTCCTTAGGGAGCACACGTGGTTCGTCCCAAGATCCATTTCCGTAAGTCCGCACTCGTCGCAATCGCAGCAACCACCGTCATGGCCCTGAGCGCGTGCGCGGGCGGGACCACTTCAAGCAACACCACTTCCGCAAGCGCCGATGCTAACGCAACCGGCGAAACACTTCCCACCGTCACCAAGGGCAAGCTGACCATCGCCACCGGCGACCCGGCCTACAGCCCCTGGGTCCTCAACGACAACCCCGAATCCGGTGAAGGCTACGAGGCCGCAGTTGCCTACGCCGTCGCCAGCGAGCTCGGATTCTCCAAGGATCAGGTCGTGTGGAAGCGCACCACCTTCGATTCGGCAATCGCACCCGGCGCCAAGGACTGGGACTTCAACATCCAGCAGTTCTCCATCACCGATGCGCGCAAGCAGGCTGTGGACTTCTCCAGCCCCTACTACACAACCTCAGAAGCGGTTGTCGCCGTTAAGGGCACTCCCGCCGCTGAAGCAAAGAGCATTAACGATCTGAAGAAGCTCAAGTTCGGCGTTCAGGCCGGCACGACTTCCCAGAACTACGTGATGAACAAGCTCAAGCCCAGCGTTGATCCCCTGGTCTTCAACGGTTCCGCCGATGTTGTCCAGGCCCTCAAGGGCGGACAGGTTGACGCAATCGTCGTCGATCTACCCACCGCATTCAACGTGATCGCAACCCAGGTTGACAACGGCACGGTCGTCGGTCAGTTCACCGCAAACGAGGACGGCAACAGCTTCGGCCTGCTGCTGCCCAAGGGAAGCGCGCTGACCCCTGCGGTCACCAAGGCTGTCGACAAGCTGCGTGACAATGGCACTCTGGCCGAACTCCAGAAGAAGTGGCTGGCGGACGCCGCGTCAGCTCCGATCTTCGAGCAGTGATTCTTCTTCTCCGGCTTGGGGTCTTCCCCAAGCCGGAGAATTTTCATTTATCCTTCCGCTGATTGCCCCGCGCACTCGTTATCCATTTAGAGGACCCCGTGCTCAATCACTCTCGTTCAGATGACCCGATGGCTGAATTCCCAGTCTCTGCGGTCGAAGAGCAGCGCCGTCGTTATCGACGTAAACGCACCACTCGTTCGCTTTTTATTTCCGCGATTTCCACCCTGATTATCGCCGCCATCATTGTTGCGGTCCTTGCTTCCTCTCCCGGATGGAAGACCACACAGGAAACCTTCTTTAACTGGGAATACGCACGTCAGGCCATTCCCGCCGTGCTCTCCGGTATGTGGCTGAATATCCGCATGCTGCTGGTGGCAGCAACCGGCGTGGCAATCTTCGCAACCCTCCTGGCTGCTACCCGCACCTTGGCTGGACCGGTGTTCTTCCCGCTACGTTTCCTCGCGGCCGCCTACACCGATATCTTCCGCGGAATCCCCTTCATCGTCGTCTTGTACTTGATCGGCTTCGGTATCCCGGCACTCAACCCCTCGAGGCGCATCGATGTCACGCTCTTGGGCACTGTCGCGCTCATCATCACCTACACCTCGTATGTTTCCGAGGTTCTGCGCGCAGGTCTTGAATCCGTTCACCCCTCGCAGCGCTATGCGGCGCGCTCCCTTGGCCTCACCCACGGTCAGACCATGCGTCACATCATCGTTCCCCAGGCAGTCCGCAAGGTCACCCCGGCACTGATGAACGACTTCATTTCGATGCAAAAAGACGTGGGCCTGATCTCGGTCCTGGGCGCAACGGATGCCATCCGAGCCGCTCAGCTCCAGCAGGCGACTACCTACAACTTCACCTCCTACGTGGTTGCAGGCATCTTCTTCATCATCTTGTCCTTCCCCTTCATTCGTCTTTCCGATTGGTACACCGCGCGCCTGCGTAAGCGCGAACAGATGGGAGGAACCGTCTGATGAGCCAGACAACAGTCACGAACGAGGCCAACGAGCAAGCGACCTGCGATGAAACCGTTCTGAGCATCCAAGGCGTCGTCAAGCGCTTCGGATCCAATATCGTGTTGCGCGGCCTTGACCTTGACGTCCGCCGTCACGAGGTCGTGGTCCTCTTGGGTGCATCCGGTTCCGGTAAGTCCACCCTCCTTCGCTGCGCCAACCTCTTGGAACGCGTTGATGATGGGCAAATCTTCCTCTCGGGCCAAGACATCACCGATCCGAGTATCAACGCGGACAAGATTCGCGCGCAGATCGGTGTCGTCTTCCAGCACTACAACCTCTTCCCTCACATGTCGGTCATCGACAACGTCACCCTTGCAGCACGCAAGGTTCACGGATGGAGCCCCGAAGAGGCAGCAGAGCGCGGAATGAGCCTGCTCGAGCGAATCGGTCTTGCCGCAAAGGCCCGCGAGTTCCCCGATCGCCTTTCGGGCGGTCAGCAGCAGCGCGTGGCAATTGTTCGCGCGCTCGCCACGAACCCTGAGCTTTTGCTTCTCGACGAGATCACCTCGGCACTGGACCCCATGCTGGTCGGCGAAGTGCTCGACCTGGTTCGCGAGGTCAAGGACAGCGGTTCAACGATCCTCATGGCTACACATGAGATTGGCTTTGCCCGTCAGGTCGCCGATCGCGTCGTCTTCTTGGAGCGTGGAAAGATCGTCGAACAGGGACCGCCTGAAGAAGTCATCGGAAACCCGAAGATGCCTCAGACTCAAGAGTTCCTTGCTCGAGTGTTCCACTGAGAATAAGCGAATAGTTGTGTGTCCCTTGGCGGCTTCCCACGGAAGCTGCCAAGGGACACACGGCATTTAGTCCGCGGGTGATTCGACGTCTTCCCAGAAGCGCGTCACGACATCCGCCAAAACAGCTGGATTTTCCAATTGAGCACTGTGCTTCGCATCGGGAATAGTCTCATAGCGTGCTCCAAGAACCAGCGCTTCTTGACGATGCATTCGCTCTGGCCAGACGCTGTCCCCTACCCCGTGAGCAATCAGTACGGGAAGTCCGCTCTGGCGCAGGGGCACAGAAACATCCGGATAACGGGCCAGAATAATGGCCGCTCCCATCAGCGAATCCTCACTTGTCACCATCGATCGATGCGCAATGAGCTCTTCCCGAGGATCCTCACTCAAGAACTGCGAAATGTACCAAGCCGAAAGCCTCTTCCCCGTCGTCGAGGACAGCAAACGCTGACGCAAGGGAGTCCACCGCATTCCTTCGGGGGGCCTAGGACCGGTAGAAAACAGGGTCAGTGAACGGAAAAGCTCAGGGGCTTTCACCGCAGCCTGCCGCGCAATGACGCCCCCGAAGGAGTGCCCCAAGAGGTGCACGGGCCTCTCTTGAGCGCCCATTGATCGAGCAACTTCAATCAGGTCGCCCACAAAGTCACTCAAACGGTAATTTTCCACGCCCTCAGGGGCCGCGGAATCAGCCTGTCCTCGTTGCGAATATGCAAGCGCCGCGCGACCGCGCTGCGCCAAATAGGGCATAAAGGGAGTGAAGTCTTCTTTTGAACCCGTAAAACCTGGCACGAGGAGCGCAGGGGTCGACCCAGCCACGGCCTCGTCAGTCACTACCGCAGTCAAGACGCCAGCGGCACTGGGAATCCCCAGGCAACGCAAACCCTCGGGAAGACCTCCCCCAAAAGGCGCGCAATGAACTTCTCCACGTATCTGCATACATTCCCCCACGCACATTGGAGTTTCACTCGAGCTCAAAAGCACCCGTGTACAGCTGGTAGTACACGCCCTTTTGAGCAATCAGTTCGTCGTGGCTTCCACGTTCAATAATACGGCCGTGATCCAGCACCATAATGGCATCGGAATTGCGGACCGTTGACAGACGGTGTGCAATGACGAAGACCGTACGCCCCTCCATGAGGTTATCCATGCCGTTCTGGACCAATGACTCAGTACGCGTATCGATCGAGGAGGTCGCCTCGTCCAGAATCATCGCCGGCGGATCGGCAACAGCTGCACGCGCAATAGACAGCAACTGTGCCTGCCCCTGCGAGAGGTTTGACCCATTGCCGCTGAGCTCGGTCTGGTAGCCATCGGGAAGACGCTCAATGAAGGAATGAGCATTCGCGAGCTTTGCGGCTGCGATACATTCCTCATCGGTCGCGTCCAGTCGCCCAAAGCGGATGTTATCCATGACGGTACCGGTAAAGAGCTTCACATCCTGAAGCACGACGCCCAGCGAGCGACGCAAATCAGGCTTATGAATCTTCCTGATATTGATACCATCAAAGCGGATCTTGCCATCGTCAATATCGTAGAAACGGTTGATCAGGTTGGTGATGGTTGTCTTACCTGCACCCGTCGCGCCAACGAAGGCGATCTTCTGACCGGGTGTTGCCCACAGCGAGATGTCGTGCAAAACCATCTTCTTCCCGTCGTAGGAGAAGTCGACATTTTCCATGACCAACTCGCCGCGCAGACGAGTGTAGGTAATCGTTCCATCGCTGTGGGGGTGGCGCCATGCCCACACTCCCGTGCGTTCTTCAGTGGGATGGACATCGCCACTTTCATCGACCCGCGCGCGGACCAGGGTCACGTAGCCCTCGTCTTCTTCACTCTCTTGCTCCATCAAGGCAAAGACTCGGGAAGCACCCGCAAGACCCAGGGCGATCATCGGGACCTGCATCGAGGCCTGCCCCAGCGTCTGCGTAAAGTTACGCACCATGCCCAGGAAGGAGACGACAATACCGACGGTGATTGTGCCCATACCCGCAAAACCAAGGTTCGGCGCGTGAAGCTCGATCATGATGCCACCGATGAGTGCGACAAGGACGTAGAGGATATTTCCAATGTTTCCCAGCGCCGGCATGAGCATATTGCCGAATTGGTTAGCGCGCTCCGAATCGTTGAAGAGCTGGTGGTTGTATGTGAGGAACTCTTTCTTGACGGCGTCTTCGTGGTTGAAGACCTTGATGACCTTCTGGCCATCCATCATTTCTTCGATATAGCCTTCCTCGTCGGCCAGTGAGCGCTGCTGGGCAACCATAAATTTCGCTGAGCCGCCGCCCATCTTCTTAGTTACGCCGAACATTGTTCCCGACATCAAAAGGACCACAAGTGTCAGCCACACCGAGTAGCTCAGCATAGTTGCGAGCAGCGCAAGGATGGTCAAGATCGAGGAGATCAAGGTCGGGATCGACTGACCGATCAACTGACGCAATGCGTCCGTGTCATTGGTGTAGGTCGACATCACCGCGCCGTGCGGGTGGGTATCGAAGAACTTCAGGGGCAAAGACTCCATGCGATCGAACATGTCGTCGCGCATCTTCTTCAAAGTGCCCTGGGTGATGATGGCCATCAGTCGCGTGTAGATGAAGGAACACACGATTCCCGATCCGAAAACAATCCCCATCACGGTAACGATGCGGATCAAGGTTGGCATGACTGCAGGAAGGCCGTGTTCCATGCCCGGGAGAATTACGCGGTCAACGATTTGCTGGAGGAAGATCGCACCAACAGCCGATGCGATTCCCGAAACAATGATGCACACGAAGACCACAAGGAGAAGGCCCTTGTAACTCGCCCACAGGTACTTGAGGAGCCGACCAAGCGGCTTGGGGACGCCTTCAAGCTTGTGCGGATCCTTTTCTTCCGCTTGCAGTGTCTGTTCTTTTTGCTCTGTTTGCTGCGTCGTCATCTCAGGCCACCTCGCTTTCGCTCGGGCTGTTTTGTGTGTCGTACAGTTCGCGGTATTCGCCGCCCAAGTCCAGAAGCTCTTGGTGCGTGCCGTGTTCCTTAATGCGCCCGTCATCCAAAACAATGATCTGGTCGGCGTGCTGAACTGAAGAAATGCGCTGGGCAATAATGATCGTTGTCGTATCGGGGATTTCGGTCTCGAATGCCTGTCGAATCAACGCATCGGTCTTGGTATCCACCGCGCTGGTGGAATCATCCAAAATGAGGATCATGGGCTTCTTGAGGAGCGCACGAGCAATGCACAGGCGCTGCTTTTGGCCACCAGAGAGGTTGGCGCCGCCTCGTTCGACCATGGTGTCGTAGCCATCGGGGAATTGACGAATAAACTCATCAGCCTGCGAAAGCTCGCACGCACGGATCAGCTCCGCATCGCTCGCGTCCGGGTTGCCCCAACGCAGGTTTTCTTTGATCGTTCCCGAGAAGAGGATGTTCTTTTGGAGGACGACGGAAACTGCATCTCGCAGGGGTTCGAGGCGGTAGTCGCGAACGTCGATGCCGCCGACCGTGACCTTTCCTTCGGTGACGTCATAGAGGCGAGGGATCAGCTGAATGAGTGAGGTCTTTGCAGAACCTGTTCCGCCCACAATACCCAGTGTTGAACCGGCGGGAATAGTCAGGGAGATATCCGACAGTGCTGGGCGCTCTGAGTCTTCCCTGTACTTAAAGGTGACGTTTTCGAAGGTGATATCCCCGGTCGGGACCTCGCGGATACCGTATTCGGGAGAGGTCAGCGGCGATTCGTAACGAAGAACTTCCGCGATACGATTCGCGGATTCTCCAGCGATCGTGATCATGACGAAGATGAAGGCGAGCATCATCATGGCCGTCAGGATTTGGATGCCGTAGGTGATTAGGGCCGAGAGCTGACCTGTGGTCAACTCCGTACCGCCAGAGGCAACAATCATTTGTGCGCCGATGAAATCCACCAGCATGATGGCTGCGAAGATGAAGAACATCATGACGGGAGTATTGAGTGCCAGAACCTTCTCCGCGAAGGTGAAGTCTGCTCGCACTTCCTCTGAACGACGTGCAAAACGCGTCTTTTCGTATTCTTCATTGACGAAAGACTTAACGACGCGAATACCTGCAATATTCTCTTGCACCGAGTTGTTCAAAGCGTCGTACTTCTTAAAGATCCGGCGGAAGACCGGGAAGATGAAGATGATGATCCCGAACATGATTGCCGCCAGGAAAGGCAACATGATGAGGAAAATCAGGGACATGTGCCAGTTGATGCGAAGCGTCATGACGATCGAGAAGACGACCATCAACGGGACACGGACGGCAACACGGATAATCATGCCGTAGGCGTTTTGGACGTTTGTCACGTCCGTTGTCATGCGGGTAACCAGGGAGGACGTCGAAAAACGATCGACATCCCCGAAAGAGAAATCCTGAACCTTAAAGAAGAGGTCTTGACGCAGGTGCTTTGCCAGACCAGCTGCTGCGGTTGCTCCGAAACGGGCGGCGAGGATTCCGAAAAGGAGCGAGAACATCGCCATAACCAACATGAAGACGCCCAGGCGCACGACCGGGGTGAGCGCGCCGCCTTGAAGGTGATCAACCAAGGAGGCCATGACCAGGGGGAGGAAGCACTCAAGAATGACTTCTCCCGTAACAAAAAATGGCGTCAGGAGTGATGCACGACGATACTCGCGAAGGCTCCTCAATAAGGTACGAATAATTGACATATAGTACTGAACCCCTGGCTGATTACTGTGTGTAGTCCATGCCTACCTGGCGGTGTCTTGAGCACGGAGCCCCGCTGCGACAACGATAGGAATGCCGAGAAGATGTGATGTCTTCATATTAACCGTCGTCGTATCAATTGGCATTGCGCGTCATTTCCTTCGCCATACTCATTCATAGCTTATTCATAGCTTGACCCCAAAGCTCCCACAGATTCGCCTCGTACATTTGCAATATCAGACATCGGGGGTCGCAAGGCCCCGTCTCCTTTTACCTGTTGAGGGACGCTGTTTTTTACGCATATTGTGTTGATGGGATGCACCGTGGGGGTCGGTTTCACCGGCCCCCACAGTGTTTTCCTATCCATGCAGCTCGCTTCCATAAAAGCCACTAAATATTCAAACTTTCTTTCGTTATACTGTGCCCAGCACAATCTACTCACAAGACAGCAAATCTAGAGGAGCGCGAGCAATGACGAACGACCAGGTAGCACCGCAGGCGACCCCCGAAAAGCAGACCGAGGACAGCATTCCTACTCGCCGCCTCGACCCCGCCGCCGACGTACTCGGGGCAGCTCAGTGGACCTGGGGATTTTCTACCAAGCACACGCCCTCAACGATGCTTCACCTTCTTCTCCTCCCGGTGGCCATCATGCTTCTGCACGCGGGGCTGACCAGTCGTGAGAACCTATTCCTCCCCATTTCAGTAACCTTGGGGGTTTTCTTAACCGCTCTGGGCGCTCAGAGCCGTTCATTTCTGCTCTGCACGATTTCCGTCATGATTCTGCTCTTCCCGGTCTATCTCGTCGTCTACGGACTTCTTTTTAATCCGTAATAGACAGTGAGGTCAGTGAGCTCTTATCCGCGGACTTCACTGACGTGTGTTACCACGCGCGTCCGGGGATACATCGAGACGGTAAAACTGTCCTCGTAGATGCAGTGCTTACGAAGTTGTCTGTATGCGTGAGTATTCGTGTAATTCGTGCCATCAGTGAACTTCAGATTGATCTCTTCGCCTGACTCCTTCGCCAAGGTGACACGCGTTGTAAATATGCGGGTCTTTAAATTTCTCCTGCGCATCACGGTTGAAGTCTCTTCTTTGTGCGCCACGCAACGCACGGTGAGTTCCTGACTTCCCGACACTGCATCTGCTACGACCTGGGCGCATAAGACCGACCCCATTCCGACAAGACCGCAGTCGATGGCAACCAGCCCGACACACAACACCTTTGACATCATGGGAGACAAACGGCGACGGAATTGCACCGCATCGCGCACGCTTCCCTGAGCACACCGCTTGATGATGGGAATCAACAACATCGCAACAGCGATAGGCGTCACGCACACCAGTGCCCAGCTCACCAACGCAAAAGACCACAATTTTGGCGACATGAGGTAGAAGAGTGGCCCGGTGATACCAGTGATGATGAATAGCCACAGGTTGACTGTGCCGCGCCGACTCATTGAGCGAAGCGATAGCAGTGGTTTCACCTTTACTCCTGCCCGAGTGCCCTCTCCAATGCACTCAGCCCCATTGCCAGCAGCGCGGAATCACTTCCCTGTGCCTGGCTCATCGATTGATCGACAAGTTCGCGCCATGGACCTTGCCGCAGAACACAACCATTCTTCAATACGATGATCCGCGCGTCCAGTGCCGCGGCGTCTTCGATCTGGTGCGTGGCCATAACGATCGTCCTGCCCGCAAAGCGCTGCGCAATCAACTCGCGCAAGCCGCGCGCCGCCTCGACGTCAAGCGCCGCCATCGGCTCATCCAAGAGCAGCACATCCGGGTCCACGACCAGCGCTCGCGCGAGCGCGATTCGCTGTGCTTGGCCCCCAGACACCTGCGCAGGCCGACGCTGCTCCAATCCTGCCAAACCCACAGACTCCAGGGCTTCGCGCGCACGCACCTCGGCCTCGGCAGTGGGAATGCCCGCGCAACGCAAGGGAAAGGCAACATTGGCGAGCACACTCATGTGAGGGAATAGAACGGGCTTCTGCTCCAAAGTGGCGATCTTTGGCTGGCGACCCGAAGCGCCATCTGGCCACTGCCAGGTACAGGTCATCTCCGGAGCATCGAGGGAAGCAGAGATCACCGACAAAAGCGTGCTCTTTCCCGAACCGTTATGACCCATAAACGCCGTGACGGCGCCGCCATGACAGGTGAGGTCGACATCGATATGCCGCTCGGGAAGTTTTCCGGCAATCCGCACGCCGGGGACAAGGCGGCGTGGAGGCTGGTCTTGCGCGTCTCCATTCTCATTCCCGAGGCCGTGGCCGGGCTGCGTGGCCACGCGCGAGGTCTCTGAGGGAACTTTTGCCTCGTCAAGGGCGGCACCACCCATCAGGCGCGAATACCACCACTGCGAGAAAGCCGAAGCGCCGCCAACTAAGACAAGTGCGACAAAGACCAAGATCACTGACAACATCAGGGCCATATCAGTTGACTCTTCGCGCTGGAGGTAAATCTCTAGGGGAAGCGTACGGGTTACTCCAGCCAACGACCCAGCAAAAGTGATCGTCGCACCGAATTCACCGAGCGCTCGCGAGAAAGCCAAAGCGGTCGAAGACACCAGCGCGGGAATCGTAAGCGGCAGGGTGACAAACCAGAGCGTCCGTGAGGGGGTAGCGCCCAAAGACGAGGCGACGCGTTCCTCATCGAAACCTCGCGTGCGCAGTGCACCTTCGAGCGAAGACACAAAGAAAGGCAGCGAGACGAAGGTCTGCGCCATGATGACCGCAACCGTCGTGAAGGCAATATTGATGCCGAAGATTTGCAGATAGGCTCCGATCAGCCCACGGCGGCCCCAGGTGATTAAAAGCGCCAAACCCGCGACAACCGGCGGAAGAACCATGGGCAAGGTGACCATGGAGCGCAGGAGCCGCGACCACCACGTATCTCGCGCACGCGCGCACACCAGCGCCAGCGGGAGTCCAACAAGGATGCATACAAGGGTCGAGGAAAGACAGGTGCGCAGCGAGAGCGCAAGGGCCTGCGAACTCAGTGCTTGAGTGAATAGGTGGGGAAATTGAACCCAATCAATGCGCAGGAGCAGTGCAATGAATGGGACAAAGAGAAAAAGAACAGCACAGGCTGCGGGGAGTGCGATCCATCGCGGGATCCCCGCATGCCTATGCGTGCGCGTCATCGGTATGAATTCTGTTCTCTTCGGAATCTCAGCCCTGATCAGAGGCAATCGGACCCGAGAAGCCGTACTTCTTCAGCACCGCCTGTCCCTTGTCGGAAAGAACGGCATCGATGAACTTCTGCGCGGCTTCCTTGTTCTTTGTCGAGACGGTCAGGGCGATCGGGTATGAGTTCACGACCTCGTTCGCTCGAGCAACCTCGATGGTTTCGACCTTGTCGCCAGCGGCCTTCGCATCGGTCGCATAGACCAGGCCTGCATCGGCTTCACCGCTCTCGACCTTTGCGCGTACGTCCGTCACCTTCTGTTCTTCAGAAACCGGGTTGAGCGTGACGCCAAGCTTTTCCGCCAATTGCTTGGTCGCGTTACCGCAGGGAACGCCCTGTGCGCACACAACGAGCTTCTTCCCATCCAAAGAAGCGTCGAGGCCGGTGATCTTTCCCGGATTTCCCTTGGGGACAATCAGTGTCAGGACATTAGATGCGAAGGGCTTTGGCATATCGACGAGCTTCGCATCACTTGCTTTGGTCATGTTCTTCTGGTCTGCAGATGCAAAAACGTCAGCAGGTGCGCCTTCCTTCATCTGGTCAACCAGAGTCGATGAGCCCTGGAAGTTGAAGGTCACCTTGATGTTCGGATCACTTTCCTTGAGGAGTGTGTCGGCCATCTCGGGGAATGCCTTGTTGAGCGAGGCTGCTGCGAAAACCTTGAGTTCGACGGGCGTTGCGCTGGCAGTCGGCGCCGTTGACGAGGCCTCGGAGGAACTAGAGGAAGCTGATCCACTTCCTCCCGAACACGATGAGAGAGCAATAAGACTTAATGCCGCGATGACGGCAATTCCACTGAAGCGTTTCATAGGTTCCCTCCGCGCGGGATTTGAAGAGAAACATTCGTTGCTTTGATTTGTGCCATAGCAATAGAGCCAACCTCAAGCCCCAGCTCACGCACCCCTTCAGTGGAGATCAGAGAGACGACTCGATAGGGACCACACTGCAAATCGACTTGGCTCATTACTGTGTCACTGCGGATAGCAATTACCAGCCCTTGAAGGTGGTTTCGAACGGACTGAGAGTCCTGTCCTGCAGCGATCTGGTGAACTTCGGGTTGACTGACGATGAGCTCGGCAACCGATGCGCCATCAACGCGTAGTGGCCCATTATTTCCATTGTTTTCCGCGCGTCTAACTAGGCCCTCGTCGAGCCAACGACGAACGGTATCGTCACTAACACCAAGGAGGGTCGCAAGAGTGGAGATTTTGTAGTGTGGCACGCACTCAGTTTAATGGAAATAAACAGATATTTCCGAATAAATTGAATTTTTTTAACTAACTCTCCGCAAATACGTCATTCTCCAGCTGCTTGGCGTACGGGAATATCTTCAAAGAGCACACGACATCCGCAATCATCAGCAAAGGGAACAACCGTCAAGGAGATATCCCCATTGCTCAGCTCCTCCACAATGTGGCGGACGGCCGAGCCGTGCATGCGACAAACGATCTGTTGAATACGGGTATCCCCAATACCCACGTAGGGGCAGGAATTAATGGAAAGATTCCCGTCATCGGTATTTTCGGCACGGAAGCCGCGCGTCGAGAGGAACACCCTCAACAAAGAGAAGAGTGCTTCCTGATCATCGTGAGCAGCATCAAAAGCACCTGATTCGCGAATGAGGTCAACATACTGCTGCCCCCAGTTGCGCCCCATTGCGTCCGCAAGCTGTTCGCCGCCATCGTCCGCCTGCGCCATTGCCGAGGCCGCAGCAATAAGAAGTTCTGTCGACTGACGCTGGAGGCGAGCTGCGTCTTCAAGGACAGCAATTTCGTAGTACATCGCGGGACGACCGCGACCTTCGGGCGAATGCGTGCGGCGCACGACCAAACCCTGTTCGAGTAAGGGGATCAGGGTCTCACGGACAGAGTTCTTGTGAATGCCAAGGTACTCGGCAACCTCAACGACGGTTGCCTCTCGACCAATATCTGTCAACGCATGCAAAACCTTGCGTTGAGCGGGAGACGCGGTCGCCAACTGGGTGATCATGTATTCGATGCCGTTCAATCTCTACCCCTTTTCCATAAACAGTCATAAAGTTTGTCAGAATAAGCTTTGTAAGTGTATAAATTACATTTCTACAGAACTAAACTATTCCCCTGTTTAAAATAAATTGATTCATATTTTATAAAATCAATATGTATATATAGTTCCGAAAACAGAAGATATTGCATTGTTTTCACTTTAATTGAAAGCTATTCTTGTCAAACCAGGTTTTACGAAAAGTCTTATTTGTGCCACATTTGTACCAAATTGAACTTTAGTCTATTTGTATATGAAATCTAATTTAGTTAATTTAGATTTAAATTCGGTATATATATTGTTGAATATAGTTCGCCCGAACAAATAGAATGCTTGCAATCGGCAGAAATAACCGGCAACTATTTTATGAAGCTGCTGGTTTTGTTTATTTAATTTTTATAAAGAAGTAATAAAAGTTAAACCGCCTAATATCACTCCCGCTGCATTGGGAATGATGAGGATCCAGTCTTTTTTAGGTTCTTTTGTCCAACCATAGATTACCCAAATTAAACAAGAAAATGCTGCGAATAGTGGTTGGAATGGTTGAGCTTTTTCTCCTTGTAAGTTAGCGATAATTTGTGGAATATATGCAATAAAGACAAGGATCCCAATAAAAGCTCCAATAGATCCGACAAAGCGATTAATTTTTTGTTTAGACATGTAATACCTCCTGGGGTTTTTATATCAGAAAGGAGAATCGACCGGCTTTCACCTCGCCGTTAGTCACAGCTACTCCTTGTCTTGAGGGACTTGGTTGACATTCTAGTGCACAGACAACAACTAGCCGTCATTCGTTTCAAATACTGGGGCCTGTATGCGCAGGTCAGCACATACAGGCCCCAGATCACATCACCCACAGATCAGGCACCCTGATAGGGAGCATCATCTTCGGGGAAGCTCTGGGCCTTGGGACCTGCAGCGCCACCTCGAACCGGCGTCCAGCCTCGTGCGGGACGAGAGGTAGAAGTCGCCGATCGACGTGAGCGGTAGACAACGTAAGGACGCGTCGGGTATGCCACCGGAGCCGAGACGACGTGCACCAGACGGGTGAAAGGCCAGGCAGCAAAAAGGATGAAGGCAGCAATGATGTGCAGCTTGAACTGGAGCGGGACGTCCGTCATCAAAGAGACATCAGGCTGGAGCGTGAAAATCGAACGGAACCACACCGCGATTGTCTCGCGGTAGTTGTAACCACCAGGCTTACCCAAGATCTGCGTCGTCAAAGTCGCCGCAGCTCCCAAGAGGATGGCGCAGGTCAAGAGAAGGTACATGAAGATGTCATTGCGGTTAGTTGCCAGACGCACCGACTTCTTGACAATGCGTCGATACAAGAGGCCGAACAGACCAACCAGCGTCATCAGGCCAGCAATACCACCACCAATGATGGCCACCATGTGGTAAGCATGCTCGCTTACGCCCATTGCCTCGGTCCAGGACTGCGGAATAACCAGGCCCATGACGTGGCCTGCAGCAACGCCCAAAATACCGAAGTGGAATAGGGGCGATGACAGACGCAGGATGCGGCCTTCATTGAGCTGAGATGAACGCGAGGTCCACCCGTACTGATCGGTGCGATAGCGCCAAATCAACCCGCCGATAAGGAGGGTGAAAGAAATGTAGGGAAGCACTCCCCAGAGGAAAAGGTTCATGACAATCCTTAGAGTTCGTTCTCACCCGCGGGCGAAACAAGGGAAGACGGTGTTTGGATAGTGGGCCACGGCAGTTCGCTTCGATCGGCCATACCGACCATCTCGGTCGGGGGACCCTGACGGACCAGGGTCTGCATGCGAGCAAAAGTTGCGTCATCTACCTCGGGCAAAGCCATTCGCAAAGCAGCAACCACATGCGCCCAAGGCGAAGACAGCGAAAGCAGTGCCGCGTGAAGGATCTCAACACCCTCGCGGTGCGAAGCCAGCATAGCCTCGACCAGCTCATGCTCTTCACCTTCGGTTCGCGCCGCCAACTCCAAAATATTGGGAAGGTAGTCGGGCAGCTGATCATTCTCAAGCTGCCAGCCAACGGCGGCGTAGAGGTCACGAACAATGGTCAAAGCAATACCGCGCTGGCGGGTGTCACCCGTAGCGTAGTAGGTCAGCTCCAAGCAGCAGCGACGCTTCTGGTCGAAGGTCTCAACGTAGGCCTCTTCGACCTCACGACGCGACTTGCCTCGTGCCCACTCAAGGAACTGCGAAAACTCCGCAGCAGCCTCGGTACTGACATGCCCCAAAGAGGAGTCAATCTGAGCGAGGATCTCATCCCATTCCTGCCCCGGGTAATCCAAAAGGGCAGCAGCGATCATGAAGGTTGCGGCGCGTGACTCCCGGCTCTGGTTCACAACCGGAACCGCGGGAGCCGGGTTACGCGTCGGAATGAAAGTCGCGGTCTTTTGACTCATTCGGGTCGCCGACCAATCGAGACGGGGACCTTACCACCCTTGTGTGAACCGCAGCCGGACTCTGTACCTTCGCCCACCGGGCACAGGTACGGGGTCGGGGTACGCATTTCCTCGGGGTGCGAGGTCGGGATCACGTAGCGATCCTCGTACTTTGCAATCGAGAGCAGACGGTACATGGCCAGAACTTCTTCTTCGGTCATGCCCACGGACTCGGGGATCGAAGGATCCACGGGCTGCCCCATATTGACGTCACGCATGTAGGAACGCATGGCGGCAAGGCGGCGGAGCGAAAGCTCGACAGGGCGAGTATCTCCAGCGCTGAACAGTCCTGCCAAGTATTCCAGCGGAATACGCATGGTGGACAGTGCGGTCAGCAGAATCTTGTGGTTTTCACCATCGGCACCCGATTTGGTCACCGCGTCCACAACCGGGGAGAGCGGCGGGATGTACCACACCATGGGGAGAGTACGGAATTCGGGGTGCAGAGGAAGAGCCAGCTTGTAGTCGATAATCAGCTTGTAGGCGGGGGAATTCTGCGCGGCCTCGATGAAGGAACGCGGAATGCCAGAGGCCTGGGCTGCGGCGATGACCTCGGGATCATTGGGATCCAGGATCAGATCACGCTGAGCGTAGTAGAGCTCCTGCTCATCCTTCACGGAAGCAGCCTCAGTCACGCGATCGGCGTCGTAGAGGACAACACCCAGGTAGCGCAGACGACCAACGCAGGTCTCAGAGCAGATCGTCGGCTCGCCAACTTCAATGCGCGGGTAGCACAGCGTGCACTTCTCGGCCTTACCGGTTGAGTGGTTGAAGTAGACCTTCTTGTAGGGGCATCCGGAGACGCACATACGCCAACCACGGCAGGCATCCTGGTCAACCAGAACAATGCCATCTTCTTCACGCTTGTACATCGCGCCAGAGGGGCAGGCCGACACACAAGTGGGGTTTAAGCAGTGGTTGCAGATACGCGGCAGGTAGAACATGAACGCTTCTTCGATGCTGGTTTGCACCATGGTCTGCATCTTGGCAAGCGTCGGGTCCTCGTGCATGGTCTCCAAGGAGCCACCCAAGTTGTCGTCCCAGTTCGGGCCCCACTCGATGGTGTCGATGGTCTTACCCGTCATCTGCGAGCGTGCACGAGCAGTTGGCATTGCCTTCGCTCCGGCGGGCGTGGACAGCAGGCGATCGTAATCGTATGTCCACGGCTCGTAGTAGTCGTCGATCTCAGGCATGTCGGGGTTTGCGAAGATCGTTGCGAGCTTCTTCAAACGCCCACCGCTGCGAGGAACGAGCTTGCCAGACTTGGTCAGGCGCCACCCGCCCTTCCAGTGATCCTGATCTTCCCAGGTGCGCGGATAGCCAACACCCGGTCGGGTCTCAACGTTGTTGAACCACATGTACTCGGTACCTTCGCGGTTCGTCCATGCCTGCTTACAGGTCACCGAACAGGTGTGGCAGCCAATGCACTTGTCAAGGTTCATCACCATGACGACTTGACTCATGACCTTCATCGTTTCATTCCCTCTCTTCAGATCTGGGGGACGAACCCTCAGAACTCCACATCCTGGCTACGGCGACGAATCATGGTGACTTCATCGCGCTGGTTACCCGTCGGACCGACGTAGTTATAGGCGTAGGTGAACTGGCCATAACCACCGATCAAGTGCGAGGGCTTCAAGAAGATGCGCGTCAAGGAGTTATGCGAACCACCACGACGCCCGGTCGATTCATTCAAAGGAGTGTTCGCAACACGCTCTTGAGCGTGGTGCATATACACGGTGCCCTCCGGAATACGGTGCGAAACCACTGGACGCTCCCCTTGCATCGCTGTGCTTTCCTCTTCTTCTCGAGGCCGTGGCTGATTTGGCGGCGCAGGGTAAGCACGTAGATGGCGTCAGTGCCTGCGCCGATGGTTACCGCCAAAATCTCATCGGAGTTTTTTCGCTGGAGGCAGTGAGCCGGTTCCCCGCGAGTGAGTGGGTCAATCGTTCGATGCGTTCGCTGCTTGCCGAGCTCAATACCGTTGATATCGAGGTCCCGGCATCGTGGGTCGCTGATATTGATACTCCCCTTGATTTGGAACGTGCGCAGACATATGCAATGGACGGGAAGCTTTGCGTTAAAGGAGAAACCTCAGGTGAGTGAATCGATTGAAATTCCAGGTTCGGGAAACTTGGAGACCCGTCCCGCTCTTGAGCACCTCGATCTTGTGGCTCCGCCAGTCGCGCGTGCGCTCACTGCGCTTGAAGCGGCCAACCCCGCGGTGGCCTCGTTAGCGCGAGTAAGTGAAGTTGACCCAGAACTGGCTGATACGGAGGTTCTCACCCAAGCTTTCGGGATGGATCTTGCGCTGTCCTCGAATTGTATTTTGGTTGCGGGCAAGCGCGCGGGTGAAGAAAGAATCGCAGCGTGTGTTGTACGCGCGACAACGAATGCTGATGTTAATCACGTGGTGAAGAAGCTTCTCGACGTACGAAAAGCCTCGTTTTGGCCGCAAGAACGCGCAGTCGAGGCCTCGGGGATGGAATACGGAGGGATCACTCCGATTGGCATCCCCGAGGCCTGGCGACTGTTAATCGATTCGCGTTGCGTGCAGGGATGGTCCTGCATCGGCTCGGGACTGCGCCGCTCAAAGCTCTTCGTTCCCGGAGAACTCCTTGCCGCGCTTCCGGGCGCTGAAATCGTGGAAGGCCTGGGAATTTAGTCGATTTCGGGGAACCAGATGCCGATCTCGCGCAGCGCGGATTCGGGCGAATCTGAACCGTGAATGATGTTCTCCATGTTCGGCGTATCCCAGGCGCGTCCGAGGTCCCCGCGGATGGTACCGGCGGGAGCGGTTGTCGGATCGGTCGAACCCATCATGGTGCGCATGCCTTCGATGACGCGCTGGCCTTCAACGATGATCGCGACCAGGGGGCCGGCGCTCATGAAGTCCAGGAGGCCCTCGAAGAAGGGCTTGCCTGCGTGGTCGCGGTAGTGCTCGGCGAGGATTTCACGCGAGGCGACCATGATCTTCAGGCCCTTGATGATGTAGCCCTTCGCTTCGATGCGGCGCAGGATTTCTCCGGTCAAACCGCGGGCGTAACCGTCGGGCTTGACGAGGATGAGGGTGTGCTCCAACGAGGGATCCAATAGGTGCTGACGTGTAATCAGAACGGAATCGGCGCTCACAAAATCTCCTTTGCTTGAGTGAGGACGCTTCAGCATAACCGGCGATGGGCTGAAAGTCATAGCCCCAGACAATACGAAAAAGGACTGACCGCCATGGTCAGCCCTTTTTCGTTATCCCATCAACACAGAGCAGTCTTCCCAGAAAGTCTTCCGGAGAGATACGAGCAACACCAGTCACTCGTTGTCTGATGCACCTAGTCTACGAAGATCAACTGCGAGGAATACGTGCGTTTCCTGAGAGTTTTCTGGAGCAGGTTTCCCATGCGTCAACTGCGCTACTTGGCTTTAACCCCGTATCTCACAGATTCGCATCATTGGACTGCGAAAAATGATCTTCCACAAATGCTGGGCCTTCAAAACCATGACGACCCAGAGTCTGGAAAATATCGTCCATGATCTGCGAAGGTTCCTGCAATCCCGCCGAAAACTCCGGGTGTTGAATTTCGATTGCGGCAAAACCTGCCGGATCCGACACGGGCTGAGTATCGTACTTCTCCCTCAGAAGCCCATTCACTTCCTCGAGGTCCGCGGGCGCGCCGAAAATCCATGTTGTCGCTGCGGGGCCTTCGGCGTTTCGCCCCAAGTAGAGGCGCATCAGCACGACCTTCTTACCCGCTCGCGGGAAACTTCCGCCCACGCGCGTGAAGAGGTGCAGATCCAGATCGCCCAGTGATCCATCAACGAGGCAGTAGGCGTAAGCGCCGATGCCTCGAACGCTCAGCGCATCGGCCAAAATCCCGAGGAACTCATCCGGGAAGGGTTCTTCTTGGAAGTAGATTCCTTCTCCGCGCTCAGGTGCGTGCTCGCCCATGATGGAAATCGGCAGTCCCGCTTCCTCAAGTGCGCGCGCCACCAAGGAGATATTGAATTCAGGGAAAGGGTGCAAGATTGCTGCGTTCTTACCTAGGCGCTCGACGAACACGTAGGTTGAAAACCCCAGTTCTTGCGTGACCTGTGTACTCACAAACTCTCCTCTTTCAGCGGGGTCGATGACCACCTACGCCCTACCGCCTCGGCAATGGAAATTAACTCAGGCACAGGCCTTGCGAATGCAGGACCTCAAGGACGGGGGCCGTGTCAAAGGTGTCAGGCAGTCCCATCTGTTCGCTGATGATCTGAGTGAAGGCATTGGTGGCTCCAAGGCCGGCCTTGCGCATTTCGTAGTAGGTGCGTACGTCTTCGTCATATTCGGCAAGGGCCTCCAGGTAGGAACCCTCGACCTTCGGGTAGGTGTTTTCGCCGACGGCCAAGTCCTTGGGGATACGAGGACGGTAAGGCGGGTCCTGCAGCGGGCGTCCCACCAGCAGGCCGAGGATCGGGAAGGTCATGCGAGGCAGTTCGAGGAGCTCGATCGTTCGCGCGGGGTTGCGTAGCAGCGAGCCGAGGTAAACCGTGCCCAAACCCATGGATTCAGCGGCAACCTCCATGTTGTGAGCGGCCAAAACCGCGTCTTCCATGGCTGCCAAGAACAGGTTGGTGCGCTGGAGCGGAGCAATATCCATTCCCGCTTCTTCACGAATTCGCGCATTGCGGTAGAGGTCGACGACGAACATGAAAAGGTCGCCCTTGGAGGTGCCCACGTAGGGCTGCTGTGCGACCTCAGCCAGAGCATCACGCTTTGCCACATCGGTGACGTGAATGATTGAGAACTGCTGGCGGAAGGATGAGGTGGGTGCGCGACGGGCTACGTCGATGAGGGCATCGCGTTCCTCGAGGCCAAGCTGGGTGTCCTCGAACTTGCGGATGGTGCGATGTGCGCGCAGCACGTCAATCGTTGGATTGGTCACTCCAACTTCGGGGACCTTGCGGTAGTCTTCGGCCTGCATTTTTGCTCCTTTGGTTGCAACGGTCGCTCTTATTGTCCGTTTTTCGGCTATTTTTCGCCAGTGCATCCCACTTTTGCGTCAACCGCGGATCGTCTTCACCCTGGGATTTTGGCAGCATTGCTTCATCACAATTCGGTCGCAGTTTAGGTGCAGACTTCCGAAATGTGGAGTCTGAGATGGACGCTCTTTCGAGGATGGCTAGACTGAGAGTCATGCGTAAATCTCTCATTGCAACAATGTGCATTGCCGTCATGGCAGCAACCGGCCTCGCTGCTTGCTCCAGCGGCCCCCAGTCAGCAACCAACGAAAAGTTCATTACCAAGGATCCGGCCACGGTCGTCGAAACCGGCGTGAAGCTCCCCGAGCAGCGTGACCTCGAGTTCAAGCTCGATGGCAGCGTCTCGAAGGCAAAGGTCGAGATTGCTGACGCGGAAATTGCCGAGCAGGTCAAGGGTTCCAAGAACCTTCGTATTCACCCCAAGAAGGTCGGTGAAACCACCATTAAGCTCACCGACCCCAACGGCAAGGAATACCAGATTCCTCTCGAGGTTGTTGAAGGTAACAACTGACATTTATTCAATCTCGTCCCCGGGGGCCAGGTGAGCTGGCCCCCGGGGCGTTGTTTTACCTAAGTCACCAGACTCATATTCATGTACTTTTCCTTGAACTTGTCTAGAAAATACGTACATGATGGATATTGACCTGTATATGATCTACATCATATATTGTCGCCTGTCCGCAGATTGCAAAGGAGCATGAGGTGACAAGCATTTCCCCTCCGGTCTACGAACAGATCGCACAGACTATCAGACGCCAAATCCTGGACGGCGATCTCACCGCCGGTTCACGGATTCCTTCTGAGAGCATTCTGTGCGAGCAGTTCTCGGTGACTCGGGGAACAGTTCGCCGCGCACTCCAAGTCCTCGTCAGTGAGGGCTATCTTCGGTCCTACCAAGGTAAAGGAACCTTCGTTACCTCACAGGAAAACAAGCGTGTTTTGTGGGGATTCGGCTCGTTGACCGACCGCCTCGAGGGAACAAGCGACCACGCACGCGCACGCGTCTTGGATCACTCGGTGGTACTGCGTCAGAATCGCCCCTTCCTACGACTCAAGCGCCTTCGCTTGATTGAGAACGACAACGGTTCTTTCCCGGTGAGCCTCGATATTTCTTTCCTTCCGATTGATCTATTCCCCGGCATCCAAGAAGTTGATTTCACCGATGCCTCGATCTATCACATCCTTCGCGATGCCTATCGGACAACTCCGAAGTTCTCGGTGGTTTCGATGAGCGCGCGAAGCATTGACCAAGAAACCCGCACGATCCTTGGCGAACCGGCGGGTACGCGCTGCCTTCTTCACCTCACGGGCTCTACCTACGACCACAACGGGGCATGCATTGAAGAAAGCGAAGTCACGTACTCCACACGCGTCCAGGCAACCATGACGATTGATCAGGTCAGAGGATATGCCGAACCTGTAACTCTCAAAGAGGAGAATACCCATGTCTGCTAAGCAGATGAACAAGATGACGCTCTACGTCATCCCCATCGCCATCGCTCTTAATATTGTTGTTTCCAATATCGTTTTTGCCCTCAAGCTCCCAATTTGGCTTGATTCGATCGGCGTTGTACTCACCGCAGTCATCTCCGGCTTCTGGCCAGCAACGATCGTCGGTGTTATCACTGGCCTTGCATCTCTGATTACGAACCCCTCCAATATCTTCTACATTCCGCTTTTCGTTATTACCGGTGGAGTCGCGACAATCTTGTCCCACTACAACGGCTATTCGACATTCCTGCGTTCATTACTCTCGGGAATTATTGGCGGAATTACTACCGGCGTATCGGGATCACTTATCACGATCATCGTGTACCACGGTTTGTCCTCAACAGGAACAGGCATCATCGCTGGTCTCCTGCGTCAGATTGGTGCTCCAAACTGGTTGGCAGCAATGAGTGCCGGCGTTTCAGGCGATATCACAGACAAAGTCATCACAGCTCTTGTCGTTTTCTACATTTTGATTGCCTTGCCACAGCGCACACTGGCGAAGTTCCCCAATGGAGAGAAATACCTCCAGTCTCGTCAAAAGGTTACAAAGTAAGCATTCAGACGCACACAAAGTAGTGTCATGACTACGTCTTCTAGCCAGAACACCGCGGAACACACCACGATGCGGCAGGCAATTCTCGACGAGATTGCGCAGGATGTTCCACAACGATTCGTTGAGAGAATTCACCCTCTGCTACGCCTTGCCATACCCGTGATCCTCATGATCGGGGTGCTCAGCACCGGCGATGCGCCGACATACTATGCCTTCTCATTAGTGATCATCGTTGCCTCCACTCTCTTCGGAGTTTTCTCGGTGTTCTGGCCAAGGTTTTGGAAGATTGGCACAACGATTGCGGTTTTTACCCTCTTTGTTCGCGCCTTCTTCGAATACGGAGATTCTGTTCTCTTCCATGTTGGCCCCCTAACTGTCACTCAAGAAGGGGTCGATTCTGCAATTTGGTACATCGCCATGTTGCTTGCGGTATGCGCTCCACTCATTCTTCTGAGTTCAATACTTTCCCTCAAAGACATGGCTCAGGCTCTTGAGACTATGGGAGCGAGCCGACAAGCCTCTTATGTCGTCATGAACTCCATCCGCTTGGTCCCTGAACTTGGACAGCGCGCAAGTGCCGTCCAAGATGCTCAACGATCACGCGGGATCCAAGTGGACGGAAGTCGCTGGATTCGCCTACGCGCGTTACTTCCAACGGTGTCTCCGCTGGTTCTTTCTTCTCTCGCAAGCGTTGAAGAACGCGCGATTGCAATGGAAGTTCGCGGTTTTGGTGTCTCAAAAGATACACAGCTTCTCAAACCTCACCAAAAGTTCTCTGTTAGGGACGCTCTTTACCTACTTATCTCTTTATTTGTATCAACAGCCATTGCTTTGGGAGGTCGATTCCTATGGTGAACGCAATAAGCGTCACTGATCTTTCGGTTCGCCACCCACTAGCTCCGACCAATGCCCTCGACGGCATTTCACTTGAACTCGAGCAAGGAAAGATCTACGGATTAATCGGTCCAAACGGATCTGGAAAGACGACTCTGTGCAATACTCTGCGCGGACTCATTCCCTCTATTCTTGGGGGAACAGTGACCGGAAGTATCCGTATTCTCGGTGAGGATCTCACCGAGCTAGACGAACGACAACTTGCAGCCTCTATCGGCCTCGTCTTCGAAAACCCCTACACACAACTCACAGGGGTGTGCACTACAGTCGTCGAAGAAATCGCATTCGGGTTAGAAAACCTGGGCTGGGACCGCGATCGCATGATTGATCGTGTCGCCCAGATCATTGTCGATACACATCTACAGTCCCTTGCCTTTAAAGACCCCCTCGAACTCTCAGGAGGTCAGCGTCAGCGAGTCTCCTTGGCTGCTGTCTTGGCCATGGATACTCCCATTTTGCTCATCGATGAACCGACTTCACAGCTCGATCCGCTGACCACCGACATGATTCTCGAGGTAATTTACTCACTGAAGAACACAGGAAAAACAGTACTTTTGGCGGAAAACAAAGTCGATCTACTTGTAGATATCGTCGATGAATTTATTATCGTCGACCAGGGACGTACCTACGCTCAAGGAAGTGCACAACAAGTACTCCCCAAAGCACTGGAGGATGGCGTACGCTGCGGTTTCCCTGAAGTACTGCGTCTATCGGCCGAAGTTGGGCGTTCACCATGGCTCACTCGTGAAGACGCCTGGGCTGACATCTCCACATCTACCCGAGTGACAGGTCTCGGAGCACATCATGATTGAATGCCGCGATATTTCGTTTTCATACCCGGACGGAAACCTTGCTCTCGACAGAGTTTCCGTACGCTTTGCTTCGGGGGAACGAGTTGCACTTGTCGGGCAAAATGGTGCAGGAAAATCAACGCTTTCAAAGCTTCTCAACGGTCTTATCACACCCTCGTCTGGCGAAGTTTTCCTTGATGAGACAAGCCTTACACGTATGCGGAGTGATCAGATTGCCCAACAGATCGGCTACGTTTTTCAAAATCCGAATGATCAGATCTTCTGCACGAGCGTGCGTCATGAGTGTGCCTACGCTCTGGAACGTCGAAAGACGCTCACCACCGAAGAGATCGATCAGAGAGTTAGCGATGCTTTAGAAGTCTGTGCCCTCACGGGTGAGGCCGAGACTAATCCTTTGGATCTGCCTCTTGCTCAGAGGAAATTCGTCACCTGCGCCGCAGCTCTTGCACTGCGACCTGATTACCTCATCATTGACGAGCCCACCGCGGGCCTCGATGACATCGGGCGGGAAACACTGAGTGGAATACTCCAGTGGGCTTCCCAAGAAGGAATATGCGTTATTGCGGTATCGCACGACATGCGTTTCGTGATTGAGAATTTCCCCAGAGTTGTCGTTATGTCCGAAGGAACAATCATTTGCGACGACACTGCATCCTCTGTATTCGCAAACGAGGCAGTCCTTAAACGCTCGTATTTGCGTGTTCCTCCAGGTGTTGAGGTTGCCCGCCGCGCGAATGCCTCACCGGATCTCATCACACTTGATGCTCTGCGCGCATTTTTTAATCAACTCTTCATTACTACAGAAAGCTAGGAATAATGACTCCTTCACGTAGTGCCTGTCTTGGACAATGGCCGCTCAACCGATCAAAGCTCCTGTTGGGAATGCTCCATCTCAAAGGCGAGGGACAGCAGGACATTCTGGACCGCGCGCGCAAAGAAAGTGAGATCTTCAGTGAAGAAGGTTTCGACGGAGTTATCGTAGAAAACTACTTTGGAAGCTATGACGATGTTGTCTACTGCCTTCCTCGTATTCTCGAAGAATTCCCTCAACTGTTTGTCGGTGTCGATATCATCTGGGATAACGACAAAAGCTTCGATCTTGCCGTCGAGTACCAACTTCCATTCATTCAACTCGACTCCCTGGCGGGGCAGCTTCCTCCCGAGCAAGAACCAGCTTTTGAAGAGCGAGTGAACTGGTGCCAAGAAAACTCCCCCACTGTGATCTTGGGAGGCGTGCGACTTAAGAATCAACCCGTACTTAGCGGAAACTCTCTTGAAGAGGATCTTCACCGCGCAATGCGACGAGGTGATGGAATCATCGTCACCGGACGTGCGACAGGTGTTGAAACTGAGATCGAGAAAATCTCAACATTTCGCGAGATTATTGGTGATTTTCCACTAATTGTTGGCGCCGGAGTGCGTGCATCAAATTGCGTCGAACAACTGAGGATTGCCGACGGAGCAATCATTGGCTCTTCGTTGAAGACAGACGGCGACGCCCACGGCGACCTTGAACGTCCACGTGTCGCAGAGCTTGTCCGCCTAGTTCGTAAACTTGAGGGGCACTGATGAAATCCCATGTTCGTCCCACTTATACGGTGGGTATCGATGATATCTCCGCATGGGGACAAGAATTATGTTTTTCTCCGGAGCACCCCACCGTCATTCAAGCATCCGGTGAAGGCTGGGAAGACTTCAAAAGCCGGGAGAAGATCAACAGCAATCCTGTTAACCTCGCAATGACCTTCGTGGAATGCTTCGACACGCCCGTAACTGCACTCGAGCGACATGACCACACCCAAGAAACCTTGCTCCCAACCTCCGAACCTATCATCTTCGCAGTCTGTTCTTCACAGCACCCCGTACCAACTGCTGAAGACTCAGCATTTATTGTCATCCCACGTGGCTGTGCGATGATCCTCCATCGTGGGACATGGCATTCACCGTGTTTCGGAATTGATAGTTCGACTGCGTATCACTGGCTTGCTGACTCTGACCCTTGTTTTCCTTCCGAATGGATCCCCATCGAAGGCGGTTGTGTCACAAGCGCACTATTTGCTCACTGCACAGACGGAGGGCCGAGGANGAAGTTGGGCGTTCACCATGGCTCACTCGTGAAGACGCCTGGGCTGACATCTCCACATCTACCCGAGTGACAGGTCTCGGAGCACATCATGATTGAATGCCGCGATATTTCGTTTTCATACCCGGACGGAAACCTTGCTCTCGACAGAGTTTCCGTACGCTTTGCTTCGGGGGAACGAGTTGCACTTGTCGGGCAAAATGGTGCAGGAAAATCAACGCTTTCAAAGCTTCTCAACGGTCTTATCACACCCTCGTCTGGCGAAGTTTTCCTTGATGAGACAAGCCTTACACGTATGCGGAGTGATCAGATTGCCCAACAGATCGGCTACGTTTTTCAAAATCCGAATGATCAGATCTTCTGCACGAGCGTGCGTCATGAGTGTGCCTACGCTCTGGAACGTCGAAAGACGCTCACCACCGAAGAGATCGATCAGAGAGTTAGCGATGCTTTAGAAGTCTGTGCCCTCACGGGTGAGGCCGAGACTAATCCTTTGGATCTGCCTCTTGCTCAGAGGAAATTCGTCACCTGCGCCGCAGCTCTTGCACTGCGACCTGATTACCTCATCATTGACGAGCCCACCGCGGGCCTCGATGACATCGGGCGGGAAACACTGAGTGGAATACTCCAGTGGGCTTCCCAAGAAGGAATATGCGTTATTGCGGTATCGCACGACATGCGTTTCGTGATTGAGAATTTCCCCAGAGTTGTCGTTATGTCCGAAGGAACAATCATTTGCGACGACACTGCATCCTCTGTATTCGCAAACGAGGCAGTCCTTAAACGCTCGTATTTGCGTGTTCCTCCAGGTGTTGAGGTTGCCCGCCGCGCGAATGCCTCACCGGATCTCATCACACTTGATGCTCTGCGCGCATTTTTTAATCAACTCTTCATTACTACAGAAAGCTAGGAATAATGACTCCTTCACGTAGTGCCTGTCTTGGACAATGGCCGCTCAACCGATCAAAGCTCCTGTTGGGAATGCTCCATCTCAAAGGCGAGGGACAGCAGGACATTCTGGACCGCGCGCGCAAAGAAAGTGAGATCTTCAGTGAAGAAGGTTTCGACGGAGTTATCGTAGAAAACTACTTTGGAAGCTATGACGATGTTGTCTACTGCCTTCCTCGTATTCTCGAAGAATTCCCTCAACTGTTTGTCGGTGTCGATATCATCTGGGATAACGACAAAAGCTTCGATCTTGCCGTCGAGTACCAACTTCCATTCATTCAACTCGACTCCCTGGCGGGGCAGCTTCCTCCCGAGCAAGAACCAGCTTTTGAAGAGCGAGTGAACTGGTGCCAAGAAAACTCCCCCACTGTGATCTTGGGAGGCGTGCGACTTAAGAATCAACCCGTACTTAGCGGAAACTCTCTTGAAGAGGATCTTCACCGCGCAATGCGACGAGGTGATGGAATCATCGTCACCGGACGTGCGACAGGTGTTGAAACTGAGATCGAGAAAATCTCAACATTTCGCGAGATTATTGGTGATTTTCCACTAATTGTTGGCGCCGGAGTGCGTGCATCAAATTGCGTCGAACAACTGAGGATTGCCGACGGAGCAATCATTGGCTCTTCGTTGAAGACAGACGGCGACGCCCACGGCGACCTTGAACGTCCACGTGTCGCAGAGCTTGTCCGCCTAGTTCGTAAACTTGAGGGGCACTGATGAAATCCCATGTTCGTCCCACTTATACGGTGGGTATCGATGATATCTCCGCATGGGGACAAGAATTATGTTTTTCTCCGGAGCACCCCACCGTCATTCAAGCATCCGGTGAAGGCTGGGAAGACTTCAAAAGCCGGGAGAAGATCAACAGCAATCCTGTTAACCTCGCAATGACCTTCGTGGAATGCTTCGACACGCCCGTAACTGCACTCGAGCGACATGACCACACCCAAGAAACCTTGCTCCCAACCTCCGAACCTATCATCTTCGCAGTCTGTTCTTCACAGCACCCCGTACCAACTGCTGAAGACTCAGCATTTATTGTCATCCCACGTGGCTGTGCGATGATCCTCCATCGTGGGACATGGCATTCACCGTGTTTCGGAATTGATAGTTCGACTGCGTATCACTGGCTTGCTGACTCTGACCCTTGTTTTCCTTCCGAATGGATCCCCATCGAAGGCGGTTGTGTCACAAGCGCACTATTTGCTCACTGCACAGACGGAGGGCCGAGGAGGCACTTGTGAACGCACGTGTGACATTCATCGGGGAACCGATTATGGATGTCCTATGTCCGCTCGATCACTGGCCACAGCTGGGGGACAAAGCGACATTTTCTTCACTGGCTCGAATCCCGGGGGGGACAATCGCCAACATGGCTGTCGCTGCTCGTTGCAGCACAGCCGATGTTGCTCTCATTGGCTTCCTCAAAGATTGTCCCGATTCAGGTACTTTGCTCGATGATCTCAATAGCTGTGGGATCGATACTTCACTCATTACACAAATCGCTGACGGTGTTGAGCCAGTCTGTTTAGTGTTCATAACCGAAGGTTCTAACGCTGTCATCTACCCTGATCGCCAATCTGAAACAGTCACCCTAGATGAGCAAGCTCTGGAACGAATCTCGACTTCGACTATCCTGTGCTCGACTCCTGAAAAGATCCGCAGAGTGCGAAATAACGACCAACTTGCTAAGGCCATTTCCTCTATGCAAGTGAGCGATGGCCGATTCGTCATCGATGCAGACACTGGTGCCGAATTTGACCCTACTGATCCAATCCTGTCAACAGCCAACATTCTCATTGTCAATGAGTTTGGTGTCCGCAGGTGTTTTGCGACCAGCTGGGATGACATTACAAACGGAATGTCCTTACTTACCAGCGAACACAAAGATACGACCTTGCCCCCGATTCTTGTCGTGACCGGCGCGGAGAAAGGTGCCTGGGTTTATACCAGGGAAACAGATTCATGGGAGCATCGCCCCGCAATCCCCACGCATGTAGTTGATCCGACTGGTGCAGGAGATGCTTTTGTCGGAACCCTGGTTGCAGAACTGGCCCTCGACAAACCCCTGGGCTCCGCTCTTGATAGTGCAATCAGAAGCGGAGCCCAGGCAGTCAGTACCAAAGGCGCAAGGCTCCCGCTCCCCTCAAGGAAGCACGGCCTCGGCAATCCCTAGAAACGGACGCTACGCGCAAGCGGTTCGCACTCCGCCAGCACTCGGCCGGCGCGGAAGTTCGCAAGCACGGGGGCACCGAAACTCAGCGCGTGGAACCAATCCTCGGCATCCAACACAATGAAGTTCGCGGTGTTCCCAATCTCGATGCCGTAATCGGAGAGGTTCAGCGTGCGCGCAGCATTGTGAGTGATGAAGTTGTACGAGCCCGTAATCTCCGGGCGCGCCATCATCTGCGTGACGTACAGGCCGTTGAGCACGACATCACGCAAGTTTCCAGTACCCATGGGATTCCACGGATCCTCAATGTCATCCTGCCCGAAGGAGACGTTGATTCCCGCCTCGGTCAGTTCCTTCACGCGGGTGACACCTCGGCGCTTCGGGTAGGTGTCGACACGTCCCTGCAGGTGCGTGTTGACCAGAGGATTCGACACGAAGTTGATGCCACTCATCTTGAGCAGGCGCACCAGACGCAGGAAGTACGCATTGTTGTAGGAGTGCATCGCCGTCGTGTGCGAGGCGGTCACTCGCGGCCCAATCCCGGCTTCGAGTGCGCGCGTGGCCAGGGTTTCTAGCCCGCGCGAGGCCTCGTCGTCGATTTCGTCGCAGTGTACGTCCATGAGCAGGTTGTATTCCTGGGCGAGCTCGACTGCGAAGTTCAGCGAGGACACGGAATACTCGCGGGTGAACTCAAAGTGCGGGATCGCACCGATGGCGTCCACACCCATTTCCGCCGCGCGGCGCATCAGGTCGCGTCCGTTGGGGAAGGACTCGATGCCCTCCTGCGGGAAGGCGACCAACTGCAGGGTCATGGAGTCCTTGAGTTCCTCGCGCAGATCGATAAGCGCGCGAAGGGCCGTCAGGTCCGGGTCCGTCACGTCGACGTGCGAGCGCACGTACTGGATGCCGAACTGTGCCTGCTGGCGAAGTGCCCGGCCGGCGCGATCTTTGACGTCCTCGTAGGTCAGGGTCTGCTTGCGCTCGCTCCACACCTCGATGCCCTCGAAGAGGGTTCCGCTTTCGTTGTAACGCGGCTGTCCCGAGGTAAGCGCCGTATCCAAGTGAACGTGGGATTCGATATAGGGGGGCAGCACCAGCTTGCCCGTGTAGTCGCGGACCTCTTCGCCTTCACGAGGCGTCAGTCCCGCGCCGATTTCCGCGAACTTTCCGTCCGTGATGCGGATGTCGACTCCGGCGGGTCCGTCTTCAATGCGGACACCCTTGATGAGCAGGTTCGCTCCAGCATTTGCGGGGGTGCTCATCGACGGATTCCCTTCTCGATTGCGCTTCCGATGAAGTAGACGAGGATCGCGACGACCATGGCGTTGATCGAGACGATTCCGAAGCCGGGGGTCAGCCAGCCGGTCAGCGCGCCCGCGACCAAGGCGACGATCGGTGCCCACTTGATGGTGGTTGCGCTCTCACCCTCAGTCATGTAGGTCTTCCTGCGGGCGAAGTAGTCCGCGACCAGGACCGCACCGATGGGAGGCAGAGTGGCGTTGAGCAGGCTCAGCCAGCCGACGAAGTTGTCGTAGAGCCACAGGGCGCCCAGGGTGCCGATGACTCCAGCGACCAAGACCAGGGGCTTCTTGTTGATTCCGGTGATGTTCGCGTATCCAAGACCGGTCGTGTACAGGGCGTTGTTGTTCGTGGTCCAGATGTTGGCGCCGAGGACGATGAGGGCGGGGATCAGCAGTCCCTGGGCCATCATGACGTAGAAGATGTCGTCCTTGCCGGTGAAGGCACCGCCGACCGCGCCGAAGGAGAACATCAAGGTGTTGCCGATGAAGAAGGCGATGACCGTCGTGATGACCGCCGAAGTGGTGGTCTTCGCGAAACGCGTGAAGTTCGGGGTTGCGCTTCCGCCGGAGACGAAGCTTCCGATGACGAGGCCGATTGCGGTCACCGTGGTCATTCCCTGGTTTTGTCCGAAGACTGCGTGGAGGCCGCCTCCGTCGTTCACTGCGGCGATCATCGAGTAGCTACCGAGGATTGCGATCAGGGGCACCGAGATGAAGGAGACGATTTCGATGGCCTTGATTCCGAAGTAAGCGGAAGCGGTCATGAGTCCACCTGCAACGATGACGACCGGCCAGGGGCTGATTCCCAGGGTTTCAGCTGCGGGGATGCCGAACATTGCGACGCCGACACCGAACCAACCCATCTGCGTGAAGGAGATGAGTGCCGAGGGGAGGTAGGAACCGATGCGTCCGAAGGTGTGGCGAGACATGAGGTCGAAGCTCAGTCCGGTCTTTGCGCCGATGTAGCCCAGGGATCCGGTGTAGACGGCCAAGATCGCGCCGCCGATGATCACCGCCCACACGTACTGTGAGTAATTGAGGCCGTTTCCGAGCTTTGCTCCAACGCTCATCGAGGCGGAGAAGAAGGTGAAGCCGAGCATAACAAAACCGACGGCCCAAAATGACCGTCGGTTCTGAGATGGAACTGCTTCAAATGAGAAGTCATCATCGTGTCGAGTGACTTCTTCTTTTTCTCGGGTGGGGGCGATCGTGCTCATCGGTTATCCTTCCTGTTTCTAAGGTTTCGTGGCACTACATTCGTAAACTTCATCAACCTGGTGCTGAACCAGCCCAAATTGCCAAAAGAGTATCGCGCCACGAACACTCATTGCAAACCCATTCCATGTGAGACTTAACGCACCCAGAAAAAGACCGTGGCCCCACCTCTCCCTCCAAGGAAATGGGGCCACGGCCGCTACGGAGTTCCCCAGCGGCTACCGCTCGAAACTCCATTTTTCAGTCTGCCCTGAATGACAATCCCATAGGTGAATGACTGTCCCGTTTTCGGAAGAGTCTTCCCGAACTGCCAGACATTTCCCAGTCGCCACGTTTTGCAGTTGACCGCCTGACAACTGCCTCCATTCCTGCGTGGGCGCGGGGACGCAGTCCCACAGGTGAATGGGAGTTCCGTTCTCATTGCGCTGCTCGAAGATGTCGAGGCACTTGCCGGCCAGTATGAGTTTGCCCTGATCAAAGGTCACATTCTGTGCGTAGATCGGCTCGGAGGCGCTTCGGTCAGAAGACGTCGTGCGCACACAATCCCACTCCTGAATCTTGCGACCATTGAGGCTCGCTCCGTCCCACAGGTCCAAGCACTTCCCATTTCCATTGACCAACGCACCCTGCTGAAGCTGAGTACTCGGCGTGTTGTCGGGAGTGCTGGCGTCCGAGTGACCGTCGGTGTTGCCGCCATCGTTGTGCGAGGCCTCGTCCTTTTGCGTGTAGAAGAAGTCCCACACGGAGAGCACGTCTGCCGTGAAGTTCACGGTGAGCTGTCCTTGATCGTTGGTCTTGACGGTGAAGGGAATCTCACGCGCACGACCGCCGTCAACATCAGGGCTGACCGCGTACAAGTGCGCGGGAACTTCACCGTCGCCAATCGTGTAGGAAACGGGCAAGCCAAGCAAAGTCTCGGGCTTTGCGGTGGGATCACGCCACTTGTCGTCATTGTCCTTCTCGAGGTTGATCAGGTGAAGGACCTGCGTATCGCCATTGGTCATGGCGTTTGCCCAAATGGTGTTTGCGCTTCCGTTGGAGCTGACGTTATGCCCCTGGATCGACACGCCTCGGCTGACGCGGTGAAGGTTGGGTCCGTAGAGGACATTTTCGTAACCGGTAATGACGTTGTAGTAGTTACGCAGCCAGTCCTGCAGCTCATAGCTCATGAACTTGATGCGGTCAGGGAAGAAGGGGCCATTGAGCATGTTGTTGTCCTGGCCCAGTTCCAGGTGGTGCGCGCCGTTTGCCGCGAATACCGCGTCAGCCAACTGAACGGAAGGAGTGTCGAAGGAAGAAACCGTCAACGAGTCAACGTTGATATCTCCGTAATCGCCCTCATCGAACTGGTAGGTGATTGTGTGCTGTCCCTTGTCCAGCCACGTGCTCCTGGCCTCGCCCGTGCTCCACCGGGTCCAGATGTCAGAGTTGTCGTTGAAATGTGTCGGGCTTGATCCCATGTACAGGACGCCGATCTTCGTGCCATCGACGTACACGCTGCGCACAGCCATGCGTCCGGTTGCATTCGCCCAGCGCAAGACCAGACCGTAGTTGCGACTCTCAGTGACATTGACGTTGAAGGAGACAGCCTTCCTTCGCCATTCGGGCTGCTCGACGAATCCCTTGCCCGTGTAGCCTTCGTGGTCCGAGGCCGTGGGCAGTCCCGCGTGAGACGCGTCCTCGGCCTCGTATCGGTCGCCCGTCACGGAGTCGGAGTTCATGTATGCAGCGACGACTGCGCTCTTGCCTCCGGACTCCTTGCGCTGACGTTCCAGATAGTCCGCCAAGTTCGAGTTCGAGGCCTGGCTGCCCCACAGCTCGGTGTAGAGGTAGTCGGCTTTGGACTGAGCCAATTGGCTGGAACCGTAGCCGTCAACGGCATTGAGTCCAACAGGCTTCTTCGTCTGCTCCGAAGTCTCGTTCACGAGCGACGCAAAACCGGCTTCGAGGTCGACGGGGTTCCCGTTGACATCCCACGCGCCCTGAGGGTTACCGAGCTGGTCGATATGCGTTCCCTCGAAGCCCAGTTCGATCTGCTTCTTGTACTGATCGACCATATGCTGACGCCACTGAGTATTCTGCGGGTTCATCATGTGCAGGGTTGTGTCCTGCTGGCCGGGGATCATGACGCTTGTCCAGGGGACGCGGGTGTCGTTGTCGCCTCGGATGTTGATTGCCCAGTCGCTGCTCACGCCGTGGTTTTGGTACCCCTCAAGTGCTGCATAGCTCATGGAGTAGGGCAGCGAGGCGACGCCGGCATCATCGCCCGAGGCGATGAATTGCTTGATGACGTCCGAGGAGAAGTTCCACTTCTTCCAGTCGCTCCACTGCGGCGCGACCTTGCCGTCTTCGTAGCGCACCGGGTCTTCATGACGCCACATCCAGTCGTAGTACTGGAGCGAATTGATGTGGTAGTCCTGGGCCAGCTGATCGATGATGCCGTCAGTCTTTCCGCTGAGATCAGCGCTGTAGTTACCCAGGTAGCCAAAGCGCGGGTATCGCGTCCAAGTGCTGGAAACGTCAATCGCCGTATTCGCCTGGGAATCTTTAGTGTCGACTTCCACCATGTAGCCCGTGAAGTCCGTGCTCGGGGGAGTAAAAGTCCAGGTTGTTTTGCCGTTTTCCGAGGCCTGGGCGGTGTAGTGATCGATCTGCTTTCCCAGGTGGGTGAGTGAGAAGTTTACTTCCCCGCTCCCTTGAGTTTGGGCAGTGACAGTGACAGGTGTCCCCGGCTCATAACGCGCTTTGTCGGCCCAGACTTTCGTAATTGTTGGGGCGGCTTCTGCTCGGTATTCTGCGCCGAGTACTGTCGCGCTTCCCGCGAGTACACCGGCGGTTACGAGCGCCCCGATCTTCTTTGCGGTTCCAATCCGCATGCGTATCCCTCACTCTGTTTTTCTGCGTGTTATCAGCGAAAACAGCCTGTTAAAGCTTCGCGATGACGCTACAAAGATCGCCTGAACGCATCCAGAACCATTCCTGCACGCAACATTGGCATAACAATGAATCACAGCGACTTAATTCTGGATTGAAAAATCGTTGAAATACCGCGGAAGAGTGACAATAAAACAGCTCTGACCTGCACTGATAACTATCAGCGCAGGTCAGAGCCTCAATTCACCGAATACGTATTCACTATTTCTCAGAAAAATCGTGAATTTCCAGCGAGTTCAAACATGAATGGTCTCAATGGTTGACACGATGACTATCGAAGAAAAACCCGCGCCCTCCACGGAGCAAGCGGCGCACCCATCTCTTCCCACACATTCGCATTGGTCAGGACTGGGACAAACGCAGGTACGGCCTCGGAAATCTCTGAAGGAAGGACCGGGGCCAGATCTTTCGAGGAAAGATTTGCAATAACTACCAGCTGGCGCTCACCCAAGGTGCGGCGGAAGGCGAAGATCTCACGATGTCCCGCATCGATGCGCTCGAAGCGCCCATCGGCAACAACCGGCAGGTGATGACGCAGGCGAATGAGCGCGCGGAAGTAGGAGAACACCGAGACCGGGTCCCCCACCTGCTCGGAGGCGTTGATGACCGGGTAGTTCGGATTGAGAGCAATCCACGGCGTACCCGTCGTAAAACCAGCATTGTCCGACGCATCCCACTGGACGGGAGTGCGCGCGTTATCGCGGCCCATCGCACGCAGGCCATCAAGGACGCGCTCGGGATCATCTCCGTGTTCGGTGGCCACACGGTAGTAGTTGGTGGACTCGATGTCCTCAAAGTCCTCGATCCCCGCGAAGACCGTGTTCGTCATGCCCAGTTCTTCACCCTGGTAGATATAGGGGGTTCCGCGCAGGAGATGAAGAATCGTCGCAAGCGCAGTCGCACTGTCATACCAGTACTTTTCATCGCCGAAACGACTGACCGTGCGCGGTTGATCGTGGTTGCACAGGTAGAGGCTGTTCCATCCCCGCTCGGCGAGGCCTTCTTGCCAGCGCGTGAGCGAGTCCGCGAGGTCTCCCGCTTCCAACGTGCGGCGGCCGAATTTTCCTTCAGGCAGCCCTAAGCCGACGTGCTCGAATTGGAAGATCATGTTGACTTCGTGGCGCGCGGGATCAGAGTAGAGAGGCGCATTTTCGAGGAGTACCCCGGGGGTTTCCCCAACGGTGAAGATCGCTCCACGGCCCTCGAAAACTTCACCGTGCATTTCCTGGAGGAATTCATGCAGGCGCGGCCCCTCCATGTAGAAGGGGCTTCCGTCGGCAAGATCCTGACCGGGCTGGCAGGTGCCATCGGGAAGGCCGGGGACCTTGGAGATCAGGTTGATGACATCCATTCGGAAGCCATCGACCCCGCGGTCCAGCCACCAGCGCATCATTTCGTAGACGGCCTGGCGAACTTCGGGGTTCTCCCAGTTCAGGTCGGGCTGTTTTTCTGCGAAGAGGTGGAGGTAGTACTGACCGGTATGCGGGTCGTATTTCCACACGGGACCTGAGAAGAATGACCCCCAATTTGTGGGTTCGGCTCCGGGGGTTCCTCCTTCAAAACCCGGACGCGGGTCACGCCAGTAGTACCAATCGCGCTTTGGATTATCGATCGAGGAACGCGACTCAATGAACCACGGGTGCTCGTCCGAAGTGTGGTTGACGACCAGGTCCATGACCAGTTTCATCCCTAGGGAGTGAACGTCTGCGATGAGCTCATTGAAGTCGTCCATGGTCCCGAAAGCGGGATCGATGTCCTGATAATCGGAAATGTCGTAGCCATTATCGGCTTGGGGTGAACGGTAGATCGGCGAAAGCCACAGGACATCAACGCCCAGTTCCTTCAGGTATCCCAACCTGGAGCGGATCCCTTGGAGATCGCCGAAACCATCTCCGTTCGCGTCATTAAATGAGCGGGGATAGATCTGGTAAACAACCGCGCTCTTCCACCATTCATCGGCCGGAAAATGAAGTGCCGAGTGCGTTTCGGGAAGTTGAGTTTCATCGAATAACACAGAGAACCTGCCAAATCTTCGTTGGTGGAGGTGCGAATGCCCTGCGGACCTTGGATGTTCGTGATCTCAGTGAACACCAACTTCTGGGCGATGTCTACACGCGTCCATCCCCTCCTGCTTTAGCTCGCTCACCTACGGCCTCAGAACAGTCATAGGCCCGGAGTCAGTGAGCTAAAGCAGGAATGAGAGAGCGAAGTGGGGAGGGCACGCCCCGGCCTCGCCGCGCTGTATCCCCTTCGCCGCGTCCTCACCCCTTCGTCGCGCCACCGGCGAGGCCAGCAACGATGTAGCGCTGCAGAGCAATGAAGAGGATCAAAACCGGGATTGCAATAACCGTGGCCACAGCCATCAGGTCATTCCAGTTCGTCGCATACTGACCAATCAAGCGGTTCAAAGCAACCGTCAAAGGCTGCAGATCCGCCTTCGTCAGCAAGGTCAACGCGAAGGTGAACTCACCCCAGGTCATGAGGAATGAGAAGGACCCGATCATGATGACACCAGGGCGAATCGTTGGGATCACCACGCGAACAATGGTTCCAATGATTCCGAGGCCATCAAGTCGCGCCGCCTCCTCAACTTCCTTCGGGAACTGCTTGAAGAACGGTCGCAGCATGATGATCGCGAAAGGCAGGGTACCCGTCACGTCCGCCAAGATGATCGAGGGGAGGGTGTTAACCATTCCCGCTTGGCGGAAAAGCACGAACATCGGGATCGAGATCGCGATGGCTGGGAGGAGCTGAACGACGCTCAACAAGATCAGCATTCCGGTTGTCACTGCGCTCCTCATTCGCGCGATCGCGTAGGCCGCGGGGATTGCAAAGAGCAGCGTCAGTACCAGACACCCAGCAGCGATGATCGCCGAGTTCCCCAGTGCCTTCCAGATCCCAAAGTTGTCACTGAAGGCGACTCGGAAGGAATCAAGCGTCGGATTTTGAGGGATGAGGTGCGGTGGCTGAACGAAGGTTTCTTTCTGCGTCTTGAAGGCGGTGCACACCATCCAATAGACCGGGAAAAGATAGAAGATCGCCATGACCCATGCGGCGGCAGATTTTGCGATGCGCACGCGGCCTTCACGCTTCTCGTGCTTTGTCTTCGCAAAAGTCCTCGTTTCCGAGGCCTCGGCGCGCTTTCCGCCCTTGGGTGCACTTTCGCTGGCCACACCTTGGGCTTCAGAAGTCTCCACAGACATCACGCGTCCTCCTTATCCAGCGAACGAACATAGAACCACGACAGCGCCAGCGGGAGAACCATCGTCAGCATCGAGGCGGCTGCCCCATTGCCGAAATCGAAGACCTTGAAGGTCTGCAGGTAGGTGAAGATCGGCAAAGTCGTCGTCGCTTCAACGGGCCCGCCTTTCGTCATCGTGTAGATCAGGTCGAAGACCTTGTAGGTATTGATGACGCCCAAGAGCAAGAGCGAGAAGACGACAGGACGCATGAGGGGTTCCGTGATGGAGAAGAACGTACGGATAGGGCCCGCACCATCAACTTCGGCGGCCTCGTACAAGCCATCGTCAATGGTGTGCAATCCCGACAAGATCAGGAGCATGTTGAAGGGCATTCCAACCCAGAGGTTTGCGACAACGACCGCAACCATTGCGGTTGTTGGACCGGTGAGCCACATGACCGGTTTGTCCACCAGGTGCATTGAGGTCAAGAAGTAGTTAATGACGCCAAAATCAGAGTCGAACATCCAGCGGAAGATCGTACCGGTCACAACGGCGGGAAGAATCCAGGCGACCAGCAGTAGCGCGCGAATAATGCCGTTTCCGGGGAAGGGCTTGCGGAAGAACAGTGCCAGCGCGTATCCGACGAGGAACTGCAAAGCAAGGGACGCGACGGTGAAGATCGCCGAAAGCTTGACGCCATTCCAAAAACCGGGGCTGGCCAGCATTTCCTTATAGTTCGCAAAGCCCGTCGGGTGGTAGTCGCCCGTAATGAGATTGGAACCGTTGGCGTCAGAGATTGACAGCCAGATGTTATAGACCAGGGGAACAACGAGGAAAATTGTTATGTAGATGATTGCGGGTAGCGCAAGGAGGAACCCCAGGCGACGAGTGCGCGCCATGGAACGAGATCCTGCGTCGTGACCCGCTTTCTTTGTTCGCGTCATCGTAAATTCACTTACTCAGAGTTGCGGGCTCCCCACGCGAGTAGGGATACCGTGGCTTTGCCACGGGCTCCCATTGTTGCGTTCGTACTCGCGTGGGGTGCCACTAGGTATTGTGCGGTCCTTGACGAGGCCTACGATACTCGCCGGACCTGTGTCCTTTGCCGCTCAGTTCTTGGGCAGCAAGGGGTTCATCGTGTCCGCGGCCTTCTTTGCTGCGGCCTCGGGAGTCGACGCACCGGTCAGGGCTTCCTGCATGGACAGCTGGATGGCCTCGGAAATCTTCGGGTAGTCCTTTCCGTATGCGCGTGCGTGTGCATACTGGAGCTGATCTTCGAAGACCTTGAGCTTAGGATCGCTCGAGAGCTTGAGCTTGCCCTGCAGGTCGGGGCGCGAGGAGAGCTGGCCGGAGCCGTCGCAGTAGATCTTGGCGCCTTCTGCGCTGGTCAGGTACTTCGCGAGCTTCACGGCTGCCTCGGACTGCTTTGCACCGTTCATGACGACAACGTTTTCGCCACCCATCGAGGTTGCTGCGCGCTTGTCCTTAGGAAGCGGAGCGACGTCCCATTCGATCTCGGCATCCTTGGTCAGGGTCGAGAGCTCCCACGGGCCATTGATCATCATTGCGGCCTTGCCGGTGATGAACTGGGTACGCGCATCTTCCTGGGTGTAGTTGGAGACGGCCTCGGACATCGAGCCTTCTTCAATCATGCCGCGCAGGTAGGCCAGTGCGGTTGCGCCGGACTCGCTGTAGTTGGACAGGTCGCCACCGGTCTGCCACACGAAGGGCAGGATCTGGAAGGTTGCGGACTCAGACTTCACACCGGAAATCGCCAGGCCCTTGACGTCGCCCTTTGTGGTCTTCTTTGCAACTTCCTTCAAGGACTCCCAGTCGGTCGGAACCTCAACACCGGCTTCCTTGAGCATGGTCTTGTTGTAGTACAGGGCGAGGTTGTTCGAGTTCAGCGGAATACCGTAGGTCTTTCCATCGAATTCAACCGAGGACCAGGGGCCATCGAAGAAATCAGACTTGTTGATGCCATCACCGCTGAGGTCCTTGAGCATGCCCAAAGACGCGAAGTTCTGGTTGTCGACCACGTCCACGACTGCAACGTCGGGGACCTCGCCGCCGACCGAGCCCTGGAGAATGGACTTCGACAGGTCAGCGAAAGCAAAGGTGGTGCGCTTGACCTTGATGTCGGGGTTTGCCTTCTCGAACTCTGCAATCGATGCTTCGATCGAGCTGTTGGCGGTGTCACCGCTCAGGTAGTCCCACATTTCAACGGTGACCTGTCCACCGGAGGCGCCAGACGAAGAATCCGACTTTCCTCCTGAACATGCGCCCAGTCCCAGTGCCATCACTGAAGCACCGAAAAGGGCAACGCCGCGCATTGCGAGCTTCGATGTGTGTGCCATTATTCTCTCTCCTTTGAGTGTTGATAGTTGTCCGTCAGCAACTACCAAGTTCCGTGTTTTCACGGACAAATACGGGGATGCACTCAAGTGGTGCATCGATGGTGACCTCTTGCCCACCCTCGAAGACGTCTCCCAGGGTGTACGAGGCCGTACCTGCCTTTTCTTCGCCGCCTGCGATCAGCAGCTGCTGCCAGCGCACTCCCGCGGGAAGGTAGACGCGGGCGCTGCGGGCGCCGGCCTCGACAATGGGGGCGACAAGGAGGTCGGGACCAAGGAGGAATTCTCCTTCTTCTTCCCACGCGCGCGGATCCTCGGGGAATTCGAGGAAGAGTGCGCGCATCGGGGGGATTCCACGCTCGGCGGCCTCGTCCATGACGCGGCCGATGTAGGGGCGCAGCGCTTCCCTGAGGTGGATGTAGCGTGCGCAGATCTGTGCGACTTCCTCACCGTAGGACCAGATTTCGTTGGGTCCGCCGGGGTTGTCCGAGGCCACGTCCTCGCGGGGTTCGCGGTGACCGTGGACGCGCATGAGCGGGCAGAAAGTACCGAACTCGAACCAGCGAGCGAAGAGCTCCTGGTACGCGGGGTCGCTGGGGTCGCCTCCGTGGAAGCCGCCGATGTCACTGGTCCACCATGGGATCCCCGAGATTCCAATGGATTGGCCTGCTCGGACCTGAGTGAAGAGCGCTTCCCAGGTGGGGGCAATATCGCCGCTCCATACCGCCGAGCCGTACTTGGCTTGGCCGGCCCACGCGCTGCGACACAGGCTGAGGAATTCGTCTTCACCCTGTTCGCGCATTCCTTCCCAGACCATGCGCGCGTTCTCGCGCGGGTAGAGGTTGGAGACATTCAGGCCGCTTCCGGCGTAGAAGCGCAGGTTGGAGGGGTGACCGGGGTTGAGTTCAGGTTCGCAGGCATCGAGCCAGAACACGCGGACACCCAGATCGAAGTAGTTGTTCTTCAGCTTGTTCCAGACGTACTCGCGGGCCGCGGGGTTTGTCGGGTCGTAGAAGGCGACGGGGAGCGGCCGATCCATTCCCTTATCGCGGAATGTTTGGTGGTATTCGACTCCGGCTTCGGTGCCGACCAAGAGGCCCTTTGCGCGAATTTCTGCGTCCGTTTCAGCCAGAGGTGACACTGTTGGCCACACGGAAACCATCAGTTTCGTACCCATTTCCTCCAATTCGGCCATCATCGCCTCGGGATTTGGATATTCGTTTTCGTCGAAGCGCCACTCCCCCATTGCGGGCCAGTGGATGAAGTCGGTGACGATCACGGACAGGGGCAGGCCGCGGCGCTTGTATTCGCGCGCAACATCCATGAGTTCTTCTTGGCTGGTGTAGCGCAGCTTGGATTGCCACAGGCCCAGTGCCCACTGCGGAATGCGCGGCGCGTGGCCGACCGCGTCGGCATAGGCCTCGAGGATTTCCTTGGGGGTATCGCCCACGCACACCCAGTAGTCGATCCACTCGCTTTGCTGTGCGACCCAGCGGGTGCTTTCTTTGGCGAATTCGACGCGGCCGACGGAGGGGTTGTTCCACAAGAATCCGTAGCCCTTGTCAGAGAGGACGAAGGGGATGGAGACTTCTCCGTTGCGTTGGATGAGGTCAGAGACGATTCCTTTGTGATCGAGGAAATCGTAGGAGTGTTGTCCCATTCCGTAGAAGCGTTCGCCGGGGTCGGAGGCGAAGCACTGGTGGACTTCGTGTCCGCCGAAACCGGGGTAGATTCCGTGGGCGCCTGGCCACCAGAAGTGCTCGGGGGCTTCGCGGAGGATAGATTCGCCGTCCTTGCGGAAATCCAGAAGGAAGCGGGCAATTCCTGTTCCACCGTCAAGGTTGGCAACGACGCTGATACGCCCGTTGGTGAAGACTTCTTCGGGTGTGTCGTAGCCGGGGATCTCGGTGACCTTTGCTTCTTCCGTGCTTGTCCCGAGGCCGGTGGCAGGCCCCGCTTCGAGGGCTCCTAGTCCTTGTGGGAAGTCTGCAGAGGGGCCGATGCGCACACGAAGCGCATTGCGCCCCCATGCCTCAATGCGGATGAACTCGTGCGCGAAGCAGAGTTCAACTGCGCCGGGGTACTGCTTCTTCGTGTACACCTGTGCTCCTTTTTGACCGGACGAATACGTATTCGTTTAATGACAATTTTCAGGAGTTTTTCTGGTATTATTCATTACGCATACGTATTCGTCGGATAAAAAATATTTGCGGGCATCGACGCCCGCACATGTGATGCGGAACTCACAATAAGTTGTTCACGCGATCCTGTCAAGATACCGGGAGGACCTGAGATGGCGCGTCAGCCAACCAGCAGAGATGTCGCAAAACTAGCGGGAGTCTCGCAAACCACGGTCTCGTATGTCATGAGTGGACGCCGAGCCGTCTCCCCCGAGACGGAAAAGCGTGTCCAAATTGCAATGAAAGAGCTGGGGTATCAGCCCCATGCGGGTGCCCGATCCTTGCGTTCACGAAAGTCCCGCGTCCTGGGAGTGGTGGTCCCCTACCACGAGGGAGCGGACGCGGCGGCCCAGCACTACATGCTGATCACTTTGGCGCAGCTCTTGCGCGAGCACGATTTCGACCTGCTGTTGATCACCGCCGACGAGGGCGCCGCCGGGCTTCGAAGAGTCATGCAGACCGCGCTGTGTGACGGCCTGTTCATCATGGAGGTGCGCTTCAATGATGCTCGTTTGGGCGTCGTTGCAGAGAGCAAGATCCCCACGGTTTTCATTGGAACCCCGGGCTCTGGGCCTTTTAATGCACCGATCCAGTCCATCGACGTTGATTATTACGAGGCCGGGCGCGCCGCGGTTCACCGCCTGCGTGACGCGGGAGCGCGCAACATTGCTTTCGTCCATTCGGCAAGCCCCGATGTGCAATCGTTGAACTTCGTCTCGCAGTTCAGGCAGGCGGTTGTTGATACGGCGGGCGAGTCCGGGATTCCTTTGCTCTCGCGCACGTGCGGGACGGGAATTCGCGAAATCCGTAAGCTCGTTGGGCAAATTGCCGGTGATAATCGGATTGATTCCTACATTTTGGGGCCGACGATCTCTGCGGATGACTGGTGCAACGCCCTGATCGATCTGGAGATTCGTCCCGGCCGTGATGTCTCGCTGGTAGCCAGCGGCTGGTCTGCCGAGCGCGCGCACTGCCTATTCGATGTCGATCACTTTGATACGCGCCCCGGCGAGCTATTGAGGCGTGCGGTTGAAATGTTGGTCGCCCAAATTGATGGCGAGCCCCAAAAGGAAGCGGCCGCGGAAGCTGTAGCCGCCGGTTCCGTGACGTCGGCAGATTCCGAGGCGAAGATCCGCCGCCCTGTGCATGGTCTGACCCTGCTTGATCCGATCTTCGTGCCCGGAAATACGGTTGTTGGGGCAGATCGGACATAGCGTGAGGCCGCATGTAGGCTTCAGTTTTTCTTCCGTAGATGCCGAAAAGTGCGAAAAATAGCGTTCGGGGCTTCGAATTTTAATCGTTCGAAGCCCCGAAAACCTTGCTATTCCAAGGGAAAACCAATCCTCTGAAGTCTATCAAGAGGATTGGTAACTGATTCCCAACGCAGCGTCATCGCCCCGAGCACGCGATGGAAGTCTATCAAGAGGATTGGTAACTGATTCCCAACCACGGCACACCTTGTGCCCATTCAATCCGAAGTCTATCAAGAGGATTGGTAACTGATTCCCAACGCGCTCGTGCGATCTGCAAAGAAGTGCGGAAGTCTATCAAGAGGATTGGTAACTGATTCCCAACTCGTCCTTGTAGCGTTCGATCTGGTCCGGAAGTCTATCAAGAGGATTGGTAACTGATTCCCAACTGATTTCGAGTCCGTCGGCCGTGTCTTTGAAGTCTATCAAGAGGATTGGTAACTGATTCCCAACCGACTCCGATCTCATCGATGACCTGCGAGAAGTCTATCAAGAGGATTGGTAACTGATTCCCAACCATCGTCACGCTCGGTATCACCGTCGCGGAAGTCTATCAAGAGGATTGGTAACTGATTCCCAACCGACGCGATCGTGAAAGAAGCGACAGGGGAAGTCTATCAAGAGGATTGGTAACTGATTCCCAACAGATCCGAGACCTCGAAGCAGGTCAGCTGAAGTCTATCAAGAGGATTGGTAACTGATTCCCAACGGAGTGACTGTCGGATACATCATCATCAGAAGTCTATCAAGAGGATTGGTAACTGATTCCCAACGACCTTGTAGGCGGTGATCGCGTCGGCGGAAGTCTATCAAGAGGATTGGTAACTGATTCCCAACTGGCTGATTCTTGGAAGGCTGCTGGGGTGAAGTCTATCAAGAGGATTGGTAACTGATTCCCAACCCAAGCGCAGGATAACCTCAATAGATCAGAAGTCTATCAAGAGGATTGGTAACTGATTCCCAACGCCGCCGATGCGTGCGGGGTCAACGCAAGAAGTCTATCAAGAGGATTGGTAACTGATTCCCAACCGTATTCGCGGGTTAAGAGTTGTTCGGTGAAGTCTATCAAGAGGATTGGTAACTGATTCCCAACGATCCAAGCGGCACGCGCGGGATTAACCGAAGTCTATCAAGAGGATTGGTAACTGATTCCCAACATCAGGCCGCAACCTTGGCCCTAATTATGAAGTCTATCAAGAGGATTGGTAACTGATTCCCAACGCAGCTTTTGCAGGGCTTGGCGGATGGGGAAGTCTATCAAGAGGATTGGTAACTGATTCCCAACACTTAAAGAAGTCAAACCGCCCCTAACCGAAGTCTATCAAGAGGATTGGTAACTGATTCCCAACGGTTGATTCTAGCGAAGCGGGCGGATGGGAAGTCTATCAAGAGGATTGGTAACTGATTCCCAACAAAGCATTCGAGAGCTGAGGCATCGACTGAAGTCTATCAAGAGGATTGGTAACTGATTCCCAACTGCAGCGGTTATTTACGAAGGATTGTCTGAAGTCTATCAAGAGGATTGGTAACTGATTCCCAACACTGCATCCGAGACGTGGAGGTGGAGCGGAAGTCTATCAAGAGGATTGGTAACTGATTCCCAACCGGGCGGTTCCTTCTTTCCAGACTTGCAGAAGTCTATCAAGAGGATTGGTAACTGATTCCCAACTGCCGCTTATTGGCATGATGGCTTCTGGGAAGTCTATCAAGAGGATTGGTAACTGATTCCCAACCCGGGGGTGGTTATAAATCTTTCGATTTGAAGTCTATCAAGAGGATTGGTAACTGATTCCCAACTCGCGGATGGTATGCAGCGCCGAGGTCAGAAGTCTATCAAGAGGATTGGTAACTGATTCCCAACGTTCATATTGAGTTGGATTCTGAGGTTGGAAGTCTATCAAGAGGATTGGTAACTGATTCCCAACAGAATCGCGGCGTGACGCACTGCCCTTTGAAGTCTATCAAGAGGATTGGTAACTGATTCCCAACGGTCGGCGCCGAGGCCGATCAGCTCGTTGAAGTCTATCAAGAGGATTGGTAACTGATTCCCAACCTTTTTGTGTTCCCTAGAGGCGGGCGAGGAAGTCTATCAAGAGGATTGGTAACTGATTCCCAACCTTGGCCCCACACTCCACAAACCCCAACGAAGTCTATCAAGAGGATTGGTAACTGATTCCCAACCAGCCTCGATGACCTCAAGCAACTGCATGAAGTCTATCAAGAGGATTGGTAACTGATTCCCAACTAAACGGCGCGTAGCAGAGCAAGGAACCGAAGTCTATCAAGAGGATTGGTAACTGATTCCCAACGCTGAGGAAGCGGACGATCTTGCGTGGCGAAGTCTATCAAGAGGATTGGTAACTGATTCCCAACGGATGCTAGTAAGGTTGACGAGTTGCCTGAAGTCTATCAAGAGGATTGGTAACTGATTCCCAACCCCGCCAGGTCGCGCTCAGCCATGCCTTGAAGTCTATCAAGAGGATTGGTAACTGATTCCCAACGCGACGATCTTCGTCCTAACCGCAGGCGGAAGTCTATCAAGAGGATTGGTAACTGATTCCCAACCGGGCGACCTGTGGTTTAGGCACGTGGAGAAGTCTATCAAGAGGATTGGTAACTGATTCCCAACTTATGCGCGGGGAGTGGCGCGCCGTAGCGAAGTCTATCAAGAGGATTGGTAACTGATTCCCAACGTGAGTCGCGCGGCCTCGATGGTCCCCAGAAGTCTATCAAGAGGATTGGTAACTGATTCCCAACCTAATACCATTTTCTCAGACATCTCGCGGAAGTCTATCAAGAGGATTGGTAACTGATTCCCAACTTGATTCCGGGGAACAAACCGCTCAATGGAAGTCTATCAAGAGGATTGGTAACTGATTCCCAACCGCTTGGCGAGGCAATGCGCGCAGCCGGGAAGTCTATCAAGAGGATTGGTAACTGATTCCCAACGCCAGATGCTCGCACTCAACGGTGCGTGGAAGTCTATCAAGAGGATTGGTAACTGATTCCCAACTGCAGCGTGTTCCCCACTGCCTATACCCGAAGTCTATCAAGAGGATTGACTCGTAATTCAGAAGATAGTGAGCTGCTCAGGAGCCCCCTCCGTTTTCTGTTTCTTAGCCTGTTCAAAATGCAGTCCCGTGGCCCATTGACGGTCAGTAATACCGATAACCCGCACTTGACCGCCTTCGGGAAGATGCGACTGGATTTGTCGAAGGGTGGAATGGTTCTGCCCACCGCTTGGCCAGTATTTTGCGTAAACACTGAACTGGACCATTGTGAATCCCCAATCCAGCAACGCTTGTCTAAACCGCGTCGCTTCCCGCCTCTGGGCTTTTGTTTCAACCGGAAGATCAAACATGACCAGGCACCACATGGGACTATCCACCATCTCAACCACTCAGATCAGTGGATGCGGGTCCCTGCCATGAGGGAACTTTTAGACGCTCTTCTTCTCCTTCAACATAACGCCCGTATTGCTGCGCAAGATCTTGGGCAACTGCTGAAATGCCGTAACCAACCGCATCGAACTTCTGTGAAGCCGCAGCAACCAATACCCGCTTCACATCACTATCTGAAGGAGATGCAGTTGGAGACAATTGCAGAGCGACTTCATCAATCGCCGGGCGGAAAGGTTCGATGAGGTCATCTGCAAGCGCGAAAGCATTGCCCCTTCCACGATGAAAGACACCTAACGCCGGAGCTAATCCAGCGGACAGTACCGCCCGAATCACATGACCACGCAACACAGCGTATCCATAATCAAGACACGCATTCGAACCAATGAGCTGACCAGCACCGGGCTGTCGCCCCTCACCTAGAACACGCGACCAGTAAAAACGCGCTGCACGAGCCTCAATATTGTCGGGGTCACCTGAGCGAACTTGATCCGCGAGTGCAAAAAGCTCACTACTCCCTGAACGACCGAGATTCTGAAGAACGTTTGCCTGTCCCTCAATCTTTGCTCTAATGATGCGTGCCCACGCGTTTTTCTTTCGAGGAAGAGTCATGTCAGCCTGAGCCCGGTGACGAGCTGCTACCCGTCCGTGATCCGACCAGGAATAACAACCACCTTCAGGAATCCCCCTCCAATCACAGAAGAGAACCGCAACATCTGCATCCGCAAGCCGGTGCAGAACAGCAGCACTAAGATCAACCTTCATCCCGATGAGAACAACCGCAAGCTCTGCAACGGGAAGAGTGACTGGCTCCTTGCCCTCAGGACACACCTCTATCCCACCTCGTGTGGAATGAAGTGTTCCCTGGAACTCACAGAGGTCAATCACGCGCCACTGTTCAGCCATGGTTCTACCTCAGCAGGTGAGTAACTGGAAGTGAATCCTTAGTGCTGAACCGCACTTCACCAAGAGAATTTCGCCGAACAACCCAAACATCACCCGACGACAAAAGCGTATTAATTGCCGGAAGCCAGCCTTTTCCCTCAACAACTTTTCTCAAGCTATCTGAGGCGTCAGATGGAATCCCTTCTGCAGCCAGCATGTAAGGGCGTAGTCGCAACTGCGTCACGCCGTAGAAACCCGCAACCCGCCAGCTTATGAGCTGTGGATACTGAGCAAGCACATTACCGACAGACCCGCTCGTGTACTTATCCGTCTCGATCTGCAGCTCATCGCCTTCAACCAGCCAGCCGATCTGAGTGGCCGTTCCGTCAGCTAGTGCCTTCCGAATCTTCGGCTCAGCAGTACGCATGGAAATCGTCGATGCTTTCAGCGGCGTAGTGAAGACATCTTCGTGAGTCATCTTCACCAGGTCCGTAGCAAAAACACGCACCATAGCGTAGGTGGTTTTCTTCCCATCGATCCGGTAGACCCTCGCGTGGTGAATCGAGCTTCCAATCTCCACATAGCCACCACGAACCTTCAAACAGGCAGATGGCGAATTGAAGAAGTTCAGCTCCTCATCAGCGGTAATCTTCCGACCGTGGATATAGATCTCCCGTGACTGATCTTCAGGTAGCCCCTCCTTCGGATCAAAGTCAGGAAGCCTGGTCAATGCAGTCCACAGCGCAGGTGTTTCCGCGCGATCGATCATTGCGACAGACAGAGCTTCGCCAAGCTTCGCGTGAATGAACTTTCGAACCGTATCGTCGTGAACCTTGCTTGAACCGACACGCAGACGAACATTCTCATGGAAAGGAATAGCATTCTTCGCGAGCTCAATATTGAAGAGCTCGACCGCACGAAGCATTCCTTCACGCCATTGCTCAAAACGTTCGCTGGCTTGACCCGGCTTCCCATAGAAGTTCTTCCAAGTTTCTTCCTGGCCGGTGATGCGCTGCGATTCCCGCATGTTGACGCGCAACGCCAAGGTCTGTGAAACAGACTGGTTCATCAGTGCAATTACCAAGGCATCCATCGCATGGTGCCTGCGATCAAAACGCGTCTTTCCCTTTCCACCAATCAGGTTGACGCGATTTTCAAATCCCGAGGCCTTGCGCGCTTCCGCAGTCAACTGACCGCGATAAATACCAATGCTTGGGACCGACTCTGCTTTGAGCTTCCGGTAGAAGCCATCAATACGCGTACGGAGCTCAATCGCCATCCATGCAACGGACTCCATGGAACGTCCGTCGAACTCTTCATCCGGCTTACGCGACTTCAGGCGGGAAATCACCTCCTTACGGAAATGAGCATATTGCTTCGGACTCATAGCCGGATCGCGTTCCCACGCACGGACTCGCTCGATTGCACCCTCTAAAGAAACACCTGCGTGCGCCTGACCCGAGGTCGCCCACACAGCAAAGGGCACTGCACCCTTTTGATGGTTACAGGTACGGCAGACAGCGGCAAGATTCGAACGCTCATTCGAAGATCCTGAACTTGCACGCGGAACAATATGATCCATTTCTGCCGTTTCAAAGCCAATCGCGGTTCCACAGTACAAGCACATCGAATTCTGACGTTGAATTGCCTGGTGCTTCACTAGAGCAGAACGGCGCGCCTTACCTGAAATTCCCAGTTGCTGGATCATCTCATCCATATTTTTCTGGTTGAGATCCTGCCGCCTCTGGCTCTCACGCAATAGCTCTCTGGCAACCTTCTCCGAACCCAAACCATCACGCGTGTGCTCAATATTGATAACGACCGGTTCACCCCAGCGATCCGTAGCCATATTGAGCCAACGTGCAACCTGCTTGAGAACACGGTCAACTGCGGGGTTTCCAACCGGAGCCTCAATCGGCTCGGGTTCTGGTCGCCAATCATCATCGACATTAAAAAGCTGCTTTCGTGCAGTGTGCAGGTCCGCGCCCTCAGCCAGCATCCGCTCCGTGAGCTTGCGTAAGCTATCCAAGGAATAGGCCGCTCGTCCTTGAGGAAGCTGGATCTTTTCCAGTTCAGCCTGTTCATCTTCCGTCGCTGCCTCAAGAAGCTCTGCAACTTCATCATCGATGTCGTCGTCACCCGTCGAACCTCCCGAATTCGACAGAGCATCGACCATGAATCCGCGTCGCTCACTATCCGCAGACTTCCACCATTCCTTGAGCCACTTCACCTTTGAAGCCATGATCATCTCGGTAGTGACATCTGTTGGCGGGAAACGCAATGCGGGCTCTCCATCAACTGAGGGACGTGCCGTTCCACGCAAGTCAGCGCGCTCGATACCCAAGTTATCCGCTAGATCGGCCCAAGTCACCTGCTGTTTCAGCCCCGCATCGAGAAGGAAATCTGTCAGCCCGCTCAGTTCTTCGGGTGTCAGACAACGTTCCGCTCCTGCCTCACGAACACGCAGATTCGTCAGCACTGAAACAATCCGGAAGAGCTGGAAATCAGGATGCGCTTTCTCTGCACGGATGAATTTGCCCTGACCCGGGAGTTGATCATGACCGACAAGTCCCGCGGCACTCCCCCTAGGTGACTTTGCGAAGAAAACTTTGCGGACCAAGAGCTTAAACACATCATGGTCCAATCTCTGGATTTCGCAGATCTTTCGAATTTCAGCGGTATTGTCGTATTGGTGAAGCTTGCCCTGGAGAATACCATCGTCTCCACGGATACCGTTGCTTTCCCTGTACTTCGGATCGCTCATGTATTCGCTAATCAATTGGCCCGGCGTTGTTTCCTCAGGAAACTCCCGCCCCAGCGCCTCACCGACGCGTTCATTTAGACCGCGAAGGAATTCGCTGGGCTCCACCGGAGTCAGGAGCGAATCAACCTTGATATATGGATTCCTCCACCCACGATGTCGAGCCATGTGCCTGACCGCAATCGACAGTGCTTCCAAGCGCTCGGATTCGTCCTCAATGTAGTGATCGACAAGCTCCGCGCGGGTATGCCACGGCTCGTAGGGATCCTCAAAATCCTCAAGATTCGGCAGGGGCCAATGCAGTTCTTCAGATAGCACACGGTCGAGCTCCGCAAGACGGCGCCTATTCTGAGCGGTTCTGCGCTGAGTCCGCCGAGCGACGCCCGCAGTGAGCTTACGGCTCTTCGCGGCCTTATTCTCATTCGGGTCAACACCGGCGTCGTGAATGAACACCATGGAGTTCAACAGGCGCAATGGCTGATCCTTGTCATCAACCTCAACCGCGCAAAAACCAATTGATTTCAAGCCGACGTCAATGCCGACACGGTAGCGAAGATCATCATTAATCTTTGTCATGGGGAAATCATGCCACAGACAACAAGCATTTTTGTACAGTTTCCGCAGCTATTTTTCAGCGATTTTAAAGCTGTGTGAACCGTGTCAACCATGCGCATCGAGGTAAAAAAATACCGGCCCGAAGGCCGGTGGAGCAATCAGTACCGCTAACCTGTCGGTACCTTATTGAGAATCAGTTGGCACAACTATAAGCCCTGGTCATCACTTCACGCAAGCAACTATTCAAACAACATCAATTCCCCGCTCTGCCCCCGCCCCATCTCCTGGTTTAGCTCGTTGATTCCTGACGTATGAGCGTTCATAGGCCAGGAATCTGTGAGCTAAACCAGGAAAGAGGGAGCTAAAGACGGAGGTAGAGCAGGAAACCAGGAGTGAGGGAGCCAAAGACAGAGCCAAAGCCGGAGCCAAAGCCCTCAGACCCTACACCCCTTACTTGCGTCCGCCTCGCGCGGCGTACTTCTCGACGTGACGCTCAAGTGCCGCGCGAACGAGGCCCGCGAATAGCGGATGAGCCTTCGTCGGACGCGACTTGAACTCGGGGTGCGCCTGAGTTGCTACATAGTAGGGGTGCATGGAGCGATCCAGCTCGACAAACTCGACCAGGTTCCCATCGGGGGAAGTACCCGAGATGTGCAGGCCAACCGATTCCAGCTGATCGCGGTAGTCGTTGTTGACCTCGAAACGGTGACGGTGGCGCTCCGAAACCTGGGTCTTGCCATAGGCCTCGGCGACAACAGAACCCTCTTGAAGGACCGCGGGGTAGGCGCCCAGTCGCATGGTCCCACCCAGATCACCATCGCCCTCAACAATGTCGACCTGGGAGTCCATCGTGTGAACGACCGGATCCGGCGTCTCGGGATCCATCTCGGTCGACGAGGCCCCCGTCAACCCCAACAGATCACGCGCGGCCTCGATCACCATGCACTGCAAGCCCAAGCACAGGCCAAGGGTCGGGATCTTATGCTCGCGCGCCCACCGCAGCGCACCCAGCTTGCCTTCAATGCCTCGGATGCCGAAACCACCGGGGACGATGATCGCGTCCACGCCTTCGAGTGCCTTCTGCGCTCCCTCGGGAGTCTCGCAGGTGTCAGAGGCAACCCAACGCAGGTCTACGCGCGCATTATTCGCAAAACCACCGTGCTTAACAGCCTCGGAAACCGAAAGGTAAGCGTCGTGCAGGTTGATGTACTTTCCAACCAAGGCGACCTCGACGCGGTACTTCGGGGACTCGACGCGCTCAAGGAGCTCGTTCCACTCACTCCAGTCCACATCGCGGAACGCCAAGCCCAGTCGCTGGACCAGGAATGCATCCAAGCCCTCGCGGTGCAGTGTCGGGGGGACCTCATAAATAGAGGCCGCATCCTTGCATTCGATGACAGCATCGCGGTCAACATCGCACATGAGCGCAACCTTGCCCTTGATTCCCTCGGGCAGCGGGCGGTCCGTACGCAACACTAGGGCATCGGGCTGGATACCGATCGAACGCAGGGTCGCAACCGAGTGCTGGGTCGGCTTGGTCTTGAGTTCACCAGCCGCAGGCAGGAAGGGAATCAGCGCGACGTGAACGAATGCGACATTGTCACGACCCAGGTCGGCGCGCACCTGACGCGCGGCCTCCAAGAAGGGCTGGGACTCGATATCGCCCACGGTTCCGCCAATTTCCGTGATGATGACATCGGGAGCGTTCCCCTCGGCATCGGGGATGGCCTGCGCGCGCATGACGCGCTTGATCTCATCCGTGATGTGGGGAATGACCTGGACGGTGTCACCCAAGTATTCGCCGCGGCGTTCCTTTGCGATAACAGTGGAGTACACCTGACCGGTGGTCGCATTCGCCGCGCCGGAGAGGTTCACGTCCAAGAAGCGCTCGTAGTGGCCGATATCAAGGTCGGTTTCCGCGCCATCTTCCGTGACGAAAACCTCACCGTGTTGGAAGGGATTCATGGTTCCCGGATCGACATTGATGTAGGGATCGAGCTTCTGCATGGCAACGCTCAGACCGCGTGAACGCAGCAGGCGCCCCAGCGACGAGGCCGTCAAACCCTTACCTAAAGAAGAAACCACACCTCCGGTGACAAAGATGTGGCGAGTGATGTTTTCCTGTGCGTCTTGTCGACGTCCATAGCTGTTTACCATGGAATCTCAGTTTACAACCACCCATTCTCAGTCGCGACCTTGAGCGCTTCGGCGCGCGTGTGCGCGTGGGTCTTATCCATCGCCGAGCTCACGTAGTTGCGTACCGTCCCCGCCGACAGCATGAGCTCCGAGGCCACGTCCTCCACGGTCCCGCCACTTTCGAAAGCGCGCAGTACCTCAACTTCGCGGGCGCTGAGCGGGCTTTGGCCTTTCGTGAGCGCATCGACCGCGAGTGCGGGGTCGACGACGCGAAGTCCCTGTGAGGTTCGACGAATTGCATCGAGCAGTTGAGCAGCGGGAGCGTCCTTGACAACGAAACCCAATGCTCCTGCATCGAGTGCGCGCTGGACGTAGCCGGGGCGCCCGAAGGTTGTCACCATGAGTACGCGCGCGGCCGATCCTCGTTCTTTCAGTGCAGTGGCAGTACTGATCCCATCCATGACGGGCATTTCCACGTCCATGATCACGACCAGCGGGACCTCGCTGCCCGGATGTGCGCTCGTGTGGGCCTCGATTGCAGCCAAGGCCTCGTGCCCATTACCCACCTGAGCGACAACTTCCATGTCGTCCTCGAGGTCAATGAGCGCACTCAAGGCACCACGGATCAGGGCCTGGTCGTCGACCACAATCACGTGAATCATGCGGCGTCCTTCGAAGCGCGAGTACTTGACTCGTCAATCGTACACGCAGCTCAGAGCGCCTCGCCCTTAAAAGCCAAGCGCAGCTCCCAGGTGCTCCCTTCACTCCCCCAGGTCACATCCCCTTCCGAGGCCGCGCGCTCACGTAGTCCCTCAAGTCCCGTTCCCCCACCTCGCGAGGCCAAGGAGTACTTCTGCGAGTATCCGTCGTTTCGTACGAGGACCTCAGTGGGAGTCAGGCGCACGCGGATGCTCTCGGGGTGGGCGTGGGTAATAGCGTTGGCAGTTCCCTCACGGATGATGTGAGCAGCAAGGGAGGCGCGAGGGCCGGGTGGAATGTCGCCTCGGATATCGGCGGTGAATTCAATCCCCGCTTGCTCGCACAGTTCGCGTGCCAAATTCACTTCTTCTTCCGGGGACAAACTGCGCGAGGCCGCAATGATCCCCCGCAAGTCTTCTTTCGCTTGGCGGGATAACTCCAGGGTCTGCGCAATCTGTTCACCGGCCTCGTCAATCTTTCCAACGGAAAGCAGGCGCTGGGTGAGTTCGTTCTTCATGGTGATGACGGTCAGCGAGTGGCCGAGGATATCGTGTAGATCTCCGGCGAAACGCAGGCGTTCGCGTTCGCGGACCAGACTGATTGCTTGACGTTGGCGTTGTTCCTCTGAGTGGCGGTTGTCGAAACTGCGACGCACGGCCAGGGTTAAGCCCAAAACCATGAGCAGGGCGATGATCGCGTAGCTCAAGGCCAGTGCGTCAATGCTGCCAATGGGCAGCAAGATGGCGATCACTTCCCAGCCGACGAGCGCCACCAGGCCGGGGACCACGTAATTCCGAGGTGCTTGAAGGTTCCAGCCCGCAATTGAGTAGGTGATGAAAAGTGCCGAGGTCACTCGCGATGCGCCGGCTGCGACCAGAACTAGCCCCAGCGCAACCACCAAAACCAGCAAGATCCCGTGCGAGATCCACATCTGCTTCTTGATGTGTGCTCCCCATTCGGGGGTTGGGTTCACGACGTAGATCGCGATATCGGCGACTGCGACTGCAAGAGTGAGGGCCAGGATCACTACCGTCATGCCGAAAGATTCGACACTCGGGACCATGACCAGGGGGAATGCCAGGAAAGCCAGGTAGGGAAGTGCCCACAACACTGCGGACAAGCGCGGGTGGCGCCGTGTCCACGATGCTTTGGCTGTGGTGGTATCCATGCTCTTCCCTCTCCCGGCTATTTCCTGGAATTCTTCCTGTGGCACGTGAGTCTGTCAGCGATCAGTGTCCCTGTGCTGCGCCCAAACTGCAAGCACGACAAAGGGAATGAACCAGGCCGCTGCAGAAATTACCCAGGTCCACTTGAAGGAATCGAAACCGTACAGGGGTAGTTGCGAGAGGTAGAAGATTCCGTAGAAGGGGCTTCCCGGCGCGATGCTCTTGAAGAAGCTTCCCATGGAATCAATCGGGATGAACATTCCGGCAAGGAATGCGCCCAGGACAACGACGCCGTTGATCACTGCGAAGGAGGTATCCGAACGCAGGAGGAATCCCAGTGCCAGACCCAGCGTTGCTGACATCATGGCCGCAGCCAGGACAATCAGGGCGCTTTGGATCCAGGCTGCGGGAGTCATGCGCGCTCCAGTCGCATAACCCACGCCGTAGGTGATAGCAATGACGACGGCGCTCATGGAGATTGCTGCGACCAGGCGGGAGAAGATGAAGGCTCCGGAGCTCACGGGAGTAAGCGCGAAGAGGCGAGATGTTCCGGACGTGCGCTCCAGGGCGACGACCGTTGCAGCTGATGCCCCGGCGATCATCACGCCGTAGAGGGTCATGGAGACTAGGACAGTTGCACCGACATTGGCGTTGACCGCCCACTCCTTCGAGTATTCCTGTCCGGCACCGAACATCATGTAGAGGAAGATCGGCAGAATCAGTGCGAAACCAAACATGGCCGGGTTTGCCACCAGTTTGAGGAAAGCCTTCCAGGTGAGCATCCCGATTCCTTCCCATGAGCTAACTGCGGTGCGTTTGCTCCAGGGGTTGGTTTCTGCGTGAGTGTGCGTTGTCATTTTGAATCCTTATATACGTAAAAAGCTGTGGGGAAATGTGCGCGAGGCTCGTCGGATACCGCGGCTAGTCGGGCACCGACGTACTGCCCGCTTCTTTACTGGGTGAGCTCCGAGAAAACGTCCTCGAGGCTGGAGAAGACAACCTCAAACTCGCGTGCATTCTCAAGGCCAATGACAAAGCGCGCTGCCTCATCGGAGAAGGTCGTGCGGAACTCTACGCGCAGCCACTGCTCATCGGTGCCGCCCTCCCTCGCGGAACTTTCGGTATCGGACTGGCGGACCTTGGCCTCGGCAATTTCGCTCAGCTCCCACGTCGTTCCCAATTCTTCGGCGCGAGCAGCCAAGGAGGCGCGGACCTCGCCCAGGCGCGCACGGGGAACAGAGAAGGCAAGGCGCGTTGTCGAGTGGGCGCGGCGGATTTCCTCGGTCGGGGCGTCGGCGGTGATCTCGCCGGCGTTGACGATGATGGTGCGCTCGGCGTAGTCCTGCGCCTCGGCCAGGTAGTGGGTGGCGAAGAGGATCGTCTTGCCTTTCGAGGCCTGGGCGCTCATGAGCTCCCAGAACTCCTTGCGCATGGTGGCGTCCATACCGGCGGTCGGCTCGTCGAGGATGATGAGTTCAGGGTCGGGCAGGAGGGCAAGTGCGAGGCGGACGCGCTGCTGCTCGCCGCCGGAGAGCTTGCGAATCTTGCGCGCGAGGAGGTGTCGGAGGTAGGTCTCGTCAACGATGGGGTCGATGGATTCTTCGCGCTTGTAGACGCGGGCGAAGAGCTTGAGGAGTTCGGCAACGGTGTAGTCATTGGGCAGTGCGCCGGTTTGCAGCACGACTCCCACAAGGCGGCGACGAATCGCTTCCTTGGCGCTCATGCCGAAAACTTCGACCGTGCCGCCATTGGCCTCTTGCAGGCCCAAGATAATGTCGATCGTCGTGCTCTTTCCTGCGCCATTGCGGCCCAAGAATGCGACGATTTCGCCGGAATCGACGCGCATGTTGATTCCTTTGAGGGCCTGAACCTGCCCGTAGGTTTTGACGAGGCCTTCGGCGAAGATCGCCGGTGTGGTTGAGTGATCCGTGTTTGTGTTCATGCCTCTAGTCAACCATCGAGGCGCAAAGGGCAACAGTGGCGTTTGAACGAAGTTTCACATGACACTTGTCATGAGATCTTTATGAGGCTTCTTCTACTATTAAGGGGTGAGTTCTTGCGATTCCCATTTAATTACTCTCCCCGTCCGCCGTTTTTCACACTTCTATCCTCAAGTTCGCGCGCTACTCACCGAGGCTTTCCCCTCTTCTGAACTCGTGCCTGAATGGGTACTCAACACCTTCGCACTGCGTCGTTCCATTGATTTTCTGGCTTACTTTGATCCCGCTCAAAAATCGAGTTTTTGCGGGATTACCCTCACGATTCACTCTGAAGATCTACTCTTTGTCATCTTCCTGGCAACGGACCGTTCCGCACGTTCCAAGGGGTATGGTTCGCGCATCCTGTCCCAACTCAAGGAGCACTACCCCGAACACGCGATTGCGCTGGAAATTGAACCGATGCTTCGCGATGCCGAGAATTTTCACCAGCGCGAGAGGCGACTGGCTTTCTATCAGCGCAATGGCTTCGATGAGACTGGGTTGTTTACGAATTATGAGGACGAGAACTACGAGATCTTGCTCTACCTACCCGCGCTGCTTCCCGACGAAGGTGCAACAGCGCAGCGCTACAAGGATTTAGGCGTATTGTGTGGAGCCCTTGAGGAGCTCCTTTCGTCTTTGACCATGCCGGTCTTCATCCCCACCATCCACGTCGGCATGAGGGAATAGCCGAGGCCGAGGCCGCAGCTATGCGAGAGGGTCTGGTAGGTCGCGGTGGTCGTTGGGAATCAACACCGTCGGGTCAGACACCACCACACCTCCTCGCCGTCGTTGAGGGCAACCTCAGCCTAACGAAGAAAGCTGATTCAGCAAGTAATTACTCGTCACTATTTCGATAGTTGAGAAAACAACCCATCGTAGGCAATTCGCGGGCACTGGCCTCGTACCGAAATCATCCCGCACGGCTCAAAGCCATAAGCCTCCAGCGCTCGGCGCATCGGCGCATTGTCAAGATGCGTATCGCAGCGCAAATACGGGACTTGTCCCGCGCAAAAGTCCATGACCACGCGAGTGACCCCACGGCCTCGGACGCTGGCAAGGCGATGGATCACGCCATACTCATCATCGAAGTGCCACGCACCATCAATCTGGGAATACTCCTCTTCCGGCCCGCGAGCGAAACTAAACACCGCCAAAGGCCCCTGTTCATCACAAACAAGGAAGCACTCGCCTTTTTCAATATCACTGAGTGCATCACTGCGGTTGGGGTAATCGCTGGGCCACTGCGTCGGATTACCGTTCGCCCGCATGAATTCGCGGGCGTGGTCAAAAGCAGACTCGATAAAATCCACATCATTAGTAGTGGCGGGGCGTATGAACATGCCATCAGGGTAGCTCACACACGAATTCCCCCTTCGCCACCGGGCACCCATTCATCCAAACCGTTACGCTGCACCTATGGCCAGCGAACATCCCACACGAAACGAGCACTTCGGAAAATACCTTGCTTTAGGTATCGGCACTCACGTCATGTGGGGATTTTTTCCGCTGTACTTCCACCTTCTTGAACCGGCCGGCTCGCTGGAAATCATCGTTCACCGAGCGCTGTGGGCCTTCATCGCCTGCTTGATTGCACTGGCACTGACTCGCTCCCTGCCCAGAATGTGGCGCGTGATCCGAACCCCCGCGCTCATGGCGCCACTTGCCGCTGCAGGTTTCTTGGTTGTCATCAACTGGACCACCTATATTTACGCGATCCTCATCGGCCACACGACCGATGCCGCGCTCGGCTATTACATCAATCCCCTCTTCACGGTCGCCCTGGGGATGGTCGTTCTCCACGAGAGAATCTCGCGCCTTCAAGGCGTTGCTCTTGGCCTAGGCATTCTTGCAGTGATTGTCATCATCGTGGGGCTCGGCCGGCTCCCGTGGATTTCGCTCGCACTTCCCGCATCCTTCGGCCTGTACTCACTGGTGAAAAAGAAGGTCGCACTCAAGGTTGCTCCCCTCGATGGAATGGCCATTGAAACCGCGGTCGTCATCCCGATTTTAGGGATTTATTACGCCTACCTTGTTGCCCACCAATCGACGTCATTCCATACCCTTCAGCGTGCCGGCGATGGTGCGATGTCCTGGCAGCTTCACCTGGCAATGCTCATCGGAGCGGGAATCCTGACCGTCATTCCGCTCATCACATTCGCCAAGGCATCGCAGGGACTCCCACTGGGTCTCTTGGGCTTTCTTCAGTACATTTCCCCCAGCATCCAGCTGGTTATTGGCGTGTGCATCTTCCACGAGTACATGGAGCCGACGCGCTGGATTGCGACCGGAATTGTCTGGGTCGCTCTTGCTCTGCTCAGTGTCGACGGCGTGATCAGAATGCGACGCGCCAGGCAATAACGACGCCCACCGCGACGATAATCGCCACCACGATCCCCGCGATCACGCGGTTTCGCACGCTCTTTTCCCCGCGAGACTTACGCGAGCGCATTCCGTTTGCGAAGGCCTCGAGGTCGCTGAGTGGACCGCTATTCGCCGTTTCCCGCCAGCTCCAATCCACGGCTTCACCTGACGAGGCCGTGGTGGGAATCGGCGTTGGAGCGTACTGCGACGCTGTGGTTTGGGCAGGTTCAGACTGAGGTGGCTGAAGCTGCTGCGGTGCTGTTGGCGCTGCCTGGACGCCGTAATCGATGATCGGTGTCCCCATGGCCGGGGGCATACCCATTTCGGAAGCGCTCGGGCCAATCGGCATGCTCGAGGTGTACTGAATCTGCGGTTCGAGCGTTCCCCCAGAGGAGTCAAGGATCCACTGGCGCAATTGCGGATACAAGCTGGGATTTTTCAGCAGATGCCGACGAAGGTCAGGGCGCTCGGCCGCGAGTTGCGCCATGAGTTCGGGCGGCATCGTGGGGTCTTGAGCTTGGGCGGGGGTGATCGAATTGAGGTCGTACATTAGGCGGGTTCCTCGCGAGAGGTGAAGTTCGCAAAGCGCGCCATGTGTCCTTGGAAGAGGACGCGAATTGTTCCGGTTTCACCGTTACGGTGCTTCGCCAAGATAATGTCGGCTTCGCCCGGACGATCCTCGGGATTGTAGTATTCGGGCCGGTGCAAGAGGATGATGATGTCTGCGTCTTGCTCAAGTGAACCCGATTCACGCAGGTCACTCATCATCGGCTTCTTATCGGTTCGCGCTTCGGGACCGCGGTTCAGCTGCGCGACAGCGATGACCGGGACATCGAGGTCTTTTGCCAATAGCTTGAGGTTTCGCGACAGGACAGAAACTTCCTGCTGACGTGATTCGACCTGCTTGCCCGTTGTCATGAGCTGGAGGTAGTCCACGACGACCAAGCCCAGATTGTGCTGCTGCTTGAGTCGGTAGCATTTCGAGCGAATCTCGGTCATGGTGACATTCGCTGAGTCGTCGACGAAGATCGGGGCTTCAGAGATCTTCCCGGTCGTTTCCGAAACCTTGCGCCAATCGCGTTCGGTCATCTCGCCCTTCATCATCTTGCTCATGAAGACCGAGGACTCGGCGGAGAGCATACGCATGGCGATGTCGTTTTGGGACATTTCCAGCGAGAAGATGACCGATGTGATGTCGTGCTTGATGGAGGCGGAGCGGCAAAAATCAAGTGCCAGCGTGGACTTACCCATCGCAGGACGCGCCGCGACAATAATCATCTGCCCGCCTCGCAGACCACCGGTCATTCGATCAAGGTCGACGAATCCGGTGGGGACGCCGGCGACCTTACCCTGGTTAAGTTCGATCTTTTCGAGCTCGGTGAGGATGTTTTCGGACATATCGGCCATCGACACATAGTCGGTTTGCGCTTGGCGTTCTGCGACGGCGAAGATCTCCGCCTGGGCTTTGTCGACGATTTCATCGACATCGCCGCCAGCGTCCGCGTAACCGAGTTGGACGACTCGCGTGCCCGCAGTGACGAGGCGACGCAAGATCGCGCGCTCTTTCACGATTCGCGCGTAGTAGCCCGCGTTTGCTGCGGTAGGAACCGATGCGATCAGGCTGTGGATGTACGAGGCCCCGCCGACCCTGGACAGATCCCCTTGCCTTTGAAGTTCACCAACGACCGTCACTGCGTCCGCGGGTTCGCCCCGGCCCATGAGGTCGATGATCGTGTTGTGAATGGTTTCGTGGGCAGGCTTGTAGTAGTCACTTCCACGAATCTCTTCGCTGACATCGGTGATTGCTTCTTTGGAGAGCATCATGGAACCCAAGACGGACATCTCTGCGTCGATGTCTTGGGGTGGGGTGCGATCGAAGTCTTCCGATGCCATGTGTGAAGCTCTCCTCAGGCGGATTGTGCGCATGTGGATGGGGGTTAAACGCAAAGCGCGTACACGCGAGCCTACTGCCAAGCGAGCGCCACTGCCACTCTCAAGTTCAACACGAATGTGGACGGATTGTGGATACTCTGTGGATAGCGCCGCGTGTCTTCCACATGCCCTGTGGATGAAGTCTCTTTCACAAGCCTATTCTCAGCTTGCCTTCAGTTTAGGCTTTCCCCGGAAAGCCGCCATTTTCCGAGTATGATCTTTCCACAGATGTGTACACAGTCTGTGGATAAAAAGTGGAGGGACAATCAGTGGATAGCGCCGATCAGCGAAAAGACATGTTTCAATCGCAGATTGAAGGTTTACCGGAGTCACAACTTGCGATCCACAATCAGGCTGCATCAACTGCTAAAGAGTGTCCTGAACAGGTTTTATCCACAGATAAATCCACTTCCGTGGATAAACCAGCACTCACTGACACATCCGAGGATATTTCCAGAACTTCCCCAGCTAAGCGCGATGAATCCGCACAAACTCACAGCAAACAGCCCAGCCTGACACGCCAAATCCTCTCCCTCGCGATCCCGACCCTGGGCGCAACAATTGCGCAGCCACTTTTCCTCACGATCGACTCCGCAATGGTTGGCCACCTCGGCGCCGAAAAAATCGCCGGCATGTCACTTGCCATGATCGTGATCAATACGGTCTACGGCATGTCGATCTTCTTGGCCTACTCGACCACCGCCGAAACCGCTCAAGCAATGGGAGCCGGAAACGAGCGCCGCGCACGCGAGCTCGGCGTCCACGCCATGTGGTTGGCCGCCATCATCGGCATCACACTCGCAGGGGTTCTCGCACTTATCGGCACTCCCCTTTTGCGAGCACTCGGAGCAGCCGAGGAAATCATGCCCTATGCCTCGTCATTCCTGCACGCATCACTGCCAGGGCTTGCGGCATCGCTGATCACCATGGCCGCCACCGGAGTTTTGCGCGGAATGAAGGACACCACTACCCCACTCATCGCCGCAGGAGTCGGTGCCCTCCTCAACGTCGGCCTCAATGCATTCCTCATCTATGGGATCAATCTGGGAATCGTCGGCAGCGGAATTGGAACCTCGATCGTTTCAACCATCATGGCCATCAGCTTGGTCGCAATCCTCGCCCGCCCCGCACGAGCCGCGGGTGTCTCTTTGCGTCCGTCACTGACGGGAATTCGCCAATCCGCGCGCGTCGGTGGTCCTCTCCTGGCACGCTCGGTCGCAATTCGCCTGGCCTTCCTCACCTCGATCTGGAGCGCGACGACGATCAGCGTCAACGGCCTCGCGGCCTACCAAGTCGTCATGTCCGCCTGGCAAATCCCGCTCTTCCTTCTCGATTCCCTTGCTATCGCCTCGCAAACTCTGGTCGGATTCGCCATCGGTTCGGGGGATCGCTCGCAACTGCGCACCCTGCTCCGCACCCTCTCGTGGTGGGGAATCGGAGCGGGTGTCATCATCGGCGCGCTCACAGCTTCCCTTTCCCCGTGGATCCCTTCCTTCTTCGTTTCCGAGGCCGTCGTCCGTCACATGGCGATCCCCGCGGTCATCGTCAATGCGGTCTTCTTCCCCGCACAATCACACGCATTCCTGCTCGACGGTGTCTTGATCGGTGCGGGGCGCGGAGCTTCCTTGGCAAAGGCAGCATTCCTCAACCTCGCGATCCTGCTTCCCGCGCTGTGGGGATTTACGCTTCTTCGGCCCTACCTGAGTGAGACCGCGGCGGTAGCGGTACTCATTGGTTTGGTAACCGGCTTGTACATGGTGACTCGAGCGATCACGAACTCGTGGATCACGTGGTTTTCGCCGCGAAATGTGCTTATTCCACGGAATGATTCACTCGCTCCATCGCAGGCCGCAGTGTGATTCACCGCTCGTGACAGGAAGCTGAAAAAACGCTAGACTTGGACGCTGGACTGTTTCCACCCACCCGGGATGGAACTCAGTCTCGCGGACACCCATGTGTCCGTGTGCAAAAGCCGGTGGAACTCCGGTGATTGCAACGCATGACCCTCCTGTCACGGAAATACCGTGACCGCGAAGACCACAGGAGGTGGGTATCAACGTGCGTGAATACGAACTGATGGTGATCCTCGATCCTTCGATCGACGAGCGCACCGTCGCCCCGCAGATGGAGAAGTACCTCGAGCAGGTCACCGCTAACGGCGGCTCCGTCGAAAAGGTCGACATCTGGGGCAAGCGTCGTCTTGCCTACGACATTCTCAAGCGTTCCGAGGGTATCTACGTTGTCATCAACATGACGACCACCCCCGAAATTGCGCTGGAAATCAACCGCTTGATGACTCTGAACGAGTCCATCCTGCGCACGAAGCTCCTGCGTCCGGACGCCCACTGACCTTCGCTCACCTGAGCAATCACCTCACACAGCCCACCAAGGAGATCCAATGGCTGGAGAAACCGTCATCACGATCATTGGCAATTTGACCAATGATCCGGAACTGCGTTGGACGCAGAGCGGAGCACCCGTCGCCGACTTCACGGTGGCATCCACCCCGCGTTCCTTCGACCGCCAAAGCGGCGAATGGAAGGACGGGGAAACCCTGTTCATGCGCTGCTCCGTCTGGCGCGAAATGGCTGAAAATGTCGGCGAATCCCTGCGAAAGGGAATGCGCGTCATTGTCACCGGTCGCCTCGTGCAGCGCTCTTTCGAAACCCGTGAGGGCGAACGCCGTACCGTCGTCGAACTTCAGGTCGAAGAAGTCGGCCCCTCACTGCGTCGCGCAAAAGCACAGGTCACCCGCACGGGCGGCCAGGCCTCGGCAGGTGCACCCCAGGGAGGCTACTCCCAGGGCGGCGGATACGGACAGCAGCAGGGCTACGGAAACCAAGGTGGTTACTCGCAGAGCCAGGCCAGCTACGGCGCACCTGCCGGCGGTTCCCAAGACGATCCATGGCGCACATCCGATTCCGGTGCTGCGACCTCTTTCGCCGAGGACCCGCCCTTCTAAATAGCACCGCGCGCCAAGTAACCGGCGCACACACGTGCTGAACACATGCTTGGGAGCGTTCACTCGCTCAGATCATCAAGGAGAACATCATGGCGAAGCCTCAACTTCGCAATAAGCCCATCAAGAAGAAGGCCAACCCGCTGAAGTCGGCCAAGATCGAATCGATCGACTACAAGGACACCGCTCTGCTGCGTAAGTTCATCTCGGACCGCGGCAAGATCCGCGCTCGCCGCGTCACCGGTGTCTCCGTCCAGGAGCAGCGTCGCATTGCTCGCGCCGTCAAGAACGCACGCGAAATGGCTCTGCTGCCCTACACCTCTACCGGCCGCTGATTCGAAGGGAAGGACTGAAAAATGGCTACTACCAAGCTCATCCTCACCCACGATGTGGATCGTCTCGGATCCGCCGGCGATGTCGTCGAGGTCAAGGCTGGATACGCTCGTAACTACCTGATCCCCCGTGGCTTCGCCACCAAGTGGACCAAGGGTGCACAGGTTCAGATCGATCAGATGGCTGCTGCTCGCCGCCGTCGTGAGATCGCCTCCATCGACGATGCTCGCATCGTGCGCGATGCCCTGCAGGCCGCGGTTGTGACCGTGAACAGCAAGGTTGGCGCACATGGACGCCTCTTCGGTTCCGTCTCCGCTTCTCAGATTGCAGAAGCAGTGAAGGAACAGCTGGGCCAGACCATCGATCGTCGTCGCGTGATCATCGCTGACCCGATCAAGACCACCGGTGACCACACCGTGACGGTCAACCTTCACTCCGAAGTCACCGCGAACCTCAAGGTCCGCGTGCTGGCTGTCAAGTGAGCGTCTGACAAGACCATAAAGAGGGCCGGGGCACTCCCTTTCGGGAGGCCCCGGCCTTTTTGTCTTTCTTTTGGTGTCAGGCAGCTGCCTGAGCAGCGCTCCATTCGACGCTCGAAGACGTGTCCGCGCCGATGGAACCCCCGCGGAAGCTACCTGCCTTCTGCCCGACTCGGACCGCCACCCTCGGAGCCGGCAGCACCCGTATTTTGAGCGGTCGGAGTCTGGGTCGGCTGTACCTCAGATCCCTGCGTCGGCTCACTCGCCTCGGGGGTCGGGGTCGGCGTCTCTTCAGTAGGCGTAGGTGTTGTCGATACCTGAGGCGCGGGAACCACAGGTGTCGCTGACTGACGGGTATACCAATCGAAGTGGAGCTTCGTCTGGTTCGCGGTCGCCTGCTTCATGTAGCGCATCCACACGGTCACCGGCCAGTCACCACCGTGGAATTGGCCAAGCCCACCGATATTCGTCAAAGAAACGGGACTTCCGTTTTCGTCGAGCTGGTACATGCTCACTGCAGTGACCAGTTCAGGCGTAAAACCAACGAACTGCGCGGTCTTTTGGTCTTCGGAGGTACCGGTCTTACCGCCCGTGTCCTGCTTGAGTGCGGCCGCGGCCTCGGCAGTACCACCCGAAGCGGTCACTGCTTCAAGCGCAGGAAGGACGGTCGACATGGTCTTCGTATCGAAGATCTGCTCCGGGTCAACGTTTGTCTTGAAGACCTTGGAGCCATCGGAGTTTTGAACCTCGCGGACAATGTGCGGAGTGGTTCGCTTTCCGCCCGAAGCAATCGTCGAATAGGCGTGCGCAAGGTCAATGTTGTGGGGAGCCGCAAAGCCCAAGACGTTGAGCAGCGAATCATCCAAACCGTTCGTGTCCTCGGGGATTCCCAAGTCGATCGCGACCTTCTTCGTGGTTGCGGGGCCAACTTCCTGGTTGAGTCCAACGAAAACGGTGTTGATCGAGTTCTTCGTTGCGTTCACCAGGTTCTGACGGCCCCAAGACACACCATAATCGTTGCTCACCGCACGCGACATTCCACTGAAGGTCTTGGGCGAAGAGCCATCGTAAACGTCGTAGATCGAGCCCCCCTGCTCGACGTGAGCAACCAGGGCGAAAGGCTTGAAGGTTGAGCCGGCAGCCATGATGTCTTGCGTTGCCGCATTTTGCTGGCGCGTGAGGTAATCCTTGCCGCCGTACTCCGCGACGATTTCGCCGGTAGCGGGATCCAATGACGTCAAAGCCACGTGCATGGAATCTTCATTCCATCCGCGCACCGTGTACATGTACTCTGCAGCGGCAACGGCCTGATCCTGCTTGTCCTTATCAATCGTGGAAATAATGCGGTATCCGCCGGTCGCCAGCTGGTCTGCCGTGAAGCCTTCTGCCGCGAGTTCAGTCCGGACCTGCTCCATGAGATAGCCGGTCGGGCCTTCCATCGTCGGACCACCCAAGGTATCGGGATCGATGGTCTTTGGGAACTCGGCGGCGTTAGCGTCTGCCTGCGAAATCCAACCGTCCTCAACCATCAGGTTGATGACGCGCTGCCAACGCGAGCGTGCTTTCTCTTCATCGACTGCCGGATCCCACGCGGAAGGAGCGGGGATGATCCCAGCGATCATTGCGGCCTCGGAAAGGGTGAGATCCTTTGCTTCGTGGCCGAAGTACGCCTGAGATGCGGCTTCGATCCCGTAGGCACCGCGACCAAAGTAAATGGTGTTGAGGTAGTTGCCAATGATCTCGTCCTTGGTCTGCTCTCGATTGATCTTGAGAGCAAGGATCGCTTCCTTGGCTTTACCCACATAACCGGTCGTTTCGCCGACGTAGTAGCGCTCAACATACTGCTGGGTCAGGGTCGAAGCACCCTGGCGCGCCCCGCCCCTAATATTGTTGACCAGCGCGCGACCGATGCCTTTGAGATCAACACCCGAATTCGTGTAGAAGGTGCGATCCTCCGAGGCAACCACGGCGTGTGAGACATAGTCAGGCAGGGTACTGGAATCGATGATCTTCCTATTCACCTGCGACATCCGGCCCATTTCGGTGGTGCCATCGGCGTAGTAGACGGTCGTCGTCTGCGCAAGAGCAACCTGATCCGCCTGCGGAATCTTCAACGAGGCATAGGCAATGAGGAAGGTACCAAATCCGGCAATAATGAGGCCGAGGAAGGTGTAGAAGGCTCCTCGTGCAATCCGTGCTGCGANTCCGCGTGCTGGCTGTCAAGTGAGCGTCTGACAAGACCATAAAGAGGGCCGGGGCACTCCCTTTCGGGAGGCCCCGGCCTTTTTGTCTTTCTTTTGGTGTCAGGCAGCTGCCTGAGCAGCGCTCCATTCGACGCTCGAAGACGTGTCCGCGCCGATGGAACCCCCGCGGAAGCTACCTGCCTTCTGCCCGACTCGGACCGCCACCCTCGGAGCCGGCAGCACCCGTATTTTGAGCGGTCGGAGTCTGGGTCGGCTGTACCTCAGATCCCTGCGTCGGCTCACTCGCCTCGGGGGTCGGGGTCGGCGTCTCTTCAGTAGGCGTAGGTGTTGTCGATACCTGAGGCGCGGGAACCACAGGTGTCGCTGACTGACGGGTATACCAATCGAAGTGGAGCTTCGTCTGGTTCGCGGTCGCCTGCTTCATGTAGCGCATCCACACGGTCACCGGCCAGTCACCACCGTGGAATTGGCCAAGCCCACCGATATTCGTCAAAGAAACGGGACTTCCGTTTTCGTCGAGCTGGTACATGCTCACTGCAGTGACCAGTTCAGGCGTAAAACCAACGAACTGCGCGGTCTTTTGGTCTTCGGAGGTACCGGTCTTACCGCCCGTGTCCTGCTTGAGTGCGGCCGCGGCCTCGGCAGTACCACCCGAAGCGGTCACTGCTTCAAGCGCAGGAAGGACGGTCGACATGGTCTTCGTATCGAAGATCTGCTCCGGGTCAACGTTTGTCTTGAAGACCTTGGAGCCATCGGAGTTTTGAACCTCGCGGACAATGTGCGGAGTGGTTCGCTTTCCGCCCGAAGCAATCGTCGAATAGGCGTGCGCAAGGTCAATGTTGTGGGGAGCCGCAAAGCCCAAGACGTTGAGCAGCGAATCATCCAAACCGTTCGTGTCCTCGGGGATTCCCAAGTCGATCGCGACCTTCTTCGTGGTTGCGGGGCCAACTTCCTGGTTGAGTCCAACGAAAACGGTGTTGATCGAGTTCTTCGTTGCGTTCACCAGGTTCTGACGGCCCCAAGACACACCATAATCGTTGCTCACCGCACGCGACATTCCACTGAAGGTCTTGGGCGAAGAGCCATCGTAAACGTCGTAGATCGAGCCCCCCTGCTCGACGTGAGCAACCAGGGCGAAAGGCTTGAAGGTTGAGCCGGCAGCCATGATGTCTTGCGTTGCCGCATTTTGCTGGCGCGTGAGGTAATCCTTGCCGCCGTACTCCGCGACGATTTCGCCGGTAGCGGGATCCAATGACGTCAAAGCCACGTGCATGGAATCTTCATTCCATCCGCGCACCGTGTACATGTACTCTGCAGCGGCAACGGCCTGATCCTGCTTGTCCTTATCAATCGTGGAAATAATGCGGTATCCGCCGGTCGCCAGCTGGTCTGCCGTGAAGCCTTCTGCCGCGAGTTCAGTCCGGACCTGCTCCATGAGATAGCCGGTCGGGCCTTCCATCGTCGGACCACCCAAGGTATCGGGATCGATGGTCTTTGGGAACTCGGCGGCGTTAGCGTCTGCCTGCGAAATCCAACCGTCCTCAACCATCAGGTTGATGACGCGCTGCCAACGCGAGCGTGCTTTCTCTTCATCGACTGCCGGATCCCACGCGGAAGGAGCGGGGATGATCCCAGCGATCATTGCGGCCTCGGAAAGGGTGAGATCCTTTGCTTCGTGGCCGAAGTACGCCTGAGATGCGGCTTCGATCCCGTAGGCACCGCGACCAAAGTAAATGGTGTTGAGGTAGTTGCCAATGATCTCGTCCTTGGTCTGCTCTCGATTGATCTTGAGAGCAAGGATCGCTTCCTTGGCTTTACCCACATAACCGGTCGTTTCGCCGACGTAGTAGCGCTCAACATACTGCTGGGTCAGGGTCGAAGCACCCTGGCGCGCCCCGCCCCTAATATTGTTGACCAGCGCGCGACCGATGCCTTTGAGATCAACACCCGAATTCGTGTAGAAGGTGCGATCCTCCGAGGCAACCACGGCGTGTGAGACATAGTCAGGCAGGGTACTGGAATCGATGATCTTCCTATTCACCTGCGACATCCGGCCCATTTCGGTGGTGCCATCGGCGTAGTAGACGGTCGTCGTCTGCGCAAGAGCAACCTGATCCGCCTGCGGAATCTTCAACGAGGCATAGGCAATGAGGAAGGTACCAAATCCGGCAATAATGAGGCCGAGGAAGGTGTAGAAGGCTCCTCGTGCAATCCGTGCTGCGAGGCTACGCTTCTTTTTCCCCTTGGCCGGACCCTTCTTCTTTCCGCCGCCCTTGCCGGACGCTGCCGTGCGCGAGCTTGCCGGACGCGTCGACCCCGTGCGCGAGGTACTCCCCGACGAGGCCGCGCGAGTGCTTGCGCGCCGACTTCCGCTTGAGCTGGCTGCTGCCCCACTCGAGGAGCCGCGAGAAACTCGCGCAACCGCTGAAGTGCGCTTAGGTGCAGAAGAAGCAGGTGTCTGGGGGATGGTTCCCTCGCCTTCACGACGGGCCTGCTGCGCAAGTCGACGTCGAGTCGCCTCGGCTCGCGAGGGAAGGGCGCGACGTCCCTGATCGTCGTTTGCTTGTGAAGGTGCCACGAAATCCAGCCTTTCAGCATAGGTTCATCGTGACTAGCCTACGCAGAAAGGCAGGCAATTGCCTAAAGGTAGCTCCGGATCGGCTTAGTTTTCGCTGGCAGCGCGACGTTTACGAGCCCTCTTCTGCGCGGACATTTCTTCCCAGCGAGCCTGCTGAGCCTGATACTCTTCGGCAACTTCTCGCACCTCATCGGATGCCCACCACGCAAGCAGGGCCTCGCGCGCGGCCTCTTCACCCATGGGCCCGTTTTCCATACGCAGGTCAAGGAGGTAGTCACGCGCCATCTTCACGGCCTTTGAGGGGCGGATCCCCAGAATCTCCATGATCTGATCCCCGTCAAGATCGGGGCGGATCGCGTCGAGTTCTTCTTGCGCGCGCAACGCGGCAATACGCTCTTCCAGATCGTCATAGGCGGCAGACAAGAATGCGGCCTTACGCTTGTTGCGAGTCGTGCAGTCTGCTCGGGTCAATCGGTGAAGGCGCTCGAGAAGTTCTCCCGCGTCCGCCACGTAGCGACGAACCGCCGAATCGCTCCACTTCGCATCGCCATAACCGTGAAAACGCAAGTGAAGAGCAACCAAGTCAGACACGGCGTCCGTCGTAGCCTTGTCGAAACGCAGGGCCTTCATGCGCTTGCGCGTCATCTTTGCACCCACCAATTCATGATGGTGGAAAGAGACCGTGCCATTGGATTCGAAGCAGCGCGTAGCCGGCTTACCGACGTCGTGCATGAGGGCAGCAAAACGCAAGATAAAGTCCGGCTCGGGAACCGGGCCATCCGCGTCGGTCTCCAGGTCGATCGCCTGATCCAAGACGGTGAGCGTGTGCTGATAGACGTCCTTGTGCCTATTGTGCTCATCAACTGTTGACACGAGGGCTGACAATTCAGGAAGGACAATGTCAGCAACGCCCGTGTGGACCATGAGCTCAAGGCCTCGCCTGGGCCACGGGGAAATAATCAGTCGCTCGAGTTCAGCGCGAATACGCTCTGCCGAAACAATCTCCAAGCGCCCCGCCATAGATTCCATAGCGTCCATGACGTCCTCATCCACGTCAATGCCAAGCTGGGCGCTAAAGCGTGCGGCTCGCATGATGCGCAGCGGGTCATCATCAAAGGATTGCAGTGCGCTAACCGGGGTGCGAAGACGACCAACGGCCAGATCAGAGAGGCCGTCATGGGGGTCGACGAGCGCCAATTGCGGCAGGCGCATCGCCATAGCGTTGACGGTGAAGTCGCGGCGAGTGAGGTCACCTTCCAAAGTGTCGCCGTATTCGACCTCGGGCTTTCGCGACCCCACTTCATAGGAATCAGTGCGATAGGTCGTCACCTCGACGACAAAGTTCCCGCGCCTGCCACCGATGGTGCCGAACTCGCGGCCGATGTCCCAGGTTGAGTTTCCCCACTGAGCAAGAAGCTCTTCGGTTTTCTCTGGGCGAGCAGAGGTCGTGCAGTCAAAATCGTGAGGGGTCAGCCCCAAGAATGCATCGCGAACCGGTCCTCCGACCAAGCTGATTTCCTCACCGGCCTGGGTGAAGATCTCACCCAGTTCGAGGATTTCCTTGGGAATACGGGAGAAAGCCTCTTTCGCCTGGGCCATGAGTAGGCCCAAATCACCCTCGCCTAAACCAGAGGGGCGGGGTGCGTGAGAGCGGGCTTGACCCATTGTTCGCGACAGTTGTGTACTCATCCCCTCCAGCATGCCATGTTTTGGGCTTCTTTGGCTTGCTCGCATCACGGCTTCATTCATGGTTGACACGGGAATAAGGTCACTCGCAGCCATAGCACAGGCTGTAAAAAGTGCGGTAATTCCCACTCGACCGATGGTGCGACCTGACCCGGAGGGGTAATCCCGCTTAAAGTGGAACTATGACTGTACCTTCTGAAGCGTTACGACCCGGAGTGCCTCAGCCTCCGCGTCGTCATCCTTCGTTGCGTGCAGCGAATTCGGCCCCTCATTTCCTTCCCGTTTCCTCTGAGACTTCTGCCGGGGGCATCGTTGTCGATGTTCGCAATGGCCAGCCCTACGCAGCGATCATCGCCAGACGGAATCGCTCGGGGAAGATTGAGTGGTGCCTCCCGAAGGGGCATCTTGAAGGCTTGGAGTCTCCCGAAGAAGCCGCTCTTCGCGAAGTCGCTGAAGAAACTGGTATTCACGGGCGCATCATTCGCCACCTCGCCTCGATCGATTATTGGTTTTCCGGCGTAGATCGGCGGATCCACAAGGTTGTCCACCACTACCTGATGGGTTACATTTCCGGGTCCATCACCGTTGAGGGGGATCCGGATCACGAGGCCGAGGACGCCGCCTGGGTCCCCTTGCGTGAGCTCTCGCATGACTTGGCTTACCCCAACGAGAGGCGCATTGTCGGGATCGCTTTGGACTTGCTTTACCGGGATGCATCATGACGCGAATGCGAGCCACTCGAATTGCACTGACTCTTGTGCCCCTCGGCGCCCTGCTTCTTTCACTTCAACCCGCGAGCGCGGCCACCCTTGCCTCGCTTCCCACCGGAGGCACTCACGAGGCCTCGGCAGCGTCAGCCTTACCCGCCGCTCTTGCACCCCAGGCCAGCGCGCGACCGGAGGTTTTGGGTGAGGCACCCCAAGCCTTGGGAGTGGACGTTCGGATTAACCGCCTCGAACCGCGAGTGATCACTGCTCAAAACAATGTGCAGGTCTCGGGCGTTGTTCGCAATCTGACAGATAAGCCCATCCAGAATCCGTCTTTGGATGCCTATGTTCAGACTTATTCACCGCTGACCGCTTCGGACCTCTCGGCTTATGTGACGGGGAAGTCCTATCAAGGTCGGCGCGTGCATACGGGAACCTTGGAAGCAACAATCCAGCCCGGCGCCGAACAGCCCTTCCATATGACAATTCCTTTTGAAGACCTCCCCTTCAACTCGGACTTTGAGTGGGGACCGCGAGGTATCACGGTCGTCGTTGAAGGTGATGAAAACCGGGGAAGTGACCGCTCCATCCTGATCTGGGATTCGGCATATTCCCTTGAACATACGCGCGTCAATGTTCTCTTGCCCTGGACATCCTCAACTCCACGCATGACCAGTGATTCCTATTCGATCCTATCTGCGGCATCCATGTCGGGAGTAACTTTCGCGACCGACTCGCAAACTCTGGTCGACGAGCTCACCGTTCCTGAAGATCGCGCAACTTCCAGCGCCTCATCTTCTTCGCCAACGCCTTCTGCTTCTTCTTCCGAGGCCAGTGCTTCCCCTTCCGCTTCCGCAACCAGCGCCTCACCGTCTCCTTCCTCTTCCGCTACCCCGCGTTCCGAGGCCGAGATCACCGCTGATCGCCATACACGCGCTGCTTTCCTCCAGACCTTCTTTGAACGCACCCGTGAGCTCGTGGCTCTGCCCAGTAACGATGCGGACCTGACGCTTGCAACAACTCTCAATAACGACACGATCATGAAGTATCTTGTCGACTCGCGGGCACAGGTTCCTACGACTCTTGCCAAGACGCAGGCTCTCCTTCCCTCGTCCTCCCGTTCCTCGGCAAGCGCCTCGGCTTCTGCCAGCGCGAGCTCCTCTGCCAGCCCAAGTGAGGCCTCGCAAAGCCCAAGTCCCTCACCAAGTGGCGAGGCAAGCCAGACCCAGAGCAGCACTACAGCACCCAAGCTCATCGATAATGTGTCATGGACGACCTCGGGAAGTTGGGGAAAGCAGTCCTTGAACGGGCAACTTGGCTCAACCTTCATTGCTCCACCCGGCGAGCTAGCGCCCGAAAGCGAGCAAAACTTCACCTCCATGGCGAAAGTTGAGCTCTCAGCCGATGGCCAGACCATTACCGATAATGATGATCACTCAGGCGAAAGCTACACGGCTCTCAGTTCCCTCTCGCCCATGACGGACCTGCTCTCGTGGGATGCTCAAAGCCTTGATGATGAACTCGATACCCAGCAGTTCCTCACGGCCATGACCGCGATGATCACCCGCGAGCGCCCGAGCTTGTCGCGGACACTTTTCGTTCCACTTCAACGGTCTTCCTCACTGGACGAGACCCGGCTTGAGCGCGTGCGAGCAATCCTCGATAACCGCTGGGTTGAGGGGATTTCCTTTAGCGACCTGGTGAACTCTGAGGCGACAGACATCGAGCGTACGGCCGTCCAAGATTCGCCTTTTAGCGACTCACTTCGCTCAGAGATGAGCGCGTTGAGCGGCGCCTACGCAGCTACCCTTCCCTTGGCGGGGGCAACGGAAAATGTTGATGCGGCTCGCCTGAGGGTGGATGCAACCGTTTCGAGCGCACTTCGGGCAGACCTTGGGGATCAGCGATCCGAGACGATCGTGAGCAGCATTCAGTCGCTCAATACTTTTAGTTCTTCCGTATCGGTTGAGTCTTCAAACGCGGTCAACCTCATTAATAAGAGCGCTAATTTCCCCGTTCGCGTGCGCAATTCTTTGCCGTGGCCGGTCAATGTCGAGGTCACTTTGCTTCCGGGCGATCCCAGATTGCGTGTCACCAGTACCTCGACGGCCACGATTCCGGCGAATTCTTCCTCAACGGTTGAAGTACCCGTGACCGCCATCGGTTCGGGAGATATACGCGTGACTTACAAGGTATCGACACCCAGTGGAACCATCCTTGATGATTCGCAAAAGGTTCTAGTCCGCATGCGTGCCGGATGGGAAGATGCGGCAACAGTCGTCATGGCGGTTCTTGTCGGGCTTGCCTTCGTTGGCGGAATTATCCGCACGGTTCGGCGTCGCTTCAATGCCTCGACCGCTGAGGAGTCCTCGCACCTGCCCGGCGTTGGTGGCGTTGAAAAAGGGACGGTCAACGTTCCACTGTCCACCGGAGCATTCGTGAAAGCCGGGCGTCCCCCGGCCAAGCCGACTACATCCGACTCACATGAAGAGGATCAGGAATGAGTGAAAGCCAAGCTCGCAACGGTTCGCTTTTACGGGCCAGCGTATTGATGGCCTCGGGAACAATGGTTTCCCGAGTCCTTGGCTTCATCAAGACCGCAATGCTATTGGCGGCGCTGGGTTCGGCCGGCGGTGCGGTCTCGGCTGCATTCCAGACAGCAAACACCCTGCCCAACACGATCTTCAATCTCCTTGCCTCCGGCGTTTTCGACGCTGTTTTGGTTCCGCAGATTGTTCGCGCACTCAAGAGAGATGAGGGCCAGGTTTACATCAACCGCCTCATCACCCTGGCCGGAACGATCCTCTTCGTGGTGGCTTTTGTTTCGACCCTTCTTGCGCCACTTCTCATCATCATCATGGCGCCGGGCTACAGTATGGAGATTCGCTCCCTTGCGGTTTCCTTCGCCTTCTTGTGTTTGCCGCAGATCTTTTTCTACGGGCTGTATAACCTGCTCGGTGAGCTTCTCAATGCCCGTGGAGTTTTCGGCCCCTATATGTGGGCGCCGGTGCTCAATAACGTCATTGCGATCGCAGGTCTGACCGCTTTCTTGGTTCTGTGGGGTTCCCACGAAGACTTCGCCATCACGGACTTCACCTCCCCGCAATTCTGGCTCTTGTCGGTGACAACGACCCTGGGCGTCGTGTGCCAGGCACTTGTTTTGTTTATCCCCATGAGACGAGCGGGAATCTCATTCAAACCTGACTTCCACTTCCGTGGGACTTCTTTCGGTTCGGCCTCGAAGGTTGCAGGCTGGACATTTGCGACCTTGGGCGTGTCCCAGGTCGGTGTTCTCTCAACGAACGCCATCGCCTCGATTGCGGATAACTACCTCAACCAGAATCCCCAGCCCATCGCGGGTCTGGCCGGATATTCGGCTGCATTTTTGATCTTCATGCTCCCGCAGTCGGTCATTACCGTTTCTCTTGCGACCGCAATCTTCACACGATTGAACTACGCGGTCGCCGAAGATAACGACGAGGAAGTTGCCGAGCACTACCACACGGGTATTCGCCTCATTACCTCCCTAACGGTTCTTGCTGCCGCGATCTTCATGGCGGGCGCTGCCCCGATGATGCAGCTGGTCGTCACCAATACGACCCGGCCCGAACTGATCTCTTCCTACGCGCTGATCCTGGTTTCCCTCATGCCCGGCGTGGCCTCGACGGGAATCGTGCTGATGAGCCAGCGCGTCTTCTTCGCTTACGAGGACGCAAAACCCGTGTTCCTCATGGGCATTGTCCCCACGATTTTGCAGATCATCGTTGGGTGGTCGATTTACTTTGCGACGGGCGTGCGCTGGTGGGTGATCGGCGCGGCTCTTGGCGAAACAGTGTGCCGCATCGTTCAGGGTTTGATTGCGATGCGTTGGGTTGGTAATCGCAATCGCTTCGTCAATTCTTCGCTCATTGTGCGCTCCTACCTGACCTACGTCTGCTGCGCGGTTGTGGCTGGAGTCGTCGGTTTTGGCGTGCTGTGGCTCATGGGAATCTACACGACGATTTCTTCGAAACTGGTGCGCTGGCTGGTATCTGGCGTGAAGTTCGGGGTCGTCGCAATCGTTGTCACCGTGATCTACATGCTTGCGATGCGTTTCATCAACCCGCAAGAATCTGCAACCAGTATTCGTCCTCTGCTCACTCGTCTGCGTCTCCCCGCAGCACTGTGTGCGTTCCTTTCGGCCGCGCCGTCGGCGCAACGTCCCGAAAGCATTCATAATAGGCTGGCAGCATCACGCAAGGAGGAAGTCATGTCCGCTGAGGATCACCGCACCCCTGCCGAAGGTATGCCTCGCTGGGTTCCGCTCTCCGTCGACCTCTCCGTGCCTGCTTTCGATGAGATCGTCAATCCCGATGCGCCGCATGAGTCGGCTCCCGCGCCGCAGACTCCCGCGCCGGCAGTTCCTGCCTCGCAGCCCACGCTTCCCCAGGAGAACCACGCTTCCCGAGGCCGCGTCGAGATGAGCCAGGCCAAGCCTGAGCTTCCCATTGTTCCCACCCTCCCAGCTACAGCGCGCGTCTACGACCTCGATGCGACCGCGCCTGCTGGTATTCCCTTGGGTGCTGCAGCTGCCGAGGCCGCGGCGGAAACTTCCGCCGCAAAGTCTCCTTCAACGCCTTCTCCTTCTCGTATCCCCGCACCGCATCCCAAGGGTTTTGCTGAGGGTGCTGTTGTGGGCGGCGCTGCTGCTGCCGAGGGTGTGGCGGCGACGGCTGCTGCGCGCGTCAGTCACGCTGGTGCTTCCTTCGCAGGTAGCGGCCACAGCGGTGGGACCGGTGGCGGAAACGGCGGCGGCCGAGGCGAAGGTGGCCGCGCACAAGGATCACCGGCCTCGGGCGGCGAAAGCGCGGAGCGCGGAATTGATCCCACGCGCCCAACGATTATCTTTGCCGCAGTGCTGACGGTCCTCGCTACCATTTGGGCGGGTGCAACTGTACTCAGCCCGGTCAAGCACTCCGGTGTTGACGACATCGTGAACCAAGCGAAGAGCGCTTCGCCTTCGGCTTCCGCATCGGCTCAGCCTTCCGACAATCCTTCACAGACGACAACTGTGACACCGGTGATCTCCAGTGTGTCTGTGCTGTCGTGGAAGGATGACAAGGGCGACCACGAAGAAATGGCCGTCAATATGATCGATGGAGACGCAAAGACCAGCTGGCACTCGCGCTACTTCGATTACAACCAATTCCTAGACGACACCGCGGTCACCGTGCTCGTGAAGTTCGAGAAGAAGTCAACGGTTTCTGAAATCACCTTGACGATGGATCCCTCGACGAGTGGCGGTGAAGG
>NZ_LT707420.1:273140-470333 GCF_900155605.1 Actinomyces marseillensis | reverse complement strand
CTTCGTGGTGGCTTTTGTTTCGACCCTTCTTGCGCCACTTCTCATCATCATCATGGCGCCGGGCTACAGTATGGAGATTCGCTCCCTTGCGGTTTCCTTCGCCTTCTTGTGTTTGCCGCAGATCTTTTTCTACGGGCTGTATAACCTGCTCGGTGAGCTTCTCAATGCCCGTGGAGTTTTCGGCCCCTATATGTGGGCGCCGGTGCTCAATAACGTCATTGCGATCGCAGGTCTGACCGCTTTCTTGGTTCTGTGGGGTTCCCACGAAGACTTCGCCATCACGGACTTCACCTCCCCGCAATTCTGGCTCTTGTCGGTGACAACGACCCTGGGCGTCGTGTGCCAGGCACTTGTTTTGTTTATCCCCATGAGACGAGCGGGAATCTCATTCAAACCTGACTTCCACTTCCGTGGGACTTCTTTCGGTTCGGCCTCGAAGGTTGCAGGCTGGACATTTGCGACCTTGGGCGTGTCCCAGGTCGGTGTTCTCTCAACGAACGCCATCGCCTCGATTGCGGATAACTACCTCAACCAGAATCCCCAGCCCATCGCGGGTCTGGCCGGATATTCGGCTGCATTTTTGATCTTCATGCTCCCGCAGTCGGTCATTACCGTTTCTCTTGCGACCGCAATCTTCACACGATTGAACTACGCGGTCGCCGAAGATAACGACGAGGAAGTTGCCGAGCACTACCACACGGGTATTCGCCTCATTACCTCCCTAACGGTTCTTGCTGCCGCGATCTTCATGGCGGGCGCTGCCCCGATGATGCAGCTGGTCGTCACCAATACGACCCGGCCCGAACTGATCTCTTCCTACGCGCTGATCCTGGTTTCCCTCATGCCCGGCGTGGCCTCGACGGGAATCGTGCTGATGAGCCAGCGCGTCTTCTTCGCTTACGAGGACGCAAAACCCGTGTTCCTCATGGGCATTGTCCCCACGATTTTGCAGATCATCGTTGGGTGGTCGATTTACTTTGCGACGGGCGTGCGCTGGTGGGTGATCGGCGCGGCTCTTGGCGAAACAGTGTGCCGCATCGTTCAGGGTTTGATTGCGATGCGTTGGGTTGGTAATCGCAATCGCTTCGTCAATTCTTCGCTCATTGTGCGCTCCTACCTGACCTACGTCTGCTGCGCGGTTGTGGCTGGAGTCGTCGGTTTTGGCGTGCTGTGGCTCATGGGAATCTACACGACGATTTCTTCGAAACTGGTGCGCTGGCTGGTATCTGGCGTGAAGTTCGGGGTCGTCGCAATCGTTGTCACCGTGATCTACATGCTTGCGATGCGTTTCATCAACCCGCAAGAATCTGCAACCAGTATTCGTCCTCTGCTCACTCGTCTGCGTCTCCCCGCAGCACTGTGTGCGTTCCTTTCGGCCGCGCCGTCGGCGCAACGTCCCGAAAGCATTCATAATAGGCTGGCAGCATCACGCAAGGAGGAAGTCATGTCCGCTGAGGATCACCGCACCCCTGCCGAAGGTATGCCTCGCTGGGTTCCGCTCTCCGTCGACCTCTCCGTGCCTGCTTTCGATGAGATCGTCAATCCCGATGCGCCGCATGAGTCGGCTCCCGCGCCGCAGACTCCCGCGCCGGCAGTTCCTGCCTCGCAGCCCACGCTTCCCCAGGAGAACCACGCTTCCCGAGGCCGCGTCGAGATGAGCCAGGCCAAGCCTGAGCTTCCCATTGTTCCCACCCTCCCAGCTACAGCGCGCGTCTACGACCTCGATGCGACCGCGCCTGCTGGTATTCCCTTGGGTGCTGCAGCTGCCGAGGCCGCGGCGGAAACTTCCGCCGCAAAGTCTCCTTCAACGCCTTCTCCTTCTCGTATCCCCGCACCGCATCCCAAGGGTTTTGCTGAGGGTGCTGTTGTGGGCGGCGCTGCTGCTGCCGAGGGTGTGGCGGCGACGGCTGCTGCGCGCGTCAGTCACGCTGGTGCTTCCTTCGCAGGTAGCGGCCACAGCGGTGGGACCGGTGGCGGAAACGGCGGCGGCCGAGGCGAAGGTGGCCGCGCACAAGGATCACCGGCCTCGGGCGGCGAAAGCGCGGAGCGCGGAATTGATCCCACGCGCCCAACGATTATCTTTGCCGCAGTGCTGACGGTCCTCGCTACCATTTGGGCGGGTGCAACTGTACTCAGCCCGGTCAAGCACTCCGGTGTTGACGACATCGTGAACCAAGCGAAGAGCGCTTCGCCTTCGGCTTCCGCATCGGCTCAGCCTTCCGACAATCCTTCACAGACGACAACTGTGACACCGGTGATCTCCAGTGTGTCTGTGCTGTCGTGGAAGGATGACAAGGGCGACCACGAAGAAATGGCCGTCAATATGATCGATGGAGACGCAAAGACCAGCTGGCACTCGCGCTACTTCGATTACAACCAATTCCTAGACGACACCGCGGTCACCGTGCTCGTGAAGTTCGAGAAGAAGTCAACGGTTTCTGAAATCACCTTGACGATGGATCCCTCGACGAGTGGCGGTGAAGGTGTTGTTCGTGCTGTAGATCCCAATTCACCTCGTGCGGGAACAGAAATCGCAACCACGACGTTCTCCCCCACAACGGACATCAAACTGGCACATCCCGTGGAGACCGATGCCATCAGCATTACCTTCCGCAAGATGCCAACCTCGCAAGATGGTCGCGCGTGGGCGTGGATCAGCGAGCTGTCAGTGAAGTAACCCGCAACCTGCCCATAGGAGACACCATGTCTGAAAACATCCGTGACGTCGTTATTGTCGGTTCTGGCCCCGCGGGGTACACGGCGGCTATTTACACTGCTCGCGCGGGTTTTAAGCCCGTCGTTGTCGCCGGTGCGCTTGCAGCCGGTGGTGCTCTGATGAATACCACCGAGGTTGAGAACTTCCCGGGTTTCCCCGAGGGAATTATGGGCCCGGACCTCATGGACCAGATGCGTCAGCAGGCTGAAAAGTTCGGCGCGGAAGTGCGCTACGAGGATGCCTACGCGCTTTCTCTTGAGGGCGATATCAAGACGATCACTCTTGAGGATGAGACCCTCCAAGCGCGCACGGTGATTCTGGCGACCGGCTCTGAATACCGCCACATGGATGTGCCCGGTGAACAAGAGTTCTCTGGTCGTGGTGTTTCCTACTGCGCGACCTGCGATGGTTTCTTCTTCCGTGACAAGCACCTGATCGTTGTCGGTGGTGGAGATTCCGCCATGGAAGAGGCCACCTTCCTGACGAAGTTTGCCTCGAAGGTGTCGGTTGTTCACCGTCGTGACCAGCTGCGTGCCTCGAAGGCAATGGCTGATCGTGCCGCGGCTAACCCGAAGATCGAGTTCGTGTGGAATTCCGTTGTCGAGGAAGTTCTTGGAGATTCTTCGGTGACGGGTGTGCGCCTGCGCAACACCGTTGATGGTTCCGAGAGTGTCCTGGAAGCTGAAGGCGTTTTCGTTGCGATCGGGCACCTTCCCCGCACCTCGCTGATCGCCGATCAGGTGGCCTTGGACGAGGCGGGCTACATTGTGGTCAACGATCCGGGGACCGCAACCAATCTCCCGGGTGTTTTCGCCTGCGGTGATGCCGTTGACCATACCTATCGTCAGGCAATTACCGCTGCGGGTTCCGGTTGCCGTGCTGCCTTGGATGCGCAGCGCTGGCTCGAATCTCAGGTGTAAGTATTGAAGGCCTTCGGTTTCCTGAGCTTTGGACACTCCGCACGGGACGGAAGGCGCGGACTGAGCGGGCGCGATGCCCTTCATCAGGCTATTGAATTGTCGGTCGCTGCCGACGATCTAGGTGTCAATGGCGCCTACTTCAGAGTGCATCATTTTGCGCCCCAGGGTGCCTCACCCATGCCCTTGCTCTCCGCGATTGCTGCCCGCACAAAGCATATTGAGGTCGGTACCGGCGTCATCGATATGCGCTAGCACATGTCTGAGTCATGACGTTCGATGCCACCCCTATCGTTTGTGGGCACGCGCTGCGCGCAGCCCGTTGGCGATAACGACGACCTCGGCGACCTCGTGGACGAGGACGACCGCGGCTAGGCCGAGTACGCCGGTGATGGCCAGCGGCGGCAGCACGGCGATGATCGCCAGGGACAGCACGATGTTCTGGTTCATGATCGCCCGGCCGCGGCGGGCATGCCGCAGCGCCTGCGGGATCAGGCCGAGGTCGTGCCCGGTGAAGGCGACGTCGGCAGACTCGATCGCGGCGTCGGAGCCGGTCGCGCCCATCGCGATGCCCACAGTCGCACCGGCCAGGGCGGGGGCGTCGTTGATGCCGTCGCCGATCATCGCGGTCGGCGACGTCTCCGAGAACCCGGCGACGATGCGAGCCTTGTCCTCGGGACGCAGCTCGGCGTGCACGTCGCCGATCCCGGCCAGCTTCGCCAGCGCAGCAGCGGTGCGGGAGTTGTCGCCGGTGAGCATGCTCACCTCGACGCCCTGGTCAAGCAGGGTCCGCACGACCTCGGGGACCTCGGGGCGCAGCTCGTCGCGGACGCCGATCGCCCCGGCCAGGAAGCCGTCGACGGTGACGAGCACGCAGGTCTGGCCCTCGGCCTCCAGGTCCTCGACCCGGGCCTTGAGCGGACCGGCGTCGATCCAGCGCGGACTGCCCACCGCCACCCTGCGGCCGTCGACCAGGCCACCGATGCCGTGCCCGGCCTCCTCGGCCACGTCCTGCGCGGCGAGGTCCCCCTGGCCCGCGGCGGCGATGGCGGCGGCGAGAGGATGCGTCGAATGCTGCTCGACGGACGCCGCCCAGGCGAGCACCTGCATGTCGTCGAACCCGTCGGCGGCGACGACGGCGGTGACCTCGGGCCGGTTGCGGGTCAGGGTGCCGGTCTTGTCCACGGCGAGGTGGCGGATGCCGCCGAGGCGCTCGAACGCGGCACCGCTCTTGATGACGACGCCGAACTTCGTCGCCGCCCCGATCGCGGACACCACGGTGACCGGCACCGCGATCGCCAGCGCGCACGGGCTGGCGGCGACGAGGACGACCAGGGCGCGGGTGATCCAGGTCTCGGGGTCGCCGAGCAGCGATCCGAGCACGCCGACCAGGACGGCGAGGACCATCACGCCGGGCACCAGTGGGCGGGCGATCTGGTCGGCGATGCGCGCACGCTCGCCCTTCTCTGCCTGGGCCTGCTCGACGAGCTCCACGATGGTGGTCAGCGAGTTGTCGGTGCCCGCCGCGGTCGCCTCGACCTCCAGCACTCCGGCTGTATTGATCGCCCCCGCCGAGACCGCGTCATCGGGGGCGACCTCGACCGGGATCGACTCGCCGGTGATCGCGGAGGTGTCCAGGCTGGAGCGTCCGACGCGGACGATCCCGTCGGTGACGACCCGCTCGCCCGGACGGACCAGCAGCACGTCGCCGACGGCGATCTCCTTGGCCGGGACCTCCACCGAGGCACCGTCGCGCAGCACGGTCGCGGTCTCCGGCACGAGCTTGAGCAGCGCGCGCAGGCCGCCGCGGGCGCGATCCATCGCCTTGTCCTCCAGGGCCTCGGCGATCGAGTACAGGAACGCCAGCGCGGCGGCCTCCTCCACGTAGCCGAGGATGACCGCGCCGACGGCACTGATCGTCATCAGCAGCGCGATCCCGAGCTTCCGCTTGGCGAACAGCTTCCGCAGCGCGCCGGGAACGAACGTGTACGCGCCCAGCAGCAGGCCCGCCCAGAACGCGACCAGCGCCGCGACGTGCAGCCCCGACCACTCCAGCACCAGGCCGGTGCCGAACGCGACCCCGGAGAGGATCGGCACCACCAGGCCCGGGTCGCGCCACCACGGGCGCTCGGTCTCCTCTGCCTCTTCAGCGGCGTTGGTGGTCGGCTCGTCGCAGCCGCAGGCGGCGCTCACGAGGCGTCCTCGGAGCCGCTCGGACTGCAGCAGCCGGGCACCGAGCAGTGCGGGTCGATGCACGGGGCGCTCTCGTCCACCGCCAGCGTCACGTCCATCAGTGCCGTCAGCGCCGCGGCCAGGTGCGGGTCGGCGATCTCGTAGCGGGTCTGCCGCCCCTCGGGCTCAGCGACCACGATGCCGCAGTCGCGCAGACAGGTCAGATGGTTGGACACGTTCGAGCGGGTCAGCCCCAGCTCGCGCGAGAGCACGGCGGGGTGGCTCGGGCCGTCGAGCAGGGACATCAGGATCCGGGAGCGCGTCGGGTCGGCCATGGCCCGGCCGAGCCGGTTCATGACGTCGAGGCGCGAAGCAATAGTCAGCATGCACTGAACTGTACAGTGATAGCTGACCAATAGTCCAGTTGCAGGGGCTGCCGCACGCGCTCCGCGCGCTTGCCCTCGGGAATCACGGTCACCTCTCGCGCCACCTCGTTCGTCTTCCTCAGCGACACCAGTTCAACCATGCAACCAAGCTTAGGTGAACCGGTGTTTGCAACCGCCATATGTGCTACGAAAACCCGCTGTACTTGGCTGAGGAAGCTGCTGCACTGGACCAGATCGCTGATGGCCGCGGTGGCGATATGGCTCGCGAGAAGTTCTATCGTTTTCTCGAGGCCATTGAGGGGAAGGGGATGGCAACTGCCGCGCCTGAGGACCAGCAGTATCCACTGATGGTCCAACCCGGTTCGCCTCTGCCGATTTTCCCTCACTCTGAGGGCCTGCGTCAGCGAATCTGGTGGGGTGCAGGTTCGAACTATTCGGCTGAGCTCAGTGCTCGCGATGGTGTCAATATGATGAGCTCGACCCTGGTCTTTGAAAGCGATGATCGCAGCTTTGGCGAGATCCAGGGCGAACAGATTGCACTCTACCGGGCGGCATGGAAAGAAGCGGGACACTCGTGGACACCTAGGGTTTCCGTTTCGCGTTCGATCTTTCCATTGCTCAGCGCGAAGGATCGCGGAATGTATGGCTTGGAAGCATACTCAAGCGATCAGGTCGGACGTTTGGATATGGGAACAGCGACTTTTGGCCGTTCCTATGCCGCTACGCCCGATGTTTTGATCGAGCAGCTTCAGGCCGATCCGGCTATTGCTGCAGCGGATACTTTGTTGCTGACAATTCCCAACCAGCTGGGGTTTGAAGAGAATCTGTCGATTATTAGCAACTTTGCGAAGTATGTTGCTCCTGAACTGGGGTGGATTCCAGCCGATCAGGGTCCGGTGACGGGTTATCCGATTCAGTGAATCTGTCCATGGCAAGGCTCGTGTGCCACTAGGTGGATTGAGTTAATTGCCCGCGTGATTGAGGGGCTGACGTGCCGGTGCCTTTGTAGGGGCAAAGACACCGGCCCGTCATTCCACCGGCGCCATTGCAGGTGGAAGCTCACCAGTTCGAGCCCCTGACCTCTCGATCTAATACGCTTAATTTTAATCCGGCTAAAACGTCAAGAGCTGGGAAAACGTGCAACCCTACGTGCACGTTTTCCCAGCTCAGGCAGACATCTGACATTTTTTCAGCACGCCTGTCGTTACCAGACTTTCTATTTCACTCCTTCACGCATGTCACTGAGCAGCCTGCGTCGCAGTGGACCGGTGCTTTCTGAGGCAAAGAGAATCAGCGCGACTCCTCCCGCTGTCATCCCGATAAAGATTCCCATACTGCTCAAGGACACTCCCATGGTCAGTACCGGAGACATGAAGCACAGTCCCAGCACCAGCGCACCGCCGATCATGAGCACGGCAGGAAGCATAATTTCAAGCCTGCGCGAGCGGTCCAGGAATTTTGCCGGCGAACCCATGTACTCCAGGGCCTTAATCTGATCGATCGAATCAATGACGCGAATCCCCTGGTTGATCGCGGTAGAGATTGCTCCCAAAACCAGTGTGATTCCGAAAGTCAGCAGCATCCCCGTACGGATATCACCGAGCAGGATCACACTGGTCTCTTCCATATCGGGGCTACTCGTCACGCTTGTTGCCGCAAAGAGAGGCATAAGTACTCCCACGAGGAAGGCAACTAAGGCAATCGCGCCGAAAGACCGCCACACGCTCTTGGGATCATCAGTAATGCGTCTTCCAGCGAGCATCATCTGCGGCGTACGCGCGCATGCGGACATGATTCGTCCCAAGACCGAGACACTCAAGGCACCGACGACGTTGACCAAGGCAAAGATCACGCCCATGAATCCCAATAGCACCGACAAGCCGATAGCAATTCCTGCATTCCAGATGGTTCCACCAATAAAGAGCCAGACGACCATGAGGGCGACCATGATGCCCAGCCCCACGGGAGACACCTTCGACACATCGCTTCTTCGGCTCACTCCTAGAGGCGTGACGACCACGCGACGCATCGCAAGCATCGCGGAGGCAGCTGCAAGGACCATCATCAGCGCGGCCTCGGCAATGAGGATCAGGGGACCGACCCACATCTCGCCGACGCTCAAGGCTACGCCCTGGAAAGAAACGAAACTCCATCCGGGTAAGCACGCTGCGTACAGCAGCGAACCCGCAACAACACCGACCAGCGCATAAACCGCGGTCTCGATGACGCAAGCAAGGCGAGTTTGCCCCGGTTTTAAGCCGATGAGTCTCAGTACAGCAAGGTCACGCGCTCTGCGACTCAGCCCCAGGCGCGCTGCCGCACCACCCATCGAGAGGATCGGGACAGTCATCAGCGTTGCAGCAAAACACGCCATCACCACGTAGAAGGTTGCGACATCGCTGAAACCGGCCGGTGGGTTACTTGCGCGAGAGACAAATGCGCACACCCCTCCTGTGACGCTCAGCAAAATCGCATGCGGGAAAGCGAAAGCAAGAACCGTCAGGATTGTTGTCGCGCGGTCACGCGAACGCAACGTTGCCTTGGCTGCGGTCAGTGTTGCGCTCATCGAGACACCTGCTGATCGATCAAGCCGTCGCGCATGTGGATTTCATGCGGGAGGCGCGCCGCAACTGAAGGATCGTGGGTGACCAAGATCAGACTGGCACCCGTCGCCGAGCACGCTCCTGTCAGGACGCTCATGACTTCAGCCCCCGTCCCCTGGTCCAGCGCGCCCGTTGGTTCGTCAGCAAAGACGACTTTGGGGTGAGTGATGAGCGCGCGCCCAATAGCGACGCGTTGTGCTTGCCCGCCGGAAAGTTGCCCCGGACGGTAGGGGCCTGCACCATCCAGCCCCAGATTCATCAGGATCTGCTGCGCTTGAGAGACCGCGTTCTTGCGCGACACTCCCGCCAGCATGAGCGGCATCGCAACATTCTCTTGGCATGGCAGCTCGGGGAGGAGCTGACCGTCTTGGAAGACAAAACCAAAATTGCGCAGCCGCAGTTGCGAGATCGCCCCCTCACTCGTCGCCGCCAATTCGGTACCGTCGAGCATGATGCTTCCCGAAGTCGGGCGAAGAACCCCCGCGAGGCAGTGCAGCAAGGTCGTTTTACCGCATCCTGAGGGTCCCATGATGGCCAGTTGGCTCCCCTGAGGGATCGAGAGGCTTACTCCCGCGAGTGCGTAAACCGTGTTTCCGCCTCGCTGGTAGGTTTTTGTCAGCCCGCGAACGATCATTCCCGAGGCCGTGGATGCGTTGGGTGCGTCTGGCGCGCTTGCGCCCTGCTGCAGTGGAGTAGTCATAGTTTTAGTGTGCTCGTGAGCTACCCGTGTTCACTATTGGGTATTGCCCTGATTTGCCCCTAGTTGTGGTAATGGGGATGTACCCTAGGAAACAATTACGTGCACGCCGTTATTATCACCGAGGAAGGCCATGCTGACCCTAAGCCAACATTTTGAGCAGATTGCCGGGATTCTCCTCGCCCTACTCCTGTCTTCTCTGATCGGTCTGGAACGTCAGGCGCGTGGAAAGAGCGCGGGTCTACGCACGGATGCGATCGTTGGCATGACCTCTGCTCTCCTCATGGTGGTCTCCAAGTATGGCTTCGACGATGTGCTCGCCGCAGATTTGGTCCGCGTAGATCCCTCGCGTGTCGCCGCACAGATTGTTTCCGGTATTGGCTTCCTCGGTGCCGGCATCATTTTGACGCGTTCAGGTGCGGTGCGCGGTCTGACTACTGCCGCCACGGTGTGGGAAACTGCTGGAATTGGTATGGCGTGTGGCGCGGGATTGTGGGTCGCGGGCGTTGCAGTGACGCTCATGCACTTCATCATTGTTTTTGCCCTTACGCCGCTTGCCCGCCACATCGGTCCGCATTCTTCGCGCCGGCCAAATACCGTTGTGCTTGAAGTCGTCTTCGACTCCGGTCAAGGGGTGATGCGTCGCGTGATGAACGTGATGACGGAGTCGAAGTGGCGTATTTCCCAGGTTCGCAGCGATACCGAAGGCAAGCGTGGCCATGCGTACATCGAAACGACGACCGCCGACCGCGTTGCACTCCCTGCACTGATTGCAACGATCTCCGATCTTCCCGGCATCTACTCCGTTGAGGAAGCGGATCCGCACGGCATGGATTAAAGGTATCCACGGCCTCGTTGACGGTATCCAATAGTGGGCGAATAGTGGCACACTTGGACGTGTGTCTTTTGACATAGTGACTCAGAAAGGTTCGCGATTATGACTCAGGATTCTCAGTTGCAGGGAACTCGACTCGACCCGTGGTTTGATGCCTACGCCGATCGAGCTCACAACCTGCGAGCTTCTGAGATTCGCGCGCTTTTTTCTGTCGTCTCGCGGCCCGAGGTTGTTTCACTTGCGGGCGGTATGCCGAACCTGAAGGATCTTCCTCTGGAGAGCTTGGCCGAAACCGCGAAGGAGCTGATCCTTTCCTCCGGCGCCCAGGCACTGCAATACGGTTCGGGCCAGGGCTGGGAACCCTTGCGTGAGCAACTTGTCAACGTCATGACCTATGACGGCATCATCGGCGCTGACCCTGACGACGTCGTCATTACGACGGGTTCGCAACAGGCACTCGACTTGATGGCCGAGCTCTTTATCGATTCCGGTGACGTTGTTTTGGCCGAGTCTCCTTCCTACGTTGGCGCCCTTGGCTGTTTCCGTGCCCGCCAAGCCGATGTCATTCACGTTGATATGGATGACAACGGCATCATTCCCGAGGCCTTAGAAGAGACGATCCGTCGCCTGAAGTCCGCCGGTCGCGCCATTAAGTTCCTCTACACGATCCCAAACTTCCACAATCCTGCGGGCGTCACGCTTTCTTTGGAGCGTCGCCCCCTGATCGCTGAAATCTGCATGCGTGAACACGTGTTGATTTTGGAAGATAACCCGTACGGCTTGCTTGGTTTTGATTCCGATCCGCTTCCCGCACTTCGTTCGTGGTCTCCCGAGGGCGTTGTCTACTTGGGTTCGGTTTCGAAGATGTTTGCGCCCGGTATGCGTATCGGTTGGGCCCTTGCTCCCCACGCCATTCGCGCGAAGCTGATACTGGCTTCTGAGGCCGCAATTTTGTCCCCAGGTATGTTCGGTCAGATGTTCCTCTCGAGCTACCTGGCCGGTTATGACTGGTACAGCCAAGTCAAGGTCTATCGCGCAATGTACGCCGAACGTTGCAAGGCCATGTTGGATGCTTTGGCGGAGTACATGCCCGAGTGCTCGTGGACGACTCCGGATGGCGGTTTCTACACATGGGTGACCCTGCCCGAGGGTTTGAATGCGCGCAGCATGCTTCCTCGCGCTGTAAAGGCACAGGTCGCCTACGTTTCCGGTACCGCTTTCTACTACGACGGCCGGGGTGCTGATCACATGCGCTTGTCCTTCTGCTATCCCGAACCCGATCGTATCCGTGAAGGTATTCGTCGCCTTGCTGGCGTTGTTAATGCTGAGAAGCAGCTCGTCGATATGTTCGGCGTTGCACCCGAAGAAGAAGCTGAATTTTTAACGAACCGTCATGATGGTTCCGTTCATACCGAAGACTAATTCCGAGGAGAAATCGTCATGTCCACTGATTCATTAAAGGTCCTTATTATCGCTGGCGGCCTCACCCATGAGCGTGATGTTTCTGTTCGCTCCGGACGTCGCGTCGCAAACTCCCTGATCAACCAGGGTTTCGACGCTAAGGTTGTCGATTTTGATCAGAATCTTCCCGCTGAGATTTCCGCTTTCGGCCCCGATGTTGTGTGGCCGCTTGTTCACGGATCTTTGGGCGAGGATGGTTCTCTCCAATCCCTTCTTGAGGGTGTGGGAGTTCCTTACGTGGGGTCGACACCTGCGCAGGCGATGCTGGCTTCCAACAAGCCCACTGCTAAGGCGCTCGTTGGCGCAGCCGGACTTGATACCCCCGGGTGGATTGCCCTTCCCCAGCTTTTGTTCCGCCAGCTCGGCGCGCACAATGTTCTTGGGATGATCAACTCCTCTTTGACTTTCCCGCTTGTCGTCAAACCTTCTTCGGGTGGTTCGGCTCTTGGAATGTCCCGTGCTCAGGATTCAAGTGATCTTCGTTCTGCGATGGTTGATGCTTTCTCCTACGAGGAGCATGTCATGCTCGAACGTTTCGTTGAAGGCCGCGATATCGCTGTTTCGGTTGTCGATCTAGAGGAAGGGCCTATTGCCCTGCCACCCGTCGAGGTCTCCACCGACGACGGTCACTACGATTACGAGGCTCGCTACACAACTGATGAGAGCGAATACTTTGTACCCGCCCGCCTGAGCAACGATGAGATGACGGATGTCCAGGCTGCCGCTATCCAGATCCACGAGTTGCTTGGTCTTCGTGACCTGTCACGTATTGACTTTATTGTTGACGATAACGGGAGCTTTTGGTTCATTGACGCGAATGTTTCGCCCGGAATGACCGATACTTCGCTTTTCCCGCAGGCTGCCGAGGCCACAGGTTCCTTTGACGAGATCTGCGCGGCTATCGTTCGCTACGTTGCAAGCCGGGATTGACCTAGCCGCTTAGCGCTCATTGTTTCGCATAGTTGGGGGCGGGCACCATGAAGGTGCCCGCCCCCAACTTTCATGTTTTAGAGAAGCCCGAGCTGAATGAGCTCTTCCCTGGTTTCATGCGCGTTTGCCCAGCTCAAGGTCGAAATACCCAAGTACTCCGCCGCCTTCGTATTTTGTTCGCGATCGTCGATGAACAAAATTTTCTCTGCCTCGAGCCGCGCGGCTTCAATCGCCTCGCGATAGATTCCACGATTCGGTTTTGCGACTCCAACATAGGATGAGAAGATCATTGGTCCATTGAAGTACTTATGTGCCCACGGACTTTCCATCACGATTGACGCGTGAGGCGCTGGCATATTCGTCAGGACCCCCATGATGTAGCCCTTAGACTTCAGTTCTTCAAGAAGGTACGCGGCACACTCATCAATGCCGTACATTCGGCGAGAGTCAGCAGTAACAAGTTCATCGAGTTGGGATTCGCTTGGCTCCGGTAGCCCGCAGTCACCGCTGACAGCGTTCCAGAATTCCTTGTCTGTCATACCTTCGTCATATGAGTCTCGATGGGCCCAGATCGCATGGTCGACGAGTGTCAGCACATGAGGCTCGTTCCCTAGGTTCAGGATCGAGGCAAATTGCCCAGGATCAGGCCGCTGTGTGACCAGAACTCCACCAATGTCGAAGTAGATGAGATCAGGTTGTGGTCTATCCATAAGTGCTGTGAACCTCCGGTTCTATTGTCTCGCATTACTGCCCCGACAACAAACCGCCTTCTCATACATGTGTGGGTGATGTTTCACGTGAAACATCACCCACACATGTTCTTTCTCTTTCGGGTCTTGCTACCTACCTCGCCGAAGCCTCATCTTTGGCTGCAACATTTTCCTCCAGCTCAAGTGAATGCTTACCAAGCGCGCATCCCATCAAATGCAGCAGGTGCACCAAACGGCTCAGAATTAGTCTTCGCGGTTCGCTTTGGGAAGGAGAAGATCCGCAAGACGTTGAAGATCCTCACTACCCGCGAATTCGATGATGATCTTACCCTTGCGCTTACCCTCAGAGATCGTCACGCGGGTGTCCCAAGCGTCTGCGAGGACTTGGCTCATATGTTCACCAAGCGGAGATGCAACGTTCATACGCTTCACCGAGTGATGCGTCGGGCGTTGGATTGAACCTAAGCGAACGAGCTCTTCTGTCGTACGTACAGAAAGTCCTTCTGCAATGATGCGGTTGGCGAGGATCTCCATTTCTTCCGGCGTACTCAGCCCGAGAAGTGCACGTGCGTGGCCTGCCGACAGAACCTGCGCTGATACCTTCTTCTGTACGGATGCAGGTAGCTTAAGAAGTCGAAGTGTGTTCGCAATCTGCGGCCGTGAACGCGCAATCTTCTTCGAGAGTTCTTCCTGCGTCGCCCCGAAATCTGCCATGAGCTGCTGATATGCAAACGCTTCTTCAAGGGGATTGAGCTGCGCACGATGAAGGTTTTCAAGCAAGGCGTCACGCAGAAGATCTTCATCCTCGGTATGACGTACAATCGCTGGAATACTCGACAGCCCCGCCAATTCGCTTGCTCGCAGTCGGCGCTCACCCATGATGAGTTCGTAGCGTGCCTCTGGCTTCTCCTTCAGGAGTTCCTTCAGAGTTTCAGAAGGTTCCTGATCGAGCGCGATCCTACGGACAACAATTGGCTGCAGAACACCGACCTCGCGAATGGAGGCAGCGAGTTCGTTCAGATCATCTTCATCAAACACCTGGCGCGGTTGACGGGTATTGGGAACAATCTGCTCCAAAGGAATCTCTGCGAAGGTCGCACCAGGAACGTTCAGAAGTTCTGATGTTTCACGTGAAACATCGTTTTGATCGTCGCGGCTTTCCTTGGACGACGCGGCCGCGGCCGATACCGAGGTGGAAATCGCTTCCCCCTTTTCACCGCCTTCCGAGCCTCCCTGCGCCTTCGACTCCTGAGCTTTACGCGTCCTGACGGGCTTTGAAGCAGCACTACTACGGCTACTCAACGACTTCCTAGTCTTCGGTTCGAGCAGTTCGCGCGCTGAACCACCGCGTGCCGTCGTGCTTGAGCGCTGACCGGGGAAGAGAACGTCAAGAGGACGCTTTGCTACCTCCTCAGGATTCTCACTCTGTGCCTGGGGGATAAGGGCACCGAGCCCTCTGCCCAAACCTGCTCGCCGTTGAGCCTTATGCTGTGATTCGGAGTGCTCCGCCATGCTCATTTACCAATCTCGCGTACTCGTGATGATGAATCCATTGTTTCACGTGAAACACGAAAATGTGGACTGAACAATCAAAAAACGATTTTCAGAGCGTCCTTCTCCTGAGATTCGCAACACCACTAAATCCCGAAAAAGTTCCTTCCAGAAAACGAAATAGACCTACTTGGCCAGACGCAGACTCAACTCGAGTGCAGCTTTCCGGTATGCGAGGCTGCCCGCGCCATTTGGATCGTAGGTAATGACGCTCTGCCCATAGCTCGGAGCTTCAGAGACGCGAACCGAACGAGGAATCACTGTCTGGAGTGTTTGGGTTGGGAAGTGTGAACGAACTTCCGACTCAACCTCTTCAGAAAGTTTCGTTCGCTTATCGGCCATGGTCAACAACATAGTTGAAACATGCAGTTTCGGGTTCAGGTCACCACTGATGCGATCAATCGTCGACCATAGCTGGCTCAGGCCCTCAAGCGCGTAGTACTCGGTCTGAATCGGAATCAAAACCTCATCAGCTGCGACCATGACATTCAAAGTGACCAAACCCAAGGAAGGCGGGCAATCGATGAAAACTAAATCAATTTGCTGATAGGCCTCGACGAAATGCGAAACTGCGTCGGCAAGGCGAAACTCGCGCCGCGCAAGATCAACAAGCTCAATCTCGGCTCCAGACAAGTCAATCGTCGCCGGACAAACCCAGAGATTGTCTAAATCAGGGCAGGCCTGGAGGACCTCACCAATCGAAGCCTGACCAGTGATCACCTCGTAGGTCGAAGGAGTACCGGGGGTATGCGCGATACCCAGCGCACTCGAGGCATTACCCTGAGCGTCGGCGTCAATCACGACAACCTTCAACCCACCCAAAGCACATGCCGCAGCAAGGTTGACAACCGAAGTGGTCTTGCCAACCCCGCCCTTCTGATTCGCGACGGCGATCACGCGAGTGGAAGAAGGCACACCAAACTTTGCCTTCTCCAAGAAGGCACGATCTTGGAAGTTTTGGGTGATCTGATCCGAAAGCGGAGTCTGACCGGCCATAGAAGTTGAGCCTTTCTCGCACGTCAATGACACAAGTGTAGGCAAGAAGAACACACCCTGATAGCTGAGGACACGCGCTACCAGAGCTATCCCGGCAAGCTACGAGCGAACTCTCTTTGCGACGACAACGAAGGTCGAGTCATCCTCCATCACGGAAGGCACCTCGTGAATCGAGGCCGCCAAATGGTGACGCTTGAGCTCAACTTGCGCAGCCTCGACCTCTCCACCAGCACGACGACCTTTAAGCGCAACCAGTGAGCCACCGGGAGCAATTAACTTAGAGGTCATACGGACAAGCTTGGTCATATTCGCTAGCGCTCGAGAAGTGACGACGTCTGCCTTGCCCTTACCTCGGAGTTCTTCAGCACGTGCTTGATGAATAGTGACGTTATCCAAACCAAGTGCATCAACAACATCGGCAAGCCACTCGCAGCGCCGAGCCATGGGCTCCGCAAGGTGAACATCAAGGTTCGGCCTGCATACAGCGATGACAATACCCGGGAATCCGGCTCCCGATCCGACGTCGAGAACCTGTCCCTTCTTGGGTAGGAAATCAAGAACCGCAGCAGAGTTCACGAGGTGGCGCGACCAGAGCCGGGGAAGCTCTCGCGGACCAATCAGTCCGCGAAGCTCTCCCTCTTCAACCAACATGTTGGCAAACTCGGCGATATCTGGATATGCCAAGCCGAAAAGTTCGCGAACTTCAGGTCCGGGAACCTCAAGTTCAATCTCTAGCTCACCCGAGCCGCCCGCGAGGGTGTCCACTCAGGCCTCCTCGGCCTCATCAATGGCGGACTCATCGGCGGGAAGAATCACGACACGGCGACGGGGCTCAACGCCTTCAGATTCGCTGCGCAGACCCTCAGAGGCAACAACGTCGTGGCAAACCTTGCGCTCAAACGGGTTCATCGGTTCAAGCTTCTGCGGCTCACCGGTCGCACGCAGGCGCGCGATGGCCTCGTGAGTCAGATCCTGCAGATCCGCCTTACGATCGGCACGGAAGCCTGCAATGTCAAGCATGAGGCGCGAACGCTCGCCGGTTTCGGTCTGGACGGCAAGTCGAGTCAGTTCTTGGAGCGCATCAACGACTTCACCGTCCTCGCCAACGAGGTGGTCAAGAGCAGAGGGGTCCTCGGAAATGATCTCAACCAGTGCGCGGCCATTTTCGACATCGATTTCAATATCACCGTCAAGATCAGCGATATCGAGAAGCTCTTCCAGGTAGTCGGCTGCGAGTTCGCCTTCTTCCTCCAGGCGCGACAGCTCGCTGGACGTATCTTCGCTCATAGTATTTCCTCCATCAGGGGATGTTTGATGCCATGGGCATCGAGTGGTCTGTGGTGGCGCGCTCAGCGCTTCTTCTTCTTTGCAGCGGCGCGACGAGCCTTGCGGCGCTCCTGGCGCTTGCGCTCGAGTTCGTCAGCATCAACCGAGGAGTTCGGATTCTCGGAGGCCGCCTGTGCACGAGGCGAACGGGTACGTGCCTGACGTTGTGCTTCCTCACGCTTGGCCGCGGCCTCGCGACGATCCGCCGCACGTTCGGTCGCAACCTTGACTCCGCGCATCCACACCTCGTCGGGAAGGGTCGTCCATTCCTGCATCGAAAGATTGCGGTAGATCGAAACGATCTCTCCCTCGCTCATGACCTCGGGGAAATCAGAGGCGACCTTCTGGCGCTTTGCGCGAGCGCGCAATTCCTTCAAAGTGGCCGAGTTCAAAGCCTTGAGTTCATCGGAACCATCGGCCAAGACGCGACGCTTCTCGTCGTAATCGGCAAAGAAGGGGCGAGCCCACGTCTGGTAGGCACTCTGACGCTTGGCCAAGAGCTCCTTGTAAGCAGCGGAGTTCGGGTTCGGCATGTTCTTGATGACCCACAGCATCTGCAGGTAGCCCCAAATGCCCGCGGTCGTCGTGTAGATGACGACACCCATCTGGAAGAACAGGCCCGAGAAGATGAACATGAAGGGCATGACGTACATCATCATGCGCTGCGAACGAACCATGGGGTTGTTCGGATCCTGGTTCTGCGGCATGTTCTTCGTCATCGTCAGACGGATGGTCAAGAACTGCGTCGCGACCATGATGACGATGAAGACACCGAAGATCAGCGTCGGAAGCGAGGCAAAGGAAGAGTCGCGGATCGTGTGGGACAGCGGGACGCCGAAAACCTGCGAGGAGTCGATTTCCGAGGCGACGGCCTGAGTGATCGGACCCAGGGAGTCCACGTGACGCGAACCGACCTGGTAGCTGCTTTCTGCCAGGGCGTGGATGGCGTAGATCGCACGGTACATCGCGAAGAGAACCGGCAACTGAACGAGCATTGGCAAGCACGAAGCGAAGGGGTTCACACCGTACTTCTTATTGAGCTCGGAAATCTCCTGCTGCATGCGCTGGCGGGAGGCCATATCCGTCTTGCCCTTGTACTTGGCCTGAATCTTCTGCATCTGAGGCTGAACAATCGACGTGCCTCGCATGCTCTTGAGCTGCTTGAGGTACAGCGGGATGATCAGCACGCGCACCAAAATGGTCAGCAGAACGATGGACAGGACCCATGTGAATCCTGCGCCGCTGTTCATTCCAACGAGCAGCAGCAGGTCGTGAATCCTGACCCAGAGCCAGGCGACCGCTACTGCAAAGGGATAGAGAATCGAATCCACAGGAGATCTCCTTATGATGCGCGGGGGACGCTCACTGCGTCCGTGTGATGCTCGGCCTTCGCCGAGAAGTCTTCGAGAGTGTCGACCGATGTCTTGTCATCGGTGCGATCCATGCCCATGGGGGTTTGTGCCCATGGATCGTCGTAGCCGGCCCAGTCCTGGGGTGGCGTCCAGGCTTCGCTGGTCCACTTGCCGCGTGCGGGAACTTCATCGACCCCGCCGAGGCTCCAGGGGTTACAGCGAAGGATTCGCCAGATGGCTAATAGTGTTCCCTTGACGAGGCCGTGGGTGCGCAAAGCGCCGAGGGCGTAGCTTGAGCAGGTGGGGTAGTAGCGGCAACGCGGCGCGAAAAGTGGGGAAATGAAACGCTGGTAGAGGCGCACGGGGATGATTGCGATATACGCGAAAGGAGAGCTCATGCGCGTCCCTCCTGAGATCGATCCCATTTCTTCCATGCCCTGGCCAAAACCTGATCTAATTCTTCACCCAATTGCTCCGAAGTGACACCCAATGCATCGGCTTTTACTCGGACGACGACGCGGGCACCGGCAGGCTGTGCACTGAGGCGATCGGCCATGAGATGGCGCAATTGACGCTTGACTCGGTTGCGTCCAACTGCTCGTTTGATCTGGCTCTTAGGTACGACGAAACCGACGAGGCGTGAATCACTTTCCTCGTCGGTTCGACAATGCACAATGAGCCTTTGCTGACCCGCGCGCGATCCGCTTCGGATTGCGAGGCGGAAGTCCGCTGGATTCACCATGCGGTTCGAGCGGGGCAACACCTCGCGAAAGCTCAGGCGGAGAGGCGGGCGCGGCCCTTGCGACGACGCGCAGCCAGAATCGCGCGGCCAGCGCGGGTGCTCATACGCAGGCGGAAGCCGTGCGTCTTGGAACGACGACGGTTGTTCGGCTGATAAGTCCGCTTGGTGGTCACTGATATCTCCTCGAATTGGTCATGGACGGTGTTTATCTCAACGACAAACACATACGAACCAACAGCCTAAGGGTTTTTCGCCGTTCCGTCAACGAAAGAGCCACTTAATTCAGGCCATCCACACCTGTGGAAGGAGGTGTGGATACATAAGGGGTAAGTTATCCACATTGCAAGTTATCCACAAACCTGTGGATAGAGACATTTTCTTTGTCACTCAACGGGGAGGTCTTGTAACTACACAAATGTCATTTGGGGATTAAATATCCACAGGTATATCCCCAGCTGTGGAAAACGTGGCATCATATTAGAATTATCGGTGGAAGATGATTTCGACAGATATCATTTCTCGTGTCCTATCTCACGTCAGTTTCCGGAGGTTCTTGTGTCTATCGATGCCCTTACTCAGGCATGGTCTGAGGCACTTGCTCAAATCTCAGACCAATTGAGACCTGCAACCTTGTCTTTCCTACGCTCAGCAAAACCCCTGGGTGACATTGATGGAACGATCTTGATCGCTGTTCCCAACGATTTCACAAAGAAGTGGATCGAAAACAACGACGCGACTGATCTCACTGCTTCTCTGACCAACATCCTTGGGCGCAGTATTCGTCTAGCGGTCACCATCGACCCCTCTCTTGAACCCGAACCCGAACCGGTCGAGCAACCCTCACCAGTTGCCTCGTCAGTGGGAAGCGAGGGCCAGGTGCAACCAAGCGCTACCACACCACACCAAGCCGCCCCGGCTCAGGCAGCGCCGTCGAGTAGCCCGCAACTAGCAATCGACACCGCTAGCACCCACCTGAATCCGAAGCACACTTTCGATACTTTCGTGATTGGTCCCTCGAATCGCTTCGCCCATGCTGCAGCTTTTGCGGTCTCGGAAACTCCCGGTCGCGCTTACAACCCCCTCTTTATTCACGGTGATTCCGGTCTGGGAAAAACCCACCTCATTCACGCCATCGGCCACTACACGCTTTCGCTTTTCCCGCAGATGCGCGTGCGCTACGTGAATTCAGAGGAATTTACGAACGACTTCATTAACTCCGTTCGTGAGGAGAGCATCGAAGAGTTCCAGCGGCGATACCGCGAAGTCGATGTGCTTCTGATCGACGATATTCAGTTCATTCAAGGCAAAGAACGCACGGTTGAAGAGTTTTTCCACACCTTCAATTCCCTCTATAACGCGGGAAAGCAGATCGTGCTGACCTCGGATGTTCCGCCTCGTGAACTCGATTTGGAAGACCGCATTCGTTCTCGCTTCGCTGCGGGTCTCTTGGTCGATGTCTTACCGCCTGATCTTGAAACGCGTATCGCAATTTTGCAGAAGAAGGCGAGTGCGGAAAACATCGAGGTGGATCCTCGTGTCTTGGAGTACATTGCTCAACGAATTTCTTCGAATATTCGCGAACTTGAAGGTGCCCTCGTCCGCGTCGCAGCCTTTGAATCCCTCTCAAAGGAACCAGTCACCGTATCGATGGCGGAAATGCTCCTTAAGGACTTCGCTTCGGATCCTCAAGATACCGAGGTGACACCTACCTTGATCATGAGTCAGACTGCGACCTACTTCGGGGTCACCATCGATCAGCTTTCGTCTTCGGATCGCTCACATGTCGTCGTCGAAGCACGTCAGATCGCGATGTACTTGTGCCGAGAACTCACTGATTTGTCCCTGCCCAAGATCGGCGCAGCATTTGGCGGACGCGACCATACAACTGTCATGCACGCTAATAAGAAAATCGTCGGATTGATGGCAGAAAAGAGAGAGACCTTTAACTACGTCACCGAATTGACGAACCGCATCAAGCAGGCGGCGCGCGAGTCAGCGACACTAGGTTAAATGGCGAATTACTCCCATTTTCGGTGCAATCCACAGAAGCTGTGGAAACTGTGGTGAAATCGCAGCGTGAACATGTGTACAGGAAAAGGGAAGCTGTGGAACTTCAAGAATGACAAAAATTTCTTCCACAAAAAGATGTAGTTTGTTCACACTCGGATACACATCTACGTCCACGATGAAATTCTTGTCATTAAGCGGAAAGAACCACTTATCCACACTATCCACATAGCCGATGACGAAGACGAACTAAGTTCAAGACAAATAACAAAAATTCGCCCGCATCACTCAAGCCCCCTGGTGAACTCCACAGCAGCGAATTTTTCAGTTTCCTTGACGCCTACAGCCAGCTAAACTAACAACCGGTATTTCTTTATTCAGTTCCAAGGAGAATCCATGAAGTTCACCGTCGCCCGCGACGTGCTTGCTGAAGCTGTTTCATGGACAGCGCGTGTACTTCCTACCCGTCCTGCAAGCCCCATCCTTGCCGGAATGCGTATTTCAGCCCAGGGTCAAGAACTGACTCTGTCCTCCTTTGACTACGAAGTCTCGGGAAATTCACGAATTCCTGCATCCGTTGACGAAGAAGGCGAAGTCCTGGTTTCGGGTCGGCTTCTTGCCGATATTTCAAAGTCACTGCCCAACAAGCCCGTCACCATCGAAGTTGACGGACAAAAAGTTTCACTTTCCTGCGGTTCTTCGCACTTCACCTTGGCTGTCATGCCCATTGATGAATATCCCTTGCTTCCCGGACAGCCCCAGGTTGCCGGATCTGTCGATTCGCAGGTTTTTGCCCAGGCCGTTGCTCAGGTGTCAATTGCTGCGTCGCGCGATGAAACTCTTCCCCTGCTCACTGCAGTTCGCGTTGAAATCGACGGTGACAACATCACGCTTTTGGCAACCGACCGCTACCGCTTGGCCATGCGTGAGCTTCACTGGGATTCTGTTTCCGACATGTCCGAGGCCGCATTGGTGAAGGCGCGGATCCTCCAAGACGTTGCCAAGTCAATGACCAGTGGTGCAAAGGTCGACGTCGGTCTGTCCCAGGAATCCCAGCCCGGTGCCTCCTCGCTCATTGGTTTCCAGGCCGGTGGACGACGCACGACCTCGACCCTCATGGATGGCGATTATCCGCCCGTTCGCAGGCTTTTCCCCGAAACCACAACAATTCAGGCCATTGTTGAGCGCCACACTCTGCTCGAAGCAGTCAAGCGCGTGTCTTTGGTTGCCGAACGCAAGACCAGTGTTCGACTCTCCTTCTCCGATGGACAGCTTGTCCTCGAAGCCGGCCAAGGTGACAATGCTCAGGCTTCCGAAGTTGTTCCTGCGCAGCTCATGGGTGAAGACATCGCGACGGCATTTAACCCGCAGTACCTCAGCGAAGGTCTGTCGGTGATGGATACGGACTTCGTTCGTTTCGGTTTCACCCACCCCACGAAGCCCGCGGTCATCACGGGCCAAGAGAAGGCAGACGGTGGAGAATCAACCGATTTCCGCTACCTGCTCATGCCGATCCGCTACGGAATCTGATCTGGAGTTTGTGTGCGAGTTTCGCACGTTGCGCTGGATGACTTTCGTTCATACCGCCATGCGGTAGTGGAGTTTTCGCCCGGGACGACAGTGCTTCTGGGTGCTAACGGCCAGGGGAAGACCAACCTCGTCGAGGCGGTTTCCTACCTTTCGGCTTTCTCCTCGCACCGCGTCAGTGCCGAGCAGGCGCTCGTGCGTCTCCCGCTTGAGGCAGATGAGCCCCAACCCGGCGGTGCAGTGGTCAGAGTCAAACTCGTCACTGCCGGTGAGCGCGAAACCGTTATTGAGCTCGAAATTGTCCGCGGCAAAGCCAACCGTGCGAAGGTGAACCGTACTCAGGTGCGTCCACGAGAGGTCTTGGGCCTTCTCAAAAGCGTGGTCTTTTCACCCGAAGATCTTCAAATCGTTCGCGGTGACCCGCAGCTTCGCCGTCAATTTATGGACGATTTGCTCATTCAACAGCACCCGCTGATCGCGCAGGTAAAGAATGATTTCGAGAAGGTTGCTCGCCAAAGAGCGGCGCTGATGAAAAGCGCGCAATCTCAACTGCGCAGGGGATATACCCCCGATTTTTCAACGATTGATGTGTGGGATGAGACCTTCGCCGAGCTTTCTGCTCGACTGAGCCTTGCTCGCGCCGGCCTCGTCGCCGAACTTCGCAGGCCCGCAGCCGATGCTTACGAAGAAATCGGTGGATCGCCTCGGAAAATGGATATCGAATTCGTCGCTTCACAGGGAAGTTGCGCACCCGAGGCCAGCGCCGCGCAACTCAAAGAAGAACTTAAGGACCTGCTCGCTGCTTCGCGCATGAAGGAAGCCGAACGAGGGGTAAACCTGGTCGGCGCGCATCGAGATGACCTCAAACTTTCCCTTGGTGGGATGCCAGTGAAAGGTTATGCAAGCCACGGTGAGACATGGTCGGTTGCACTATCACTGCGTTTGGGTGCTTTCGAGTTGCTTTCTCGCGATGGTGACACCCCGATTCTTATTCTCGACGATGTATTTGCAGAGCTAGACTCCTCCCGCCGAGCCGGTTTAACACGTATGATTACCGGAGCGGAACAGGTATTGATCACGGCAGCTGTCGCCGATGATGTTCCGCCAGAATTGCACGCTCAGACTCATGCTGTTCACTGGGATCCTGAGCTTGGAACGGTGGTCGGTGATGAGTGAATTTTCCGATTTTGAATATGCCTCTGCAGCACTACGGCGTGCACAAGCCAGAGCACAAGCCCAGGGACACTACCGTGTGCCCTTGCGGACTCGACGCCGCTCGATCAGCGGTCAAAGTGAAGAGTTTGCCCAAGAAATTCTGCTCGATGATGAGCACGAGCTTGATGACGTGAGCGTTGATTCCGAGGCTGACCCCGATGGTGAATTCAGTGCGCTTTCCACTGTTGTCTCGCGGGCGGGGAGCCGATGGATCAAAATGCCAGGAATGGCGCCACTGCGCCGAAAGTACCGGGAACCTAAGCGCCTTGGACTCACGGTTGATTCCCTCATTGCTCAGCGCGGTTGGCAAGAGCACACTCGCATGGGGGATCTCATGTCGAGGTGGAGCCAGATTGCCGGCGAGGAGATTGCTGCTCATTGCAGGATCGAAGCAATTGAAGATCGACGAGTCATTGTCCAATGCGATTCGACGAACTGGTTTAAGAACGTTCAGCTCTTTCTTCCCCAGCTTGAGCGCAATATTGCCGAGGCCGTGGGTGAGGGTGTTGTTCAGCAAGTGATCTTGCGTCCACCGGCCTCTCCTTCGTGGAAAAAGGGCCGTTTATCGGTGCCTGGACGTGGTCCTCGAGATACCTACGCGTAGTTTCTGAACGTGTGACTGATCACAGCCTCAAAAACCGCTAGATTTCGCGGTTTATTCCTGTGAGTGATTAGCCCTCATAGCGGTGTCAATCAGGGCTTTCCCCTTGCCTTTTCGGTAGAATAGGAACGGTTGTTTTATTGATACTGCGCCATTTTCGGGCAGTACGCACCCGTGTGGGTGAAGAATGAGGGGAGCCATTAGGTGGCTGAAACGCAAGAACCAACAGTCGATGACGGATCCGACGGCTACGGCGCGTCAGATATTACCGTCCTCGAAGGTTTGGAGGCGGTGCGTAAGCGCCCCGGTATGTACATTGGGTCAACCGGTGAGCGCGGCCTACACCACCTGGTGTACGAGGTAGTTGATAATTCCGTTGACGAGGCCTTGGCTGGTTACGCGGACCACATTGAGGTCACGATCCTGGCCGATGGCGGTATTCGCGTCGTCGATAACGGCCGCGGTATTCCTGTCGACGAACACCCCACCGAGCACAAGCCCACGGTCGAGGTCGTCATGACGATTCTCCACGCCGGTGGTAAGTTCGGCGGCGGTGGTTACGCCGTCTCCGGTGGTCTTCACGGCGTGGGTATTTCGGTTGTGAATGCGCTGTCAACGCGCGTTGACACGGTTATTCGTCGGCAGGGCTACGCATGGCGCATGTCTTTTGCCAACGGTGGTCATCCCATCACAGAGCTCGTTCGCGGTGAAGAAACCCACGAGACCGGCACGACGCAAACCTTCTACCCGGATCCCGAAATCTTTGAGACGACCGTTTTCGATTTTGAGACCCTGCGTCAGCGTTTCCAGCAGATGGCATTCCTCAACAAGGGACTGCGCATTACCTTGACCGATGAGCGCGAAAGCGCCACCGGCGAAGGCGACGAAATCGCGGGCGACGAGCAGGCCTCGGAAGAAAAGCACAAGGGATTCCGCCAGGTCTCCTACATGTACGAGCACGGTCTGCGTGACTACGTGGAGTACCTGGATTCAGCGAAGAAGACCGAAGCTATTAACGCTGACATCATCGACTTCGAAGCGGAAAACGACGAGGGCACCATGAGCGTGGAAATCGCCATGCAGTGGACCACCTCGTATTCCTCCTCGGTTCACACCTTCGCGAACACGATCAACACCACCGAAGGTGGCATGCACGAAGAAGGCTTCCGTACGGCGCTGACTTCACTGGTGAACCGCTATGGGCGCGAAAAGGGAATCATCCGCGACAAGGATGACAACCTCACCGGTGACGATGTGCGTGAAGGCCTCACCGCCGTCATCTCCATCAAGCTCACCGAGCCCCAGTTCGAAGGCCAGACGAAGACGAAGCTTGGAAACACCGAAGCTCGTACTTTCGTTCAACAGCAGGTCTACTCCAAGCTCACCGACTGGTTCGACGCGCACCCCGCAGACGCGAAAGCCATTATTTCGAAGGGTCAGGCCGCTCAGGCCGCTCGCGTTGCCGCACGAAAGGCGCGTGAGGCGACCCGCCGTAAGGGCGTTCTGGAGTCGGCCTCGATGCCCGGCAAGCTGCGCGATTGCTCCTCGCGAGTGCCCTCAGAATGCGAAATCTTCATCGTCGAGGGTGACTCCGCAGGCGGTTCGGCCGTCGGCGGACGCGACCCCGAACACCAGGCAATTTTGCCGATCCGAGGCAAGATTTTGAACGTGGAAAAGGCTCGCCTGGACCGCGCCCTGAGCTCGGATACGATTCGCTCTCTGATTACGGCTTTCGGCACCGGAATTGGTGAGGATTTCGATCTGTCGAAGCTGCGTTACGGCAAGATTGTCATCATGGCGGATGCCGACGTGGACGGCCAGCACATTGCAACCCTGTTGCTCACGCTGCTCTTCCGTTACATGCGTCCCCTGGTCGAACAGGGACACACCTTCATCGCTATGCCTCCGCTGTACCGCATCAAGTGGTCGAATGCGGAGCACGAATTCGCCTACTCGGACAAGGAACGCGACGAAATGCTTGCCGCGGGAGCTGCAGCAAACCGCAGGCTTCCCAAGGAAGGCGGCATCCAGCGCTACAAGGGTCTGGGTGAGATGAATGATCACGAGCTGTGGGAAACCACCATGGATCCTCAGCACCGCATCCTCAAGCAGGTCACTCTCGAAGATGCAGCAGATGCCGATGAGACCTTCACCATCTTGATGGGTGACGACGTCGAGAGGCGCCGCACGTTTATCCAGCGCAACGCCACCGACGTGCGCTTCCTCGACATCTAAAGCCCAGCGACGGGGCCACACACGTGCGGCCTCGTCAGTAGAAAACGAAACGAAGGACCAAAGTGAGCGACGAACAGACAGTCGATGCCGAACACATCCGCGACATCGAACGTATTCGCCAGGTCGACCTGCAAAAGGAAATGCAGCGCTCCTACCTCGACTACGCAATGAGCGTGATCGTCGGGCGCGCGCTGCCCGACGTTCGTGACGGACTCAAGCCCGTGCACCGCCGCATTCTCTACGCGATGTACGACGGTGGTTACCGTCCCACCTCTTCATTCTCCAAGTCATCGCGTATCGTCGGTGACGTCATGGGTAACTACCACCCGCACGGTGACGCGGCGATCTACGACGCGCTCGCACGCCTCGTGCAGCCGTGGTCGCTGCGCGCCCCGCTGGTGGCGGGCCAAGGTAACTTCGGAACTCCCGGTAACCTCGGCCCGGCAGCACCGCGTTACACCGAATGTAAGATGGCACCCCTGGCCATGGAAATGGTCCGCGATATCGACGAAGAATGCGTTGATTTCCAGGACAACTACGATGGCCGCAACCAGGAACCGACCATTCTTCCCTCCCGATTCCCCAACGTCTTGGTGAATGGTTCGGAAGGTATTGCCGTCGGTATGGCCACCCGAATCCCCCCGCACAACCTGCGTGAAGTCGCACGCGGCGTGCAGTGGGCGCTGGACAACCCCGAGGCCTCGCGCGAAGAACTGCTTGACGCACTCATCAAGCTCATTCCCGGCCCCGATTTCCCGACCGGCGCAACGATTTTGGGCCACCGTGGAATTGAGGATGCCTACCGTACGGGACGCGGCTCCATCACTCAGAGAGCCGTTGTTAGCGTCGAAGAGATCCAGGGACGCCAGTGCTTGGTGGTCACCGAACTGCCCTACCAGGTCAACCCCGACAACCTCGCTGACAAGATCGCTCAGCTAGTTCGCGACGGTCAGATCCAGGGCATCGCGGATATTCGCGATGAGACTTCGGGACGTACCGGTCAGCGTTTGGTGATTGTCTTGAAGCGTGACGCTGTTGCGAAGGTTGTTTTGAACAACCTCTACAAGCGCACCTCCCTGCAAGAGAACTTCTCGGCAAACATGCTCGCGCTGGTCGACGGTGTTCCGCGAACCCTGTCGATTGATGGCTTTATACGCCACTGGGTTGCTCACCAGATCGACGTAATTGTGCGCCGCACGCAGTTCCGCCTGCGCAAGGCTCAAGAGCGTCTGCACATCTTGGACGGTTACCTCAAGGCACTGGATGCACTGGACGAGGTTATTGCTCTGATTCGTCGCTCGCCCACGGTCGACGAGGCACGAAGCGGCTTGATGGAGTTGCTCGATGTTGATGAGATCCAGGCCGACGCGATCTTGGCTCTGCAGCTGCGCCGCCTGGCCGCTCTGGAACGTCAGAAGATTTTGAACGAGCACGCGGAACTGCGTGCACGCGTTGAAGATCTGCAGGATATCTTGGCTAAGCCCGAACGTCAGCGCGCGATTATCTCCGAAGAACTCGGTGAAATCGTTGAAAAGTATGGTGATGAGCGCCGCACGACCATCGTTCCCTTCGACGGGGAAATGTCGATGGAAGACCTCATCCCCGAAGAGGATGTTGTCGTCACCATCACTCGCGATGGCTTTGCAAAGCGCACCCGTACCGACAACTACCGTTCCCAGAAACGAGGCGGTAAGGGCGTTCGTGGAACCCAGTTGCGCGGCGATGACGTGGTGGAACACTTCTTCGTCACAACCACGCACCACTGGCTGCTGTTCTTTACGAACCTCGGTCGCGTCTACCGCGCGAAGGCTTACGAGATTCCCGAGGGCGGTCGCGATGCCAAGGGCCAGCACGTTGCAAACCTCCTGGCATTCCAACCTGAGGAGCGCATCGCACAGGTTTTGGCAATTCGCACTTACGAGGACGCACAGTACTTGGTGCTGGCAACAAAGTCTGGCCTAGTGAAGAAGACCCCGCTGGAGATGTACAACTCTCCGCGAAGTGGTGGCATCATTGCCGTTAACCTGCGTGAGGATGAAGAGGGCAACCCCGATGAGTTGGTCTCCGCTCAGCTGGCTAACGCTGATGATGATCTGCTGCTGGTTTCGCGTGATGGTCAGGCCGTTCGCTTCGCGGCAACGGACGAGCAGTTGCGACCCATGGGCCGCTCGACTTCGGGTGTGCGCGGTATGAAGTTCCGCGACGACGATGAGCTCTTGACCATGGACGTCCCGCGTGAAGGCACGGACCTGCTCATTGTGACGGAGTCCGGTTACGCCAAGCGCACTCCGATCGAGGAGTATCCGACCAAGGGCCGTGGAACCATGGGTGTGCGCGTGGGTCGCCTTGTTGAAGAACGTGGCGGACTCATTGGCGCGCTGGTCGTGGATCCCGAAGAAGACATCATGGTTATCACCGAGTCCGGCAAGCTTGTCCAGGTCAATGCTTCCGATGTTCGCCCGACCGCTCGTAACACCATGGGCGTGATCTTTGCTCGCCCCGATGAGAATGACCGAATCATTGCAGTGACGCGCAATCCTGAGCGCGACATTGACGAAGAGGATGGTGAGCAGTCGACCTTAGAAGAGGAAAACTCTCAGGTGGGTGTCGGCGAAAATAGTGACGAAACCCCTGCACAGGATGTAGCGTCAGAGCATGACGACTCACAGGAGGTTCAGGAATGAGTGATCACGCATCCAATGACCGCGATGATCTTCCCCGTCAGGTAGACCTCGCGATTGTGCGAGTGGACGCCTGGGGAGTCATGAAGGTGGCATTCCTTCTCAGCGTTGCACTGGGAATCGCCATGGTGGTCGCAGTGTTGATCTTGTGGCTCATGCTCAATGCGATGCACGTCTTTGCGTCGGCAGAGAGCTTCCTGCAGTCCATCGGAGCCTCGCAGATGGCCTCGCTCTTGGACTACGTCAGGCTTCCGAAGGTCATGGCCTACGCGACTTTGATTGCTGTGATGAATGTCGTCATGTTGACCGCTTTGTCGGCACTAGGCACATTCTTGTACAACCTGGTCGCTTCGCTCGTCGGTGGCATCAAGGTCACATTGATGGATGACTGATCGGGCATTCGAGCTCGTTGGCCCGGGGGTATTGATGGGGACATCAATACCCCCGGGCCTGTGTTTCGCCTACTGCGGCGGCAGCCGCTAGGTCGAACTTTGCAAGTGATTCCGGGCGATAGCAGCATCTGTCAGCAATGAGTGGGCGACGTCACGATCAACAATTTGGCGCGAACGCCCGCTCGCATGTACTATTTAACGCGTGCCTTTCGGCATGGCAATGGGCCTATAGCTCAGTAGGTTAGAGCGCAGTCCTGATAAGACTGAGGTCGGTGGTTCGAGCCCACCTAGGCCCACCATCCGCAGGAACAATTGAGCGGAGGCTCCCATGAAGAAGTTTGTGAAGACTCTTTCGCTAGTGGCTTGTGTCGCTGCAGTGGGGCTTGTGGTCCGGCAGATCTGCCAGGATCTCTCCGACAATGAGGAACTGTGGACATCCCTTACGGATGACGTCTCGCAGGCGTAAATCTGGGGGAACCCCTTTGGGGCTATGGCGCAATTGGTAGCGCACCTGCTTTGCAAGCAGGGGGTTACGGGTTCGAGTCCCGTTAGCTCCACCACCAAAGGTCCAGCTTCGGCTGGGCCTTTTTCTTGTCTACGGTGTCTAGCCTGGTATTCGGAAACCGCGAATGTAGTACCGCGTTTAACACCGCACGTGGATACGGCGCATAGCGCATAGCAGCGCATAGCTCGCCGCGAGATCACACGCACGTCACAGACGGTTTTAGCTCGTCCATTCCTGGTTTAGCTCACTCACCTACCGCCTTAAAACGGCAATAGGCCCGGAATGGGTGAGCTAAACCAGGAATGTGTGTGTGGGGATAGAGAGGTGGCCTTCAGTCGGTGTTTACCCGGCAATGTTCAGCCCGCGATCAGCAGCGCGCCCTGGTCGATACGCACACCAACTTTGCGTGAGCGACCGATAGCATCGCCATCGACTTCAACAATGGCAGCTTGATCCAAGGAAAGCTCGCCTTCCGTGAGCTGCCTAAATGACAACTCCGCGGGAGATGCGGGCATATTGACGGCCGGCAAGCCCAAGCTTTGCCCAAAGACCTTCAAAGACAGGTGCGCCCAACCGACAATACCAACCTGCGTATCTACAGCGATGACATCGACTAAACCGTCATGTAAGGAAGCTTCGGGAGCCAAAGTTACGACGGGCAAATCACCGCAGTTTGCAAAGAGAACGCAACGGGCAGTGAATCGTGTTGACACATCACTGCCGTCAGCTCCCTTTCCCTTCAGGCGCGCACCCATGCGGGGCACATTAAGCGAGTTCACCGCTGAAATGACATATGCCGCCCAGCCAATAGTTTTCTTGAGCTCGGGGTCCGTCTTCGACATTGTTTCGCCGTCAAAGCCCATCCCAGCCAAGGTCACAAAGGGGAACTCGTCGTCCAAGGCAAGTGCGGCCTCGTCAGTGGAACGACGAGAATCCGAAGTTAATGCGGAGAGCAGTTTTCCCTCGCAGGGAAGGGAAAAGCGTTCCTCGGGGTCAATCATGCGAAGCCACGCCAAATCAACGCTGCGAGTGGACTCACCCAAAGCAACTGCCAGAGCATCGAGGGGAGAATCCAAGGGAAGCCCAAGATTGCGGGCCAAAACATTACCCGTACCCTCGGGCAGGATGCCCATGCGCACCCCGGTGTGAGCCAGACCAGCGGCCACCGCGCGGACGGTTCCGTCGCCGCCGGCTGCAATCACATGCGTCGCACCTGCGCGCACGGCCTTACGTGCCTGAGAGACACCGGGATCTTCAATAGTGGTCTCGAGGAAGTGAATGTCTCGCACGCCAAGAGCGCGCGCATCCATGGTCACCGAATTGCGGAAAGCCTGGGGATCCTCGTGCTTGGAAGGATTAAAAACCACCCAGGGGCGGATATTCTCAGCGATGCCAGGGGGAAGTGAAATCGCCGAACGATGCGCGCGGCGAGCACGAGATTGAATGAAGTATTTAGCACCAGCCGTCACGCCAGCGCCAGCGATTCCGGCCAGCGCAATCAAGTAGGGCGACGGTGGATGAAACTTACGCATACTGCAAGTGTAAAGGGCATATCGGCGCACGCGCTGATATTCGTCGGCACTGACGCGGGTGCGTGAACTAAGATGGCCCCATGATTGATGTGCGTGCATTGCGTGAAAACCCTGAGCCCGCCCGCGCCTCACAGCGCGCTCGCGGAGCTGACCCCGCCCTTGTTGACCAGATCCTCGAAGCCGACGTCGCCCGTCGCGAGGCCTTGCAGTCTTTCGAGGCCCTGCGTGCGACCCAGAAAGAGGTCTCCAAGTCCGTGGGTCGCGCCTCAGCGGAGGAACGCCCTGCGATCCTTGCACGCGCGAAGGAACTGGCCGATGAGGTGAAGGCTGCCGAGGCCGCCGCAAACGCTGCCGATGCCGAGGCCGATCGCCTCGCTCGCCTGCTCCCGAACCTGGTCCTCGATGGAGTTCCCGTCGGCGGCGAGGAAGACTTCGTTGTCCTGCGCCACGAGGGCCCCGCGCCTCGTGATTTCGCAAGCGAAGGTTTTGAGCCCCAGGATCACCTGGCACTGGGTGAGGGCTTGGATGCGATCGACACCAAGCGCGGCGCGAAGGTGTCGGGTGCGCGCTTCTACTACCTCAAGGGTGTGGGCGCACGCCTCGAACTCGCTCTCATGACCATGGCCATGGACCAGGCCGTCGCCAACGGTTTCGTGCCGATGATGACTCCGACCCTGGTGACCCCGCAGGTCATGGGTGGTACGGGCTTCCTCAACGAGCACTCCGAAGAGATCTACTACCTGCCCGCCGATGACCTGTACCTGACGGGTACCTCTGAGGTTGCGCTCGCCGGCTACCACGCCGATGAGATCCTCGACCTCAGCGCTGGCCCCAAGCGCTACATGGGTTGGTCGACCTGCTACCGTCGCGAGGCCGGTTCGGCTGGTAAGGATACGCGAGGCATTATCCGTGTCCACCAGTTCAACAAGGCTGAAATGTTCAGCTTCTGCCGTCCTGAGGATGCAGAAGAAGAGCACGCACGCTTCCTCGCATGGGAAGAAGAGATGCTCGCTAAGGTTGAGCTGCCCTACCGCGTGATCGATACGGCCGCCGGTGACCTGGGCACTTCTGCTGCCCGCAAGTTCGACTGCGAGGCCTGGCTGCCGACTCAGGAACGCTACATGGAGGTCACCTCGACCTCGAATTGCACGACTTTCCAGGCACGTCGCTTGGGTATTCGTGAGCGTCGCGAAGATGGCATGACCGCGGTGGCCACGCTCAATGGAACCCTGGCCACCACCCGCTGGCTGGTTGCGATTCTTGAGAATCACCAGCAGGCCGATGGTTCGGTCCGCGTTCCCGAGGCAATGCGTCCCTACCTGGGTGGCCTCGAGGTTCTTGAGCCTGTTGCCGCAAAGTAACGAGGCTGTGTGACCAGCTATTTGACGGCGCCGCTGAGCGGTGAGGCTCCCCGTCCTTTCGGGGAACTTGTGGAGGAGGCGCTCAATGCGCTTCCTTCCACTTTCCCGCGTGATATCACGCAGGTGATGGTCGCCCTCGACATCGACGGGACGATCTTGAGTCCCAGTGGTGCCAGCGCACAGGTCGTTGAATCGATTGCAGCGCTGAGTCGCGCCGGTGCGCAGGTCGTCATTGCGACCGGTCGCTCGATGGGTGCGGTCCTGCCAGTTCTCCCGCTGCTGGGTTTTCGCCGCGGGTGGATCGTTGCTTCCAATGGTGCGATCCTTGCTCGCGTTCACGAGGCCGGCTACGAGATTGTGCATCGCCACGAATTTTCCCCCGCCGAGGTCATCGACGAGGCGTTGAAGACTCTTCCGCATGCGCGTTTCGCCGTCGAAGACCGTAATCTTCGCTTGATTTCAACAGGTTTTCCCGAAGGGGAGATCGTTGAAGACACCAAGCTGGTGAGCGTTGATGAACTCAAAGCGATGCGCACGCCCAAGCTCGTCATTCGCGAGCCCGCTTTGGACCGCGATGCTTTCGAAAGTATCTTGTGTGCCCTGCCTTTCGCGAAGACTCACGAGGTTTTCGTTGGTTGGACCTCGTGGGCTGATATCAGTTCACTCGGGGTGACGAAAGCCAGTGGGCTTGATGAACTCCGACGGGATCTCTCGCTTCCCGTTGAGGGAACGGTCGCTATTGGCGATGGCACGAACGACATTGCCATGATTCAGTGGGCGGCCTTCGGGGTCGCCATGGGCGGTGCCACCGAGGAGATTCGCGTTCACAGCGATTTTGTTGCGGCAGCAGTCGAAAACGATGGTGCGGCCGCCGTCATGCAGGCGATTTTGCGCTGGTGCGCATCTCATGCGTGTGAGTGAGCCAATCACCCATAATCTCGAAAGCTCGGTCAAGATCACCAAGTTGGCAATGCTCAGCCATATCCGGGTCATCTGCGGCGTGGAACTCCCGGATATCAAGGCTTGCCGCATTTCGTAGTGCTCGACGCACATCCTCTAAGCGTTCAAAAGGCACGTACTGATCAGCATCTCCGGCCATAACCAGGCAGTGCTGGTTGATCATTCCTTCCAATGGGGCCATAGTGAAAGCTCCCATTGCCGTTAAGACATCGGTGGGCACACGTAATCCGGTGAGATCACGCGCCTGCTGGAGCTTCCATGCCAGATCGGCATTCATGTGGGGCAAAACCCTCATGCTTGTGTTGATGAGCCATTCAGGCTCTGATCTATCGATGAATCCATCAATTGCTGGACGCAGTGCGCGAGGTAGCGGCATCGTTAGCCCGTCCAGAAGGCGGTACATCATGTCGAATGCAATGACGTGGCTAATACGTGGGGTATATGCCGCAGCGCGCATGACTAGGTAACCGCCAAAAGAAACTCCCAGTGCAGCAGCACTTTCAATTCCGAAGAAGTCTAAGACCGCGGCAGTTGGGCGCTCCCACTGTGGTTCCAAAGGCATTCCTGCCAGTGCCGTATGCCCCTGTCCTGGTCCGTCGAAGACGATGATGTCGAAGGGGCGAGTGGGAAAGTGCATAGCAAAGCTCATGATTTCTTCGGCGTAACCGTCGAAACCATTCATCATGATGAGGGTGCGAGGGCTATTCGCGCCGACGGTCTTTCGATCCATCGAATCGGCTTGCCAACGCATTGCTGTTAGTTTGCCACCGCCATAGGGGATCTTGTGGCGAGTGAAGCCTTGATCTGCATAGGCGCAATCGAAATGACGTGACATCGAGTCAATAGACTCTTGTTTGTGTGGATCATTTCTTGGCAGGTAGAAGGCGGCAAGTTCATAGAGGCGCCACGCTGCATCTGCGTCGTCCACTTTGTCGAAATGCCGTGCCGATTGGAGCGCTAGCCTTGTGATGTCGTGAGTGGACTTGATGCGAGGCAAGAGATCTGTGGAGACGGCATCCATTCCTTCTCGGTTGAGAAGCGGATTAAATACGCGGTTGAGTTGCAGATCGAATTGGCGATTACCGGTGTACTTAACGAACATGAAAGCAGCCTATATCGTGTAATCGCAGGATAAAACGCACAAAACCTAACAATATGTTCGATAATGAACACGTTGTCCTTAAACGGTAGGATAACTATGAAACGACACGGAAAATGATCGGATCATCATGTCTTTGAATGAAGTTGACGCGAGTGATGAAAATACGGATCTCCGTATCCGAAAGACTCGTCGAGCGATCCGCGCAGGCTTCCTTGCCGTTTGTGAAAACAAACCCTACGACAAGGTCACTGTGACCGATATATGTACCGCGTCATTGGTTTCACGAACAACGTTTTATAACCACTATGTCGACAAAGATGCCGTCCTTACAGAAGTTGTCACACTTTTCATCAAGCAAATGACTCCGGCGATCAAAGGCCTGTGGCTGCAGGACACTCGAATGAGCGATCCCGAAAAACTCCGCCACGACCTCGCAAATTTCTACGCACAAAACGGTCACGAGCTCAAGACGCTCCTTTCGTTGCGTCGTGGGGCTGAAGGAGACCTGAGCGCACAGATCGCGAACATGTGTCGTACGGTTTTTGACCAGTGGGCACGCGGCCGTATCAAGGAATCCCTCCTTCCCCTGGCTTCCGATATCTACGCTTCCGTCGTACTCACTTTCATTGAACGAGGCGCAAGCGAAGCTCTAACGAACGAAGAACTTTCCCTGATCGGCACTCTTCAGTCCCTCATCATCGAGGCGACCGCGCCGAATCCGCATGACGCAGGCGTTTCGGGTGGGGAAGTGACGACGAAGAGATAGCTTCCCGCCTCTGCGAGCTTCGGCCTCGTGAATGCTGGGAAAACCGCTACGATAGCCCCATGGGAAAAGCCTCACGTCGTAAAAAAGTAGCAGTCAGCGCGGATCAACCGGCATACCGCCCCCCGATCCCCTTCGTGGAACGCCCCTTCGAAGGGCTACCCAACGAGGTTGAACTGGTCGCAATGCGCGAAATTATCCCCTGCGCAGTGCTGAGCGGGCGCACCACCGAAGAGCACGGCGGTGCAGAGTTCGACATCGTCACCCTTCTGCCCGACGGCCACCCTGCGATGATCCGCCCCGATGGGCGCATCCTCGTTGGACTACAGACGCGCTCGAACTCGGGCGATCTCTCCCACGACGTTGCCGCAGCTCTTCTTGCTGCCCTTCAGGCACAGTCCGACGGTGTCGACGGCGTCATCGATATTGATGTGCGTGAGCCCGCCCCTCGCCTTCAGGACATTGTTGATCCGAAGGCGTTTAGCGACATGGAGATCACCGCCGACTTCGGCTACTGGTTCGATCCGAATCAGGAACTCACCCCCGAAATGCGCGACGCGCTCGAACAGAACCGCGCCGACGTCGTTCCCACCGTTGCAGTTCCCGGAACCGAGGGCATGTACTGGTGCGAAATGAACCGCAACTTCGTCCGCTACGTGTCTGCTGCTCCTGAGCACAAGCTTTTTGATGCGCTGGCACGTTTGCAGGCGGTAGGAAATGCGCGCTTGGGCGAAGGTTCGCGCTTCGTCGGAGCTTTCCGCGCATGCGGCCTGGCAATCCCGGTTTTCGAGCTCGCTGAGGGCGCTTCGGCCGAAGACGTAGCTCAAGAAGCGAAGGCTCTTGCGGAAAACGTTGAGAAGGCGCTGAAGGACACCACCCCGCTGAGTGCAGACGAACGTCGCGCGCGCCAGGGCCTCGTTTCGCGCCAGGTGACGATCCGCTAACCGATCCCGGGGGAAGGTCGGGATAAACTAGCAGGGTGACTCCCGCTCAATCCGTCGAACCCTCACCTTCCCAGAAGGTCGCGGCGATCATCTGCGCCCACAATGTCGGCCGCCAGATCGCCTCGACCGTGCGCGCATGCCGAGCAATCCCGGGCGTTGACCTGCTCATCGTCATCGATGATGGTTCCGATGATGAGACGGGAAAGTACGCACGCGCAGCAGGTGCGGTTGTCGTTCGCCATTCCGTTCCCCGAGGCCGGGCCTCGGCACGCGAAACGGGCGTTAAGGTTGCCGCAATGCGTGACCGCGTTGATGCGCCCGGTCGACACATCCTCTTCCTCTCGGGAGACCTAGGGGAGAGTGCCGTGGATGCGGCTTTCCTTGTCGAGGCCATTTCCAGCGGCCGTGCGGACCTTGCCTGCGCCGTTCCCGCGGGCCTTGGCAGCGAGGATCCGAGCAGTGCGCGCAAAGAGACCGCCGCGCAACGCCTCGCACACAATACGATTCGCCGCCAAACGGGTTGGGATTCTCAAGCGCCCCTGTCCGAACAGCTGTGTATCACCCGCGAGGCGCTCAACGCGATCATGCCTTTTGCCAATGGTTACGGCCTAGAACTGGACATGAAGGTCCGGTTGCTCGCTTTGGGGATGACCGCTATCGAATTGCCCTGCGCTTTTGAGCACACGGGTGATGACCATAGCCTGGTCGCTTTGAACCGGCCGGCGAGCCTAGCCGATGTCGCGTGGACTTCGACGATGCTTGCGTTGCGTAAGGTTCGCCTCCGTCGACGCTATCGCACTCCAGTTTCGGCGCAGCGCGTGGGCATTCCCTTCCCAGATCCCGAACACACTCCGATTTCCCAATCACATCCAGGAGAAGTCAGTTAATGTCTGAAAAAGGTACCCGTTGGCGCCCCTTAGAGCTGCTTTCGGCTTATCTTCCCGCGGCCCTGTCGGTCCTGCTCGGTGCCTGCTTATACATCACTTTCTCTGTGGGACAGTGGCGCTCGCTTGATGTCCCCTCGTGGGATCTGGCTATTTTCACCGAAGCCGCGAAATCCTATAGTCACTTCCAGGCGCCGATCGTTCCCGTCAAAGGCCCCGGATACAACCTGCTGGGCGATCACTTCCACCCGATTTTGGTGCTTTTGGGGCCGATCTATCGCTTCTTCCCCTCAGGATTGACCCTGCTGGTTGTTCAAGATCTTTTGATTGCGGTTTCAGCGTGGCCGCTGGTTCGCCTCGCGACAAAGCAGGCAGGATGGCTCCTCGCCTCGATTATCGGTATCGGCTACGTGACCGCATGGGGTTTCCAAGGCGCTGTCTCCTCCCAATTCCACGAAATTGCCTTCGCGCTCCCCATGCTTGCGTGGGCCTCGGCCGCTTTCGTTGAAGGCCGTTGGGTGGCAACGATGGCATGGTCTGCGCCGCTTGTTCTGGTTAAGGAAGACCTTGGCCTCACCATCATGATGATCGGCTTGATTCTGTCGTGGCGAGGCAGGGATTCAATCAAGAGCTTCGCGTACCCCCTGTTTTTTGCGGCTTTCGGAGTCATCGCTTTCGTCGTGACGATTAAGCTCCTTCTGCCCGCTTTCAACGCTTCAGGAACCTGGGCTTACAGTCTCGATGGTTCGCAGGGCCGCGGAAACGTCACCTTGATCGAGAGGGCTCTGTGGCCCTCACAAAAGTTCGGTGTGATTGCCATGGCTGTCTTGGGTGCGGGGATTATTGGTCTGGCCTCGCCCTGGTTCTGGGTGATCCTACCGACCATCGCATGGCGTTTCCTCGGTTCCGTCGACTACTACTGGGATTGGAAGCACTGGCACTACAACGCGATTTTGGTGCCGATCCTTCTGGGCGCGCTCTTGGACGCTCACCGCAGGTGGAGTGAGCGCGAGCAATCTGATATTTCACGAGGCCTGGGCTGGGTGATGAGCCGACAGCGTCCCTTCGTCGCCACGGTTGCCTTGGCGATTCCCTGTGCGGCAGCGCTCATCACGGCCCCGCAGCTTCCCATGTGGAAGATGACGAACCCCGGGTTTGGAGCAGTGAGCCCGAGGATGGCTCAGGTCGAGGAGATCAATTCATTGATCCCGGAAAATGCCAATGTCGAAACGGATCTGACCCTGCTCGCCTATCTGATCCCCGATCATGAGGTCTATTGGGTGGGATCCGCGAAGGATGTTGCCGTGGATTACGTTGTTGTTGATCAGCGCGGTGCTGCGTGGGGAGAGCAGAAGAACGTTGAGGCGGTTTCCTACGCGCAAGGAGCACACCCCCGGTTCCACCTATAAGTTGATTTACAACTCGGGCGGTTTCCAGGTCGCTCAGCGCGTCAACTAGAAACGTTTACGCAAATTGATTGAGCGTCATTTCAGTCAAGACACACGGTGCCCCCGCGAGAAATCGCGGGGGCACCTGCATGAGAGTGATACTTTTCAGTGCGCGCGACGCAGCCTCATGGAGTTGAGGACAACATACACCGAGGACATGGCCATCGCAGCCGAAGCGAGCATCGGGTTGAGAAGCCCGAAGATCGCGAGCGGAATCATGATGACATTGTAGAAGAAGGCCCAGAAGAGGTTTTCTTTGATGACCTTCAGTGTTGCGCGCGAGATACGAATCGCGGCGGCAGCCATCGTCGGGTCCGAGCTCACCAGCGTCATGTCGGCGACAGCGATTGCACTATCGGCACCCGAGCCCATGGCAATACCCAATCCCTGAGTTGAGGCCTGTGCCAGAGCGGCCGCGTCATTGACGCCGTCACCGACCATGGCGACCTGGTGGCCCTCTTCTTGAAGGCGCATCACCGCATCGCGCTTATCTGCGGGAAGAACTCCTGCAATAACCGAGTCAATCCCCACCTGCGAGGCAACAAAACGTGCTGCAGATTCATGGTCGCCAGTGAGCAGAGTTGGAGTGATCCCCAGGGCTTTCAGCTGGGCAATCGCATCCCTCGACGACTCTTTCACCGTGTCACGCACAACGAAAGCACCCAGTAGCACTCCGTTAAGGTGCTCGGGAAGTTCGCGTGTCTGGGCCGTGAGTGTCGCTGTGGGTGCTTGAGCGGAAGCAAGCCGACGCGAACGCACCTGCGGCTCGTAGCCCGCTGCCTTGACGACCTCTTCAAGCTCAGCGTCGCTGTAATCGTGCTTGAGGGTGATTCGAGCACTCTCAGTTGCCAGATTAACCTGCGCATGAACACCATCGAGCTTGCCCAACTTGCGCTCAACCCTGCGCACGCAGGAGGCGCAGGTCATGCCGCCCACAGCCATATCGACGATGATTCCGCCGTCCTCGGCCTCTTCTGCGGGCTGTGAAGCTTGCGCCGAGGCGTCCTCGGTGGAGGAGCTTTCCTGCCACCCCTCAACGCGCGCGCTGGCCACAACGGTCGCTCCCGTGGCCTCGGCCTCGGAAATGGCGGAAAGCGCGGACTGAGGAAGGGAAATACCGAGCTCACCCAGCCAGCTCACGCGGCCGGCCAGAAGGAGTGCGCCGTCCTCGGCGAGCGCGGAAACCCCAAGTCCGGGGTGGTTGCGCAGCTCGCGAACCGGGTGCGAGGAAAGATCGCGCTCGCGGGCGGCGGTAGTGAGCGCGCGGGCAATCGGGTGCTCCGAGGCCGACTCCAGCGAGGCGGTCACGCTCAGTGCATCCACGCTGGCCTGGGCATCGGGGGAATTCGCGCTTCCATCGGGGAGGATCACGGACTCCAATGACATCGCGCCCTTGGTCAACGTGCCGGTCTTATCAAGGAGGATCGTGTCGATACTGCGCGTGCGCTCAAGGACCTCAGCCGAAGAAATGAGGATACCCATCTGGGCGGCCTTACCCGAACCCACAAGAAGTGCGGTCGGAGTGGCCAGACCAAGAGCGCAGGGGCAGGCAACAACCAGGACAGCAACGGCTGCAGTGATTGCGCTTTGAATACCGGCTCCGGCAAGGAGCCAGCCCGCCAAAGTCAGTAAGGAGAGGGCGATAATCGTCGGAACGAAGACCGAAGAAATGCGGTCGGCAAGACGTTGGACGGGAGCCTTCGTTGCCTGGGCCTCGGTAATCATCTGGCCGATGTGGGCCAGCTGAGTCTCTGAGCCGACGGCGGTCGCACGGACGATCAAGGCACCCGAGGTGTTGAGGGTGCCTCCCGTGACCGCGCTGCCGGGGGATACTTCGCGCGGGAGTGATTCGCCCGTCATCAGTGAGGTGTCCAGGGCGCTGGTGCCCTCTTCGACGATGCCATCGGTTGCAACCTTGTCTCCGGGGCGAACCTGGAAGAGGTTTCCGACGCGAAGTTCAGCTGCGGGGATGGTGCGGAACTGGCGATCCGCGCCACTTCCTTCAACGAGGATTGCGTCCTTCGCACCAAGTTCTAGAAGGGAGCGCAGGGCGTCACCGGAGTGGTAGCGCGTCCGTGCCTCCATCAGTCGGCCGGCTAGAAGGAAAGTGACGATTGCGCAGGCACCCTCGAAGTAGATTTCTGCGTGCGTTGCGTGGCTGCTCGCGGGGATGAGCGACATATGCATGCGCATGCCGATCATGCCTGCGCCGCCAAAGAGCAGGGCATACCACGACCACAGGCTCGAGGCGATGACACCGAGGGAGACCAGGGTATCCATGGTCGAAGATCCATGGCGTCCCGCCTGGAAGGCAGCGCGATGGAAGGGGGCGGCACCCCAGATCACGACGGGTAGCGAGGCGAAAGCGACGACCCACTGCCAGCCGGGGAACTGAAGTGGAGGAACCATGGACAGGCCCAGAACGATGATGGTGAAAGGGAGGGTCACAAGGAAGCGGTTGCGTAGATCCGCAGCGCGGCGCAGTAAGCCGTCTCCTAAGTGTTCGCTTTCGGTATCGGGTGATGTGTGGCGAGTTTCGGGAGTCATTCTGAGCGATTCTGTCGTATGTGGTTCGTGGGATATTCCGGGGGGCACCTGGCGGCGCCCCCGGTTAGTTAGGGGTCAGAAGTCGCGAGTGATTCCGACCAGTTCGAAGCCGGCCTCGGAGACGGCGTCGCGCAGGGCGTTGTCGTCGAGTTCGGTGTTGGTGACGACGGTCGCCTTCGAGGTCGCGCCGGAGTTAAGGATGACCTCAACATCGAGAACGCCGGGAACCTCCTTGAGTTCTTCGGTGACCGATGCGACGCAGTGTCCGCAGGTCATTCCGTTGATGGAGAGCTCGACAGTGCGATCAATTTCCTGTGCCATGATGGCGCCTTTCTTTGGTGGTGGAAACGGAGGAGAAAACGTGTGGTGTGCGCTTAGGACTTCACCAGTCGCGCGATTGCCTTTGTGGCTTCTTGGATCTTTTCGCGTCCTTCTTCTTCGCTGTGTTGAGCGGCGTGAAGAACGCAGTGGTTCATGTGGTCTTCAAGGAGGCCCAGTGCGACGGAGTCCAGAGCGGACTGCACTGCAGAGATTTGCGTGAGGACATCAATGCAGTAGGTGTCCTCTGCAACCATGCGCTGCAGACCCCTGAGCTGGCCTTCGATTCTGCGTAGGCGCTTGAGGTAATGCTCGGTTTCTTCGGTGTATCCGTGAGCCATAGTGATCCTCCTTATGTTTCGAAATATACCCCCGGGGGGTATATGCGTCAAGAGGGGAAAAATGTCTGTCCCCCCACTCCGAAGCGGTGCCGAAGTAGGGGGACAGTGACTTTGCTGAGTGCCGAGGCCGCGGGTGCCTCGTGCGCGCAATCAGTTATGCGCGCCGACGCGTCGTAGCAACGGTGGCCACACCTGCGAGGGCGAGCAGGCCGCCCAGCGGAAGGACGAAGTCAGCCACACCTGTGCGCGCCAAGGGGCTCTTCGGGTTCGTCGAAGGAGCTGTTGAGCCAGTGATGGAGGCAGGTGTCGTGGTCCCGTTAGGAGCCGGGGAAGGATTCTGCTTGATGGTCGGGGTCCACTTCGTGTTGTAGGTGACGCCACCGCAGGCGGACTGAGTGCGAGTCATACCCGCATTTGCCTTCCAATCCCACTGGATATCAGCGGTGTCGACGACAGTCTTTGCCGGGCGAGGCAAGTCAGTGACGGGAGCAGATCCAATCGCGCCTTCTTGTGTGTACTCCATTGCGGTGATCTCCACGGGAAGCGCATGTGCCGCATCATCGGAGGAGTAGGTGACCGTGAGTGAGGGTTGCTGCTTGAGCTCGATGGTGACAGGAGCCCCCACACCGTTGGTGAAGTTCACGGGGCGCACGCCAGCGAGGAAACGAACCCCGGCAAGGGCGGGAATATCCAAGCTACCGGTGACGCTGGGAGAGGTTGCCTGAATCGATGAGCTTGCGGAGGCATTCATACGCGCCTGAGAAACCGTCAGGCTTCCTTCGAGGCTCGGGAAGTACACCTTGTTAGGACGCATGGATGCATTGTCCAAGGCGCCGGCTGTGGTTCCATCGACCCAATTTCCGCTGGCGTCTTGGTGCATGAGGCGGTAGGTCGCAGAGAAGGTACCATTCACGACCGAAACGCTCTGGACGCGCATTGCCTTTGAGAAAGCCTCACCAGTTGCGGCATTGGCCTTCTCGAACTGCTCTTGTACTGCCTCGACCGTGTAAGCGGCAGTGTCGATATCGACATCATTCGTGTCAACGGTCATGCTGGTCGTCCACTCACCAGTGATGACCAAACGGTTGAAAGCAGCGGGATCCATGAAGCGGCCATAGGTAGCCATGCGTTCGTAATTTGTCCACACATTGGTCATATCAAGAACGCCCTGGAAGCCAATAGCGTAGCTGTCCTTGGGAGAAGCTCCACGGCAGACAAGGGCGGCACGCTGTGCGGGATCAACATCGGCGGGTAGAGTCACGATGTCGCTTCCGGGAGTGTAAACCTCGCCCGAGACCGAAATCGGGATGTCAGTTGACGCCTGTGAGCTGTGGAAACTGCCGCCGCCGACAAGAATTGCACCGGCGAGTACGGGAACGCTGCACAGTGCGAATACGCGGTATGACGAACGCTTCATGGAGGTCTTCTTTCTACGGGCTGCCAAATTTCGCGGAAAAGCGCGAGACATTCTGGAAAATTCTAACAGCGGATATGACTATGAATCCAGTAGCATGACCTCAAACTGTCCCCACCTGCACCCATGCGGGGTTAGGCTATCGTGAAGGGATAGGAGGGATTCATGAAAACGCGACGCTATCGCAACTACTACGCACGCAGGCGTGCCCCGCACTCCCTCTCCTCTTTCTACCTGCGCGTGAAGCTGATCCCACTTGCCCCCAAGCTCCTTTCAGCGCTCGCGGTTGGTGCGGCCTCGGCAATGGGATTTCTTCCCACGGATATTCGCAGCCGTTTGCGCATGCAATCTGACCGTCTGGGTGAGGAAGTTTCGGAACAGTCTCAGTCGATCTTCTTCCGCGAACCCGGACTCGATGTTCTTTTCGTGCGCGTACTCGCATCGATCGCAGGAACAGCCGGTGCGATCGTTCATGCGGCAGCCGCATTCGATGCGATCGTGGGATGGGATCGCAGTGGGAAGCTTCAGCGTCTTGCCCAAGTGACGCCTCGAAATGGCTACGAAGCGCTGATGGCAGGGATGCTCATTGCGGGAACATCCCTGGGGCAAATGACGGGTGGAGCCGCTCACGCGGATAAGTACTTTGACTCTGAGATGGGGCCGGAGATCATCGAGTATCCCGGACATCCCACATCTTCGGCCCATCGCCTGTGGGCTCCGCGCTCTCTTCAGGATATGGCGGCAGATATTGATGACCTGTACTGGGCGGGAACGTACGGTCAATCGATCAAAATCACCAGGGTCGGCGAAGGTGAGCAGCGGCGCTGGTTAGTGTCGATTCCGGGAACGAACCACTTTGATACGCCATCGACCCCTAACCCCGCGGATATGGAAACCAATATCCGCGAAGCTTTGGGACTGAGCTCATCCATGCGAATGGGCATTATTCGCGCTCTTCACCAAGCAATGAGTGAAGACGGCATCGTTCCATCCGACTACGCAAACGAGCCCATCATCATCGTTGCCCACTCGCAGGGTGGCCTCATTGCAGTCAATCTGGGAAGTTTGCCCCCCGAAGATGTCGGGGTCAAGGTCCAGGGGATTTTGGGGCTTGGGTCGCCGGGGCACCGGGCATGTCTGCGTTCCGATGTCGTCATGGTGGATGTCGCACACGATCAAGATGTTGTCCCATCGACTGATGGAGCTGGCGCACGTATCCGCGATCAACGGGTCATGGTTGGACGAAACCTGACTCAGCCGCGGATACAACCCCTGTACTATGCACACTCCTCGTCGACCTACACCGAGACGGTTGGCCGCTTGGAACGCAGGTCAGAGGTCACGCGATGGGACCGCGTGGGACAGGCGATCCGCGCACTGCAAGAAATGCTGCCCCGTGATGGCGAGCCCACGCGCGTTCGTCTCTATGACATTTGGCAAGAACTCGATGACCCGCACGGAAGTGTCTGGGCCAGGGTGAATGTCCTTGACACCGCTCAATCGCAGGACACCGCAGCTGATGGTGACCACAATTCTCACGGGGGGAACTGATGGCGCAGAATCGTTCAATTGCGCGAATCCTTGGGATTGTCCAGCAAGGGGCAGAGCAGATTTCACTTCCTCGTATATCCAACCGACTCGGTCTTGCCGCCTTGGGTGTGGCAAGCCTCGGGGTGGGGGCGGCACTCACGCGCTTGCGTCCGACGGATCGAAGCGGGCGATCCGAACGTTTCCAAGCCTTGATCGAAGACGCGCTTGAACAAAGTACGCCGCAGTGGGTGTGTACAAGTTGCCAGGTTCAGGTCAACGAAGGTTTTGGGAAACCGACCATGGTGAGCTTTTCGATCAACATGGAAGAAAATCAGCCAATAGATGATGATCGCGTCGACTTTGCCCGGAAGCTCCTTGAGGCTGTGGTGCGCGCCGTGTGGAAGAACCCCGAAATTGCACCAATCGGCATCCAAGGACGCATGAGCGTCAATGGCGAAGACACAGTCGATATGCGGGACCTCGGCTACTCTGCGCTCCAGGTACGCCCCGAAGAACTCTTCGAACGACTCGGAGCCCCGGCTATCGACCGAGGATGGACACCCGCCTAAGGAAGCGGGAAGCGACTCTACTCGGCGCTGATCCACTCAACCATGTCTGGGGCATACCCGGTATAACTCGCGGGAGTGAGCTCCATCAGTCGGTCTTTCGCGTCCTGAGGAAGATCCAGCGATGAAACGAAATCGCGCAGGCGAGTGGCGTCGATATCGTGTCCGCGAGTGAGTTCCTTCATGCGCTCATAAGGGTTGTCCATCCCCTGACGTCCCTCAAGGGAAGCAAGACGCATCACCTGCTGAATGGCCTCGGAAATCACTTCCCAATGCTCATCGAGCTCGGCGGACATGATCTGGGCGTTCAACTCAATGCCCTCAAGGCCGCGGGTCAAATTATCGATTGCGACAAGAGAGTGGCCAAGGGCAACGCCGATATTACGCTGGGTTGACGAATCCGTGAGATCACGCTGAAGTCGCGAGGTCACCAGGGTTGCCGCAAGCGTTTCAAGAAGAGATGAGGCGATCTCAAAGTTAGCCTCAGCATTCTCGAAGCGAATCGGATTGACCTTGTGAGGCATCGTCGAAGAGCCCGTGGAACCCTGAGCACCCAACTTTTGGTGGAAGTAGCCCATGGAAATGTAGGTCCAGCAATCCGTTGCAAGGTTGTGGGCGATGCGACCAAAGCGCGAAATATCGCTGTAGAGTTCGCTTTGCCAGTCATGGGACTCGATCTGAGTTGTCAGCGGATTCCACGACAATCCCAGCCGTTCAACAAAGTCCTTCGTGAGCAGTGGCCACGGGACAGCGGGCAAGGCGACGCGGTGCGCTGCCCAGGTGCCCGTCGCACCGTTCATCTTCCCCAGGTACTCAGTGTCTTCGATGCGTGAAATTTGGCGGGAAAGTCGGTAGACGAAGACAGCCAATTCCTTGCCGATCGTGACCGGAGTCGCCGGCTGACCGTGTGTTCGCGCAAGCATGGGGATACCGGCGCCGGCCTCGGCACAATCAAGTAAGCGCGCGAGAAGTCCACGTGCGCGCGGCAACCAGACCTGGCGGACTGCGGCTTGAATGTTCAGCGCGTGTGCAAGGTTATTGATGTCTTCGGAGGTCGCGAAGATGTGAACCAGAGGACGCAGCTGGGGAAGGACCGTATCGGGACCAAGGAGGGAACGCGCTTCTTCAAGTCGATTGTCGATGTAGTACTCGACTGCTTTGACGTCGTGACGGGTTTCGGCTTCGATTTGGGCGAGTTCGGCAATGGAATCAGCGTTGAATTCCCGCGGAAGCGCGCGCAAGTAGTCGACCTCAGCGTCAGAGAGCAAGGGAGCGTGGGCAATGACCCCGCGGCGAAGTAGCTCAATCATCCACTCGATCTCAACATAGATGCGGGTGCGGTTGAGCGCGGCCTCGGAGAGGTACTGGGTCAGTTCCTGCGTGTGCTGGCGATAGCGGCCATCGAGGGGCGACAAAGCTTGGCCTGCTGCTGCCAAGTCTGCATATCCGGTCTCGGGTGAAAACATGGATTCCTGCTGCGATGTCATGTCTTAATCATCTCAGACCTGCGGCATCGTGCCATGCGGGCGCTCGCGTCAGAGGGAAGGTCTATCCACAGGGATGCACCGTCATCGGCGTTTTCCACAGATTTTTGGTGCGCTCTGTGGGGGCGGGGTAGGCAATTTTAGGCTGAGCTCATGTGGTTCATTGCGGTGTGCCAGTCACTGAAGGTGATTGAAGACAATTGCGTTGCGATCAGCGAAGAACTGCGTGCTCATTCTTTTGATTCGTGGACGGGGCAGGGAAGTGAAGGGGCGCGCGCAGAAATTGAGCAGATTCGCAATGACTGTCGGGTGTGGGCGGCGTTGGCAATCGAAGTGCGCGACCTAGCCGAAATTGAGAGCGCGGCAGCGGGGGCTCAGACATGAGTGGGCAGTGCGTGTCATGGATGGTGGTTTCTTCGGATACAACGCGCATCGATACTGAGGCGCTTGTCGATGATGTTCTATTCCTGCGAAGGATTCGCGAGGCCCTTGATAGTCAGCTCGATGCGGCGCATTCGCTCAATCAGGAGTTGTGTGCACATCAGTGTGGGGGCGCTTTGCAACGTCTGTGTGCTCTGGGTGCACAACTGAGCGAGCAGATTGGTAGTTGTGCGGACAGGCTTGCTTACGTTGCGTCCATCCATGCCGCTGCCGAGGCCGACGCCGCTTCCTACCAGAAAACCGTGCGCAGGCTGGGCGGCAGCATGGGAGAGCTTTCGTGGGCGGGAGGATTGACGGCATCGCGAAAGATCGCAGGTCTGGGCAAATACCTCAATCCTTATGCTCCTTTCCTCTTTGCGCCGCTTGGCGTCTTTCATGGGATAGGAACGATTAGCACCCATGGGTTGTCCTTTGTTTACCAGCCATCGGATGCGTTTTTGGGGTTACGTACACAAATGGATGTTGCTGAACTATCTCGGCTGGTCAATGGGACTTCATCGCGTTCGGACGTTGAGGTTACTCGAGATGCTGCTGCACAGATGTCAACGCTGTATGCAGCAATGGGATGGTTGATGTTTGGTCGGCACTCGGGGGTGAGGATTTCAGCGCAGAACCTTCCCGATGACGCGCCGTCTGGGCCGACAAGCCAAGTACTCTTGGGAGTTGCGCAGGGAGGGCGCCCGACGGAATATTGCGGTTCTTTCGGCGCGGTCGTCTATGCGGTTAACGCTGTAGCAGCTTATCCACCGCATACTGCCTCTCCTCAATCGCAGGTTTCGCGTCCCCAGGCGGGTTCCAAGCTGGAGAAGGTCGAAACCCCGTTGAAGGCTTCGGAGGCGTTGGAACGTATCGGGCAACTTCGCTCCAGTGCAGACGAGGGGCAAATTGAAATTCTTCAGCACGTGACGGTAGACAGTGATGGAAGGGAGCATCGAGCGTGGTCGGTCATGATCAGGGGGACGCAAAAGTGGGGGCCGGGCGAAGATAATCCCCAAGATATGCTGACGAATCTTCAAGCAGTTGGGCAATCGAATTCCGATCAGCTCAGGGCAGTAAAAACTTCTATGGATATGGCGGGGATCAAGTCCGATGAGCCCGTTGAGTTTGTGGGTCACTCTCAAGGTGGGATTATTGCCGCACAGTTGGCCGCAGATCCGCAGGTGCGCTCGCACTACCGCGTTGCCTCGGTGCTGACCGCAGGGTCACCGGTCGCGGGATTCCATCCCGACTCAAGTGTTCCCATGCTGAATATGGAAAACACGCGTGACATTGTCCCCGCACTTGACGGTGGAGCGAATGCGAATCGCGGCCACGCATTGACCCTGCATTTTGACAGTGAGCACTTAGAGAGGAAACAAGGGCAGGACAATCCCATTGCCGCTCACGATATTGCGACCTACACCGAAGCAATTCGAGAGTGCGAATCGGTGGACGCGAGCCGCTATCGCAATATCGAGGACGTGCTTCACTGGGAAGAGGAAAGAAGAACTCGGCTGGGTATCACCGAGGCGACGCGCACGCGTTCCTACATTTTTGATACCCGCCGAGTTTCTTAAGAAGTGGCTCGAGGCCAGACGGCACTGGTGAATTACTTCTTCTTAGCGCCCGTGAGTCCTCCAAAAAGCGAGGAGACAACAGCGGTAATGATGGCACCAATGACGGCCGCGCCAAGGCCGGAAACGGAGAAGGGCAGGCCCATGGAGTCTGCAATCGAACCCGCCACCAGGAAGCCAATGCCGTTTGTGATCAGGGCGAAAAGGCCGAAGGTGAGGATGTAGAGCGGGAAGGTAAGAATCTGAATGAGAGGTCGAACAATGGAGTTTACGACGGTGAATACCAGTGCAATCAAACCCAAGATGACGACGGTTTCCGTTAGGGATGTACCGCGCGCAATGGTAATTCCCGGGACAAGAGCAGCTGAGACCCATAGGCCCAGCGCCGTTCCAATGAGACGCAGAATAAAGTTCATACGCCCCATTATCGCCGATCGGGTAATAGTCGACTAGGCGACGATTGCCAGGACCGCCGAGAAGAGACAGGCACAGGAGACGTATTCCCCAAGACCGATGATCAGGGGAGGGATCTTGAGGTGCTTGATCTTACGCAGTGCGGGGATAAGGATCGCGCGCAGGGCGATCACGACGAAAGCCAGAAGTACTCCGCCGGGAAGAACATGCATGAGCACTCCGATCAGGCATGCGACCACAAGTGCCAAGTGCCAGGCAACGGAGACGATATACACCGATGGCTTATTTGCCCCGCGGATGAGGGAGCGGACGTAGACGATAGACCCCAGCATGTAGGCGGCGACGGCTACCGCTGCGCACCACAGTTTGTACTGCGAATAGCTCTCTGAGGTAATCCAGATCGACAGGGGGAGGGTGCACGAACTCGCAAGAACGCTCGACACATGGGAGGCAATGGAGCGGCGGCGCTTGCGGAAGGCCTCGTAAGTCGCAACTGCGCAAAAAAGGGTGATGGGAATGATGATCCGTGCGATGGCATGCGGGCGCATGACAATAATCGGAACCCCGCACACGACAGCTATGCTCGCCCAGGTGAGGAAAGCCGGAAGGTAGGTGCGGCGGCGCTTGGGAGAGGCTGACCAGTACAGGCTCAGAGCATGGAAGCTGCAATAGGCGGCGGTCCAGGCTGCAAGGAGCAGGAATTGAATGGGCTGGGGATGGACAGTGCATATTCCGACAGCGATCGGAAGAATGGTCATGACCCAGGCGCCGTGTTCGTTTGAGAGCCACCCGTGCCGGACCAAGCTTCGCATCTTCGAGCCACGTTGATTCATGGGCAACAGTGTAGTGGGCCTATTCACTTAGGGAAACCTAAGAAATACGCGGAAAATGTGCCCGCGCTCACCGATATCCCATGCTCTGAGATGAAATTTTCGCGAACTGAATTCTCGGCGCAATGTTATAGGTATGTCAACAAACGATACACGCGAAGAAACCGTCCCATCCTCGGTTGCCGCCAAGCCCGAGCTTTCTCAAGAAGATCGTTCTGCCCGCATTGCGGTTACCGTATTTCCGCTCATCATTATTGCGGCATTCGCTCTGGGTCTGATTTTCCCGACCCATGCAGCAAAGCTCGCCTCGGGTGTGAACATCGGCCTGGGCATCATCATGTTCGGCATGGGCTTGACCCTGACCCTTCCCGACTTTGCCCTTGTCGTGAAGCGCCCCCTGCCCGTCATCGTCGGTGTTATCGCGCAGTATGTGATCATGCCTGGAGTTGCCTTTCTTCTGGCCAAGCTGCTCCACCTCGATCCGGCAATTGCAGCCGGCGTCATCTTGGTCGGTTGTGCCCCGGGTGGCACTGCCTCGAATGTCATCTCTTACTTGGCTAAGGGTGACGTTGCACTCTCGGTGACCATGACCTCGATTTCCACTCTTCTGGCGCCCTTCATGACCCCCCTTCTCACCAAGTGGCTGGCCGGTCAGTACATGCCCGTTGATGCAAAGAGCATGGCGCTCGCAATCGTTCAGATCGTTCTGATCCCCGTCGTCGCAGGCATCGTCGTCCGTATGCTTGCCGGTCGCTACGTTGAAAAGATCCTCCCGGCTCTTCCCTGGATCTCGGTCCTTGGCATCTCCTACGTGCTGGCAGCAGTCGTTGGCAAGTCCGCCGACAAGATCATGGAATCCGCACTCATCGTCTTCGTCGTGGTCATCCTCCACAACCTGCTGGGCTACTTCTTCGGATACTTCGCAGGCCGTATCTCGGGCGGCGATTACCGTGCAGCTCGTACGACCGCAATCGAAGTTGGTATGCAGAACTCGGGTCTGGCAGCCGGCTTGGCAACGAAGTACTTCAGCCCCGAGGCCGCGCTTCCCGGCGCAGTCTTCTCGGTTTGGCACAACCTTTCCGGTGCACTCTTGGCCATGTTCTTCCGCCGTTTCGGCAAGCAGGGCTGACCTAGATCTCACCAATAGTCCCGCTCTTTGCGGGCACGAAAAAGTGGGCGACGCGCGCGAAATGCTGCGTCGCCCACTTTCATTGTCTGCGTTTACTTCCGGTTTCCCGGACGAGGCGAACGTGCCCCTTCCGTCGTGGTCCCAGCAGTCACCTGCGGGGCGAGCGGGCGTCCAGCTGCGGTCTCAGCGCGCAAGTGAGCGACGACGGCCTCGAGACTGCCAGAGCCATCGGCGACCGCTTTCTGGCGCTGGTAACCCACGCCGACACTGCGCAGCGTGTGGATGAAGTCGAGTTCTTCTTGGCACTGAAGATCGTCAGCGATGGGCTCCAGTTCGCGCACGGTCTCATCAAGAAGATCGTCAATATGCCGTTCGTTGCCGTGGATGTCTTCGATGAGGACGGCATCCATTCCATATCGCGCCGCGCGCCACTTGTTTTCCGCGAGGAACCACGGCGATGTCCTCGGCAGTTCTTCGCCGCGGTCCAGGATGCGTGAGCCATATTCGACGAGGCAGTGGATCAGTGCAGTGATCGCGCCAATTTCGGCGACATTGGAGGCAGAGTCGCATACGCGAACCTCGAGGGTCCCAAGCCTGGGCGAGGGGCGAATATCCCAGCGGATCTCATCGAACTTTGAGATGATTCCGGTCTTCTTCATGTCCTGGGTATAGCCCTCAAGCTCTTCCCACCTGGTGAAGAGCTGCGGAACTCCAGCGGTAGGCAGCTGCTGGAAGACCATCGCGCGGTTGTCGCAGTACCCCGTGTCCGTGCTTGCCCAGTAGGGCGACGAGGCCGAGAGTGCTTGGAGCCTGCCAAGGTGGGTTGCGAGGAACCCAAGCAGTGGAAGAACCTTTGAGCGGTCCTCGATCCCAACGTGGACGTGGGTGCCGAAGAGCAGCATTTGGCGACCCCAAAACTGCGTGCGATTCACGAGTTCTGCATAGCGCTCAGAGTCGGAAACACGCTGATGGGCGGGATTTGCAAAGGGATGCGAACCTGCGCCGGTCAGGTCCACGCGAAGCGCAGACGTCACGGGGCGTAAGAGATCGAGTCCCTCATTGAGATCTGCAATCGCGTCCCTCACTCGGGTTTGTTTGCGCGAGACCAACTCGATCGTGTTTCGCAGCATCTCACCGTGGATGAGAGTGTCGTCGGGATAGCGGGCCGAAATCTCACTGAGGATGGCTCCCGCACACTGGCGTAGATCTTCTGAATCGACATCGATCAGCTGGAGTTCCCATTCCACGCCCAAAGTTGAACGCTCGGACTGAGCAAAAGAAATGGCCATAGCTCCCCCTCGTCAGGCTCGCTTGTAACGGTGGATAAACGATGCCAAAAGGTCGTGGGCGGGTTGTGTATCTGCCGCATCGCAGCGCGCGATAACGGCAGGCTTTTCTTCCGCAGGATAGTAGGTGTCCCCGTAGGTATCAATGCGAAGATGCATGCCTTCACGCGTAATTTCAGGATGGAATTGAGTGCCGTAGATATTGTGGCCCCAACGCAAGATCTGAACGTGGCAACGTGAGCCCGTTGCCAAGAGCTCGGCGCCGGTGGGAATGGCGCCGATGGCATCCGCATGCCCGGTATATGCGTAGAAGCTTGGGGGAAGAGCCCCGGTGAGCGGATCTACGCGCCCGGCCTCGGTCAAAGTGATCTCAGGAGCTTGGAGATCTTCGGAGAACCCCTGAACAAGGGGAGCCCCGGAAGCTCGTGCAAGGGATTGGATGCCGAAGCAAATTCCAAAGGTCGGGAAATCACGCTTGAGGAGGACGGCGGCAAGAGCATCAATTCGTTCTTCTACGCGCAGGTGTTCGTCAGTCTTCTTCTCGTGCGGGTGCTCGAATCCGAAGGGAGAACCCGTGATGATTACGCCCGAGTACTGCTCAAGGTCAATGTCGCTCACCGGGTGAGGTGATGCCTCATCGACAAGGGGAAGAGCGTGAAGATCACGGTCGTCAAGACTGCCGATAGCCTTCATCGAGGCCAGTTCATCGCGCGCAAGAATGCCATCTGGACGGCAGACGGCCACCAGGAAGGGGCGGTGAGCTGGTTGAGAAGCGTTCATAGCGCCACGCTATCAGGGCAAGTGCTCGGCGTGCGCGGACAACGAAGAAGTTGGGACTGTGTAAACGGGTAAGAAAAAACCCGCAGCATCAAAAGATACTGCGGGAATCACGTCGGGGTGGCGGGATTTGAACCCACGGCCTCTTCGTCCCGAACGAAGCGCGCTACCAAGCTGCGCCACACCCCGTGACCGTATGAGTATAGCCGCCTGAAGCTACTGCGCCAAATTCACATGCGCGGCGCGCGCCAAAAAGGGCACAATCACCGTGATTCAGCGGAGAGAAAGCTCTACTAATCAGTCGTGAATCGTCAGAATTGATACTTCGGGGCGCGTCGCAATCCGAACCTTGGCGTAGGGAGAGGTTCCAAGGCCAGCCGAAACATGCAACCACGAGCACTCATTCACTCCGGTTTCCCACACGTGCAATCCCTTGCCGAACTCGCGGGGAAGATCGCAATTCGTCACCAGCGAGGTCACGCCCGGAAGACCAATCTGGCCACCGTGTGTGTGCCCAGCGAGAATCAATTCGGTTCCCAAGTGAGTCATCGAATCGAGGATGCGCGTGTAGGGCGCATGAGTGACACCGATACGAATGGCATCGGGGCTGAGCCAACGCTGCGAGAGGCCATTGATGGAATCACGATTAATATGCGGATCGTCAACACCAAGGAGGGCAAGGGGCGCGGGAAGCACCATGGGGAGGTCAGGCTCGGCGATCCTTTCGTTTTCCGCCTGAAGATACGCCGAGGCGTTCGAGAGGTCCGCCCACCCCATCGAGCGCAGGTGCGCAGCCAGTTCCGTCCACGGCAAGTCCACCGCGCGGTCCACCTTCGCCGATCCCCGAGGCCTGAGGTAGCGCGTCCAGCTCTTGCGCTTGGGGGAGTAGTAGTCATTTGAGCCGAAAACGAAGGCGCCGGGGAAGTCGGCAAAAATCTCATGTGCCTGAATAACCGCGCCAAGAGCATCGGGGCTTCCGAAGTTATCCCCGGTTGAAATGACGTAATCGAATTCCTCGGTATCGCGAACTTGCTGAAGGAAATCGATGAGGAATTCCTGGCCGGGGAAGAGGTGAAGATCCGAAAAGTGAAGCACCTTCGCCATGCGGGTCTGAGAACGCAGCATGGGGGTCGATAGTGCAGATAAAGGAACGTCGAAGTGACGGACTATGGGACGGCGTCGCTCGACGCTCCCCCAGGCGAGAGCAGCAGTACCGCCCAAAGCAAGGGCAGCTACGCCTCGGAAGGCGCTAGTGGCGAGGCGACGCGTACTCATCGGTCAGTCATCCCCTTCATCGTCATCATCCCCAGGCCCGTTTCCTTCTCCCTGGTTCTGGGGAGCAGCGGGCGTGGCGCTGGGAGTAGGTGCTTGAGTTGCCCGCGTGACCGCCTGAGGCGCGCCAATGTTTGCATTGGGCATGGGCTTGTTGGGTGTTCCCTCTAGAGCCGTGCTCATGTACGGCGCCCAAATGTTTTGACCAACGAAGGTTTCACCGAAGATTTGCGAGTAGTAGCGTCCGTTAATGCGAACGTTTTGAACCGGGGTCGTCGAGGCGTTGCCGTGGCCAACCCACGCCGCGGTGGTGAGCTCGGCGGTCGATCCGGTCAGCCAGGTGTTCGCCGAATAGTCGGTCGTACCAGACTTAGCGGCGAATTGGCGACCACCCGACAGTCGCGTAGCTGTGTAGTACTGGCTTGCCGACTTCGTCAGGGTTGTTGCGACCTTTTGGGCGACCTGGGAATCGATGACCTGCTTGCAGTTCGCAGAACCTTCCTTAAGAACGTTCTCTTGGCGGTCAGTGACCTTCGCGATCGAATAGGGCTGGCACATCTTGCCATCGTTGATGAAGGTCGCGAAAGCACGAGCCATGTTCAGCGGCGAAGCAGAAGCAGAACCCAAGATGTTACCGGGAACGGCCAAGATCGGTTCGCCGTTTCCGTCATCAATACCCATATCGGCCGCTACCTGGAAGATATTGCAGAAGTTGAGCTTGGAGGCCATGTTGACGAAGGAGTGGTTCACCGAAAGGCCGGTTGCGCCGATGACATTGAAAGCACCGTCCTTGCCCGCCAAGTCGACGACGTTCCAGCTTTCAGTGTGGACGGGCTCGCCATCACACTTAAATGACCCATTGGGGAAGTTCGTCCGCCCATCGATGGTTTCGTAGCCGGATCGACCTTCCTTGTACCATTCGGCCAAGACGAAGACCTTGAAGGTTGATCCAACCTGGAAGGAACCATCAGCCGCGTAGTTCGACATGGTTTCGTCTTCACCCACGCCATACACGGTGTTCTGCGCCATGGCGACAACTTCGCCTGTCTGGGGGACTAGAGAGACCAAGGCATCGTCCAAACCAGAAGCATCGTTGGATGGAATGGTCTTCGTCAAGGATTCATAGGCCGCGTGCTGCTTCTTGGGATCCAAGGTCGTGCGGATGGTCAGACCGCCGGTCTTGAGCAGGCGCTCACGTTCAATAGAGGTCTTCCCAAAGGCTTCATCGGCGAGGAATTGGCGCACGGCATAGGAACAGAAGTAGGCGTTCTCATCCCCTGCCCCCGAGCAGCCTTCACGGATCTGCGTGGGGTGAAGCATGTCGGAGACACTGACGGCCTTTGCTTCTGCTTCTTCTTGTTCGGTGATGATGCCCTGGTCAGCCATCACGGAAAGCACGGTATCGCGGCGTTCTTGCGCGGCCTCGGGATGCTGAAGGGGGTTGTACTGCACCGGGGACTGCACGAGGCCGGCGAGGAGGGCGGCCTCGCCAGTGGAAAGTTCGCTTGCGGACTTGGAGAAGTAAAGCTTGGAGGCGGCTTCGACACCGTAGGTGATGGGGCCGAAGGGAGCGATGTTCAAGTAGCCAGTGAGGATTTGATCCTTGTCCATCTGCTTTTCGACGGCGAGGGCGTACTTGATTTCGCGAAGCTTACGTTCAGTGGTTTGCTCGGTTGCGGCCTCGACTTGGTCGGCATCGCCTTCCATATAGCCCTTTTCAGCCAAAGCATTACGCACGTACTGCTGGGTAATGGTCGATGCGCCTTGCTTACCGCCATCATCACCGAGGTTATTGACCATTGCGCGGGCAATACCCGTGGGGTCAACACCGTGGTGTTCGAAGAAGCGTCGGTCTTCAATGGCGACGATTGCCTTCTTCATGACGGGTGCGATTTTGTCCGAGGGGATAACAATGCGCTGCTTATCGTAGAAACGGGCAATCACTTGGCCGTTCGTATCGAGCATCGTGGACTCGGTCGCGGGGGAGACGACTTGGATGTCGGTTGGGATCTCATCGAAGATCTCCATCCCCGCCTTCGCTGTGATTGCACCGGTTCCGACGGCCGGCACTAAGACGCCAGCACTGACCACGCCGATAAGTGCGGATGCGGCCAAGAATGACAGCAAAAGCGCCACCAGCTGTGCGGGTCGAACGAAGCGTGTATGCGACTGAGCCATAGGTACAGGATACGTGCCCGGCGCGGTGAAAGGCAGAGGAAGACAGGCAATGCCTTGAATATCAAGGACAAGGGGGCAATTGGATCGAGATAGTCCCAATTTCACTTATGTGAATTTCATGTGTAGTCTCTTAAAGGGAGGTCAATGTTGACCGCAGATGTGGAGAGGGTGGAATCAATGATTGATGACCACAGCTGGGTGGAGTATGCATTGTGTGCAGAAAAAGAACCCGATGCACTATTCGTACAAGGGGCAGCGCAGAGGCAAGTTCGGATGCGCTGCATGGAATGTCCAGTTCGCCTCGAATGTCTTGCTGATGCGCTTCAATCGCGGATGACCTTCGGCGTCTGGGGAGGACTTACGGAACGCGAACGACGCATGATCTTGCGGGTGTACCCGAATGTTGACGATTGGTCGAAGTGGCTCAACTATTCCCCGGACCCCCTTGCCGTTGAGCTGCGTAAGCCTCGGGTCCCGCAGAGTTTATCGATGAAGTCTATTCGAGCCTCAGCCAAGGTCCTCCGAGAAAGGCCCATCGCCGTGCCCGTTGGAGCATGAGGCCTTGGTGAAGGTGTCGTAGGATAGCGCTATGACTACATGGGAATATGCAACAATTCCGCTTCTGACTCACGCGACAAAGGCAATCCTCGACCAGTGGGGTGCCGACGGTTGGGAACTCGTCCAGGTTGTTCCAGGGCCGACTGGTTCGGATAGCTTGGTGGCGTATTTGAAGCGACCGAAGAACGACTGATCCCGCTCATTTAAGCGGGCGACAAAACGGTGGGCTGAGCAGGTGATGTACCTGCTCAGCCCACCGTTATACGTCGTACTGAATCAGCGCGCGCGACGTGCCAAGCGATCAACGTCCAGCAGAGTGACGGCGCGGCCCTCCAGACGGATCCATCCGCGGGAGACAAAGTCGGCCAGCGACTTGTTCACGGTCTCACGAGAAGCGCCAACGAGCTGTGCGAGCTCTTCCTGGGTGAGGTCGTGAGGAACGTGGATGCCCTTATCGGTTGCAGTGCCGAAGCGATCAGCAAGATCGAGGAGAGCCTTGGCGACGCGACCGGGGACATCGGAGAAAACCAGGTCCGAGAGCGATTCATTCGTGCGGCGCAGACGCTGAGCCAGTGCACGAAGCATGTGCTTTGCCAGGGTCGGGTTTGCCTCGACGATTTCCATGAGGTCGGTGTGCTGCAGGTGGAGCAGCGTCGCGGGAGAAACAGCAGTTGCGGTGGTTGAACGCGGGCCTGGATCAAAGAGGGTGAGTTCACCAAGAATCTCGCCGGGGCCGAGGACTGCAAGCAGGGACTCGCGGCCATCATTTGAGGTGTGCCCCAGCTTCACCTTTCCTTCGGTGACGATGTACAGGCGGTCGCCAAGATCGCCTTCATCAAAGAGGGTCTCACCGCGGCGCAGCGTCGTTTGACCCATCTTCTGCTGCAGCGATACCTGTTGGGCCTCATCAAGTCCGCTGAAAAGCGGCACTTGGTTGATGAAGTTTGCGTCTCCATACATAAAGCCGGAACTCCGTTCTGTTCGCAAGCGCCGCTAGCCAGCGCCGCCGACTCCTGAGCTGTCCTATTCCTCTAAGACGGCAGCCCAGCACGAAAGAGCCACCGTGTGATAGTCGTAACTATTATGCATGGTGAACGAGCTAAAACACAGATTTGCACACACTTTGCGTAAATTCGTAGCGATGCGTGCCAATTCTCTACTCCAGCGAGGCAGCCTCGCGAATAAAGGGAAGGATTGCAGCGACGAGTGCGCGCGGATTTTCTTCCTGCGGGAAATGACCACTCTCAGAAAGCGCGCGCATGGTGAATTCGCCCGAGGTTGCCTGAACATCATCGGCGAAGTCGACGTGTGACCACAGCCCGTCATTACGCGTTTGAATCGACAAAACTGGAACTTCGACCTTGCGCGTTAAAACATCCTTTGACGCGAACGAGGGCCTAAAAGTGGCCTGAAGAGACTGCCACGCAGAGCGAATAGCAACGTGACGCGAAAGCGCCTCACGATACACACCCGCCTGCGAAAGCATGTGGTCCTGCGTGAAAGGCGCTGCCCACTGCGAAATCGAACGATCCACCCACGCTGACTTTGACGCGAAGAAAGTCAGGCGCGGCCGGCGCGAGAGCAGGGTTGAGAACCAGCGGCCTCGGCCTCGTGAAGAAAGTCCACGAAGGAAGTGCACACCCAGGGGGTGGGGAGCACACACGGGAACAATCGAGCGCAAACCGGCGGGTTCGAGGGAGCCGAGCATCCACGCGATTACCCCGCCCATTCCGTTACCGACGACCGTGTAGGAAGAAATTCCCAGCGCCGAGGCCACGGCCGCCACATCCGATGCAAGCTGAGTGAGCTCGACTTCCCCGGGAGTGAGATCCGAGGTGCCAAAGCCGCGGATATCCATGGAAATCGTGCGGATTCCAGCCTCGGTGAATGCGGGGATCACCTCGCGCCACGTCCACCACGTCATGGGGAAGGAGTGGAGCAAGATCACGGCAAAAGAGGAGTCCTCGGGACCCGCGTCAGCGACGTGGAATGAGGCCCCCGAGGCCGAAACCCGGCGGTGAACCCACGGGCCGGGCGCCTCGAGAAGGGTGCGAGAAACCTCGGGCTTCACCGCAGACCAGCTGCCTTTGCAGCGCGGCGGCGCTCGCGGGCGGTGTAGTGCGCGCCCGTCGGATTCACGCGCTCGACCTGCTCACGCATGGCTTCTTCCGCGCGCCCACGTCGACGTGCCGAGTGAGACAGCGAGGCAACGCCCATCAAAACAATGCCCAGGATCAGGAGGCGACCAGAGTAGCCCGATGCCTGCAAATGGTGGGCAAGGTTCGAGCCGAAGGAGCCGGCATTTTGCAGGAAATGCAGCAGGGAGACGGTGTGTGCGCTGGTGAAAGCCGGGGCGAAAACCCAAGGAATACCAGCGGCAAGGAAGCACATTCCCGCAATCCACGCTCCCAAGGAAGAACGCTTGAATGCTTCAAAAAGCGCGATGATCGCAACGAAAGCGATGGCCAGTTCCGTGATTGCCAGCCAGTTGATGACGCCGGTCGCTGCCGGGTTGCCTTCGGGCAGGGTCATTCGGGCACCCGCGTCGGCGACGAGGTACCAGGTGATAGGCAGGGCAAGGATCCCCAAGATGAAGGAGAAGAGGTGCGCACCGGTGCGTGATGGCATTTCGGGAACGATGGAGGCGCCCTCGAAGAGAACATCATCGAGGCTCTCAGGGGTGTCCTGAGGAACGCTGCGCTCAGCGGCGTCTTCACGAGGCTTCCACGCGGCCTCGGTGACGGGAGATTCTTCTTGCGGGGCAACGAAAGCGCGACGACGAATGGTTGTGCTTTCGAGTTCGTCTTCTTGGAAGTCGTCAGAAACTTCAGCTTGGTCGCCAAAACGACGCGAAAGCGCATCGGGAACTTCACCGACAGGGGCCGAGGCCTCGTCCGCCTCGGGTGTTTCTTCGACCGCGTCGCTTGCGGCGGGGATCGTCGTGGTCGTGTGAAGATCCTCGGCTGCTTCTTCGGGGGAATCCTGGGTAGTTTCGTCAACGAGCACTGCTTCTTCCGAGGCCGGGGCTTCCTCGTGTGAGGCCGAGGCGTCTTCGACATCGTGGGTTTCGGGTGCCTGGGTGGGGGTTTCCTCGAGCGGAGCATCCTCGTGTTCGACACTCACGGGCTCGCCGTTGCTCTCCGGCTCTTCGGGGGTGTCGCTTGCGGCCTCGACGCTCGCTTCGGCTTCTGCGGGCTCTTCGGCGGGAGAGGCTTCGTGCACGGGTTCTTCGGCGAGGGCCTCACCCTGGGCCTCGTCGGAGGAAGAATCGGTGGACTCCTCTGCGGACTGGTCTTCGGAAGCGCTGTCCTCAGGCTGTTCGTCTTGCGCGCGCGAGGCAAGAACATCGTCGAGGGAAGTGGGGGTGACGCCCATGTGAACCGGCTCAACCTGGCTGGTCTCAGTAACTGAAGCGCCGCCGATAATGTCTTCGGTAGCAGATGCTTCGCCCGGGAGAGTGACTTCTTCACCGGTCAGCGGCAATTCTTCGTTTTCGTTGCGGTGAATCGCTTCGTCCTTGACTTCTTCGGGCGATGCTTCGTTGTGTTCCTGGTCAGACATGAGGCCTCCTCTTCTCGTGCTGACGATAACGAGAAAACGCTCGGGATGGGGGATTACCCGCCGAGAAGCGCCACATTTAGCGAATTAATCGTTTGAAGATGAGTCGCTCGTAGCGTAGCGGCGCGCCCAATAGATTCCCAGAGTCGATGCCGCGAGGATCATTCCGTAGGCGGCGATCGTCGAAGCAGACATGAGGACCTGTGTCCCCAAAGAGGGACCCGGAGTGACAACGACGCCAGTGAGGGTCGTTCCCAGAGGGATCAACAAGAACCCGGGAATGATGTAGGTCCATGCGATGACTTGAGGGCCGATCATTGACCAACGGGAAGCCAAAGCTACGAGGCCAAGAATTTCAGCGACCGCGGCGCTGAGGAATGGCTGGAGCGGAGTTTGTGCGACAACCCCGCTCAGGCCTCGTGCGGCCATAGGAAGAGAATCGGTAGGAGCGCAACGAATGAGCAGCGCCAGGGCGCCAATACCCAAGGGGAGGGAAGCAACAGCAACAGCAATACGTTCGCTTTGGTGGCGCTCGAAAGGCATGAGCTCCTCAGCCTCTGGGTTCTTCGCGCAGGCGCGGTGTGTCAGGGCCAACGCAACGCCCGAACCTAGAAGGATTGCGGCCACGCACACCGGGTAGAGATTCCAACGCTGAGCAGCGGACATGTCATCGGCTGAAAGGTTTGCCGCAACAAGGAAATGAATGCGGAAATAACCAAAAGTCTGCAGGAAACCGATAATAAGCGCCCAAGCGGCCGCGACGAACATTCCGATGGAATGACGCTCGCAGTTAATTGAAATCATGCCCAAAATGATGGCTGAAAACGCCATACCAATCATGCCCTCGACGGAGGCCAAGGGTACGCCGATAGCCGCACGTGCTTGAAGATCCGCAAGGGACATTCCCATGAGGATCAAAGCAACGGGCGCAAAGATGGCAGCGAAGAACGCTGAGCGCAGAGCGGAGCCGGGCGGCAAGGACAGTTTGGACATATGTCAAGTATGCCGCTATTTGCTGGGAATTGAGCGGCGTGCCCAATACCCGATTCCGATCCCACCCACGAGGGCCAGTGGAATCATGGCCAGCGTCATGCGCGTGCGCTTTCGACTGCGAATCCGAACGGTCTGGGTGAAGGTATGGATGGGCCATTCGCGCTCGCGGGCGATTGCGGCAAGGGACCGATCAGGGTTGACGGCCTGGGGATGGCCGACAAGCTCAAGCATGGGCAGATCCGACACGGAATCGGTGTAAGCGTAGGACTGACTGAGATCCCACCCGCGTTCTTCGGCGAGTTTTCTGCAGGCTTCGGCTTTTCCGGCTCCGTGGTTGAAGTGAGTGATCGTCCCATCGACCAGCCCGTCTTGTCCGCGTCCAACAATGGTGGATAGCGCATCGGGAATTGAAAGCAGGTGGGCGATTGGCCGGACTATCTCCATGGGTGAGGCGGAGGCGATGACAACGTGGTGACCCAGGAGTCGGTGGTGGTCGATGAGCGCAAGGGCTTGGCGGTAGCACAGGGGCGCGATGCTTGAACTCGTGACACTGTTGACGATTTTCTCTACATATTGAGGGTCCCAGCCGCGAGTGAGTTCACCGAGGGCATGCATCATCGATCGCATCCGGTCATCGTCCGCACCGGTGAAGAGGTAGGGGAGCTGGACGATGGTTGCACGCAGGGAATCCCAGCGACTCATGACACCCGCGTGGACCAGCGGGGTGCTCAGCGCCATTGCCGAGGCCGTGGCCAAGATGGTCTTGTCGAGATCGAAAAATGCGGCGATGTGGCTATCTTCTGCGAGTGCTTGGCGATTTTTCCCCGGAAAAGGAGGTTTCGGGGAATCGATGTTTTCGTTGAGAGTGGACATCATCGGCACCTTCAGTTGGTGTGGATGCAACATTGCTATCCACAGAATTGGGATTACTCCTAGTTTTCCACAGATTCAGATGGGGCACGTGCATTCTGTACAAGGAATATTCACGCTTGAGGAATGACGCGAATGGGAATCGTTGCGTGGAATGGGCTTGAAGGGCGGGCAGTGGAATCACTGCGTGCAGTGTGTGCCGTTCTTGGGATGAGCATGTGGCAGGGAAGCCCCCATGAACTCAATGATGGTCGAAACGGATCCTCGCGCAGCACTTCGCACGAGGAGGGAAGAAGGATCCAGGACCTCGTCAGTGTGGTAATCGCGGATTCCTCACAGCGCTCAGTTTGGGAGCACTTGGGACTTCATGTCATCTGTGTGGGTGAGAGTGTTCAACTTCCCGGTGGTGAAAAGCTCCTTGGCCAGTTACTCGCGGCCGATATGGCTCGATGGATGGCTGCTCAAGGTTCCATGGCTGGCCGCATGTGCGTGGGGATCGCGGGATGGAGCGGGGGAGCGGGCGTATCCACCCTTGCATGGGATCTGTGTCGCGATACTGGCAGTATTTGCGTCAATCTTTCTGGCCCCGGTCCTTTGCGTGCTTCACGAGGGACTCTTCTCACTCCCCCTGCCGAGGCTGCAACCTGGTCTGCGATCAGCGTCCGTGAGCGCTTCTTCCTTCCCTCACTGATCCGAGAACTTCCGGTGAGCCGCGGAGTCTCCTATTTGGGAGGGGATGCACGCGGCGGCGCATACGCAGACGATTCACGGGTACCCGCTGTGATTTCAGCGCTGAAGGGCGAAAAAAGCATCGTCTGTGATTTGGGACTGTGGGGACCAAGATGTGCGGAAATTGGGGAGTCTATCGATGTCCTCATTCTCCTTGGTCACGGTGACGCGCTTGGAGCGGCACGTTTATGTGCGCTCAGCGCTGCCAATCCTCCACCGTGCCCAACGTATGCACTCATTGCTCCACAAGCCTCGTCTTGCTTTTTGGCGCGCAGGGCGAGCATCGGTCTGATTTCGCTTTCGCAAATCACGCGTATCGTGCACACCAGTGCCCGTCCGATCTATGCAGTGGGGATGCGGCCTCGTCAGGGGAGAAGGGGAAGGAAAGCGCGCGCACAACTGTGGGAACGCATGGAGGCGCAAGAATGAGTGTGGCTGACGCGCTCCTGATGGCGAGCACTGCGGGAGAAGCGCTCGATGAAGCGATTATGCGTCTCAAAGCCCCGGGGAAGGGCATAGGGGATGTCGGATCCGCGCTAGAAGAGCTCGATGCGCGCCTCAATGGACTCGGGGAAGTCCTTGCACCCTTGCTTCGTCTTCCGGGAATCACCGATATTTTGGTCAATTCCACTCGGGTCTGGGTCGATTGTGGGCAGGGTGTGGAGCCTATCGACGATGGCTTTTCTAGTGAGGAAGAAGTGCGAGCCTTGGCCATCACAATGGCGGCGATCTGCGGCAAACGCCTCGATGATGCTGTGCCGATAGTTGACGGAATTTTGCCCATGGGGGTCCGAGTTCATGCGGTGATTCCGCCGCTTTCCGGTGAGGGAACGATCATTTCTTTGCGTATTCCGGCTCGGGGTGGCCTCACTCTTGAACAGATGCGCAAGGGAGCGAGTATTGATGACACCACGCAACAAATTCTGAGTCGAATGCTTGAAGTGCGTTGCAATGTCCTCATTTCTGGGGCGACGGGGAGTGGGAAAACAACGCTGCTCTCCGCGCTTTTGAGCAGTATTTCGGTAAATGAACGCTTGATCTGTATTGAAGAAATGAGCGAACTGCACCCCGCGCACCCGCACGTCGTGCACCTTCAAGCACGTCAGGCCAACACTCAAGGCCGAGGCGAAATTACTCTTTCTGAGCTTGTGCGCGCTGCAATGCGAATGAGACCCGATCGCATCATTTTGGGAGAGTGTCGAGGTGGGGAGGTGCGCGACATTATGAGTGCCCTCAATACCGGGCACCGCGGTAGTTTTGCGACGATTCACGCCAATACTCCCGCGGAAGTTCCGGCCAGGCTCAGCGCTCTTGGAGCACTCGCGGGGATGAGCGCTGAAGCCACACACGTGCAGGCCCGTGCGGCTTTTGACCTTGTCGTACACATGGAAAGGAGCGTGGGATGTGATGGGAATACTGGCCGACGCGTTGCCCAAATTGGGGTTTTCGGGCTCGAGCGCGGGGAGCTCACCTGTTCGTGCGCCTACCGCATTGATCGCCGAGGCCGCGGTTCGACCGGTCCTGCTTGGGAAGAATTGCGTCGCGTGCTCAGTCGGGATTCGTAATGCGAGCGCGGCAGTTCACTCGCGTTCAAGCCTGGGATCCGCACCCTGCGGAGAAAGTCGTGCGCTGGCCTCGTTCGGGAAGAAAGAACGAGGGCGGCCAAAAGACATCCATTGACGCCGAAAAGCTTGCGCAGAAACTTCGCAAAGTCAGTGCTTTGCTGCAGGTCGGTATTCCCGCGCAACAAGCGTGGCAGGAAGTGAGCCGAGTGAAGAGTTGCGGGGAAGGGGAGTGCGATGAGTGGGGAATTCCTAGGGAGGTCATTACTCAAGCTGGCGAACACTTTCGGAGTATTCGTGCGGCTTGTGGGATCTCAGCAGTTCTTGGAGCACCTCTTGCCCAGGTTTTGGATTGTCTTGCCGATAGTTTCGATGATCTTCACGAGGCGCAAGAAGCCAGGAGAATTGCGGGAGCCGGGCCCGCGCTCTCGGCAAAAATCCTCAACTTGCTTCCGGTTGTAGCTCTGCTTGCGGTGAGCGTGATGGGGATTAATCCTTTTCCTGTCCTTGCCGATGGAGGTGCGGGGACGGCGTGCGGCATCGTTGGATTGGCGTTTTTACTTGCCGGACGGTGGGTATCAGTGTCGATGATCCGAGCGTCCCAGCGCAGATGGGATGAAGACGGAAGTGAAGATACGGCGCTTGTCTGCTCCCTCATAGCAGCAGCTTTGGATGCTGGAGCATCAATTCCTCGGGCATTGGAATGTCTTGGACGCTGCTCAGATCGTGAAGAGTTGAGTCTTGTCTCGACGCGTTTGACTGTGGGACTCGAATGGGAACTTGCCTGGGAGGACTGCCCAGAGCAATACCTTGAGGTCGCTGAGGTCCTTCGCGAGGCATGGACGCGGGGTGCAGCAGTAGACGAACAATTGCGCCGTTTTGGCGCTACGGCCCGAAAGAAGCGTCTTACAGATGCGCGGGCGGGCGCCGAAGAACTGGGTGTGAGGCTTGTTGTGCCCCTTGGGCTTCTCATGTTGCCGGCATTTATCTGCTTAGGTGTCGTTCCCGTGTTGATCACGCTCGCTCACAGTGCAATCTGACAGTTTTCAAGGAAGTTTTCCACAGTATTCGCGTGCTGACGATTCATCCACAGATTCGTGAGGCAGAAGAGATAAGCAGGCTAAAAAAGGGGCACTCTCGAAGACGTGGGACAACACAGGAAGGAGACTCCCATGAATAAGAACATGACAACGCAGAGTGCTGACATGCGGGAAGAAAATTGCGACGCGGAAGAGGGCTCGACGACCGTTGAATACGCGATCGGTGCCCTTGCGACCGCTGGATTTGCCGGTTTGCTTCTCGTCGTTCTCAAATCCGGTGTCGTTCAGTCGGCGCTGGAGCACCTCATTTCAACGGCACTGAGTTTTTCATGAGTAGGCGCGCTCAGCTCACCGTGCCTTCGCCTGATCGAAAGGGAGATGAAGGCATGGTGAGCGTTGAAATTGCACTGGGAACGTTCTCAATCGTCGTCATGATCGCAATAGTCATTTCGGTGTTTGCGGCATCAATGACCACTCAGACATTGTGTTCTGCACTGGGAATTGGCGTGCGTGAAAGCGCTCGCGGAGGTAACGGCATGCAAGCTGCCCAAGCAGTAGGCGCAGGACTGAGTAACCTTCACTTTGAATTCAGCAGCGATGAGCGCTGGATCTATGGCTCAGCTGAAAGTTCTTATCGGGGTCCTGCTGGAGTCCTGGGCTTTCACGCGCACTGTCGCTACCAAGGTTTACGTGAGAGCACTCTTGTCGGCGGTGAAGACTGATGTCTGTGGTGGATCAATCTGGGGCCGATAGAACGAAAGGACGGAGCGCTGACCAGGGCTCGGGAACCGTGATGGTGATCGGAGTTGTCGCACTTGCCATGGTGCTCGCCTGTGCGGGAATTGTGTGCGCAGTTTTCCTTGTATCCTTGAATCGGGCTCAAGATATCGCGGATCTGAGTGCCTTGGCAGGCGCGGACATTTCTGCGACTGCTCAGTGGGAGGACGTTGAGGACAAAGCGTGCCAAGTAGCGCAAGAAGTTGCAGAAAGCAATGGCGCGCAACTGAGCTCATGCCGGTGCGAGGGCGTCGATACCATCGTGAGGATTCGTCTTAAAGGTGCATGGGGATGGATGATTGGGCGCTCCGCTCGAGCGGGTGTTGACCCCGTAGATGCACTTGAGGGGCCTGCCCCCCGGCTGGCCCCTCAAGTATCCCATCAACACAGTGCGAGTTTCCCGAAAAGTCTTTCGGTGTGGCATCCCCGCTTAAGCGGGGTCCAACTCTCGATGACTTAAATATAAGAAACCATGCTGTGTGGATACTATTTTGTATCTGGAAGTTTTCTGGGAATCTCTTCGAAGGGGGAATGCTCACAGAGGAACTCCAAGAGGCGACGCGCCCCCTCCTTCGACAGGGGTTCATTTCCGTTGCCGCATTTGGGAGATTGGATGCATCGTGGGCAGCCATCGTGACACTGGCACTCTGCGACAGCCTGGTAAGTGCGCTGAATCCACTCTCTGGCATGCTTAAATCCAAAATGCGCATAACCCGCGCCACCAGGATACGAATCGTGGACGAAAACCGTCGGCAAGTCCGTATCCGTGTGCAGATTTGTTGACAATCCACCCAAATCCCAACGATCGCAATTTGCACACAGTGGCAGTAGGGCGATAGATGCGTGCTCAGCAGCGTGAAGAGCACCCAAGATGCTGCCTCGATCAATTCCTAGAGAAGCCATCGTTGATGGCGAGAGGGTGTACCAACACGCTTGGGTACGCAAAGTACGTTCGGGCATAGCAAGGCGAGTATTCGAAATGAATTCCAGACCAGGGAGACGAAGAAGATCAAAATCAGTCACCTGGCGCGTGACATCGACACTACCTCGATACCAATGAACCAAGGAATCTGGACTGACCCACTCTTCATCCACATCAACGATGCGAATGGAGACAGCGTCTTGTGCTCTGGTTCGTAAGGGGGTGCGAACTTCTTCAACGTATGCCAGCCTTGCGGGTCCCTCCTCAAGAGAAAGGACATGGAAAGTACGTCCCTGATGAACATAAATCGCATCGGGAAATACTTGAGAATCCGCAGAATCTTGAGGGACCGACCCGATAATGCTTCCACTTCGAGCATCAACGATTTGAACATCCCGACCACTGCCACGGATCTGAATTCGATCCCAGGGTTGCTCACCGGAGGTGATATTCCAGCGCCAGCCACCACTGCGGTTTACAAGCTGGCCTTCGGCGCCAAGCTGCGCTAAAAGTGCGGGCGCTCGCGGTCCAAATACTTCGGTGGCTTCCCTGTCAGAAAGAGGAATTTCTCCAGCGGCGGCGCACAGGTGATCGCGCAAAACCCAGGGGTTATCGGGGTCAAGAACTGCGGCCTCGACAGGGGAAAAGATCTCATCGCTGTGGTGCACAAGGAAAGAATCAAGGGGGTTATCACCAGCAATCAGAACGGAAATACCCTCCGCGCCGGCTCGTCCCGACCGACCAACCTGCTGCCAGAAAGATGCTCGCGTACCCGGCCAACCGGCAGTGATCGTGACGTCCAAACCGGAAATATCGATCCCCATCTCCAAAGCGGAAGTGGTTGCCAAGGCTCGAAGCTGACCCGAGCGGAGCGCGGCTTCCAAGGCGCGTCGCTCTTCGGGGAGAAAACCTCCCCGGTATGCGGCAACGGTAGAGGCAAGCTCGGGACTGTCGTGGAGATTCTCGCGAGTTTGAGCAGCGACAGTTTCTGCGCCGCCTCGAGAGCGGACAAAGGTCAAAAGGCGCGCATTATTGCGGACCAGCTCTGCGGACAACAAAGCGGCTTCGGTTTGTGCAGAAATGCGCTGAGTAGGTGCCTCAAGAACTGCTTCTTCACCCGCCTCGGCGGCTTGCAGGGCAGAAAGGAAAGACTCAATTGAGACTTCATCTTCGCGAGGAACCTCGCGCCCCTCCCACATGAAAACGTGATGAGTGCCGCGCCCCGATGTGTCTTCGGTGATGGCATCGACCTTCTCGCGTCCGATCATCGTCTGCGCAACAGACTGCGGATCTGACAAGGTCGCCGACATCATGATCACCTGAACGCGTGCGCCAAGGTGTCGTGCAATACGCAAGAGTCTGCGTAAAACCAAGGAAATATGGCTTCCGCTCACACCGCGCCACTGGTGCATCTCATCAACAATCACATAACGCAAGGATGCCAACACGCGCATCCAGCGTTCGTGGTTTGGAAGCATGACGTAGTGCAGATAGTCCGGATTTGTTAGGACAATGTCGGCGTGAGCGCGCGCCCAATTCTTAGCTTCACGAGGGGTATCTCCATCAGCAAGCGCGACGGACAACTGCTCGGGGAGCGCGCCAATGAGCTCATTGAGCGAGTGGAGCTGATCCGCAGCCAGGGCCTTCGTCGGCGAGAGATATAGGCACGTGGGCCGATGGTGGATATCGGAAATGCGGCTCGAGACCTCGGCATTGAGGAGGTCAGAGAGGATGGGCATCCATGCGACCAGGGATTTGCCTGAACCTGTACCCGTCGCAATGACAACATCGTGACCGCAGTGAATTGCCTGGAGCGCTCGGAGCTGGTGAAGCCATGGAGAATCTACGCCTTGTTTCTTCCATGCAGAAACAAGGGACGAGGGGAGCCAATCAGGCCAGGAACCATACTCAGCCGCGCGCGCGGGAAGAAAACGGTAATCAACGAATTGACCACTATTTCCGCGAGCGCGAATGATGTCAAGAAGGGCCTGTGAGTGAGTGCTCATCCCAAGCCGAAAGCCGCACCGGAGCGGGCGGGCGGAGCGCCGGCCTCGTCAGTTTGAGAAGGGAAGGGCACGTCAGTATCAGACTGCGTATAGGGAGCACTTTCGGGAGCGCTCCACCCAAGAGTCTGAGTCGCTGCCTCTTGCATGTAACGGATTGCGTCGATACCCGTCGAAATTCCGGCTCCCAGGTGGTCGGTCAATTGCTGATCTGACAATCCTGCGGAGGTATCAACGGCAAAATCTGCGCAGACCTGAAGGGAGCCCTCGGGGTCGAGCATCCAATACACGGTCGGGAAGTACTTCTCACGATTCCACGAATCTGCAGCGGCGAAAAGCGGGTGCCCCGCGGTTTCGGCATCAAAATCGGTGTCCCATACCGCGCGGATCGATAGGAAACGCTCGGCAGAATCCATGCTCAGCAAGAAGGGGATGCCGTCGAAGACTGCACCGGCGGCCCGGTTTTCGGCCAAAACATCGGCCTGGAACTGGAGATCGGCCAAAGCGCGCATCAGACGATCAAAAGTCACCTTGTACGGAGTCGTTGAATCGTTCGGAATAGCGAAGGGGCCTGGAAGAGTGCTCATGCGTGATCTTCCTCCTCGTTCCACGTCACAAAGTCGGAGAGAGTCTCCTCAAGGTCGGAGAAGAACCCCATCATCATCGACATCGAGGTTTCGAAAAACGCATCGAGCTGAGCTTCTGAAAGCCCGTTCGTCGCCACAATGTCGCATTCGGCGATCAAGCCGTATCGGCGACCGTCCTCGAAAGGAGCGAGATACGCCTTCGGGCCGGTTCGCGTTGAATTGCAGCGCCGCACCTCTTCAACAAGGGAAGCGAACTGAGCGTCATCGGTTGCGATCCCACGCCAATGTGCGCGCAACTGAAGGATGTGGGGATTTGAGGTGTTCCAAAAATAGACAGCATTACGCGTCGGTACGGCGAGTTCTTCTTCCGAAGACTCTCCGAAATTCAGATCGTGGCCGTGGAGAACCGCGCGAATACGGTCGGTGTTGACCGGTGAAAGCGACACGTAGCACCCCTGATCCGAGTCGTAAGGTAGCGTTTCGTCACCGTGACTGACGCTTGTTGACTTCTCCACTTTAACCGACGTACGGGGTCAAGGCTCGAGATAAGGGATGGGAAAAATTCGGCAAAGTCATCCCGGTCAACCGAGCAAAAACCAAGCATTCAGATAGATAAACCTCTGTATTGATGACTAAAATAAAGCCTTCGAAGGCGGTGCCTAGAGGGAAGGAGTAGTCGATGACAGAGCGTCAGTCGCACCCTTCCGAAACTCCCTTCGCCAATGGTGAAACCGAAGTCTTTTCCGCACCTTCCACGGGTGCGTCATCCGTGGGGGAGGGTGCAACGCGTACCCTTCCCGAGGCCTCGGCCCACNGCGCAACAGACTGCGGATCTGACAAGGTCGCCGACATCATGATCACCTGAACGCGTGCGCCAAGGTGTCGTGCAATACGCAAGAGTCTGCGTAAAACCAAGGAAATATGGCTTCCGCTCACACCGCGCCACTGGTGCATCTCATCAACAATCACATAACGCAAGGATGCCAACACGCGCATCCAGCGTTCGTGGTTTGGAAGCATGACGTAGTGCAGATAGTCCGGATTTGTTAGGACAATGTCGGCGTGAGCGCGCGCCCAATTCTTAGCTTCACGAGGGGTATCTCCATCAGCAAGCGCGACGGACAACTGCTCGGGGAGCGCGCCAATGAGCTCATTGAGCGAGTGGAGCTGATCCGCAGCCAGGGCCTTCGTCGGCGAGAGATATAGGCACGTGGGCCGATGGTGGATATCGGAAATGCGGCTCGAGACCTCGGCATTGAGGAGGTCAGAGAGGATGGGCATCCATGCGACCAGGGATTTGCCTGAACCTGTACCCGTCGCAATGACAACATCGTGACCGCAGTGAATTGCCTGGAGCGCTCGGAGCTGGTGAAGCCATGGAGAATCTACGCCTTGTTTCTTCCATGCAGAAACAAGGGACGAGGGGAGCCAATCAGGCCAGGAACCATACTCAGCCGCGCGCGCGGGAAGAAAACGGTAATCAACGAATTGACCACTATTTCCGCGAGCGCGAATGATGTCAAGAAGGGCCTGTGAGTGAGTGCTCATCCCAAGCCGAAAGCCGCACCGGAGCGGGCGGGCGGAGCGCCGGCCTCGTCAGTTTGAGAAGGGAAGGGCACGTCAGTATCAGACTGCGTATAGGGAGCACTTTCGGGAGCGCTCCACCCAAGAGTCTGAGTCGCTGCCTCTTGCATGTAACGGATTGCGTCGATACCCGTCGAAATTCCGGCTCCCAGGTGGTCGGTCAATTGCTGATCTGACAATCCTGCGGAGGTATCAACGGCAAAATCTGCGCAGACCTGAAGGGAGCCCTCGGGGTCGAGCATCCAATACACGGTCGGGAAGTACTTCTCACGATTCCACGAATCTGCAGCGGCGAAAAGCGGGTGCCCCGCGGTTTCGGCATCAAAATCGGTGTCCCATACCGCGCGGATCGATAGGAAACGCTCGGCAGAATCCATGCTCAGCAAGAAGGGGATGCCGTCGAAGACTGCACCGGCGGCCCGGTTTTCGGCCAAAACATCGGCCTGGAACTGGAGATCGGCCAAAGCGCGCATCAGACGATCAAAAGTCACCTTGTACGGAGTCGTTGAATCGTTCGGAATAGCGAAGGGGCCTGGAAGAGTGCTCATGCGTGATCTTCCTCCTCGTTCCACGTCACAAAGTCGGAGAGAGTCTCCTCAAGGTCGGAGAAGAACCCCATCATCATCGACATCGAGGTTTCGAAAAACGCATCGAGCTGAGCTTCTGAAAGCCCGTTCGTCGCCACAATGTCGCATTCGGCGATCAAGCCGTATCGGCGACCGTCCTCGAAAGGAGCGAGATACGCCTTCGGGCCGGTTCGCGTTGAATTGCAGCGCCGCACCTCTTCAACAAGGGAAGCGAACTGAGCGTCATCGGTTGCGATCCCACGCCAATGTGCGCGCAACTGAAGGATGTGGGGATTTGAGGTGTTCCAAAAATAGACAGCATTACGCGTCGGTACGGCGAGTTCTTCTTCCGAAGACTCTCCGAAATTCAGATCGTGGCCGTGGAGAACCGCGCGAATACGGTCGGTGTTGACCGGTGAAAGCGACACGTAGCACCCCTGATCCGAGTCGTAAGGTAGCGTTTCGTCACCGTGACTGACGCTTGTTGACTTCTCCACTTTAACCGACGTACGGGGTCAAGGCTCGAGATAAGGGATGGGAAAAATTCGGCAAAGTCATCCCGGTCAACCGAGCAAAAACCAAGCATTCAGATAGATAAACCTCTGTATTGATGACTAAAATAAAGCCTTCGAAGGCGGTGCCTAGAGGGAAGGAGTAGTCGATGACAGAGCGTCAGTCGCACCCTTCCGAAACTCCCTTCGCCAATGGTGAAACCGAAGTCTTTTCCGCACCTTCCACGGGTGCGTCATCCGTGGGGGAGGGTGCAACGCGTACCCTTCCCGAGGCCTCGGCCCACCCCGAAGGACCCCGAGGTGCGCGTCCCGCATTTGCGCGCATCAACCGCCCGGCCTCGCCCGCGCCCACAAAGGCCGCCTCCAGGCGCTACCGCCCTCGCCTTTTCCGGCGCATTAGCGCCGCGGCAGGGTGCGCGCTCCTCAGCGCCATCATCGCTTTCCTCGCAATCTTTACCGTCAAGGGCCAAGCAATTGACACCTTGTCAATGGAAGCGGCAATGCGCTGGGCCGACCCGCTCGGCTCCCTTGGCCGCACGGTTACGCACATCATCTCTGTTCCGGCAATGATCATTATCGGGGTAGTGGTCGTTGTGATTGCCTGGCTGCGTCGTCGCCCAACTCTTGCGGGCCGCGCGCTTGGAATGGTGATCGCAGCCAATACGACGACCCAGGTTGCCAAGCTTCTGATTGAGCGCCCCGACTACCACATGTCCGCTGCGACGGTGAATTCGCTTCCCTCGGGTCACACGACTGTTGCGATGTCCCTTGCACTGGCCTTGGTGATGATTGCTCCCGAATGGTTCCGAGGCCCAGCGGCGTGGATCGGGTACCTGTGGACCTCGCTTGTGGGAATTTCCGTCATGATGTTTGGCTGGCATCGTCCTTCAGATGTGCTGGTGGCGATGGCCGTGTGCGGTTTTTGGGCGTTGATCCTGTGTCCTCTGGAGGACAGGCCTCGCCACGGGGTTCCTGTGCAAAAGGCGATGGTTGTTATTGCGCTTGCAAGTGCGATTGTCGCTGCCTTGGGCTTGGTGTATTCCCTGTGGGCATTGACTCCCAATGATTTGGCGCAGATGGGCTCCGGGGGTATTACCTACGCGGAGTTCTTGGATGCTTTGCCACGCAGGGCTCATGTGCTTGCGGGGATTTCTTCTTTTGCGGTGATTGCAGTTGGTGGCCTCGTGATCCACGAGGTTGATCGCCTCTCAGGCGAGTAAATACGCAAAACTTATTCACAGTCTGTTCAGGGCTTTGATCGAGGCGTGCACCGCCGCGCGTAAATTGTGCATTTTGCGCGAGTCGCGACACTCCGCATGTCGCCCCCACCCCTTCAGTATTGCCACTAGATATTGTGGGATGCGTTCGTCTCAAGCACTAGATATTGTGCCTCCACAGCGATGATGCCAAGTAAGCCTGAAAGGTCAATCGTGACTACGTCTCCCTCAACACGCTACGAAATCGACGCGATCTCAACGGTCGAGGAATACCTCGACCGCTCTGACTGGCGCGTCAACGCAAACGCCAACCAGGGATACTCACTGGGTGGTTTGATCCTCAACTCCGCCGGAAAGATGATTGCGAACTACTGGTTGGAGCGCGTCTATTCTCCCGAAGCGGGCGTGGCACACCGCAACGGTGACATTCACATCCACGATCTCGATATGTTCGCCGGCTACTGTGCAGGATGGTCACTCAAGCGACTCATTCAAGAGGGCTTCAACGGGGTCAGCGGCGCGATCGCCTCGGCGCCCCCCAAGCACTTCTCTTCCGCGTGCGGTCAGATTGTTAACTTCCTTGGCACGCTGCAGAACGAGTGGGCCGGAGCCCAGGCCTTCTCCTCCTTCGATACCTACATGGCGCCTTTCGTTCGTCTGGACAATATGACCTACGACGAGATCCTTCAGTGCATGCAGGAACTGATCTACAACCTCAACGTGCCTTCGCGTTGGGGAAGCCAGTGCCCCTTCACCAACCTCACCTTCGATTGGACCTGCCCCGATGACTTGGTTGATGAGCACCCGCTGATCGGTGATGAGATCGTTGATTTCACCTACGGTGAGCTCCAGAAGGAAATGGACCTTGTTAACCGTGCCTTCATCCAGGTCATGACCGGGGGAGACGCCGATAGCCGCGTCTTCACCTTCCCCATCCCGACCTACAACATCACTCCCGACTTCGATTGGGAGGGCGAAAACGTTGAGGCACTCTTCGAAATGACCGCAAAATACGGTCTGCCCTACTTCCAGAACTTCATCAATTCCGATCTGGACCCGCACATGATTCGCTCGATGTGCTGCCGTCTCCAGCTGGATCTTCGCGAGCTGCTCAAGCGTGGAAACGGACTTTTCGGTTCAGCAGAACTGACCGGTTCCATCGGTGTTGTCACCATTAACATGGCACGCCTGGGGTACCGGTTCGCGGGAGACATGGACGGCCTCGTCAAGGAACTGGACCGACTGATCAACGTCGGTTCAGAGAGCCTGGAGGCAAAGCGTGAAACGATTCAGTACCACATGGATCACGGGCTCTTCCCCTACTCCAAGCGCTACCTCGGCCACCTGAACAACCACTTCTCCACCATCGGCGTCAACGGCATGAACGAGATGGTCCGCAACTTCTCGGGCGACGCCTACGACATCACCGATCCCGCGGGATTCGACATGTGCTGCGCAATCCTTGACCACATCCGTGAGCGCATGGTCGAGCTCCAAGAAGCCACCGGCCACATGTACAACCTCGAGGCAACCCCCGCCGAAGGAACGACCTACCGTTTCGCGAAGGCCGACCGCTTGCACTACCCGGGAATCCTCCAGGCCGGAACCGAGGAACAGCCCTACTACACGAACTCCTCGCAGCTTCCCGTGGGTTACACCGACGATCCCTTCCAGGCTTTGGAAGATCAGGAAGTCTTGCAGGGCAAGTACACGGGCGGCACGGTCTTGCACCTGTACATGGGCGAGCGCATGAGCTCGGGTGCGGCCTGCAAGGAAATGGTGCGTCGTTCACTCACCGCCTTCAAGGTCCCCTACATCACCATCACCCCGACCTTCTCGATTTGCCCCGTACACGGCTACCTCGCCGGCGAACACTTCACCTGCGAGAAGTGCGCTCACGCTCACCCCGAGCGCGAACCCCAAGAGTGCGAGGTCTGGACCCGCGTCATGGGCTACTTCCGCCCCGTGAAGTCCTTCAATATCGGCAAGAAGGGCGAGTACGCCGAGCGCACGATGTTCTCCGAGGCTGCGGCGTCTGAGCATGGCGAACTGGTGAGCGCTTTCCCGCCCGTGGACCAGCGATGAACCTTGCAACCCTGACCGCCTCGGACCTGCAGATCGCGGGTCTGACCCCGATGTCCAGCGTGGACTGGCCGGGGAAGTTTGTGGCGACAGTGTTCGCCCAAGGGTGTCCTTGGGCGTGCCCGTACTGCCACAATCAGGCGATTATCGACCCGAAGATCCCGGGAGTGGTCTCGTGGGAGAGTGTCGAGGAACTGCTGGGTCGGCGTCGGGGTCTGCTCGACGGCGTGGTCTTTTCCGGTGGCGAGGCCACGCGCCAGTTGGCCGTCCTCCCGGCCATGCAACGCGTGCGTGAGCTTGGTTTCGAGGTTGGATTGCATACGGCGGGTCCCTATCCCGCGCGTCTGCGCGAGATCCTACGCACCGGCCTTGTGGATTGGGTCGGTATCGACATCAAGGCGATGTCCGGTCCCAATTACGAGGCCGTGGCTGGGCGCCCAAATGCGGGGCCGAAAGCGTGGGAGAGCTTGGGTGAAGTCCTCGATTCTGGGGTTTCCTACGAGGTGCGCCTCACGGTGTACCCCGATGGGCCTCGTGATGGTTACGAGGTTGCCTCTTGTGTGAAGGATCTGGGGGCAACTCACTTCGCTTTGCAACAGGCTCGCGCTTTGGGCACGGCCCAGGGTTTTAACGCCGGCGATGCTGCGTGGGACTTCGAGGTCCAATCCTTGGCCGACGACATTGAAAAACTTGGGTTTGAATCTTTTCAGTTCAGACCTGCCTAGAAAACGACGAGCTCGGTTGCTCCGTGTGTCATGGGGAGGAGCCGAGCGTGTCAATGGCCGCGATGTGCACTGAAGTGGGGTTGAGTGCAGCGGCTATGGGTTGTCGGGAGCGCGTGATATCGCGCTCCCGACAACTGCTATCCGGCGTAGACTCATTGAGTCTCAAACATCAACATGCGTGAGGAGCTTTCCCCATGATGATCCTTGCAATGGCTTTTGCCATTCTTTCCGCGCTGCTTCACGTTTTCATCTTCTATATGGAGTCAATCTCCTGGACCTCCGAGCGCACCCGCGCAACCTTCAACATGAGTGCAGAAGCGGCTGAAAACACGAAAGAAATGGCCTTCAACCAAGGCTTTTACAACCTCTTTCTCGCGCTTGAGGTATTCGTAGGGGTCCTCGTCTACGTGTTCGCGTCCCCGGCCGTTGGCCTCGCCCTCATGCTCTTTGGGACCGGCTCGATGCTCGCTGCAGCACTGCTCCTCTTCATCACCTCGCCGGATAAGCGAAGCGCAGCCATTAAGCAGGGAGCCCTTCCGCTTTTCGCCGTCATCGCCTTGGTTGCAACGATGACACTGATTTTCCTGGTCTAATTCGTGCACAAAGTAGCGTCGGTGAAGTAGGTTAGTTCTGTGAGTGCACCACAACCTCAACTGTCCCGACGCGAGCTCTACCGCCGCGAACGCCAGCTCAAGCAGAACTCGATCTTCTCGATCGTGTTCTCAGTCATGGCTGGCGTCAGTGTGTTGAGCCTTTTGGTGCTGACGGGAATCCTTCCCATCCCCTTCCTCAACGGTTTTTCCGCGAAGGTCGAGTACGCCTCGGCGGGAGATATCCCCTGCCCCAGCGAAGAAACCCAGCCCCTTGCGGCCTCGGGAATCAAGGTCCAAGTACTGAACACAACCTCGCGTTCAGGGGTTGCGCGCGACGCCTCGGACATGCTGAAGACCGTCGGTTTCCAGGTCGCTGACCCCTCCAACTCCTCACCGGAGTACGCGGGATCGGCACAAATCCAGGCAGGCCCGCAGTCAGTGGACCAGGCCTACACGGTGGCGCGTTTCTTCCCCTCATCGCGAGTGACCCTGACCGACAATACCGAACCCGGCGTCACGGTTCTTCTGGGTTCGCTCTACAACGGCGCACTGACCGCCGAAGATCTGCAGCGCGTGCAGGAAAACCACGACAACCTCAAAGGCCCCAGCACCTGTCTGCTGGTGAAATCGACGAAGTAAAAGTCGCCGGGCGCCGCTAAAAGCGAGCGTGCGAAAGGTCTGGAAGCGAGTCCAGATAGGCCAGAGCCGCAGAAATCAGTGCGCGGCGTTCCTGGGTGGTCAGATCGTAGGAATTGATGTGGTCGTGGACCCACAAACCATCGGCGATGATGTACAGCAGGTAAATGTCTGGATCCGCAAGGATTTCCTCACGCGGGAGCAGCCAGGGGCCCAAAATGTTGTCCCACACCTCGGCGCCTTCTTCGCTGGTGTGCGTATCCAAAGCAAGCAAGAGGTCTGCGCGGGTTGCGCTTTGTGAGAGAACCTCGACGACGGCACGCAAGCGTTCGCGGGGGGAAAGTTCTTCGGGCGGGGCGCCCGCGGCCTCGAGCAGGCTTGCTCGCCACGACGAGGCCAAGTGCTCGTTGAGCGCCAAAAGCAGCGCCGCGCGCGAGGGGAAGTGGTAGAGCAGGCCGGACTTCGACATTCCTGAAGCCTTCGCCAGCGAATCGTAGGTCAGGGCGTCCAGGCTCTTCTTATCGATAATCTCGAGGGCGGCCTGAATGAGCAGGGATTTTTTACTCGTGCGCATACTTGGTCTCCTTCGGGTTGTCTGTCAGAAGCGCGGCGGTGACGACGGCAGCGGTGAAAGATACTGCAATCGCGATGCACAGCGTCCACGTGTAGGCGGTATCGATAGCAGAGGCGGCCATGGGGGCAAGAGCCGGATTATGAGCCGAGGCATCCATACTATGTGCAACTTCGGGCGCGGCGTTGATTGTGTAGAAAAGTGACATCAGCGAGCCGAGGATGGCGACCGAAAGCATGGTTCCAAATTCGTAAGAAACCGATTCAATTGCCGAGGCCATGCCAGTGCGGCGCGCGGGAGCGGAGCCGATGATCGCAGTGGAAGTGACGCTCATGGCCAGGCCGGTACCCGTACCAACGAGGACCAGGGCAATCATGAAGAGCGGGAAGAAACCTTCGCGTATGGCAAAGACCGCAAGGATTCCAGCGATGGTCGCGATAACGTAGCCTCCCGAGATGACCGTCCGAAAACCGATGCGATCAACGTAGCGGCCACCGAAGATTGCGCCGGGGAAAGCAGCGATTGCGACTGCGCCGGTCACGAGGCCGGCTTGGAGCGGGGTGAATCCGGCGGAGAGCTGGAAGCGCTGGGTTGTGAGGATTTCAATTCCTGAGACGACGAACATTCCAAGAAACGCTCCGAGGAAACCGGCGGTGAAGAGGCGGCTCTTGAAGACGTCCAGGGTGAGGAGTGGGGTGTCAAGGAAGCGCTGGCGGTGGACGAATAGGGCGAGGCCGATCGCAAAGAGGACGACTCCCGTTGTCACCAAAGTGGTGTCGATGGGGGTGTGTGCAAGATTTTCGATGGTAAGGACCAGGCCGACCATGGTGACGGTTGCGTAGAGGGAGGACATGAAATCCCAATTTCGCTTGGGATTGGGGAAATTGTCCGGCGCAATGAGATAGGTGCCCGCAAGAGCGATGATGACGATCGGGATGTTGATGAGGAAGACTGCGCCCCACCAGGTGTGGGTCAGGAGGAAGCCGCCCAGAAGGGGGCCGACGGCGGAGCCGACTGTCGCGACCGAGCCCCAGATTCCAATCGCGGTGTTGCGCTCGCGGGGTTCGAAGAAGGTCTGGCGGATGAGGGCGAGTGTGGAGGGCATCAGGACTGCTGCTCCGGCTCCGAGGAATGCGCGGGCGCCGATGAGAACACCAACGTTGGGTGCGAATGCTGCAACCGCCGATGCGATGCCGAAAATCGTGAGTCCGATTTCGAACATGCGACGGTGCCCGATTTTGTCTCCGAGCGTCCCGGTTCCGAGGAGCAGGCCAGCGAGGACAAGGGGGTAGGCGTTGATGATCCACAGGCCTTGTTGGTGGCTCGTGTGGAGTTCGGCTCGAAGGGTGGGAAGCGCAACGTAGAGGATCGAGTTATCTGCAGCAACGATGAATAACCCGAGGGAAATGATTAGCAAGAAGGCCCAACGAGCTCGGGCCGATTCGGAGCGCATGCGAAGATGCTAGCACATAACTGTAACGGACGTCCGGTTTAGTTACTGGATAGGAGTATAGGCCGTTGTGGGTAAAAGTCGGGGCCGGGGGTGTCCTTTCGAACACCCCCGGCCCCGAGTAATCAGAGTCGATCAGGCTTGAGTGGAGCGATGCCGTGAAGCGTAGGGTTCGCTCTCGAGTTCGGATCCCGCGGGAGCCGAAGCGGGCGAGGCCTGCTCAAGGTTGGTTCCACGCAGCTTCGAGATGCCGCGCATGCCGTGGTAGACGATGATCGCAGCGCCGGTGCCCAGGGCGATACCGCCGAAGGTCATGCCGCTGATGTCCCAGGTGAAGTCTGCGATTGCGACGATCAGTGCGATAGCAGCGGTGTTGAGGTTGACCGGGTTGGCGAAGTCCACGCGGTTCTGGACCCAGATACGCACGCCGAGCATGCCGATCATGCCGTAGAGAACGGTACCGGCGCCGCCGAGGACACCGGAGGGAATCGTTGCGATGAGCGCACCGAACTTGGGCATGAGGGAGAGCAGGAAGGCGCAGCATGCTGCGACGATGTAGGCAGCCGTCGAGTAGACGCGGGTTGCGGCCATAACGCCGATGTTCTCGGCGTAGGTCGTCGTACCGGAACCGCCGCCCGCACCTGCGAGCATGGTGGAGACACCGTCTGCGAAGAGTGCGCGTCCGGTCAGATCGTCAAGGTTCTCGCCGGTCATTGCGGACACGGACTTCACGTGGCCGACGTTTTCGGCGATGAGGACGAAGACCACGGGGACGAAGAGGCCCAGAGTGGAGACGGAGAAGGAGGGGGTGTGGAATTGCGGCAGACCGAACCATGCGGCCTCGCGAACTGCATCGAACTTGACCTCGTGCTGGAACACTGCAGCAATGTAGCCAATGAGCACGCCGAAGAGGATGGAGAGGCGGCCGATGATGCCCTTGAAGAGGACCGTGATCAAGCAGATCGAGACGATCGTGATGACGGCGGTGATGGGGCCGGTCTTGACCCAGTTCCATGCGGCGGGCGCAAGGTTCAGACCGATGAGGGCGACGATTGCGCCGGTGACGGTCGGGGGCATGATGGCGTCAATCCAGCGCACACCTGCGAAGTGAACGATGATGCCGACAAGAGCCAGGGTTGCGCCGGTGGCAATGATGCCGCCCAGAGCGAAGCTCGGACCGAGATCCTGCATTCCGGAGACGGCCATGATCGGCGAAATTAAAGCGAAGGACGACCCCAAATAACTTGGGAGTCGTCCTGCAGTGATAAGGAAGAAGAGGAGCGTTCCGATTGCCGAGAAGAACAGCGTCGTTGACGGCGGGAATCCGGTGAGCAAGGGAACCAAAAAAGTTGCCCCGAACATTGCAACGACGTGTTGTGCGCCAATTCCAATTGTTCGAGGCCAAGAAAGACGTTCGCCGGGAAGAACTACGTCCCCGGGAGCAATACTGGTGCCATCGCCATGAAGTTTCCAGCGGAAGAATCCAGATTGTGCAACAGACATGCTGTTAAATCTCCGATCAGTTAAAAGGTCTGGGCCGAAACCGGTCGGAACACCATCATAGCCTTCTTTTGCGCTTGAACATAAAACCGCTCGCTATGTGGCGCCTCACATCAGAAGCCCTCGATGTGGCATCCTTGAGGAAGGAAGAACATGAAGGGAGCCTGATGAGTGCATTAAACCCCTATGCTCCCGGCGGGAGTGGGATCAGCGGGCAGGGCGCGGCAGCTGCAAACAGTGCCCCTGGGCAAGCTGGCGTAAACGGTGCCGCAACTCAGGCCGCAACCGTTGGAATTGACGATCCCTATGGTCCAACCCCGCACCTTGAGACTCCAAAGCCCCAGCAGACACAAATGGTCTTTCCGGGTAGCGATGATCCGGCGCTGCTCTACGTATTTTCCTCGCCCGGTTATACCTCACCTAAGCCTCAAGTGAATTCCGTTGCCACTGCTGCCGCATGGTGCGGGTGCTTCTCTTTGCTCTTCATTCCCGCATTTATCGCAGTCATTTTGGGGACGATCGGGCTTGTGCAGTCAACGTCGATGAACGGCGTAGGGCGCAAGGCCGCGACGGGGGCAATTGGTGCTGGCAGCGTCGGCATTGTCTTCTGGGTTTTAGCTTGGATGCTTGCCTTTAGTGGGCTGAAGTAGGAAATTCACGCGCGTGGTATTCCCTATGGTGAGGGATTCCACGCTGGATATTGGCATCAAAATTTCGCGATTTCGGCGAATTCCGCTAGCATTACGAGGTGCGTGTTTCACGCTCCGGAGGATTCGCCTAGTGGCCTATGGCGCACGCTTGGAAAGCGTGTTGGGTGCAAGCCCTCGGGGGTTCGAATCCCCCATCCTCCGCAGTACGTCCCCGGGATCTCAACGGATCCCGGGGTTTTTCCTTTGTTTGCAACGTTTTTGGGCTGTGTGTATTGAAACCGATATATACCGATAGGTACCTTTGGGGGCGCTAAAAGTGGCCCCAATACGCCCCCATCAATTTGAGGTTCGGTTATCTTGCAGAAATTCCCTCCAGGGATCGAGAGGGACACAGTGTGTGAAAAATATAGGGCGAGCGCCTATACCGCGGTGAAGAGATCTAGTGTCCTTCCATGCGGATCGGGTATAAGAAAACCCGTTCCTGCGCAGGTGCGGGAGGCATGAGAAAACCCCGCTCGCAAGTCGCGGCGGGGTTTAGGGTTGCTTCAGTTAGCTATGCAGCAGTATTGGCATTTTGCGCTGCGAAGCCCGCGCGGAGTTCTTCGAGTTCAAAATCAAAAGCTCCGGCATACTCGTCATTAAAAGCAACGAGCCGCTCAATCCAATCTTGGTTAACTTGCTTGTGCTCGACAAGCGCAGCGACCGCGCCCTCTACGTCCGGGCCGTCGTATTCGAGCATTTCTAAGAAGACAGGAATATACTCACGGTCGCCTAACGCTTCCAAAAGCGCGACCACATCAAGAACAAACTTTGTTGGGGTGTCACGCGATTCCATAGACTAGGTATCCCCTATCTAGTCGCTCTGATGGGATAAATACCCTTAATTTTACCGCGCGGGTTATAGTCTCGAATCAGCGGATCGCTCTCGACTCGCATGCTCGTAATGAGCACGAGCGCATTTGGAAAAAGAAAGACCCCGCCCGCCCGCAGTGTGCGGACGGGCGGAAACTCTATATCGCCTCGGAAATCAGGCGCGACGCTTGCGAGCAGTCACGGCAGTGCCGCCAGCAGTTGCTACAAGAGCGGCGGCAACCAAAATTCCTGATTCGAAACCAGTCTTTGCCAGTGCAGGCTTCTTAGGCGACTGAGTCGTCGGCTGGTCAGGAGCAGGCGTGGTGGGAGCCGTTGTTGAAGGACTCGGGGCAACGGTCGTTGGCGTTGCAGGCTGAGTCGGAGCCGGAGGCTGAGAGGTGGAGGGCGCGGGAGTCGGCGTTGCGGCGATCTGTCGGATCACGATGTCGGTATCGCGACCAACCGCGCGCGCGTCAGCCGGATTGTTCGGGTCCACGGTCTGCGCAGCCTCGTTAAAGCCGAAGACCGACTGGCCGGGAACGATCTCGTAGCCACCGGGAAGCTGGGGGAGAGCGGTTGACGCTGCGCGAGAAGGATCCGTTTGGTCATTGGTATAGACCGTCGAAGCCAAAACTTGACCAGAGGGATCGACCAGACGAATCCGTCCGAGGTGTGAGTACTGAACCTCGCAGACAAAGTGCATGGCAGGATTGTCTGGATCAAAGTTCACGGCAGGCGCGGAGGTCTGCAAGGTGTAAGACCCCGGGACGACGGGGCTGGGTGTTGAGGGGAGCGTCGCAGCGCCAGGGGCGGGCTGGTACTCCTGGCGAGGCTCAAGAATGGTTTCGTTTTCGTCTGCGATGTAGCAGGTGGCGGGGCCCGCGACCTCGGCGGCCTGCGCCGACTGCTGAGCAAAGACGGGTACTGCTGCGACGAAGAGTAGTGCTGTCGCTGCACAAGTCAGTTTGGTTCGCATTGAAATTCCAACCAGCTTTCTACCTATATGTTCAAACGCGGTGATGGGGATGCGCTCATTCGATTCAAGTTTATATCGAGTGGGTGAGCTGGCCAAATATGTGGCTTGGAGGGCTAGGGGAAGCGGGAGGAAGATTGTATTCATTACCACGGGTCGCCGCGAAAGCTCTGCTCCGTGTAGACTGTTCCCGGATCCTCCGTGTGACGGTATCATCCGAACCTCCCCAGGGCAGGAATGCAGCAAGGATAAGGGTGCGCTGCCGGGTACGCGGGGGGTTCTTTTGTATTTGGGCGCCAAAATGGCGGGATTTATCCTGTGTAACTACGCACATGTGGTTACGTAGCGACCTATTTTTGAGACCTCGAAAAACTCATCATTCTTCCAGCTGGAGAGCCAATCTCTTCGCCCTCAACATCCGGGCATTCGCGCAGGTCACTAGTTATTTGTCGATACAAATGTGAATCCGTATATACGTGTCACCTTATTACAAATAGAATCGACCTGATCCATCTCTACCTTCAACAGGAGAACACAGTGCATAACGTCGGTTCGCGCTCTGTCTGGCGCCGCGCCGGTCAGATGTTGTCAGTCTTGATCGTCGCAACCCTCGTGGTTTTTGGACTGGGAAATAACCCCAGCCGCGCCGCAACTCCCGTCCTCAACGTCAGCATTACCCCGGAAAAGACTTCCTACAATTCCGGCGATACCCAGAAGTACACCGTCTCATGGTCGTGTACTTCGGTGACCGAGGACTGCGTGGACTCCGTGATTAAGGTGCGCATTCCCCATGCTGTGAACCAGGCGGGCGATGCCATCGATAAGGCAGTTGCAGCAAACCTTGCAGCAACTGCTGCTTCGGGAACGCCTGCGGTGAGCGCGAATATCACTCCGGGAAGAGCTACCACCGACGCTTACGTTACCTACAACATGGGACGTATTCCCGCGGGTAACTCCTACCAAGCTGTCATCACCTTCGAAATGCCGAACAGCTACACGCCTGATCAGTCGACAGTGTCGCCCGAGGTTTCATTTACTTCGGCAGATACGACAGTGACCGACGATACGAAGGTTACTAACCATGCGGAAACTACTCTTGCTCTGACAAAGAAGAAGCCCACCGCGATCGGTCCAAAGGGTAGCAACGTTACCTATTCCTTGACACCGACGATTACCTCCGGAACGCTTGGTCCGAACCGTGGAAAGCTCGCAGTTGTCAACACGAAGCTGGTCGATAAACTGCCGAGCTGTGCTGTCTACGTCAGCGCAACTTCCCAGGGCTCAACTGATGGATCTGAGTTCACTGGAGCAGAACCGACCTACGACGCAGCGACACACTCCCTTACTTGGGATCTGGGAACGATGGTTCCGAATGTCGTGACTCTGACAATCAACGTCACGCTCAACTACCCGACGACCTGTGCAGATACGACGGTTACCAATACCGCAACCGTTACGGGTAGCCCCTACGGTGATCCCACGAAGACCGCAGCCGCTAATTCCTCGGTCTCGCACGACTTTGCCGACAGGGTCACCTATGGCGGTACCTTCTCCAAGAATGCCCTGCAACAGTTCAAGCGCGGTCAAAACGGCATGTGGCTCTACTGGTACAGCAACACCTCAAACATGCCGATTGTTCTTGAATACACCGACTACCTCAGCTGCGCACTGACCTCGCCAACTGATGGATCAACCGACTGTGCGAACCCTCTGATGTTTGCTCGCGGGGCAGAACTCAACACGACTTCTCCGGTCGAATTCACCTACTGGACCAATAAGGGCAATACGGGCACTCAAACGCTTACCGCCTCGAAGAAGTTCGATTCAACTGTCCTGGCAGCAGACGAATACATCACGAAGTTCCACTACAAGCAGACCCTGAACCCCTCGGAAAACGGACGTTTCATTGTCCAGGGTCAGATCAACGCGAAGACTCCCACGACTGAAGCCGGGGCCGACTACGTTCGTGCCGACACGAATTCAAATGCGTGGAAGGCTGGAACAGATCCCTCGTGGGTTCGCGTCCAGAACTGCGTGACCGACCTGTCGATGAAGTCCGAAGACGGGACTCAGTCCATTGGTATCCCTGCGGATAACCTCTGTGACATCCTCCTGCTTGAGACCTCGCGTCCCTCGTACTACAACGCAAAGTCGACCATTGCGAACTCTCAAGCAGCTCCGGGCCAGGAAGTGACCTTCTCCATCGTTGCCAACAACCGGACGATGTCTGCACCGGCTCAGCCGATCATTGCCGACCTCCTTCCCTGTGGCATGACCTATGTCGAGAACTCGGTTGCGGGTGGACCACGAGGCTTCAACGCAACCGTCGACTCCTCGCGTTGGGTCACGGACGCAAGCGGATGCTCGCGCCAATTGGTGACCGTTACGTGGCCCGGCTTCAAGGGTGTTGACGCTACAGGCGTCACCTTGCGAGGCCTCGTCACCAACAAGATGAAGCCCGGAACCTACACGAACCAGGCATTCATCTCCCCTGCAGAGCGCGAATACCAGAACGCCGATCCTTGCTTCTACTCGGGCACCACCGATATCTACGACATCAATGCCAATGGCTCTGTCACCGATAAGGTCTGCCCCGTAACCTCAGGCATGAGCGTCAACGAGCTGGCTGCAGCAGGCGTCGTCCTTGAGAGCCTCGGCTCAGTCCCCGGCTCGGTGTACATGAAGTACAACGACGGCACCTCACTGATCCGTCAGGGTGAAAACGGCACCTTCCGCATCACCCCGACCAACACCGGTAACGCCAACCTGTCGGATATGACCGTCTACGGCACCCTGCCGCACGTCGGCGACACGGCAGTTCGCACCAGTGCAAGCCGTGGTTCCGAGTGGGCACCCATCATGACCGGACCAATCCAAGTCCAAGCCGGAAATGGAATTGACCCCTCTCAGGTCAGCATCGAGTACTCGACCTCGTACAATCCTTGCCGCGGTGAGGTCATGGAACGCGGAAAGGCCAAGGCGGACGGACCCGCAGGATGCGATAACAACTGGACCTCGAACCCGGCTTCGTGGAGTGACGTCAAGTCCTACCGCATCTACATCAACGGCAAGACCACCCCGATCGAGGGCGGTGCATCGATCCCCCTGATCGTCCCGATCAAGGCTCCCGATAACGCTAATGGCGTGGCCTACGAATCGGTTGCAATCGCAGCAACCCAGGCCTCCTCGAACCAAGCGGTCTTCCCCAGCGAACCCTTCAAGGTCGCTATCGCCTCGGCCTTCGACGTCGCGCTGAACAAGAGCGTCGCCTCCGATGCCTCGGCGCTCTCACCCGGCGATGAAGTAACCTTCCGCGTCGACGCCGCAAACACGGGTCAGGGTTTGTCGGCGAACACCAAGGTTTTGGAGAAACTGCCTGACGGCGTCACCTTCGTGAAGTCCGAATCCTTCATGTGCCCCACCGGCTACGTGTCGGGTACCCCGGACGCGTGCGAGGCCGGCGCCGCTGCAGGCACCTACGATGCGAACAGTGGAGTGTGGACCATTGGCGACCTGACCGCGGGAAGCCACGCCTCGCTGTACGTGACAGTTCGCTTGAACGATGGAACAGATGGCAAGACCATCACCAACAACGTCGAATTCAAGGACCTGCCTCCTTACGACGTCAACCTGAACAACAACAAGGCAAGCACGACGATCACCGTCAAGCACCGCCTCGCGGGTAAGGTCTACTTCGATAAGAACGACTCCTCGTCCTACACCGCCGGTGAAGAGGGCTTCAACGGTGTCACCGTGAACCTTGTGGACGCAGCCGGAGCAGTTGTTGCCACTACCACGACTGACGCGGATGGTAACTACTCATTCGCTAAGCTCGACGCGGGCACCTACACGGTCAAGGTCGTCAAGGATGGGGATCTCGCCAACCTGACTCAGACCGAAGACCCCGATGGCACGAAGGACAATGCCTCCGGTGCAATTACGCTCAACACGGACAACCCCGTTCGTGAGAACGTGAACTTCGGTTACGTGAAGAAGCACGCGATCTCGGGCAACATTTACCAGGATGAAAACCGCGATAAGACGAAGAACGGGGATGACATCAATCTCTCCGGCGTGACTGTCACCCTGGTCGACGGCTCGGGCAACGTTGTTGCAACCACCACCACTGACGCCTCGGGAAATTACAACTTTCCCGGCCTGCTGGACGGTACCTACACGGTCAAGGTGGATACGACGGGCAAGCTCGCTGGCTTCGAGCAGACCGAAGACCCCAGCGGCGCGGCAAACTCGCAGTCCAACCCCATCACCTTCACGCGTAATGATCCCGATGTCACCGATGTGAACTTCGGTTACGCAAAGAATTACACCGTGACGGGTTCGGTCTACTACGACAAGGACCGTAACTCGTCGATGGGTACGGGTGAACAGGGATTTGGCGGGATCACCGTCAACCTGCTGGATAAGGATGGAAACGTCGCCGCCACTACCACGACTGCGGCCGATGGTTCTTACTCCTTTGGCAAGCTTCCTGCAGGAAAGTACTCTGTGGAGGTTGAGCAGTCAGACCTGCTCAAGAAGCTGGAGCAGACCCAGAACTCGACTGCACAGTTCACCCTGAACAACGCCAGCCCTTCCAAGGACAAGGTCGATTTCGGCTTCGCAACCAACTACACCCTCAAGGGCACGATTTACCGCGATGGCAACCGCTCCGAGGCGCTGGATTCCGGCGAGAAGCTCTACCAGGGCGTGGCTGTCGAACTGCTGAACTCGACAGGTAACGTTGTGGCCACCACGACCACCGACGCGCAGGGCGCGTACAAGTTCCAGAACTTGGAAGCGGGCGACTACAAGGTCCGCGTTGTCAAGGATGGAGCGTTGGCTGACCTGGTACAGACCGAGGATCCGGATGGAACCGCGGACAATACCTCTGGCGTGTACACGCTCAAGCTTGAGGATCCGATCCACGAGAACATCAACTTCGGTTACGTTTCCAACAACACTATTGAGGGAAGCGTCTACCGCGATGACTCGCGCAACGGTAGCCAGAACGGCAACGAGCCGGGCTACACCGGAGTCACCGTTCAGCTGCTGGATAAGGACGGCACCGTCATCTCTACCGTGACGACCGATGCCAACGGCCACTACTCCTTCTCCAACCTGCCCGATGGGGAATACTCCATCAAGGTTGTGAAGGATGGTGCGCTTGCGGATACCGAGCAGACCGAAGACCCCGACGCAACCAAGGACAACGCCTCGGAAAAGATCACTCTGAACGAGGCCAACCCGAAGAAGTCCGGTGTGAACTTCGGTTACGTTCCGGACTACTCGATCGCCGGTAACATCTACCGCGATTCGAACCGCTCCGAATCCAAGGACGCAAGCGAAACCGTCTTCCAGGGTGTCACCGTCAACCTGGTTGATGCCTCGGGCAACATCGTTGCAACGACCACGACCGACGCTGACGGAAACTACTCCTTCTCCAATCTGCCTGCCGGTGACTACACCGTGAAGGTCGTCAAGGATGGCGCCATCAAGGATATGGACCAGACTGAGGACCCTGATGGTACGAAGGACAATGCTTCTGGCAAGATTTCGATCGGTGCGGACAACCCGACCCAGACCGGTGTGAACTTCGGATACAACCCGAACAACATCATCAAGGGTTCGGTCTACCGCGACGATAACCGTTCCTCTTCCCTGAACTCCGGCGAGGAGGGCTACGAAGGCCAGACCGTCCAGCTGCTGGATGAAAACGGCAACGTCATTGCGACGACTCAGACCGGCGCGGATGGCAGCTACTCCTTCGAGCACCTGGCCGATGGCACCTACTCGGTGAAGGTTGTCAAGGACGGCGCCCTTGCGGATACCGAGCAGACCGAGGACCCGGATGGTACGAAGGACAATGCCTCCGAGCCCATTACCCTGGATCCGACCCAGAGCGTGAAGGAAGGCGTTAATTTCGGTTACGTTCCGGATTACTCGCTCTCCGGCACGATTTACCGCGATGGAAACCGCAGTGCCTCCCATGATTCCACCGAGAATCCCTACGCGGGTGTCACCGTGAACCTGCTGGATTCGGCGGGCAATGTTGTGGCGACCACAACGACGGATGCCAACGGCGCCTACAGCTTCTCCAAGCTGCCCGCCGGTGACTACCGCGTCAAGGTTGATACGACCGGAACGCTCAAGGGCCTGGACCAGACTGAGGATCCCGACGGCGTCGCGGATTCGACCTCTGGAACGATCTCCCTGAACAACGCGAACCGCACTCAGAGTGGTGTGAACTTCGGTTACATCGAGAACAACTCGATCAGCGGCACGATCTTCCGTGACGAGGCCCGCAACGGCGTCAAGGATCCCAGCGATCCCGGCTTCCCCTCGGTCAAGGTGACCTTGCTCGATGAGAACGGAAACGTCGTGGAGACCACCACCACGGATTCCAACGGCGCGTACAAGTTCTCGCACCTGCCCGATGGCAAGTACCGCGTGAAGGTTGATACGACCGGTGTCTTGAACGGCCTCGAGGTCACTCTTGATCCCGATACGCTCAAGGATTCTCAGTCCGAGCTGATCGAGCTTGGTGAGTCGAACCCGACCGTTGAGAACGTCGACTTCGGATACATGGAGAAGGAAGTTCCTCCGGCTCCGCAGCCCCCGAAGCAGCCGAACCCGAAGGCTGTGCCCTCGAAGTTGGCGCGTACCGGCGCTGAGTCCGGGGTCCTGGGTGTGGGTGTTGCCGCACTGATCGCCGGTGGCGTGCTCCTTATCCTCCGTCGCCGAGGCCGCATCTCCTAATGCGCGTTGCCGCCGCTGAGTCGACGGCATAGACGTGAGTCGGTGGAGGTCCAAGTGGGAAACTACTTGGGCCTCCACTTTTATGATTTTTGCGGTGTTCTTGCGGCTTGGGGCGAAAACAGGACGCAAATGAGCGCGCGGGGCCGTAAAGTTCAAGTGTGACGACAGCTCTTTATCGCCGGTACAGGCCCGATACCTTCGAACAGGTCATCGGTCAGGAACACGTGACCGAACCTCTTCGCGCGGCTCTTCGCGCCCACAGGGTGAATCATGCGTACTTGTTTTCTGGCCCTCGTGGGTGTGGCAAGACAACCTCTGCGCGTATTTTGGCGCGCTGCCTGAACTGCGCTGAAGGCCCAACGGACACTCCCTGCGGCCAGTGTGAGTCCTGTCGTGAACTGGCTACTGGTGGCCCGGGTTCGCTCGATGTTGTTGAAATCGACGCCGCCTCCCACGGTGGTGTGGATGACGCCCGTGACCTACGTGAGCGCGCCACTTTTGCACCGGTGCGTGACCGCTACAAGGTCTTCATCATCGACGAAGCCCACATGGTCAGCCCCCAGGGCTTCAATGCTCTGCTCAAGCTCGTGGAAGAGCCGCCCGAGCACGTGAAGTTCATCTTCGCAACGACCGAACCTGAACGAGTGATCGGAACCATTCGTTCCCGCACGCATCACTATCCTTTCCGCCTGGTACCACCGGATATCTTGGAGCCCTATCTGCACACCCTGTGCGATGAGGAGAACATCCGCGTCGGTGAAGGTGTTTTGCCTCTGGTTATTCGCGCCGGTGGCGGTTCTGTACGTGACTCGCTATCCGTGCTGGATCAGCTCATGGCCGGTGCTATCGAGGGTGAAATCGCGTATAAGACCGCGGTTGCACTGCTTGGTTACACGGATACCGCGCTTTTGGATGAGAGCGTTGATGCTCTTGCCGGTGGTGATGGAAGCGCAGCGTATCGCGTCATTGAAAAGATGGTGTCCTCGGGGCATGATCCGCGTCGTTTTGTTGAGGATTTCCTCCAACGTCTGCGCGACCTGCTGATCATCGCTGTTGCGGGTGACGGCGCCAGTGATGTTCTGGTTGGTACCCCACGCGATCAATTTGAACGCATGAGCATCCAGGCAAAGAACTGGGGGACTCAGGCGCTCTCGCGCGCCGCTGATCTGACCGATCAGGCTTTGCGTTCTATGACGGGTGCAACCTCGCCCAGGCTTCAACTTGAACTCTTGATCGGCCGGATCTTGGTACCCGCCCCAAGCGCACACTCTGATGCCGGATACGTTGCTTCCGCGCAAGGGCAGCCTGGTGGTGGGTCTGGTTCGCTTTCTGGCGGAGTTGGCCTCGTTGGGGGAGGGGCGCCTGCAGAAAAGCCTGCGGGTGCGGGTTCTTTCGGTGCTCGCCAAGCGCGGGAGGCCTTGGCTCGAAAGAAGGCCGAAAAGAGTGGGGAGCAGGACGTTCCTCAGGATCAGCCGCAGACTCAGATTCAGCCGCAGTCTGTTCCCGAAGCTCGCGCGGAATCCCCTGCTTCTTCCGGTGGCTGGGAAGTTGCCCAGCCGGCGCAGCGTGGGGGAGACGGCCCTGCGCCTCAGGCAGCGCAGCGTCAGGCCGAACAGAATGCTCCGGTTCCCCAGCAGCGCTCGCCCAAGCATGATTCGGATCAGCCCGAGGCCCCCGCACAGGCCTCTACGCCCACCCCCGCCACTACTCCAACAGCGGCCCCGAGCCGCCCTGCTGGAGGAGCAGCAGGTGCTGACCTCATCCGCCAGCGTTGGGGCGATGTCGTTGAACGCCTCGCGACCCACAGCAGGGTTGTGTGGAGTTTGCTCTCGCAAAATGGACAATTGGGCGCCATTGACGGGGACCAATTGGTACTGCTCTTCCCCAGTCAGGGAATGGTTGCCAGCTTCACCAATGGCGGCAAAGCCCAAATCGTTGAAGAAACAATCTATGACGTTCTCGGTATTCGCCTGAATGTCAGTGCACAGGTTGGACAAGCAGGTGGCGGCCCGGCGGTTTCAACGCCTTCAGCCAACGCGCATGCCGCAGCTACGCCGCCCACGCAGGGAACTGGCCAGCAGTCGGCACCCCAGCGCGGCGGGCAGCGCCGCGAAGTTGAGCATCGCGCCGAGGCCCCACAGGAAGCCTCCGTTTGGCAGGTTGCAACGCCTCCGGACGCTTCGGGAAACGCACCCACGCAGGGATTGCGTGTTCCAGCTCAGCCGATTGACGCAACGCAGCCCTATGACCCGCAGTCGCCCGCGTCTTACGATTGGCGCACCCAGGAGCCGCCCCCTTTTGATCCCGGCGAAGAAACCGATGAAGACGGCGACGCAAAACTCGAAGCGCCTGCTGCCTCGCAGCACGTGTCACAGCCAACGTCACAGCCAGCGGCCCCTCAGGACAGTGCACTCGACCAGCCTGAAGACGACGAAGACGAATCAGAGTCTTTCGAGCCGACCGCGGGATGGAGCGAGGCGGTCATTCAGCCGCCCAGTTTTGATCCCGAAGAAGAGGAATCGGCGCCCCCAGTTCCTGCTTTTGCAGAGGTAACTCCCTTGCCCTCGCAGCACTTTGCTGCGCTTGCCGAGCGCGAGGAAACGGATGAGAGTGACGCGGAAGAGGCCTCGCCGGAAACGGAGGATGAACCCTTCGAAGCGCCCACTGTGTCCGCTGCAGAAGACGATAGCGCCAGCATCGATGATGAGGACATGTCCGAGTCGAATCTCTTCGGGATTCCCGCGGTTTTGGATATTCTGGGCGGAACCATCATTGAACAGAAGGCTGACGACCAGGGAGGGTGGTGACGCGTGTACGAAGGAGCTCTTCAAGATCTCATTGATGAACTTGGCCAGCTTCCCGGGGTTGGGCCAAAGAGCGCACAACGCATGGCTTTGCACCTTCTCGAGGCCGAACCTGAGGACGTCGAGCGCCTGACGACCGCGATCAACGCGGTGCGACACCAGGTCAAGCATTGCTCGGTGTGTGGGAACCTCACCGAAGACGATGAATGCTCGATTTGCCGCGATCCGCGCCGCGATCCCAGCATTATCTGCGTCGTGCAGGAACCGAAGGATATTCAGGCGATTGAGAACTCTCGGGTTTTCCGCGGACGCTATCACGTGCTCGGTGGAGCCATTGACCCGATCCACGGAATTGGCCCTGATCAACTCAGGATTCGCCAGCTCTTGGGGCGTCTCTCTGACGGTGTCGTTCAGGAAATCATCATTGCAACGAACCCGAATATCGAAGGGGAAGCAACGGCCTCGTATCTGGCCAGAACCCTGTCCACCATTGGCGTGACAACAACGCGTCTGGCCATGGGGCTTCCCGTGGGCGGCGACCTCGAATACGCGGATTCCATTACCCTGGGCCGGGCAATGGAAGGCCGACGCAATATGTCCTGAACGTCGACGGAAACTGTGAAAGGATCTCGACGTGAGTACAACAGAGTCCAACTTCATCCGCCCCGATGGGACGCCCGCGCGCATTCTTGTCGTCGACGATGAATCCGTCCTCGCTGAGCTTTTGGGATCGGCCTTGAGGCACCAGGGCTGGGAGACAAAGACCGCAGCCAATGGCTGGGAAGCCTTGGATAAGGCCGATACTTTTGACCCCGATGTCGTCGTCTTGGATATCCAGATGCCCGGCCTTGACGGGATGGAAACTCTGGAACGCCTGCGTAAGCGCAAGCCCCATCTTCCGGTCCTGTTCTTGACGGCTCGTGACGCGGTTGCTGATCGTGTTGCAGGACTGCGCGCTGGTGCCGATGACTATGTGACGAAGCCCTTTGACTTGGATGAAGTTACCGCGCGAATCGACGCCCTGCTTCGCCGGTCTGGAATGGCTTCGGTTACCGCTGAACGTGTTCTGACCGTTGGTGATCTGACCCTGGATGAAGACTCGCATGATGTTGCACGTGGTGGTGAAGCTATCACGCTCACGAACACCGAATTCGAGCTGCTGCGGTACTTCATGGAAAACCCGAACGTTGTCTTGTCGAAGTCGCAGATCCTCGACCGCGTATGGTCCTACGATTTTGGCGGTCAGGCGAACATCGTCGAGCTCTACATTTCGTATTTGCGTAAGAAGATCGACGCTGGGCGTGACCCCATGATTCATACGGTCAGGGGAGCCGGTTATATCCTCAGGCCCGCCTCCTAGGAGCGCCAATGACAAGCTCTGCCCCCCAAGCTTCGAATACCGAATCGCAAGCGCGCGCTCCCAAGCACAGTGCTCCCCAGACAAAGCGCAAGCGATCTCGTCTTCTCACTGTTCGCCTGAGTCGTTTTCTTGCTGCAGCTGTCGCTTTAGCGTTGGTCANACGCTTCGGGAAACGCACCCACGCAGGGATTGCGTGTTCCAGCTCAGCCGATTGACGCAACGCAGCCCTATGACCCGCAGTCGCCCGCGTCTTACGATTGGCGCACCCAGGAGCCGCCCCCTTTTGATCCCGGCGAAGAAACCGATGAAGACGGCGACGCAAAACTCGAAGCGCCTGCTGCCTCGCAGCACGTGTCACAGCCAACGTCACAGCCAGCGGCCCCTCAGGACAGTGCACTCGACCAGCCTGAAGACGACGAAGACGAATCAGAGTCTTTCGAGCCGACCGCGGGATGGAGCGAGGCGGTCATTCAGCCGCCCAGTTTTGATCCCGAAGAAGAGGAATCGGCGCCCCCAGTTCCTGCTTTTGCAGAGGTAACTCCCTTGCCCTCGCAGCACTTTGCTGCGCTTGCCGAGCGCGAGGAAACGGATGAGAGTGACGCGGAAGAGGCCTCGCCGGAAACGGAGGATGAACCCTTCGAAGCGCCCACTGTGTCCGCTGCAGAAGACGATAGCGCCAGCATCGATGATGAGGACATGTCCGAGTCGAATCTCTTCGGGATTCCCGCGGTTTTGGATATTCTGGGCGGAACCATCATTGAACAGAAGGCTGACGACCAGGGAGGGTGGTGACGCGTGTACGAAGGAGCTCTTCAAGATCTCATTGATGAACTTGGCCAGCTTCCCGGGGTTGGGCCAAAGAGCGCACAACGCATGGCTTTGCACCTTCTCGAGGCCGAACCTGAGGACGTCGAGCGCCTGACGACCGCGATCAACGCGGTGCGACACCAGGTCAAGCATTGCTCGGTGTGTGGGAACCTCACCGAAGACGATGAATGCTCGATTTGCCGCGATCCGCGCCGCGATCCCAGCATTATCTGCGTCGTGCAGGAACCGAAGGATATTCAGGCGATTGAGAACTCTCGGGTTTTCCGCGGACGCTATCACGTGCTCGGTGGAGCCATTGACCCGATCCACGGAATTGGCCCTGATCAACTCAGGATTCGCCAGCTCTTGGGGCGTCTCTCTGACGGTGTCGTTCAGGAAATCATCATTGCAACGAACCCGAATATCGAAGGGGAAGCAACGGCCTCGTATCTGGCCAGAACCCTGTCCACCATTGGCGTGACAACAACGCGTCTGGCCATGGGGCTTCCCGTGGGCGGCGACCTCGAATACGCGGATTCCATTACCCTGGGCCGGGCAATGGAAGGCCGACGCAATATGTCCTGAACGTCGACGGAAACTGTGAAAGGATCTCGACGTGAGTACAACAGAGTCCAACTTCATCCGCCCCGATGGGACGCCCGCGCGCATTCTTGTCGTCGACGATGAATCCGTCCTCGCTGAGCTTTTGGGATCGGCCTTGAGGCACCAGGGCTGGGAGACAAAGACCGCAGCCAATGGCTGGGAAGCCTTGGATAAGGCCGATACTTTTGACCCCGATGTCGTCGTCTTGGATATCCAGATGCCCGGCCTTGACGGGATGGAAACTCTGGAACGCCTGCGTAAGCGCAAGCCCCATCTTCCGGTCCTGTTCTTGACGGCTCGTGACGCGGTTGCTGATCGTGTTGCAGGACTGCGCGCTGGTGCCGATGACTATGTGACGAAGCCCTTTGACTTGGATGAAGTTACCGCGCGAATCGACGCCCTGCTTCGCCGGTCTGGAATGGCTTCGGTTACCGCTGAACGTGTTCTGACCGTTGGTGATCTGACCCTGGATGAAGACTCGCATGATGTTGCACGTGGTGGTGAAGCTATCACGCTCACGAACACCGAATTCGAGCTGCTGCGGTACTTCATGGAAAACCCGAACGTTGTCTTGTCGAAGTCGCAGATCCTCGACCGCGTATGGTCCTACGATTTTGGCGGTCAGGCGAACATCGTCGAGCTCTACATTTCGTATTTGCGTAAGAAGATCGACGCTGGGCGTGACCCCATGATTCATACGGTCAGGGGAGCCGGTTATATCCTCAGGCCCGCCTCCTAGGAGCGCCAATGACAAGCTCTGCCCCCCAAGCTTCGAATACCGAATCGCAAGCGCGCGCTCCCAAGCACAGTGCTCCCCAGACAAAGCGCAAGCGATCTCGTCTTCTCACTGTTCGCCTGAGTCGTTTTCTTGCTGCAGCTGTCGCTTTAGCGTTGGTCACCATGCTTGCTGCCTCGGCGCTTGCAATGCATTCGTGGATGACTTCCAAGATCGATAGTTCGCTCGAATCCATGCTCAGCAGGCTTGAAAAGAACGCAGAGCTCAGTTTGCAGCAACCTGTTCCCCCACCCCCGCCTCCAACGGCCGGGTCACAGGACGACCAGGATGATCACGGTCCATCACAGTCGAATTCCCCAAGTTCCTCCGCTTCGCCAAGCGAACACGGACCGCGCGGCTTGCGAGGCCCGGGTTCTTCAGAAGGCCAGTTGCAGCTCATCAAAGACGACGATGAGATCGTTTCAGGTGTCGTCAAGCAATTTGATGTGGTGGAGCTCGATACCGCCGCTCAGCAGCAGATTCTCTCTCTGCGCTGTGATGGACACGGGCACAATGTCAGCCTGACGAATTTTGGCTCTTTCAGGATCATGTGCGGTCAATCAGAGTCACGGACACTGGTCGTCGGCCTGTCTTTGGCGGCCAATAACTCGACGCTGATTATGTTGGTGGCTCTTGAAGGTGTCATCGCTCTGGTCGTGATCGCCGGTGCGACTTTCATCGGCCGCAAGTGGATTCGCAGGGAAATGCTCCCCTTGGGTGAGGTAGCGGCGACCGCGAGAAGCATCGGCACCAAAGACCTGATTGCTACTCCAACGGTTGAGGACTTCCAACGCGTTGATTACTCCATCGCCCAGCCTGGTGATGAGGTCGGCGATGTTGGTTACGCCCTGAATACGATGATCGACAATGTTGAAACGGCACTTCAGGCCCGCGCCGAATCCGAGCAGCGCCTGCGCCAGTTCGTCGCCGATGCCTCGCACGAGCTTCGCACTCCATTGGCGTCGATTCAGGGCTACACGCAGCTTCTGCAAAAGGGAAGCGCGGATGAGGAGCTTGCGCTCGCGCGTATTGCCTCAGAGTCTGCCCGCATGTCCGGTCTGGTCGAAGACCTCCTGCTATTGGCTCGCTTGGATGCGGGCCGAGAACTCGCCAGTGATCCGGTCGACCTGATCCCCCTGGCGATTGACGCGGTTTCGGATGCGCACGCGGCGGGCCCGGATCACGAGTGGGTCTTGGACCTCCCTCAGTTCGATGACGAGGACGAAGACTGCGTCTCCTGCACGGTTGCGGGCGATGAATCCGCACTTCGCCAGGTGTTCGCAAACCTGGTGAATAACGCGCGAATCCACACTCCCGCGGGCACGCGCGTCAAGGTTGGCGTGCAGGTGATCGGCGGCGGGGCCTCGGCACCGGGGTTTGTGCGCATGAGTGTTGCCGACGACGGCCCGGGTATCCCGCCCGAGTTGCGCGCTACCGTCTTTGATCGTTTCGTCCGAGGCGACACTTCGCGCTCGCGTCAGGGGAAGGGATCGTCTGGCCTTGGGCTGTCGATCGTTTCTTCGATCGCCGAGGCCTTGGGCGGCCGGGTGGATGTGGATACCGTGTGCGAAGGCGAAGCTAAGCCCGGTGAACACGGGACGACTTTCTCGGTGATCCTGCCTGCGATGGAATTGTGACCTGCACAATTTATACGAAAAGCGAATGACAGAATGGCATAAATTCGATATTCTTTAATCAATCGTTCAGCCCGCCTCAACCGATATGGTTGAGAGTGGGCTGGATCTTTATCAGCGAATGACAAGGATGTCTTCGATGTCAAAGGAACTGAAGCCGGCAACGACGATTAGTGAACAGATAGAGACATTACGCGAACGCGGCATGCAAGTTGATGAGCAGCTTGCGCGGCAATGGCTCTCGAATGTTAGCTATTACCGGCTCTCAGCGTACTGGTATCCAGCTCGGAAACTTGACGATGATGGTACACATCTCGATGAATTTGACAATGGAATCTCTTTCGCGGATGTAGTCGCATTGTATGAGGCCGATCGGAAGCTACGTACCCTCCTTTTTGATGCGATTGAGCGCATTGAAACGACGATGCGGACGAGAATCGGGGACTGTTTATGTATGACCGATCCGGTTTTCTATCAAAATCCTGCTAATTTCCGTCCGAACTTTCGACATAAGCAGTGGCTCGAAACCGCCGATAAACGGATTTCCCGTATGCGTATGCGTAGCGAAGCAATTCAGCATTATTGTGATGTCTATAATTCTCAGTTTCCGTTTTGGGTATTGGCTGAGATCCTTGATTTCAGTGATTTATCGCGAATGTTTGACGGGATGCGTGTTCGGGACCAGCAAACGGTTGCAGAGAGTCTGGGGATACGAATTAATCTGAATTCCTTGTCTCGGAATCAGCAGGAGAAAGCAAAGAAACAATCACCATTAGCACGGTGGCTCGAACAGTTTGCAATCATACGGAATACATGCGCACACCACGGTCGACTGTGGAATAAATCGTTTACCCCGGCTCCCACTTCGGCGTTAAAATCGCAAACGAAATTCTCTGCGCTTCCAGCACGACAAAGCGAACGCATCTTTGGTGCGATTGTCGTCATGTCGCATCTTCTGAGAGTAACGTCTCCGGGAACTACATGGCCGGATAAAGTTTCGAGGCTCCTTGTTGAGGAATTTCTGCAGAACCCATTGGTTCGAACTCCGAGCCTCGGAATACCTGAAGAGTGGAACCGGACTTTTTAATCGTCCCGATCAGATTCAGTCAGGTATCTGCGTAACCAGAAGTGAGTACTTCAGATCCTTGCTTGCCCTTAGAACTCCACTTCGAGCGCAGTGCGCGCACGGTAGCGCGCATCGCCCGGGTCAGCGGCCTCGACAACTGAAGCAGCAGCCAAGCGGCACTGTGCCAAGCTCACCTGAGCAAGCTGCGCGCCCACCGAGGGGATGGCCAAGCGCGGCATTGACAGCGCGGGCACACCCATACCCGCGAAAACGCAAGCCAGCAGCGGGTCAGCCGCGGCCTCGCCACACACACTCACGCTCACCCCGTGAGCGAGGCCAGCGTGCGCAACCTGCGCAATCAAGCGCAAAGGCGCGGGTTGCCAAGGATCGGAATACTCGGCAAGGTCCGGTGAGAGGCGGTCCGAAGCCATCGTGTACTGGGTGAGGTCATTCGAACCAATCGACACGAAGTCCACGTGCTCCATGATTGAATCGATCATCAGTGCTGCTGCGGGGACCTCAATCATGACCCCAGCATGCAGCTCGACCTCGAAACGCTCGGAGAGCTGGCGAACCGAGGAGACAAACCACTTGGCCTCGGCAGCAGTTGACACCATCGGCGCCATCACCGAAACCGAAGTCTCACGCTGACGCATCGCCGCAAACGCAATCGCCTCGAGCTGGTTTTGGAGAATCTGCGGATGCGGGCCCGAGGTTCGGATCCCGCGAACGCCAAGAGCCGGGTTCTCCTCGCCGGGAATCGTCGCATAGGCCAGCGGCTTGTCGGAGCCTGCATCCAGCGTGCGCACGCACACCGAATACCCCTGGAACTCTTGGAAAATACTCGAATAAAACTCGGTCTGTTCCTCAATGGAAGGCTCGGTTTGTGCGTTGAGGAAGGCAATTTCTGAACGGAAAAGCCCGATCGAATCGGCAAGCGGAGAACGAGCAGCAGCCTTCGCGCTGGCCAGGTCGTGGATGTTTGCCAGCAAACGCACGGGATGATCATCTGAGGTGTGTGCAGGCGGTGCCCACCTGAGGGTGGCCTCGGCGCGGCGGCGATCCCTCTCCACGGCCTCGCGGGCCTCATTTTCGGGAACGCCAGTGGTCACGGAACCCACAAAAGCATCCATGAGTACATACTCGCCCGTGCGGATCTCGTTGATGCGACGAGCGGCCACGATGCAGGGGATCCCCAGCTGGCGCGCGATGATCGAGGTGTGCGAGGTGGGGCCGCCCAGCTGGGTCACGATTCCCACGCAGTGCGCGGGGTTGAGATGCGCCGTGTCCGAGGGCGACAAATCCCGCGCGCAGAGAATATAGGGGCTTTCCGAGGCCGCCTGTACCTTTCGCGCATGCACGCGCGCATCGCTGGCCTCGTCACCTGAGGAAGCAGCTAAGTGGGCAAGAATCAGGTCGCGCACGTCCTTAAGGTCCGCCACGCGCTCGAGCATGAGTCCGCCCGAAGCGCGGAAGACTTCGGTGAACTTTTCGGTCGCGCGAACAACCGCCTGAGGAGCAGGAACCCCTGAATAAATCCACGATTGTGCCTCCGCAATCCAGCTGGGATCGGTCGCCAGGGAAGCGGTCATCATGAGCACGTCGGAGACATCGCCGTAGGCCTGTTCGGACTGGGCGAAGAGGTCATCGCCGACGCTTCGGCAGATCTCTTCCAAATGCGCGGCACATGCGGCGCGCTCTGTGGGGGGAAGCTCGGTGAACTCTGTTGGGGGGAGGGGGTGACGTGATGTCCATACGATCGGCGCGTAGGACACTCCGTGAACAACGGGAGTGCCGTAAACCGTGTGTGACATCGTGCGTTCCTTTCTTGGGAGCCGAGCTCACACTATTCTCCCATGCCCTGTAGGCCTTGGTATGTGCGGTAAGTTACGTTTACAAATTGGTACAAACGTTCACGTGTTGGTCAAAAGTCGCAGTAACCCCAAACTTTCGCCACGATTAGGGAAGGAAACCAGAACACAGACAGTTAGGACTACTCGTGGCGCTCATCGTGCAAAAGTACGGAGGCTCGTCCGTCGCCGATGTCGAAGCGATCAAACGCGTTGCAAAACGCATCGTCGACACTCGAAACGCCGGACACAAGCTCGTCGTTGTCGTCTCCGCAATGGGCGATACAACTGACGACCTCTTGGACACGGCCGCTCAGATTACCGAGCATGCTCCCGAACGTGAAATGGATATTCTCCTCACCGCGGGCGAGCGTATTTCGATGGCCCTCCTGTCTATGGCGATTAACGAATTGGGTGTTGCCGCTCAGGCCTTCACCGGCGCACAGGCAGGCATTCACACGACCTCCGCCTACGGCCGCGCACAAATCACCGGCATGGTTCCTGAGCGCATTGCCCGCGCAATCTCGGAAGGGCAGGTCGCAATTGTCGCCGGATTCCAAGGAATTTCCGATGACGAGGACGTGACGACCCTGGGCCGAGGTGGCTCCGATACGACCGCGGTCGCTCTCGCGGCTGCCCTCCACGCTGATGTCTGCGAGATCTACACCGACGTTGATGGCCTTTTCTCTGCAGACCCGCGAATCGTAAAAAAGGCCCACCGCGTTCGCACTATCTCGACCGAAGAAACCCTGGAGCTGGCCGCTCACGGAGCGAAGATCCTCCACCTGCGCGCCGTTGAGTTTGCCCGCCGCTACAAGGTTCCCTTGCACGTGCGTTCTTCTTTCTCCGAGAAAGATGGAACCTGGATTTCCGACACCCCTGCGTCCCCCTCACTTAAAGGCCTGGTTCCCGAGGCCGCATTCCTTGACCCGAAAGAAGGACAGATGGAACAGCCCATCATTTCTGGAATTGCCCATGACCGCGGCCAGGACAAGATCACTGTTGCCGGTGTCCCGAACCACCCCGGTCGCGCGGCGAAGGTCTTTAAGACCATTGCTGCTGCGGGCGCCAATATTGACATGATCGTCCAGAACATCCCCGTCGGCGATCGCACTCGCGCGAACATCACCTTCACCATTCCCGAGGCTGACGCCCAGGTTGCTCTGGATGCTTTGGATGCCGCGAAGGAAGAGATTGGTTTCCAAGAGGTCCTCTACAACCCGAACATCGGCAAGCTTTCGCTGGTGGGTACTGGCATGCGCACCAACCCGGGTGTGGCCGCACGCCTGTTCGCTGCGCTGTCTGAGGCGGGAATCAACATCGATCTGATTTCTTCTTCCGAGATTCGTCTGTCGATCGTGACTCGATTGGAAGACCTGGACCGCGCGGTTGCAGTTGTTCACTCTGCTTTCGGCATGGACGCCGAAGTTTCCGAGGCCGTTGTCTACGCTGGCACGGGCCGCTGAGAACGCGTATTTACACAAAGAGAGGCTGAAAATGGCTGGTTTGACGGTTGCTGTTGTCGGTGCGACGGGCCAGGTTGGTCGCGTGATGCGCACAATCCTGGAAGAGCGAAACTTCCCGGTTGAAACGATTCGTTTCTTTGCCTCCGCTCGCTCGGCGGGTTCGACACTCCCGTGGAAGGGCACAGAGGTCGTCGTTGAAGACGTCGCGACCGCCGACTTCTCCGGGATCGACATCGCGATCTTCTCCGCGGGTGCAACGGCCTCGCGCGAGTACGCGCCGAAGTTTGCCGAGGCCGGCGCAGTAGTCGTCGACAACTCCTCCGCATGGCGCAAGGACCCCGAGGTCCCGCTGGTCGTCTCCGAAGTGAACGGTGCAGATATCGCCGATCGCCCCAAGGGCATCATTGCCAACCCGAACTGCACGACCATGGCCGTCATGCCTGCAATTAAGCCGCTTGCGCAAGCTGCTGGCGGTATTGAGCGTCTGACCGTATCCTCTTACCAGGCCGTGTCTGGCTCGGGACTCAAGGGTGTTCGTGAGCTCCTCGATCAGGTTCGCGGCACCGTCGATCAGAACCTCGAGGGCCTGACCACCGACGGACATGCCGTTGATTTCGGTACTCCCCAGGTTTACGTTGCCCCCATCGCTTTCGATGTTGTGCCCTTGGCCGGTTCGATTGTTGACGATGGCAGCTTCGAGACTGACGAAGAGCAGAAGCTCCGTAACGAATCGCGTCGTATCCTGCATGCTCCCAATCTGCTTGTGAGTGGTACCTGCGTGCGCGTACCGGTCCTGACCGCACACACGATGACCGTCCACGCCGAGTTCCCCGCCTCGATTTCTCGTGACGAGGCCGTGGCCGCGCTCAACAGTGCTCCCGGAGTTCGCGTCGTCGACGTCCCGACCCCGCTTGAGGCTGCCGGTGAAGACGATGTCTTGGTCGGCCGTATTCGCCAGGACCAGGCCGTTCCGGATAACCGCGGCATTGTTTTCGTGGTGAGTGGCGATAACCTGCGCAAGGGCGCAGCTCTGAATGCAATTCAGCTGGCTGAACTGGTTGCTGCTGAGCTACAGGGCTAGAGCATGTCGAACGAGCCGGGTTCTTGCGCGTACTGCGTGGGTGCCGCCTGAACGGATGCGCTCCTAGGTAAGCAATAAGTGGTGGGGACGGCTTGGCCGTCCCCACCACTTATCTGTCGTACGAAGTCAGTACTGAGTGAGGTCAGTCGTTCTGAGCTTCCTGCTTTGCGACCTCTGCGTGGACCTCTTCCATGTTGAGGGCTTGTGCCTGGGAGACGAGGTCGTCAATGGCTGCTCCGGGGATTGCGCCGGAGTTGCGGAAGATCAGGACGCCTTCGCGGAAGATCATCAGGGTCGGGATTGATGCGATCTCCAGTGCTGCGGCGATGTCCTGGTTGGCATCGGTATCGACCTTTGCGAAAACAACATCTTCGTGACGCTCTGAGGCTGCTTCGAAGATCGGGCCGAACTGGCGGCAGGGGCCGCACCAGCTTGCCCAGAAATCCACCAGCACGATCTTGTCAGAGTTGATGGTCTCGTTGAAGTTTTCCGAGGTGAGCGCGATCGTGCTCATGTGGGTACTCCTTTTTTCGGTGAGGGGCACACGCCCCGGGTTATGTTTAGCTCAACGGCGTGTGCCGGTCACTTATTCCACGATCCTATAGGAGTTTGCGAGATCACAAATGCTCATGCGCTGACCGGGCAGCGCATGTAGGCGGTATCTCCGGCTGTTTCTCTGTCATCTGCACCGTCCTCTGAGGCGTTCTCAACCGAGGAGGGACGTTGCGCGGAGGAAGTAATGGGGATATCCGCGCCGACGCCTCGAAGAATGAAGGTTTGCACGGTGGCGATCGTCGCCTCGCGCTGCTGGGGATTTGCGGGGAGGCGATTGCCTGCCAAGCATGAGTGGATCAGGGGGATCAGGGCATGCGGATTTTGTTTGGGGATGACGCCGCTTTCCATGCATCGGCCAAGGATTTCCAGGAGCCTGGTCGAGATGATTGTTGCGTGATCGTGCAGGTGCGCGGAGTTCTCGCGCGAAACCTGAGTGCGCAGGTTAAAAGTCGAATTCAGGTGGTAGCGGGTCGTCATCTCCAGGTGTGCGCGGATATAGATACGCAATTGGGCTAGGGGATCGTTGACCTGTGTGATCGCCTCTTCGAGGCGTTGCGAGAATTGCAGGGTGACGCGACGCATGAACTCAAGAAGGAGGACTTCCTTGTCGGGGAAGTGGTTGTAGACCGCGGTGCGGCCGACTTTTGCGCGCGTGGCGATTTGGGACATCGAGATTGAGTCGAAAGGCTGCTCGGCGAGAAGGCTTGCGAGAGCATCGAAAAGGCGGTTGCGGGTGAGCTCTCGGTGGTCGGCTAGCGAGTCCCCAATAATCTTCGGCATACATCTATTCTGACAGAAAAAGCAGAAGTGTCTGAATCGAAATCGGGTGTGTGGGCGATGCCTATCAACAAGGAACCGCAGATGAGTACTGCTCGATCGCAGCTTGAACGATGGGAAGGTCTGCGGGAATCCAGGGAAGAGCAAGGACCTCGTCAAGGCGAGTCCACCGCAGTTCCAGGTGGGAGTGCCCGGGAGTGAGCTGTTGGTCGGGGTCCGCAAGCGTGCAGCCCCACACCGCCATGACGCGTCCAGCAAGGATTGGCCACCATGGTCCCTCGGGGGAGAAGATGGGCTGGTGGACCACCAGCGCGCACCCCAGTTCCTCGTCGATTTCGCGTACGAGGCCGCGCACGGGGTCTTCGCCTTCCTCAACCTTTCCGCCGGGGAGCTCGAAGAGGCCTCGTAAATCTTCCGGATAGGAGCGCGAGGCGCACAAAAGCGCGCTTGGGTGGGGGAGGCGATCAAAGATTGCGGCGGCAACGACGGGGCGCGGGTTGGGTGAAGTCACGCCTTTAAGTCTAGAGGTCATGCTTTGGACTGCAGGCGGGGGAGCCGCTATGATGAACGAGTTGTGCCGGTCATACCGATTGGTATCAGGCGCTTCGCGGGCGTAGTTCAATGGTAGAACTTCAGCTTCCCAAGCTGACAGCGCGGGTTCGATTCCCGTCGCCCGCTCCAGACTTTCCGTTGAAATAACGCCGTTTTCGAGAAATCGGAAGCGGCGCGTTCTGGTCGAAGGGTGCTTGCGGGCGAGCCTGTGCTAGCCTGGATGCCAACAGGATTCCCCGCACCTCTCCTCTGGATGTGTCCCAGGGGAGACGTTTTTTACCCGGGGTACTTCATAGACCTGAAGCTTTCGACGACGATCGCCGAATAACTTGTTCTGATCGAATGAGTATGAATGAGGTGCTCAGCGGCCCTTGGGTTGCGCGTTGATGGGGAGGCCACGGTGGGTTCGCGGTTAGGTGTGCTGCTTAAGACTGCTGCTGGTTGGGAGATTTTCTACGACCATTGGGCAGCCCAAACGATCGGCTTGGACATTGCGCTCGATGGTGCGCAGGCCACCATCGAGCGCGTGCGTCGTATGGCTCCGATGGGTGTTGACGATCCGCATGCTTGGAAGGGGGCTACGTGGATTGAGGGCACGCTGCTGATCGATGAGACCAGGAAACTGGTGGTGTGGGCAGAGGAGAGCGAGGCGCTCTACATGCCTCGACTTATCAACTACCTCGTTGAGCACACTTGGCCTGGGTGGACGGCCGTCTGGTCAGCCGAAGGAACCAGGGGAACCCTTCGGGCTGCTGGCGTCGATCCGGCCACCATCTTCACACACCGTTCTGATCGTTTGCCATGCGATCGCGCGCCCGATCTAGAGCCATGGGATGAGTGGCACGGAGCTGATCCCATCACCGTACGCATGGCAGACGGCACCTTGGTCACCTGGCGCGCTTACGGCTTCCTGGACGATGTTGTTGGATTCGGTCCTGAGAATTTCCTGGCTTTGGCTCGTGAGGTAGCCTCCCGAAAACCGGATGAATCGAATGCGTGGGAGCCGACCATGGATGACGATGTTCCGACTACCGGGATATTCGTGGACTACCAAGCACGCTCGCTGCGCTGGTGGTCGCTCCAGGACGAGGACTTGCACCTGGAGGATTTCACGGCGTTGTGGCCGGGATGGACACTCACCAGCACTTCCGACGACTACTCATGGCATCAAGAACTCGCCGGCGAGGTATTCCGTACTTGGACTAACGACGTAGACGAATGCCGCTCTTGGATCGCAAAGGCCATCGAGGAAGGCGCACGAGCCAACCCGCTCGTGAGTATGGCCATCGCCCTGTCAGGCCAGGGGCACGAGGTCAGCCCGTACGCCTCCGCCTTGGAATTCGTTCCCTCCAACCGCAAGGCCACGATGGAAAGCTTCGACCGGCTCCTCGATGCCGTGTGCGACGAACCATTGAAACCCGCACGAATGATCGACCGACACGGAACCATCACACCTCCGTTGAACGAGGAAGAGCGGACTTGCTGAGCCGCCCCTTGGTGCCCCACCAAGTCCCCAACCCGCCAACGCTATGTCCTGAAGTCATATACTTGCACACCCTCCTGACACGCCCCAGGGCATCCCGCCACCCCGACAATGCATTTTTGTTACTCGGAAGACGTAGTGAATGGGGGTCCGCATGAAGGCCGACCTAGATGATGAACAGCTTTGGAAAACTGTCGTTGACGCTGCGCTCGAGCTTCCCGCAAGCGAGCTTTATCCCTTTAATGAGGAGTGGGAGGTCGCGCGAGTATGCGGTAAATGGTTCATGATCTCAACCGTCCGCGGGAAGAGGATGGTGAATCTCAAGACGGATCCAGAGGAAGCCCGTGCGCTCTGTGAAAGCTTTGAATCGATCACTCCGGGTTATCACATGAACAAGAAACACTGGATCACCGTCATGCCGGGACCGGGGATTAACGACGAGCTCATCCGCGAGCTTGTCAGGGAGTCGTACCTGCTAGTAGTCGACGGGCTGCCGAAGTATCAACAGCCAGTTGATCCTGCACGCTATGGGCACCGCGAAGACTGAGGTATTTGCTTTCAGCTAGGTAATGACTTTCGTTGATTCGTCATCCAAGTTAGGGGCAAGAACGTGCGACGCCCAGCAGGCGGGACGCTCCCTGAGAAATCCCTGAAGTGGGGAAGCATTGTTGTGAGAATAACGCGCGCCTTACAATTGGGCAACGCCGTTCATCGAAGGAGACGCACGTGGCACAAAAGACCCGCACCGCCCAGGTGTTCGATGTTGTCAAGGTTCTTGCCTGGGTAGTAATCGCCGTGGCCTTGGTGAAGTTTGCGTTCTTCCCGGCCGCGCAGGAGAAGCAGACGAGCGGCGACGTGGATCCGGGCGGGTCCTTCGGGCAGATGACAATCTCCGTTGGGCGCGCAGATATCACCAATACGGTGATCCTGACGGGCACGATTCAGCCCGATGAGCCGGTCGTCGCCCGTGCGACCCTGGACGGCAACGTCGTGCGCACCTTCGTCAATGACGGTGACAAGGTTTCCAAGGGTGATGCGCTCCTCCAGATCCGCAAGGAGATTCCCGGCGACACCCGGCAGGTGACCGACGAAGAAGGCAACGTGAGCGTCGAGACCTCCGAGCCGACCTACAAGTACGAGACCGTCATGTCCCCCGGCGATGGCACGGTTTCGACGGGGGTACTCGTCGGCCAGCAGTTCGCGATTGGCGACACGGTTGCGACGATTGTCCCCCCGACCTTCTCCGCGGTCGCCTCCCTGAGTGCGGACCAGATGTACCGCATGCAGGACGCTCCTTCGACGGCGACCGTTACCATTAAGAACGGCCCCGCGCCCTTCGAGTGCTCGGGTGTGAAGGTGGTGAGTTCGGCCGGCAAGGCGCAGGACTCGAAATCAAACGCCGGGTCCGATCACGGGGCCTCGGCCTCGACGGACCTGAAGGCCCGCTGCGCGATCCCCTCCAACCAGAAGGTGTTCGCCGGCCTGCAGGTCACTCTCGAAATGACGGCCGGATCGGCGATGGGCGTCCTCGCGGTGCCGATCTCCGCGGTCGAAGGCCGCTACCAGTCCGGCTCCGTCTACCTGCCGACCTCCGACCCGACTAAGCCCGAGAAGCGCGCCGTCACCCTGGGCATCACGGACGGCAAGATGGTCGAGATCAAGAAGGGACTGACGGAGGGCGAGGAGATCCTCGAGTTCACCCCGACCTCGAACAAGGACAATCAGGACGGCCAGACCGGCCCCTACGGCGGTATGGACTCCGGCGTGGCCGGGGGCTCGGGCAACGCAGCGGGCACACAATGAGTCTCGTGTGCCTGCGGGATGTGACCCGCACGGTGACCTTGCCTGACGGGGAGGCCCTGCACATTCTGCGCGGCGTCGACCTGGACGTCGCCGCGGGCGAGCATGTGTCTATCGTGGGTCGATCGGGCACGGGTAAATCCACGATGCTCAACATCATCGGCCTGCTCGATGTCCCCACGTCCGGCAGCTACGAGCTCGACGGCGTGGATACGACGCGGCTTGGCGAAGGGCGCCGCGCTCGCATGCGCGGAGAAGACTTCGGCTTCGTCTTCCAGCAATTCAACATCTTCGCTGCACGCACGGCCTGCGAAAACGTCGAGGTTCCCCTCCTGTACGCCCCCGGCCCCCAGCTGCTGCGCAGGCGCTCGATCGCCCTCGACATGCTCGGGCGTGTGGGTTTGGCGGATCGCGCGGATTCCTACCCGGGTGAGATGAGCGGCGGCGAGCAGCAGCGTATCGCGATCGCGCGCGCCCTTGTGCGTCGCCCACGTGTGATCCTGGCGGACGAGCCGACCGGTGCGCTCGACCCGGATACGGGGAGCGTCGTCATGAGCCTCCTCGAGGAGATCGCCCGCGAATCCAACTCGGCGCTCATCGTCATCACCCACGACATGGCCGTGGCCGCTCGAGCGCAGCGCGCCTACGAACTCTACGACGGCACGCTGCACGAGGTCGAGGATCCCTCCACTCTTGCACAGCGCGCGGAGGCTGGGCATTCGGGAAACGTGGGTACAGAACCCGCTGTGGCTGAACCTCCGCTCCCGCCCGCCGAGGGCGACCCGGAAGCTGAGCAGGCCTCGTCCCCCACGATGTTGCAGGAGGGTGAGCAATGAACGCCGTTAGTCAGATCCTGGGCGCGCTCATCGAGGCCTGGGGCGAGGTCAAGGTCCAGAAGGCGCGCGTCGTCCTCTCCCTCGTGGGCGTGGTCGCGGCTGTGGCCGCCATGACGATCGTCATCGCGCTCGGCGACCTGCTCCTGCAGTCCTCGCGTGAATTGGCGGAACTCTACGAGGGGCGCTCCGTCACCCTGCGCCTGACCCCCGAAAGCTCCTCGGCCTCCTCGGATGGTTCGGCGGGCAGCGGTCCCTATCAGGATGCATCCGATCCCGCCTCGGCCGCCGGCGCGCAGATGGCGAAGCGACCCGACGAGAAGGATGTCCTCGGCGAGGCTATGGGTACCCTGGCCGAGCGCATGGACATTCACTACTGGTCGCGCTTCTCCAGCGGCGGCGGCGACATCGTCGAAACTCGACAGGCGCGCTCCAGCGGGCAATTCCGCGGCTACCCGCTCACGAACATCTCCGACATGGTCGACGGCGTGGCATTCCAGGGCGTGGACCCCTCCTACGAGGTCATCTTCCGCACGCGCATGCTCGCCGGCCGATGGGTCGTGAGCAGCGACGCCGACCAGCGCCTGGTCCCCGTCGTCATCTCCGAAAGCCTGTGGAACCAGCTGGGGCGCGCCCCCATCGACCAGGTTCCGATCGTCCTCCACACGAGTGATGGCACGGCGATGCGCGTCGTCGGCATCACCAAGTCGAAGAGCTCCTTCGACATGCCGACCGTGTTCGCGCATTACGACGCGGCGCGCATCTCATTCCCGCAGATGGGTGCGCCGTCCATGTTCGCGTGGGTGGGCACCGAGAACGCGGATCAGGCCCGCGAGAACCTGCCGCGTGCCCTGGCCTCGATCCTCGGCGAAGGTTGGCAGGTCTCCGTCTCGGGCGGCGAGCACGAGGACATCGGCGAGGAGCAGCTCGGCACGATCTCCAACGTCATCATGGTCATCGGCGGCATCATCGTGTTCCTGGGGGCCCTCGGCCTGCTGAACGTCGCGATCGTAACCGTGCGCCAGCGCGTGCGCGAGATCGGCATCCGCCGCGCCGTCGGCGCCTCCGCGGCGCGCGTATTCTTCGCGGTCTTCATGGAGTCCGTCGTCGCGACCTTCGTCGCCGGCGTCATCGGTGTGGNTCTGCGCGGCGTCGACCTGGACGTCGCCGCGGGCGAGCATGTGTCTATCGTGGGTCGATCGGGCACGGGTAAATCCACGATGCTCAACATCATCGGCCTGCTCGATGTCCCCACGTCCGGCAGCTACGAGCTCGACGGCGTGGATACGACGCGGCTTGGCGAAGGGCGCCGCGCTCGCATGCGCGGAGAAGACTTCGGCTTCGTCTTCCAGCAATTCAACATCTTCGCTGCACGCACGGCCTGCGAAAACGTCGAGGTTCCCCTCCTGTACGCCCCCGGCCCCCAGCTGCTGCGCAGGCGCTCGATCGCCCTCGACATGCTCGGGCGTGTGGGTTTGGCGGATCGCGCGGATTCCTACCCGGGTGAGATGAGCGGCGGCGAGCAGCAGCGTATCGCGATCGCGCGCGCCCTTGTGCGTCGCCCACGTGTGATCCTGGCGGACGAGCCGACCGGTGCGCTCGACCCGGATACGGGGAGCGTCGTCATGAGCCTCCTCGAGGAGATCGCCCGCGAATCCAACTCGGCGCTCATCGTCATCACCCACGACATGGCCGTGGCCGCTCGAGCGCAGCGCGCCTACGAACTCTACGACGGCACGCTGCACGAGGTCGAGGATCCCTCCACTCTTGCACAGCGCGCGGAGGCTGGGCATTCGGGAAACGTGGGTACAGAACCCGCTGTGGCTGAACCTCCGCTCCCGCCCGCCGAGGGCGACCCGGAAGCTGAGCAGGCCTCGTCCCCCACGATGTTGCAGGAGGGTGAGCAATGAACGCCGTTAGTCAGATCCTGGGCGCGCTCATCGAGGCCTGGGGCGAGGTCAAGGTCCAGAAGGCGCGCGTCGTCCTCTCCCTCGTGGGCGTGGTCGCGGCTGTGGCCGCCATGACGATCGTCATCGCGCTCGGCGACCTGCTCCTGCAGTCCTCGCGTGAATTGGCGGAACTCTACGAGGGGCGCTCCGTCACCCTGCGCCTGACCCCCGAAAGCTCCTCGGCCTCCTCGGATGGTTCGGCGGGCAGCGGTCCCTATCAGGATGCATCCGATCCCGCCTCGGCCGCCGGCGCGCAGATGGCGAAGCGACCCGACGAGAAGGATGTCCTCGGCGAGGCTATGGGTACCCTGGCCGAGCGCATGGACATTCACTACTGGTCGCGCTTCTCCAGCGGCGGCGGCGACATCGTCGAAACTCGACAGGCGCGCTCCAGCGGGCAATTCCGCGGCTACCCGCTCACGAACATCTCCGACATGGTCGACGGCGTGGCATTCCAGGGCGTGGACCCCTCCTACGAGGTCATCTTCCGCACGCGCATGCTCGCCGGCCGATGGGTCGTGAGCAGCGACGCCGACCAGCGCCTGGTCCCCGTCGTCATCTCCGAAAGCCTGTGGAACCAGCTGGGGCGCGCCCCCATCGACCAGGTTCCGATCGTCCTCCACACGAGTGATGGCACGGCGATGCGCGTCGTCGGCATCACCAAGTCGAAGAGCTCCTTCGACATGCCGACCGTGTTCGCGCATTACGACGCGGCGCGCATCTCATTCCCGCAGATGGGTGCGCCGTCCATGTTCGCGTGGGTGGGCACCGAGAACGCGGATCAGGCCCGCGAGAACCTGCCGCGTGCCCTGGCCTCGATCCTCGGCGAAGGTTGGCAGGTCTCCGTCTCGGGCGGCGAGCACGAGGACATCGGCGAGGAGCAGCTCGGCACGATCTCCAACGTCATCATGGTCATCGGCGGCATCATCGTGTTCCTGGGGGCCCTCGGCCTGCTGAACGTCGCGATCGTAACCGTGCGCCAGCGCGTGCGCGAGATCGGCATCCGCCGCGCCGTCGGCGCCTCCGCGGCGCGCGTATTCTTCGCGGTCTTCATGGAGTCCGTCGTCGCGACCTTCGTCGCCGGCGTCATCGGTGTGGGAATCGCGGTCGTCGTCGTCCGATTCCTGCCCCTGGAGGCGCTCAATATCTCTTTGAGTGACACCCCGGCCTTCCCCGCCGGCGCCGCCATCGCCGGCGTCGCCATCTCCACGAGCATCGGCGCCCTGTGCGGCATCATCCCAGCATTCGCGGCCGTGCGGATTAAGCCGATTGATGCGATCCGCTACTGATTGATCGGCGAGGTCAGGTCTCTCCAAGCGGATCGCGTGCGGACCGCTTTTTGTTGCCTGGAGGTACGCCTTACTCCGCGTCTTCATGCCAGATCTGACGGAGCTGAACACCCATGGGGTAGGTCTCCATCGTTCCGTCGGCAAAATTCACTTCGACGCGTTCTTCATCGTCCTCGTCGTCGGGGTCGCCCGCCCAGTCGACCCATTCGATCATCGGGGACAACTCGCCGTTATCCCTGACAATTCGATAGCCCTCGCCAAGCAGCTCAGACATGACGTTTTCGATCTTGCTCTCATCCATGGCATCCTCCGTGATGATCAGAATGATTGAGTGTGTGGAGCGTACCCATAGATTAGCAGCAAACTTCCTGTATGCTTCCTGCATACGGAGCGGATGCTCATGGAGGAGAAGCAATGACCCCGGCGCGCCTTGCCGCGAATATTTCAGGTACCCCCTCAAAAGGACGTATCTACGCGCTTCACGGCGTGACCGACAATGCCGCATCCCTCAGTGATATCTCCGCTCGCTGGTCCAGCGACTATGAAGTCGTCTTGATCGACGCCCTGGGACACGGCTGTTCCCCGTGCTTTACTCCCACGCAGCTCGAGGACCCCTTCGAAGCGCTCGTCAGCAGCGCGGCCTCGTTAATCTGCACAATCGAAGAATCCTCACCCGCACCCTTCGTCGCCCTCCTCGGCCACTCGATGGGCGGAGCGACCGCGGCCGACGTCGTTTCGCGAGGCCTCGCCCCCGTTGACGCCCTGGTGCTGGAAGACCCCGCACTTCTCACCCCCGACCAGCGCGAGCACTTCCGCGCAAGCGCCGAAGACCGTATCGCCCGCTGCGATGAAGTCACGCAGTGGATGGGACGCGAAATCGACATCCTCCTCAAGGACTACCCCCAGTGGAGTCCTTCCGAGGCCGGCGGCTGGGCTCAAGGAAAAGCCCAAGTCGACCGCGACTTCCTTGCCCGCGGAGTCGTGAGTGGAAGCCGAAGTCGCGAAGAAATCCTCGCCCCAATTTCAGTACCAACCCTGCTCATGACCGGCGATGGCGACGACGTACTGATCGGGCCCGGCGGGATTGACGAGATCAGCGCAATGGGGAACCCGTCTGTTGAAACTCTGCTCATTCCTGGCGCGCGCCACTGCGTGCGCCACTCGACCCCCGCCCCCTTCTATGCCGCCGTCGATGCATTCTTTACCCGAGTCGCGCCGAGCAAGTGAGGAACGATGAGTACCTATCCCATCTACCTGCGTCCCGAACTCGCACCGATCATCGCCGAAACCCCCGAGCAAACAACGTGGGATCTGCCCGCCATGCGCGCTGGGGGAGATGCGCTTCTGGCAAACCCCCACGAAGCAGACAATAGAGTCGAAGTGACCGCGCGCGGGCGCACCTTTATTCCTGCCGATTTGGCTGAGGACGCGCCCCTGATCATCTCGATCCACGGCGGCGGATACGTCGCGGGCCGCGCCGCTTTCGATGACGCGAAGAACGACGAGCTGGCCACGCGTTTCGGTGCGATCATCGTCTCTCCGGAGTACCGCCTCGCACCCGAATTTCCCTTCCCGATCCCCGTCGACGACTGCATTTCCGCGCTTGCCGAGGCCCTTGAGCGCTTCGGACACGAGCGTCCAACTTTCATCCTGGGGGATTCAGCGGGAGCAGGGCTGGCCTATTCCATGGTGAGTCGCCTGTGTGGGTTGGGTCTGCAAATGGCGCAAGACGAGGTAATCGCGGCTCGATACAAACGAATTGCATCCCTGATCAGGGGCATCATCTTGCTTGAGCCCTGTGTTGATCCGACCCTGTCGACCCCCTCAAGCAGGTTCTTCACTGAGGGTCCCGTGTGGACGCGTCGCGCGGCGGCTGGAGCCTGGCGTCACTACTTCGGTGTTCCTTTGGATGCAGAAGTAACAATTCCCCTGCGTCTGATCGAGGCGGCATTCCCGAAGCCGAGCGCAGAGTTCAGGGAAGAAGGCTTCCCACCCGCGCTCATCGTTGTCAACCCCGTCGATCCTCTTCGAGATGAGGGAATCGCGCTGGCAACAGGCCTCGTTGATGCCGGTTGCATCGCAGAAATGCATATGTTCGCAGGGACCTTCCACGGTTCTTTGTCAATGCCGGGATCGGTGACTTGGCATGAAATTCAGCTGCTGATTGATCGTTTCGTGAAAGAAAACTCAGCGGTCCGTTAGCGCATTCATATACGCGCTGACCTGCGTTTATTCATTTCAGTGCCCTTGATGGGGGCATCCAGCATCTTTTGTGCTCTTCGTAACCAAAGTGCAATCCATGGACTCTGGAATTGGCTTTCTACGTAGTAATACAGTTCACATAAGGACTTCCGTGTCAAAGGGGCATGAGGGGGAGCGGGAACGGCAGTGTGGCCACCCGCCCACCTACAGGAAGTCGCAGAACTATCAAAGGAGAGTTCAATGGCACGACGTGCACTCGCGGCTGTTGCCGTAGTCGGTATCGCAGCTGTGGGCCTGACCGCCTGCTCTGGATCCAAGGACAAAGCCGCCTCTGGAAGCTCAGAAGGAAAATCGCTGGTTGTCACCTATTACAAGACCTCGTCCTTCCCGCAGATTGAAGACTTCATGAAGCGCGCGAAGGAAGAGTTCGAGTCCACTCACAAGGACGTCACCATCGATCTGCAGCCCGTTGAAGCGGACGCCGATCAGTACATGACCAAGCTCGCGCTGATGAACAAGTCGAAGTCCAAGGCTCCCGACATCATCTACGAAGACACCTTCCAGGTCATGAGTGATGCGGCAGCCGGATACCTGGCCCCGATCGACGACTACGTCAAGAATTGGGATGAGTGGAGCCAGTACCCCGAAAGCTCGATCCAGGGCGCAAAGGGCCTGGACGGCAAGCTCTACGGCGTTCCCTTCGGCACCGATACTCGCGGTATCTACTACAACAAGAAGATCTTTGAGCAGGCAGGACTGCCCACTGACTGGCAGCCTAAGAGCTGGGATGACCTGCTTTCTGCTGCGCGCACCATCAAGGAAAAGGTGCCCGACGTCATCCCCATGAACATCTACGCGGGCCGTGCAGGTGGCGAACAGACCAGCATGCAGGGCTTTGAAATGCTGCTCTACGGCACCCAGGACACCCTCTACAACACCGACACCAACAAGTGGGTCACGGGATCCCAAGGTTTCAAGGACGCACTGACCTTCTACCAGACCGCATACTCAGAGGGCCTCACTCCCTCCAACGACATCGCACTGGATAAGGCTGTTGGAACCCGTGTGTCCACCGAACTCCTTCCCAAGGGCAAGCTCGCCATTGATATTGATGGCTCCTGGCTGCCTTACGTGTGGATGCAGGAGTCGACGAAGTGGGCAGAATGGCAAGAAACCATCGGCCTCGCAAAGATGCCGACCCAGAAGGGACAGGCACCCGGATTCACCACTCTCTCCGGTGGCTGGGTTCTCTCTGTCGGATCTCAAACCAAGGATCCCGCACTGGCAGCCGACTTCGTCAAGACTGCGCTGAACAAGAAGGGCTCCCTGCAGTACTCCATCGCAACCTCTGCGATCGCAGTCCGCAAGGACATCGTTTCTGACCCCGAGTACCTCGCAGCCAACCCCTCTTTCAAGTTCTTCGCAGGAATTGTTGAATACACGCACTTCCGTCCCGCAACTCCTGACTACCCGCAGATCTCCACAAATATCCAGACGGCCACCGAATCCGTGGTGACGAAGGAACAGACCCCCGAGCAGGCCGCAAAGGCCTACGACGAGGGCCTGGTGAAGATCGTCGGCGAAAAGAACGTCGAAGCGGCGAAGTAACATGTCCACCTCGGTTCGTGTGGGGACCGAGAGCACTGCGACCCCTGGCGGGCGACGCGAGACACTACTTGCTCGCGCCGCCCGCCAAACGGGCCGAATGGGTCTTCTGTTTCCAGCAGTTGCCCTTATGGCGGTGTTCCTCGTAGGTCCCATTGCATATTCGGTGTATGGGTCTTTGACCAATGCCGCCCTCTCGGGCTACAAAGCAGCAAATCCTGAATTTGTCGGCCTCGAGAACTACGCGGATCTGCTGTCCAGCGGAGCATTCTGGAAAGCGGTCCTGCTGACGATCATCTTCGTTGTCGCCTCGGCGGTGATCGGCCAAAATATCTTGGGACTAGCCCTTGCCATGCTCATGAGCAAAGCCCCCAAGATTCTCTCCACCCTGGTCGGCGGCGTCGTTGTCATCGCGTGGGTTATGCCGGAGATCGTCGCAGCCTTCGCGCTCTACGCCTTCTTCTCCACCGACGGAACGCTAAATACGCTGCTGAGCTACATCGGCCTCGGCGGAACAACCTGGCTGTTGACCTTCCCCATGTTCTCCGTGATCATGGCGAATATCTGGCGCGGAACAGCTTTCTCGATGATGGTCTACTCCGCTGCGCTGGCCGAAGTTCCGCCTGAGATTCAAGAAGCCGCGAAGGTTGACGGCGCACGGGGCTGGCAGCGATTCTGCTTCGTGACCCTGCCGATGATCAAGGGTTCTATTTCGACAAACCTCCTGTTGACGACCCTTCAGACCCTGGGTGTCTTCACCCTTCTCTGGGTTATGACAGGCGGTGGCCCGGGCACTCAATCCACGACCCTCCCGGTCATGGCTTACCAAGAAGCCTTTAAGAACTCCCTCATTGGCTACGGAACGGCTATTGCAACCGTGACCATTGTTCTGGGTGCACTCTTTGCGCTGGTCTACATTCGCGCTCTCAAGCCGGAGGTGGACTGATGGCTACGCAGCGCAAAGGAATCCCCTCCGTTGCTAATCCGCGAGAAAAGACCGTCCGTCTGATTTCGAGCACTATCCTTGCTCTGATCGGCATCTCCTTTGTCGTTCCACTGGCATGGGTTCTCTTCGCATCTTTCAATCCGACAGCGACGGTGTCCTTAAGTATCCCCGAGCACTTCACGACCTCGAATTACTCGGATATTGCGACATTTGATCGCACGTGGCTGCCGCTGTGGAACTCCGCGATTCTCTCCTTCGGCACGGCCATTTTGACCGTGTTCGTTGGCGCGCTCGCGGCTTATCCGCTTTCTCGCTACAAGAGTCGTTTCGCGCGTGGATTCATGTACACGATCCTTTTTGGAACCTGCCTTCCCATCACGGCGCTCATGGTTCCCGTATATTCGCTCTTTGTCAGCATGGATTTGATCGATTCAATCCCGGGGATTATCTGCTTCATGACCGCAACCTCCCTGCCCATGGCAGTGTGGATGCTCAAAAACTTCATGGACTCAGTCCCCGTATCCCTCGAAGAAGCGGCCTGGGTCGACGGTGCCAGCGCGCTCAAAGCACTGCGCACCATCGTCTTACCGCTGATGAAGCCGGGCCTCTTGGTGGTCTTCATCTTCATCTTCACCGCGACCTGGGGGAACTTCTTCGTCCCCTTCATCCTCACGACTGACCCGGACATTCAGCCCGCAGCCGTTGCCATCTACCAATTCTTTGGGACGCACGGCGCGGTCGTCTACGGAAAACTGGCCGCATTCGCTGTGATCTACTCCAGCCCGGCGTTAATCCTCTACGCGATCATGCAAAAGGTCTCGGGAGGAAGCTTCGCCTTGGCTGGAGCCGTGAAGGGATAGGCCTCCCCTCCAAGGCCTCCCTTCTTCCTCACTCCCGAGGAAGTGTGATGTGCCTGGTTGTCGAATCTTCGGCAACCAGGCCATCGCTGATCAGTGCCTCAATAACCCGAGGCGCCTGCTCGGGATCCGCACCTTCCAAGCGTGCCGCAGCCACGGCCTCGTCAATGGAGATTCCCTCGGGAGAGCGCCGCAGCGCCGCCATTACCCGGCCGCGGGCCTGGCGATCCGTTCCCTTCCAACTTTGCCCACGAGGCCGCACCTCGGCAGGCGGGAAACCGGCGTTTGCCCATGCGCAGTCCTTGCGCAGTGGACAATCCTGGCACTTGGGGGAGCGCTGCGTGCACACGACCGCCCCGAACTCCATGATTGCCACATTCCAACGGGCGCAATCCACACCATTTTCGGGCAACCAGCAAACTGCGGCCGCGAACTCGGCACGCGAAGGTGCACTGCGCCGAGCAAACTCCACCCCGTCACGCACGCGTGCAAAAACTCGGCGAATATTCGTATCAAGGACGGGAATGCGCTCGTGGAACTGGAAGGAAGCAAGAGCGCTCGCGGTATAGGGGCCGATCCCGGGTAAAGCCAACAAGGCCTCGTAGCTATCGGGAACTTCGCAACCCCACTCGCGCACAATCACCTGCGCGCACTCGCGAAGCCGCAGTGCCCGCGAGGGATAGCCAAGGTGTGCCCACTCGACCAAAGCCTCGGCGGGGGAAGCGGCAGCGAAATCCGCAGGGCTCGGCCACAGCCTCATCCACCGCTCCCAAATTGGCTGCACGCGCGGGATCGGGGTTTGCTGGCTCATGACCTCAAAGACCAAGGTTCCCCACGGTGAGACGTCGCTCGCGCGCATGGGGAGCTCGCGGCGATGGAGCTCGTACCACGCGAGGATCGGGGCGCGAAGCATCTCGTAATTTGGGGTTGGCACAAGAGGTAGCTTAGCGGTCAGCCAACGCGCCCGCCGAGGCACAATAGGCGGCCGAAACTGTGCGAGAATGGCACCATGCTGCTCAGTGATCGCGATATTTCGGCAAGCCTCGATAGCGGACGTATCCAACTGGATCCGCTGGACCGCTCTCTGATTCAACCCGCAAGTATTGACGTGCGCTTGGATCGGCTTTTTCGGCTTTTTGACAACCATCGCTACTCGGTGATCGACCCCGCGGCCGACCAGTCTGACCTCACACACAGCGTCGATGTGGGACCGGATGATCCCTTCGTCCTTCACCCCGGCGAATTCGTGCTGGGCGCAACCTACGAATTGGTCACCCTGGGCGACGACATTGCGGCTCGCTTGGAAGGTAAGTCTTCGCTTGGACGCCTGGGCCTTCTCACTCACTCCACCGCTGGCTTTATTGACCCCGGTTTCTCGGGCCACGTCACCCTGGAGCTGTCGAATACTGCGACCATGCCGATTCTGCTCTACCCGGGAATGAAGATCGGCCAGCTGTGCTTCTTTGATCTGTCGTCTCCCGCCGAGCACCCCTACGGAAGTGAGGGCCTCGGTTCGCACTACCAGGGACAGCGCGGCCCCACGCCCTCGCGCACCCACCTGCGCTTCACTCGTACCCGTATCGAGCGCTAATCGTGGGACAGGAAGCCTCTCTGCCGCCTCGTCGCCGGTCATTTCGCGAACGAATGGATGCGGTCCCCGCTGGGGAAGCGCACGATTCCGCGCGTGGCGCACGAGAATCCGCGCTGAGTCAGACTGCTTCGCATCCTTTGACGCAGACCTCGATGACTTCAGTCGGCGGGCTGCGTGCTTTTGATACCGCCCTGCGCGTGAACGACACCGGCGAGATCCGCATCGATGATCACGTGGCACGCGTATCTATGGGCGCTTCGGCGGGTGAGCGGGAGATTTTGCCGCTGCCTCTTGAGCTTGCTCAGGATCACCACCTTTTCTGCGTGGGTGCTTCCGTCGAGGACGATGAGCTTGAGGCGCTTGCCGTTTCCGCTTGGGACGAGGCCCATTGGGTGGCTCCCGGACGCCTGCACCTGCGCGGGGGAGTGGAATTGTCCGGCCCCTGGTCTCTCCCCGTCAATGTCCGAGGCGAACTTGGCTTGGGTGCGGATCTGACCAGCGCGTGGGTTTTGGAGTGTGAGCCGATGCGAGGCGCGCGTGTTCCCGAGGAATTGCGCGGCAGTGATCGCTGGGCTGAGGCTTTCCCCGAGGGACTGCCCTTCGGTACTGAGTACCAGGTTTTGCTTGTGCTGGAGCGGATGGCTCGTCGCCTTGCGGGTGCGCTGCGCATCGCGGGCAGTGGCCGCATTATTCAACCCGATCCGGATTCCGCGGTGTCCTTGGCGATCTATACTCCGCGCTGGCTGGGTCCTGCTCAGCTTGCCAAGGCCTTGTCCGCTGCCTTCCCCGAGGTCATCGATTCGCGTGAGCTCATTGGCCAGGATGCGCCTCCTCAGACGCGTCGAGAAGCCGCAGCAGAGAGGGAGCTTCGTTCGGTGGCCCCCGAACTTAGTGATGAATTGCGCGAGGCGCTGACTCGTGACCGTGAGCGTGCAGAGGCTTCGGAGCAGGTAGTTGATGGATATGCGCTGCTGACCCCCATTGCCAATCAGTCGATGATGATGATCGAGGCGCACCAGGTCGAGCACGCTCCCCACGTACTGCGATGGGAGCAGTGGGCGCAGGGGGCAGTTATTGAGTATCGACTGCGGTGGCTCCCGAAGGGGCAGGTCCAGATTCCTGAGGCGATTGTCACACGCAGTGAGCGCTTGGAACGAATGCGATCGATCCGCGATATTGAATCCGCGGCAACTATTATCCATGCGATTACAGGCGGAGCCGTGGTTGATGAGGATGATTTTTTGGTCTCGCTGGATGATAGTATTGATGCTGATCACAGCCAGTTCGTCTGAAAAAAGCCTATGAAATTCGTGCTCAGGTGCTGTATTCTTTAAGAGTATTTATTCACTCGTGAATTATGGAGTTTTGACTGTGTCAAACCTACGCACGAAACGCGCTGTGTCAGCACTTGCAGCACTGACACTAGCGGTTGGTGGAATCGGGGCTGTTGAGGTTCTTTCCGATCACGCTCCCGCCGCGGTTGCAGCAAGCTGCCCCGCACCCACAACCAATATCACGTCAAAAGTGACGATCAGTGACCCTGAGCTGACCGATCAAAACGGCACCCCGAAGACCAGTTTCACTGTCGGAGCGACCGTTGGTTTCAAGGTGAAGTGGTCTACCAGCTCGAAGGTTCACGCCGGCGAATACTTCCAGTACAAGGTTTCGACTCAGTCCGCTAAGCCGATCATGCCCTTCAACTTCGACGTGAAGTCTTCGACGGGCACAATCATTGGCTGTGGCACCTGGGACCAGGATGGCAACGTCAAGGTCGTCTTCAATGATGCGGCCGAAGGCGCAGCCTCTTGGGACGGTTGGGTGATCACTACCGCACAGCTGACCCTGTCCAAGAACGAGGTCGGTAAGAAGCAGCCTTTCAAGCTGACCGAGACGAAGTCGGTTGACGTTGATATTCAGCCTGGAATCGGCGTTGGCGTGGACTTCCGCAAGGACGGTTGGCTCTTCAACATGTACAACAGGAACCGCACGCTTGCGTGGCGTATCACGGTTCCCGGTGGTGATACTGGTCTGAAGAACGTCAGCGTTGTTGACAACTCCGAAGACACGAAGTGGGACTTCAACTGCGATGATCTTGAACCGCTGTTGAAGAACAACGAAGCGAATCTCAAGCTTGTCGACTCGGTCGCAAACGGCTACAACGGGCCAGATGTGTCTGGCGGAGCAATTCGTCAGAACGCGACTATCAGCTGCTCGGCGAACAAGCTGGAAATCAAGCTTCCCGAGGTTCCCGCAAATAAGTTCGCGATCATTGTTCTGTACGGTCACACCCCCGAGGTTGTTTCCGGACACTACTGGAACACCGCGACTATTACCGCGAATGATATGGAAACCCGCACGGTCTCTGCTCAGGACGTCGTCCTTGGCGCAGATGCAGGTGCCGCAGCACGTCAGGTCTTCTCTATTGCAAAGAAGGTCGATGATTCTGCCGCAGCGCTGACCGAGAACCCGGACTTCACTTTCGAGGTCACCCTGAAGGGCCCCGGTGTTGACAGGACTGAAACGGTCACTGTTAAGAAGGGACAGACCTACACCTACCCGGACAAGCTGCCTATCGGAACAAAGGTCAGCATCAAGGAAAAGAACCTTCCCGATGCAAGTGTTCTGTGGGATAACGCGACCTCCGGTGTCTTTGATCAGTCCGAGGGCGTGACCTTGGGTGCAGACAAGAAGACTGCAACCCTGACGATTAATCCTGAAAAGGACTACACCGCAACGGTGACGAACGTGACCAAGCCGAAGCCGACGCCTTCGCCGACTCCGTCCACCACGACACCGACGCCTTCGCCGACACCTTCGACGACGACGCCAACCCCGTCTCCGACACCGTCGACGACCACTCCGGTTCCGACCCCGAGCACCACCACCCCGGTGCCCACTCCGTCCACGACCACTCCGGTTCCGACGCCTTCTACAACGACGCCTGCACCGACTCCGTCGACGACCACTCCGGTTCCGACCCCGTCCACGACTACCCCGACTCCTGCAGTGAGCACGACGCCCACGCCGTCGCCGTCCACTTCGACGACGCCGAGCCCCTCAACGTCGACCACTGCCTCGGTGCCTCCCGCACCCTCAGAGTCGAATCCTCCGGCGGTTCCGCCGAGCACTCCGGATAAGCCGAAGAATCCCAAGTCTCCTCTGGCAAAGACCGGTGCAGACAGCGGAATCCTCCTGGGAGCAGGCTTGGCCGCTCTCCTTGCTGGTGGTGCTGCAATCGCATCGCGTCGCAGGATGGGCTGACCATCTAGCGAGCTGACGCTCTAACGCAGGTCCCGGTGGCGAGAATTCGCCACCGGGACTGTGTTTTATCCGGGTAAAGAGTGTGCGGATGCTCCTTCAAGCCTTTAGAGGCTTATAGGCCCCAGAGTTGGTTTTTTCCTACCCTTGCGCATAGAGAAACGCCGTCAGAAGGGTATAGCAAACCCGTCTGACGGCGTTTCCGTATGTCTTAAAGCGGAAGAGCTCGGCTACTTTCGCGATTGCGAGGAAGGGGACGTCCAGTAATCTTCGTCATCCCAATGATCATCATCTGCAGACTGGTCATCTTCGGCGTAATCCGCGTAGCGCGCGTACAGATCATCTTCGTCTGTCTGCTGCTCTTCGCTATGCGCCTCATGCCCGGCTGCAAGCTCCCTTTGGAGTGCATCCAGGTCGGTGTCAGGGCTGAAATACTTCAGCTTTCGTGCGACTTTCGTCTGCTTGGCCTTTTGACGGCCGCGCCCCATGGCGTCGACCCCCTCTACGTCGGTCGGGTCCGCACAAGCGGTGCCCTAGGTGTTCAAAATGTTTCGTGGGAACATCATACCTAAAAACGATGCCCGATCCCCACCTGAAGTGCTAGGTGGAGCCAAAATTACGCGTTCAGCGCTAGAAGCTTGCGCGAGACCTCTTGATACGCGAAATGACTCGCCATGCGACAAGACCGACAACTGCAGCCGTGGAGCACGCAACAATTCCCAGAGTCTTAAGAGCTTCAGGATCGCCTTCGCGGGCTTGCTCGGTGATCAAACGGGCGCGCACTTTGAGCTCTTCGACCTTGAGGCGAGCCTTATTCTTGGCCTGCTCGATCTGGTAGGAAGGCTGAAGCTGACCAACAAGCTGATCGACGGTCTGCGTCAGCTCTTCGCGGGTTGCCCGAAGCTGCGCCTCGATTTCTGCGGCGCTGGGGGCGGGAGTTAGTGCCTGCTGATCATTGCTCATCTTTGTGAGCTCCCTTCTTCAAGGCATCCATGCTTTCCTTCAAGCCATCTTGAGGATGGGGAACATGCGCACGTGACTTCTTGAGCTGTGAAATTCCAGCGAGTGCAAGGATCAAGACGAAGAAGAAAATTCCGCCACATACGATCAAGGACGCTGCCCATGCGGGAAGAACTAGGACCAGAGCAAGCTCAATGCTGTGGAAAAGCCAGCCCAGACCGTAGAGTGCAAGAACGCCAGCAACGGCCAACGCGCCGATTCCTGCCTTTGTGTAGTTCAGGAACGTCATTGCCTGAGTCTTTGCCAGTGCAATTTCTCCACGAATCAACGAAGAGATCTGCCCCGTCATGCGGCCAAAAAGCTCGCCAATGCTGGGAGGCTGAGACCCGGAGGGAGCCTGCCCAAATGAGGGATGGTCGTTGCTCATACCTGCATCGCTTCCTATGAAGATGGGCACCGAAGTGCAGTCACCCTCTCATTTTGACACGAATTAGCCGCGAGTAGGACTCAAAGTCGCGAGTTATTCACCCTCGGCCGTTGAATCCTCGCCATCGGGGATGACCGATCCGGGTAGCTCACCCAAAATCTTTTGCGCATGCTCAATCAGCGCCCGTTCTTCCGGGCTTGCTTCTGCAGCAGTGGGCAGATCCTCGTTGAGCTGCTCCTTGAGCTCATCGCCCAGCGAAGCCCGTGCCTGCTCGATGCGATGGAAGCGGCGTGCTTGCTCGATTGCAGCTAACGCGATCTCCGCAGTTTCCGGGTTCTCTTCCCACTGCGAGGGCAGGGGAGTGGGCAAGGGTGAGTCCGCTGTTCGTATGACGCGCGTGGTCAGCGGGTGCCAATTCGGCGTCGCTGTGCCCTTTTTGCTCATTGCCGAGGCGTGATCTTCAACTTCTCCGCCATCCGCGGTGTCGGAAACGGAGGTTTCGTCACCTTCCGAGGCCGCGGGCGTGACATTGCTGGAAGCACTTTCCTCTGCGGGTGCTTCGGCATCGTCGGCGGGGGTGTCTTCCTCAAAAGCGGGTACGGATGCATCGGAAGTCACCGGCTCGCCTGCGCGGGGAATGGGGCCGAGATAAGCGCTGGGATTCTCGTTAATGGCATCGCAGGCCATGCGGATGAAGTGCGCATCAAGGCCAGCAGCATCGGCGACGATCGTGCTATTGGCAACGATGAGCACGCGCTGAGCCAAGGCCGCGGCCTCGGGACTATCGGTGAAGAAGACGACGCATGCGCCGCTGGTGCGAAGAAGTTCGCACGCCTCGGAGAAGTCCTCAAAGGAGGGCGCATCTTCGGTCTGGATGGGGAAATCGCTAACGACAACCAAATCAGCACGGTAGATCAGTGCACGGAGGACCTGGAACTTCAGGAGATCGCAAGCGCTGACATCGCGCGCGACTCGATCAAGATCAACGCCAAGCCGCGCGGCCCGCCGGCGGATTTCACCCGGATCGACGATCTCTCCCATTGCGGCGCAGGGAACAATAAGGTTCTGGGACAGCGTCAGGGAGGGAGTCAAAACCTCGTCCGGGGAAATGAGAACGCTGCGGCTGCGCGCTGGCATCCACACCGAGCCCGCGTCCAGCGGGCGCAGGCCAGCTAGGGCAAGGGCGATTGAGCGCCTACGCACTGCCTGTGGGTCAAAAACGGCGACCGTTGATCCGGTGCGCAGAGCAAGATCCGTGTCTTCTAGGTAGTGCGCCTTGCTGACCGAGTCGATAACGCTGGCGCTGCGAGCGAAGTACATGACTCTTCCGCCGACACTGCCAGATGCCGTGCTCCTGCGTGTTCGCCACCAGCGACGCTTGGGTCGCGAGGCAACAAAGGCAGCGCGTTCTTCATCGGTGGGGGCGTGAGTCGTCATAGTGCAATTGTGCCAATAGCAGTGCTCACTTGCGGCGTGCGCGCGCCGAAAAATGGCAGTTTACTGCGGAAGAAGCGAGGCGAAGATTTCGTCGATGCGCTCTTGGATGAATGGGGTAAGGGTGGCGTGGATTCGTTGGCGTGGCATGCTTGCCAGGGGTTCCAAGGCAATGATGTAGCGCATTGTCACGACCCCGTAGAGCATCGATAAGAGGAGCTCAAGCATTTCCCCGAGGCGGCGCGCATCGGCGGGATCTGCGGCCAAGAAGTGGCTCACTTGTTCAAGGACATCGCTGCGCATGTAGGTGCGGAAACGCTGTGATGTTGAGGTGTCGGTGGTGAGAGCGCGCATGAGTGCAGTGAGCGTTTCTGAGGTCAGTTTGTGCTCATACAGATCGAGGACGTAATCCACGAGGCGTCGCGCCGCATCTTTGGGTCCTGGCATGAGGAGTGCGATGATTTCCGAGGCCGGATCGAGGGGGAGATCCATGCAGGCGCGGAAGAGCTTTTGCTTGGTGTTGAAGTAGTAGGTGATCAAAGCGGGATCACAGCCTGCGCTACGGGCAACCGAACGCATCGTCGTGTGGTCGTAGCCCTGAGTAACGAACTCGCTGCGCGCAGCTTCGATGATGCGTTTTTTGATTTCTCCGCGGGAAGCGGAGGGACCTCGATGGATTTTTGAAAGAGGAGATGTTTCTTTATTCAATTCAGAAGTTTCAACATCTGATGAAACTTCTGAGGGCTCCTTCAGGGAATCCGAAGGCTCTTTTCGCTGTTTTTCTGCCTTTATTTCCCTTGTTTCACTCATGCCATCAGTCTAATTTCAACAGTTTGGAAATTAGAAATCTGCGTCATAGTTTCGCAGTATGGATACGCAGATCATTGAAGGCTCACGTCTACACGCCGAAAGTACGCCCGAGCACCCGTGCCAGCTCGGTATTGATGTGGGCTCAACGACGGTCAAAGCCGTTGTCTTGGACGGCAACCGCATCCTCTTCTCCGACTATCGCCGCCACAACGCTGATGTTCGCGCCGAACTCGGACACCTCCTCGAAGACATCGAGGACATCTACCCGGGACTGGTCGTCCAAGCTGCGATCACCGGTTCGGGCGGTTTGACGACGGCCCGAGCAATGGGTATCCCCTTCGTTCAGGAAGTCATCGCCGGAACGGAATCCACCCAACGGCTCCACCCAGAAGTTGACGTCGTCATCGAATTGGGCGGTGAAGACGCCAAGCTCACCTACCTTCACCCCACCCCCGAGCAGCGTATGAACGGAACCTGTGCGGGTGGAACCGGAGCATTCATCGACCAGATGGCCACACTGCTCCACACCGACGCCTCGGGACTGAACGCGCTGGCCGAAGCGCACACTCAGCTTTACCCGATCGCCTCGCGATGCGGTGTCTTTGCGAAATCGGATATCCAGCCACTGATCAACCAGGGCGCCGCGCACGAGGACCTCGCGGCCTCGATCTTCAGCGCGGTCGCAACCCAAACCATCGCAGGTCTGGCTTGCGGTCGCCCCATCCGCGGAAATGTCATGTTCCTTGGCGGCCCGCTGCACTTCCTCCCTCAACTCCGCGAGGCCTACAAAACCCTGCTCCCCAAGGCAGAGTCCTTCATCACCCCGGAAAACGCGCAACTTTACGTCGCTATCGGGGCTGCGCTCTTGGCCTCGAAAGAAGCAAAGAAACGAGGCGAAGAAGAAGGAAACGCACTCGAGCAACTGATCGACCGCCTCGCCACCGCACACGTCGAAGCGGAATCCGCGCGCATGCGTCCCCTCTTCGCAACCCCGGAAGAGAAGGAAGAATTCGTCCAGCGTCACGCGCAAGAAGTCATCCCCAAGGCCGACCTCTCGCAGGCCCGCGGGCGCTGCTGGCTCGGAATTGACGCCGGTTCAACCACCATCAAAGCCGTCGTCATCGACGAAGACGACCGGATCGTCTTCACCCACTATGCCTCCAACGAAGGCGACCCCGTCGCTGCGGCCGTCAACATCGTCCGTCGCGTTCGCTCGGAACTGCCCGAAGGAACCGTGATTGGTCGATCCTGCGCAACCGGATACGGCGAAGGTCTGGTTACCGCGGCCCTGACCATGGACGAGGGTGAAATCGAAACAATGGCGCACTATCGCGCCGCGGAATTCATCCAGCCCGGTGTCACCTCGGTCATCGATATCGGCGGCCAAGACATGAAATACCTGCGGATCAAGGATCACACAGTCGATTCAATTTCCGTCAACGAGGCCTGCTCCTCGGGTTGCGGGTCCTTCCTGCAAACCTTCGCGCAGACCATGGGAACCGACGTGCGAAACTTCGCGCAGATGGCAATGGAATCGAGCAGCCCCGTCGACTTGGGAACGCGCTGCACGGTCTTCATGAATTCATCGGTCAAGCAGGCGCAAAAAGAAGGTGCGGATGTGCGCGATATCAGCGCCGGCCTGTCCTACTCGGTCGTGCGTAATGCCCTGTACAAGGTCATCAAGCTCAAGGACCCCTCGGATCTGGGCGAACGCGTCGTTGTCCAGGGTGGAACTTTCCTCAACGACTCGGTTCTTCGCGCATTCGAGCTGCTCACCGGCCGCGAGGTTGTTCGCCCCGATATCGCCGGACTCATGGGCGCTTACGGCGCGGCGCTCACTGCCCGCATGCACGATAGCGGTGAAGGTGAGTCGACACTCGCTCGCGTGGAAGACCTCGAGGACTTCCAAGTCGAGACCACGCGCAAGACTTGCCGCCTATGCCAAAACCACTGCCAGATGACGATCTCGACCTTCTCCAACGGAGAAAGGCACGTATCGGGGAACCGTTGCGAGCGCGGGGCAAGCCTTGAGAAGGTCCCACGCAAGTCGGACCTACCCAACCTCTACGACTGGAAGTACAAGAGGATCTTTGGATACCGACGCCTCACCGAAGCCAAGGCGTTCCGCGGAGACATTGGTATTCCGCGAGTTCTGGGCATGTACGAGAACTACCCCTTCTGGTTCACCATGCTCACCGAGCTCGGCTTCCGCGTGATGATCTCAGGGCGAAGCAACCACGAGCTATTCGAACAGGGAATGGAATCGATCCCTTCCGAAAACGTGTGCTACCCGGCCAAGCTCGTCCACGGACACATCGAATCCCTGTTGGATAAGGGAATCACAACGATCTGGTACCCCTGCGTTGATTTCGAACAAAAGCTCACCGACGCGGATAACAACTTCAACTGCCCGGTCGTTGCAACCTACCCCGAAGTCATCCGCAACAACATGGAACGCCTGAATGAGCCGGGCGTGAAGTTCATCAGCCCCTTCATCAACTTCGGCAACCGCGACTACCTACCCGCACACCTCGTACGCACCTTCGCGCAGTATGGCTACGACATCAGCGTTGAAGAAATGACCCGCGCACTGGATAAGGCGTGGGAAGAAGACGCAGCAGTCAAGGCTGAAATCAAGGAAAAGGGCCGCGAAGCACTCGAGTGGATGCGCGAACATGGAGTGCGTGGAATCGTCTTGGCGGGCCGCCCCTACCACCTCGACCCCGAAATCAACCACGGTATTCCCGAGGTCATCATTGGACTGGGAATGGCCGTCCTCACCGAGGACTCCATCATTGACCAGCGCCTCGAGCGCCCCCTTCGCGTGCGCGATCAGTGGTCCTACCATTCGCGCCTATACGAGGCCGCTGCGCGCGTGGGCGATGAACCTGACCTTGAGATGGTCCAGCTCAACTCCTTCGGCTGCGGCGTTGACGCAATCACCGCCGACCAGGTTCAAGAAATCCTCGAGGGCCGAGGCGACGTGCACACGGTCCTCAAGATTGACGAAGTATCAAACCTGGGTGCCGCGAAGATCCGCCTGCGTTCCCTAGAAGCTGCGGTTGCGGAGCGAGGAACCATGGCCTCGGGAACGATCGATACCGCGGTGCACGAGGACCCCGCATCCGTTGCCGCGCGCGAAGAATCCGAGCAGGTCAAGGCTGGACACATCGAAGCGAGAGCCGTCTTCACCGAGGAAATGCGCGATGCGGGATACGAAATCCTTGCCCCGCAGATGTCGCCGATCCACTTCCGTTTCCTCGAACCCTTGTTCAGGCGTGCGGGGCTGAATGTGCGAGTCCTTGAGCACACCAGCCGCCAGACCATGGAAACGGGCCTGAAGTACGTCAACAACGACTCCTGCTACCCGGCGATCGTTGTCATCGGTCAGTTGATCGACGAATTCGTATCGGGTCGAGCAGATCCCGATAAGACCGCCGTCGGCATCACGCAGACCGGCGGAATGTGCCGCGCAACGAACTACGCCGCACTGTTGCGTAAGGGTTTGCGCGATGCGGGGTATCCGCAGGTCCCGGTCATTGCACTTTCCGTTCAAGGATTGGAAGACAACCCCGGCTTCAAGATCGGAATTCGCCATATTCACAAGGCAATTCAGTCCTTCGTCATCGGCGACGCAATCCAGTCCATGCTGCTTCGCGTGCGTCCTTACGAGGCCGTGCCCGGAAGCGCGATGGAACTGTACCGCCGCTGGGATCAGATCGTGCGCGAGTGGGTCGTCAGTGATCGCTCTGAGACTTTGGGACGTGTCGGTCCGACGGGTCTCCTGACGGGGCGCTTGCGCTATTCAACGCTGATCAAGCGCTGCGTTGCTGAGTTTGACGCTCTGGAATTGCGTGATATTCCGCGTAAGCCTCGCGTTGGTTTGGTGGGAGAGATCCTTGTGAAGTTCCACCCCGATGCGAATAACCACGCGGTTGACGTCATCGAGGCTGAGGGCTGTGAGGCGGAACTTCCCGGCCTCATGCAGTTCTTCCACAATTCGGTTGCGACCGCGGAGTGGGATTACGAGAACCTGGGTATCGACGGCAAACAGCGCAAGATCTTGCCCATGGCTTTGTGGCTCCTCAAGAAGTATGAGGTTCCGGTCCATCGCGCCTTCGGAGAGACGAATGGGAAGTTCGAACCTCACCGCGATATCGAAGAGATGATCTCGCGCTCGGAGGACATCGCACGCCTCGGCAACCAGGCCGGCGAAGGCTGGTATCTGACGGCCGAGATGGTCGACATGATCGAACACGGGTGCCCGAACATCATCTGCGCGCAGCCATTCGCATGCCTGCCCAACCACATCGTTGGAAAGGGCATGTTCCGCGCGCTGCGCAACCGTTACCCGCAAGCAAACATTGTCGCGGTCGACTACGACCCGGGCGCCTCGGAAGTCAATCAGCTCAACCGAATCAAGCTGATGCTGGCAACCGCTGTTCAACAGCACAATGCCGCCGAGCGCGATGGTGAAGACGATGGCGTGCTGCAGTTGGTCGGGATTGATTTCGATTCCGAAGACCTGGGCGGCGAGGCCGTTGCTGGTGCCTCCTGCGGTGGTTGCGGGTGCGGATCCGGTGGCGGGTCCTCTGATGGCGAGGGACGCCGCGTGGTCGGCTTGGGCATGCCTGCGATGCCGCCGAGGCGTGGTGCCGCTTTCCGCTGAGGTAGGTGTTGGGGTGTTGGCTGGGTGGCGCATGGCTGAGTTCTGCGCGGACAATCGCTCGGCCGGCGCGCTCCTTCCTAGCGGAATATCCTCAAGAATAACCGTGTTTAAGTAGCGGATATTTTGTGAAATGGAAGGGTAACAATGCGCCTCTCAGCACTGGAACAGGTTCCGCTTTTTGATGGATCGACTCCGCATCAGGCACTGGAAGACATGGTGTCTTTGGCTCGCGGGCTGGAAGAACTGGATTTCCATCGCTTTTGGATCGCAGAGCACCACAACACACCGGTCTTTATGTCGTCCGCTCCCGAGCTGGTGATGGCTCACCTTCTGGATCGGACCTCGCGTATTCGCATTGGTTCGGGCGGCGTAATGGCCATGCACCAGGGCAGCTTGCAGATGGCAGAAAAGTTCTTCACTCTTACCACCTTGTTCCCTGGACGCGTCGACATGGGATTGGGGCGTGCCCCCGGCGGTGACATGATTTCTGCTCGCGCGCTCAACCAGGGGACAACGATCGATCCTCAATCGATCAATGCTCTGATTGATGAAACTTTGGCCTTCATGCGAGGGACTTTGCCGGAGGGACATCCCTACGCCTCGGTTGGTGTCTACCCGCGCCCCGAGGAGCTTCCCGAACTCTGGCTTCTGGGTTCTTCAGGGCAGAGCGCAGCTTGGGCGGGGACTCGAAACATGAACTATGCATATGCGCAGTTCTTTAGCGGCCAACAACAGCCCGAGGTCATGGACCACTACCGCGCACACCTGCCCGAAAACCTGAGTGAAGGCCAAGGGCAGACCCTTTCCGCGCTCGCGGTGAGCGCTGCAGCAACTGAAGCGGAAGCCCTAGAACAAGCACTTCCGGCATTGAGCTTCCGCATGTGTTTGCGACTGGGACGTCCCGTGCGATTCCAGCGCCCCGAGCAGATGAGCGCCGAAGACCGAGAAGATGCACTGCGATGGGCACAACGCGATCGTTCGATCATCATTGGCACCTACGACCAGGTTGCTCAAACGATTGCAAACTTTGCGCGGAATCATCGCGTTGATGAAGTCATGCTGATCAGTTACATCGCTGATGTTCAGCAAAAGCTTGCCCAGTATCAAGAACTCCAGACGCGCCTTGGATAACGCCTGTTGTCGGCTCTAAATCTTGTCAGTGGAGAATGCCGTGGCCCCCGCCTTTAGGCGGGGGCCACAAGCTTTAAAACAAATGAGCAGCGATCACAGGGCTGCTGCGAAACGCTGTGCGACGTTCTCCCAGTTCACAACGTTCCACCAGGCCTTGACGTAGTCGGCCTTGACGTTGAGGTAATCCAGGTAGAACGCGTGCTCCCACATATCCAGCATGAGCAGCGGAACAGTTGCAACGGGGATGTTGCCCTGCTGATCGGTCAGCTGGTAGGTCACGAGGCGCTTGCCCAGGGTGTCCCATGCGAGAACGGCCCAGCCGGAGCCCTGAAGACCGAGGGCTGCAGCGGCGAACTGTGCCTGGAACTTCTCGAAGGAGCCGAAGAACTCGTTGATAGCGTCGGCCAGATTGCCTTCGGGGCGAGAGGCGCCGTCGCCGGTCATATTCGTCCAGAAGATCGAGTGGTTGGTGTGGCCACCCAGGTTGAAGGCCAGGTTCTTTTCCCACAGGTTGATCGCGGCAAAATCGCCAGCTTCGCGAGCTGCTTCCAGCTTCTCCAGTGCGGTGTTTGCGCCGGCCACGTAGTTGGCGTGGTGCTTGTCGTGGTGCAGCTCCATGATCTTTGCAGAGATGTGGGGCTCCAGTGCCGCGTAATCATAGGGAAGTTCGGGAAGGGTGTAAATGCTCATCGGGCTCTCCTTACACTTAGGGGTTGATACCCCAAGACTAGTACTTAAGTCCCTATGTGTGAGTGCATAGGTGGGCGAGTTCACTCAGCGCTCAACGCACCACGCAAAAGGGAGAGGGGGGGAAGGCTCAGTGGCCTCGGCCTCGGCGGAAAAGATGGGAAACCCCAACAGCAACTCCGGTGATCAGCGAGCCGAGCACAATGCCAAACACTGCCGCACACGCGGTCTCAACAAGCCAGCCAAGGAAACCACCGCCCGAAGCGAGCGTGTGCTCAATCGTCGACACGACGTTGTGGAAGAAGCCGACGCCCACCTTCGCAAGGTTCTCGATGACGAGGTGTCCGCCCACCCACAGCATCGCAATTGTTCCAACGACGCCGATTGCGTTAAAAACCTTGGGCATCACGCGCACAATCCCACGGCCGATATTATCCCCGGGACCGGGGCGGTTATCGTCCGGATGCGTCGCGCCCTTGGCCAAGCGAAGCCCAAAATCGTCCATGCGCACCAGGACAGCAACGATTCCGTAGACAAAGAAAGTCATGAAGAAAGCGACCGCGATCAAGACCGCGACCCGGATCGACATGGACTCGGCGTTCAGTCCGTCCATGGAGACCAGCATGATTTCCGCCGAAAGAATAAGGTCGGTGCGCGAGGCTGAAGAAACGATGCTTTTTTCGAGGTCTTCCGCGCTTTGAGGGGCCGTATCTTCGGCTGAGTCTTCGTGTTCGGGAAGCCAGTGCAGGGCCTCGAGAACCTTCTCTCCGCCCTCAAAACACAGGTAAGCGCCGCCCGCAATGAGGAGGAAAGGCAGGACTTGCGGCGCAAACCACGTGAGCAGCAGCGCGACCGGCAGAATAACAACCAGCTTGTTGATTAACGAGGCCTTGGCGATTTTCCCGATAATCGGCAGCTCACGCTTGGGGGAAAGTCCGGAGACGTACTGCGGAGTGACGGCAGTGTCGTCGATGACGACGCCAACCGCTTTGGCCGATACCTTCACCGCGCTTGATGCAACGTCATCAATAGACGAAGCCGTTGCTTTTGCCAGAGTCGCAATATCGTCCAAAAGCGCTACCAGTCCGCCAGACATCCACTCATCCTTTTCCTTGGGGACACAGGCATTCTAATGGGCGAGCGGGACGTCCTGCGCGGTGGGGGAGCTCGTGGGAATATGTGCCTGAGAACTTGCGTGAATAAGTCGACGCAGATGCAGGTCAGGCGTGAGAAAGTAATGCTATGACGGAATCACTGATTGACACTCTTCCCAGTCCGACACCGGGATTGGAACCGGGATTGATCGCGCGCTTGGCAGCCGACCTGGGTGGCGCCGGGTGGAGTGTTGACGCGATGGAAACCATGATTAGCCCGACGGCGCGTGCTGCGCTCATGCGTAATCAAAGGGTTCCGGCCATTCGCGAACTTCAGCGGAAAGACTCTGCGGCAGCTGTGTTGACGCGCTTCTTTGTCTTGGGCTGCGCGGAAAGTGGGGATGTTCTTGCGCAGGCTCTGCCCACTCTTGGGGTCCACGGCGCGGTCGACTTGGGATTGATTTTTCCTGCACTCGATGCGGAATCGCCTTCCGGCCAGCAACTTTTCAAAGCAAATTACGACCTGCGTCCTCACGCGGCACAGCTTCACGGCGGCCTCAAAAACTGGTGGATCCTATCGGACCTGGGTGAAGATGTGACGGGTGAACCCATTCGCCCAGACCACGTTCTGGGAATCGGCGGCGCAACGACCTCGCTCTTGAAGGCAACACTTCGAACTCCTGTCGAATCCGCCTTGGATCTGGGGTGTGGATGCGGAATCCAAGCCTTGTATTTGGCCACACACGCTACTCGCGTTGTCGCAACCGACCTGTCGGTGCGAGCCTGTGAGATCACGCGCTTCAACGCCGCGCTTAACGGTGTCGAATTGGATGTTCGCCAAGGATCCCTTTTTGAACCGGTCGAAGGCGAAGAATTTGATCTGATCGCTTCGAATCCGCCCTTTGTCATCACCCCAGACTCGCTTCGAAGCTCAGGGGTCCTGGAGTATCGCGACGGCGGAATGAGCCGCGATCATCTGGTGCGCACGGTGATCCGGGAAAGCCCGAAGTACCTCAAGCCCGGCGGTGTTGTGCAACTCCTTGCGAATTGGGAGATTCCCGGACGTGTGGGACATCCTGATGACTGGGAACGTGTCGTGCACTCATGGGTTCAAGATCTTCCCGTTGACGCATGGATTGTGCAGCGCGACCGGCTTGATCCCGCGCACTACGTTGAAATGTGGCTTCGTGACTCGGGTCAGCAATTGCACCAGCGCGAAGACTACGAACGCGAATATGCCCAGTGGCTTGAAGACTTCGTCCAGGCAGGAGTCGTCGAAATTGGCATGGGCATGGTCGCCCTGCGAAAGCTCGATACGCCGCGCCCCGGCGTGTGCGAATGCGATGAACTCGAAGGGGGAGAATCCCCATCCGGAGAAGACGTGCAGCGCGCGCTTGCATCCTTGCGGCTTCCCGATGATCTCAGCGACCTTCACTTGTTCTTTGCTTCCGATGTGACGGAAGAACGACATTTCCTGCCCGGAGCGCAAGATCCTTCCGCTTTGGTTCTTCACCAAGGTGGCGGGCTTGGGCAATCGGTTGCCTCGACCACTGCTTTGAGCGCTTTGGTTGGCGCATCAGATGGTGAACTCAGCGTTGGTCAGATCTGCGGGGCTCTTGCAGCCCTATTGGAATGCGATTCCCGGCAGCTTCAGGACGAACTTTTCCCGCAGGTGCGCACCTTAATTCGGTGGGGATTCCTTCGAGTCGAATCGGATCAGGAGTAACTGCGATGCCCCTCCCCGCGCCTTTAACCCACCAGCCGCCCCTGTGGGTGTGGTTCCTTGTCGGCACATTTGAACTAGTGATCCGGCTGATTGCCTTGGGCGTCGTTCCGAAGCGGAGGCGCGCATCCACGTCTACCGCGTGGCTTCTGCTCATTTTCTTATGGCCAGTTGTTGGCGTTCCGCTCTATCTGATCTTCGGATCTTGGTGGGCGATGGGAAAGTCTCTGCGCTCTGATCCGAAGGCACACCAATTGGTGAAGGGCATTAACGGTGAAAACCCGCAGGAATCGGCAGAAAATGATGAAGGCAGCAGCGCTCTGCCTGAGCGAACGGCCTCGTTAATGCAGCTCAATAGGAAGCAGACTTCCTTCCCTGTTAGCAGCGGAGAAGTGGTTCAACTTCTCAATGACACCGACGAGACCTTCAAGGCAATGGCCCGTGAGGTTGATCGGGCGCAACACCACGTGAATGTCCTGTACTTCCAAACCTCATGGGATCAGTCCACTGATCCGCTCTACAAAGCCCTGGTTCGTGCCTGCGCTCGCGGAGTGAGCGTCCGTTTGCTGGTGGATCATCACGGGGTGCGAACAATTCCGGGTTGGCGCGACTTTTGCCGAGTCTTGGACGAATCCGGCATCCAATGGCGCATCATGCTTCCCTTCAATCTGTTCAAGGGGGAAATTCGACGGCCGGACCTGCGGAACCACCGCAAACTTCTGCTGATTGACGGTGAATTCGGTTTCATCGGTTCGCACAATATGGTGGCCGCGGACTATGACACTCCCGCCTATCAAAAAGCGGGGATTGAATACCACGACACGTCGGTTGAAGTGCGTGGCGAAATTGTTCGCCAGATGGAGGCAGTGTTCGCGGCGGACTGGTACTACGCCTCGGGCGAAGAGCTGACTGCCGACGATCTTAACCTTGACCAGGCAGAGCCAACCCCGGGCAAACCGATGCAGATCATCCCCTCAGGGCCGGCCTACCCGACAGAGCCCAACCTGCGGATGTTCGTTTCAATGATCTCGCAGGCGCATACGCATGTATCTATTGCCAGCCCGTACTTCATTCCGGATGAACCACTCCTAGCGGCGTTGACTGGCGCAGCGATGTCGGGGGTTGACGTCCATCTCTATGTTTCCGAGCAATTCGATCAGTTCTTGGTCGGACACGCTCAACGCAGCTACTACGGTTTTCTCTTGAAAGCTGGGGTAAAGGTTCACCTCTACGCTCTGCCCAATATGCTGCACTCGAAGTACGTTGTGGTTGATGGGGAGCTTGCGGCTATCGGATCATCCAACATGGATTACCGTTCCTTCGGCTTGAACTACGAAGTCATGCTGCTGGCCCACGACTCGCATCTTGTTGATCTTCTCCTGGAAAACGACCAGCGCATCATTGCGCGATCTCGTTTGCTCACCATCGACGAGTGGGAAGCGCTTCCCTGGTACAAGCACTACATCGATAACATCTGCCGCCTGGGCAGTGCGCTGCTTTAAAACTGCGGGGGCTACTGGCCGTAGTGATAGCGGCAGGAGATGATCCAGAGGGTTTTACCGTCGTCGCTGATCTGGTAGATCAGGCGGTGACGTGAGTCGATCCTGCGCGACCAATACCCCGAAAACTCGTAGCGGAGGGGTTCAGGTTTGCCAATACCCTCGTTTCCGTTGCTTTGGATGTCTTTGATGAGTGCGTTGATGCGCTTGAGGGTCTTGCGGTCCTCGAACTGCCACCAGACATAGTCGTTCCAGGCTTCCTCGTCCCACGTGATGTGCATACTCAGTCCTCGTCGGGCTCAACGAGGTCATGGACGACACCCTCACCAGCGCGGTGACGCGCGATCGATTCGCGCAGGTGACGGGCATTTGCAGGAGACTGCATGAGGTAGACGGTTTCCATGAGAGATTCGTACTCGTCGAGCGCCATGATGACGGCGCTTTCGTGGCCCTGGCGGGTGATGATGATTTCCTCGCGGTCGTTGACGACCTGATCGAGGACCTCGGCGTAGCGTGCGCGCGACTCGCTGTAGGTCATGGTCTTCATGGAGGTTCCTCACTTCGTCACGTATGTACAAAATATTGTACATATCCTGTTACTGTGTTCCCAGTCAGTGAGTGACGCGCGAGGGGACAGTGACTCCGTGCGATGTGGGACTGTTCGATGTGGGGGTCCTTGCTTCCCTCACGTCCCGCCGAGTTGATGGATTCTGCCCCACCAGCGGGTGATCAGCCACTCGTCGTGCGTTGAGATAACCAGGGTTCCCTCCCACTCGCGCATCGCCTCTTCGAGGGACTCCAGGGCGTTCAGGTCCAGGTAGTTCGTGGGCTCATCGATCACGAGGATCTGAGCGTCGGCCCGCGCTGCGAACGCCAGCTGTGCCCTGCGTTGGTTTCCCGCGGAGAGCTCACCGAGCGGCCGGTTCCACGCCGCTGGGGGAACGAATCCCTTCCCGGCCTCTCCGATGCCCAGGTACCACGCGTCTTCGGGNATGAAGGCAGCAGCGCTCTGCCTGAGCGAACGGCCTCGTTAATGCAGCTCAATAGGAAGCAGACTTCCTTCCCTGTTAGCAGCGGAGAAGTGGTTCAACTTCTCAATGACACCGACGAGACCTTCAAGGCAATGGCCCGTGAGGTTGATCGGGCGCAACACCACGTGAATGTCCTGTACTTCCAAACCTCATGGGATCAGTCCACTGATCCGCTCTACAAAGCCCTGGTTCGTGCCTGCGCTCGCGGAGTGAGCGTCCGTTTGCTGGTGGATCATCACGGGGTGCGAACAATTCCGGGTTGGCGCGACTTTTGCCGAGTCTTGGACGAATCCGGCATCCAATGGCGCATCATGCTTCCCTTCAATCTGTTCAAGGGGGAAATTCGACGGCCGGACCTGCGGAACCACCGCAAACTTCTGCTGATTGACGGTGAATTCGGTTTCATCGGTTCGCACAATATGGTGGCCGCGGACTATGACACTCCCGCCTATCAAAAAGCGGGGATTGAATACCACGACACGTCGGTTGAAGTGCGTGGCGAAATTGTTCGCCAGATGGAGGCAGTGTTCGCGGCGGACTGGTACTACGCCTCGGGCGAAGAGCTGACTGCCGACGATCTTAACCTTGACCAGGCAGAGCCAACCCCGGGCAAACCGATGCAGATCATCCCCTCAGGGCCGGCCTACCCGACAGAGCCCAACCTGCGGATGTTCGTTTCAATGATCTCGCAGGCGCATACGCATGTATCTATTGCCAGCCCGTACTTCATTCCGGATGAACCACTCCTAGCGGCGTTGACTGGCGCAGCGATGTCGGGGGTTGACGTCCATCTCTATGTTTCCGAGCAATTCGATCAGTTCTTGGTCGGACACGCTCAACGCAGCTACTACGGTTTTCTCTTGAAAGCTGGGGTAAAGGTTCACCTCTACGCTCTGCCCAATATGCTGCACTCGAAGTACGTTGTGGTTGATGGGGAGCTTGCGGCTATCGGATCATCCAACATGGATTACCGTTCCTTCGGCTTGAACTACGAAGTCATGCTGCTGGCCCACGACTCGCATCTTGTTGATCTTCTCCTGGAAAACGACCAGCGCATCATTGCGCGATCTCGTTTGCTCACCATCGACGAGTGGGAAGCGCTTCCCTGGTACAAGCACTACATCGATAACATCTGCCGCCTGGGCAGTGCGCTGCTTTAAAACTGCGGGGGCTACTGGCCGTAGTGATAGCGGCAGGAGATGATCCAGAGGGTTTTACCGTCGTCGCTGATCTGGTAGATCAGGCGGTGACGTGAGTCGATCCTGCGCGACCAATACCCCGAAAACTCGTAGCGGAGGGGTTCAGGTTTGCCAATACCCTCGTTTCCGTTGCTTTGGATGTCTTTGATGAGTGCGTTGATGCGCTTGAGGGTCTTGCGGTCCTCGAACTGCCACCAGACATAGTCGTTCCAGGCTTCCTCGTCCCACGTGATGTGCATACTCAGTCCTCGTCGGGCTCAACGAGGTCATGGACGACACCCTCACCAGCGCGGTGACGCGCGATCGATTCGCGCAGGTGACGGGCATTTGCAGGAGACTGCATGAGGTAGACGGTTTCCATGAGAGATTCGTACTCGTCGAGCGCCATGATGACGGCGCTTTCGTGGCCCTGGCGGGTGATGATGATTTCCTCGCGGTCGTTGACGACCTGATCGAGGACCTCGGCGTAGCGTGCGCGCGACTCGCTGTAGGTCATGGTCTTCATGGAGGTTCCTCACTTCGTCACGTATGTACAAAATATTGTACATATCCTGTTACTGTGTTCCCAGTCAGTGAGTGACGCGCGAGGGGACAGTGACTCCGTGCGATGTGGGACTGTTCGATGTGGGGGTCCTTGCTTCCCTCACGTCCCGCCGAGTTGATGGATTCTGCCCCACCAGCGGGTGATCAGCCACTCGTCGTGCGTTGAGATAACCAGGGTTCCCTCCCACTCGCGCATCGCCTCTTCGAGGGACTCCAGGGCGTTCAGGTCCAGGTAGTTCGTGGGCTCATCGATCACGAGGATCTGAGCGTCGGCCCGCGCTGCGAACGCCAGCTGTGCCCTGCGTTGGTTTCCCGCGGAGAGCTCACCGAGCGGCCGGTTCCACGCCGCTGGGGGAACGAATCCCTTCCCGGCCTCTCCGATGCCCAGGTACCACGCGTCTTCGGGGATTAAGGGGTCGCCGGGCCGCGGGAGCACCTGGGGCACGAGGACGACCCCGGAGGCAGCGTCGACGCATCCGTGCGCCCCGCTGGGGGCCCCGCGTGCGATCCACTCCAGCAGGGTGGTCTTGCCTGACCCGTTGGGCCCTGCGACGAGGAGATGCTCACCGTAGCGCACCTCGAAGGAGGTCGACTCGAGGCGTCCCTCCACCGACGCGCCGCGGACGGCCAGGGCGATCCCCATTGCCTGCGGGTGCGGTGACGTCCCGCCTGTGGTGGTCCTCATGGTGCGGGGGAAAGAGAACGCACCCTCGTCATAGCGGGGCTTGGGGACTTCGTGTGCTGCGAGGACCGACAGCCTCTGGGAGTCGTCGTTGATGCGCCTCGTCGAGGCGGCCTGGCTGCGGTCGGCGTAGTACTTCTGCGCCATCCTCGTCTCGGTGCGGGGTTTGAAGCGCGCATGCCCCACCACCGTCGAATCCCGCTGGTGAGATACGAGTCGGCGTTTCTCGGCCTGCTGATCCGCATGGATCGCGGTGTGCCGTGAGCGTGCGTCGGCCTTGTTGCGCAGGTAGTCCGAGTAGGATCCTCGTACCCTGTACGCCCCGAAGTCCGCGGGCTCTCCCTTGGAGATTGCCACCGCCCGCCACGGTGTCGGATCCAGGTCGAGCAGTGCCGTCGCCGTGCGCTCAATGAAGGCCCTGTCGTGGCTGGTCATGAGCACTGGCCCCTGCCAGTCGTCGATTGTGTGTGCCAGGTGCTCGCGCCCGTCATTGTCCAGGTGGTTCGTCGGCTCGTCCAGGACGAGGGCCTCCGGTCGCTCGACGAGGGTGAGGGCGAGGCGCAGGCGGGCACGCTGTCCCGGGGAGAGGGAAGCGAGGGGGCGGGAGCGGTCGAGGCCTCCCAGGTCGAGAGCCTCCAGGGTCTGTTCGAGGCGCGTGTCGATGGTCCACGCATCCCGCGTGATCATCGCCGCTAGGACGAGGTCGTACTCCGCTTCGTCGCGCGGAGAGGGGTCCCGGGTGAGGCGCTCGGTGAGGAAGTCGAAGCGCGCCGCCAGCTCGCGGGTGTCCGATGTGGCGGCATCGATGAGCTGTGCGACGGTGCGGGACTCCCTGTCCCCCGCGAGTGGAGGGCGAGACGCCAGAGGGACTCCCAGTGCTGACCGCGTAGCCGCGGGCCGATGAATTGGGGGAACTAGCTGGGTTGCGGAGAGTGCCGGGCCGGTGATCGTTCCGGAGTCCGGCTGGAGTCGGCCCGCTGCGAGGGCCAGCAGCGTTGACTTGCCGATCCCGTTTGGGCCGACGACGATGAGGCGGTCGGTGGGCCCACACGTGAAGGAGACGTTGGTGAGGACGGGCAGCGTGCCGTAGGAAAAGAAGACGTGGGAAAAGACAATCGTGGACATGACGCACCGAGGACAGAAGGAGTGGGGCAGGAGCGCGATGTCAGGAGTCCATGGGGACATTATAGCGGCAAAGGTGCGCAGGCGCGGCAGTTCTGCGTGGACATGGGCGCGTTCTCCCGGGGCTGTCTGACAAGACCAACGGCTTGCCGCCGGACGATATGAGCATGCGGGAGGACACCCGGACAAAATACTCCCCCACGTGCCCTCGTTGGGGCCCGCGGGGGAGGAAACAGCGACTACTGAGAGATCCTCAGAACAGCAGCGGCGCGAAGCCGGCAAGCCGATGGACATGGAGGCGCGGGTGCGCGCGTGCGCGCGACTCGGTGTAGGTCATGGTCTTCATGGATGCTCCTCACTTCGTCACGTATGTACAGAACATTGTACAGGGGTAGTTACCGTGTCTCTAGTCAGTGAGTGACGCGCGGGGCGTTGCCTCCGTGCGATGGCCGCTGCCGGTCACGGCTTGATGTACGTGGCCCCGTCCTTCGTCCACTCGCGGATCGCGGGGATGGCAGCGGGTACTTGTCCCAGCCACTCGGGTAGCGTGCCCTCGACGAACTCGTGGTTGGCCAGCGACCTGGCACAGGCGAAGAAGTCCACGCCAGCGTGGGCCGCTGCCTCCATCTGCGCAGTCCAGTCGTTTGCCCCTTGGAGCGCGTAGACTCCAGTGCCGTTCACGATGACGGTGATCCCGTGAGCCAGGCCGAGTTGTGTGAGATTGCCGAGGTTCGACAGCGCTGCGGGCCAGCGGGCGACATCTGAAACGTGGAGGATATAGTCGTAGCTCATAGTGCTCTCTTCTGTGGGAATAACGTGGCACGAGTGGAGTCCCCGTAGGGGTACGGGAAAAAGATACTACGCGGCGATGGGCGGCCTAAAGTGACCCCGGTGTCGTATTTTTGCTTTCTCACGTTCGAGTCGGTACTGGGCATTAGCAGCCTGGGCAGTGCATTGCTGTAAAGTCGTGTCCCCCCTGCACTACGCGCAGGGGGGACACAACTATGTGAGTGACATTTCCTCAGTCAACGTTCTTTGCGTTCCTGTATTCGCTTGTGCGATTCATCGTCAAGCTCGCGCTCCCACCTGGGTGCATCTTCCCATTCGAATCGCGACATGGGATTGAGCTGGAAATTCTCATCAGACGCATCAAGTAGGAGATAACGAGGGGAAGGGTAGGTTCCATCCCACGGAATCTTGTTCCAGACGCCGTTTGGTCCCACCAAAGCCTCTCGTCGGCGTTGGTCATGAAGATCGGAGGCCTCCATGGCCTCGCCCTCTTCATTCAACCACAACCAGCGAGTAACGATGAAGGCATCACAGGCTTCTTCCCACGACGAGTAGGTTGTGCGCAGACCGTGATTAATCAGGGCCAAAGTGTCCTCGGCCTCGTCGCGGGTCATCCACCCAAGCCCCTCACCGGCGCGCGTGAGGTTTGCTGCTCGCATAAGATCCCATGCGGTGAAATTGGTCGTTTGCAATCCACGTTCATCATTGATGAAGCGGGAAAGTTCACGCCAACGACTCTTAGGAAAACCCGGATTAACACGGGTCTGTGAGGCAGCAAGATCGAGAGCCTTCTTGCGAAGGTCGTTGTAGTAGGAACGGTGCCCATCTCGCAACATGCTGTAGATCTGCCGCAGAAGAGTTGAGCGATCTGTAATATCCCAATCTCGCTTCAGCATTTTGGTTATGCCTCGAGAATCCGACAAACCAAAACTATTGAGATAGTCCCCGTAGGCCAGCGCATAGACCATTCCGGGGGCGAGGAGCTGAGCCTCGACGCTGGATGAAAGATCTGAGTGAGGACCTTTAATGCGCGGCCTGAAGGGGTCGCTGGGCTCTCTTGACGCGACGATGTCCCGCTTGGCAGAGGTGAACTCGTCTGTCGAACCCTTCTGTACTGCGCGCGGCTTCTCTTCCGGTGAAGAGTCAGTTTGCGATTGTGGGCTCTCGTCGTGAGGCCGTTGAGTAGTTTCGCGTTGCTCGCGAGATCTGGGAGCTTTTTTCGAGCGCGGGTCTTTGCGCCCCTTGGCGAAAGCCCACGCGAGAAGTCCAGCAAGTATGGCCAGAGCCACCCACATGTCGTAGGAGAACTTGGAGAGCAAGTTTTCGATCATAGGTATACCTCTTTATGGAGAAGATGAAGTCAGCTACGCATCTGAATCCGCTTGTGCGTCTCATTATCCAATTTGCGCTCCCAGAGGGGCGACTCTTCCCAGGACGAGTAGGTTGTGCGCAGATCATGATTGATCAGGGCTAAAGTGTCCACCGGGGCGAGGAATGCAGCGCCGCACACGCACAGGTGATGGGGTTTACGTGCGTACCGAGGGGATAATGCGCAGTCGTTAGTGGCCGCGGTGACGAGCTTTGGCTTTCAGGCGGGCGAGTTGGCGTTTCTCTTCAGCTTTCTCTTGTTTCTCCTTCCTGGTTGCGGAAGCTCGTTCTTGCGCCGTGCGTTCTCGTTCTGCTTGAATCGCTGCCTGCGACGCAGTGGAAGGAAGCGCGCGGCGAGCGAGATGGGACGCTTGGCGCTGTGCGCGTTTGGGGTTGTGATGCGTCGCCTGGTGTTGACCGATATCGGAAGCCCAAGCGGCCTCGTCGAGACGGCACAGGAGAGCGTTGGCGTGAGTGAGAAGGAACTCGTAGAGTTCCGCGTCTGAGGGTTGCGCACCGAACACGATTCGAACGGCGCGAACACGATCGGCCTCGTGGCGCTCAATGACACCGACCCAGAACTGGCCATCGAAATATAGTGTGAATTCCGTCTTCATTACTCGTCTCCAGGTACACCACGGTGGACCCGATGACGCTGGATTCTGCTCGACGCAGCGACGGATGCGAGGCATCGTCCAGACTTCCTACTGGACTGTGCGGTTCGCGTATCAGGACTGACGACTCATTCTACGTCCTGTGCGCGGCGGTGTCGTTACTGGACGACCGGTTTGCCGCCGATGGACATGGAGGCGCGGGTGCGCGCGTGGGGGGCATGGCCTCGGGAATTATCCACAAAAGACGCGCGGAAAAGCACATCGGTTCCCGGAAAGCCCCGTAACGCGGTAATGTCCTACCCAGTGGTACTCCGCGGCGCTCGCCATCGGAGGACCAGCAATGAGTGCTACAAATACGAGGTAGCAACGGAAGGGACAAACAATGGCAGCGACCAAGCTGGTGATCGTGGAGTCTCCCGCTAAGGCGGCGACGATCGAAGGATACTTGGGACCCGACTACCATGTGACCGCCTCGATCGGTCACATTCGCGACCTGCCACAGCCCTCGGAGCTGCCCGCCGACATGAAGAAGGGTCCCTACGGGCGCTTCGCCGTCGACGTCGAGGACGGCTTCACCCCTTATTACGTTGTCAATCCCGACAAGAAGAAAAAGGTCACCGAGCTCAAGAAGCTCCTGAAAGATTCCGACGAACTCTTCCTGGCAACTGATGAGGACCGCGAAGGTGAGGCTATTGCTTGGCACCTTCTCCAAGTCCTTAAGCCCAAGGTTCCCGTGCGCCGCATGGTCTTCCACGAAATCACGAAGGAAGCGATCCAACGCGCTCTAGAAAATACTCGCGAGCTCGACACCGACCTCGTTGACGCCCAAGAAACTCGTCGAATCCTTGACCGTCTTTACGGTTACGAGGTCTCGCCGCTGCTCTGGCGCAAGATTCGCCCCTCCCTGTCCGCGGGCCGCGTTCAGTCGGTCGCAACGCGCTTGGTTGTTGATCGCGAGCGCGACCGCATGTCGCATGTGAGTGCAGAGTACTGGTCGATCGATACCCAGTTTGCCGCTTCGGGTCAGTCTTTTGGCGCAAAGGTTTCGCACATCGATGATCGTCCCGTCGCAACCGGTTCCGATTTCGATGAAAACGGTCGCCTTTCCGCGAAGGCTACAAAGAACGAGGCCTTCCACCTGGATGCCCATTCCGCGCCGCTCTTCGCCGCAGCGCTCGAGGCCGCGCGTGATTCCGCGATCGATTCTGTCCAGCAGAAGCCCTACCGCCGCCGCCCAGCAGCGCCCTTCACGACGTCGACGCTGCAGCAGGAAGCTTCCCGTAAGCTTCACTGGAACGCTTCCTCGACGATGCGGACCGCTCAGTCCCTGTACGAGTCGGGTTTCATCACCTACATGCGTACTGACTCTACGGCCCTGTCTTCGCAGGCCATCAAGGCTGCTCGCCAGCAAGCTACGGAACTTTATGGGGCCGAGGCCGTGGCTGAGAAGCCGCGCATCTACGGCACCACCTCTAAGGGTGCGCAGGAAGCTCACGAGGCCATTCGCCCCGCCGGGGATCACTTCCGCACCCCCGCGCAAGTCGCCTCGGTTTTGAATCGTCAGCAGCTTGCACTTTATGACTTGATCTGGAAGCGAACCGTCGCTTCGCAGATGGCAGATGCCCTTGGCTTTACCGCAACCATCCGCGTGCGGACCGATGTTGAGGTCGAAGGTCAGCTTCACGCAGTGCTCTCCAGCGCCTCGGGAACGGTGATCACGTCCCCCGGCTTCAGGTTGGCCTACCAAGAAGGCCAGGACAAGGGACGCTACGACGCGGAAACAACTGATGCTGAGAAGACCCTCCCTCAGGTGAGCGAAGGAGAACTCGCGCTGCTTGAAGAAGCGCAGGCGCAGGGACACCAGACTCAGCCCCCGGGACGCTACACCGAAGCGACCTTGGTGAAGACCATGGAAGAGCTCGGAATTGGTCGCCCCTCGACCTATGCGGCAACGATTCAAACCATTGGTGATCGCGGCTACGTCACCCACCGAGGCCAGTACTTGGTTCCGACGTGGCTGGCCTTCTCGGTCACGCGACTGATGGAAGAGAACCTGTCGAACCTGGTTGACTACGACTTCACGGCATCGATGGAAAACGATCTGGACCAGATCGCTGCGGGAAGCGAAGATCGACACGAGTTCTTGAGCACCTTCTACTTCGGGGCAGACGGTAAGGGCGACGCTGACGGCCTGAAGTTCCAGGTTGAATCCCTGGGAGACGATATTGATGCCCGTGCGGTGAACTCCATTGACATGGGAAATGGCGTCACCTTGCGAGTGGGTCGGTACGGACCCTACATGGAGAAGGCCGATGGGACGCGCGCAAATGTACCGCCCGAGGTCGCTCCCGATGAGTTGACGGAAGAGAAGATCGCGGAACTTTTCGCGCTTGCTGCAGATGACGGACGCGAGCTGGGAATCGATCCCGCAAGCGGGCACATGCTGGTTGCAAAGAACGGCCGCTACGGTCCCTACGTGACGGAAATTCTGCTCGAAGAGACCGAGGAAGCGGAAGCTTCTGAAGACGGGAAGCCCGCGAAGAAGACGCGAAAGAAGGCTGCGGCAAAACCGCGCACGGCCTCGTTGTTCAAGTCGATGGATCTGGCGACCATCACGCTGGAGGATGCACTTGCGCTGCTTTCGCTTCCGCGCGAGGTTGGTGTTGATCCCTCTGACGGTGAGGTGATCACCGCGCAAAACGGTCGCTACGGCCCGTACCTGAAGAAGGGCAGCGATTCGCGGACCCTTCCCAGTGAAGATCAGCTTCTAACGATCACCTTGGACGAGGCGCTGGAGATCTACTCTCAGCCCAAGCAACGAGGCCGCGGGGCAGCAAAGCCCCCGCTGCGTGAGTTTGGCGAGGACCCGGTGTCGGGCAAGAAGGTCACCGTCAAGGACGGTCGTTTCGGTCCCTACATCACCGATGGTGAAACTAATGTGACTGTTCCTCGCGCCGAGACCGTCGAGGATCTGACCGCTGAACGCGCGTATGAGCTGCTTGCAGACAAGCGCGCGAAGGGCCCGGCTCCCAAGCGCACCCGTAAGACGACTGCGAAGAAGACAACGACTCGACGCACGGCGAAGAAGTCTTCGGCAAAGAAGTAAATATTCTTTCGCCCACCGGTCCAAAATGGACGCAAATGCCGGTGGGCACTGTCAAGATAGAGACATGAGATCAATGGGTAGTGGTGCACAGGCGGGGCGCGGACTCTTCATCACCTTCGAAGGGGGAGATGGAACCGGCAAAAGTACCCAGATTGACCGGGTACGGCGCTGGTTTGAAGAACGCGGTCAGCAAGTCGTCGTGACGCGTGAACCCGGTGGAACGGAACTGGGAACAACTTTGCGTCAATTGGTGCAGAACGGACCAGACGACGTTGACCCTCGCACCGAAGCACTGCTGTATGCCGCTGATCGCGCCTACCATGTCGCGACATTGATTCGTCCGGCGCTGGAGCGCGGCGAAATTGTGCTTGCTGATCGCTACATTGACTCATCTCTGGCATATCAGGGTGCAGCGCGAAGCCTAGGCGTTGATGAAATCCGTAGCCTGTCCATGTGGGCAACGGAGAGCCTGCTCCCGAACCTCACGCTGCTTATTGACGTTCCGCCAGAAGTTGCCGCCCGACGTCGCGGAGGTGAACCGGACCGAATGGAACGCGAATCCATGGAATTCCATGAGCGCGTTCGGCACCAGTACTTAGCGCTTGCAGACTCTGAAGCGGATCGCATCGTTGTCATCGACGGTGTGGGAACTGAAGATCAAGTCTTCAGTGAAATTCGTGGAGTCCTTGAAGAACGCGTTGATGCAGCATTCCAGGGATTGCCCGAAGAAGCTGCAAAAGATACCAAGCCCGTTGAATCTCAGGCCACGCTCTGGGCCCTATTGGATGAGGACGGCATTCTCCTGTGAGTGTCTGGGACGAAGTGGTTGGCCAGGAACATGCCCTGGCAGTATTGCGACAGGCTGCTGACGCTGCCCGAGCAATTGTCGGCCGCGCGTCCCAAGGAATTGCCGTTGATGATGCAGCGCGCTCCATGACCCATGCGTGGCTCATCACCGGACCTCCCGGCTCAGGTCGATCCGTTGCTGCCATGGCTTTTGCAGCCTCCTTGCAGTGCACGGGGGATGTCCCAGGGTGTGGTCACTGTCCGGGATGCGTCACAACTCTGGCTCGGACAAATGGGGACGTGACAATCCTCAGCACCGAATCAACCCAGATTCGCATCGATGAAGTGCGACAAATCGTCGTGCGTGCGCAGACCGCTCCTTCGCAGGGGCGCTGGCGAGTCATCGTCATTGAAGATGCGGACCGCATGATGGAACGCACCGCGAATGTTCTTCTCAAGGCAGTTGAGGAACCTCCCGAACGCACCGTGTGGTTGCTCTGTGCTCCCAGTGCGGAAGATATGATCACAACGATTCGTTCACGATGCCGTCACTTGGGGTTGCGAATCCCAGATCCGCACGCAGTCGCCGATCTCCTTGTTCGTCGTGACGGGGTTGAACCCGCGGATGCCCTTTCTGCTGCCCGTGCAGCGCAATCGCATATCGGCTTGGCTCGCGCGCTGGCCAAAGACCCGCAGATGCGCCAACGTCGTCGGTCAATCATTACTGCCCCGGCACAGGTGCGTTCCGTCGGAGAAGCTGTTTTTGCCGCCGAAGACCTGCATTCGATTGCGAAGGCTCAGGCAGAATCCCAATCTGAAGAACGCAATGCCCGCGAAAAAGCTGAACTCATGCGCCAGCTCGGAATGGAGGAAGGCCAGACCCCGGCCTCGCACCAGCGCGCACGCATTCGCGAACTCGAGGACGAACAGAAACGGCGTTCGAAACGCGCAATTCAAGACGCGCTCGATCGTGCGCTTGTTGATCTTCTTGGGATTTACCGTGATGTCCTCATGCGTCAACTGGGAAGCGATCAAGAACCTATTAACGATGACTGCGTGGACCTCATCGAAGAACTGGCTACGCGCTCAACACCGCAGCAGACCATGACCCGCGTCCAAGCGATCGAGGAAGCTCGAAAGCGGCTGACAACAAACATGTCAGTCCCTCTGATTTTGGAAGCGATGACGCTCTCGCTTCGACCGCAGGTCTAAACATCTAATAGGGTAGGGGCATGAACTCACGCTCTCGCTTGATTGTCGCCGTCCTCGTGGTGCTTGCGCTCGCATCGAATTTCGGAGTTGCGTACTACTTGAAGGGCTCGATCGATAGCTTTGCAGAGGCTGCTGCGGCCGTTAGCCCGAACAATCAGAACAAGGTGACGGTTGCACACAGTGCTGATCCTCTTCCCGGGAAGCCGACGAAGGATCAGTTCTATTCTCAGCCCCTCAATTGGCGACAGTGTGAGGTTTCGGAAATCACCAGCAACGGTGTCGCTGCGCCGCGCGATATTGACAAGTATCAGTGCGCATCGCTGACCGCACCTTTGGACTGGGAAAACCTTGACGGGAATCAAATCACTCTTGCCTTGGCAATCCACCGCGCTGATCAGAGCGAAGGCAAAGCTCTTTTCTTCAACCTCGGTGGTCCCGGCGGAGCAGCCGTGTCCTCGATTACCTCACAAGTCAACAGCTCCTTAGGGACTGGGCTTGTTGGGGCATTCGACATCGTCGCTCTGGACCCCCGAGGGGTCGGTGCGTCTACTCCCGTTCGCTGCATGAGCGACGAAGACCGCGATAAGCAGGCAGCTGGCACAGGCAGTGATAAAGACCCGAACGCTACTCCCGCTCAACTTATTGAACAGGCAAAGAAAGATTCTGCTGACCTTGCCAAGGGATGCCAGGACCTGAGCGGAAACCTATATAAGCATGTTGACACGGTCAATGCGGCGAAGGACTTTGACATGGTCCGCGCGCTGCTGGACCAAGATAAGTTCAACTACCTGGGTTACTCCTATGGAACATTCCTCGGTGCAACCTACGCAGGACTTTTCCCAACAAACGTTGGACACATGGTCCTTGATGGTGCAGTTGATCCTGCGGTACAAGGCGATGACCTCGCGGCCATGCAGATGCGCGGTTTCGAGGCCTCTCTCCGTCACTGGGTCGAAGACTGCCAGGCCGGGCGTAATTGCCCGCTCACTGGTGATGCAGACGCGGGAATGCGAAAGATGAAGGCCTTCTTCGATAGCTTGGAGAATTCGCCGCTTGAGACCTCAGATGCGAATCGCCCTCTGACGCGCAATCTGGCAATGAGCGCCGTTATCGGACTGCTGTACTCGACTGAGACCTACTCAATTTTGACGCAGGCCATGACCTCGGCCCTCAATTCGAACGACGGCTCCATGTTGCTCTTCGTGGCTGACCTCCTCAATGAACGCAACAAGGACGGCTCATACGCCTCGAACTCGATGGATGCGATTGTTGCGATCAACTCGCTGGACTACTCGCCTGTCGGAAACGCGGACCAGTGGACAAAAGGCTACGAAACCCTCAAGAGCGAATTACTGGTCTTTGGTGAAGAAGCTGGTTTCACTTCAGCCGGTCTGGAGGGATGGCCCACCTCGCACGCGAAACGCCAGCCGATTAGCGCGCAAGGCGCGCCTCCCATCATGGTCGTCGGAACGACTCACGATCCTGCAACGCCCTACGTCATGTCACAGAACCTGGCGAAGGAACTGTCCTCGGGCGTATTGGTAACGTGGGATGGATGGAACCACACCGCTTACTCAAAGAGTGGCAGCAAGTGCGTGGCGACAGCCGTCGAAGGATACTTCCTGCGAAACGTTGTTCCCGCCGCCGATGTTCAGTGTGGCGCTGACTCCTGAGGCGCTTCGGGCTGTGGAGATGGCTCAATACCTCCGCAAAATGTTCCTAGATCTTGGCAGTTGGGCTGCGGCTCGCTAACGTTGAGGTATGGACTTTTTCGGCGATGACGAATCAGAAACCCCAGGCCAGAACACGGACAGCGTTGAAGCTGAGGTGCTCGTTGACACCACCATCGAAAATGCATGGGCTCTGGTTTCTGAACCGGGCTGGTGGATTAACGATGGTCCTCTGGGTGACCATGAGGTTGAACGCGACGATAACGGCGTGTACCACATCACCGATCCAGAAGCCGGGACGTGGCTCGTCGAGAAGGTTGACGAAGACCCCATGGACGTTGTGACCTTCCGCTGGTACCCGCTGGCTAGTGACGAGTTCCCCGAGGAATCCCTGACCACCGTTGAGGTTTCTTTATCCGAAGAAAAGGGTAAGGTCGCACTTCACGTTGAAGAATTCGGAATCTCTGCCCTCAGCGATGACGAAGACGAGGCCTATCAGCTTTGGGAAAATGAGGCCGGTCTGTGGGATCAGGCCGTTGATAGCGCGAAGGATTACCTCGAACAGCGCTGATACGGGCGAGTTCTTCTAGGTCTGTGGATCATTAACGGAGTTTATTCCGTACCACTCAGGCGCAGCGCGTGCTAGCGTGGAAAACTCAGCTAGAAGAATGGACCAACATGAGCACCAGCGGACATGCTGAGGAGAACAGTGGTGAGGCCTCGGGCCGCCAGCTCCAACGCAACCTGACGAATCGCCACATTCAGCTCATCGCTATTGGCGGCGCAATTGGCACCGGTCTTTTTATGGGCTCCGGAAAGACCATTGCCACCGCTGGCCCGTCCATCTTGCTCGTCTACTTGATCATCGGAAGCGCGCTCTTCCTGTTCATGCGAGCCATGGGGGAGCTTCTTCTCTCTGATCAAAGCTATGGGACTTTCGCGGATATTGTTCGTGACTTTTTAGGGCCAACCATGGGCTTCGTCGTGGGCTGGACCTATTGGCTGTGTTGGGTTGTTACAGGTATCGCAGACGTCGTTGCAATCACTGGATACGTGCACTTCTGGTGGCCTGACCTTCCCTCGTGGATTCCTGTCATCGCGACAGCGCTACTTCTTTTTGCCCTCAATGCGATGACCGTCAAGGCTTTCGGCGAAACCGAATTCTGGTTCGCCATGATCAAGATCGTCGCCATTGTTGCCCTGATTGTCGTAGGCGTCATCATGGTAGCGATCGGCATGCAAGACAACGCGGGAACAACAGCCGCGGTTTCGAACCTATGGGTGCACGGAGGAATATTCCCCACCGGCTTTATGGGATTCTTAGGCGGTTTCCAAATCGCGATCTTCGCCTTTGTAGGTATCGAACTTGTGGGGACGACGGTTGCAGAAACCGCCAATCCAGAGAAAACTCTGCCCAAGGCAATCAACTCGATTCCCGTGCGCGTGGTGATCTTCTATATCTGTGCGCTTGCGGTGATCATGATGGTGACGCCATGGAACCAAATCGATAAGTCTCAATCCCCGTTCGTCACGATGTTTTCGATGACCGGCCTGGGAATGGCAGCATCGCTGGTGAACCTTGTTGTTCTCACCTCTGCTGCTTCTTCGGCAAATTCGGGAATCTACTCCACTTCGAGGATGCTCTTCTCGCTGTCGATCCAAGGAGACGCCGCGCCCTTCTTCGGCCGTCTCTCAAAGCGCCACATTCCCCAAAACGCACTCTTCCTTTCATGCGTCTTCCTTCTGTCGGGCGCGGTTCTTTTGGCATTTGGGGATTCGATCCTCAGCGTCTTCACCGTGGTGACAGCAACTTCGGCGACGCTCTTCATGGTCGTGTGGATTTTGGTGGTTATTTCCTATCTGGTTTACGTGCGTAAGTACCCTGAACGACACAAAGCAACCATTTTCCCCCTGCCCGGCGGTGTCTTCTCGGCCTGGCTGTTCATTGTTTTCATTGCTGTGATGACGGTCGTTCTCTCGCTCGAGACAGAGAGCCTGCAAGGGCTGCTGATGTCGGCTGCGTGGATGGTCATTATTACCGTGGTCGGTGTTGTACGTCGTCATCGCGCTCTTGATCGCCGAGGCCGTGCTTCGCTCTCCGCGTGACCTCGCTGCGCCGCTTCCCGTGTGACAGTGGCGTCTTTTCAGCCGGAGCTGCGCAATCTCTGGGCGCTGCCTTGTCGCGATGCGCTATGCTGACCGGGTAAGACAGGGGAGCCCACAGCGGGCTGAGAGTGCGAATGCAGACCCTTACACCTGATCCGGATTATGCCGGCGTAGGAAGTCGCAATCTCCGGACTGCCCTCACCCCGAGGCGGTCCAGCCCTCCCACCTGAGCGGAGGAAACAATGTCTACTTTTTCGGCGCACCGTCGCGCTCGTTTCATCGCGTCAAGCGCGATTCTTTGCATTGGAGCCACTTCTGTTGCAGCATGCTCATCAAGTGCAAAGGATTCTTCGACAAGCCAAGGCAGCGCGGCCTCGTCAAGCGGTGAACAAACGGTCACGGTTCTTGCCTACGATTCATTCGATTTCCCGCAAGAACTCCTCGACAAGTTCCGCGAACAGACCGGAATCACCGTCAAGATCCAAGCGATTGGCAACGGCGGCGAGCTAGCCAACCAACTCGTCCTCACGAAAGATGCCCCGCTGGGAGATGCGGTATTCGGCCTCGACAACACGGTATCGACGCGCATTGTCGGGCAAGGCGTCATTGCGGACGCATCGATCACCTCGCCCAACTCTGCAGATAACTTTGCGGGAGAACCGGGACTGGTCCCCATCGATCGCGGTGACGTGTGCGTCAACTACGACAAGACCTGGTTCAAGGAACACCAACTCACTCCTCCCGCAAGCTTCGAGGATCTGGCGAAGCCCGAATACAAGAACATGCTCGTCGCCATGAATCCGGCCTCGTCGACCCCCGGAATGGCCTTCATGCTGGCCACCATTGCCAAGTACGGTCCCGATGGCTACGCGAACTACTGGAAGTCCCTCAAGGACAACGGCGTGAAGATCACCGAAGGCTGGTCTCAGGCCTTCAACGTTGACTACAGTGCGGGTGAAGGCAAGGGCAGCTACCCGATGATGGTGTCTTACGGTTCTTCTCCCGCTTACGCGGTCAACGATGCGGGAACCGAGTCTTCGACCGGTGTTATTACCGACACCTGCTTCCGCCAGATTGAATACGCCGGTGTCCTCACGGGCGCAAAGAACCCCGAGGGCGCGAAGAAGTTCATCGAATTCCTCCTCTCCGACGAGGTGCAGAGCGCGATCTCCAAGGCAACCTACATGCACCCCTACGCGGGGAAGGCTCCCGAGGCACTAGAGAAGTTCGGTCCCCTGGCTGAAAACCCCGCACGTGTTGATCCCCAAGAGATTCAGAAGAACTCTGCAAACTGGCTCAAGACCTGGCAAGAAACGGTTCTTGGGTGAAAAACCTACGACAGCGTGTAGCGAGGGTGGGCGCCGGGGCCGTTGGCCTGGGCGTCCCCCTGGCTTTTCTCACGCTGTTTTTCGCGTGGCCTGCGGCGACGCTCATCGCGAAGGGCTTCGTCGCGCCCGGTGGGGGGCTTGACCTCTCGGGGCTCGGCGAAGTGCTTTCCACGCCGCGCACGTGGCGCGTCATTGCTCGCACGCTCTGGATGGCTCTCCTGGGCACCTGTGTTTCACTGTTTGTGGGCCTACCCGGCGCCTACGCGCTCTACTGTTGTCGCTTCCCCGGTCAGCGCGCTCTACGTGCGCTCATCTCCGTTCCCTTCGTTCTCCCGACGGTCGTTGTCGGCGTGGCCTTCCGTTCTCTCCTCGCTCCCCAAGGCTGGTTGGGCTTCCTGAACCTCGATGGGACACCGACAGCGGTCATCGCGGCCATGGTCTTCTTCAATTACTCACTGGTTGTTCGCAATGTCGGTAGTTTTTGGGCGCAAATCGATGGCCGCCGCGCACAGGTCGCCGCCTGTCTCGGAGCGCGCCCCCTGCGAGTATTTACCACCGTTACTTTCCCGACCTTGCTCCCCGCGATCGCCTCGGCAGCCTCGCTGGTTTTCTTGTATTGCGCAACTTCCTTTGGAATCGTGCTGATTTTGGGCGGTTCGAAGCTCACGACCGTCGAGTCCGAAATCTATATGCTTACGACCCAGTACCTGGATCTGCGTAGCGCCTCGGTCTTATCGATCGTTCAGCTTGTCGTGATCGCGCTGTCCCTGATTGTTGCCGAGGCCGCGCGCCGTCGCGGTACTCGAGCAGTCGCCTTAAGGTCCTCACAAGCGGGGCATCGCGTCCGCCGAGGCGATGTGTGGACACTTGTGGTGAGTGCGGCGGTAATCCTCGTACTGGTCGTGCTTCCCCTTGCTGCGCTTGTGTGGCGTTCCCTCCACCGCCGAGGCCGCTTCACCTTCGAGCACTACCTCACCTTGGCCGATTCCTCTTTCACTCCCGCACTGCGCGTTTCCCCCCTCCAAGCACTGGGGCACTCGCTTCTTGTCGCTCTGGTTGCGATGATGATTGCTTTGAGCGTGGGTGTTTGCGTCGTCCTTCTTGTGACTCGCCATCCGCGTTCGCGGGCGGGGCGCGTGGCTCTTTCTCTGGTCGAGAGTGCCTTCATGCTTCCCCTGGGAGTTTCTGCAGTCACGGTGGGTTTTGGCTTTCTCATCACCATGAATCGCCCGCCCCTTGACCTGCGTTCGTCGTGGATCCTTGTTCCCTGTGCGCAAGCTGTCGTCGCGCTTCCCCTGGTGGTTCGCTTGATCGCACCCTCATTGCGTGCCATTAACCCGCGTTTGCGCGAGGCCGCGGCAAGCCTCGGTGCAAGTGATGCGCGCATCATGGCAACAATTGATGGTCCCGTCCTTCTTCGCAGCGTCGGTATCGCCGCAGGTTTTGCGGCTGCGACATCGCTGGGTGAATTCGGCGCGACTTCTTTCTTAGCTAAAGGCGATTCAGTGACGCTCCCGGTCGTGATTTATCGATTAATTTCGCGCCCAGACGCACTGGACCAAGGGGTTGCAATGGCCTCGTGTGTACTGCTTGCGCTCGTGTGTGCGCTGCTCATTACGTGTATGGAGTGGTTGCGTCCCGCTGAGATTGGAGAGACGGTATGAGCAAAAACGTGGCTTTGACTTGCGCGAAGGTCAGTGTCGATTACGGGTCTTTTCGCGCGCTTGAAGAAGTGTCTTTCGATGTAAAACCCGGACAAATTACTGCTCTCCTTGGCCCCAGTGGCTGCGGGAAATCCACGCTCTTGCGCGCGATTGCGGGCCTTGAACGACCCAGCGGTGGGGATATCGCGTGGGAAGGCGAATCGGTTCTGGACACCCCCACCTATCAACGCGGCTTCGGGCTGATGTTCCAAGATGGTCAACTTTTTCCTCATCGAAATGTTGAGGGCAATATCGCTTACGGCCTGCGTCATTTTCCACGTGATCAGCGCGAGCGCAGAGTCGCCGAAGTCCTTGCAATTGTTGGTCTGGAGGGATTTGCATCGCGCAGCATTGAATCCTTGTCGGGAGGCCAGGCTCAACGGGTAGCTCTCGCCCGCGCACTCGCCCCGCGGCCTCGTCTTCTCCTTCTTGATGAACCGCTTTCCGCGCTTGACCGCACCATGCGTGAAAGCCTGTCAGTCGAGTTGCGCGAAATCATTACCGGCGAGGGAATTACGAGTATCTACGTCACTCACGACCAGGACGAAGCCTTTGCCGTCGCCGACCAAATCGGAGTGATGATTCAGGGGCGCCTGCGCCGCATCGATACTCCCGAGGCCATGTGGGCAAATCCTGGGGATACAGAAGTCGCGCGTTTCTTGGGTTTTGCGAGCATCGAACTCGAGGGGAGGGCAGACGCGGATGAGGTCTGGATTGAAATCACGGGAGGGGTATCTCGCCGCGCTCGCGGATACTATGAAGTGCCCGCTCGCCTCGAAAATCAGGCGGATGGCGAGCCGCGCATAGTGAGGATTCCTTTCGGAAGCCGGGTCCCCGCGGTGGGCGAGCGAGTCAAGGCTCGGGCATCACACGGCATCATCCACTAGGCTTCACTCGTGACCAATCCCTTCCGTCTTGCGACTGACTCCTATGGAGCGGTGCGCCCAAGCTACCCGCGCGAGGCAGTTGAGACAATCGTGAAAGGGGCCGACGCCTCGACACTCACGATCGCAGACGTGGGAGCGGGGACGGGCAAACTGACCGCCGCACTCCTTTCTCGCGGGGTGAAGGTCACGGCCATCGAGCCTGCCCCAGCGATGTGCGACCAGATGAGGCAGCTTCTGGGAGAGGATGCGAATCTGAGAATTGTCGACGCATACGGGGAGTCAACGGGGCTTGCTGACTCCAGCGTTGACCGCGCGGTTTTCGCTCAATCGTGGCATTGGATGGATGCGGAAGCTACCTGCACAGAAATGCACCGAATTGTGCGCCCCGGCGGGAAGCTCATGATCGTGTGGAATCAGCTCGATGTCACGATTCCTTGGGTACACAGGCTCACGCGCATCATGCGCTCGGGAGATATTCATCGTCCTGATCGGCCGCCCCTTCTGAACTCGCAGTGGTCGCAGCCGGTCTTGGAACGTTTCGACTGGGAAGACGAAACGACTCCCGAGGAGATTCTTGAGTTGGGGACAACGCGCTCCTCCTATTTGCGTTCAACCCCCGCGGGCAGGGAAAAGATGCAGGCAAACCTGCGCTGGTACCTGTATGAGCATCTGGGATTTGCGCCGCATTCCACTGTGATCCTGCCGTACTTCACTCTTGTATGGACGGCAGATCGGGCACAATAGACAGGTAGGACAAGAGGGGGTGACATCATCAATATTTCATTGCTCGGCCTGATCGGCGCGCTGGTCATGTACGGAGTCTCCGTCTCTCCCTCTCTTCTTGCTCGCTCGTGGCAGTGGCACGCGGTAGCTTCCGGTGTTCTCACAGCTGCTGGTTACATCCTCGGCCTGACCCTTCAACGCCTGTACGCGATTGTTGTCCCCCGATTGGGAGTTCAGATCACTGCTCCGCCCACGGTGGCGCTTGCTTTTAGAGTCATCCTCTTCGTTGGTTTCTTCCTGTGGCTGATTCGCTGGTTGATCCATTCCTATCGCGAACGTAGGCGAGCCGATGTTCTGGTTGGAATGCCCGGCGAGAACTTGGGCCAGTACCTTCTGGGCACTGCCGGAGCTGTCGTCCTCACCCTTGTCCTTCTTGCCATCGCTTCTGGACTGCAGTGGATTGGGCGCGCTCTTCTTGCTTTCTTCAGCCAATGGCTGCACTACGTTCTTGCACTGTCCATTACTTTGGCACTCCTCGTCATCATCGTTTACGGATTGACCTCGCAGGTAATCATCAAGCTGGGCATTAACTTCTTCACCCGTCACGCGCGCCGCATGAACAATCGGACCGCTAAGGGAATCGTGCAGCCTCAGGTCAAGGAACGCTCGGGTTCGCCTTCGTCCTACTCGAGCTGGGAGTCTGTCGGAGGTCAGGGACGCGTGTTCCTTGGGCGCGGTCCCAGTCGCGCAGATATCGAGGCCCTCGCCGGATGCGCCGCCCAAGAACCGATCCGCGTCTACGCGGGAATGCCAGCAGAAGGGCAAAGCCTCCAGAGTGCAGCTGATCTGGTAGTACGCGAACTTCGCCGAAGCGGGGCATTTGAACGTGCAGTTATTCTGATCGCAACATCGACCGGATCGGGATGGGTTGACGAATGGCAAGTCCAACCCTTGGAATACCTCACCTTGGGAAACTGTGCGACGGCGTCCATGCAGTATTCCTTTGTCCCCTCCTCGATTAACTTCCTGACAGATCTGGACGTCTCAGAGGAAGCCGCGGTCATTCTCTTTGAGACGATTCGCCGCGCGGTTGATGAACTCCCCGAAGAGTCGCGACCCGCACTCTTCGTATGCGGGGAATCCTTGGGTGCCTACGCCTCGCAACATGTCTTTTCAGGGATCGTCGATGTTTTGAACCGGACCGATGGTGCGCTGTGGGTCGGAACCCCCGCCTTCACTCCCATGCATGCCGAACTCACCCAAGTGCGTCACCGAGGAAGCCCCCAGGTTGCTCCCGTTGTCGCCAACGGCCGTCACGTTCGTTTTGTCAATGTTCCGGAGAACTTGTGGGCGGACGTGTATGGGCGCGAGCTTGGGCGATGGAACTTCCCGAGAATCGTCTACGCACAGCACCCTTCCGATCCTGTGGTCTGGTGGAATTCGCAGCTTGCGTGGAACAAGCCCGACTGGATTTCTGAACGCGTCGATGGTGACGTGAGTTCCCAGATGGTCTACACGCGCCTGGCAACCTACATCCAGGTTCTCGTTGATATGCCGGTTGCGGGGACTGCTCCGGGCGGACACGGACACACCTACCACGAGGAGCTCATCCCACTGTGGGAAGCAATCCTCGGCCTGCGAAAGAATAGTGAGCATATGGGTTCTCGCTTTGGACTGGATTCGACGTGGATTCAGGCCGACACTCTTGGACGCATCGGTCAGGCAATTAGCGACAATCTGGCCAAATCGGAACGCCAATAGGGACGCGAAAGGACGCGCGCGACCCCGGACAAGTGTTGCCGGGCATCGCTGCAAATTTTTAGTGCACTGAATTTTGGTGATACTGTGACCGCGACCGCGTCGATGCGGTCGCAACAACAATCTATGGTTTTAACGATGACGACGTCCCCGCCCGCATGGATGCCTGCGCGGATGTGCGGAAAGAAGACGAACGATGAGTATTGATATCAATCAGATCATCGATATGAGGGTCAACCACCCCGAGCAAATCGGTTTCGTGATGCGTGACCGCGGAATGGGGATCCGCCCCAACGCGAAATTCCTCATGATCGCTGCAGACGACCCCGCGCGTGGAAACTTGGCGGCGGGAGGCAATCCTCGGGCACTGGAAGACCGCTGGGATCTGCTCGACCGTCTGTGCCAGGCCTTCGCCATCGAAGGAGTCAAGGGGTGCGTGGGTGCAGCTGATCTTGTCGAAGACCTGACGATCGCGGGAGTGCTCAAGGAAAAGTTCGTCATCGGCTCCATGAACCGAGGTGGCCTCGCTGACTCGTCCTTCGAATTGGACGACGTCATGAGTGGCTATGACATCGCGGGAATCCATGAGTCTCGCTTGGATGGCGGCAAGATGCTGCTCCGCTTGGACTACAGCGATGAGGGCTCGTCCCATACCCTGTCTCGCTGCGCTCGCGGGGTGTGCGCGCTCAATGCCTCGGGTCGAATTGCCCTGCTTGAAGCGGTGATCTCAAGCCGCGACGAATCCGGCCGCGTCCGCACTCACCTCGATATGGATTCCATCTGCCTAGCGACTGCGATCGCATCGGGTCTGGGAACAACCTCGGGACTGACATGGCTCATGCTCCCGCTGTGCGAGGACGTGAAGCGTCTTGCCCATGCGACCACTCTTCCCATCGTTTTGCGAGTCGACTTCAGCGTGGGCGTGGACGCGCTTCGTGAACGCGTTCAAGAAGCATTGTCGTACCCGAACATCATTGGGATCATGGCGGATACCTCGCTGGTCTATCCCAGCGAGGGAAGCGTTGAGGATGCGGTGAAGGCGGCTCTGGAGCTGATCGCCTAACTGCGGCTGCGGCCTCGCACCCCTTGCGAGGCCCCTCAGATCAGGTTCCGCTTCTGCATGATCTTCAGTGCGACCCAACCGAAGGGCGCGCGGCCATAGAAAGTTACGAGGCGGTAGATGATCGCGGTTGGCAATGCGATGGATACGGCGATACCGGCCACCTGCAAACCACCGGTGAGCGCGGCCTCGACAGGACCGATACCGCCGGGGGAGGGGACGACCGAACCCAGGGAGTTCGATGCCAAGTAGGTAATCGAGAGAGTCACAAGGTTCAGCGACCCGCCCATGGCCTTGAGTGAGGCCCAGAACGCGCCGACGAAACCGATGTTCATGAGCATGTTCCCCGCAAGAACCGCAAGGAGGCGCTGGGGCTGACCGGCAACCCACATGAGGCGCGGATAGACCTGCTTCCACGTGGGTTCGATCTTCGACCAAATGAACTTTCGGATCTTCGGGATAGAAATGCAGATAATCACGACAAGGGCGACAACTGCGACCCCGGCGATGATCGCGCCATAAGGCAGCGATACAGACAGTGAGGATCCGGAGAAGAACAAAACGGTGACGAGCAGTGAGATAGTCACGAGGAACTGTGAAATCTGCTGAAGAGTTACGGTTGTAACCGCAGCGGCTGTACTCATCTTCTGCTTGGTCAGGAAGCGCAGGTTGAGCGCGGCGGGGCCAATTCCAGCAGGTGCGACCAGAGTGACAATCGAGGCGGCGACCTGGGCAAGAATCGAGTCTCCGAACTTGACCTTCTCTTGGCTGAAAGCAACCAGAGGGACTGCGCCGCCAACCCACGTTGCAGCTGCGAAAGCAAAAGCGATGGCAATCCAGATCGGGTTGGCCTGCTTAACTGCTGCGACGATATCGGAGAAGTTCAAGGAACCCATCAAGATGATTGCGGCGAGCGCAAGAACTGCGAAGGTGATCATCGTCTTGGGGGCGAAACGTTGCAAATTAGCCGGTTGGATAGATTCTTGAGGAGTATCGGCAACGATTCCTTCGCGGAGTTTGTCAAGCAGATCGCTGCGTCGAAGGCTTGCAGTCACCTCCGAAGGCAGGACAGCCTTTTGCAGCACCGGCGCACAACCGACCAGGGCTTCTTCGGAAAGATTTCGTTGCGCCGAGGCCAGCGCCCGATCCTTTCCGACATAGATCGCAAGCAGAGTGAGCATCTGGGCGACATCGATGCGCTGATTGAGCTCGTTCGTTGCAACCTCACCCTCGTCCCAGTGGATCAGCCACACCTGGGAGGACTCATCCACAACCAATGAAGAGGGGGCAATATGGCGGTGGCTGATCGCATGGGCGTGCGCGAAGACCAACTGCTTCCAGGCCTCGTCAAGGATCTCATCGGTGAGTGCATCTGCCTCGGCAAGATCCTTCAAGGACGCGGTCGGTGGAAGCACGCGCATGACGGTCATGATGGAGTCACCCGCCTGTGCAAGCCCCATGGGTTCGGGCAGGTGTACGCCCGCGCGCTTGGCGGAAATGGTGGTCAGCATGGAACGCTCGGCAGCGGCCTTCACAGAGGGGGAAACCCAGCGGGAAAGGCCGCGAAGACGGACGTTATTCCACACTTCCAAAAGGGTCCCAGTCATTCCGCGCCCCGGGTCGAGCATGGTGATCTCGTAGGGCACACCGTAGATATCCCACACCTGATAGTGGCGATTGCCATCAACGGGGGGACGGCGAGGAATCGTGTATTCAGCTGAATCGGATGCGTGGGGTTCCGCGTGGAAATGGCCGTGTTCTGATTCGGTGACCAGCCATGTTTCCAGGTTGACCCCCGCGGGAAGAAGATCTGTGCGAATGATGCGTTGGGGTGTGATTCGGATGGAGAGAAGCGCGCGAACAATCTGACCGCCCGAAGCGCTGCGGTCCTGGAATCCCAAGACAAAGCGCGAGGCCGACCCAAAAGTGCGTCCCAAGAGCACGGAGAATACCGCCGAGGGAAGCGTGAGCTGGCCGCGCAAGACCCAAATGACGATGATGACGGCGAGTGCCCAGTATGACCAGCGAATCGTGCGCATGGCCTCGGCCTCGCCTGCCGCAGTGAAGAGCGCGATGAGCGCGACGGCGACCAAGTTAATTGCAATGTACGAGGCCGTTTGTCCGTTTTCTGAATAGGTGACGCTCAGTGGGCCGGTCGCGGTTTTGGGAAGTTGGCGCAGGAGAAGCAGGATTGCGTACGAGGCGACGCCTGCGATCACGCTTGTTGTCAGTGCTTCGATTGCTGTGGAGACTTGGCGGCGGAAGAGCAGCATGCCGATCACAGCGATCGGGGTGACAAGAATGGTTAAGCCCTCGACCAGAGACAAAGGCATAAGCAGCAGATCGCGAATGACTGTCACGCGGAGGACGTCTTGGGCAACGCCTTCGGTTGTTGAGGAGGCGACGAAACCCAGCCCCCATGCCAAGGCGATACCGAGGAGACAGAAGATGGCCTCGACAAGGTCGGAGCGGCGGCGTCGACGGTAATGGACCCGATCGGCGAAAAAGACCGCCTCGGGAAGTCTTGACTGGCGCGTAGGAGCGTGATCGGGTGTGTTTTCTTCCGCCTGCTCGGACGCGGGCGCAGGGGGCTGCGGGGCGTCAGAGGCCTCGGACGTGATCAGTTCCTCGGAATTCTCCATGGATGACATCCTATCTGTCTTCTAAAGACCGGTAGGGTTGACTTCGTAACATGCCGTGCGCTCTTAAGTGAACGGTGCCCGAGTTTAAGGAAATCTGCATGCTTGCTGCCGTCATGGTCAATGCCTCAGGTCTGGATACCTTCATCAACTGGTTCAAGGACCCCGAAAGCCTGCTGGTCGCTATGGGACCGTGGGTTTTGTGGGGAACAATGCTCATTGTCCTCATCGAATCCGGTGTTCTCTTCCCGGTTCTTCCCGGCGAATCGCTGCTGTTCACTGCGGGTTTGCTCCACGATCGACTGGGGCTACACCTGCCGACACTGATCATCATGGTTGTTGTTGCGGCCTTCATTGGCGCGCAGATCGGCTACTTCCTTGGCGCAAAGTGGGGACGCAGGTTCTTCAAGCCGGATGCTCGAATCTTGAAGACCGAGCACTTGGAGAAGGCCGAACGATACTTTCGTGACTACGGCGGGCGTTCCCTGGTCATTGGTCGTTTCATCCCCTTCGTTCGTACCTTCATTCCGATCGCGGCGGGAATGGCGCGCTACCCCTACGTCAAGTTCCTGATCTTCAACACCCTGGGTGCCTTGATCTGGGGTGCGGGATTCATCCTCGTTGGCTCACTGCTGGGTAATGTTCCCTTCGTGCATGACAATCTGACCTTGATCCTGGGTGTGATCATCCTCGTCTCGGTTCTGCCCGTGATCATTGAGATCGTCGGAAAGAAGCGTTCAGGCGAGCATGCTGAGGCCGGTGAAGCCGAGGCCCTCGCGCAGCAGGAGCACGCCGAGTGAGCAAGCTGCGAATCGCATTCCTAGGGCCCTTCGGGACTTTTACAGAGCAAGCTCTGCGCCAGGTTGCCCCGGAAAACGCTGAGCTTATTCCCCTGACTTCCCCGCCGCTGGCAATGAAAGCGGTACGTGAAGGAAAGGCAGATTGGGCGGTCGTTCCGATCGAGAATTCCATCGAGGGCGGGGTTAACGCGACGCTCGATGCACTGGCTGACTACCCGCAGCTCGTCATTCGCGCGGAAATGCTGGTTCCCATTACCTTCCACTTGGCTGTTCGCCCTGGGACGCGCGCGGAAGATATCCGCAAGATCGGGACGCACCCGCACGCGTGGGCGCAGTGCCGTAACTGGGCCGAGGAGACCTTCCCGGGTGTTGTCCACGTTCCTGCGACTTCAACCGCTGCAGCGGCTGAGACTTTGGGGGCAAGCGAGGGAGCATTTGACGCAGTCTTGTGCAATGCGACCTCGGTTGAACGCTACGGTTTGGAATCGCTGTTCACGGATGTTGCGGATAATCCTGGTGCGATTACGCGTTTTGTGTGTGTGAGAAGGCCGATTGAAGGGTCCTTGACTGCGCCGACTGGACACGATAAGACGACGATTCAAGTCGCGCTGCCGGTGAACCAAGCGGGTTCGCTCATGCGTCTCCTTGAGCAGTTTTCGGTGCACGACGTGGACCTGTCGCGAATTGAATCACGACCCAGCGGTGATGGCCTGGGTGCCTATACCTTCTCGATCGACATGGTTGGGCACATTACTCAAGAGCACATTCAGGCTGCTTTGCGAGGCCTGTACCGAGTTTCCCCGGACGTGCGCTTCATGGGGTCCTACCCCAGCTCAACGGTCAATAGCGCGGATGTTCCTCAAGACGACGAGGACTATCGCCGTGCGCGGACGTGGGTTCGTGAACTCATTGCCGGGGTTTCGCAGGACTAAACTGTTGCATTTTCCGAGGCCGGTTGGCGCTGGAAGGCGTCAGTCGGCCTCACACTTTGGTTGAGCAAGGTGCGCATTGCGATTGCTTTGCGCATGAGGCGGGCCAGGCCTCGGCAGGTAAAACAAAAGGACCCAGCTTTCGCTGGGTCCTTACTACGTGCGCGAGGGGGGAGTTGAACCCCCACCCTATCACTAGGACACGGACCTGAACCGTGCGCGTCTGCCTATTCCGCCACTCGCGCGTACGTGGAAACTTTAGGGAATGAGAAACGATAAGTCAAACTGAATGATGAAAGGCGGCGCGCATCACCTTGAGACATGTAAAGACACCCATCCCATAGCTGACCACCGCCTGCGCGCAGCCGGCTTCCGTTCGTCTTTTACTTCGCGAGGAAGCGTTGGACGAAGCTTTCGGGTAGGTACAGGTATTTTTCTGCAAGCCCGATGAAGGTCTCGAAGTCGATCTCTGGATTGCTGAAAAGCTCGTGAAGTTGGGGATTGTCGCCCCGGGTAATTGGGCCGAATTCTCCAGTGGGTAGGCAGTAGAAGATATCACGACTGATCGCGTAGGCGTTGTTATTGCCGAACTCTTCCATGACCGCGAAGCGCATGAAGTCGATCATCTGGAGTATCTGTTGTGAGGTGTCCTCCGGATCGATGGGTGCATAGAGCAGGACGGATCGTTGCGGAATGGCAAAGAACAATCCGTGGGGGGCATTGATGTGGAGATTGCTTACCAATGCGCCGATGTTTGCTGCCTTACCGGCAATAAATGGTGATTCTCCCAGCAGTTCAGTAAAGGGGCCCACCTGTTGCTGAGTATCGATGGGCTCGTTATCGGTGTTGATCTGGCCGTAGTGGAAAAGTTCATCGACCGAAAGTGGGTATCGGGCAAGACTTTGATCCGTTACCAATGACACGCTGTTTGGGAAATCCAGGTAGAGCGCTGTGGCTAATCCGGCGGTGAATGGGCGAATGTAGGTGATGGGGAGATCTGAGCTCTGCCCGCTCCGGATGATGCGTGTGCGGATTCGCTTGCGAAGCTCATCGGGATCATTAACCGAGTACTCGGGCATCCGCAGAGTTTCAATCATGAAGGCAACCCAGCGCTCGATTCGTTCTTGGTGCTGGGCTGGGTTGGAGCGCGATAAATCTGACAGAAGGTTTTCAACGTTGAAGCGCATGGTGTCGACGGTCAGAATGTAGCCGTTTGTTTGCGGATCGACCTGGGGAGTGGCATCAATGCCAGCGTCTTCCAAGCGCTTCAAAAGATAGGGAAACGTGCGTTGAATCAGTTCATTGCGGTCCATGTGCGTGAGTTTAGCGTTTTTCATATTTGAAAGAGCTGGATTGAGGCTGGATGAGAGTGTGTGCCGGGTTGAATCGCTGTAGAAGTCCCAGAATGTTAGCCCGGATGAAAATATGTTAACCGGTTGACAGGATTTCTGTTAATGCGCTAATTTAGTAGCTGTCCAAATCAGATAGCCGCATTATTTGGGTGAATAAGGCGGCGGCATGTAGGCAAAGTCATAGAGTTACCCCGTAGATGAGGTGAAGTTTCTATTGCCACATGTTAACCGGTTGACATAAACATTGACTCTTCTTAACGGAGGCGAAGGTGCCATGAATACAAATTTCAAACCTGGCGCATTATCGGTCAGTATGCTCTCCCTGCTTTTAGCAGTTAGCCTAACAAGCTGTAGCGGCGGAACGAGTACTTCAGAAGATGCTCGTGACCAAAGCGGTGCAACCGTGATCAAGTTTGGGATCAACGTTGCTAACCCGGAGAAGCAGGAGCCCGCGACGTATGCGATTGTGCAGGCATTCAATTCTGCGAATGAAGGAAAATACAGGGTCGAATTTCAAGCTGCGGATACCGAATCGCACAGCAAGAACTTAAAGCTGCACGCTTCAGATGGCACGCTTCCGCAGGTGTTCTGGGTAGATGGTGCTCAAGTTCGCGACTTTGCCGATTCGGGCGCATTGCTCGATTTGAACGACTATCTAAAACAAAATCCTGATGTGAATACGGCTTTGGCTGGTGCGCAGGATGCGTTCAAGGGAAGCGATGGTGTCCAGTTTGGATTGCCATATCAAAGCAATGTTCAGGGCATCTTCTATAACAAGGAACTGTTCGATAAAGCGGGTATTTCTTATCCGACAGACGCGACAACTTTTGAAGACTTTATGAATATGGTGAGCGCACTGAAGTCAAGTGGCGTTACTCCTGTCGCGATTGGGTCAAAGAATAGTTCTTTCGCAATGTGGGAATTCAACCTCTGGCTGACTCGAAATGGATGGTCGGAGAACATCGACTCGATCATGGCCGGAAACGCCAAATTTGCGTCGAGTGACGTCGCTGGGGCCTTCGATAAATTGCAAAAACTGACGGACGCAGGAGCGTTCCCAGATAATATTTCTACGCTCGAATACTTTGATGCGAAGCAGCAGTTCGATGACGGTAAAGCCGCAATGTTTGGAAGTGGCCAGTGGGATTGCGCGGAGTTTGACAAATCACTTGGCGACAAAATTGGCTTCTGGTGGGGGCCAAAGTTTACCGACAGTAAATACGACCAGGATGTCAATATGAGGGTTCCGTCGGCACCAATTGCTGTTAGTGCCGCTGTAGGTAATGACGAAAAAGCGCAGGAGGCAACTTTTGCCTTCTTGAACTTCTACTACTCGAAAGAAGCGGCAAAGATCTCTTATGAGAATTCAATGTTCCCTGCTACTTCGTATGAGGGGCTTGCGCCAGCTAGTGACAAATACGCTATGAGCGCAATGACTGCGGCATTGGGGAACGGCTACAAGTCTCCGGCTGTAGCTCCTGACCTTTCCGTTCCCTCAGCGCTTCAATCGGAACTATACGATGCACTATTCGGCGTCATGCAAAAGACCTATACCCCTGCGCAAGCGCTCGAAAAGTTGGATCAGGCTGTCGAAAATTCGAAGTGATTCCAACCTGGTCGAGAGCGCGGAAACCTCAAAATCAAGCCGGATATTGAGCGTGCGCTCTCGGCCAGCAGACCTAGTTCGTCAATATGTAGTAGGGAGCGTAGGTTCATGCATTGGCTCAGCAGAAAACGGTATAAAGTCGCATTTCTTATTCCGTCGTTGCTTGTCTATACCTTGTTTATCGTCGTCCCGATATTCGTTGGTATCGGGTATAGCTTTACGAAGTACACGGGGATTGGAAAAGCAAAGTTCAACGGACTGAGCAACTACCAGCGTCTCGTACATGACAAGCTGTTCTGGTCTTCTCTCACAAACACTCTTGTGGTTTTTGTGGTTGCATCGGTCATGCTCCTTGTGCTGTCTTTTGCGCTAGCGTTGCTTCTTAACAGCAAACTGAAGTTTTCAGATACGTCGAAGGCACTTATCTTTTCTCCAGCAATTATTGCGCCGATCATTGTTGGAATTATTTGGGTGTACATCCTTGACCCGAAGATTGGTCTGATTAATAGTCTGCTGCATGCAGTGGGACTTGATAGCTTCCGGCATCAATGGATCGGTGGAACAGTACTGACTCCATATTCCACGGCGATTATCTTTTTCTGGCAACAGCTTGGATATTTGACGACTATTTTTATCGCCGGATTGAAAATGATCCCGGAAGAAATTATTGAAGCGGCTCGTGTAGATGGCGCGAGCGCCTGGAAGCGAACGATATCTATCACGATTCCAATGATGCGTTCGACGATCTCAACTGTCATCGTCCTGATCATTACCGGGATCTTTAAGATTTTTGAAATCGTTCAGCAAACAACGGGTGGTGGGCCAAACCACTTGTCTGAAACCCTTGTGACTTATGCCTATTCGGTAACGTTCCAAAACGGCCAGTACGGCTATGGTATGTCGATCGCGACCGTTACGTTCGTAATTTCTCTTGGTATTACGGGTATTTACATGTTGCTTTCGCGCGATGGAGGTGAAAACTAATGACAAAGCAAACCCGGATTGTGCTCTATGTATTGATGGCACTGACTACCGTAATTGTCGTTCTTCCTTTCGCATGGATGCTCCTGATGTCCTTCAAGACTAATGGAGAGATCATCTCCTCCCCTCTTTCTTGGCCCAAAGGGGTGAGCTGGGATAACTACATAAACGCGTTGAAGACACTGAATTATCCACGGTTGTACGCGAATACGTTTGTAGTCTGCGTTATAAGCATTGCAATTGAACTGAGCATTACCTTTCTAAGTTCCTTTGTACTTGCACGATTTTCCTTCCGGCACCCACAGTTTGTGCGCCTCCTATATGTGTTTCTGATCGCGGGATTGGCCGTTTCGCCCTTCATACTGCTTTTCCCTGTGTACAAGATCAATTTAATGTTTGGTTTGAAAGAGCAATGGGCTCTTGTTATGCCGTATGTTGCATCGTCTATTTCGTTTAACACGTTGTTGTTTGTTAACTATCTAAGGGCTCTACCGAGTGAAATTGACGAAGCAGCAATCATCGACGGCTGCTCAATCTGGGATCTTCTATTTCGAATCGTTGTGCCGATGGCGAAACCAGTGATCGCAACGGTGGTCATATTCAATGTCCTTTATATATGGAATGAATATCCCTTCGCTTCGGTAATGCTGAGAGAACAAGCCGACTACACGCTTGCCATGGGAGCGTCGTTCTTTAAGGGAACGTACACCGTTGATTATGGGGGCATTGTCGCTTCAAGCGTGATGATCATTATTCCTGAGCTGATTTTCTATGGGATCTTCCAAAAGAAAATTGTTGGGGGAATGGTGGCAGGGGCGGTCAAAGGGTAGCTAGTGCTGCGGTTATCAGTAGAAATTAACTCCGGATATTTGTCTGGTGAAATGGAAATAGGACTAGTCATAGGAGACTAAAATGGCTCAAATTACGGGTTTGCTTGGCGATCTCACGACTGTAAAGCATGCACGAAATGGACGTCTCGCAAGTTGGGATCAACGAGGGAAAAACCAAGATTACTGGGAAATCCCCGCCGGCGAGTCTATTTCTTTGGGTGAGATTGAGGGTCCCGGTTGCATTACGCATATTTGGATGACGTCATCGTGCCGTCGTGTTGTCGCTCCCTCTATTCTCGACCCGGAGCAGAACGCATCTGCCGCCCCAGTTATGGAGATACACCCGGCACTCGGGGTTATTTGGGACGACTACGATCCGTATTACTACAGGAAAGTGCTTATCAAGATCACATGGGATGGACAAGATTCGCCGAGTGTTCTTGCACCTTTCGGGGATTTTTTCTGCATTGGGAATAGTTATCCGGGAAACTTCACTTCGCTTCCGTTCAACGTCTCGCTCAAACCTGAAGAAGCTGGCCGGTATGGTGCTCCGTGCTCTGTTTCGTGCTACTTTCCGATGCCGTTCAATAAGAAAGCAAAAATTGAAATTGTGAATGAGAACGAGCTTCCATTCATCCTCTATTTCAATATCGACTACGAGATGTACTCCGAACCCCTTCCTGAAGATACTGCATATTTCCATGCGTCTTGGCGCCGGGAGAATCCGTGTAACGGGTGGGGACCGGACCTGCAAGTCAACTCGCCTGAGGTCAACAATGTGTCGAATCTTAGCGGGGAAGGAAACTACACCGTCCTTGACGTTCAGGGCCGTGGACACTATGTCGGCTGCAATCTGACCGTAAAACATTTCCAAGGAAGTTGGTGGGGAGAAGGAAATGACATGTTCTTCATCGACGGCGAGGAACTCCCAAGCCTAAATGGAACAGGTACTGAGGACTACTTCAACCATGCGTGGGGGATGCAGCGTAATGCATTCCCGTTCTTTGGAACGATTGTGCATGAAGGCGATACTGACGGTTTCCAGGTGTCGTACAGGTGGCATATCTGTGACCCTGTTCGTTTTGAAAAGAGCCTGAGGGTGACAATTGAGCACGGTCACGCTAATCATCTTGCCGATGACTGGAGTTCAACAGCGTATTGGTATCAGGTGCTCCCGACGGTTACTCCGCTGACGATAGCCCGTGTTGAAGACCGCCTTCCTGTTGTCCCGGTACTTCCAGAGCGTGAAAATCCGAAGGTTAGCCTGTCCGCAGAACAGCGTGCTGCTCGTGAGACATATGAAGCGCGGTGGGAGGAGTACAAGCCTCGTCGGGAGGCGCAGTTCCGCATTAAAGAAGACAAAGCACGCCGTGAATCGGCTCTGAACACCGCATTTGCGGCACAGCTTCGTAAGGCCTTTGAACGGCAGGAAAATGAGAGCACAAGGGTTTGAGTACATTGATGAGCAATCAAATAGAGCAACAGATGTTGCTACGGGCTAATGGTTTTATCGCCTCTCATGCATCCACGGTCGCAGAGTCAAAGATGCGTCAGCGTTACCACTTCATGGGGCCAGCTGGATGGATCAATGACCCAAATGGGCTAGTTTTCTTCCGAGGGCAGTACCACTTTTTCTACCAATTCAATCCGTATGAGCCGTTCTGGTCCCACATGCACTGGGGCCATGCCATTAGCGATGATCTGGTCCATTGGAAGCATCTTCCAATTGCCTTGGCGCCCTCAGAGGAATACGAGTGTCACCCGCGAGGTGGCTGCTTTTCAGGAAGTGCGATTGAGAAAGATGGGCGTCTGTATCTGATCTACACAGGTACGTCGAACCACGGGAACGGATTCGAACAAACGCAATGCGTTGCCTGGACTGACGATGGAATCAACTTCGTGAAATATGAAGGTAATCCTGTTCTTTCTGCTCCTCAGGAAGTGCCTACCGACTTTTTCCGCGATCCGAAAGTATTTGAGCACGAGGGAAAGTATTTCCTTGTCTGTGGTGCTCAGAAAAATGGTCGCGCACAGGCCTTGCTATACACTTCACCGGATCTTCTTCACTGGGAGTTTATGAACGTATTGTTCGAGTCTCGAGGTGAGTGGGGTTTTATGTGGGAGTGTCCAGATTTCTTTCCATTGGGCGATAAGTGGGTGTTTGTCTGTTCTCCTATGGGAGCGGGGGAACGGACTTGCATTTACTTCGTCGGCGATTTTGACGGGCGGCGTGGGCGTTTTTATCCTCAGACGAGCGGCGAGGTTGACTGGGGTCTTGACTTCTATGCACCGCAATCTTTCCGCGCTCCGGATAGTCGCCGCATTATGGTTGGCTGGGCAAATGGCTGGGATTGGATGCCGACTTGGAAAGACTGGGGTCCGACATGGCGAGATGGATGGTGTGGTGCATTTGGGGTTCCGCGTGAAGTTGCTCTGGATGAGAAACTCCATCTAGTGTCCCAACCGATTCGTGAACTCGCGTCCCTGCGTGACGCGGATACGAAAACTGAAATCGATTCGCTAATCGTTGAGTCGAGTTGTGACGTACCGGTAGGGGACGGAATCTCATATGACCTGTCCTTTGAAATTGACCTAGATTCCACTACGACTAGGTGCGCAGCGTTGTTGTTGCGAGCTAAGGGCGATTTGGGATTGTTAGTTGAGTGTGACATCGAGAACGCTGAGCTACGGCTCAGTCGTGACACTGCCGATGGGTGGAGCGCAGGGGTTTCGCGTAGTCCGTTGTGTCTCATGGGTAAGTCCCAGCTTGACGTCAGAATCTGTGTGGATGTGTGTTCAGTCGAGTTATTTGTCGATGGGGGAAGAGTCGTCCATTCGATAAATGATTTTGCTCCTCTTGAGAACAATGAGATCAGATTTCAAGTTGATGATGGTCAGCTTGTTATTAAGAACTTGGTTGGTTATCCCTTGAAGGCGGTTACAGATCCCGCATTAACCTTCGAATTGCACTGAAATAACGGTTGTGCTGGCTAGACTGGAGCAAGTACTTGCGGCTGTCTAGCCAGCACCCCGCGAAAGGAACGAGGATGGCAACGATCACCGATGTTGCGCGTTTAGCCGGGGTGTCGAAAAATACAGTTTCCCGTTATCTCAATGAACGTGGTTACATTTCAGATAAAACACGTCGTGCGATCGCGAGTGCTATCGATGAGCTGCACTATCAACCGAACCAGATTGCACGGAGCCTGTATACGCGTCGTACGAATCTAGTTGGTCTTGTAATTCCAAACGTTGAACACCCGTTCTTTGCCGCGGTGACGAGTCGAATTGAGGATGAGCTCGATTCCCGCGGATACAAAATGATTCTTTGTAATACCTTGCATTCAACACGCAAGGAGCGTCAGTACATCGATATGCTTACCGCGAATAAGGTAGATGGGATCATTATCGGTTCGCACTCGATTGATATTGACTATTCCGAGGTTGCTGCGCCCGTGGTTGCGCTGGACAGATATCTTGCGGACGACATACCGGTGGTTGCATCAGACCATGCTGAAGGCGGGCGAATTGCTGCGCAAGCCTTCATTGATCGACATTGTCATAAAGTAGCGCAGCTTGTAGCTTCAGGACGTGTGAGGACTCCTTCAAATCTCAGGCATGAAGCCTTCTCAAATGCAATGAGGCTAAATGGCATCACCTGTATTACGCATGAGCTCCAGCTCAATCAGTTTCAATATTCGACGTACATTGAGACCGCCAAGCAAGTCTTGGATGAATATCCAGGGTTAGACGGTGTATTTTCGGCAGACCCGGTCGCTGTTGCTGTTCAGCAGGAGGTCCTTCGTAGGGGGATGAGTGTTCCGGAAGATGTGTTTGTTTATGGGTACGACGGTACGTACTTAGCGGAGGCTGTTTTTCCGCAGCTTCCCAGTATTGCCCAAGATTTTTCTGCGCTTGCGCAGAAAGCTGTGGAAGTGTTGCTCATGCAGATAGGAGGGGGTGAATTCGAGCAGCTTCAGTATGTGGTTCCTCTAGCAAAAGGCTAGACGGCGAGGAATGCCTGTAGGCTTGGAACGTATTTGTCTGATGAATATGCTGCGTTTTGCGGCTTGACCTGTCAGACTTATACATGCATGTCCCAACGATGGCGACATTCACGGAAGGATGAGCACAATGACAATCCCATTCATTATCGGAGCCTACGCCTCGCATCCCGCACCGGAACTGCAAGAGGACTATTACAAACTTCTCGCACAGCAGCCGTGGATCAACGGCCTCGAAATGCCCTATCCCGGACAGATCGCCACCGACAACGAACTTCTCGCCGGCCTGCTTGCCGCGAACTGGGATTTCAACACCGTCACCGCCATCCCCGGCACCATGCAAAACGTCGGAAAAGACGCGAACTTCGGCTTGGCCTCGCCAGATCGGGACGGTCGCGAGGCCGCGCTGGCTTTCACCCGCCAGCTGCGTGAGGACGTGGGCAAGTTGAGCGAGCATGCCGACCGCCATGTGGTGACGCGCATCGAAGTGCACTCGGCACCCACTCGGACCGCAGATGGGGACGCGTTCAGGCGATCTCTGGAAGTTCTGCGCGAATGGGACTGGTACGGCGCGAAGCTCGTGATTGAGCATTGTGACCGCTTTATCTCCGAGCAAAAGCCAGAAAAGGGATTCTTAGCCATTGAAGAAGAAATCCAGATCGCTGCGGAATTTGAGGTCGGTGTTCTGATTAACTGGGGACGCTCCGTTCTAGAAGAACGCAGTGCCGATGCTGCCTACGATCACATCGTTGCGGCCGGGAAACGCGGGGTTCTAGATGGCGTCGTCTTCTCGGGAGCGGGTCCGGAGGAAACCCAGTATGGCTACGCCTGGATTGATGGGCACCTGCCCGGCCAGGTCGATGAGCCGGCATCGCTCATGAGTGATGCGGAAATTAAGCGCTGCGCACGCGCCGCGATCGAGGGCGGATGCAACTATCTGGGTGCGAAGATGTGCGTGCCCAAGGACGCAACCTTGGAGGAGCGCCTCGCGATGCTGACCCACGTCTACAAGGCTTGCGAGCTCCAATAACTGTGCTTACGTAAGCACTCGTTGAGTATCGGCCCCTGGAATATCCGCCGCCGGAGTATGCCCCTCGGAATATCCGCCTGAATGTCCTCCGGAATATCCCACTGGAGTATCCGCCCGCGGACAAAGTGCGTCAATGTGCGGGCATAGTGCAGCTATTTCACGCCTGTCCTTCGAGCTATGACGCACTTTGTCCGATGGAGAGGTCGTTGAAGCAGAAAACGGCGTTCGTCTGCCTCGTGCTGAGGTCGCAGCCGCGCAGCCGGTCCTACTCCACGGTGACTGACTTGGCGAGGTTTCGAGGCTGATCGACATCCAGCCCCTTCACCGCCGCAAGCTCACACGCAAAAATCTGTAGCGGAACAATTGTCAGCAGCGGCGCATACAGCGTCGGAACCGGAGGTACGCGGAAGACGACTTCAGCGAACTCGTCAACCGATGCGTCGCCTTCCTCTGCAATGACAATGGTTCGTGCTCCGCGCGCGCGGACCTCTTGGATATTCGCCAGGACCTTCGCGTGCAGTTCGGGGCGGCGCGGAGTTGGCACGATGACGACGACCGGCTGGCCTTCATCCACTAGGGCGATCGGCCCGTGCTTGAGTTCGCCGGCCGCAAAACCCTCCGCGTGGATGTAGCAGATTTCCTTGAGTTTGAGCGCACCCTCGAGAGCGACGGGGTAGCCCACGTGCCGCCCCAAGTAGATCACCGAGGTCGCGTCTTTCATGGTGCGAGCGAATTGGCGAACTGTTTCTCCGCTATCCAAAACCTTCTGAACCGCCTCGGGAAGGCGCGCAAGTTTCTCCATGTAGTCGGCGATCTCGTCGGCATACTTGTTCCCGCGAACCTGTGCCAGGTACAGGCCGAGGATGTAGCACGCTGTCACCTGTGAAGTGAAGGCCTTCGTGGAAGCGACCGCGATTTCGGGCCCTGCATGGGTGAGGATGACGGCATCGGATTCGCGCGAGATGGTCGAACCGGGAGTGTTGACGATCGCGACGACCTTCGCGCCCTGTTCGCGGGCGTGGCGGATCGCCTGGATCGTATCCATGGTTTCGCCGCTCTGAGAAATTGCGACAACCAGGGTCTTTTCTCCGACAACCGGGTCTCGGTAGCGGAATTCGCTGGATAGTTCGACCTCGACGGGGATACGGCACCAGTGCTCAATCGCGTAACGGGCGACCTGCCCCGCATAAGAGGCGGTTCCACAGCCAATCATGATGATCTTGTCGATCCCACGCAGGACGTGCTCGGGGATGCGGATCTCATCCAAAGCCAAGTGCTCGTGCGAGTCCATTCGATCAGCAAGAGTCTCAGCCACGCCTCGAGGCTGTTCGTGGATTTCCTTCTCCATGAAGGTCGGCCATCCGCCCTTGGTCGCGCGATCCGCCGAAAAATCGACTTCGTATTCCTTCAGGGGGACCGGGTGCCCATCCGCACCGATGACCGTTACAGCGGAAGCGCTCACGACGACAAGTTGATCCTGGCCGATTTCCACCGCGCGGTTCGTGTGCTCGATGAAGGCAAGGACATCTGAACCCAGGAAGTTTTCTCCTTCGCCGAGGCCAATAACCAGCGGCGATGACCTGCGCGCGGCAACGATGACCTTGGGAGATTCAGTGGACAATGCGAGCAGAGTAAAAGTTCCCTCGAGCTCGGCGGTTACTTCCCGCATGGCGACGACCAATCGGCGCGCGACGGCCTCGTCGGTGCCGCTCAGCCCTGCAACTTCTTCCGTGTACGAGGCAGCATCCGCCTGATCGTAGGCGCGCGCAAGCAGGTGCACGACCACTTCCGTATCGGTTTCCGAGGCGAAGACCGCACCTTGTGCGCGCAGTCGGGTGCGCAGTTTGTCCGCGTTTTCGATGATTCCATTGTGGACAAGTGCGAAGCGCCCATCCGGGCTGACGTGGGGGTGAGCGTTTGCTACCGTGGGACGTCCGTGAGTTGCCCAACGGGTATGCCCGATCCCGGCGTAAGCATCGGCTGGTGCCTCAGAATCTACGGCCTCGCGCAGGTTGACCAGCTTGCCGACGGCCTTGATGACGTCCAGTTCTCCCGGATACGCCAATGCGATTCCTGCAGAATCATATCCGCGGTATTCCAGGCGCGAGAGGCCATCGAGGACGACCTGACGGCTGCGCTGAGAGGCTTGATATGCAACGTGTCCAACAATTCCACACATAGCCTCATTGCAGCACAGGAGCCTTGCTATCGCTTGCCGGGCAGCTATGTAGCGCCTGTGAATCCTGCCTAGAATGCACCGTCTTTCCAGTGAATCGGATCGTCCAAAATTCTCTCGAGAATCTGGAAAGCCCCACCGCGCAGGGAAAGGTCCTCGGATGAGGGAAGGATATCGATAGCGGGCGCATACCAGGGCGCTTGGAGGACTCGAGTTTCCAATTCCTCGTGCAGCGTTGGCAGTAAGTAGGGTGCGGTCTCGGCGACGAGGCCACCCAAGTAGACCTGTGAAATATCGACGGTGTTGACGACGCCTGCTAGGGCTTGCCCCAGTGCATGACCGGCATTGGCAAGAGCATCTTGAGCCTTCGCACTGTGTCCGGCAAGCTGGGTAAGCTCGCGCGCGCTAGCCCCGTCTCCCAAGCCCGCTGCTCGGCATAGTGCCTTGAGTCCAGCAATGGTTTCCAGGCATCCGCGTGCTCCACAGGAGCAGACGTTTCCTTGGGGTTCAACGCAAATATGCCCGATTTCACCCGACCAGCCGTGAGCTCCGCCCAGCGGTTGATGGTTGATGACGAGGCCGCCGCCGATGCCAACTTCCCCGGAGACATAGATGAAAGATGCGGGTCCCTCGGGAACGCCTGGGCGGGGATGGGCGACCGCAAAGGCTGCCAAGTCGGCCTCGTTCGCAACGAGGGTGACGTGGAGGTCGTGGAGGGGGTGGGTGAGTTCGTCGAAGGGGATGTTCTTCCAGCCGAGGTTTGGAGCGGTGACGAGGGTGTCGCCAGAGACGAGGCCGGGGAGGGCAAGCGCGCTGCCGAGGAAAACCGTGCCTTCCTCGCGTCCTGCGTGTAGGACGCGTCTTCCCATTCGAGCCAGTTTGCGCAGGGTTGCCTGCGGGTTGGAGCCGGAGAAATCGCCCTCCAGTGTCTCTCGAGCGAGGACGTTGCCGCTGAGGTCGACAAGGTATGCGCCAAGAACGGAGATATTCACCTGCAGTCCCAGTGCGATGACCGTTCCCGAGGCGGGGGAGAGGACGCTTGTGGGTCGGCCTCGTCCGCCAGTGGCGAGTTTATCGTCGCTTTCTTCGACGAGGTCGGTGGCGATGAGTTCATCGACCAGACGTGACATTGTTGCGCGTGAAATTCCGGTTTGAGCAGCGATTCCCGCGCGGTTGATTGCGCCAGGATTGGCCAGGATGTGGCGCAATGCCAGCGAAAGATTGTGTGCACGCAGATTTTGGTTCGTGGCGCCAGAATGTGGGCTTTGCGTGCGAACTGTGTTGGCCATGTCTTGACTCTATCGCATTTTTTGGATTATGTTATGAGGCATAACAAAACCGTGCATACTTTTGCACCGATTAAAAATCTGGAAGGTCATGCTATGGCGCATACACCTCGACCCGAAGATCGCTTCTCTTTCGGCCTGTGGACCGTGGGATGGAATGCGGTTGATCCCTTTGGAACCGGTACCCGAGCTGTCCTCGATCCGTGGGAATACACGGCGAAACTCGCAGAAATCGGCGCCTGGGGTATTACATTCCATGACAATGATGTCTTCGACTTCGATGCCTCGGACTCGGAGCGTCATGAGCGAGTCATGCGCGTCAAAGAGGTCGCTGATGCAGCCGGACTCGTCATCGAAATGGTGACAACCAATACCTTCACCCACCCGGTCTTTAAAGACGGTGGATTGACAAATAACGACCGCGAGATCCGCCGTTTTGGCCTGCGCAAGATCTTGCGTAACGTCGACCTTGCGGCGGAACTTGGAGCAACAACCTTCGTCATGTGGGGTGGGCGCGAAGGCGCAGAATACGACTCCTCGAAAGACCTCAACGCCGCATTCGATCGCTACCGCGAAGGCCTCGATACCGTTGCCGCCTACATTAAGTCCCGCGGCTACGACCTCCGGATCGGTCTGGAACCCAAGCCCAATGAACCCCGAGGAGATATCTTCCTTCCCACCGTCGGTCACGCTTTGGCCCTGATCGCCCAGCTCGACAACGGTGATGTCGTCGGCTTGAACCCCGAAACCGGACACGAACAAATGGCCGGCCTGAACTACACGCACGCCTTGGCTCAGGCGCTCAACGCCGGAAAGCTCTTCCACATTGACCTCAATGGTCAATCTGGCCTGAAGTACGACCAAGATAAGGCATTCGGACACGGCGACTTGGCCAGCGCTTTCTTTACCGTCGACCTGCTCGAGAATGGCTTCCCCGGGGGAGGACCTCGCTACGAAGGGCCACGTCACTTTGACTACAAGCCCAGCCGAACCGAGGGCATGGAAGGCGTGTGGGAATCCGCGCGTGCAAACATGGAGATGTACCTGACTCTGGCCGAAAAGGCTCGCGAATTCCGCGCGGATCCGCTCACCCAAGAACTCATGGAAGCGGCATCTGTCGCCGAGCTGGCAACTCCCACGCTCGCACCCGGTGAAAGCATTGACGACTTCCTTGCTGACCGCAGTGCCTTCGAGGATTTCGACGCCGAAGCAAAGGGCGCTCGCGAGTACCACTACGTCGAGCTCTACCAGCAGGCCATGCGCCACCTGATCGGCTGAAACCATGAGTGAGAGCAGGCCATTCGTCGCTGGAGTCGACTCCTCCACGCAATCGTGCAAAGTTGTCATCTGCGATCCGGTCAGCGGCAGGATCGTCCGCGAAGGTCGCGCCTCGCACCCCGAGGGAAGCGAAGTCGACCCCCAGGCGTGGTGGGATGCCTTCCTCGAGGCTGTGCGCGCGGCTGGCGGCTTGGATGACGTGCGTGCGCTGAGCGTGGGCGGGCAACAACACGGAATGGTCTGCTTGGACGAGCGTGGCGAGGTCATCCGCCCGGCGCTTTTGTGGAACGATACCCGAAGCGCCGGCGCGGCCGAGGAACTCACCTGCGAACGAGGCGATGGAGACCGCGAGCTCGGTGCTCGCTGGTGGGCCCGCGCCACGGGCCTCGTTCCCGTTGCCTCTTTTACGGTCACCAAACTGCGCTGGCTTGCAGACAATGAACCGGAGAATGCAAGGAAGATTGCGGCAATCTGCCTTCCTCACGACTGGCTGAGTTGGAAAATCCGCGGCGGTTTTGAGACTGTCGGATTGGAAGGAATGTGCACCGACCGCTCCGACGCCTCGGGAACCGGATACATGGACCGGGCTGATGCGGCCTACAGGCGCGAAATCTTGGCTCAGGCCCTGCGAATTTCGGTGGAAGAAGCCGAGGGAATCATCCTGCCGAAGATCTGCGAGCCCATGGAGGCCATGGGATTTGGGGATCCAAGGCATGGATGGGGAGAAATCGCCATCGGCCCAGGGTGTGGGGATAATGCTGGGGCTGCGCTCGGTGTTGGCCTCGGTGTCGGACAGGCGTTGCTCTCGTTGGGAACCTCCGGGGTTGTTGCCGTTGTGAGTGAAACTCCCGTCGAGGACCCCAGCGGTCAAGTCGCCGGTTTTGCTGACGCAAGCGGGCACTGGCTTCCCCTCGCGTGCACGCTCAACGCCTCGCGAATCCTCGACGCGGTCGGCGCGATGAGCGGCCTCGGCTATGAGGAACTAGACGAAGCGGCACTGTCGGTTCCCGACGCGGGAGGGCTGCGCCTCGTTCCGTATTTTGAAGGCGAACGCACGCCGAACCTGCCCGATGCCACTGCCCGATTGGAGGGAATGACGCTCAAGAATTCGACGCGCGCGCACCTTGCTCGGGCCGGTGTCGAGGGGCTGCTAAGCCACATGCGTTTCGCGCTCGAATGCGTGCGTGAGCTGGGAGTTCCGATCGAGAAAGTGCTCGTTGTCGGCGGCGGAGCACGCTCGCGGGCAGTGCAGAGCTTGGCGCCCGAATTCTTGGGGGTGCCCGTTGAATTTCCCGAGGCAGCAGAATACGTCGCCCTGGGTGCCGCAAGGCAGGCGGGAATGTTACATTCGCCCACGATATGAGCACGCCGTGCGCGGCCCACGCCTGGGCCATAGCATGAGGCTATGTTCCAGCGAATGCGTAGCTGACCCTCGCGTCAGCTTTTGACCAGACCTACTGATGGCTAGAGATTACTCGCCCGGGTCGTACGTCTTTGCGTTGGAAACTGCCGCAATCGCCAAATTGTGAGCGTAGCGGCTCGACCCCTCAGCCATCGCCTCTCCTCACGTCACAAGAATCAAAAATCGTGAACACTAGGAGAAGTAACAATGGGCGCAATTGAGGCAACGGACACCGACTACCAGAACTCTTGGGCATTTGAGACCAAGCAAATTCACGCGGGCTGGGACCGCGATCCCCAAACCGGTGCAACTTCCATCCCGATTCTTCAAACCACTTCATTTGCCTTTGACTCTGCGGAACGCGCTGCAGCTCGCTTCGCCCTTCAAGAACTTGGCCCCATCTACACTCGCTTGGGCAACCCGACCAATGATTACGTCGAGGCCCGAATTGCTGCCCTCGAAGGTGGTGTCGGTGCGCTTCTGACTTCCTCTGGCCAATCTGCAATTACTCTTGCAATCCTGAACCTGGCATCTGCGGGGAATAACATTGTTGCTTCGCCTTCGCTTTACGGCGGTTCAACCTCGCTGCTCAACAACACCCTGCGTCGCCTCGGAATCGATGCCCGCTTCGTGAGCGATCCCTACGATGTGGACGAATGGCTATCTCTGGCCGATGAAAACACCGTTGCCTTCTACGGCGAAACCATCCCCAACCCCAAGGGCGATATCTTCGATATCGAGAAGATTGCGCAGGCCGCACACTCCGTTGGCGTTCCGCTGATCGTCGATAACACTGTTGCAACCCCCTACCTGACCAGGCCCATCGAGTGGGGCGCCGACATCGTCATCCACTCGGCCACGAAGTACCTGGGCGGACACGGAACCGCAATTTCGGGTGCAATTGTCGATGCCGGTAACTTCGACTACACGAAGGACCCCAAGCGTTTCCCCGGTTTCAATGAACCCGAATCTTCCTACGCGGGCCTTGTTTTCGGACATGACCTGAGCGCCGAGAAGCTCGGAGCAAACCTCTCCTACATCATTCGCGCACGTGGAATTGGCCTGCGAGATGTCGGCTGTGCTCCCTCGCCCTTCAACTCCTTCCTCATCGAGCAGGGGATCCAGACCCTGTCGCTACGCGTTGAGCGCCACGTTGACAACGCGCTGAAAGTTGCGAAGTTCCTCGAGGCCCACCCGCAGGTTGAGTCCGTCAACTACGCGGGCCTCGAGTCCTCGCCCTACTACGAGCTCCACCAGAAGTACAACCCGCGCGGTGCTGGCGGCCTGCTCTCCTTCGTCATCAAGGGCGGCCTCGAAGCCGGAACCTCATTTGCGACCTCGCTCAAGCTTCTCCCGACCGTTGCCAATATCGGTGACGCAAAGTCCTTGGTCATTCACCCCGCATCCACCACGCACTCCCAACTCAGTGAGTCCCAGCTGCGTGCCGCGGGAATTGAACCCGGAACCGTCCGCCTGTCCATTGGCATTGAGAACGTTAACGACATCATTGCCGACCTTGTCCAAGGATTCGAGGCCGTCGCCCACCTGGCCTGACACTGGCCAGCCCGCGCAATCTCGAGGTAAGTGAGGAAGAGACCATGAGCCGACGTGAACTTGGACCGATCCCCGTCAGTGGTGCGTGGACGCCTAATGACCCCGTCGCATTCCGTAAGTTTGCGCACTTGGGGCCCCTCCGCCTTGAAAATGGTTCATTCCTGCCGGAAGTGACACTGGCCTACGAGACCTTGGGCAGGCTCAACGAGGACCGATCGAATGCGATCCTCGTGCTGCACGCACTCACGGGCGATGCCCACATCTCGGGGCCGGCGGCTCCCGGCCAGGTCACTGCGGGCTGGTGGGAAGAGGCCGTCGGACCGGGCAAACCCTTGGATCCCGAGCGCTACTTCCTCGTCGTTCCCAACGTTCTCGGTGGCTGTCAGGGAAGCACGGGCCCGGCCTCGGCAGCGCCTGACGGGCAGCCGTGGGGTTCGCGTTTCCCCGTCATCTCAACGCGCGACCAGGTTCAGGCCGAGGCGCGGCTTGCGGATTACCTCGGGATTCCCACGTGGAACACGGTCATCGGCGCCTCCCTGGGAGGACACCGCGCGCTCGAGTGGGGAGTGACCTTCCCGCTGCGCTGTGAGCGCTTGGTCGTCGTGGCCTCGGCGGCATGCACGAACGCGGAACGTGCGGCTTGGGCGCACACTCAAATCCGCGCCATTGAACTGGACCCCAACTGGCGAGGCGGAGACTACTACGACCAAGAAGAAGGCCCTCACGCGGGACTCAACCTCGCGCGACAAATCGCTCACGCCACCTACCGCTGCCCCGATGAGCTGGACGCGCGCTTCGGGCGCGCACCCCAGGACCGCGAGGACGTGTTAAGCGGCGGCCGTCTGGCTGTCCAGTCCTACTTGGACTACCACGGGGCAAAGCTCGTGCGTCGTTTCGACGCGGGTTCCTACGTTTCCTTGTGCCGCACGATGCTGAGCTACGACATCGGTCGCGATCGCGGGGGAATTACCGAGGCACTGCGGCAGATCACCGCGCGAACGCTGGTCATTTCGGTGGACTCGGACCGACTCTTCTTCGCGAAAGAAGGACTCAAGGTTGCCGAGGGAATCCCCGGCGCGCAATACGCGTGCCTGTCGTCTCCGCATGGCCATGACGGCTTCCTCATCGAGTACGAACAGCTCAATCGAGTCCTCGAGGATTTCCTGGAAAATCAACCTTCTTTCATTGATTCTTCGGCACTGTAAAGGCGCAATTTTCTTTCTTATGTGAGGCCTGAGCTAGGCACAGCTCATTCATAGAGTCGACTGGCTCAATTGGATCATCACGATCCACGAAAGGACCTCACATGAAAACGCCAGCATCGACTCTTGTACGGTTATCAGCCGTAGCCGCGGTCGGCGCGCTCGCACTGAGCGCTTGCGCATCGACTTCCGGCACCGCATCGGCCTCGTCGGCCGTCAGCGCGAAGGCTGCCTCAAGCTCATCGGTTTCCGCAGAGTCTGGGACTGTCATTGCTCCTCCGACCGCTGCCGAGGCCCTGGCTGCGAACGCGAAAGCCTCCTACGTTGAGGACAGCGCGTGGGATGCTTCTTCGGCTCAGACCATTTCTTTGAACGGAAGCAGCGCGAGTACATCAGCATCCGGAGTGAAGGTCGACGGCTCCACGGTGACGATCACCCAGGCTGGCGTCTACAAGCTCTCTGGAACGCTCAATGGACAGGTCAAGGTCGAGGCCGGGAAAGATGCCCAGGTCGTCTTGATCCTTGACGGTGCGACAATCACAAACTCGTCGGGGAGCGCGATCAATGTGGTCTCAGCAGATGATGTTGTTCTGTCATTGAATGGTTCAAACACCGTCACTGACGGCACTCCCTCGGATACGAATGCTGAGGACAACGCGGCGATTTATTCCGATGCCGACCTCACTATTACGGGTAGCGGTTCGCTGACGGTCAATGCCAACTACAACGACGGTATTACCAGCAAGGACGATCTCTACATTCTGTCGGGTAACATCACGGTCACCTCGAAGGACGATGCGCTACGTGGCAAGGACTCGCTGACCGTTGCTGGCGGAACTATCAAGCTCACTTCAGGAGGGGACGGCCTGAAGTCTGACCAAGATAGCGATACCACTAAGGGCTACGTCAATATCACCGGTGGCACCATCGAAATCACCTCCGCGGGTGACGGTATTCAGGGTGAAACCGATGTCATTATCACCGGTGGAGATACGACGATCATTGCCGGTGGCGGGGCCTCGTCTGGAAAGGACTCCAATAATTCCACTAAGGGAATTAAGGCCGGTGTCTTCCTGATCGAAGACGGTGGCGAGGTCACGATTGACTCCGGTGACGATGGTCTGCACTCCGATGGTGCAATCCGGCTGACCTCCGGAACAATCGTTGCATCAACCGCTGACGATGGTATCCACGCTGAGGGTGCGGCCGTTCTTGACGGCGCGAAGGTTACGGTTGAACAGTCTAATGAAGCCCTTGAGGGCGGTTTGATCACCATCTCCAATGGTGAGGTCAATCTGACCTCCAGTGATGACGGTATCAACGGCTCCGGTTCGACCACCGTTGCGGCAGTTGAAGCGGCGAAGACCGCGACAAAGACGACCACGACCAACAACGGACCCGGTGGCGGTGGCTCCATGCAGGACACCGGTGAGAAGATCCTAATTTCGGGCGGAACCGTGACGGTGAACGCCGGCGGTGACGGCATCGACTCCAATGGCTCGGTGGAGATCTCCGGCGGTAACACGATCGTTTACGGCCCGACGGATGGCGGGAACGGCGCACTGGATTCGAACGGTGAATTCTTGGTCAGTGGTGGAACGCTGATCGCGATTGGTTCTTCCGGAATGGCTGAATCGCCTTCGACCAACTCTTCACAGGGATGGCTGCAGGCTTCGGCTTCCGGTAACGCGAACTCGACTGTGACCATTAAGGATTCCAGTGGAAAGGTCTTGGCCAACATTAAGGCCGCAAAGACCTTCCAGAACGTGGTCTTCTCCTCTGCGGATGTGTCGAATAGCCAGAGCTACACGGTGAGTGTGGATTCCAATTCGACCTCTGTCACTGCGGGTCAATCGACCGGTGGCCAGGGCGGTCCTGGTGGGGGAGCGCCCGGTGGTCAGGGAGGTGCTCCTGGCGGACAAGGCGGAAACCGTCAGGGCGGCCGCTGAGTGAAAGAGTGGGGGGATGCAACTACGGTTGCATCCCCCCACTACTCGTTTGATTCACATCGTTCGGTCCAGTGCCCCTTTTGGTTAATGGTGGCCAGTGGATCCACCCCGTGGACTCGCCCCGTGGATCCAGCCCGCGGACCGACCCCGTGGACAAAGTGCGTCTGAACGGAAGGAGTCATGTGGGATACGGCCGGAATTGCTCGAGCAATGACGCACTTTGTCCGGGTACATGTACGCAAGAAACGATCTTCTCGCTCTGTGGGTGTCTCAGGCCGATTTGTCCGGGCGTCCTAGTCTCGAGTACGACCAAGGCATCTCCCAAAAAGCATGGCCGGGTCAAGTCTCCCACATAGCTCATTCATAGACTCCGCTGGCTCAATAGTTATGTCACGCACGAAACAAGCTTGAGGAGCATCAAATGATTGCACTCACCACAGCGATGGTTCTGCCGATCATCATCGACCTTCTCGCAATGTTGATCCTGGTTGGAGCCCTCTACTACCCCCGCCACCGACGCGCCGATCTCGTCGTCGCATTCTTTGTTGTGAACATCGGCGTCCTTGCGGTCGCAAGCGTCATGGCAAACTCGACGATATCCGCAGGCCTTGGCCTCTTCGGTGTCTTGTCGATCATCCGACTGCGCTCCGACGAAATCAGCCAGCGCGAAATCGCCTACTACTTTGCTTCCCTTGCCATTGGTCTGCTCCTCGGCATGAGCACCGCGATCTACTCCTACGCAATGGTCGCATTGGTGCTTGCAACTTTGGCCATTGGTGATTCAACTCTGATCCTAGGACGCTCCGGCTCGCAGCAAGTCCAATTCGACCGTGCAATCGCAGACGAGAAGGAACTTCGCCAAGCACTTGAAGCCCGCATGGGTGTCAAGGTAACCGGAGTCAAGGTCATCAAACTCGACATGGTCAACGATCTCACCTTGGTTGATGTTCGCTACCGGGTCCCGGCCAAGCGCTGAACTTAACGCAAATCGCCACCCCGGCCTCGGCCTCGTGAAAGAACTGGAGGACACCATGACGCACGAACTACACAACCTGACGAACCTCGAACGAATCAGCCTTGATGACATGAACGCACGCGCCGCGATGCTCACGCGAGTCGACCGCAAGTACGTCGTGCCCACGGATCGCTTGGATCAGTTGCTCGCGCTCATGAACCCCGCAACGCAGATCCTTGAAATCGGAGGGAAGATTGAGCAGCGCTATGCCTCGTGCTACTTCGATACTCCCGAGCTGCACTCCTTCATGGACACCGCGCACAAGCGCCGCCGCCGCTACAAGGTCCGTACGCGCTCTTACCTTGATTCGGAGCTGGCATTCCTTGAAGTTAAGACCCGAGGCCCGCGCGGGCACACCGTCAAGAAGCGCTTGGCCTACGACTTCGCTCAGGCTGCGCGGATGGAACTGAGTCGCGAGGGCAGGTTTTGGGTGGCCGAAAGGCTCGAGGCCGCTCAGTGCTTTGACGGCGTCGATCGAGTAGATTCCCTGGTCCCCGTACTCTCTGGAACCTACACGCGTTCGACGCTTCTCATGGCAGACGGTCAGGGGCGAGCGACGATTGACACCGATCTGAACTGGGACTCATTGGGACATGAGCTTCAGGCTCCCCACATTGCGATTATTGAAACCAAATCAGGCGCAGCTCCGTCTGAGCTAGACCGACTGCTGTGGGCAAACAGGATCCGGCCGTCGCGTATCTCGAAGTACGCGACTGCGATGGCTCTGCTGACTCCGGACTTACAGACAAACCGGTGGACTCGCGTGATTGATCGTTTCTTCACGATGAGGCCGATGGTTCAGCAGGCGCTTGCCGCATGAGCAGATCACGGGGTTGATCCCGTACACAAGCTGTCCCGCGAAGTGTGCGTGATGACCCAGAGGTGCTGCGCGGGACTAGGCTGGGGGGTGTGGAAATTCCACGCCCCCCAGTTCTGATGAGATCGTGAGGAAAAATGACACTGCCTTCGGAGAAACTTGCTGAGCTTGGCCTTGAACTACCTGAGGTTGCCAAGCCTGTTGCCGCCTATGTTCCTGCCATTGAGGATCGCGGTGTTGTGCGCACCTCCGGTCAGCTTCCCTTGGAAAATGGCGAGTTGGCATGCATTGGTGCGGTTGGTGAAGATGGTGCGGATCCCGAAGACGCGTACGAGGCCGCGCGGATTTGTGCGTTGAACGCGATGGCGGCTGCAGCTGCAGTTGCTGGCGGTGTGGATCGTCTGGCCTCGGTAGTTAAGGTGACTGCTTTTGTCGCGTCCTTGCCGAATTTCTATGGGCAGGCTGCTGTGGTCAATGGAGCATCTGAACTGCTGGGCGAGGTTTTTGGCTCTCAGCACGCGCGTTCGGCTGTGGGTGTTGCGGCCTTGCCGCTGAATGCCTCGGTCGAGGTTGAGGTGGAGTTTGTGCTCCGTTCCGAGTAAACGGGATCGCTCAGCGCTCTATTTAGCAAGGATTTAAACTGAAATAAAGGTCTGTATGCGGGCGTTCCTGTGAGTGCCCGCTGATTTACAGCGTTATTCCAAGGAAGAGGACAAAATGGCAGAGACTTTGCCCGAGGCAGCAGCGCCGGGAACTGGACAGCAATTCAAGCTGGTTGACGTGTCGACCACCCCCTCTGAGGGAGGTTGTGGCTGCGGTTGTGGTGGCCACGGAAAGAAGGAACAGGCTGCTCCTGCAGCAACTGCACCCGAGTCGCACGGAGGCTGTGGCTGCGGTGGGCACGGACATAAGGCTGAGGCCGCACCTGCCCGTGAATCACACGGCGGTTGTGGTTGTGGCGGACATGGACACGGTGCTCAGGAAGCTCCGAAGGCTGAAGCACCTGCTCACGGGGGCTGCGGTTGCGGTGATCACGGCCAGGGAACAGCGCACGTTGTATCGCAGGATCCCGCCGTTCGTGAGGACGAACTTGTTATTCACTCCCTGCCCAAGGTCGTTCGCCATGCACTGTTGTTTGCCGCGATGGATAACCTGCCGCTTGGCGCATCGCTGATTGTCGTTGCTCCGCATCAGCCTGTCCCGCTGTTCAATTACCTGCAGGAAAGCGAATCGCACTACCGCGTCGAGACAATCGAGACCGGCCCGGTCGACTGGCGCTACCGCATTACGCGTCTGTCCTAATTTTCTGAGGCTCAATGCCCGCGAGCTCTGCGCTCGCGGGCATTTCTGTGTCTTGGTCTACCCGGGTTCTATATTGGCCTCCGCGTGTCCGCGGCTTTCGCGTGTCCGCGGCATCCGCGGACAAAGTGCGTCTGAATGGGGGAGGCTTTGGTGATTTTCTCCGATAACCCGGAAGTAATGACGCACTTTGTCCGATGCATTGAGGTGAAGAGCAACCTCGCGGCAAGGTGTCGGTACTTTGTCCGATGTGCCGAGGTGACGAGCAACCTCACGACGCCCTTGCTCAAGTGCCTCGCTCGGTTCGCCGTCAGTGGCCGAGCAAGTCCTGTCGCTGGCCGAGCCGCCCCGCTGCGTGGCCGAGCCGCGCAGCCGACTGACTAAGCGATGCCCCGTCAGGTGACCGCTGTCCAGTTTCAATAAGAAAACCCGAAATACCAGCGAAACTTTCGTTGGTACTTCGGGTTGTTCTGAGCCGCCTGTGGGAATCGAACCCACGACCTATTCATTACGAGTGAATCGCTCTGCCGACTGAGCTAAGGCGGCCGGGCAAATCCTCACTTCCGAAGGGAAGTGCAGAAAAGCTACCGGAAGTACTTTAGCGGTATCCGCTTCGGAGAAGCAAACGTTGTGCTGCTGCGACGGTGTGTGATTACCCGCACCTACTCTCGCTCGTGCCCGCCCCTACCTGCACGTTCCTGGGTGCTACCCTGAATTGTGTTGACAGAACATGACAAAACGTCAGAAAACCCAGCGGAGACGCCCGTCGTCCTTCTTGTAAATCTAGGGACTCCCGAATCGCCCAGCCCCAGCGATATTCGCCGTTTTTTGCGTGAATTTCTGAGTGATCGTCGAGTAATTGAACTTCATCCTCTGATCTGGAAGCCAGTTCTTGAAGGCGTGATTCTTCCTTTCCGCCCCTCTCGAGTCGCACCAAACTATCGTTCGATTTGGACTGAGCATGGTTCGCCGCTCATGGCGTATTCCATCGCCCAAGCCGAATCTCTTTCAGAGCTGCTTGGCGGTCAAGCGAAAGTTGCGCTCGCTATGCGCTACGGAAAGCCCTCTATTGAGAGCGTCCTTGATGATGTGTTCGCAAAGGGGCATCGCCGCGTCCTTCTTCTCCCCGCCTATCCGCAATATGCCGCGTCATCTGCGGGAACAGTCACTGACGCATTAGCGCGCTACATCCTGAAACGTCGCAATCATATGGAAGTGCGCACGATCCGTTCGTTCCCTACGGAACCCGCCTATATTGAAGCCCTAGCCTGCGCTATCGAGGAAGATTGGGCACGCCGGGGTCGCCCTGATTTCGCATCTGGAGATCAGCTCCTTGCGTCTTTCCATTCCATCCCTCAGAAAATGCACGATGCGGGTGATCCCTACAAGCATGAGTGTATGGCGACGGCAAATGCACTCCGAGCGCGCTTAAATCTCGACGAAGACCAGCTTCTAGTCACTTTCCAATCGGTTTTTGGGCCCGCGAAATGGTTGGGGCCGGCGACCATCGATACCGTTGCTGAGCTTGCTCGTCACGGGACCCGGCGTCTTGATGTGATTTGCCCTGGATTTATGGCGGACTGCCTTGAAACCGTCGACGAGATTGCTCAACTGAACCGGGAGACTTTCCTGGAAGCGGGCGGCTCAGAGTTCAACTACATCCCGTGGGGAAATGCCTCGCGCGGTGCCGTCGAGACTTTGGAGGCCCTCGCCCGGCGCGGGCTTGCGGGTTGGATTGATTGACGAGGCCGTGGGGGAGTTATAGGAAACGCCTCGTGCATTGGTGCTCGCTGACGAGGTCGCGCCAAGAAACCCGCTAGGCTTCGGTTCGGTGCGTGCGCAGTTGCGTCCAGAGGCGCGAGGCGCCGACACCTAGTCCGAGCGCGATCGTGGTTGGAACCAAGAGCGTCGCGCCTCGGTGTGTAAATTCAATGACCAAGCACAGTGCGGTCAGAGGGGCACTCATTGATGTGCCGAGGAAAACTACTGCACCGATGAATGCGAAACACGCAATGGCTGTCGTGTCGCCGGGGTAGATGTGTGACCAGATGATGCCGAAGACCGCCCCGCAGGAGCCGCCAAGCGCAAGTCCTGGCGTTAGCGTGCCACCCCATGCGCCCGAGCGAATGGTTGCGAGCGTCCCGACAAGCTTCGTCAGACCATCGATGAGCAGAGAAACGAGAAGCGCCAGGCCGATTCCAGATGCCGCGCGTGCTCCTTCGCCCAGAATCGCGCCGTCAAATGCTAACTGTGCGGTGGACTGGCCATTCCCAGCAATCGATGGGACCCAGATGGTGATGACCCCGATGAGCGTGAAGGTGGGGATCATCCATGCGAGCAGTTTCCAGCCGGTGGGTCGCGCGGCGGAACAGGATTTAACCGCGCCCTTGAAAAGAGTGCCCAGAACGCCAAGAAGGGGCCCGACGATAATGGCCCACAGGGTGAGGGAAGCAGTTGGGACCATCTGCGTGGCCTCGGGAAGAGAATAGAAAGGCTCGGTACGCACCCAACCGTGTGCAACTAAAACCGCGCCGCCGCTAATGACTAAGGCGGGCCAGACGGTGCTTGCGTTTACTTCAAGAAGAAGAATCTCGAGCGCAAACACGGCTCCCGAGAGGGGAAGTGAATAGACAGCGGCGAGGCCGGCGCCGGCTGCGCAGCCGACAATGATCCGGCGTTGTGGGGGAGTCAGTCCGAGTAGATCAGAAATTTTCGCACCGAGGGACGCACTGATTTCGCGGGGAGCGACTTCTCGTCCGATGGAAGCACCCATCCCCACAATGAGGATTTGATTCAGTGAGTGCCAGAGCGTGAGCCAAAAAGGCATCTTCTGGCCATCAACTGCTTTTGGAAGAGAGACAGGCTTCCCGCCCATGCGGGAGTAGAGGTACCAGGACAATGCGCCGAGAACGCCCGCTCCACTTAAAGCAAGGACACGGTGCCACCAGGGAACTAAGGAGATCGCCTGAAGAAGTGTGCCATCAAAGTGGCCGAAAACAAGGTGCTCGATGATGTGGAGAAGATGCGAACACCCGGCGCCCACAAGCCCTGCAGCAGTTGCGGTAATTGCAACCGCGAGCCCCATTCGAAGGCGGGGAGACCATGCAGAGATTGGGAAACCGGGTGTACTCACAGTTCCTGAGACTAGTGACGTTTCTCGACTTCGTCCAAACGCGTGTTCACATCTGAGCTCACGCGAATAATGACGCTGAGGTCTTCGTCGGAAATGTCATCGCTAATGATGTCGCGAAGAAGAGCTCGCTCAACGCGCTGCGCCTTGGTGAGGAGTTCCTTGCCTGCATCCGTGATTGTGATTGTGCCGCCACGACGGTCGAACTCGTAGGGAGTGCGCACGACGAGGTTGCGGCTGGCAAGGCGGCGATAGGTGTGGGTCAATCGCGAAGGACTAAAAATGACCGATTGGGCAAGTTCTCCCATTCGGATTCCGATTTCACCGGTTGATGCGACCTCGTCAAGGACGCGGTACTCGCCGAGCGACAGTCCGAAATTGCGCTTGAGTACAACCTCAAGAGCCGCCGAAGCCCTAGTAATAGTAATGAAAAACTGTTCGATCTCGCGAGCACGCTTTTCTTGGTTCATGTCCCTTCTCCGTTTTGCGTTCAACACCGAGGATTCTCTAACAAAAGGACAGTTTATAGACTTTGGCCAGGCCGTTCAACGCTCAAAAGCGAAATTGAGACAGCAAAATTGGCCCCTCAGCGGATTATTAGTCCCCACATAGAATGTGATAACTTTTGATTAAATGTGCATTGCTTGATTGAAGAGAGCTTATTTCTCTCCCAATCTAATGAGTTTTCGAAAGGTGAAAACTGTGCAGAAAAAAGTTGTTGTATTAGTCGACGACCGTGACGGCTCAGTTGCCGAACAAACCATTTCTTTTGCCTTCAAAGGTGTATCGTACGAGATTGACCTTTCGAACGAAAACGCCGAAGAGTTTGAGCGGGTACTCTCCCCTTGGATCTCAGCCGCCCGTAGGGTTGGTGGGCGATTGAATAGTCGTCGTGCGGGTCAGTCTGCTGCCCCTGAATCAAAGAGTTCACAGGTGCGACGCTGGGCACGCAAAAAAGGAATTTCTTTGAGTGAACGCGGACGTATTCCGACGGCAATTATTGAGCAATTCGAAAAAGAGAATCGCTGAGTTTTCTTAAGGAAAACTTATCTTTATGCGGGGTGGTTTAAAACAGAACACCCCGCATTTATTTGTGTATCCAATACGTTTTGTATTGAGTGGTCAGTTTTCGAAGCTGCTTACGGAGCGCCTGTTGATTGGGCAAACGTGCAGCTCAACTAGGCAATAGCTGGGAGATTGAGCTCTCCTGCAATAGACCGGTTCATCCACTGCGCGAACTGATCACCACGAATTTCCTGCGAAAGCAAGAAGATTGTCTTTGCGTAGAGAGCTTCCAAGGTCATGTCATGAGCGCTGATGGCCCCTAAACGTGCCAAGGCGCTACCAGCCTCGTAATGGCCCAGAACCACTTCAGATTGGTAACACTGGGAAGCCACAATCAGCGGAACATCGTGTGCTCGGAGCCCTGCAAGAACATCGACAATTCCCGGATCAGAAGCCGGGATATTACCGACGCCGTAGGCGCGAATAATGACAGCTTCGGGTGCGGGAGTCAGCATTGCCTGCAGGCGCCTGGCGGAAAGCCCGGGAACAACATCGATGACCGCGACATCGTGACGGGTATAGGGGGCGGGCTCGGCCCAGCCCTCACCCGCCTCGATGCCGTGGTACCACTGCCACGGAGCACCGGTGCGCGCGACCGGCAAAGTCGAAGGGGAATCAAAGCCGGCGAAAGCCCATGATGAGGTCTTTGTCGCGCGATTGCCCGCCAAAAGCGTGTGGCCAAAGAACAGCGTGACACCTCGAACTTGCGGGCTTCCAACGGCGCGCAAAGCCCCCGTGACATTCGCCGATGCGTCCGTACCCACTACCCCCAGCGGATACTGTGAGCCCGTGAAGACAATCGGCTTCTCAAAATCGGCCAGCGCATAGGAGAGGGCAGCTGAGGTGTAGGCCATGGTGTCTGTGCCGTGTAAAACGATAAAAGCATCCGCACTATCGGCGTGAGAACGAACGTCCTCGATAATCATCTGCCAATGAACAGGCGTCGTCTCGGAAGAATCAACCAAAGGGGAGAGCTGAGAAAGAGAAACCTGTCCTGAGAGTTCAATACCGTCCAATTGCGCATTGAGCCACGAGGCCAAGTCAGCGCCCGGACGCAAACCGTCGGGAGAATCAACCATTCCGATGGTGCCCCCGGCGTAGGTTACGTGGATCCTCATGATGGTCCTCTTCTGTTGCGTGGACGATTGGTGGTGAAGCGAAGCGCCAGATGAAAGCGAATGGCCGGCTCGGCCTCGTCAATCGAAGAAAATCTATCGCGAATGGATGGCTGCGTGCACGCCATTAAGCGGAGGTTCTCATCAAAGATGCCGGACGCTCGCGCATACGGAGAAGGGGCCAGGACGCCTGACGCATCCCAGCCCCCTCTGCAAACTACAGAGACTCAGCCCTTGGAGACCGAGTTGTTGGCACCCGTATCGGCAACATTGGGGTTGCCCGAGGAGTAGGTGACTTTGTTGCTCGAGCCGCTGATGCTCACGCGGTTCACGGAAGCGAGGGTGACAGTGTTGTCGCTGCCGCCGATGGTGATGGACTCGATTGCGTGGGTCGAGGTCAGCTTGACGTCCGAACCGAAGATCACCACGTGGGCGACGCCCTCGGGAACGGTGACAACAACGTCAGAATCTACGATAGTCTGAGTGCTTCCGGTGACGCCCTGTGCCGTTTCCTTCGCGCCATTAGCAGCAGAAGAAGCGGTTGCCTGCGCTGCGGAGACGGTCGCAGACGCG
>NZ_LT707420.1:90855-271627 GCF_900155605.1 Actinomyces marseillensis | reverse complement strand
GATAATCATCTGCCAATGAACAGGCGTCGTCTCGGAAGAATCAACCAAAGGGGAGAGCTGAGAAAGAGAAACCTGTCCTGAGAGTTCAATACCGTCCAATTGCGCATTGAGCCACGAGGCCAAGTCAGCGCCCGGACGCAAACCGTCGGGAGAATCAACCATTCCGATGGTGCCCCCGGCGTAGGTTACGTGGATCCTCATGATGGTCCTCTTCTGTTGCGTGGACGATTGGTGGTGAAGCGAAGCGCCAGATGAAAGCGAATGGCCGGCTCGGCCTCGTCAATCGAAGAAAATCTATCGCGAATGGATGGCTGCGTGCACGCCATTAAGCGGAGGTTCTCATCAAAGATGCCGGACGCTCGCGCATACGGAGAAGGGGCCAGGACGCCTGACGCATCCCAGCCCCCTCTGCAAACTACAGAGACTCAGCCCTTGGAGACCGAGTTGTTGGCACCCGTATCGGCAACATTGGGGTTGCCCGAGGAGTAGGTGACTTTGTTGCTCGAGCCGCTGATGCTCACGCGGTTCACGGAAGCGAGGGTGACAGTGTTGTCGCTGCCGCCGATGGTGATGGACTCGATTGCGTGGGTCGAGGTCAGCTTGACGTCCGAACCGAAGATCACCACGTGGGCGACGCCCTCGGGAACGGTGACAACAACGTCAGAATCTACGATAGTCTGAGTGCTTCCGGTGACGCCCTGTGCCGTTTCCTTCGCGCCATTAGCAGCAGAAGAAGCGGTTGCCTGCGCTGCGGAGACGGTCGCAGACGCGCTGACCAGGCCGGCCGATGCGGCGGTCGAGGCCTCGGCAGCGGCGCTCTGGAGAGTTGCCTTCGCGGAGGCCAGCTGCTCGGAAGCGCCCTGATTGTTGGTCTGGCTACAGGCGCTGATTCCCATTGCGAGGGCAACGGTCGTGGTGACCGCGAAAGCGGCCAGAGAACGAGGTGAACGAATAGTCATCGTGAATCCTTGAAAATGATCAGAAAGCGGGAATGAAGATCTCAACTCGGCGGTTTGCCTGGCGGCCTGCCGGGTTGTCGGAGCCATCGGCGTTCGTGTTCGGAGCAACAGGCTTGCTCTCGCCGAAGCCTTGAGAATCCAGGGTTGCCGTGACGCCGTCCTTCTTCAGCTCGCTCACGACAGCGGCTGCGCGCTCCTCAGAGAGAGTCTGGTTCGATGCGTCATCACCGATTGAATCGGTGTGGCCGTAGATGTGTGCAAGCGGAACCTTCGCATTAGTCAGAACCTCAGCAAGATTCTTCAGGGTTGCCGCTGCCTCGGGACGAATATCGGACTTTCCGAAGTCGAAGAGGACACCGTCCTCAAGGGTGATGGTGGTACCGCAGCTCTCGACAGGCTTGAGGCCGTCAACCTTGGGGAACTTGCCGACCTTGCCGGCAGTCGGGGCCTTGTCGGCCTTGATTTGCTGTCCGTTGACCTGCGCGGTGCCATCACCGTTGTTGATGATGTTGAGGTTCGGGTCGGTGTAGACGCCGCCACCCTTGCCATCAAGGTTGTAGTTCACGGAGGTCTTGGTATTGCTGTAGGTGCCCGAGCCGTCAGCACTGATGACGATGCTTTCGCCGGTCGCCGAGTTGTTGTAGGTGCCGGAGCCGTCGGGGCTGATGACGATGTTCAGGGTGTTGGAGTTGTAGGTGCCGGAGCCGTCAGCGCTGATGACAATGTTCAGGCCGGTGGATGAATCGTTGTAGACACCGCCGCCCGTACCGTCGACGACGATGTTCAGGGGGCCCTCGTTGATGACACCGGAGCCGTCGCCGTTGTTCACAACCTGCTTATCGCCGTTGTTGGAAACACCAGAGCCGTCACCGTCAAGGACGGTGTTTCCGCCGTTGGTGATAAGACCGGAGCCGGCACACACGGCGGGAGCAACTGTCACGCCGGGAACGGAGGAAATCTTTGAGGTCGCGTCGATAACAGCCTTGTCCGCGTTGGAAGCGAAGACACCGATCGGGGGAACCTTGAAGAGAGGAATCGGCGGGATCTCGCCGGGCTTGTAACCTGCGACAGCCGGCACTGCGGTGGCCGTCGTGGCGGAGGGCTCGGGAGCTTGCGTTGTCTCGGTTGTCGTTGAAGTAGAAGGCGTGTTCTGGGAGCATGCACTCAGAGAAAAGAGTGCGGCCATTGCGGTCAACGCGGTCGCCGTATGGAAAAAGTGGCGCTTTGATGTTGTGTCACTCATGCGGAAAGCTTAAAGGAATGTTGCTGGGTGCTTGCTGGGCGGGTACTCGATATGGACTGATCATGGTTGATTTGTTTGCGAGTGCATGTGAAATAGATGATGCATGACACACGTCCTGACACATATGGGAAAAGGGTGAAAGAATAGGAGCATGACCTACAAACTGGTGCTGCTCCGCCACGGCGAGAGCGAATGGAATGCAAAGAACCTCTTCACCGGTTGGGTGGATGTTCCGCTGTCGGACAAGGGCCGCGCGGAAGCAACCCACGGTGGTGAGCTCCTCAAGGAGTCCGGTGTTCTTCCGGATCTCCTGTTCACGTCGATGTTGCGTCGCGCGATCATGACCGCGAACCTGGCTCTCGACGCCGCTGACCGTCACTGGATCCCCGTTGAGCGCAACTGGCGTCTCAACGAGCGTCACTACGGTGCGCTCCAGGGTAAGAACAAGAAGGAAATCCGCGACGAATACGGCGAAGAGCAGTTCATGCTGTGGCGCCGTTCCTTCGACGTGGCTCCGCCCGCCATCGAGGCTGGCTCCGAGTTCTCGCAGGATCAGGATCCCCGTTACGCCGGCGAGCCCGTTCCCATGAGCGAATGCCTCAAGGACGTCATCGCACGCCTGCTGCCCTACTGGGATGAAACCATCGTTCCCGCGATCAAGACCGGAAAGACCGTCATGATTGCCGCGCACGGCAACTCCCTGCGCGCCATCGTCAAGCACCTGGATGAGATCTCCGACGAGGATATCGCCGGCGTGAACATCCCCACCGGTATTCCGCTGGTGTACGAGCTTGATGAAGAGACCCTCAAGCCCATCAAGAAGGGCGGCACCTACCTGGATCCTGAGGCCGAGGCGAAGATCGCCGCGGTCGCTAACCAGGGCAAGTGATCTGAGCGAAGTCCCGGCGTCGCCTTTTCAGGCGATGCCGGGACTTCGTTATATCTGCTGTGGGGTTCTGTTTATTGACGCGGAGGGGAAGATCGTTGTAGTTCCTGCGCTGATGCTGTTGCGATGCTTCACCCCGGACAAAGTGCGTCAGAGCATCAACCGATTCGCAGTATTTGTACCTTTGCCTCCTCATCCAGACGCACTTTGTCCGGTTGTATGGAGATTTGGGCGCGCTAGGGCAGCGATTGCACGGGTGGGCCATTTGAGTAGCTGCTGTATGCGGGTTCGGTTTCTGACCTAAAGTGTCGTGATTGCGCATCCACAGTGTTGTGTTTGCGCTGAGTTATCCACAGATTGCGTAACTGTTCCACCCGTTGAAGTTTCAGCACGCATCCTTGCTGATAGATGAACAGTGTTTCTCGGGTGCAGATCCGAAAGAGGAGGGTGCGGTGAAACTCGTTATTGAGCCACGTCTCATCTGCTCGATTATTCGGAGTGTGTCCCAAGCAATGCTCTACTCGTCTACAAGTAACCGACGAGTTCTCGCCAATCGCTGTCGATCCGGTGAAATCGTTCGGATCATCAGAGGAAGTTATCTTCCCTCATCTGTCCTCCGATCGGCTTGTCATCAAGGGCTGGTGAATGGTCAATTCGTGGTCCTGGTCGCACGAGCTCTGGCGGCGATCCACCGACGCCCCTATCTCGTGCTTGATTCTCGTCTGTCACTCTTTATCTATGGCTACACGCACGACTTTGCCCTCGCTCCGGATTTGTGTCACGGCAAAGATCACAGCCTTCGTCCTCTGCATTTCCCAGCAGTTGCTCTCGATCAGCACGTCGTCGCAGCTGCGATCAGCGTCCGCCCGCGTCATTGTGATGGGCGTGCGGGTCTTAAGACTGTTTCAGGACTGCGTTTCTTAGATCAAGAATCTCTCCTCATCCGCTGCGTGACGCGTGCACCTCGCCACGTGCACTTGGCTGATCTTTTTGCCCAGATCAACATGATTTTTGCGGCCATCGTCAACTTCAATCGTTTCAGGCAAGAGGTTTCTCGCGCCCGGGAACGCTCAGTTCGAGAGAATCTTCAACTCATTCATGCGAGCCTTGCCCGCAATATTCGTAACGCCGCCAAGCTTCGATCCTTGATCCCCAGACTTGATGCAGGCTGCGAATCTCCCGGCGAATCTCGTCTCCTGTTCATTTTGCAATCTGCCAGGGCTCCTCAAATGCAGACCCAATATGAAGTCATTGCTGTCGGTCGGCAGTGTTTCGTCGATATTGCTTTTCCAAGGCACAAAATTGCATATGAATTTGATGGCCGCCAGAAATATGGGGATACCGTCGATCAGGTTCATTCGGTGATTGAAGATGAGCAAGATCGCCAGCGTCGTCTCGAGGCCGAGGGCTGGAAAGTCGTTCGTCTGCGGTGGAGTGCGCTGGCCGAACCATCCCTCGTTCTGAGACAGCTTTCCGAGATTCTTCTCTGGCAAGCGAGGCGACGAAAACGACTCAGAGTCCGATCTAATGGCTAGGGATCGCTTGCGCGCGGAGAGAAATCCGAGACTCATTTCGGTAGATGGAAGCGGGCCCCGGGGCCACTTGTACGCGGAGGGACATGGGAAGGAAGAGCGCGTCCGACTTTGAAGTTTCGGTAACTGCTGGCCGCGGGAGAACTGCTACCTTCCCGCGGAAAGACTTCAGGCAGCAAAGCTCTGTGAATCCTCAGGAAAAAGCGAGTTCTCGTCCCGGGCACACAAAGGGCACGAACTGATAGAATATAAACCGCAGTTCAGCTGGAGTGCAGGAGTTTCTTCTATGTCATTTGAGATCGGTCAGACCGTTGTTTACCCTCACCACGGTGCCGCCAAGATTGAGGAAATCTCCACCCGCATGATTCGCGGAGAAGAGAAGATCTACCTAACTCTTCGCGTGAGCCAGGGAGATCTTACTATTCAGGTTCCCGCCGAAAACGTTGACCTTGTTGGGGTTCGTGACGTTGTGGACGAAGACGGGCTTGAAACCGTTCTCTCGGTTCTTCGCGCTCCCTATATTGAGGAACCGACGAACTGGTCTCGTCGTTTCAAGGCAAACCAAGAGAAGATCGCGACCGGTGACATTGTGAAGGTCGCCGAGGTTGTCCGCGATCTTACTCGTCGCGATGATCAAAAGAAGCTCTCGACGGGCGAGAAGCGCATGCTGACGAAGGCGCGTCAGATCCTCAGTTCAGAACTTGCTCTTGCCCGCGGCATCGATAAGTCCGCTGCTGCTGCTCGACTCGATGAGGTCCTTGCCGAGGGATACGACGCCTCCCTCGCCATCGCGGACGACCTCCCGGAAGACGATTCGGAAGAGTGACACAGACTCATTCCGATCGAGTTTTTGCGGTAATCACTGCCGCAGGATCGGGTAGTCGGCTGGGCTCGGATCGCCCCAAAGCCTTGGTCGATCTTGAGGGTATGTCTCTTGTTGAGCGTGCTCTGCTTAATCTGCACGCGGGCGGCGTTGCCTTTTCGATCATTACCGCGCCTCCCGCTCACCTCGACGAATTTAACGAGGCGCTTTCTTCGCCGGAATTGCGCGCAATCTCGCGTGTTGTCCCCGGTTCTCCTCTATCGCGTCAAGCCTCTGTCGCGGCAGGCTTGGATGCGCTTGCAGAAATCTTGGGGGAAGATACCGCTGCCCGAAAGTGCGCCATTTCTGTATCGGATCCCACGGCCTCGGCAGTGGGGGAGGATACGCCGGTGCTGATTCACGACGCTGCGCGCCCCCTGGTGTCTGCGCAGCTGGTTCGGCGGATCATCGAAGCCCTCCGCTCTGGTGAGAAGGCTGTCATTCCGGGGCTTCCGGTTTCCGATACCTTGAAGAGTTTCCGCCTGATTGACGAGGCCTCGGCGGGGGAATCCTCGAGCGCGCGCTATGTCGATGCGACCGTTGATCGTAGTGGACTGGTTGCTGTCCAAACTCCTCAGGGATTTCCGTGGTCGGTGATTCGGGAACTGCATAGGGGTGCCGCGTCCTTTGGAAACAGTGAGGAAACAGCGCTTACTGATGATGCAGGCTTAGCTCAGAGCGCGGGGATTCCCGTTCGGATCGTCCCGGGTGAGGGGCGTGCACTCAAGATTACGACCCCAATTGATCTGGTTTTTGCTCGTGCGATCCTAGCCGGGGGCGCTCAAGCTTGACGACCATCACATCTATTTTTTCTTTTTCTGAACTGTGCCGTGCTAGGTTCACTTGTAGGCCTAAGGTCGTAGGCGCATAAGGAGTGAGTATGAGTGAAACGACGACCCCTCAGTCGATGAATGCTTCGTCGAAGAAGAAATCATCGATCCTGACGAAGCCCGTTATTGAGTGGGCAATGTGGGACTGGGGATCGGCAGCGTTCAACGCAGTTGCAACGACTTTCGTCTTTTCGGTGTACCTGACACACGATGGCACTTTCACTGACAAGGGAACTGCCAGTGATTACCTCTCGTGGGGTCTTTTCGCCGCGGGAATCATCATCGCACTCTTGGCCCCGATTACCGGACAGAGGGCAGACCGCCGTGGAAAAGGTGGCGTCGCGCTCTCAATCTTCACGGTTCTTGTGGTGATCTGCCTGGCGTTGATGTTCTTCGTTGCGCCGCAGGGACCCCTGGGGCCGCGTGGGGGATTGCTGTTGGGCATCGGCCTGCTTGGTGTGGGAAATATTTTCTTCGAGTTCGCCTCGGTGAACTACAACGCCATGCTGAACCACCTGTCAACGAAGGACAACATGGGCCGTATTTCGGGCCTTGGATGGGGTTCGGGTTACGTTGGTGGAATTGTTCTGCTCCTTATTCTGTACGTCGGCCTCATTAACCCCGAGGTCGGTTGGTTTGGAATTACCCACGAGAATGGGCTGAATATTCGAGTTTCGATGGTCATTGCCGCGCTGTGGATGCTGCTGTCCTCTTTGCCGTTGATGTTCCACCCGGTTAAGCCCAAGCACATTGACGAAAAGCACGGCGAACACGAGACCCTATGGGATTCCTACCGCAAGCTGGGAAGTACGGTGAAGTCCCTGGCTAAGGACACTCCGCACACCCTGTTCTTCCTAATCGCTTCGGCGGTCTTCCGTGACGGGCTCGCTGGTGTTTTCACCTTCGGCGCGATCTTGGCGGGTACCGCTTTCGGCTTCACATCGGGTGAAGTAATTATCTTCGCGATCGCCGCGAATATCGTTGCAGGAATTGCCACAATTGCGATGGGCACCTTGGATGACGTCATTGGCCCGAAGCAGCTCATTGTGCTGTCACTGAGCTGCATGGTGGTTGCGGGAATGAGCGTCTTCTTCCTACACAACGGCGGAAAGATCATTTTCTGGACTTTTGGTTTGGCTCTGTGCGTTTTTGTCGGTCCGACTCAGTCTGCATCTCGGTCTTTCCTGGGACGCATGATTCCCGAAGGTCGTGAAGGCGAGGTCTTCGGGCTCTACGCGACGACAGGACGAGCAGTGTCCTTCTTGGCCCCCGCGATGTACGCGGTGTTCTTGAACCTTGGCCGCAGGTGGACGCCGGCTGGCCACGACTACACCTACTGGGGAATTCTGGGCATCATTTTGATCTTGGCTCTGGGCTTGATCTTGACGCTCTTCGTTCACCCGGCGAAGGCGCGGCTCGATAGCCTGCAGTAGCTTGGGGCATCCGCATAGTCCCTACGCGCGGAAAATCAATGCTGTTGCGCTTGCTGCGATTCCTTCCCCCCTTCCGGTGAAACCGAGGCCGTCAGTCGTTGTAGCTGAAACTGACACTGGAGCCCCCAGAATCTGGCTCATCTTTTCTGAGGCTTCGGGTAGTCGCTTCATCATTCGCGGCCGTTTTGCGATTACTTGGACGGTGACGTTTCCAATCGTCCATCCGGCTTCGCAGAGCATTCGCCTAACTTCCGTGAGGAACGCTTGCCCAGAGGCACCCGACCATTCTGGGCGATCCGTTCCGAAGTTCGTTCCCAGATCTCCGAGGCCGGCAGCGGCGAGAAGCGCGTCGCAGGCCGCGTGGGCAGCGGCATCCCCATCAGAGTGCCCTTCAAGAGGGGTTTCCCCCGGCCATTCCAGGCAGGCAAGCATCAGCGTTTTCCCGTCATGGGGCGAAACGGATGAAGCAAAGGCGTGGACGTCGATTGCGTGTCCGACACGAAAAGGGGAAGATATTTCACTCATGCCAGTAGCCTAAATGTCCTCGCCGGCATTTGCGTACAGTTTTTCTCAACTCAGGCAAAGCGTCTCAGATGAATCGATTCACCCCGCTGCCTGCCTGTGCTCACGGTAGGGTGAGACCGTGCGTTACATTTCGACCAGAGACACCCAGGCCACTTCCGCGTCCTTCTGCGATATTTTGCTCGCTGGACTTGCGCCTGACGGCGGCCTGTACCTGCCCGAAAGCTACCCATCGCTCAGCAGTAATCAGTTGAGCGAGTGGCAGACACTGCTCAAAGAACGCGGTTACGCCGCCCTTGCAGCTCGAGTTCTTGAGCTGTTTATCGACGATATTCCCCGCTCAGATATTGAAGCCATCTGCGCTCGTGCCTACCGCACCCCGGTCTTTTCCGACCCCGAAATTGTCCCCGTAACCTGCCTGAACCAGGAAGAAAACCTCTGGCTTGCGCACCTGTCCAACGGCCCCACAGCCGCATTCAAGGACATGGCCATGCAGCTGCTCGGCGAGCTTTTCGAGTATGAACTTGAACGCCGCGGAGATTGGCTCACCATCGTCGGTGCGACCTCGGGTGATACGGGAAGCGCCGCCGAGTATGCCCTCCGCGGGCGCAAGGGACTGAGCGTTGTCATGTTGACGCCCGCCGGTCGCATGACGCCTTTCCAACGCGCACAAATGTTCTCTCTCCTCGATGAGAACATCGTTAACGTGGCTGTTGATGGAGTTTTCGACGACTGCCAAGACCTGGTCAAAGCCGTCAACATCGATGCCGACTTCAAACAGCAGTGGCACATCGGTGCCGTCAACTCCATCAACTGGGCACGCCTGTTAGCCCAGGTTGTCTACTACATTGCGACATGGTTGCGCCTGAGTGAGCGCCTTGGTGAAGACGCGCGCGTGAACGTGTGCGTTCCCTCCGGCAACTTCGGCAATATCTGCGCTGCGCACATTGCCCGCCAAATGGGACTTCCCCTGGAATCTCTGGTCGTTGCGACAAACGAAAATAACGTTCTTGAGGAGTTCTTCCGAACGGGCGTCTACCGGGTTCGAAGCAGTGAAGATACTCTTGCGACTTCCTCGCCTTCGATGGATATCTCGAAGGCTTCGAACTTTGAACGATTCATCTTCGATCTTGTGGGCCGAGATGCCGCGCGCACGCGCGATCTTTTCAACCAAGTTGCCGCGCAGGGTTATTTCGACCTTTCTGGAACCGAAGAATTCGCAAAACTTCAGCAGAACTTCGGCTTCTGCGCGGCCTCGTCCACGCACGCAGATCGTCTCGCCCAAATCCGCCGCACCTGGGAGGAATCGCACTACCTCCTCGATCCCCACACTGCCGATGGCGTGCAGGTTGCCCGTCAGGTCGCTGGGCAGCTGGAGGGCCCAGTCGTGGTGATGGAGACTGCGCTTCCCGTGAAGTTTGAGGAAACGATTGCCGAGGCCGTGGGCTTTGTTCCTCCGGTTCCGTTGCGTTTTGCGGATATTGAGGGGCATGAACAGAAGGTCGCTGCGTTGCCTCGCGATGTTGATGCTCTTAAGGAACTGATTCGCACGCGCGTGCAGCCGGGAAGGTAATTTCTCTGCGTTTACACGGTCCCGGGAACTGAACTGGTCTCCAGATGCAGGTAGCACCGTTTACCATGAGAGCATGAGCCTTCATCTGTACGATTCGAAAACTGCACGTCTGAAGCCGCTGGAACCGGTGATTCCTGGACACGTGGGAATCTACCTGTGTGGTGCGACTGTTCAGGGGTCCCCTCACGTCGGTCATTTGCGCTCGGCGGTTGCTTTCGATTCACTGATCCGCTGGCTCAAGCGCGCAGGTCTGGAAGTGACCTACATTCGCAATGTCACTGATATCGACGACAAGATCCTGAATAAGTCTGCCCAGGCTGGGGTTCCGTGGTGGGCGTGGGCGCAGCGCTATGAGCGCGAATTTACTGAGGCTTATCACAAGCTCGGTGTGCTTGACCCCACCTATGAACCGCGTGCGACCGGGCACGTCCCAGAACAGATTGCTCTGATCCAACGCTTGGTCGATCGTGGTCACGCATACAGCGATGGCGCGGGAAACGTGTACTTCAGTGTGAGTTCTCAGAAAGACTACGGTTCCCTCACTCACCAGCGCCTGGAAGATATGCGAACGACGGAAGATGAATCGCAGATCGATTCGGCAACCGAGGCTGGGAAGAAGGACCCACGCGACTTCGCGCTTTGGAAGGCTGCAAAGCCCGAAGAACCAGCCACGGCCTCGTGGGATTCCCCTTGGGGGAAGGGACGTCCGGGCTGGCACCTCGAATGCTCGGCTATGTCGTACCGCTACTTGGGTGAGGCTTTCGATATTCACGGCGGCGGAATCGACCTGCGCTTCCCTCACCACGAAAACGAGCAGGCACAGTCTCACGGAGCCGGCTGGGACTTCGCGCGCCTGTGGGTCCACAACGCATGGGTGACCACCAAGGGCGAAAAAATGTCGAAATCCTTGGGAAATGTGCTCTCGATCGACACCCTCACGGAGGATTTCCCAGCAGCTGCGGTGCGTTGGGCTCTCTCGACCGTGCACTACCGCAGCGCTATCGAGTGGGGGCCGGATACCCTCCCGGATGCGAACGCAGCATGGGAAAAGTTCTCGACTTTTGTCACTCGCTCGATCGAGGCCGTCGGTGAAGCAAGCCCGGAGGAGCTGTTCTTGAGCCCCGAAGAACTCCCCGAAGCCTTCACTCAGGCAATGAATGACGACCTCAATGTTGCAGGCGCCCTTGCCGCAGTCCACGAACAGCTCAAGCTGGGCAATATTGCCCTGGCAGATGGTGATTCCCAGGCCATTAAACGCCAGCAAATCCTGGTTCGCTCCATGCTTGATGTGCTCGGTTTAGACCCGGCCTCGCCGCAGTGGGCACACGCAGGCGCGGGTGCGTCGGCCTCGGGAAACACCGGGGATGACCCGCAAAAGCATGCGCTTGACGTGCTGGTTGGTGCTCTCCTCGAGCAGCGTGCCCAGGCGCGCGCCGACAAAGACTGGGCAACAGCTGACCAGATTCGTGATCGCCTCGCAGAAGCGGGAGTCCAGGTCGCCGACGGGAAAGAGGGAGCAACCTGGAGCATCGGATAGACCAGGTAGTGTGCAGACGGGTAGGAATGATGGAGTATGTAGCGTTACTGCGCGGCATCAACGTCGGTGGTAAGAACAAGGTCGTCATGAGCGAACTGCGTGAGCAAATCGCGTGTGAAGGCTTTGTGGAAGTACGCTCATACATCAACAGCGGGAACCTTGTTTTTATAGCCGATGCTACGCATGAAGAAGTGGCTCGTAGCGTCGAGTCTGTCCTAGATCGATACTATTCCTTCCCGATTCGCTTGGCTCTCCTGTCTGGGCAGGAATACCTTATGGAATTGTCTGATCTACCCCACTGGTGGCATGGGGACGCCGCTCGACGCGACGTTCTTTTCTACACACGCGGGTTAGAGCAGGACCACGTACGCGAGCGCATCGAAGCAATGGTGCTGGGAGATGAATCCGTCCACTTTGGCAAGCATGCCGTGTTCTGGGCAAAATTCGACGAGGCCTCGTTCCTCAAGACCGCCTACCACAAGTACCTGATGCGCGAGGACTTTTATCGCCAGGTGACAATCCGCAGCGGTGCGACGGTTGAACGGATCGCTGCAATGCTCTCGCGGGACTGATCCCTCTAGTGTGATATTTGCCCACACGCGCCCTTGAGGCCCCTACGCGACTTGAACGCCGTATGCTTGTGTCAGTTCACGACAAAACAAGGAGACACGATGGCTGGAAATGATGGACGTCGCGGTGCCGTAAGAAAACCGGGCTCGAAGAAAGGCCCGAAGGTCGGCACTGGCGGTCACTCGCGCCGTCGCCTCGAAGGTAAAGGCCCGACGCCCAAGGCCGAGGACCGCACCTACCATCCCGCATTTAAGCGCAAGAAAGCCCGCGAAGCCCGGGAGGCTCAGGAAGCCGCCATCGCGCGTGCCCGCGCCAAGTCCTCGATCAAGATCGCTGAGGGCCACGAGCTGATTGCCGGCCGCAATCCCGTTGCCGAGGCCGCACGCGCGGGAGTGCCCATCGAACGTGTCTTTGTCCTTGACAACGTGAAGGACGACCGCGTTGAAGAAGTTGTCCGCCTGGCCTCGGGAATGGGAGCGCCGGTCTACGAGGTCACGCGCCGCGACCTAGACGTCGCAACTGACGGTGCGGTCCACCAGGGCGTTGCCATTGAAGTGCGCGGATACGAATACCGCGACGTTGAGGATCTTATTGCGGAGTCTTTGCAGCAGCTGGATATCCCGCTTTTAGTCGCCCTTGATCAGGTCACTGACCCGCATAACCTTGGCGCTGTCTTGCGTAGTTCTGGTGCTTTTGGCGCGGACGGGGTGATTATCCCCGAGCGCCGCAGTGCAGGCGTGAACACCACTGCATGGAAGGTTTCAGCTGGAGCGGCGGCACGCGTGCCTGTTGCGCGTGCGACAAACCTTGTGCGAGCGCTCGAAGACTGCAAGAAGGCCGGTTTCTTCGTTGTCGGCCTCGATGGGGGCGGCGACACCGAATTGCGCGATCTCAAGCTTGCCGACGGCCCGCTGGTCGTCGTCACTGGAGCTGAAGGAAGTGGCCTGTCTCGTTTGGTTCGTCAGACCTGCGATCAGATCGTGTCGATCCCGATCGCCTCGGCGGTGGAATCGCTCAACGCGGCAGTTGCCACGGGAATTGCCCTCTACGAGGTTGACTCGCTTCGTCGCGCTCGCGCAGAAAAGTAGCGAAAGTAGCGCTCAGCGACAACAATGCCCCCTGCCTGCGCAGGGGGCATTTCCTTAAATCTTGCCTTTGCGGCGGCGCTTGACGTCTCTGCGGATGCAGTAGATGTTTTGCGTCTCTAAGAAGTGGTCTTTCGGCAGGTCGGCGGCGTAGAAATACGTTGCACCCCCGCGCAAGAGACCAGTGTTTCGGTATTCCTCTTCGAACTGGTGCAGTGTCTCGTATAAAACATCGTTCAGAATCGAGTCGTTATTCGCGATGATGTCGCTTGGAGTGCAGTAAAGCTCAGTAAAGAACTCTCCTCCTGCGGACGCGCGGCGCGCGGCAACCAGCACCCGGTTCCTCCCGAGCATCGAACGCTTGAGCTTTTGCGGGAATAAACGCGGCGCAAAGTTCACCCAATCATCAGAAATTCCCGACCATAGCAACTCTTTGAGGTCTGAGCCGATAATGATCTCGGTGCCCGTCCACCCGTGAAGGGCAAGCTCCTCCCTGTATCCGGGAGTTTCGCCGCGTGCGCCGAAACGATTCCAAAAATCAAGGCAGCGTCCCACAGCGTGCTCGGGCGATTCATTGACCGGGTACATCGCTGAATAGCGAGCGACCGACGTTGTAAGGATACCGGGATGTTTATTGGGATCTCGGTGTTTAATGAAACCCATCGTTCACTCCTTCGCTCGGGGACGTGCTTCGGCACCTTATTGTGTCTTCTATTGTGGGTGCAAATCAAAGCCGAATAAGGCCGAAATCATGACTGAGTAGCGTCATAATTACTCACTGAAAAATTTCAGATTCAAGAATGCTATGATCCGCTCATGAGTTCAATTGGTCTAATCATCATCGGCTTGGTCATTCTTGTCGGCGTCATCGGTGCAGTCGTTCAAGTTTGGCCATCTTCGCCTTTCATTGGCGGAGCAATCTTTGTCTGGGCGTGGATGACGGGAACGGGAATCGCCTGGACTGTTTTCGCGATCGCTGCGGTCCTTCTGGGAATCGCTGCGATTCTCAAATATGTGATCCCCGCGCGGCAGATCGCCAAAGCAGGAATCCCCAAATCGACACTGGTGTGGGGTGGTTTCGGTGGCCTCGTGGGATGGTTCCTCTCTGCTCTCACGGGACTTGTGGCGGCTTTCCCCTTCGGATTGCTCATCGGAATGGTCGCGGCTACCTACATTGCTGAGTACCTTCGTGCCACGGACAAGCAGACAGCAACGGCCTCGACACTCCAAGTTCTGAAAGCTTTCGGGTGGTCTGTTGCCATCGAACTCTTCGCAGCGCTCTCTTCTGCAACGGCGTGGCTTGCCATTGTCATCGTCGGAGCCAAGTGAAATATCGCGACTGATCTTATGCCTGCGCGTGGGTGTTCTTCCTGCGCGCAGGCCTTTTTATTGTGGAATCAGCGGACATGCGGAATGCTGCCTCCCGACCGCTAACGATCCACAACGCGGCGACGCAAAGGTCAGTAGCACCTGCTTTGCGACAAGAAAGCCCGCTCAACCCGGCCTCGGCAATCCTCGGCTAAACTATGCCTGTTGCGCCTTCGCTGACGCGATCACTTCATATACCCGCTCAACGCATTGAATAACGGAGAAAACATGCCCGCCGTCATCGTTCTCGGCGCCCAATGGGGCGACGAAGGCAAGGGAAAAGCTACCGACCAGCTGGGACAACACACTGACTACGTCGTTAAATTCAACGGCGGCAACAACGCGGGACACACGGTCGTCATCGATGGCGAGAAGTACGCCCTCCACCTCCTGCCCGCGGGAATCCTCTCCGAAGGCGTCACTCCGATCATCGGTAACGGCGTCGTCGTTGACCTCGATGTTCTTTTCGATGAAATCGAGGCCATCACAGCACGAGGCGTGGACTGCTCGCGCCTGCTGATCTCGGCAAACGCGCACATTATCCCCGTCTACAACCGCCTCATGGACCAAGCCAACGAGCGCGCGCGCGGCAATAACCAGATCGGCACGACCGGACGCGGCATTGGCCCGACCTACGCGGACAAGATGAACCGCATCGGTATCCGCATCCAGGACCTCTTCCACCCCGAGACACTGCGCGCCAAGGTCGAGGCCGCGCTCGCCCCCAAGAACACGATTTTCGAGGCCGTGGGTCTGCCTACCCTGAACCCCGCTGAAGTCACCGACCACCTCCTGTCCTTCGCCGATCGCATTGAGCCGATGATGTGCGATGTGTCCTTGGTCGTCAATGATGCTCTTGACCGCGGCGATACCGTTCTTTTTGAGGGTGGTCAGGCAACCATGCTTGATATCGATCACGGAACCTATCCCTTCGTGACCTCATCGAATCCGACGGCCGGTGGCGCACTCGCGGGCGCGGGCGTTGGCCCGACTCGAATCAATTGCGTTGTCGGTGTTGCAAAGGCCTACACGACTCGCGTGGGGGAGGGCCCCTTCCCGACCGAACTTACCGACGAGGTCGGTGACGACCTGCGCACGCGCGGCGGAGAATTTGGCGTCACCACTGGGCGCCCGCGTCGTACCGGCTGGTTCGATGCCGTTGTTGTTCGCTATGCGACGCGTGTCAACGGATTGACCGACTTGTGCCTGACCAAGCTCGACGTTCTCACCGGTTACAAGGAAATTCCCGTCTGCGTCGGCTACGAGCTTGATGGCGTTGTCGTTGATGAAATGCCCCCGGATCAGGTTGATTTCGCGCGCGCGACCCCCGTCTACGAGATGCTCGAGGGCTGGAGCGAGGACATCACCGGCTGCCGGAGCTTCGATGAGTTCCCCGAGGCCGCACAGAAGTACATCCTTCGCCTCGAAGAGCTTGTGAACTGCAGGATTTCTTCGATTGGTGTTGGTCCCGGTCGCGAGGCAACGGTGATTCGTTTCCCGCTGCTTGGGGAGTAATCCTCCGACACGACGTGATTTTTAAGGCCGGCGCCGCGTTTCCTTGTTGAGGGGGAGCGCGGCGTCGGTGCGTGTGGGCGTCATTTGCGCATAAAAAAGCGCGCACCGAGCCGAAAGCGCCTGTCGGCGCGAAGGCCGCTCGTAGCGGCAGAAGTTGGAGCCCGGGGCTTAACAACTCGGTGCGCATGCATGAGCATAGAACACGAGCGTGCCATGCGCATGATGGGGCTCCGCGCTGGGATTAAGACCCCGGAGGCATCCATGTGGGACTATAGAGGAATGGAGAACCTCGAGTCATCCCCTCCGAAACTACCCTCGCGCCGCGAACGCCAGCGTGAACTCGCTGCTCAACGCGCGGTGGAAGAACCCGTGCAAGAAAGCCCAACCCAGCTTTCGCGTAGTGTTCTCGAGTATGACGACACGATTGAACCCGTGACACTGAGCACAGGCATTATTCGTGTTCGCCACGGTATTCGAGCGAGAGAACTCGCGCTTGCAGCCGAAGGCCGCCACTCGAGCACGCACTCTCACGAGCATCGGTCGATTAAACCCGAGCTTCGTCGCGGCCTCCATACATCTGCTCTTACGGTGCTGCTTCTCTCCGTCGCGACCTGTGCCCTCTGGTTCTCACCATGGGAATCCTGGGCGTGCGCGGTTGTCGTCGCCTTGGCCTCGTGCCTGCTGGCGGCGGGCTGGCCATCGCTGACGAACACGAAGGTCACGGTCCCAGCCCAGGTCGCGGTCGGCCTCGCAGGTTGTGTTTCCGCGGGCGTCGTAACTTTCACCGCGGACCTTATGGCGGCCACTGCCGTCATGGGGTTGGGGACGGTTGGCCTTGTGATTGTCGAGGTTTTTACGGCCTCAACGCCGCGTGATTATTCGAAGAGCGGGCGGGTCGTGTGGGCGGCGCGCTCGACGACTTCTTCGCTCATGAGTTCGATGACCGCGCTGCTCCTGGTTGTTTCCGCGTCTTCATGGGTGACCCTTGCCTCCTCACAGGGGTGGAGGATCGCGGTTCCGATCGCTTGCGTGATTGTCTCGTGCACGGTGTGGGGCGATCAGATTGGTGCGAGTTTCCGTTCACAGTCTTTTGGCGCGCTTGGTGCGGCGCTCCTGTCGGGCGTTCTTGCCTCCGTCGCCGTGTGGAAGCTCGGCCAAAGTGCGGACCTGAGTCCAATTGTTCTGCCCGGCCTGGCGGCCTATTCGGGGCTGACGACGGCTGTCGTGATTTTGGGCGTGTTTACGGGAATCGCGGTTGCTCTGGTTGTCATCGTTTTGGATGGTTTCATGGGGGACACCGAGTGGGCGCGGCCGACAATGGGCGCGATTGCGCGTGGGAGCGCGAAGTTCCTGCTCGCCGCCTTGCCCGTGTATATCATGTTCCGGATCGGCGGGATTTAGCCGATTTCCGAGGCCGTGGCTGGGTGGTAGTGTCCGGGGGACTTGCGTGGAGTGTTTGGTCGCGTAATCCCTGTGTGAGACTCGGTTGACGTGCGGCGTTCGCTTAGGGAGCCATTGCCTCGAAACCCCAGTCCATGTGGGCGTTCGCGCAGGGATGGGCGGTGGCAGTCAATTTCGGTTCGCAGATGAAGGTGGGGCCGCTTAGGCTGGATGCATGATGGTCATTCCAGAAAATCTGCCCACTGAAATCGCTCCCTTGGCTTGGATGCTCGGCCAATGGAAAGGCTGGGGGATGCTCAGCGTTGATGAAGGCGAAGATCAGCCGATCTATGAAGAGGTTGAGGGCCTGATTAGTGGCGTTCAGATGAAGCTCGTGACAAGGATTTACTCTGCGAGCGCGCGTGAGTCGATCGATCCCGTCTGGGATGCCGCCACGGGCGTAGCGGCCCTCGAAATTGGCGATCTGATGCGCGAAGAGACGCTCTATGTTTCTCTGCTTCCCGGGTCCGGAGTGCTGCCCGAACCCGGCCAGTTTGAGACTCGTGAAATGGTCGCACAGGGTGCGCAAAGTGACGGTTATAGCGCTCGCTGGGTGGGGCGCTCCATGGGGCCACGTGTTCAGATGGAAACAGATGCCCTGATTTGTGATCCTGCGGCAACTGTCTACCAACGTCTTTCGCGAATGTACGGCCTCGTTGCCGGCGAAATGCTGTGGGCGAACGAAAAGCAGCTTGACGGCGAAGAAGACCAGGTTGAATTGTCGGGACGTCTCATGCGCGTTAATGAAGAGGCTGGTGAAGAGTAAGTGACGCTGGTCGGAGAAGGTTTCTCTTCGGAGAATGGGGGAACCGGCCTCGGTGATGGCGGAAGGGGTGGTGACGCGCAGTGGGTGTCTCCGCTGGCGGAACTTCCCGGCGCGGTTGTGCTCGATGATCTTGACGCTGATCAGACAGGGGAAGGGAACTTCGAAGAAGCGCCTGGTGGCGCGGAAAACACCGCGCCGGAGCCTGCGGCGGTAGGCTATGGCGCTATCGCGCACTACGGGGATCCTTCCGGAGAACAGTGGGCTTTAGAAGCTGGCCGCGCGCTGGTTGATCGTCCCGATCTTGCCATCGTCGAAGTTCGTGGACCAGATCGCTTGACGTGGCTCACCTCGATTTCCAGTCAAGTCCTCACCGGAATCGAAGCGGGGGAATCGCGGGAGCTCTTGATCCTCGATCCGCAGGGCCACATTGAATACGCGGCCGGCGCGATCGACGACGGCGAAGCCCTCTACTTGATGACGGAACGTAGCAGCGCACAGGGCCTTGCGGATTGGCTGAACTCCATGCGTTTCGCGCTCCGCGTTGAAGTCACTCTCTCCCAAGGCTGGTGGATCCTTGGAAGCGTTGGAAATAGTGGTGTTTCCAACTATGAACAGGTCGCGATGACCTGGAATGACCCGTGGCCAGGCGTGGTCGATGGGGGAGCGGAGTACTTCCGTGGCTCGCACCCGGGAAAGAACGTCTCCTTCCATATTCACCTGATTCCCAAGGAAAGAGCGCGCGAGTTCTGGCAGGCCTGGAGCAATGACCAGCTCAAGCGCCGCGCAGCGGGAATAAACGCGTGGGAAGCGGTGCGCATCGCGGCGTGGCGGCCTCGTCTGGGATACGAAACCGACGGACGTTCCATGCCCGCGGAACTGGACTGGCTGCGAACCGCAGTGCACACGAACAAGGGCTGCTACCGAGGGCAAGAAGCCGTCGCGCGAATCTTGAATCTGGGGAGGCCCGCACGCCGATTGGTTTTCCTCCAACTGGACGGATCCAGGGGCGACATCCCCCAGCGGGGACAATTCATTGAACTCAGCGGTCGTCGCGTGGGAATGGTGACCTCGGTTGCGCGTCATGCAGATATGGGGCCGATCGCGCTGGCACTGGTTTCGCGCGCCCTTCCGCCCCAGGTCGTGCTGGATTTGGACGGAATTGCAGCTGCGCAAGAGTTGATCGTGCCGGTCGACGGGAAATCTTCGGTATCGCCGAAGGAACGTCCGGGGGCTGGGCTGCATAATCCCGAATTGCGCCGTCCGGATATTCCCGCGCTTGGTGGGAAGTCAATAGGCAGCCGGTAAAGCCTCAGTCTTGCCCGGATGCTTGTCTCGCTGGTAACTATGGGATGCACAGCTACAAGCGGATGATGAACTTAGGAGCCAAGGAGCACTCCCATGCGTGGAATTTTGCAGCGCGTTACTCGCGCATCAGTGTCGGTCGATGGCCAGGTTGTTGGAGCCTTTGACGGTCCGGGAGCCGTTGTCCTTGTTGGAGTGACTCATGACGACACGGTCGAGAATGCGAAGACCTTGGCCCGCAAGATCGCTGAGCTGCGCATTTTCGAGGATGAGACCTCGATTCAGGACAGCGGGGCATCCGTACTGATCGTTTCTCAATTCACTCTCTATGGCGATGTGCGCAAGGGTCGGCGCCCATCGTGGTCGAAGGCTGCGCCTGGGCCTGTGGCAGAGCCGCTGGTTGATTCCGTTGTCGATGAGCTGCGTGCGCGCGGAATCCATGTTGAAACGGGACGTTTCGGTGCAATGATGTCGGTCGATCTGGTCAATGACGGGCCCTACACCTTGGTCATTGAGGTCTAGACACAAGTCGTAGGAGGGGGCCGGAGCTGGTGACAGCTCCGGCCTTTGTCAGTTTTCGGTGGTTTTGCTGCGCCGGGGCTGTCTCCTCTTCCCGGACACAATACATCCCCACCTCCAGCCCTGTTCTCTATTCCCTCTGCCCACTTCCAGCCCCCTTCCCCGCCAGCACTCAGGCCCTTGCCTCGTTCCTCCCAGCCCGCACTCAGGCCCTTGCCCCCTTCCTCGCCGCCCCCGGACAAAGTGCGTCATAACGGAGGCGTTTAGTTCAGCTCGTGTTCTTTCCTCGCGCACTCTGACGCACTTTGTCCGAAGGTGGACACGGGATCGGGCTCTAAATACTCTCCGAGCCTCCGTAAAACCCATCTGCCCTCGGTGAACAAACGCGCGCGCGGCCTGAGTTCCCCGTAGTGTGGGAGTCAGTGAAAACCAGGTCGCCCGCGCCTCGCTGCGATCTGAACAAAAGGGAGAAACGATGTTTGAACGCTTTACGGACCGGGCCCGACGGGTTGTGGTCCTCGCGCAGGACGAAGCGCGCAGCCTCAATCACAATTACATCGGGACAGAGCACCTGCTGCTCGGTCTAATCACCGAAGGTGAAGGCGTGGCAGCCAAGGCGCTCGAAAGCCTCGATATCAACAAAGATGCCGTTCGCACAGCTGTCATCGACATCATTGGCGAAGGCGAAAAGCCCGTCGAAGGCCACATCCCCTTCACCCCCCGCGCCAAGCGCGTCTTCGAGCTGAGCTTGCGTGAGGCGCTGCAGCTTGGCCACAACTACATTGGCACCGAGCATCTCCTCCTCGGCCTGCTCAAGGAAGGCGAAGGCGTTGCCTCGCAGGTCCTCATTAAGCTCGGCGCAGACCTTGGCAAGGTCCGCCAGACCGTGATCGAGCTCCTCTCCGGCTACCAGCGCAACGGCGACGACGGCCGCGAAAGCGTCGGCGTCGGCGCCTCCTCAAGCGGAAGCGGCCAGACAAACTCGGCGATTCTCGAGCAATTCGGCCGCAACCTCACCCAGGCTGCCCGCGAAAACAAGCTCGACCCGGTGATTGGCCGCCGCACTGAAATGCAGCGCGTCATGCAGATCCTCTCGCGCCGCACGAAGAACAACCCCGTTCTGGTCGGCGAGCCGGGCGTCGGAAAGACCGCAGTTGTCGAAGGCCTCGCCCAGGCAATCGTTGCCGGTGACGTGCCCGAAACCATCAAGGACAAGCAGATCTACAGCCTCGATATGGGCGCGCTGGTCGCCGGTTCACGCTACCGCGGTGATTTCGAAGAACGCCTCAAGAAGATCCTCAAGGAGATCCGCACTCGCGGCGACATCATCCTCTTCATCGACGAGATCCACACCCTGGTTGGAGCGGGCGCAGCGGAAGGCTCCATCGACGCCTCGCAGATGCTCAAGCCCATGCTTGCACGCGGCGAACTTCAGACGATCGGCGCAACCACCAACGACGAATACCGCAAGTACATCGAAAAGGACGCGGCTCTTGAGCGCCGTTTCCAGCCGGTGAAGGTTGATGAGCCCACCGTCGAAGAGACAGTGGGCATCCTCAAGGGCCTGCGTGATCGCTACGAGGCCCACCACCGCGTCATCATTACCGACGCTGCGATCCAGGCCGCCGCCGAGCTGGCCGACCGCTACGTCTCGGATCGTTTCCTGCCCGATAAGGCCATTGACCTGATGGACGAGGCCGGTGCCCGCCTGCGTATTTCCCGCATGACCGCACCGCCGGAGTTGCGTGAGCTGGACGAGAAGATCGCCGAAGTGAAGCGCAACAAGGAGTCCGCTATCGACGATCAGGACTTCGAGAAGGCCGCTGCTCTTCGCGATGAAGAGCAGAAGCTGACCGAAGAACGCAAGCAGAAGGAATCCAGCTGGCGCGATGGCTCGCGCGACTCAATCGCCGAGGTCGGTGAGGACGATATCGCCGAGGTTCTGGCTATGTCGACGGGTATTCCGGTCTTCAAGCTCACTCAGACTGAGTCCGCGAAGCTGCTCAAGATGGAAGACGAGCTGCACAAGCGCGTCATCGGTCAGGATGCCGCGGTTAAGGCTCTGGCTCAGTCGATTCGTCGAACTCGAAGTGGCCTGAAGGACCCGAAGCGTCCCGGTGGCTCGTTCATCTTCGCCGGCCCGACCGGTGTGGGTAAGACGGAGCTTGCGAAGGCCCTGGCCGAATTCCTCTTCGGTGATGAGGATGCGCTGATCCAGCTCGATATGTCCGAGTTCTCTGAGAAGCACACCTCCTCGCGTCTCTTCGGTGCTCCTCCCGGCTACGTTGGCTACGACGAGGGTGGCGAGCTCACCGAAAAGGTCCGTCGTCGTCCCTTCTCTGTCGTCCTCTTCGATGAGGTCGAGAAGGCTCACCCGGATATCTTCAACTCGCTGTTGCAGATTCTGGAAGAAGGTCGCCTGACCGATTCGCAGGGCCGCAAGGTTGACTTCAAGAACACGGTGATCATCATGACCACCAACCTTGGAACGCGAGACATCAACAAGGGCGTGCTCACGGGCTTCCAGTCCACTGAGAACATCACTCACGATTACTCGCGCATGAAGGCAAAGGTGAACGAAGAGCTCAAGCAGCACTTCCGTCCCGAGTTCCTCAACCGCGTGGACGAGGTCGTGGTCTTCCCGCCGCTCGACAAGGAACAGATCAAGCAGATCGTGGATCTGATGATCGCCAACCTTGCCAAGCGTATGGAGGCTCAGGATATGAAGCTCCAGATCACCGACGAGGCGCGCGAGCTGCTTGCGGACCGCGGTTTCGATCCGGTTCTGGGTGCTCGTCCGCTGCGTCGCGCGATTCAGCGCGATATCGAGGACGCGCTTTCCGAGCGCATTCTCTTCGGAGATATCCTTCCGGGGCAGGTTGTCACTGTCGGCGTGAAGGGAGAAGGAGAAGACCGAGAGTTCACCTTCAACGGTCAGTGAGGCCGTAAGCGGTGGACGTCCTTGGGTGGTCCCCCTTGAGTTCGCCGTGACTTGTTGTACGAGGCGGGGCGGGGGTCTGCGAGAATTGTTGCGCAGGCCCCCGCCCGGCTTGTGCGTCACTTGTCCACAGCGCTCAATACGTACATGAATGTAATTTCTTCGAAATTTTCCGCGAGATTCCGGGAAAAAGCTCGAAGGAGCCTGTGTGAAGTTGGACTTCAGTTCCTCAAATGAGGGCAGTGCGTGGGACACTAAAAGAGGTCAACTTTAAGAATCGACACCTCTATCCTGTCCAAGAGTGGTGAGAAGTAAATGAAGCAGAAGAAAAGTGTTCAGCGCAAGCGCATGAACCGACGCCGGATTCCGGCTGCGTTGGTTGCGGCTTTCACTGTCACTGTTTCGACTCTTGCCATTCTTCACCAGGGCGTGACGACCGCTGAAGTCGACGTCGATGACGGCGGCATTTGGGTGACGAATTCTTCGAAGAAACTCGTTGGCCACCTGAACTATGATTCCCGAATTCTCGATGGCGCTTTCCGAGCAAATACCACGGAATTTGATATCGGGCAGTCCGGAAACGATGTGACTTTTACCGATAAGACCGCTCACTCGGTTGCCCCGGTTGATGTTGCCCAGGTGTCACTGGGTGCTGCAACGTCTCTGCCCGAAAACGCGCGCGTTGTTCAGGGCGGCTCACGCTTGGCAGTCATGGATGCTTCAGGGGGACAGGTCTGGCTCTCCCAGGTATCGAGCCCTTCATCAACCGCCTACACAGATGAGGGCGCAGTTGCTACCGACATGGATCAAGGCGTTGCGACTGTTTCCCAAAAAGGCACTCTTTTTGCAATCTCCCCGCGCGCTGGACGACGAATCAGTGTGACTCGCGAGGGACAGCTTGACCGTCTCAAGTCCACCGACATTAAGGGACTATCGGCTAACGCCGAATTGGTGATGACCGCTGTTGGCGAGCAGCCGGTCGCCTTGGATACTCGCAACAGGGTTCTGGTTCTTCCCGATGGTTCCCTGCGCAATCTTGCAGATGATGGGATTAGCGCTTCCGTTACCCTCCAAGACGTCGGCCCTGATTCTTCTTCGGTCCTTCTTGCAACCGATCGTGAACTGATCTCGGTTCCCCTCAAGGGCGGTGCGGTCACGAAGATCCCGGCATCAAGTGACGGTTCTTCAGGAACTCCCGCACGTCCCGTTTTTCATAAGGGATGCGCGTATGGGGCGTGGGCAAAATCAGGCGCATATGTCCGTAACTGCACGGATCCCAGCCTGAATAGTCAGATGATCGTTGACTCCTTGAAGAAGGCAACGACGATCGTCTTTAGAACAAATCGCACTCGAATCGTCCTGAATGACACCACCTCGGGATCCGTATGGCTACCCGAACACAACATGGTCCTGATGGATGATTGGGATAAGCAGGATCCCAATCTCGATAAGAAGGAGAAGGAAGAAGATTCTCCTCAGATCACCGACCAGATTGCTGATCCCCAAAGACAAGATCACAACACTCCTCCCGACGCGGTCGATGATGAGTTTGGTATTCGCCCGGGACGCACAACTACTCTTCCCGTTCTGAACAACGACTCAGACGCAGATGGCGATGTTCTGACTGCTCGTCCAGTGACCGATCCCCAATTTGGTAAGGTCACGCGCACTCGTGGCGGCCGGGCGCTGCAGATTACGGATATTAGTGATACTCAAACAGGAAGTACCTCCTTCACCTACGAGGCCTCCGACGGTCAGGCAGTCGCTACCGCGAAGGTGACGGTGACCGTCCACCCGTGGGATATGAATTCTGGTCCCAAGCAGCTGCGCGATCCCGGTATCGCCCTGGGACACCGCGCGCAGATTGAATACAACGTTTTGACGGATTGGCAGGATCCGGACGGCGACCCGATCTTCTTGTCCAATGCGCGTGCCCCTGAAGGAATCGAACTGCAGTTCCGTGAAGAAGGAACCCTGCAGATCCGTGACCTGGGCGCCAGCGTTGGAGTCCACACGATCGCTTTGGAAGTTTCTGACGGTCGCGCAACCACTTCGGGGACCTTGACCGTCAATGTCCAAAATCCCGGTAACCTTCCCCCGGTCGCCAACGCGGACTTCTATGTCGCGCGTGCCGGCGAAATCACAACGATTTCTCCTTTGGCGAATGACACCGATCCCAACGGTGACAACCTCTCATTGGTTGCACTTTCTGTTGCTCCTGCAGGTAGCCAGATCACTCCGGATCTTGAACTGGGAACCGTCAACTTTGTCGCACAGGCCCCTGGCTCTTACCAGTTCACCTACACGGTGAGTGATGGCCCCGCGACCGCTTTGGGCGTGGTCCGAGTCGATGTTGTCCAAGTCGATGAACAGGCAGTTCCCGTCGCCGAAGACGACTTGGCAGTTCTACCAGCGGGCGGTTCTGCCCTTGTTGCCCCGCTGAACAATGACTCCGATCCTGCCGGTGGCGTGCTGGTCGTTCAGCAGGTTGAGGTTCCTGATGGCCTCGGACTGGAAGTCACCCTGGTAGATCGACACCTCTTGCGCATCACTGCGCCCGCAGGTCTGGATTCGTCAGTTTCTTTTGACTACGTGGTTTCCAACGGAACGAATACGGCTCGTGCACGTGTGACCGTTGTTCCCACGACTGCGGAAGATACGAAACTCCCGCCCGATCTCCAGCCTGACCGCACTCGCGTGCGCGTGGGAGATATCGCCTCGGTACCGGTGCTTGCCAATGACCGTTCTCCTTCAGGATTGAGCCTGAAGGTTGACCCGAGTCTTCAGTACACCCCGAACGAGGCCGTGGGCACGCCTTTCGTAACCGGTAACTTGGTCCGCCTCGAAGCCGGTAACACCCCCGGTGTCATGCACGTGGCCTACACGGTTCGCGATAGCGCCGGAAACATGGCAACGTCAACGGTTACTTTCGAGGTTCTGGAGAAGAATGGAACGAATGCTCAGCCTCAGCCGAAGGCATTGACTGCGTGGGCAGTCAGCGGTGAAACAACGCGAATTTCCGTGCCTTTGAACGGTATCGATCCCGACGGTGACTCGGTGACTCTTGTTGGAATCGAGCAATCCCCGACCAAGGGTACCGTCGAGCTCGGCGTCGATTGGCTGGAGTACACTCCTGCCCCGAATACCATTGGAACCGATATCTTCACCTACATCGTTGAAGACCGTCAGGGCAAGCAGGCCTCGGCGCGAGTCCGCGTTGGTATCGCGCCTCCGGCTACCTTGAATCAGCCGCCAACGGCAGTACCGGACACGGTTCTTACCCGTCCTAATAGGCAGCTCGGCGTCGCTGTCCTTACCAATGACATCGATCCCGATGGCGATACGATTTCGCTCGTTCCGGGTTCTTTGCAGACCTCGACGGAAGAGCTCAAGCCCGAAATTCACGGTAACTCCATCTTCCTGACGACTCCTGCCGCGGACGGCTCCTACTTGGTGTCCTACCAGGTTACGGATAATCGCGGCGGTGTTTCACGTGGCACATTGACCATTAACGTCGCCAGTGATGCTCAACTTCAACCGCCCATCGCGCGCGATGACGTCGTCTCGACCTCGCAGCTTCCCGCCAAGGGCGGAACTGTAAAGGTTTCGGTTTTGGCCAACGACGAGGATCCCGATGGGGATGTCAATAACCTCCGCGTCACGACGAAGGCTGAAGGTGTCGAGGTTTCTGGCTCTGACCTGGTGATTACTCCGAAGGAAGAGCGCATGCTGATCGTCTACACGATCACTGACGCTGATGGTTTAAGTTCCTCGGCGGTTGTGTCCGTCCCTGGACTGGAACGCAATCACCCGGCTATTGACACCACTAAGGTTCCCGTCAAGGTACGAGCCGGCGAAGATGTCTCCTTGGATATCGCCGACTACGTCATTGTTCGTGATGGTCGCAGCCCACGCATTACCAATGCCGCAACACTGCGTCCCTCCGCCGGCATCGATGAGGGAATGACGCTCAGCGATGACCGCCACGTTCACTTCCACGTGAATTCCGAGTGGTCTGGTAAGTCCTCCTTCTCCTTCGAAGTCTCCGATGGAGCGGCAGGGGACGACTCGGCGTTGACCTCGACACTGACTCTTCCCCTGAAGGTCGAGGCGACCCAAAACCAGCCTGTCACTTTCGTTCCGACCGGGGTCAGGGTCGCTGCAGGTGAAGAAGCTACCGCAGTCGATCTGGCACAGATGGTGCGTGACCCGGAAGGCGCGGATCCTGCGGGCTTCAAGTACGAGATTTCGAACCTCCCCGAGGGCGTGGCAATTAGCCTTGACGGACACACCTTGCTGGTGCGCGCCGATGTCGACCGTGCCAAGGGTCCGGTTGGCATGGTGACTGTCAGCGTTGATGATGGCGCCGGTGCGGTCAGCGGTCAGCTGCCCATCACGGTTGTCGCATCGACCCGCCCCCTCATCCAGGTTTCCGACGCGCTCTTGGAGACAGCGCGATCGGGCGGCCTCGAAGTCGTTGATCTGACTCGTTACACGATCAACCCCTTCCCGGGAACGCCCATTCGCGTTGTCGGTGCCTCAATCCAAATTGGTGAAGGGACCGTCGATCCTCAGGGCACCAACCTGAATATCACCCCCGCTGTTGGATTCCGTGGGCAGATGACGGTTAGGTACCGTTTGATGGATGCGACCGGTGACCCGGACCGTATCGTCGAAGGCAAGGTACGCCTCGTTGTCCGTGACCGTCCCGATGCTCCGACGAACGTCTCGGTCACGGCGACCGGCCCCGGTTCTGCTCTGGTCACCTTCCAGGCGGGAGCAGATAACGGTGCGACCATTACGGGATTCACGGCGACGGACCGTGCAACCGGCCGCAGCTATTCCTGCGAGTCTGGCTCATGTCAGTTGAATGGCCTTGAGAACGGTGTTCGCCACTCCTTCACGGTTGTCGCACACAACGCGGTCGGTACCTCCGATCCTTCGGCTGCTTCGGCTGAAGTTCTCATTGATATGCGTCCTGAAGCGCCACTTCCTCCGACCGTCGAGCCTGAAAACGGTGCAATTATCGTGCGTTGGAGGCCCCCGACGAACCAGGGATCGGCAATCAAGAGCTACACGCTTTACGTCTACGAGAACGGTGGTGCGCGCCAGATTGAGGTCCCCGGAAATGTGACCGAATACCGAGTCGATGGTCTGCGCAACGGTCAGACCTACTCGGTTGCGATCTCGGCGCGTAACGGTGCAGAAGAGCCTTCGCCGACGTCACAGAACTCGCAGAAGGTCATTCCCTTCGGACCGCCTGAGCGTACCGACGGTATTCGCGTCGAGAACCTCGGTGGTTCAGGTGACCGCGGACGTGTCCGCTTCACGTGGCCGACCCCCAACGCGAATGGTGCGGAAATCACCCGCTACACCATCGAGGTGAACGGTCGCTCCGTTGGTGAAGTTGGTGGAGATAAGAACGAGTACACTGCGGAACTCGCCACCGGTGAGAACTACCATGTGAAGATCCGGGCCTACAACTGGCGCGATCAAAGCTCGGATTCATCTGAGGTTGCCTTCCAGGTCTACACCTCGCCTCTGAACCCGAATGTGTCGTCCTTCTCTTCAACCGCAACGGGCGAGCACGGAATGACCAAGGTGAACGGCCTCGCTGTCGTACCCGGTCAGGGCTTCAATAACCGCAACCTGCACTTGGAGTGGTCGCGAAGCTCTGGCGGAAATGGGCAGTGGAATTCTGTGACCAGCGGCGAAACCATCAACGTCGGAGCTGATGGCGACATTCAGATTTTCATCCGCCAGGTTGGAAATGTGAACGGCCAAGATGTGCCCGGTAACGCTGTGCCCGTCACGGTAAAGGCAAACTCGAAGCCGGCACCTCCCACGTACAGCATGGTTCTGAACGGTACCTCAGTCGTCGTTAGCTGGGATGCAACCCCGCCTGCTGGCTACCTTGCCCCAGATGAAGTCATCCTCTGGTACAAGGACTCGTCAGGCCCTGCCAGCCCCACGCAGGGCAAGGTCCTGCAGGGAAGCGCAACTTTGAACCCAAGTGGTGGGCAGGTCCTCGAGGTTTCTGTCGGTTCTCAAAACTCTTTGGGAACGACTTGGGGTCGTCTCTCGGGAACCAACATTGAGACCGCAAAGATTAACATTCCCGGTACATTCAGCGGTTCAACATCTCAATGCACCGCCGCGAATGCTCGTGGGGCAGAGCTAGCGGAATGCCAGATGGTCAGCATTACATTGCCCTCGACATGGGCAAGTGACGCGGTGCCACTGCGATGCTCGATGTGGGATGACTTCTCGCAGAGCTACGCGACCTTCACTCCTCGAGGAGGACCAAATTCCACCTTCGAAACGGGCGTTCGACTCAGTAAGGCAAATTCGGGTAATCTTCCGATTTTGCTCAGCCGAGTCACATGCGCAGTTGCGAGGTAGCCGTGACGCCACCTCTCTCCGCCCCGCGCGGGGCACCGAGTCCCGCCACCCACAATCAATATGCACATCACTCGAAACTGAAAGATGAATGGAGTCCCTCCCATGGCGCTTAGCACGCAAGATGCCCAGCGTTTCGCAGAAACCTTCGCTGGCCTCGTCGGCGGTATTTCTCAGGCGCTTCTGGATAAAGAACCAGTGATCCGCCTGGCACTGACAACCATGTTCGCCGGGGGACACCTCCTTCTGGAAGATGCGCCGGGTACAGGAAAGACCGCTCTTGCTCGCGCGATTGCTGCGACCATTGCGGGTACTCATTCGCGTATTCAGTTCACGCCCGACATGCTCCCCAGTGACATCACCGGCGTGAATGTCTACGACCAGAAGAACAACGAGTGGCATTTCCGCTCGGGCCCGATCTTCGCTTCCATCGTCTTGGCTGACGAAATCAACCGTGCCTCGCCCAAGACTCAGTCCGCTCTCCTGGAAGTCATGGAAGAAGCGCAGGTCACCGTCGATGGCGTGACTCACGCTGCGCCTCGCCCCTTCATGGTGATTGCAACGCAGAACCCTGTGGAGCAGGCGGGAACGTATCCGCTCCCCGAAGCTCAGCTTGACCGTTTCTTGATGAAGGCCTCGGTTGGCTATCCCTCGCGTGCAGCCATGGCGGAAATCCTCGACGGTTCGGCAGCCCCGGACCGCTCCAAGCGCCTTAAGCCCCTGTTGGATAGTGGTCAGGTTGTGCGCTTGGCGGATTTGGCCGCGCAGACCTACACCGAGCGCGCCGTGCTCGAGTACGTTGCTGCCCTTGCCGAGGCCACGCGCGAAGATGACAGCGCAACCTTGGGTGTGTCGACCCGTGGCGCCATCGGCATGGTCCGGTGCGCGCGCGTGTGGGCAGCCGCTCAGGGCCGCCACTTCGTCCTCCCCGATGACATCAAGGCGCTCGCTGCACCTGTGTGGGCACACCGTATCGTTGTTGACCCGGATGCGGCCTTCTCGGGAGCGACCGCGCAGGGCGTGATTGCTCGCGCACTGTCTTCGGTTCCCGCCCCGGCGGTGAGCGCCTGACAATGCGCGTATCGCTGCAGTATCGAGTAAAGGTGGGTGATCGTGGGTAAGCACTCTTCTGGTAAGCGTGCTGAGAAGCGCTCATCCTTGGCCTCGGCGCGCGCAAATCTGCGTGAATCTCTGAGCGGGCTCCGCCAGGGCATTGCTCGTTTTGCGCACTCCGTTGCCTCGGCTCCAGGCATGAAGTACTTGCGCCATGGCGCGCGCTCGGTGACTTCTGTCGGTTGGGCTGTTGGTGCCTCGGTACTCCTTGCTGCACTCGTCTCATACCTGTGGGGTTGGGTCGAAGCATTCTTCATCGGCTGCGCAGGTGCGGGTGCTCTCCTTATTGCCATCATCTGGGTGATTGTTCCTTCCCCTCACAAGGTCTCGATTCGTCTTCCGCGTCAGCGCATTGTTGCCGGGCAGACGGCCGTCGGCGAAATTACCGCAGAAAACACCTCGGATCGCCGTGCGCGCAGCGGTCTGATCGAGCTTCCTATTGCGTCCTCGGCTTTGCAGTTCTTGGTCCCGCCTTTGGGTGGTCGTGAGGTATGGAGTGAGGTTTTCTCGGTCGTTACTCACCGCCGTGGCGTTGTCACCGTCGGTCCCGCTCGCGCGCTTCGAGCCGATCCCTTGGGTTTGATTCGTCGTATCGGCACCTGGTCTAAGCCTGTGATTTTGTACGTTCACCCCAAGACGATCCGTATTCCTTTCGATGCCACGGGTATTCACGCGGACGTCGAAGGCGTGACGACCGCGAAACTATCCTCGTCGGATGTGTCTTTCCATGCCTTGCGCGATTACGTTCCCGGTGATGACCGGCGTAATGTGCACTGGCCGATGAGTGCACACACGGGCCGCTTGGTTGTTCGCCAATTCGAGGAAACGCGTCGTTCTCACCACCTGATCATTTTGGATACCCGTCTTGGACAGTGGAGTGACCGAGATTCCTTCGAAAATGCGGTGTCGGTTGCGGCTTCGCTTGCTGTTGCAGATATGGCTGCCTCTCGAAATGTGTCACTATCGACCGTCACCGATTGGGTGACAACGACTGCCGCGACGCGCATGTTGGATGCCCTGTGTGCGATTCAGGATTCTGGGGAGGAAGACCTGATAGCTCGCCTGCGCGAGGCCATCGCGAAGCGCCCGGGACTTTCCGTCGTCACCGTCGTTGTCGCCCCGACTGTCGATGACAATCAGGCGTCGCAGTTACTCAATGCGATTCCGATCGATGTGCGCAGTGCGGTTGTCCGAGTTCGCCCGGGACACCCGAAGATGCGTCGTTTGAGTCATGGAACTTTGGCGGATTGTCCTACGCTTGAGGATCTGCCTCGACTGGTAGCAGCGGGGGGTCTGTCCTGATGACAACATCGACACAAGGCCTTCATCTTGATGCGCGCGCGGGTTTCCAAGTATCGCGCGCCGGTTTGCCCGCCTGGTTCCTCATCGGCCTGGTTGCGCTTTTCCTTCCAACAATCTGGATTCACGAGGCCGTCTTCGGATCGTGGGCTGGCTTGCGTGCCGCCGGCGCTGGCGTTGCTGCGGGACTTTTCGTTGCGTGGGTCTCGTCCTTCTGGCGTTGGGATACGATCTCTTCGATTGCGGGGCTCATTGCGACCCACTTCCTTGTTGGTGGAGTGGCTGCTTATCCCTCGACGACTTTCTATGGCCTTCCGACCGCCCGGACCCTGCAGCTCTTGGTTTTACAGGTCGTGTATTCGTGGAAAGACCTGTTAACTGTTACCCCTCCGGCCTCGGCGTACATCGGTCCCACGATGGTTCCGTGGCTGACGGGACTCCTGTGTTCTTTCATCGCAGCTCTCCTCGTTCTGCGGTCAGGACGCGCGATCGCGGCGGTTCTTCCTGTTGCGATCATGGGCATTGTTGGCATCGCGTGGGGTAAAGGTGGAACTTTCCCGAATATCTACCTGGTCGCTGTGTGGTGGGCGCTTGCCTTGGGCTGGTGCGCGTGGGCAGGACAGTATCGTCGCCTCGAGGCCGGTCTAGACGTTCGCGTCGGAGGAGCGATCGATGCCGATGCGGCAACGACCCTGGGTGAAACAACTCGGGGAAGGTCGCAGGGCACGATCCACGTGGGACGCCAAATTGCGGGCGGGCTCTTGGTAATTGCCCTGGTTGCGGGCGCAGCTGTCCCACTGACGAACCTTTATGGCCCGTGGTATTCGCGCATCGTTCTGCGTGATGTCGTTCAACCCCCGTTGGATGCTCGCCAGTATCCTTCGCCTCTGTCTGCTTTCCGTCACTACAATGTGGACCTCAAAGAAGACACATTGATTCACGTGGATGGTTTGCCCGAGGGTGCGCGCGTGCGTATCGGTGTCATGGATAGCTACGACGGCACCACGATGACCATGTTGTCTCCGGGTAGGGGACCGTCAAACGGCTATATTCACGTGGGATCGACCTTGCCCCAGCACAAGCCTGTTGAGGGTAGCTCAAGTGCCCAGATGTCCTTGAAGACCTCGCAGCTTTTGGGGCCGTGGGTTCCCATCGTGGGAACCCCCTCGACTATCGTCTTCAACCAGGACACATCGGCCTCAGGTACTCAAGCAACCGCGCAAGCGACGACTCTTCAGGACGGTCTTTACTACGATGCGTGGGCTAATGCCGCGCTGTCGACCACGAAGAATGTCCAGGGCGGGAACATGGAGTACTCCACGGAGTCGATGATCGTTCCGATCTGGTCTGATGGTCAGCTTTCCGGAACTCACGCCGTGCCCTATACCGGTGGAGACACCAGTGTCCCAGACGAAATTCGTGAGTTTGCGACGCAGAAGTCTGCTGCCGAGCAGGGTGACCTCGCTAAAGCTCGAGCGATCGAACGTCACCTGAAGGAAAAGGGCTTCTACGAGAACGCCGATGATCCCAAGTCCCGCCCGGGTAGCCGTGCGGACCGTTTGACTCGCATGCTCGAGAGCGAGCAGATGGTCGGTGACGATGAGCAGTACTCCGTGCTCATGGCCCTCATGCTGCACAGCTTGGGCATGAACGCTCGCGTTGTCATGGGCGCCTACCCGAATGACTCGAAGGGTGGAGACATTGACCTGCGCGGTTCGGATGTGCACGCGTGGGTTGAGGTTGAATTCCAGGGTGTTGGCTGGGCGATTTTTGACCCGACTCCGCCCAGGGATCAGAAGCCGATTACAGAGGAAACTCGTCCTCGCTCGGTCCCGCGTCCCCAGGTGCTCCAACCCCCGGAGCCTCCCGAAGAACCGGCAGATCTTCCGCCTTCGACGTCGGACCGCGGTTCGGATTCGAATGATGATTCTCGTTTGAAGATCCCGTGGGGAGCTATTGCAACCGGTGGCGGTGTTCTTGCCTTGCTGACGGTTCCGTTGCTTGCCATTCTTGTGGCGAAGAGTCGTCGCCGTAAGAAGCGTCGCGGGGCTGTGCCTTCGCGTGCGCTTACGGGTTCGTGGGATGAGGTTGTTGATCTTGCGCGCGATGCGGGCGTTGTCGTTCCAACCGATATGACTCGCCAGGAGGCCGCGTGGATGCTCACCTCTTCGCCTTTGTGGCCGGCGAGTGCCGCGAAGCCAGGATCGATGTCGAACGCGCAGTGGTACCAGTTTGGTGAGGAATTGCCCAGACCAGTACGCGTTGCGCGTGCGGCCGATACCGCGGACTTCTCCGGTGACGAGGCCCTTGCGCAGCAGGCCGATGAATCGTGGCAGATCGTTGATGAACTCAGCAGTGAGCTGAAATCGAATGCGTCGCGTTGGACCAGGATTCGTCGCGCCCTATCTGTGACCTCCTTGAGCGCACGCTACCGCCAAAAGCATGGAGCATCTCCGCTTGGGGTGCTTCGTCGACGCCTCCGCCATCCTTTTAGAGGACACCAGTCATGACGCCTTCGGTTCCAGCACGTCGTCTTCCGCCCCCGGAACTGCCCGGTCACACCTGGCTGCGTTCGCTTGGTTCGGGTGGTTTCGCGGACGTGCACCTGTATCGTCAAGAACAGCCTGCGCGCGAAGTTGCCGTGAAGGTTGCGCGCTCGGTGGGCGATCAGGTGGAGTATGCGCAGATTCGCCACGAGGCCGATGTGATGACCTCCATCGCCGGCCATCCCGCCGTGGTGGAGTTGTATTCCATTGGAACCTCTCCAGATGGTCGCCCCTACCTGGAGATGGAGTTTTGCCCAGTAGCGAATGTGGCCGAGCAGGTACGGCGAATGCCCTTGGCCGTGGATCGCGCGCTTGACGTCGTGATCAGGCTGTGCGGCGGCGTCGAAATGCTGCACCGCAATGGCTATGTTCATCGCGATATTAAGCCCGCGAACGTCATGTTCGATTCCTACTCCTACCCGGTGTTGGGTGACTTTGGTGTTGCTGCTCGCATCGGCGCTCTGGAGAAGGGGAGCTTGGATGGTTTTTCTGTTCTTTGGGCGCCTCCGGAACAGCACAATCGTTCGACTCATGCGCATCCGACCCAGGACGTCTGGGCGCTCGCAACGACGCTGTGGACCTTCCTGAGTGGTCGTAGTCCTTTCGAGGACCCGGTTGGTGACAATAGCGCAGCTTCTGTTGCTGCCCGTGTGTACGAGGGGCGAATTCGTGGTCTTTCGCGCCCCGACGCCCCCAAGGAACTCGAGCGGGTCCTGCGCCACGCGATGCAATTGGATCCTCGAAAGCGAACCTCTTCTGCCGCCGAGTTAGGCCGTCAGCTCCAGGAAATCCAGACGCTCATGGGACGTCCTGTGACGAAGATGGAGTTGCGCGATGGAAATGCGCTCTCCAGTTTTGGTGGGCAGGCTGCATCGGGGTCTTCGTCGGACTCTTCTGCGTCATGGAATGCGGACCAGTCGGATCAATTTTCTGGGGGAGCCGTTCAAGACGAGGCAACGCGTCTTCGTGCGATGCCATCGATTGACGCGGAGCGTACGCGCCTGCGTCCATCTTCTGTGGATCTTCGCCCCTCCTCGGCTCCCGATTATTCCTTTACTTCGCCCGCACCTACCGGGGGCGGGGCTGGCGGCGATGTTCCTGCCAGCCCGGCCTCGGCCTCGGGGATCAATGCAGCTCAGGAGGGTGCTTCAGGTGCAGCGCCAACGCAAGCCGGCGCTACCGAACTTGGGGATCCCTCCGCAGCTAATCCGCAGATGGGCCAGGCGCCTGCAGCTGAGGGAGGGGCGAGTGAGGCGTTTGGGGCGGGCTATGCGCCTGCGCCGGACTCGTGGCGAGCTCCAGGGCATACGACCGAGAACACTTTCGATACCTCGCATCCCTTGGGATATCTGCCAGATGGTCGATCTTCGGGCCCGAAGAGAATTATCGCGATCGTTGCGCTTGTCATCTTGGGAATGGTTGTTTTAGGCGCTGTTATTGTCGCAATGCTGACGGGCGGCGGGAAGATCGTCGGTGTCGGCGATACGACCCCGACTCCCTCCACAAGCGTCACGACAAGCGCGCAAGGAGAAGACCCCGTTTCCGTTCCTCCGCCGGCGGTCGAGCAGCTCGTTGCCCGCGTAAACGGGGACAACATTCAGTGGAGTTGGACGGATCCCGCGGCTGCTTCCTCTTCGGCTGGCCGCAGGCGCTACGTTTACACGGTGAGTAAGCCCGGCCAAGATGATGTTGTTGCGGATACTCGTCAGAATGCGGTTTCCGTGAAGACCGTTCCCGGTGACGTGTGCATCGAGGTTGTTTCGGTGGCTGAAAATGGCCGTTCTTCGCAGCCGACGAAGGCTTGCGTGAAGATTGGAGACGATGGGCAGCTGATCGAGCAGCCCACTCCGAGCCAAAGTGCACAGAAGAGCGCTCAACCGAGCACTCCGTCAACGACTCAATCCAGCGCTCACTAGGCGGCGGGAAGAACGACCGAGAGTGCGAAGAACGGCCGGGACTCCGCAGAAGAGAACCCCGGGTGCTTCACTCGTTGCGCGCTCCGACCGCTCGCGGCGCTCCCGACCCGCTCGCCCTACTCGTCTTTCGCGCGGAGCCGGCGGATCAGCAGGACTGCGATGACAATGGTTAGTCCCGCACCGGAAATTCCGAGTGCCCACAGTCTGCGCGGAGTCGTCGTATCAACGGGGAGATCCGGTTTAACTATGACCGGGTTCGCGGTTTTTTGGATCGGCGGGTAGATCGGGTTTTGGGGCCCGGGCATGGTCCCGTCGTTGACAAAATTGAGCGCATTGAAGGGGGCGACGATTCCCCACCCTTCCTCGGCGGTGCGCTGCGAAGGCGAGCTGCGCAAGGCGGTTGCGAGGAGCCGGTACTTCCACTGGTCTGGTGTTTCATCGGGATAGCGCGCTGCGATCAGTGCAGTGATTGCGCCCATGTATCCCGTTGCGTACGAGGTCGATGCACCTTGAGCGGCGAACATACAGTCACCGTTGGCGAAGAAGGTGGTTGCGATCTGTGCACCGGGAGCCGCGATTTCAACGTGCGTTCCGTGGACGACAGACTGACTGGGGTTACCTTGCGCATCAACGGCGGTCACGGACAGGGCCTCGGGGTATCCCGCGGGGAAGCGGACCGCTGTGTCTTGCGAACCCGAGTTCGCATTCTGTTCGACGTTTCCAGCCGAGGCGACCACCAGCGCTCCCTTGGAGTGCGCGTATTGGGTTGCTGTGCGCAGGGCGACATCATCAGAGGTCAAGGATTGCGGGACAACGATCACGCGAATTCCCTGATCTGCAGCCCAACGAATACCGTCGGCTGTTCGCGCAGCTGTCGGCCCCTTGCCCGCGCGCTTGGCGTCGTCGCTCGAGTCGACGTAGACGCGCACGGGGACGATCGTGGATTGCGGGGCAAAACCAACGACGCCTGAACCTGAGACTTCTCGCGCGGCAATTTGTCCGGCGATCGCGGTGCCGTGCCCGAAGGAGTCCTTTCGCCCGTCGCCGGATTCGACGAGGTCAACGCCGGGTTCTACCACATCCTTAAAGTGTGCGTTGCCCGCGGCGACTCCGGAATCAACCAGTGCAACGCGAACGTTTCCACGCGAGAGTTCCAGTGCCTCTTTCATTCCGAGGAAGGAATACGCGGAGGGAGCTTGGGCGAGCCACTTGTCGACGCCGATTTGGCAGGGTTCTTCCGGCGCCTTCGAGGGCCCGTTTCCTGCCTTGGGCTGTGAGTGCTCGTTTTCGGAGGCACTCTGAGTGCTTTCCGGTGTCGGCGTGTCAGCGTTGGCAGCGGGGATTGCTGCGCCTGCAAAGAGGGCAAGCACAGCACAGGATCCGAAGAGAGCCTTTTTGACGCGTGTCACTGAGCACCCACCGTTTCCCATGCGGCACTCGAGGTGAGTTCTTGCCCTTCGGGGATCAGTGCGAGCCACGCTGCGGGTAGGGGAGAGACCGCGTTTTCGGGCAGGCCGAGTCGCGCTAGCGAATCTGCCGGGTTTGATCCCAGCCCGTGTGCCTTGCCGAGGTCGGAGACGAAGATGACCGGTCCTGCCGCGCCGCCAGATGAGGCTCGAACCAGGGCGCCGGAACCACCGCGAACGTTGATATCGCGCGGCTTAAGTTGGGCCATTTGGGTGGTCGAGAGGGACATGAGCTTCGTCGAGGCCTGGGAATGGTTGATGGTCAACTGCGCGCAGGGCAGCTCATCGCCGCCGAGGACCTCGCCAACTTGAGTGGGCCAGTCGGCGGGAATGATTCCCTGGGTGGAGACGTTCAGCGATGCGAGCTCTGAGAGGTCAATCATGAGGTTTTGCGGGCTTCCGCGATCTGCCCACGAGGCCTGGTAGAGCTTGTAGGAGAAGTCCGTGAGCGGGGTGATCGTTCCGTCGCCGGTGATGACGTAGCGCCTGGGCGTGCCTGATTCATCAACTTCGATCAGTGTTCCGACCTGTGCGGCCGTGATTCGTGATGACATTCCCGACACGGGGCGGCCCAAGTTGGGGATGTTGAGCGGGGCCAATGTTGACCCTTCGGTGAACAAACTCAGCCAGCTTGCACTGACCGGGGTGACGTTACGTCCCGATAGATCCAGGACGTTAATAATGGCTTGAGACCGCGCAGGATCGATGGGGTAGCGGACGCCGCCTGAGACCAGGTAGAGACGGCCTTCGTTTGATACCAGTGCGGTGTTGGCGTTTTGGAGCCCATCGGGGTTACCAGCGACCCAAGTTTTCATACCTGAGGACGAGGCGCAGGACGTCCACTCGTAGGAATGAAGCTGGGAGGCTGCAGGGATATCGTCGGGGACATCGCTCAGTCCGATCGCACTTCCTCGCGGAATACCTTCAAGTGAGGAGGTCGCGACCGACGAGGTCACCATCTTGCCGTTCTCACTGAGAAGCTTCGCGGAAGTGACATTGGAAATCGGGCGCAGGGTTCCTTCGATGGAGTAGTAGCGTGCGCCTTCGCCCTTGGTGATGATCAGGTGTGAGTTTTCCCAGCCTGATGGCAATGTCGGCAAGAAGCGTCCAATTGCCACTGCGATCAAGACGACAACAGCGGCTATGGATGCTCCAACGATGAGCGGGCGAGTGGTCGATTTTGATTCGAGTTCCTTGCCTCCCGGAGTGCCCGAAGTGAAGGCGGTGACCAGTCTGCGGCGGTTGAATCGCTGGGCTTCGAGGATGTCCTTATTAGATGGCATTAGAGCACTCCCCACACCAAAGTTGCGATCGGCACTAGTGCAAGCATGCTGACAAGAGAAAGTGCGTCAGCGATTCGAGTGACCCATGGGCGCATCTTGGGATCAATAACGGTCAGTGCCAGGACCAAGCCGGTTGCGACGAAGAGAAGCAAAACGACGGGAATGAGTGCCTGAGGCATCAAGACTGCGCTTCCGATTGCGCCGCTGAGAATCAGGATGATTCCCAGAAGTGCACCGATAAGAACTTCGGTGCGTGAGCGCAGTGAGCGCGTTGAGAGCAAGAGCGCAACACCGGCACAGATCAGGAGGAGCAGTGAGTAGCGCGTATCGAGGAGGAGTGGGATACAGATCAGGCTTCCCAGTGAAGCACCAGTTTTGAGGGAAACGGTCAGAATATAACCCTCGTGAACCTTGTGGACGACCTCGTAGGGATCGATGGTTTCTTGGATTCCTGTCACGCGCACAGGAATTCTGGCCATGGCAAACCAGGGTGCGATCAAAATAAGCACTATTAATAAGGTATAGACCGCACTTGCTGCGCGTTGCGTGGAAAGGTGTGCGAAGCCAGTCAATAGGCCAATTGCTGTGGCCGAGAAACCGTAGGTGAGCGGTGCCGTGACGGATCCGCGCAGGGCTTTCGGGAGGACGACAAGGAGTACCGAGGCGCTCAGCATCGCTGCAATTCCAAAGCCTGCAAGGGGAAGACCTGACCAAGAGCCGGGAATTGCGCTCATGACAGCTGCGCCCGCGAGGATCGGAATTGAGTGGGCAAGAGATAGGGGTGCGAGGCGTGAGGAGTTGCGTGCGATGACTGCGCAGGCGAGGGAAGCGAGGACTGCGCCGGATAATCCGACGATGAGTCCCATGGTGCTTCCGCGGCCGCCTGTGAAGATGAGGACGGCTGCTGTGAGGACTAAAAGCGCAGAAGCATGTGTGCTAAGATCGACCGAATTGTCAGAATTCCACGGAGCCTGATCATTTTCGACCGCGGTTCCCACCGCTTCCACCAGGTCGTCATAGCGCAAATCCTGTGTGCTGTCGCCAATTTTCGACAGAATCAGAACGGATCCTGCTTGGATTCCCTGATTGATCAGAGTCTGGCTTTGGTCGAGGACCTTGCCCTGAGAATTCGTAATTCGGTAGCCCTGAGAGGCAGAACTCGCAGATAATTGTGTGATTTGCGACACAATATTTGGGGCAAATTCTGCCAGTGCAACGTTGGTCGGCACCGACATGTCGACGGTGTTCTCACCCATGCGAATGCTAACGGGCATAAGGGCTGGAGGCCTGGATGCGGTAGTGCTTGCCATGAGGTTCCTTTGCTCAATAGTGCTGTCTTAAGCCTAGCTGGTTTCATGAAACCTGTATTTGCATTCCCAGATCGCTTCGATAATGTAATACCTGACATCGAGATTGTGCCCTCCGTTACAGGGTCTCAATCGCATAGAGAACTTCGGGGAAACCCGAACAACAATTAGGAGGGTGAACTGTGAGCGGTGCAAATATTTCTGCTGAACAAGCGAACTATAATGCAATCCGTAAGGCGGTGAGCAGTCTGCAGGCGGATATCAATGCTCTGAACGGTCAGGTCCGCAATGAAGTAGAGACCGTGGCTGCAAGCTGGCAAGGTGGAACATCGCAGGCATTCCGTTCGATTATGAATGACTGGAACGAAGGTTCGAATAGGGCAACGACGGCACTCACTGAGTTTGACCAATCGCTTGCCTCTGTCAGCGCCCAAACTATTCAGAACGAACAAGATGCCCAGCAGGCTGTTGCCAAGACCGGCGTAACCATGCTGAACATGTGAGTAGATCGGAAAAGAAATGAACGGTGGGGATTTCAAGGTAACCCCTGGTCAGCTTATGTCAACTTCTGCGGCTCTGAAACTTCAGGCTGACACTCTGAAAGCTCATCTCGAGCAGTTCAACAATGATGTCGCGGCTCGTAGCGCCACATGGGAAGGTGCTGCTAAGGAGTCCTACACTCAGAAGCAGGGTGAGTGGAGCGCTGGTATGGAGCAGATGCACGCTGCACTTCTTGCTTTTGCGGAATTGGTGGATCGAATCGCTGGCAACTATGTTGCGACAGACAGGCAGGGTGAAGCGACCTTCAATGGTATGGGAATTGGTCGCTGAGTCTTCTTCGACGCATTGCGCATAAGAAGCATGCATATGACTGTGGGTGAGCATTTCACATGCTCACCCACAGTCATACACTCAACAACTTGATCAGTCGAAGTGGACTGATCGTTCTATTCGCTTCCTTCTTCGAAGGGTTCACGATGACCGTCATCAACGTTGTCGCCGGGGAATACGGATCAACAGCGGTCACTCTGTCGCAGGTCTCGGCTGAGCTACAGGGTGCAAAGATCGACGACCTATCCGAGACTGTCCAAGAATCGATGAATGGCGCTCAGTCGATTTCGACAGCGGGCACCGTGGAAGCTCGCTACACGTCTCTCCTCCAGACTCATTCCACGGCCCTAAGCGAACTAGCCAGCGCTGCGCGCAGCGCTGGAGTGAATCTCGATCTGACCGAAGCGCAGAATACGGCGGCTGTCAATAGTCAGGGGCAGGCGGTGCCTGGCGGTGCGAATGTGGGCTCTGCGGCCTCGTCAGTGGCGGCGCAAAAGGCAACCGCGCTCAATGGCCCAGCCCGCGGTCCTCTGCGCTCGGGATACGCCATGCCGACGCTGCCGACGACTACCGGAGGGGCGCAGGTGGATACGCCCGTCTACCGGCCAGGCCAGGGGATGCCTCCCTATGCGCCGAGTCCAACCGACTATCCGGAGGGGGACGGCTTCGTTTCGCTCCCCACACCACCCAAGACTCCCGTCATGGCGTAATTCAGGCGTAGTGAAGGACTAACAATGTCGTTAACGTGGGGCCAGATTCAGACCTGGAGTTCAGCCGGTTTGTCCACCTATGCGGGGACGGTTGGCGCAAGGCGAGATACTGTCGTGAAGCAGGCTGATGCTCTTCAGGCACGTATGACTTCCTTTAAGGGCGAGGGAGCGACTGCAGATGCGCTGCGTGCGAAGATGGGCGTTGCTCACAAGGAACTGACGACGCTTGCCGATGACCTTCTAGAAATCCAAGAGGCCGTCAAAGTTGCAATGGGTGATGTTTCCCAGGTCGAGAACGCGGTGAAGGTGGCGCTGCAACAGGCGTCCTCGACGCACTGCACGATTTCCGCGGCGGGAATAGCGACATGTACTTCTCCTGGGAACTCGATGAGCCAGTACACGCGGCAGAGCATCGAATTTTCGGTTAATCGATTGGTGGGTCAGGCGGTCGACTTGGCCAATACTGCCGACACGACGTTGAACGCTCGTCTTCAAACCGTCGGGACGCCGGGGAGTACCGCGAAATCGACTTCGACGCAGACGCATGATCTCTCGGATGCTGAACAGAAGAAGTTCAAGAAGATGACGCCGGAGGAGCGCGCGAAGTATTGGTCGCAGCAATCTGAGGCGCAGAAGCAGCATCTGTGTGACAAGTACCCGGATCTGATCGGTAACGCTGACGGCGTTGAGGGCTGGGCACGGGACCGAGCGAACAGAAATCGTCTCCCGAAACTGAAGCAGGAAGCAAAGGACAATGTCTCCACGTACACGGAGCTCCTGAAAAGCCCGTGGATTGATAGCAATACCCGTGCGTACTATCTGAGTGAGCTGGATAAGGCAGAGAAGGCAGTGAAAGCCTATGACGCCGTGCAAGAACAGCTCGACAAGGGCATAAGCCTTGAGGACTACCAGCACGGGAAGAAGGGGGATCCTGTATCGCTCCTGACTCTTCAAAACGATGGTGCGCGAGTCAAGGCCGCGATGGGTCAAGGCGACGTTGATCATGCGAAGAACGTGGCGACTTTTGTCCCCGGTATCGGCACGACAGTCGAAGGCAGCATGGGTGACTACATGCGACAAACCAAAAACCTCCGTAGCGCTGCGATGGCTCAGGGGAACCTGTCTGCGCGTGATGTCGCGACTGTTGCCTGGCTGGGCTATGACGCCCCGGGTAAGGCTGATTGGAAGCAGCCTCAGAATATTCCGGGGATTGTTTCCCCCTTCCTCGCTCAAGCGGGTTCAGACCGTTTGGCTGGTTTCATGAACGGTATGCAGGCGTCGCGTGACTATGGCGCGGGCGATGCGCACATGACCCTCGTCGGCCATTCCTATGGCTCGAGTACCTCTGGCATGGCAGCAACAAAGGTCAAGTACGGCGTGATCGATGACCTGGTGCTGTGTGGTTCTCCCGGTATGGGGACCTACGATGCGAAAAACTACCACGTTGACCAAAATCATCTGTGGGTCTCGGGCGTCCCGAAGGGCGATAGTGTCCAGGGTATGGGGGCAATCAGAGGCGGAATCGTCGGTAGCTTGGGCAAGAATCCCATGGACTCTGATTCAGGGTTTACTCACCTCTCGGACGATGCGACAGGCTCGCCGAAATACAACAAGGACGCCCCCGCAAGTAAGCCGTTTAATTTCAACTTTGATAACCACAGCATCTATTTGGAAGATGGCACCGAAACGCTACAGGATATCGGTCGCGTCGCTGCGGGGGTGAAGCGCTGATGCGCGCTGTGTGGCCGCCTGTGCTGGGGGCAATGTGTGCGCTGGCCCTAGTCGCATGTTCGCCCTTCCTTAAGGGCCCCCAGAGTACGACTACGCAATCGGCGTCACCATCTAAGAGCGGAAAGGCAACAAGCATGGTCTATTGGGATGGAAGCCTCCCCCTGGAGCAGCGTCAGTCCATTCAGGCGTTCCAGCGTGATGAGGAACCGAAGATTCTTGAGTTCCGTCGTCGCCTTACCGAGGCCGGTGGCGGAGGCGCGTGGGAAGCGCGTAGTTTTGGGTCGGCGATCAACAAAGAAACTGACCAATCGTCAGGCCACGAGCAGCCAGCGTGGGAGCTTGTGGGGCAAGATGTTGCTGGTCCTTATGTTCCCGTCCCCGAGGTTGAGAGGATCGGGCGCGAGGTCTTGTCTGAAACCTACTCTGATTATGAGTTGGGGTCAGACAAGGGCGGTGTGCGCCAGTTGTCGTGGAGTGACCCGGTCAATGGGGGCTTCTTGTATGTGACCGTTCACGAGGGGAAAGCGGCCTTGATGCGCTATCAGACGGGTTTGCGTCCCTCGGATGGGACGACGGAGAACCCGCGCGATTTCATTGTGGGGCGCGTCGATATCGACATCCCGGAAGAGTGATCAAAATCCTTGGCAATGTTGAACCATCTGTTCAGCAATGCTAGTGTGATCGGTGCAACAAATGTGTTGTGCTGGTAAAGAGAATCCAGTCGATACATAAATGAATTCAATATTTTCAGTCAAGGCTGACTGGTTTTTTACTAGTGCTGTTTGTTATGGGAGGTTGCGCGATGGCTGTTATCAATTGCGTCTCGGCGGAGTATGACTCCGCGTCACAGGATCTCAGTAATGTGGCGTCTGAGCTTCAGGGCGCACAGATTAATGATTTTTCGGAGGTTGTTCAATCTGCGATGCCGGGTGCTTCCCGATCGGTCGCGGCAGCTTCATCCGCTGAATCGCGTTTTCAATCTCTGCTTGTTACCCATTCGAAAGCTCTCTACGAACTTGCCAGCGCAGCGAAGGCTGCAGGAGTGAACTTGCAACTCACCGAGCAGCAGAACACCCAGGCAGTGGGGAATAGCCGAAGCATGGTTGTTAGTGGTAGCTCAAGTCGTCGAACCGCCCAAGTTCTTGCGGTCGCCTGAGGTTTGGGGAGAAGAGACGAAATGCCTACGTGGTCAGAAATTCAACTCTGGAAAGCTGCGACACTCTCGAGTTATGTCGACACTGTGAGTTCGAAGAAGCAGACAATTGATCAGCAGATCGCGACACTCCAGGCGCGTCGCACCAGTTTTCAGGGCGAGGGGCAAACCGCAGATGCACTGCGTAATGCGATGAGTACAGCACATAAAGAGTTGAGTAACCTTGCAGAAGAGTTGCGTCATGTACACATTGCGATTACGCAGGCAACTGGTCGGGTGCAGCAAGTTGAGTCATTAGTTGCGAATACGCTGTCAAGTGCTTCTGCGAGGCACTGTACTATCAGTGACAGTGGAACAGTCACGTGCACCTTCGGCCATGACTTCTCGGTGAGGCACAAGCTCGAGTCTGAGGTCCAATCTATGGTCCGTAATGCAATTCGGGCGGCAGAGCAGGTTGATAATGACTTCCGTGCGCTTTTGACGAATGTCGGGACTGCGCGGACGGCTCCGGCATATCGAGCGCGGGGGACTCATGCTTTATCAAAAGCCGAGGAAGCTGCTTTTGCGAAGATGACGCCACAACAACGTGCGGATTACTGGTCTCAGCAGTCTGACGAACAAAAGAAATTTCTTTGTGATAACTACCCTGACCTTATCGGTAATGCGGACGGTGTTGAGGCATGGGCGCGAGACCGCGCGAATCGCCGTAGGCTACCAAAACTCAAGCAAGCAGCACAGAATGAAGTCAATCAAATCACTTCTGAATTGAAAAAGTGTGTTGGACACCCCTCTGTCCGTTATGTGGAGCTCCAAGAACGTCTAACGAAAGCTCAGGCTCGATTGGACGCCTACAAAAGTATTGAAACAGCACTTAACCTTCAAGATGGCGCAACGCAGTGTCAGGAGTATCGCTCGCTCCTTACCCTCGATGTAGAGAATGGACGCGTGCTGGCCGCCGTGGCCCAAGGCGACGTCGACCATGCAAAGAACGTTGCTACCGTCGTACCGGGCATCGGAACGACGGTAGAGAATAGTCTTCAAAACGAAATTAAGCGGGGTGCGAACCTGCGCAGTGCGGCAGTCGCAGAGGGCAATATTGATCCAAAAGATGTGGCAGTAGTCTCATGGCTGGGATACGAGGCACCTCCGGGACCTTCCTTTGACATGGAAGGAAATGCAGAGATTGCGACAATTGATTTAGCTGATAAGGGATCAAATAAACTGGCCGGTTTCTTAACGGGAGTGAATGCGTCTCGCATGTACGGCGCAGGGGACGCAAATATGACCTTGTTGGGCCACTCCTATGGCTCAGTCGTTTCTGGAAGAGCAACGACAAAGATTGCAGACGGCGTCGTTGACAATGAAATATTGTTCGGCTCTCCTGGAATGGGAACCTATGACCCCTCAGAGATACACGTTCCTGAAGAGCGTCGTTTCGTTTCTGGCGTACCAGGGGGCGACTTTGTCCAGGGAGCTGGTGGCAAGAGATACTATGCGTATAGTTTATTAGCTGGCCTTATTCCGGGGGGCGGTCTCGCTTTAGCGCTCGGGTTAGAAGCGAATGGAGTCGGACAGCTTGGGATGAATCCTATGGCTCCGGGATCTGGTTTTACGCATATTTCAGACGATGCGACCGGCAGCGCAGAATATAATCCTTGGGGTGTTCCCAGCTTGTCGGAAATTCCGGATACGAGTAATCACAGCGTCTACATGGATCCAGGTACTGAAACGCTCCGCGACATGGGTCGCATTGTTGCGGGTGGAAACCCGAAGCCGTAAGGCCGTTATCGACTAACCGACAGCCTGCGCTCACCCAGCAAGAGCACGGTCCCAACCGGGACCTTGACGCGCTGCCCACGGGGCAGCGGCTGGGTTGAGCCGTCGGGCGCCTGCAGTCGCGTGCCATTCGCCGAGAATGTGTCCTCGATCCACAAGGCCTCACCGTCGGCGGGCGCAACGCGCAGGTGCGTGCGCGAAAGCGAACGCGTCGAGTCCGCAATCGCAATGGCCTGCGCGTCCGCAGGAGTCTGCTCGGGTGCGCGCCCCAGAACAATCTGAGCATTCACCTCAATGCGCTGCCCGTCATCAACAATGATTGCCAGCGTCGGAGCCGACGCGAAAGAAGGCCTCGGCGCGGCCTGCCGCGGTGCGCTTGCCTGCGGGGTTGGCGCTTGGGGAACCTTCGGCATTGCCGAGGCCCCGCCATGACGTGCGGGAACAGCGGGCCCCGCCGGTGGAACCGGCTGCTGAACGGGCGCCGAAACAGCAGGAGCAGCCATCGAAACAGGAGCACCCGTAGGCGCGGGAGCGACAATCGGTGCTTCCACCGGCGCCCCGGTAGGAGCCGGAGCAGACATAACCACCGGATCGGGCGCAGCCACAGGCGCTACGGGTGGAGCAACCTGGACCGGAGCAGTCGTAGGCGGAGCCATCGAAGCGGGCGAAGGCGCAGCAACTGAGCTAGGCACGGCCTCGGGAGAAGCAGNTTGGGGAGAAGAGACGAAATGCCTACGTGGTCAGAAATTCAACTCTGGAAAGCTGCGACACTCTCGAGTTATGTCGACACTGTGAGTTCGAAGAAGCAGACAATTGATCAGCAGATCGCGACACTCCAGGCGCGTCGCACCAGTTTTCAGGGCGAGGGGCAAACCGCAGATGCACTGCGTAATGCGATGAGTACAGCACATAAAGAGTTGAGTAACCTTGCAGAAGAGTTGCGTCATGTACACATTGCGATTACGCAGGCAACTGGTCGGGTGCAGCAAGTTGAGTCATTAGTTGCGAATACGCTGTCAAGTGCTTCTGCGAGGCACTGTACTATCAGTGACAGTGGAACAGTCACGTGCACCTTCGGCCATGACTTCTCGGTGAGGCACAAGCTCGAGTCTGAGGTCCAATCTATGGTCCGTAATGCAATTCGGGCGGCAGAGCAGGTTGATAATGACTTCCGTGCGCTTTTGACGAATGTCGGGACTGCGCGGACGGCTCCGGCATATCGAGCGCGGGGGACTCATGCTTTATCAAAAGCCGAGGAAGCTGCTTTTGCGAAGATGACGCCACAACAACGTGCGGATTACTGGTCTCAGCAGTCTGACGAACAAAAGAAATTTCTTTGTGATAACTACCCTGACCTTATCGGTAATGCGGACGGTGTTGAGGCATGGGCGCGAGACCGCGCGAATCGCCGTAGGCTACCAAAACTCAAGCAAGCAGCACAGAATGAAGTCAATCAAATCACTTCTGAATTGAAAAAGTGTGTTGGACACCCCTCTGTCCGTTATGTGGAGCTCCAAGAACGTCTAACGAAAGCTCAGGCTCGATTGGACGCCTACAAAAGTATTGAAACAGCACTTAACCTTCAAGATGGCGCAACGCAGTGTCAGGAGTATCGCTCGCTCCTTACCCTCGATGTAGAGAATGGACGCGTGCTGGCCGCCGTGGCCCAAGGCGACGTCGACCATGCAAAGAACGTTGCTACCGTCGTACCGGGCATCGGAACGACGGTAGAGAATAGTCTTCAAAACGAAATTAAGCGGGGTGCGAACCTGCGCAGTGCGGCAGTCGCAGAGGGCAATATTGATCCAAAAGATGTGGCAGTAGTCTCATGGCTGGGATACGAGGCACCTCCGGGACCTTCCTTTGACATGGAAGGAAATGCAGAGATTGCGACAATTGATTTAGCTGATAAGGGATCAAATAAACTGGCCGGTTTCTTAACGGGAGTGAATGCGTCTCGCATGTACGGCGCAGGGGACGCAAATATGACCTTGTTGGGCCACTCCTATGGCTCAGTCGTTTCTGGAAGAGCAACGACAAAGATTGCAGACGGCGTCGTTGACAATGAAATATTGTTCGGCTCTCCTGGAATGGGAACCTATGACCCCTCAGAGATACACGTTCCTGAAGAGCGTCGTTTCGTTTCTGGCGTACCAGGGGGCGACTTTGTCCAGGGAGCTGGTGGCAAGAGATACTATGCGTATAGTTTATTAGCTGGCCTTATTCCGGGGGGCGGTCTCGCTTTAGCGCTCGGGTTAGAAGCGAATGGAGTCGGACAGCTTGGGATGAATCCTATGGCTCCGGGATCTGGTTTTACGCATATTTCAGACGATGCGACCGGCAGCGCAGAATATAATCCTTGGGGTGTTCCCAGCTTGTCGGAAATTCCGGATACGAGTAATCACAGCGTCTACATGGATCCAGGTACTGAAACGCTCCGCGACATGGGTCGCATTGTTGCGGGTGGAAACCCGAAGCCGTAAGGCCGTTATCGACTAACCGACAGCCTGCGCTCACCCAGCAAGAGCACGGTCCCAACCGGGACCTTGACGCGCTGCCCACGGGGCAGCGGCTGGGTTGAGCCGTCGGGCGCCTGCAGTCGCGTGCCATTCGCCGAGAATGTGTCCTCGATCCACAAGGCCTCACCGTCGGCGGGCGCAACGCGCAGGTGCGTGCGCGAAAGCGAACGCGTCGAGTCCGCAATCGCAATGGCCTGCGCGTCCGCAGGAGTCTGCTCGGGTGCGCGCCCCAGAACAATCTGAGCATTCACCTCAATGCGCTGCCCGTCATCAACAATGATTGCCAGCGTCGGAGCCGACGCGAAAGAAGGCCTCGGCGCGGCCTGCCGCGGTGCGCTTGCCTGCGGGGTTGGCGCTTGGGGAACCTTCGGCATTGCCGAGGCCCCGCCATGACGTGCGGGAACAGCGGGCCCCGCCGGTGGAACCGGCTGCTGAACGGGCGCCGAAACAGCAGGAGCAGCCATCGAAACAGGAGCACCCGTAGGCGCGGGAGCGACAATCGGTGCTTCCACCGGCGCCCCGGTAGGAGCCGGAGCAGACATAACCACCGGATCGGGCGCAGCCACAGGCGCTACGGGTGGAGCAACCTGGACCGGAGCAGTCGTAGGCGGAGCCATCGAAGCGGGCGAAGGCGCAGCAACTGAGCTAGGCACGGCCTCGGGAGAAGCAGAAGGACCAGCCCACTGATGAGCAGGGGAGGGCGCAGCAACTGAGCCAGGCGCGGCCTCGCTTGCGGGAGTTTGACGCGAGGCAAAAACAGCCTCAGACGCACCCGAGCGGCTCGCGCGAATATCGAGGTTCCCCATGCCGCACACGCGATCAACCCAGGTCTGGCCATCTCGAGCAATAGCCCACGTGATTACCGGTCCAACGACTGTTACGTGCAAGAGCAACATGATGAAGCTATGTGCACTCTGCCTGCCCAAACCCGGTGCACGGTCAAACTCCATCCCACGCTCGGTGGGAGTTGGCTGCGTAGAAATAGCAGCGATCTGCATAGCAAAAGCGCCGGGAGTACGCCCCGAACGCGCGCGGATGAACGTCGCAATAATCCACAGCTCACAGGCCACAATCACAACAACTGGCAACGAGGGATACACCCACCAGGCCAGGGCCGCGAGCGCCGCAAAACACACCATGTCGATCAGGTAAGCAGCCGCCAGCGCGCCACCGCTCGCAGGTGCCGAGTAGCTGCGCGGTGCCGCAGCGGGCGCGGCAAAAGCCCCCGGCTGTCCCGGGAATCCCATGGAAGCAGCAAAATCAGGCTGGCCAGGGTAGCTCGGCTGTCCGGCAAAACCCATCTCGTCCACGCCCCGTGCCTGGGAAACAGGAACCTGAACCGGAGTAATACGAAGCTCGCTCATGATGCCACCTGTCGAATGAGGTCAAAGAGGTCCGCAGCGAAAAAAGAAGCCGGGAAAATAACGGTCAATGAAAGCGCCTGGAAAATATCAGCAAAACGCCCGATCAAAGGCGCGTGGTCCTGCTCGGCGCGCATGCGAGTCCACATGAGCGACACGCAGCCCAGCACGACCAAAGCGGCCGCGGCATAGGCATTGCCAACCAGGCCTCGGGACGCGGGAGAAATCAACAGCGTCGCAAGCAAAATCAGCGCGCCCACGCGAGGAACGACGCGCGAGGACGCCCAGCGGCGCTCGCGGGGAACCACAACCAAGGCGATCACCGAAGCGCAGACCAACACGAGGCACGCGATCTGCCGCGTCGAATGAATTCCAACCATCGAGTAAATGACCGGCGCACCAACAAAGATCAAGCCCAAGCCCACGTATTGCACCAGGCGCGTGCGCGAGGTTGCGTCGGTGACCGTGCGGTTCACGCGTCGACCCGTGATGCGCGAGGGGGAGGGGACCTCGGGGGAGCGGACAGTCGGCGCCGAAGTCGTCACCAGCGGCATGTCGAGCAACTGCGTGGCGGGAATCCTCACCGACAGGCTCGGCGAAGCAGTAATCGCACAAACGGCGAAAGCAATAGCAAAGGGAGCAACGCGATGAAGAGGGGCATCAAGGAAGGTCAAAACCGTCGCGCAACCCGTGAGAAGCCCCCAGCTCACTGCGTGTGCGCTGCTCAGGGGAGTACTGCGCCACAGCCACAGGCCAAGCGCCACGCCGGTCGCTCCCCACAGGGGGAAGAGAAGCGCGGCAACCTGCGACATCGTCATGATCTGCGAGGCCTCGGCGTAGATTCGCGCGTTGCCCAGTGCTGGCAGCAGCCCAAGGAAAGAAATCCCCGCGCTGAGCGTCCACGCACACAGCAGTCCCGCGTTGGTGTGGACTCGGCGCTGGTAGAGCATGACCAAGCACAGTACCAAGGACAGAGCCCCGACCGTGAGCGTTGCCCACCAGGGAAGGGACAACTTCGTTGCAAAACGGGGAGCAATGAGCGCACAGAAGATCAGGAGCGCGTCCATTGCGCACGCAAGAAGACCGCAGATGGTTAAGACCAGGGAGGGGCGGAACCAAGGGTCGGAGGTCCTCTCGATCGCGCGCTGTTCTTGAATCTGGCGCTCGCGGCCAGAAGTGATGGAAATAAGGACGCCTTGGGGGAGATCGGTTCCCAGCACGGCTCCCAAATTTAAAGCGCGGCCATCGGCCCCGGTGATCTGAAGACTCGGATCAGTTGAATCGATATCGAGCATCGACAGAAGACCAGTAACTGTTGTCCCCAAAGGAACAATGAGATCTTGAGTACCCGAAGCATCGGTGACAGTGACTGCCGCCTGTTTGAGAGCCACGCCCCCTCCTTCACTTCGGTATCACCCGGATTTGGTCGTCAATTCTGTTCAAAAGTCACCATTCAGACTACCCGACGAAACAAGCACCATGCCACGGGCAGCCCAGCTACAAGCTAGGATACATACAGATATGAACAAAAACGGGAGATTGAACTCCAGGAGACTGTATGGCCGTCAATGAAACGGAAGCCCCCGAGCTCCCCAGCGGTGAAATCGCTGTCGAAAAACCGCCCAGCCAAGTTGAGGCCGGGGGAATGGGCTCGATCTTCGCGACCGTCATCCCCATGATGGGCTCGATGGGTGTCATGGTGATCATGGCGCTCACACAAGGGCAGAACACGCGCATGCTCCTAATGGCCGGCGGCATGGTCTTCATGATGCTCTCCATGGTCGGTTTCANGCGGGCCCCGCCGGTGGAACCGGCTGCTGAACGGGCGCCGAAACAGCAGGAGCAGCCATCGAAACAGGAGCACCCGTAGGCGCGGGAGCGACAATCGGTGCTTCCACCGGCGCCCCGGTAGGAGCCGGAGCAGACATAACCACCGGATCGGGCGCAGCCACAGGCGCTACGGGTGGAGCAACCTGGACCGGAGCAGTCGTAGGCGGAGCCATCGAAGCGGGCGAAGGCGCAGCAACTGAGCTAGGCACGGCCTCGGGAGAAGCAGAAGGACCAGCCCACTGATGAGCAGGGGAGGGCGCAGCAACTGAGCCAGGCGCGGCCTCGCTTGCGGGAGTTTGACGCGAGGCAAAAACAGCCTCAGACGCACCCGAGCGGCTCGCGCGAATATCGAGGTTCCCCATGCCGCACACGCGATCAACCCAGGTCTGGCCATCTCGAGCAATAGCCCACGTGATTACCGGTCCAACGACTGTTACGTGCAAGAGCAACATGATGAAGCTATGTGCACTCTGCCTGCCCAAACCCGGTGCACGGTCAAACTCCATCCCACGCTCGGTGGGAGTTGGCTGCGTAGAAATAGCAGCGATCTGCATAGCAAAAGCGCCGGGAGTACGCCCCGAACGCGCGCGGATGAACGTCGCAATAATCCACAGCTCACAGGCCACAATCACAACAACTGGCAACGAGGGATACACCCACCAGGCCAGGGCCGCGAGCGCCGCAAAACACACCATGTCGATCAGGTAAGCAGCCGCCAGCGCGCCACCGCTCGCAGGTGCCGAGTAGCTGCGCGGTGCCGCAGCGGGCGCGGCAAAAGCCCCCGGCTGTCCCGGGAATCCCATGGAAGCAGCAAAATCAGGCTGGCCAGGGTAGCTCGGCTGTCCGGCAAAACCCATCTCGTCCACGCCCCGTGCCTGGGAAACAGGAACCTGAACCGGAGTAATACGAAGCTCGCTCATGATGCCACCTGTCGAATGAGGTCAAAGAGGTCCGCAGCGAAAAAAGAAGCCGGGAAAATAACGGTCAATGAAAGCGCCTGGAAAATATCAGCAAAACGCCCGATCAAAGGCGCGTGGTCCTGCTCGGCGCGCATGCGAGTCCACATGAGCGACACGCAGCCCAGCACGACCAAAGCGGCCGCGGCATAGGCATTGCCAACCAGGCCTCGGGACGCGGGAGAAATCAACAGCGTCGCAAGCAAAATCAGCGCGCCCACGCGAGGAACGACGCGCGAGGACGCCCAGCGGCGCTCGCGGGGAACCACAACCAAGGCGATCACCGAAGCGCAGACCAACACGAGGCACGCGATCTGCCGCGTCGAATGAATTCCAACCATCGAGTAAATGACCGGCGCACCAACAAAGATCAAGCCCAAGCCCACGTATTGCACCAGGCGCGTGCGCGAGGTTGCGTCGGTGACCGTGCGGTTCACGCGTCGACCCGTGATGCGCGAGGGGGAGGGGACCTCGGGGGAGCGGACAGTCGGCGCCGAAGTCGTCACCAGCGGCATGTCGAGCAACTGCGTGGCGGGAATCCTCACCGACAGGCTCGGCGAAGCAGTAATCGCACAAACGGCGAAAGCAATAGCAAAGGGAGCAACGCGATGAAGAGGGGCATCAAGGAAGGTCAAAACCGTCGCGCAACCCGTGAGAAGCCCCCAGCTCACTGCGTGTGCGCTGCTCAGGGGAGTACTGCGCCACAGCCACAGGCCAAGCGCCACGCCGGTCGCTCCCCACAGGGGGAAGAGAAGCGCGGCAACCTGCGACATCGTCATGATCTGCGAGGCCTCGGCGTAGATTCGCGCGTTGCCCAGTGCTGGCAGCAGCCCAAGGAAAGAAATCCCCGCGCTGAGCGTCCACGCACACAGCAGTCCCGCGTTGGTGTGGACTCGGCGCTGGTAGAGCATGACCAAGCACAGTACCAAGGACAGAGCCCCGACCGTGAGCGTTGCCCACCAGGGAAGGGACAACTTCGTTGCAAAACGGGGAGCAATGAGCGCACAGAAGATCAGGAGCGCGTCCATTGCGCACGCAAGAAGACCGCAGATGGTTAAGACCAGGGAGGGGCGGAACCAAGGGTCGGAGGTCCTCTCGATCGCGCGCTGTTCTTGAATCTGGCGCTCGCGGCCAGAAGTGATGGAAATAAGGACGCCTTGGGGGAGATCGGTTCCCAGCACGGCTCCCAAATTTAAAGCGCGGCCATCGGCCCCGGTGATCTGAAGACTCGGATCAGTTGAATCGATATCGAGCATCGACAGAAGACCAGTAACTGTTGTCCCCAAAGGAACAATGAGATCTTGAGTACCCGAAGCATCGGTGACAGTGACTGCCGCCTGTTTGAGAGCCACGCCCCCTCCTTCACTTCGGTATCACCCGGATTTGGTCGTCAATTCTGTTCAAAAGTCACCATTCAGACTACCCGACGAAACAAGCACCATGCCACGGGCAGCCCAGCTACAAGCTAGGATACATACAGATATGAACAAAAACGGGAGATTGAACTCCAGGAGACTGTATGGCCGTCAATGAAACGGAAGCCCCCGAGCTCCCCAGCGGTGAAATCGCTGTCGAAAAACCGCCCAGCCAAGTTGAGGCCGGGGGAATGGGCTCGATCTTCGCGACCGTCATCCCCATGATGGGCTCGATGGGTGTCATGGTGATCATGGCGCTCACACAAGGGCAGAACACGCGCATGCTCCTAATGGCCGGCGGCATGGTCTTCATGATGCTCTCCATGGTCGGTTTCAACATTTACCGCCAAGTCTCCCAGTACCGGAACAAGCTCAACTCCCAGCGCCGCGAATACCTCTCTTACCTCTCCGAAACTCGCACCAGCGTGCGCAACATCGCCGCGAAGCAGCGGATCTTCATGCAGTGGTACCTTCCTGAGCCTGATGCCCTGGTGCTCCTCGCCGAAGAGGGATCGCGCCTGTGGGAACGTGAAGTCGGAGACGAGACGGCAGTTTCGACTCGCGTGGGCACATCCGATCAGGAGCTCGCAATGCGCCTGGTCGAGCCAGACATCCCGCAGATGGCTAACCCCGATGTCGTGTGTCACTCGGCTATGCGCCGCTTCCTCGACGTTCACCACACGGTTGAAAACCTTCCCTTCAGCTTGGATCTTGGCCAGTTCTCTCACGTTGAGGTTGCCGGTGACGCGGAGCTTGCTCGCGGGGAAATCCGCGCGCTCTTGTGTCACTTGGCGGTCATGACGCCGGACGCAGCCTTGAAGATCGCGGTGCTCACCAGCCCAGAGAATCTCTCCCAGTGGGAGTGGATGAAGTGGCTTCCTCACATCCGCTCCGCCGAAGTGACCGACGCCCTGGGTGGCGCGCGCATGGTGTGCACGAGCTACGCCGAACTCGAGCAGCTCCTGGGCGAGGAAATGACGACCCGAGGCCACTTCCAGCCTCGAAACGACGCCAGCCCCTGGCCGCACCTCATCGTCGTCACCGACGGCCTAGAACTTCCCCCGGACTCCCACCTGGGCTCTATCGAGGGCTGCGCGGGCGTGACGATCATCAAGGTCCTCACCTCGTGGGGGATGTTCGCTTCCCCCACGGGCGTGCGCCTCCTCCTTCACCCGAGCTCGGACGAGCGCACCCCCATGGAGATCCTGCTCCTGGAGGCCAAGCCTGTGCTTGCCAACGCGGACTTCATGGGAATTCCGCAGGCCGAGGCCGTGGCCCGCCGCCTGACTCGCTTCCTGACCGCTGGCGGCAGGGATGCGGCAACCCCCGTCGGTAAGCCCGATCCCAAGCGTTCCCAAGACCTCATGGAATTGCTCAATATCGGAGATATTCGCGATTTCGATGCCGATCACCAGTGGAAGCGCAGGGTTGGTCGTGACCGCTTGCGCGTGCCTTTCGCGGTGACCCCCGAGGGCATCCCGGTTGTCTTGGACATCAAGGAAGCCGCCCAACAGGGTATGGGCCCCCACGGCCTGCTGATCGGTGCGACCGGTTCAGGTAAGTCCGAAGTGTTGCGTACCTTGGTCTTGGCCCTGGCGCTCACTCACTCTCCCGAACAGCTCAACTTCGTTCTGGTCGACTTCAAGGGTGGCGCGACCTTCGCGGGCATGTCTGATCTGCCCCATGTCTCGGCCATGATTTCGAACCTGGAATCGGAACTGTCCTTGGTTGATCGTATGGAGGACGCTCTCCACGGTGAAATGGTTCGCCGCCAGGAGATCCTGCGCGATGCGGGTAACTACGCCAACGTCACCGATTACGAAGAGGACCGTTTGGCTGGGAAACACAACTATCCCGTGCTTCCTGCGCTCTTCATCATCCTCGACGAGTTCTCTGAACTCTTGACCGCGAAGCCTGACTTCGGCGAACTCTTCGTCGCCATTGGTCGTCTGGGCCGATCCTTGTCGATCCACATTCTGCTGTCCTCGCAGCGCCTGGAATCCGGCAAGCTCAAGGGCTTGGATTCGCACCTGTCCTACCGCATTGGTCTGAAGACCTTTTCGGCCTCTGAATCGCGAGAAGTCCTGGGCGTAACGGACGCCTACGATCTTCCTCCCTACCCGGGTTCGGGCTTCCTCCAGCCGGGCACGGATCAGCTGATCCGTTTCCGCGCCTCCTACGTCGCAGCCCCGCCGCCGCCTCGTAGCGTACTGCCCAGCGCGCAGGCCGAAACCGCGCGTATCCGCCTGCTGCCTTTCTCGCTGGGAGAGGTCCTAGATGAGACTCCCGAGGATGACGTTCCCGAGGGCGGCCTCGTTGCCCCCGGCGACGAGCGCTGGGAGGGCATGACGGAAATCGACATTGCGGTGGCGCGCATGAAGGGTAAGGGAATGCCCGCCCACCAGGTGTGGCTCCCGCCCTTGGATGTCCCCGAGACCATGGATTCGCTCATGCCAGACCTGGCCGTGGATCCCGAGCTCGGCCTCATTTCGCACGAATGGCGCGCGAAGGGACCGCTGCACATTCCGCTCGGTATTGTCGACCTTCCTCACGAGCAGCGCCGCGAGACCCTGGAATACGACTTCTCCGGGGCCGGCGGTCACATGTCGATCCTCGGTGGTCCGCTTTCAGGTAAGTCGACCGCCCTGCGTTCTGTGGTCATGGCACTGTCCTTGACGCACACGCCGAAGGAAGTTCAATTCTTCGTCATCGATTTCTCGGGCACTTTCGCGGCTTTCGAGGGAGCAGCCCACATCGCGGGCGTTGCCTCCCGAGACGACGAGGACATCTTGAACCGTATGGTCTCTGAAATTGAGGGCATCATCGAGGACCGCGCCGCCTACTTCCGCGCGAACCGCATCGACTCTATGGCGACCTATCGCCGAGGCCGTGCACAGGGACGCTTCGACGATGGCTATGGCGATATCTTCCTAGTCGTCGACGGTTGGGGAACCCTGCGAAGCGACTTCCCCGATGCGGAAGACCGCATTCGCCTCATGGCTGAGCGCGCGCTCTCCTTCGGTGTCCACTTCATTGCAACCGCGTTGCGCAAGATGGACTTCCGTCTTCAGATGCAGGATATTTTCGGTTCGCGTCTTGAGCTGCGCATGGGTGATCCTTCGGATTCGGAGTTCCGCCGTGAAAAGGGAAGCAAGGTCCCCGAGGGGCGCCCGGGTCGCGGTCTGTCGATGACGGGTCACCACATGCTTGTTGCCTTGCCGCGCGCCGATGGGATCCATGATCCTCAAACGATCGGTGAAGGTGTCGAGGCGACCCTTGTTCGCATTGCTTCCGCGACCGAGCTTGGTCCGCGCCTGCGCCTGCTGCCTGAGAAGATCACAGTCTCGCAGATCGAGGCCATTCACGGTCCGCAGAAGAGGATCGTTCTGGGTCTGGAAGAACGCCGCTTGAAGCCGTGGACTTTCGACCTCGACAACGAGTCGCACATGTACGTTTTTGGCGATGCGAAGTGCGGAAAGAGTTCCTTCTTGCGCAACCTGGGCAATCAGGTCTTGGCCAAGCCGGGAAGCCGGCGCGCCATGCTGGTCGTTGTCGATGTTCGCCGCTCCCTTCTGGGCGAGTGGAGCGAACAAGACATGCCGATGTACATCTCGAACCGTGATGAGATCTTGGGCAGCATGGAGGCGGTTGCCGAGCAGCTGCGCATGCGGCTTCCCGGACCGGACGTTACTCCCGAGCAGTTGCGTCAGCGCAACTGGTGGAAGGGGTCAGAGGCGTGGGTCCTGGTCGATGACTACGACTTGATCTCTACGGGTGGTTTGAGTGGTTCGCCGCTTGCGCCGCTGATTCCCTTGCTGTCTCAGGCGCAAGACATTGGTTTCCACCTGGTGATTACTCGCCGCATGGGTGGTGCTTCGCGCGCAGCCTACGAGTCTGTTTTGCAGGCCCTGTCTGAACTGTCAGCAACGGGCATCATGATGTCGGGTAACCCCTCAGAGGGCATGGTCATTGGCCGCGAACGTCCGCGTATGCTCCCCAAGGGCCGAGGCCTGGTCGTCTCGCGCGATCAAGGAACCTTCTTGGCGCAGATGGCGTGGGACGAGTCGCGAGCCTAATAGCCAGAATTCTCTGATGATGGCGATGTCTTCGGAACAATGATTGCGATGGTGCTAAACGCGTATCAGACGGTGTGTGCTTGAGTTTTCCCTGTTTTGAAGAAGAGGTCGTTGAACTGGTAATTTAATGATCGATCTATTCGCGCGCCAAATGGGAATACGAAGGTATTGCTCAGGCAAGTGGTATTACCACGTCGGAAAGAGAAGAGTACTTCCAATGACCGGAGCTGAAAAATCGACCGCCGGCCAGATTAATTTCGACAGTGCTGGAGTCGGCGTTGTTGCGAATGACCAGTGGACTGACGCTGACACTCTTGCGGGGATCGGTGCCTCGGCTAAACGTATTTCAACTAGCTCTGTTGCTTTTTCTCTTCCCGGTCCGGGGGGTGAAGGCCCGAGTGACTTGCTCCAGGCGGCGAAAAATTTTACTGACGCAATGTCGATGGTCGTCTTAGAGTATTCGGATGCTTTTGCGACCTTGGGTTCCGGAGTTGATAGCGCTCGCAAGAACTTTGACAGCACTGAGCAGTACAACCGTGAGCGTGCGGCTCGCTTGGGAGTTGAGTGGAACAAATGAGTGGCGTTGATTTTCGTTCTGGTAGTTCGGCTCTAGAGGCTCCGAAGGCTGTTTCTTCAGCTTCTGAAGTCGCTTCGCATTGGAGGGCAACGGGTTCGGCGTTGGCCAACAATGTTCAAGCTGTTCAGAATGCCTCGATTCCCACTGAACAGTGGTCGGGCCAAACAGCTCAGGCCGTTGTTACCGAGATCCAGACAATGGGCACGAAAGTCTCATCCCTGTCAGGGAAATTCCCTGAGCCAGCGGGTGTGCTGGAAACGTGGAGGGGCGAGGTTGATACTGCTATTTCTGAGGTCAAGACACTTCAGGAAGAGTGGGATTCTGAGCTGAGCAACTATTACGACAGGGTCGCGCAAATTGAAGCTGATGCTGCAAGCGACCCAGATTATGATCGTGAAGCTGCTTTGGAAAGAGCTCGTCAGGAGATGATCAGCAAGCAGAGTGATCTTAAAAGTTCGTATGACAAGAAGATTACGGCGCTCAGCACAGCTGCAAGTGAAGCGGCAAAGACAATCAATGGAATCGCGGATAGCGTAGTCCCTCGCGACGCCGTAAAGGCTGGACGCAGCGCCGTTGGAGCGGCGATCTTCGGATCGGATACTCCCATTGTTGATAGCGCTGCAGAGTGGCAATACGCCCAAGAGCTTGCTCCGAAGATTGCAGATGCTTTGAAAAAGGAACCCATGACAGCTTCGGATGTCCGCTTGTTTAACGAAAAGTACGGCGAGCATCTTTCGAATCCCTATGTTGCTGCTGCTGTAGCGGAGCGTGTGAGTATTGACGAGATCAATAAGGCGTCGATTGCTGCTTATGCGACTGGATTTGATGACTTCGGACAGAGAACAAACAGCTCCTTTGAAGATTTTAATAAGAATCTTGGAGCCTTGATGGTGATGGCAACGGGAGGGAGTAATCTCTCTGGAAAGACGATTGACGCCCAAGCATCTTTCGATCTCATGTCCGAACACCTGATTGGTAAAGATGGTGCAACAATCTCCCAGATTTTTGATACGAAACTTGATGAATTAAAAGAGAGTGGCCGGACGACATACACTCATCCCGGCACTCATGTTCGCCCCGAAACAGCACTGTTTGGCTACGATATTTTCGCTCAGCTTGCGGGGCATGCTGCCAGCGAGAATCCCTCTCTTACACTGAGTGCAAACTTCTACGACAAGCCCTCAGCTGGTTCCTCTGTTTTTGCGGATATTGTTAAATTTGATCACGATTCGCAAGGCTACTCCACCAGGCTGGCAAAGGGAGTGAACCCGGGGCTCTACCAATTGTGTGGATGCGATCACAACCTTCCGGCTGACAAGGTGCTGCAACGTTTTGATCCAGTGCAAGCGGCACTTGAGCTGTCCGACACGCCGGATGGCTTGGACGAGAAGAGTGCACCGATCCTTCATCAGAGTGAAGAGAATCGCCTTGGTGCGTTGAGGCGCGTTCTAGATTCAAATATCGACTTTGATCCGGTTGAGAGTGCGGCGAACGTTGGCAAACCGTATGACAAGGATGCAGAGCCGATGTCTATGGTTCGCTACCTTGTTGCTTGGCGAGGAGGCGCACAATTTGGTGACAGGGCTTTCTATGATCAAGGTGAAGCCTTAGGTGATGTTCTTGCTGACGCGTCAAGGCCTGGCGCAGAAATTCTCCTCCCTGACCCTCTTGATTACGAAGGTGGAAAGGACTCTGACTCGTACAAAGAGGCTTTACAGCAGCACAAGATTTGGAAAGAGGACGCACTTCATCGTGCCTCGATTGCGGCGAATACAATGGCCGCATATCAGGAGGGGCTGGACCGGGATAATAACGTCTGGGGCATGGGCGATAAGATTAAGGGCGAAGATGTTTTTGGTCGCAATAGTGCCCATTTAAGATCTTGGATGGGTTCAATTATTTCGCCGTATGTCAGTGATCTTGCCGCAGCTATGAATAACAATAGTGAACCCGGCATGAGTGTAGGAACGGATGAAGGTGCGCATGGTGCCGTCAATGCAACCTTCACTCGCGATATGGTTGAGCGTTTCTCAGGTAAAGGTGGTTTGTTTGAGGACCTGGCTTTTGACCAGCCCAAGGTCATAGATAAAGGCGATCCAAATAACCCCTTGGATGATCAGTATGAGAGTGGTCGACTACCTGCTTTGAAAGCTGTTCAGATTTCGGCGTTTACGAACTATATGGATGAAGCTGCGAATGTTCTTCATGACCCTAACTACGATTCGCGTTCGCATATGGTCAATCGCGTAACTGACAAGTGGACCGAACTTATTCAAGAGACTTTTGATGCGGATGCTGACAGGGATTCCGCAGTTGCAAGGGATCTGGATAAAACAAATAAGGATACGCGAAAGATCGTAGACTTCATCGTTGATATGGGAGCGAAGTATGCAGGAAAACAGTTTCCCGGTGCTGAAGATTTGACAAAGGCGATTGTCAAATCTGCTGCCGGAAAAGCTGAAGACGTCTTGTGGCCGACTGATCACGAAACGAAGGTATGGGCCTCTGAACGTGATGACGCGAATAAGTCGGCTCATGAGCTTATGCAACATGGGCTCACCCGTGTCTTGTATGAGTCTCCATATTGGACTGAACGCGTAGGTACTGTTGATGTGTCGCCGGGGAGCGAGGCATTGGCACGAAAAGGATTGCCGTTCGTCAACGACGATGGCACTTTAGAACCCTATGATTCGTTAACTAAGAAACAGCGCGCCTCGGTTAACCGCTATTTCATGGGAACAGAAAGTGATTTCCATGATGTGCTGCAGCATCAGTTCGAAACTCAACAAGACGCAAACCAACACGGACAGGTCCCCCAGCCGTTACCGAAGAAAAGCTAGTGGATTTAACTCGTAGCTGTTTGCCTGTAGGCAGCAGCCTTCAATTTAGGTTTCCTTAAGGTTGAAATGTTATTCTTCAACGGTAACGTACGACCGATGGCGATCCGCGCTTCGCGTGTTCGAGCATTGAGAGGTTCAAATGACGGAAATTAGCTTCGATCGTGAGGCTGTCGGAATTGTCGAGAAGGCGCAATGGACCGACGCAGAGGACTTAGGGCAAGTTGCTGTCGCAGTTGGTAACCTTAGGCACAATGAGGTTGCCATTTTGCTTCCTTTAGATGACTGTCCAGGGGTGTCTGCTCTAAGGCAGGCGATGTCGAACTTTTCGAGCCTTATGGGGATAGCTGTTAGTGAGTTTTCTGACGCCTGTGCTGAATTGGGCTCGGGCGTCGCTGAATATACCGCGGATGCGGATGCTACTGAAACGTACAATGCAGAAAAGGCCCGTATTGCAGCGCAACGGCTTGGGGTTGGGGAGGTTCTCTAAATGCTGGATTTAACAAAAGGGGAAGAGGCTCTTCCGCAGGCCCCTGATGTAACTGAAGCTGCGAACGCGGCTGCTTCTGAAATCTTGAGGTTGGGTACGGCTATCGAGCACACCCAAGTTGCGACAAATAAGGACTCTTTCCCAGAAGAATGGACTGGTGCAGCTGCAGATGCTGCCTCGACTGAGATCAAAATATTGGGTCAGAAGACATTTGATCTGTCTCAAGCCTTCACCCTGTCCTCGCCTGCTTTAACAACGTGGGCAGAGCGAGTGGCGGACACACGGAGAACTATTACTTCGTATCAGACGCAGTGGGACGCCACTATTAGTACATACAATACTGCGATCGCTAACGCTAAGAATCAGTATCCAGTAGGAGATCCTAATCGCCAGATTCAGTTTGGTATTGCTAAAACAGCTGCCGAGGACGCGCAGGCTGCTATCCGTAAGGACTACAAGAATTGCTTGGAAGTGCTGGATGGAGACGCACAGACTGCGGCAGACCAAATCAATTCCGAACGCCAGAAGATTGTTCCGGATGAAGCGATAAAGAAGGATCGCAACGCAGTTGCTGCGATGATCTTTCCTGCGGACGAGATGCCGATTGCTAACGGCGCTGCTCAGTGGGCAGAGGCACAACGCAATGCTGAGAGACTTGCGAACGCTATTAAGAATCCCCCGAAGACCCGCGAGGAAATTGATGCATTTAATAAAGAATGGGGAGATGCTCTTGGAAACCCGTTCATGGCGGCAGCAGTTTCGCAGTATCTAACTCCGGATGACATTTATGCCGCGTCGTTTCTTGCTTCAAAAGCGGTTATTCCGGGGCAGAATGCTGAAGAGTCTGGGTATAACTCGCCTAGTTATCTTTTCAATCAAAATCTCGGTAAGCTGCTAGTTATGGCTACCGGTGGCTCCAATCTTTCTGAGGAAGCGGTGGGAACTCAGAGATGTTTTGATGTCGTTTCGGCTGCTCTCGTCGGAAAAAATGGAGCAACAATTTCTGACATCGTTCACACGAAACTTCAGGAGCTTCAGAGCACAGGACGAGAGTATTATACGGTTCCAGGGTATCCGAAGGGTGACCCGGGTTATAGCTTGCAAGGCTACGAAGTTGCAGGGCAGTTGATGGGTTACGCGGCGCGGGAGAATCCTTCGCTTGCTCTCGGCAAAGAATTCTATGGATACACGACGGCATCTGGAAACTCGCTGTTTACTGATATCGTGAATTGGGATCATGAAACTAATAATGGCGAGCGAATCGCTATGCCGTATGCTGGCCGGATGTCTCCCACTTGTTTGATACCCTACGATGTCACGAAGAAAGATAACCTCGGTTATTTGGACCCGTTGCAAAGCATTCTTATGCTGTCAGATACGCCGGATGCCTTGAAGTCTGATGACGTAGTTCTTAATCAAGTGGAAGAAGAGAGGCTTGCCTCGCTTCGAGGGGCGCTAGGCGCATCTACTGATTTTGGGGTACTTCCTGTCGAAGATGACAAAGGTAACGTGACCGGACATACACCGACCAGCTTAGTTAGGTATTTATCAGGATGGCGTGGAATGGGGGTGAACAGTGGTGCTCTGTTTGCTGACGGCGGCGAGGCGTTGGGCGACGTCATCAACGATGTTTCAAAGCGCAGTAGTCGTCCGCTTGACCCATCGGTAGACGGGCAGGATGCCTATGATGCTTGGTCGATAGACGATGCAAATCGAGCGAAAATTGCTCAAGACTTCCTACTAGGTTATCAAGATGGTCTTGACCATAGCAGTGAAGTCATGTTTGATGGTGAAGACGTCTTTGGGAATAATAATGCCAGACTGAGGTCGTGGATAGGCTCGGTCGTTGCGCCACGTGTAGGAGATCTTGCGCTGCTGCTCGAAGAAACTGCTGGATATGGTGGCTCAGCAAACACTAATGATCCAACAGGGTATTCGACGATGAGTATCAGCAATAAAGACCTTCAGCACATGTTTTCCAAAACCGGGTTGTTTACTGACCTAGCTCACGATAAACCAGCTCTGATTCCTGGTACTGACACTTATGAAGGTGGACGTCCGCCAGCCCTTGCGCAGATAGACTCTGAAGCATGGAAAGCGTATGAGATTGAACTGCGAAAAGCGGTCAATGCGCCTTATGATCCCAACGGTTGGGCAGATAACGTCGCAGCGCAAACGGCTGGTTGGCAAGGCTTGATAACCGGATTGGATCAGGTGCCGGTTAATGCGGGGCTTGCGAGCGATGACGCGCTTGTGGTTCGGAACAAAACCGATCGAGCGCTTATTAGCTACGCTGTTGGTCAAATACCGGTTAGTAAACTACCTATGGGGCCTCTCGCTCGTTTCGGTGTTGACTCAGTTAAAGATTCCTATCTAGAGAAGTACTATCCTACAGACTTGACGGATGATGCGGTTTCGCGCAGGATCGATCAAGAACGTACGACAACTACTAGCATGATGGATGCCGTAAACCGCGCATTTTTGGAACGCGAGGATGGGTTTGTCGGAGACTCTGGTCTTACGAAGGAAGAACTTGATCGCGACTTCCTCTCGCACGAGGGGGCAAAGAATGGCCTTGATTCTAGGGGTGAAAGTGTACCCGACTTTGATCAATTGAGGGAAGACGAGGACCCAAATGGTGTCCACCAGCGAAGCGCATATATAGAATACCTAGGTGGCCACCATCAAGCTGGCGATACGAAATTTTCGGGGGATCGGACAGCGCTCGGGAAATTGCATACTGCAGTGGAGGATTCACAGCTGAAGGTGGATAAGTTTTTTGGGATTACCAATGACGGCTCTTGAAATAGCGAAGAGTTTTTCGTAGACGGTTCCGTGGCGGGTGAGCTGAAAGCTCCAGCCGCGGAACCGTCCACGTTGAAAACGGGATAGATCTTACCGTGGGAAGAATAAGCCTCTGAGTATTCTGCAGGTTCGGTTGAAATGAAGATGCTCTTATCAGTACTTTCGGTGTAGGGCAGCTGTTCGGTGTTGGCATTCACCCCTCCGCCGAAATGCTCCCGATCACGGGGTTCCATTCGCGGGGGATGCGCTCGGCAATGAAACCAGCCTGATTAAACGGGTCGGCTTCTAGGAGCTCTAGAGCACCGGCAGCATCTTCCGCGCGCACAATGATCAACGCGTCATGAGTGCCGGTGTAGGGTCCTGCCGCAATCAGACGGCCCTTGGCTGCAAGCTCGCCGTTAAACGCGCGGTGCGTGGGGCGGACCTCGGCCATCTCCTCGTCACGGTCAGTGACATAGTGGTATTCGACAGTGAAAACCTTCATTTTTCCTCCTCCATAGGGAAACACACTTCACGATATACCGACGAAGTTCCCGACGGGAAATGAAAAGGGGCACGAGACCGAAGTCTCGTGCCCCTCACGTTCATTCTCTTACCACTGGTCGCCCTGATCGCGTGCGGCAACCGGCTTCAATGCAGCAGCACTACCAGCCGAAAGCCCAGCGGCCACAGGAACCTGCTCCTCAACGCCATCCACGCGAACGGCCTTGAATCCGGCCAGCGCCTGGCGCTTTGCGCGCTCCTTCTCTTCCTTCGAAGCAGTAGCAGCAGGAATGCCACCCAAAGCGCCGCGTCCCATAGTCGAAGAAGCCGCGCGTCCAGCCGAAGCTCCAGCTGCCGCGTTTCCGCCAGCAGTTGCGGCGCTGCCCTTCACACCAGTAGAGGCCGATGAACTTCCTGCCTTCGCAGCGGAAGCGGCACCCTTAGCAGAAGCAGTCGCTCCTCCCTTTGCAGAGGAGGCGCCACCGCGCGTCGAGGTGGATGCAGCGCCCTGAGCGGTTGTTGCCCCGCGAGGACCAACGCCAGCAGTCCGTGCACCAGCTGCCGACGAAGTTCCCTTCGCGGTGCCTGCCGCGCCCTTTGCTCCGGCAGTTCCAGTCCTGGACGCGCTCGCAGCCGTGCCCTTTGCTCCAGTTGCTCCACCCTTCGTCGCAGCCGCTGTTGTGCCCGTTGTGCCGGTCGTCGCACCACCGGCAGGGCGAATGCTCGCTGCAGCGCGTGCACGCGCAGACATGGTCGCAGCGCGGTTTGTCGACGCAGTCCCGCCCTGAGCCGAAGCACCTGCACCAGCAGTACCGGTCGCACCGGGAGCGCCGATTCCGCGCGGGAAACCAGAACCCGTCCGAGCAGCACCAGCTGCCGGCGGAGCACCTGTATTGAAAGAACGAGCAGCGTTACCCCAGTTTCCAGCCTGAGCAGTTCCACGAGGAGTAATTGCTCCACGTTCAAGATCGTTGAGCACCCGTGAAACAACATTCGATGATGACAGTCGAGCGCTCGTCGAAGGGGCGAGCTTACCACCAGCAGGAACCGTTCCGAACTGCGATGAGGCCGCACGAGAAGCAAGAGCGCCCATGGAGCTCCCGACGGAGGTCGTCATGGTCGACATTCGACCAAGACCCGCTAAGACGCCGCCCGTTGACAGTGCACCGCCCGAAATAGCGAGGTTCCTTGAACGTGAAGAAACCCCGGTGATGTCATCATCGGAGTGCCAACGAGGGTCGTTTGCATCGGTGACTGGAGCGGGAACATATCCCCCAACCGGGCCGTCCGCAGTCATGTATCCGCCAATCGGCATAGTCGTAACGTCCACGCCCGCCAGAACAGATGATGATGGCACAACGGAGGGCAGAGTCGTCACGCCGGCAATTGGACCGTCGGTAGATCCAGAGCGACCACCACTGGGAATTGATGGGTAATTTCTCCCGCTTGGGCTTTGTTCCGGGGAACTATCTGTACTTGGGGCCCCGACTGCCTTGGCCTCTGCGGCCTCTTTTGTAAAACCAGAGGAAGCCGTTGTCACGTCGGCATTCATAGTGTCCAACGCTGCCTGTGCAGCCGCTTCGCGCTGCGTATTGCGTTGCACTGCGAGACTCCGAAGGTGATCTTCGACGTCTTTTGCAAATGTCGGAGATTCGCGTGAGTAGGCCATTTCGGCCATCTTGCGATCGCGTGCGGTGAGAAGGACGGGACTGAGTGTCCCGTGTGTTGTCTTCGCGGTCGTCATCGCCGCACGGGCTTCGGTGTGCGCGTTGTTCACCGTCTGAAGGCGAGTTTCAAGAACATCCAATTGGGTCTGGAGGTCTGATACGCGCTGCTCAAGAGCTGCGCGTGTCGCTCCTTGGACCCCGAGATTTTGCGAGAAGGTTGTGCAAGCCTCTCGAAGAGATGTGATCTGCGTTTGGATGTTCGTGATCATCCCCGAATCAGGATCGGAGTAGTCAAGCTGGGCGACCTCGGTCAATCGGTCGTAGAGCGGAGAAGCAGGCATGCTATCCATGAGCAGTCTTTCTGAAGGGAACGAACAAGATTAAGTGAAGCGGCCTCGATGACGAATGCGTCAGGAAGGCATATTTAGTGATACAAATTCTGATCGATAGGCCCGGGCAGATTCACACCGAAAGGATCGTCAGGCGTCGACGACGTTTGCCAAGCAGGTGTTGTTGGCGCTGAAGAAGGCGTCGGGCGCGCGAGCATCGGAGGAACTTGCGGAGTGCTCTGAGAAGTAGACCAAGGATTCGTCACAAGCGTGGACTGATTGGCCGTAGCAGACGGAGGCGGAGCCTGACACGTCGTAACTTGGCCTAGCGCTGGCCCGCCGTTCGCGCTTTCCAGCAAGCCCGAAAGATCTCCGGGGTTGACAATCGGTACTTCTGTGGGCTTCTTTCCAGCAAGTACACCCATCAAAGCTTGAGTGGCCTGAGCAGTAGCAGCACCACTGATTGCTGCTGCGACTTGGAGAGAAGAAGCTGAATTAGCTGAGAGCTTCGCCTGTTCGATTTGCTGGGACAAATAATTGACGGCTTCGACACTTTCAAGCTCATTCGCAGAAAAATTCTGAATGGTGGTCGTGATGCCGCCAAGGAGCGCAAGAATCTCTGCATTGAGCTGAGTGACAGATGTATTCATTTCACAGATCGACGTTGAATACTGGGTGCGGGCTGCCTGAGGGCCCGACTCGTCGCCCCACTTCGCTGCGGTCTGGACTGCAGTTAGGGAAGTGAATTCCTTGGGGGTTTCTGAAGAAAAATCGCCTCGAGAAGAATCGAGATTGCTTTGAGAGGCCTTAAGGATTTCCTCAGCCATGCTGATATCCACATCGCCGATCATCGGAACTCTCTTTCTCCCATGTGCGACCCGGAAACGGGAAGCTCAACCTTAGCTGGCACCTGAAAACACGCGTTTTCGTTCAAAGGTGCACAAGTCCTTCGATATATGGGATTATTTTCGCGTAAAAGAGAACGTACGTCAAAGGAGGTTGCACTGTGGACCTTCCTCTCTGTGGGACCGTGATCCGCACCACGTGGGGTGCAACCAGTGACATTGGCCCTGTACGTTCCTCGAACCAAGACTCCTGGCTAGTCCAAGAACCCCTCTTCGCCGTCGCAGACGGAATGGGCGGAAACACCGAGGGCGAACTCGCCTCGACAACCGCGCTGGAAGTTCTCTCCACCGCACTCAGCCCCGAGGCCCTCTCCGCCATCGACCCCAACCCCGCCGAGCTGGTCGACGCGATCCGCGACGCAGCCCAGGCTGTGGCCTCGTTAGGGGATGAGGGAGACCCAGCCGCCCCAGGGACCACGCTGTGCGGGACTCTCACCATCGACCAAGACGGCCCCCAGTGGTTGACCTTTAATATTGGCGATTCGCGCGCCTACCTCATCGCCCAGGGCAGCATCGTTCAGCTCACGACGGACCACTCGGCTCTTCAAGAAGCAAAAGAATTCGCGCAGCGCACAGGCGCAGACCTTGTTCTTCCCCCTTCGAATGTCATCACTCGAGCGCTTGGCGCCGCAATGCCCGAGCTCCCGCAGGCCGACTACGTCCTCACTCCCATGTGCGAAGGCGACCTTGTCCTGGTCTGCTCCGATGGAGTCCACGGAGTTCTGAGCAACGAAGACATCCTCGCCGCTTTCAGCGACAATGCTTCCCCGCAAGAGATCGCAAACGCCTTGGTTGACCAGGCCTTGGCTGCGGGCACGCGCGATAACGCAACCGCTCTTGTCGTCCGTGCACAATCGGTTGTGGGAAGCCGCTACGATGGAGACATACGCGCGAGCGTGCGTCCACGTATCCCAGTGAGGCCCCTCCCGGTCACGACGGCGCGCCGCGCCCGATAAGAGAAAAGAGTTTTTCCATGCTGCAATTGGGCCGCCATGCAGTTCGCGGCAACGGTGGGTTCATCGTTGCCGGACCCCTCGGCTTTGCCTTGGTTCCCGCTGAGCTCGCCGATTCCGCTCAGCGCCTTGTCAACGATTCAAACGAGGACTTGGCAACGTGGGTAAATCACGCTGCCAGCACCGGACTGCCCTTTGCTCACATGGATCTGCGCGGCGCTGTGCCGCTGCTCTCCCTAGGTGGAAGCGCGAACGTGCGCGCCGTTGCCCCCGGTTACGAAACCCCCTTCACCTGGGGCGGTCCGCTATCCATGTGGGAGTTCGTCCCCGGCGAGTGGACCATCATGGACATCGCCTTGTCCTCCTTCGACGATTCCCAGCAGTGGGTGCACTTCGCCGATACGGCAGCCGAGGCCAACCAGGTCCGCGTCGGTTACCCCGTCGAGCCCGAGCTCTCCGCAGCCCCCGCCTCCACTCACGAGGCCGCGCCCGAGCCCGCCGAAGAAGCTCCGCAGGCGCAGGAGGAATCCGTTGAGCCCGCCGCTACCCCTGAGCCCGAGGCCCAGCAGAGTGTGTGGGAACCCATCGCTGAGCCCGTCGTCGAAACCGCCGTTGAGGAGCCCGCAAACGAACCCGCCCCGCAGTACCTGTGGGCACCCGAACCCGAAGCGGATAACGCCCAGAGCGAGGACGCCTCGGACTTTGCAGCAGGAGCCCAAGTCGCCGCGACGCAAGCTGTGCTCTCTCCCGCAGCTGCACCCGTCTACACCAGCCCCGAGGCCCTAGAAGCAACCATCACCTCCGAAGCTTTCGCTGCAATGCAAGACGCTGCAGCGCAGGAGGTACCTGCTCAGGAGCCCGCCGGCGCTGAAACGTACGCGGATGCTCCGCAGGTGGAAGAAGCTGCTGAATCCTACGAAGCAGCCCAGTTCGTTGAACAGGCTCCCGAATCCTCTGTCGCCCCCGAAGCGACTGAAGTTCCCCAGGAATTCCCGGTTGCTGAAGAGGAACAAGCCCCGGTGGTGAGCGAAATGCCGGCGCAGGTTGAAGCAGAGCCTCAGGCGGAAGTGACGGATGTCACCCCGCAGGAAGCCCCGGTTGTTGAAGAAAGCCCAGATGCGGCCTCGGCAGTCGAAGAAAGCACGCCGGCGGGGCCGCTCGCACCCGCCTTCGAACTCGACAACGCGGACACTGGCGCAACCGTCCTGCGCCGCGTGAGCGACGACTCCGCGCACACGAGCGTCGGATACCTGGTCTACGCGGGCGCCGCGCCCGTCGAACTCACTCACGATGTCATCTTGGGCCGCGACCCCAACGCGCGTGTCCTCACCGGTCGCCCCGCCGCGACCGTGATGCGCGTTCCCAGCCCCGCGAACGAAATCTCACGCTCGCACGCGGCGGTCATGCCCAGCGGATTTGGTTCTTGGATGCTCATGGACTTGGGAAGCGCCAATGGAACGCTCCTTCGCAGCTCGAACGGCAACGTTCAAGATGTGCCTCCGCGCGTCACCGTGGCGCTCAACGATGGCGACGTTATTGACTTGGGAGAGAACGTCCTGGTCGAATTCATCGTCCGATAAACACTGACCATATTCTGAACGGGCCACCCCGCGGGATTCCGCGGCGTGGCCCGTATCATTTGGAGGGCACTTTCCCATTAGTTACTATGTGAATACACAGGGACCCGAGGACGGGTATCCCCCCGAAACAACGGAAGTTGAGGGACCAGATGGTCAAGTATGTATATGACTTCTCCGAGGGCGACAAGTCAATGAAGGACTTGCTCGGAGGCAAGGGTGCGAACCTGGCGGAAATGACGAAGCTCGGTCTGCCCGTTCCTCCCGGTTTTACGATCACCACCGAAGCATGCCGCGTCTACCTGCACGACGGTACTGCCCCCGAGAGTCTCGATACTGAAGTGACCGTCGCCCTTCGCAAGGTCGAAGAAGAAATGGGCCGCAAGCTGGGCGATCCCAAGGACCCGCTCCTTGTCTCCGTCCGCTCCGGCGCGAAGTTCTCCATGCCCGGCATGATGGAAACCGTCCTCAACATCGGCCTGAACGACGAATCCGTCCACGGCCTGGCCGAAGTTTCCGGCAACGAGCGTTTCGCGTGGGACTCCTACCGTCGCCTCGTCCAGATGTTCGGCAAGACCGTTTTGGATATCGACGGAGACCTCTTCTCTGACGCGCTGGACAACATGAAGAAGGAACGCGGCGTTAAGGGCGATACCGAGCTCAACGCTGAGGACCTCAAGAACCTGGTCGATATCTTCAAGACCATCGTCTACGAGCAGACCGGTGAAGAATTCCCGCAGGATCCTCGCACCCAGATGGACATGGCCATCGAGGCCGTTTTCCGCTCCTGGAACACCGAGCGCGCACGCATCTACCGCCGCCGTGAGCGCATCCCCCACGACCTGGGTACCGCAGTCAACATCTGCACCATGGTCTTTGGCAACATGGGCGAAAACTCCGGCACCGGCGTGTGCTTCACCCGCGACCCCTCTACCGGCCACTCCGGTGTGTACGGCGACTACCTCGAGAACGCACAGGGCGAAGACGTCGTTGCAGGTATCCGCAACACCCTGTCCCTGGCCGACCTTGAGAAGATCAACAAGCCGGTCTACGACGAGCTGCGCGGAATCATGCACAAGCTCGAAACCCACTACCGCGACCTGTGCGACATCGAATTCACCATCGAGCGCGGCAAGCTGTGGATGCTCCAGACCCGCGTCGGCAAGCGCACCGCAGCCGCCGCCTTCCGCGTCGCTGTCCAGCTGGTCGACGAAAAGCTCATCACCCGCGACGAGGCCCTGGGCCGCGTGACCGGTGACCAGCTCACCCAGCTGATGTTCCCGCAGTTCGACTCTTCTGCTTCTAAGGAACTCATCGCTCGCGGTATGGCCGCCTCCCCGGGCGCAGCCGTTGGCCGCATCGTCTTCAACAACGCTCAGGCCGAGGCCTCGGCAGCAGCAGGCGTCAAGTGTGTGCTGGTCCGCCGCGAAACCAACCCTGACGACCTGCCCGGTATGGTCGCAGCCGAGGGCGTTCTGACCGCCCGCGGTGGCAAGACCTCGCACGCCGCCGTCGTTGCGCGCGGCATGGGCAAGACCTGTGTCTGTGGCGCTGAAGCTCTTGAGATCGACGCCGAGGCCGGAACCGTGACCGTCGCTGGTCGCGTCCTGACCGGTGAAGACGTTATCGCCATCGACGGCCAGACCGGTGAAATCTTCCTGGGCGAGGTCCCCGTGACCGACTCCCCGGTGACCACCTACCTGAGCCACGGCCTCGAAGCTGGCCTGGCTGCAGCAGCTGGCGATCCCGGTACCTCCGAACTGATCGAGGCCGTCCACCGCATTCTCACCCACGCCGACGAGGTGCGTCGCCTGCAGGTTCGCGCCAACGCCGACACCCCCGAGGACTCGCAGCGCGCGCTGGAGTTCGGTGCGCAGGGCATCGGCCTGTGCCGTACCGAGCACATGTTCCTGGGCTCGCGTCGTCCGCTGGTTGAGCGCGTCATCCTCTCCGAGGAAGGCTCCGCTGAGCGTCAGGAAGCATTCGACGCCCTGGAGAAGCTGCAGAAGGAAGACTTCCTGGCAATGCTCGAGGTCATGGACGGCAAGTCGATGACCGTGCGTCTGATCGACCCGCCGCTGCACGAGTTTCTGCCCCAGCTCACCGAGCTCGAGGTCAAGGTTGCCTTGGCGAAGGCCGCTGGCACCGTTGATCCCGCAGACGAGGAAATGCTGGTCACCGTGCGTCGCTTCCACGAGCAGAACCCCATGCTGGGCCTGCGTGGCGTGCGTCTGGGTATCTACCTGCCCGGCCTCTTCGCCCTGCAGATGCGTGCACTGTGCGAGGCCGCTGCTGAGCTGGTTGCCCGTGGCAAGGATCCGCGCCCCGAAATCATGGTTCCGCTGGTTGGCTCGGTGCGCGAGCTCCAGCTGATCCGCGAGGAAGGCGAAGGCATTATCGCTGCGGTTGCCGCTGACAAGGGCGTTGACCTGTCCGGCGTCACCATCGGCGCAATGATCGAGCTGCCGCGTGCGGCCATGACCGCCGAGGATCTGGCTGAGGAAGCCGACTTCTTCAGCTTCGGCACGAACGACCTGACCCAGACCGTGTGGGGCTTCTCGCGCGACGACGTCGAAGGCGTGTTCTTCCCGCAGTACATCGAGGGTGGCATCTTTGGTGTCTCTCCCTTTGAATCGATCGATGTTCACGGCGTTGGCACGGTTGTGGCCGAGGGCGTGCGCCGCGCACGTTCCACCAAGCCGGACATCAAGCTCGGTGTCTGTGGTGAGCACGGTGGCGATCCTGCATCGATCCACTTCTTCCACCAGGTTGGACTCAACTACGTGTCCTGCTCGCCCTTCCGCGTGCCTGTCGCACGTCTAGAAGCCGGTCGTGCAGCCGTCGAGGATCACGTCGCACTGTGATGTCTGAGATGAACTGACACTGTTCTGACCCCGTCCGCCTCGCATGCATAAGCGTGCGAGGCGGAAGTGTTTTGGCTGCGAGTGGATGAACTTTTGCCGCTAGGCAGATGGGTTTTGTGTTGAATGCCGTAGGCCCCGCCAGCTTGCGCTGGCGGGGCCTTGTGCGTGTTATGGACGGTGTCTCAGTACTTCTTCGGTCCTGAGTTTGCGCCAGGTTGCGCAGAGAAAGTGGTCGGTGGCGTGTGCAGGGGTGCTGGGCCAGACGCGGGAGCGACTGTCGGGGCTTGTGGCGTATACGGTGACGCGGGCATCGCGCTACTGCTCTCCACAACCATCACATTGCCGTTGGTGAGCACGATATTGGCAGGGGAGTGCAGACGAGCCATAGCTGTTTGCCGTTTACGCCATGCAAGAACGGCAATGATGATGGCAAACACAATATAAATTGCGTGTTCGATGGTTGGATCATCTGCAAGGTTGGGCGCGACTTCTTCTGCGAGCTTCAGGGCGAAGTTCAGCATGAGGATCAGGCTTGATACGACCACAATCGGGAAACTGACAATCGCGTAGATGCGTTGCGAGACCGAGTACAGCAGGTGATTGAGCTTGTGATAGACGAATCCGGCAACAACCATCGCTAGAACTGCCCAAATGAAGTGGGCCTTTTCTGAGGATGTCAGCCAACCCATGTGATCCGCCGTGAAAATGCCGGAAAGCCCTATGACAAGCAGATAGTCGGGGGAGAAGAGCATCCACAGAAGCATTCCCATGTAGAAGAAGATCACGACGATGAATAAGAGCACGAGCAAAAGAGCGACCAACACCATGTTGTCACCGTAACAATGTGAAATTTGTGCTAGCTGATACCTTCCTGAACGTCGTCGACAGGCTCTGCTTTGCCATTCAGTGCATTCCGTCACCAGATGTTGAGGGGCTTTGGTGCTTGGGTTGCGGGGTGTACAGGGACGGTCAAAATGTGACGAGCGGCATTTTTATAGAGCCGATGTCATAGATGCGCCCACCTGCACTTATGTGCACAAGCCTTTGCACATAAGTGCAGGCACTGATGATGCTCGTGGGCAATTTTGATCGAAGTGTCTCTGATCTGCGAAGATGCCCTAAATAACAGGGTGTCACCTTGAGAAATAAAGTCCAATTCTGTGTCCTACTACACACATAACAGGGTGACACGAAAAATGACGCGTTTCATAATTAACAACGGAGATCGGACATTGATTGGTCCGATTTTTGATTTTGTCCACCCTCGACAAGGAAGTCAGTGAACTGACTATGGAACGTCGCATTTTTGCACACCGCGGTCTGAACCGTGTCGCACCCGAGAACACTCTTGCAGCTTTCGAAAAGACTGCAGACGCTGGACTCACCTGGATTGAGACTGACGTCGACATCCTGGGCGATGGCACTCCGATCGTCATCCATGACACGTCATTGGATCGCACCACGAATCGCCGTGGCTCCTACTACGGCTTGGAGAAGTCCGACCTCGCATCGATCGATGCAGGTGCATGGTTCTCTCCCGAGTTCGTCGGGCAGCCCCTGCCGACTCTTGAGCAGCTCATCGAGCTCCTCAACCGTCGTGGTCTGAATGCGAACATTGAGATTAAGTCGAACGAGGCAGGCGGTGCCATGTCGATGCGTCTCATCGATTCCATCCTCGATGCACTGACCGGGCTGGATCCCGAGCGTGAAGTTTTCTTCTCCTCCTTCAACCACGTGCTGTTGGCGAAGATCAAGGAACGCGCTCCCCAGTACGAGGTCGGCTGCCTCTACGAGACGGTTGCCCTCTACGATGACTGGAAGTCCATGCTTGAGCTTGTCGGCGCATCGTACATTCACCCCGAGGATCGCGGTCTGACCAAGTCCAAGGTCGAGGCATTCCGCGAGGCGGGCTTCGGAGTGAACGTGTGGACTGTGAATTCAATTGATCGAGCAAACGAGCTCTTCAATTGGGGCGCAACCGGTGTCTTCACCGATGTTGCAGACTCTTTTGCCCATCTTCAGTGAGTAAAACTCGAAAGGTAAATTGAACAACATGTCGGAAACCTCAGTAGGCACAATGTCGCGCCTTCCTAAGTTCATGCAGAAGGGCCGCATCGGCGGCTACCTTTCTGTCGTCCTCACCGGACAATTTGTCTACGTCTCCTTCGAGGCATTCAAGGGTTCGCTGCTTGACCCGATGACCCAGGCACTGGGCATCAGCGTTGCTGACTTCGGTAAGATCATGACCGTCCTCGGCTTCGCAATGTTCATGTACGTTCCTGCAGGTTGGGTGAACAACCGCTTCCCGATCCGCAAGATCCTCATCGCCTTCGCTTCTTGGCGACTGCTGACCTTCCTGTTCCTGTGGCTCTCCCCGGTTCTGGGCTACAACCTGAACCTCACAGCCCTTCTTGTTATTGCTGCTACTTGGGCAGTGTGGGATGCAATCGGTTGGCCCGCCGTCGTTAACGGCGTCACCTTCATGGCTTCCGATTCTGACTCCAAGGGTCGCGGCCTGGCCATGGGCCTCCTCGAGTCTCTGCGTCGTGGCCTCGAGTTCTGCATGAACCTGATCGTCATCGGCTGCATCGCTGCATTCCCGGCTCACGCTAACGGCATCATGATTGGTTTCGGCCTGGGCTACTCCCTGCTGCTGATCCCGAACATCTTCGCCATCCTCCGCTTCGTTCCCGCAAACGCTGTTGCAGAGTCCGAAGGCCACTCCAAGAACACCGCAGCCCTCATGGGCCTCGGCAAGGTTCTGATCCAGCCTCGCGTGTGGTTCGCAGGCATCGCAGGTATGTGCGTCTACTGGAGCTACGTCAACCTGATTTACTCCTCCGCACCCTACCTGACCCGCGTCTACCAGGCGTCCACCGCTCAGGCCTCGACCTTCGGTATCTTCTCGACCGGCTTCGTCGGCATCATTGCTGGCCTGGTTGCAGGTGTCCTCGCTGACTACATCTTCAAGTCCTCCACCACCATGATGGCTGTCGCACTGACCGTCATCGCCATCGGTGTGGGTGTGGTTTACCTGCTCCCCGTCTCGGATTCGATGATGTGGCCCGCAATGATCTTCCTGATCGTTATGGCCTTCGGTGTCTTCTTGGGTAAGTCCGTGATCCTTGCTCCGATCGCCGAGCTGCACCTGCCTGAAGACATCAATGGTTCCGCAATGTCGGTTGGTTCCTTCCTGGTCTACGCACCCGTCATCTGGGCGAACTACTCGACCTCGAACATCATTGATTCCCACGCTGCAGATCCTGCAGCCGGCTACCACATCATCTTCCTGATCACCCTGTGCGTTGCCGCTGTTGGTGCTGCTTGCGCCTACGCGTTGGTCTTCTCCAACCGTCGCTCGAAGGCAAAGGAAGCTGTCGAGGCGAAGTGACCCTTCGCAAGGCTGAGTCCTTCTAGCCGGTCTTAACAGACCGTGCTTGCTTAGGCGGGTCCGCATCGTCCCTGGTACTGAGGTATCAGATCCGGACGATGTGGGCCCGCTTTTCGCATATTGATCCACCCAATCAGCTGTCACCACTCTCAACTTCCCCGGCTCGTCTTCGACCATGCCCCCGCGTGATTGTGGAACAATAAGACCAGATCGCATCTATTCATTCATCAACACACATCTGCCGACTGGGCATGAGGGGTTGGAGGCTTCATGGCTCTCTTTGAATTCGACGAGGGGCGTTTGATCCCCGCCCAATTCGGCCGCTCTGTTTCCGGTGGTCTCACCCCCGAAGTTGTTGACGCTGTGTGCAATCAGGTCCTCGAGATTGTTTCGCGTCCCCTTTTTCCTATTACGTGGCGCGATATTTCGCCCTTCGAAGCACCGGCTTTCATCGACGAAAGCTCTCCTGAAAACGAGGCCCCGCGCCTGACTGCCTTGGACCCTTCGGGCCAGGTTGTTTCTGTTGAAATTCTTGACTTTTTAGACTCCGATACTCTGATTCAGTCCCTTTCGCGCCTCGCGGGCACTGCAGCCCTATCGTGGTCAGATTTGGCCCGCGAGTATCCCGGTGGCGTTGCAGCTTTCAAGTCCGGATGGCTGCATTTCCGCGATTCCATGCCGCCGTCGCCCGGCGCTGGCCCGCGCCTCGTCATGGTTGTTGGCAGCATCGACCCGGCCGTGCGTCCCGCCCTCGAAGTTCTCGCTGCCTCGGGCGTTGAGGTCCACGAGATGAGTCTGCGCGAAATGAGCAATGGGCGTTCCTTCCTTGAGGTGCACGCCGTTGGTCCGCGCACCTACGCCCATGCTCCCCACTTGCTTGCCGGCCGCTCCGAGGACGTGCCCGCGATCGCCTCGTCAATCCCGGAAGTAACCGTCACAAACGTGCACCCGGTTGCCGAGGTCCAGGCTGACTACTCCGAAGAAGCTGATCCCGCCGAGCACGCGGAGACGAGCGAGCGCGAGTTCGACGCCGACGAAGTATTCGAATATGGTGCAGACGCCGAAAATGTCGTCGAGCACGCGGTAGAAGATGCCCATCACCACACGGCACCGCAGGTGAATGAAGAAGCCGGCATTGGCCTCGTCAGTGAGGAAGAAGCCGAAGAACTTGCTCGCGCACGTGAGGCGGGAATCCCCGTTCTTGCGCGCGATGCGGCCGCGCTGCGTGTCCTGGGGCAGATCATTGCCGAAGACGTGCCCGCGATCCTCCTCGAGGCTCCGCAGGCGAATTGCGAGTTCACGGCCGAGGGACTCCTGCGTGCGGGAGAGCAAACCTGGACTGACCCACAAGAAGCCTTAGTGCACTTTCAAGTCGGCGGAGATGCGTGGGCGCTGTGGCACCTGGGCGGCGAAGAAGGGCCGACCTTGGGAGAGTCGCTAGCCGAAGTCAATCGCGAGATTATCCGCGAGTACTCGCGCGAAGGCTAAGCGCCGTTTGTTGACAGGGCTGCGCCCACTGAGACTCCCGCGCGGAGTGAGTTAGATAAACGCTCCGATCCAACGATTCATCGTGTCGTAAACTTCTGCGCGCACCTGCGGGTCCGAGAGCAGCAAGTCGTGTTTGCCGGGGAAACTCGCCATTGTCACCAGCGGGCCGAGTCGCGCGGAACGCTCAAGAATGACCTCGCGATCCAAAACGACGTCGCTGGAGAAAACTGCCTCGCTGAACTCTTCGCCGAAATAGCTCGACGTTGACATCATTGAAAGCACGGGGATGTCCAGGTGCACTGAGCTCGCAACGTTTTCGTGACCATCCAAGATGGCCTCAAGCCACGCCGCATAGGCCGGGTATGAGCCGGGGCGCTTCCACTCGAGGGCGTAACTCCAGCCCTTGACCGCAGGATCATCCGGATAAGCGGCAAGAGAATCGGGAAGAGGAACGTCAAGAGCATTCCACCCCTCACGCAAGGAGCGGCCGTAGTGGTCGGGGCCATCTCCTCCGGGCACCGCCCACATGGGATTGCGTGAAGCGATTCGTTCGAGGATTGGTGCAACAGCTGAACGCATCGAAGCCATGGTCTGCATTTCAAGCCAGGCAGAATTCAAGATCAAGCCATCGAGGGCGCCCGGGTGACGGTTTGCCCACAAGGTTGCCAAGAGTCCGCCCGTCGAGTGTCCCATAAGGACAAGCGGCAGATCGGGGTAGTCCTCGCGGATGAGGTCGAGAGCCTCGGAAATGTCTTCATCGTAGAGGCTGAGGTTTGAAACGAAACCCATGCGCTGACCCGGGCGCAGTGAACGCCCATAGCGGCGCAGGTCGAGTGCATAGAACGCTCCACCGCATCCGTCGATGTCTTCAGCGAGCTCGCGTTGGAAGAAGTAGTCGTTTCGACCGTGGATATAAAGGAGTACGAAGTGCGGGGGCTGCGGTGTAGCTTCGCTGCGCGCGGAGTGTGGGTCGGTAGGCGAAAGTGTGGGCGCGGCAGGGGAGGAGGCGTGCGTCGAGAAAGCGTGGCCTCGGTAGCGAACAAGGGTCGCGACAACGGGGCCCGCATCATCGTCCATCAGAGGAATGGTCCGAGATTCATAGTCTGCGCCGAGCACGTCTTGGCGCCAGTGGTCGCTTGGTGCGGGGCCTGCCTCTCCCCAAGGGGCAAGAACCTTCTCATCGACGAGGCCGTTGAAGCTTTCGGGAGAGGTCGGAGTGTCGGGGAGTTCAATGTCGTCCATGATTCTTGCTCCTGCTGATGATGGGTTGTGTGTCGATTTTATGCGGAAAACTCGGGGGTGGGAGGGATTTTTGTGACTAATGTTGCGATTGTTGCGATCGTGATTTCTGTGGCTTCGGTTAAATATTGTTGCGTATGGTGCCGAAGTGAACTACCCTCAAATCCTGTATAAGAAGAGACGAACGCCCTTATCCCGGCGTGCAACGACAGGTGGACCAGTGAGAATTGAGACAAAGCGTCGCGGCCTACGCGCATTGAGCGTGACCGTGCTATTTGCTTCGCTCGCTGCAGCAACTCCCGGCATTGCTCTTGCAACTCCCAGTGAAGATGACATTGCACGAGCTCGTGAAGCTGAAGACGCAGCAAAGATGTCGGTCGCTCAGATTGAGGTTGAACTGGCAAGCGTGAAGACCGAAGCCGAGCTTGCGCTTCAAAAAGCGCAAAGTGCTGCGGAAGAACTCAACGGTGCGCGCTACGCACTCGACCAAGCCACTCAAACCGCACGCCAGGCACAGGCCGATGCAGACAAGGCAAAGGCCGACTACGAGGCAGGGAAGAAAGAAATCGCTTCCATCGCCCAGACGGCCTACCGTGAAGGCGGCTCTTCGCTCGACTCTCTTGCACCGTACCTCTCCGCCGACGGACTGCGCACGGTTGAAACGAAACAAGCAACGCTCGACTCCTTCTCGGCCTCGGCAAACGTCAAAATGCAAAAGGTCGCAGCTTTGGAGCAGGTCGCCAATGTCATGAATGACGCGGCCGTCCAAGCGCAGGCCAAGCAGGCTGCCGCAACCGCAGAGGTAGAGGCTCGCACCGCCGAGGCGCAGAGCGCGGCAAGTGCAGCTGCAAGCGCGCAGACCATGACCGCNCGCGCGAAGGCTAAGCGCCGTTTGTTGACAGGGCTGCGCCCACTGAGACTCCCGCGCGGAGTGAGTTAGATAAACGCTCCGATCCAACGATTCATCGTGTCGTAAACTTCTGCGCGCACCTGCGGGTCCGAGAGCAGCAAGTCGTGTTTGCCGGGGAAACTCGCCATTGTCACCAGCGGGCCGAGTCGCGCGGAACGCTCAAGAATGACCTCGCGATCCAAAACGACGTCGCTGGAGAAAACTGCCTCGCTGAACTCTTCGCCGAAATAGCTCGACGTTGACATCATTGAAAGCACGGGGATGTCCAGGTGCACTGAGCTCGCAACGTTTTCGTGACCATCCAAGATGGCCTCAAGCCACGCCGCATAGGCCGGGTATGAGCCGGGGCGCTTCCACTCGAGGGCGTAACTCCAGCCCTTGACCGCAGGATCATCCGGATAAGCGGCAAGAGAATCGGGAAGAGGAACGTCAAGAGCATTCCACCCCTCACGCAAGGAGCGGCCGTAGTGGTCGGGGCCATCTCCTCCGGGCACCGCCCACATGGGATTGCGTGAAGCGATTCGTTCGAGGATTGGTGCAACAGCTGAACGCATCGAAGCCATGGTCTGCATTTCAAGCCAGGCAGAATTCAAGATCAAGCCATCGAGGGCGCCCGGGTGACGGTTTGCCCACAAGGTTGCCAAGAGTCCGCCCGTCGAGTGTCCCATAAGGACAAGCGGCAGATCGGGGTAGTCCTCGCGGATGAGGTCGAGAGCCTCGGAAATGTCTTCATCGTAGAGGCTGAGGTTTGAAACGAAACCCATGCGCTGACCCGGGCGCAGTGAACGCCCATAGCGGCGCAGGTCGAGTGCATAGAACGCTCCACCGCATCCGTCGATGTCTTCAGCGAGCTCGCGTTGGAAGAAGTAGTCGTTTCGACCGTGGATATAAAGGAGTACGAAGTGCGGGGGCTGCGGTGTAGCTTCGCTGCGCGCGGAGTGTGGGTCGGTAGGCGAAAGTGTGGGCGCGGCAGGGGAGGAGGCGTGCGTCGAGAAAGCGTGGCCTCGGTAGCGAACAAGGGTCGCGACAACGGGGCCCGCATCATCGTCCATCAGAGGAATGGTCCGAGATTCATAGTCTGCGCCGAGCACGTCTTGGCGCCAGTGGTCGCTTGGTGCGGGGCCTGCCTCTCCCCAAGGGGCAAGAACCTTCTCATCGACGAGGCCGTTGAAGCTTTCGGGAGAGGTCGGAGTGTCGGGGAGTTCAATGTCGTCCATGATTCTTGCTCCTGCTGATGATGGGTTGTGTGTCGATTTTATGCGGAAAACTCGGGGGTGGGAGGGATTTTTGTGACTAATGTTGCGATTGTTGCGATCGTGATTTCTGTGGCTTCGGTTAAATATTGTTGCGTATGGTGCCGAAGTGAACTACCCTCAAATCCTGTATAAGAAGAGACGAACGCCCTTATCCCGGCGTGCAACGACAGGTGGACCAGTGAGAATTGAGACAAAGCGTCGCGGCCTACGCGCATTGAGCGTGACCGTGCTATTTGCTTCGCTCGCTGCAGCAACTCCCGGCATTGCTCTTGCAACTCCCAGTGAAGATGACATTGCACGAGCTCGTGAAGCTGAAGACGCAGCAAAGATGTCGGTCGCTCAGATTGAGGTTGAACTGGCAAGCGTGAAGACCGAAGCCGAGCTTGCGCTTCAAAAAGCGCAAAGTGCTGCGGAAGAACTCAACGGTGCGCGCTACGCACTCGACCAAGCCACTCAAACCGCACGCCAGGCACAGGCCGATGCAGACAAGGCAAAGGCCGACTACGAGGCAGGGAAGAAAGAAATCGCTTCCATCGCCCAGACGGCCTACCGTGAAGGCGGCTCTTCGCTCGACTCTCTTGCACCGTACCTCTCCGCCGACGGACTGCGCACGGTTGAAACGAAACAAGCAACGCTCGACTCCTTCTCGGCCTCGGCAAACGTCAAAATGCAAAAGGTCGCAGCTTTGGAGCAGGTCGCCAATGTCATGAATGACGCGGCCGTCCAAGCGCAGGCCAAGCAGGCTGCCGCAACCGCAGAGGTAGAGGCTCGCACCGCCGAGGCGCAGAGCGCGGCAAGTGCAGCTGCAAGCGCGCAGACCATGACCGCGGCGCGCCGTGATGCGCTGGTCCAGGAGCTGGCGCGCAAGCAAAATACGACGGTTGAACTGATCAACCAGCGCGAGGCCGACCTCGAGGCTCAGCGTCAGGCGGCGGCCGCTGAAGCTGCGCGCCAGGCTGCCGCTGCGGAAGCAGCACGTCAAGCCGCTGCTGCCGAGGCCGCTCGCCAAGCACAGTCGCAGCGCCAGCAAAGCTCTTATGTTGCTCCCGCTCCCGCAGCGCCGAGTTACAGTGAACCCTCGTACTCCGGCGGTGGCGGCGGAAACTCGGATGCCGCGGCGGGCGCAATCGCGTGGGCAAAGTCCAAGCTCGGTGCACCCTATGTGTGGGCGGGCGAAGGCCCGGGCTATGACTGCTCCGGTTTGGTCACCATGGCCTACCGGTCACAGGGCATCTATCTGACTCACTGGTCACAGGCGCAGTACTCTGAGGGAACGCGCGTGCCCGTCAGTCAGGCGCAGCCCGGTGACTTGATCTTCTGGAACTGGGACGGCGGCAATATCGACCACGTCGCGATCTATCTGGGCAACAACCAAATCATCGAGGCGCCGACCTTCGGTGTTCCGGTTCGTATCACCTCGATCTACGGTTGGAGCTCAGTGCTGCCGTACGCGGTTCGCGTCGCGTGATGGCGTGAGTTGCGGGGTTCGTCCCAGCAAAAGAGCTCGGCCCAGCAAAAGACACACGAAGTTAGAGAAAGACATGCGTTATAGCCTGTGGCATTTGCTGACTTCGTGTGGAGGTTGCTAGACGGGTGGCGTGGCAGCAGGTCGTTTGGTCGCTGCTGTCACATGAAGTTGGTGAATGTCATGCGTTATAGCTTGTGACATTTGGCGACAACGTGTGGAGGTGGCTGTGCAACAGGCCCGGGCGTTTGGGGAAGACGCCCGGGCCTCGTTATATCTGCCTTGGCCAAATTGTCGTGGGTCGCGGCGCTGCTTGTGATGCTCTCGTCGCTTCCGCAGCAGGGCGTTTGGTCGCTGCGTCACATGAAGTTGGTGAATGACATGCGTTATAGCCTGTGGCATTTGCCGACTTCGTGTGGAGGTAGCTAGATGGATGGTGTGGCAGCAGCGCTCTTGTGTGGAGGTTGCTAGACGGGTGGCGTGGCAGCAGGGCTCTTGCGTCGAGGTAGCCGCAGATCCGTTTGTGAACTGTCTCAAGTTCGCAAGAAACAGGAATAACCTGCTCTGACCATTCGTTTCCACTTGCAACAGCGCAAAATGGCAGTCACGCGCCGCCCTTGTTTCGTTGCGAAGAGAGACCCATGATCACCTTCGACACTGTTTCAAAGACATATCCTCCGGATACGCGAGCAGTTGAAGACTTTTCTTTAACGATTGCCCCGCACACAACAACAGTGTTCCTAGGGACTTCAGGATGCGGCAAGACCACGCTCATGCGGATGGTCAACCGTATGGTCACTCCAACATCCGGTACCATCACCGTCCGAGGCCGAAACGTCGCCGATGAAGATCCTGTCGCTCTTCGCCGCTCCATCGGCTATGTCCTCCAAGACGGGGGCCTCTTCCCGCATCGAACAATCGTTGACAACATTGCAACCGTTCCAGTTCTCGAAGGCGCTTCAAAGGCAAGCGCGCGAGCAGATGCGCTCAAACTCATGGAGCTCGTCGGCCTCGACCCCTCAATGGCAAAGCGCTATCCCGCGCAGCTTTCTGGCGGCCAGCGCCAACGCGTCGGTGTCGCGCGAGCATTGGCAAACCGTGCCGACATCCTCCTCATGGATGAACCCTTCGGCGCCCTCGACCCTCTAGTCCGCTCTGACCTCCAGCGCCAACTTCGTCGCATTCAAAAGTCCCTGGGCACCACGATCCTCTTCGTTACCCATGACATTGACGAGGCCATCTTGCTGGGTGATCGCATTGCCCTCCTGCGCGAGGGGGCTCAGATTGCCCAAGAAGGCACTCCACGTGATCTTCTCTTAAATCCAGCCAATGACTTTGTTCGCGAGTTCCTTGGAACGTCTGCAATCAGCGAGCGTGAACGAATTTTGGAGGGCGCACCCGGTGGATCTCAAGCGGGCAAACCCGGCTTGGCCTCGGCAAACAACGCTGAGGGAGAGCGCGCGTGAACTGGCTGTCGAGCAGTTGGGCGCTCATCGGAGAACTTACCGCCGCGCACCTCGCGATCGCGCTGCCCGCCATCTGCGCCTCGATCCTCATTGCGGTGCCGATCGGCGCGTGGGCGCAGCGCTCGAAGAAACTGGGCAGCGCGGTTCTTTCCTTCCTCTCGGTTCTCTACGCTGTTCCCTCCCTGCCGCTATTGGTTGTCGTGCCGGTGATTGTGGGGATCGCGCTGCGCTCGCGGATGAATATGGTCATCGTCCTGACGATCTACGGGGTGGCGGTCCTTATTCGTCAGTGTGCCGAGGCCTTTGCCGCGCTTCCCGGAGATGTCATCGAGTCCGCGGATGCAGTGGGAATGTCGCCCATGAGGCGTTTCTTTACCGTCGAGCTCCCGCTGGCCGTTCCCGTGATTCTTTCGGGAACTCGGGTGGTCATTACCTCGACCGTTTCTTTGGTTACGGTCGGTGCCTTCATCGGTGTGCGCTCGCTGGGAACCCTGTTCACCGATGGTTTCCAACGCGGTTTGACCGTTGAGGTAGTGGCCGGGCTGGTGATGACGATTGCCTTGGCTGTCGTGCTTGACCTGCTTGTTGTCGGCGTGGGTGCTCTTTTGACTCCGTGGAGGCGAGCGCGATGAATCTGATTCTTGAAGCTCTGAGTTGGCTTGGTCGGGGTGAGAACTGGCTAGGGGACTCGGGCATATTCTTTCGGGCCGGCCAGCATCTCCTCTTTGTTTTCCTCGTCGTGGGGATTTCTGCCGCGATTGCTCTCCCGATTGGCCTGTTCATCGGCCACACGGGAAAGTGGAAGAACCTGGTTTTGAGCGCGACAGGTGCTGCGCGTGCGGTGCCCACTCTCGGCGTGCTCACTCTTGCAGGATTGTGGTTGGGCATTGGCTGGCAGGCGCCTCTCCTCGCCCTTGTCGCACTAGCGATTCCGCCGATTCTTGCGGGCGCCTACTCGGGGGTGATTTCTGCTCAGGGGACGACTGTCGAGGCCGCGCGTGCGATTGGTTTGACCGAGAAACAGATCCTTACTCAGCTGGAGATTCCGGTGGGGGCACCCCTCATTCTTGCGGGGCTACGTTCTGCACTTCTTCAGGTGATCGCGACTGCCACTTTGGCTGCATACACGGCGAATCTGGGCTTGGGGCGGTTCTTGTACGCGGGTTTGAAGACCCGAGAGTACGGCCAGATGATTGGCGGCGCCTTGATCGTTGTCGCACTGGCGCTGGTGTGCGATTTTGCGTTGGGGGCCGTGCAGGCGCGAGTGAATCGTCGCCTGGGTGCGCAGAAAGCGAGTGTGCTATGAAGCCTTTTCTGTCCTTTTTTCATTCCCGAGGCCGTCGCCGCGCTGGTGCGATAGGCGCTGGGCTTGTCTGTGCGCTCGTGGGCGTAGCTGGCTGCGGGTCGAGTGAGACCTTTGAGGGACGCACATCTGGCGATGCCATTGTTGTTGGAAGCCAGGATTACTACTCCAATGAAATTCTGGCTGAAACATACGCGCAGGCACTTGAAGCCTCGGGGTACACGGTTGAACGTGAATTCCGGATTGGGCAGCGCGAGGTCTATATGCCCGAGATCGCATCGGGGGCAATTGATGTTTTCCCTGAATATACGGGGTCTTTGCTTCAATATCTCAATCCTGCTGCGACGCAAACTCAGGCAGACGAGGTGTATCACGCTCTCGCATCGGTCATGCCCGACGGCTTGAGTGTTGCCGATCAGGCCGAAGCTGCCGATCAAGACTCCTATGTCGTTACTCAAGAGATGGCCGAGCGATACGAACTTAAGGAAATCGGCGATCTTGCGCGTGTTAATCCGTTGGTTTTGGGTGGGAATTCGGAACTCGAGACCCGTCCCTATGGACCGAAGGGATTGGAATCTGTGTACGGGGTAAAAGTTGGCTTTACGCCGATCGAAGATTCAGGTGGCGCGCTAACGGTTAAGGCTCTTGAGAATAATCAGGTTCAGTTGGTTGATCTTTATTCTTCTGATCCGGTGCTGGCCAATGGAAAGTTAAAGGTTCTCAATGACCCGAAAGGGTTGATTTTGGCTTCTCGAGTTGTGCCGGTCCTCTCGCAGCGTATCGATAGTCGTGCGCGCGATGTCATCAATCGCGTCTCGAAAGAACTGGGTCCGCGCGACTTAGTTGAAATGAACCGACGTTCGACGGCTGAAGCGATGTCGGCCTCGGCGATTGCGTCGCAGTGGCTGGAGGAGAAGGGGCTGCCGCACAAGTAAATGAGGGTGCGCTTGTGTGGTGTCGAGTGCCGCCAGCTCATCCCTAAATGTCACACGAAGTTGGCATGCCTCTCCTCTATTTCTCACACGAAGTCGGTGAATGTCACAGGAAACGACCTGTGGTATTCTCCAACAACGTGTAGAGGTTGGGTGAGCGCAGAGCTTTCGTGTGTAGGTAGCCGGGGCGCTGCTCGTGATGCTCTCGCCGCTTTCGCAACAAGCTGTTCGTTCTCCGCTGCCACAGGAAGTCGGCGAATGCCATGCGCTATAGCCTGTGACATTTGGCGACAACGTATGGAGGTTGGGTGAGTGCAGCGCCTCGCGCGGAGAATGTGGAAGACCATCGAGAGACGCGTCAGGTGAAAGACGCTGGATACTCAATCGATATACCCCTTGTCCCATAGCTGGCTCGAGGTCGTTGGTATGGCCTCGAGCAAATCAAGCCGTTGGGCAAGATCGATCTGAAGGCGAGGCAGGGTCTTTAGCTGCTCCCACGTGTATCGAATGACATTCCATCCGCAGTCGCGCAGGTTCTGTTCTCTACGAATCCATCGTTGTTTTGCGCGGTAGAGGTCCTCATTCGTGCTTCCCAGTTTGCTCATTCCGTCAAATTCGATCGCCACGCGTTTCTCTGGAAGAGCGAAATCGATGAAATATCTTCCTGTACTACCGTTCATCTCGAACTGTGTCAGTACAGGACCGCTATAGATGCTGCGGATCGCGTAGAGCATTGCCGCTTCGGCGGGGTTATCGCATCCTGCATCTGCGTTCTTCACAATAAGTTTCGCAGTGTATACTCCGTACTTCCATCCGTTTTCCTGAGCGGCGGACAATCGTCGAGTAAGTTCCTCGCGCAGGTTGTTTTCACGCTTCCTTGAGTCCCCGATGCGCTGTAGCGAGAATTCCGATTCGGTGTGCAACATCATGCACATGGCGACAAAAGCCTCAAAGTGTTGCGGCCCCATTGCAAGACGAAGAGCTGCATCCAATTTGTCTTCTACTTGAATACCTTTTTCAGTTAACCGATGGTCTGTGAGCGGAGGTCTGCGCAACTTTCGAACCTTAACACGTGGAATGGTGAAACCTGAGTAACGCACTGATGGGAGTGTGGAATTTGGATAGGGCTGAGGACACCAAAAAGTGATGTCGTGATTCGATGACCAGAGCGGAACTCCCTGGACACAAAGCGAGCTGGTTCCAACGAATACGATCCGCGGATCTCGTGATTGTGCGAGAGAAGCAATACGTGCACGATCAATGTATTGCTTAACTTCCCACCGAGGTAGTCCCGACGAAATGGTCAGCATAAATCCGCGTTTTATCCTGACTTGTGAGTGAGAACTTCCGTCTATTGGTGCTAAATAAACTTCTCGTGTCGATCGGGAGAGTACGCTCCCTTCTGTCTCTTCTTCGTCCATGTACCCAGTGTCTATAGCACAGTTCAACTAGGGGGAGGCTCGCATTAATCTGTGGAAAACGCCGATTGCGTGTACACCCTATGGATAACTCTTGGGTGTTTGGTGTGAGTAGCGCTGAGTGCGCAGCTGCTCCCGTTCGCCTTCTCAGAAAAGTCACATGAAGTCGCTAAATGTCATGGGTTATAGCCTGTGTCATTTACCGACTTCGTGTGGAATTGGGGGACGAGGCAACGTGAAGGCAGCTGGGCAGCAGGGCCAGTCAGCCGGGCCGGGGTTGAGTGGTAGGGGACGTGAAGACGAGGCCGGGGTTGGGTGGTAGGGGACGTGAAGACGAGGCCGGTGCTGGGTGGTGAGGCGGCGTGGAAACCGGGACGGGCGTGGGTGTAAGCGGCTCGACACATGTTGTCGGCGAATGTCACGCGTTATAGCCTGTGTCATTCACTGACTTCGTGTGGAGGAGGAGCCAGCCGGGCGAGACAGGACGAGGCGACAGCCAGCCGGCCCAGCCCGGCGGCATTGCAAACAGAAAAGGGCTGGTGCTCTAGTGAACACCAGCCCCGATCCCGTTGGGAGAACGATTAAACGCTCAGTGAGCGTTGAAGCCTTCTGTTTCTGCGCGCTCGAAGGAACGGCGGATTTCTTCTTCTGCCTCTTCTCGGCCCACCCAGTGCGCACCTTCGACGCTCTTGCCGGGCTCGAGGTCCTTGTAGACCTCGAAGAAGTGCTGGATTTCCAGGCGGTGGAACTCCGAGACATCTTCGATGTCGGTACGCCACGCGGCGCGCTGGTCCGAAGCGGGCACGCACAGGACCTTGTCGTCACCGCCCTTTTCGTCGCGCATACGGAACATTCCAAGGGCGCGGCAGCGAATCACGCAGCCGGGGAAAGTGGGTTCTTCGAGGAGAACAAGAGCATCCAAAGGATCCCCGTCCTCGCCCAGCGTGTCATCGATAAAACCGTAGTCATCGGGGTATCGAGTCGAGGTGAAGAGCATACGGTCCAAGCGGATGCGTCCAGTCTCGTGATCGATCTCGTACTTGTTACGGTTCCCCTTGGGAATCTCGATGGTCACGTCGAATTCCATTCGAGCCCTCCTGAGTCGTTGATCCACCACGTGGATGTCGATTACGTATTCTTACCCCCCGAAGCATTAGGGTGTTCCTAGGTCATTGACGGAAGGACAACCCCTACATGCGACGTGGGACTACTGCTGCGATTGTAGGCGCATCGAGCGCCGCAGTGCTGATCGCAGCCTATTTTGTAGCAGATGTGCAGGATGCCGCACCAGGCATCTTCACACTTTCTCAAGCACCCGCACCATCTGCTGCCCCCACAGCGTCAGCTGTGCCCGCTCCGACACTGAATGTTCCACAGGGACAGGGGGATAGTCAAGCCCCCACGAGCCGCGAGCTCGAAGAAGCATGGGCGCCTAGCGTTGCCGCCGCACAAGAAGGCGGCTGGAACGCGTGGGCAATGGTCGTTGACGCGCGAAGCGGGAACACTCTATACGAATACAACGCAAATAACGCCCACACCCCGGCCTCGATCACCAAGATCCTTACCGCCTACACTGCGCTGTCCCACCTCGACCCGAATTCGCATCTGACGACCTCGGTCGCTCAGGATAACGACAATATCTACCTCGAGGGCGAGGGCGATCTTCTTCTGGGCGAGGGAACCAATTCCATCGAGGTCAGCGGCCGTGCGGGCCTCGAAACCCTGGCGAAAGATACGGCGAGTTCCCTGATGTCTAAGGGCATTTCGCATGTCGAATTGCACGCGGCCCCCGCGCTTTTTGCGGATACCGCGCGCCCGGCCTCGTGGAGCGAACAGCAGGTTGCGGGCTACGAAGGCCAGCTCGCTCCCTACGCGATCGATGCGGGGCGCACCTACCCCAAATCGAATGAATTCTACGCGGACTCGATCTCGAACGTCGCTGAAGTTTTCGCGCAGAAGCTTCGCGCGCAGGGAATCGATGTTGATTTCGGGGTCCGAGGCGCAGCCCCCCAAGGCGCAACTCGGATCGCTTCCGTGCAGTCCGCGAGCGTCGACGAGCAGATTCGCTGGATGCTCTATCACTCGGATAACACCTTGGCGGACCAGTACTGTCACTTTGCCGCACGCCAATCCGGTGGGGAAGCAAGTTTCGCCGGGTCGGTCCAGACCCTCGAGAAGACGCTGAGTGAGCGCGGAATTCCTACCGATCAGCTTTCTTTGGAGGACTGCTCGGGGCTTTCCTCGAACGATCGGATTCACCCGAAGACTTTGGCAGCAATCCTTTCCCAGGGCTTCGACGCCACCCAACCCGTCGCGCCGCGCGTTGTGCGTAATCTTCCGTGGGCTGGAGTTCAGGGGACTTTGGCGAATCGCCTCACCGATGACATGGTGGCGGGCAATGCTCAGGCAAAAACGGGGTCTTTGGCGGAAGTGTCTTCACTCGCGGGAGTTGTCTCGACCTCGAAGGGGCACCCGGTGATCTTCGTCATCGGTTTCGATAAGGTTCCCAATGATGGCGCCTATGCAACTCGCGGTTATCTGGACAATTTTGTCACCGCAATCGCCGAAATGTGACGGGCCGATTCGATAGCATAGAGACATGCCGATCTATCCCACTCTGACACAAATCGCGCAGGTCTCTGCTTTAGGCATTTTTTCGGGCCCCCAGGCGTCTTTCGCTTCGGCGCAGGCGATAGTTTCTCGTTTGAAGCGCGGCCAGGAGTGGGCGAACAAGCGCCTTCCCGGCGTCATTGGCCGTTTTGCTGAGTTTTCGCCGGTTGAGGTCTCTCTTCCTCTCGTCGAGCGCCGCTCTTCGATGCGTCTGTGGGCGCAATTCGCCGAGGACTGGGGAGTTCAGCTGCAAAGCGCACCCAGGATCCTCACCGCCCGGGGCGCTCTCGGAGTTCTCGCGAGGCGTTCTTTGAGCGTGAGTGGTCCCAATGGCGGGGCCGCCTGCATCGTTGCTCCGAATGTTCTCGAGGCCGGCATTCGCGGAAAGTTTGACTTGGGAGACTGGGCAAAGTGGGTTGCTTTGCGTGCAGCTGTTGACACGTGGCTTTCTTCGCGCACGCCTTTCTTTGAGGAATACTGCCGCGAACTTGTTCCGGTTGCCTCGATTGACCCGATTGATGCGCAAGAGCTTTCTCGCCAGCTTCTTGTCCGTGATTGCATCATTGATGTTTTTATGGATTCATTGACTCCGAAGGACCTGTCTTCCGTTAAATGGATTGATGCTCATCGCCCGGCTGATTTCATGGTGGATGGAGCGCTTGTCACCCTTTTGGGCGGGCTTGTCCCGCAGGGCGTCATCCAGGCTCGCCGCGAGATGGCGAGCTATGTCCGTGAGGTTGTTGCAGGCCCCGGTCTTGAATCGATTTTGACCCCGCGGATGTGGCCGAGCTTCCAGTGAAATCTATTCCCGCAAACCCCACCGGGGATGTGCGACGCCTCTCTCTGGCCGTGCGCGAGCACGTGCACTGGGCGCTTGCCAATTGCGACGCGATTCTGATCGCAGCATCGGGCGGCGCAGATTCCACCGCTCTCGCAGCGGTTGTCATCGATCATTGCCTGCGCGCTGGATCCACCCCTCATACCCTCAGCGTTGATCACGGGATCCGTCCGGGTTCGGATCGCGAGGCCCAAGAAACATGCAAAGTGATGGCCTCCTTGGGTGCGCAGAGTTCATGGGTGAGCGTCACCGTCGACGCCCCTGGTGGTCCCGAGGCCTCGGCGCGTGTGGCCCGCCGGAGTGCACTTGCCGAGCACGCCCAGACTTTGGGCGAGCGGGTCGCCGTCTTCTTTGGGCACACGATGGACGACCAGGCTGAGACTGTTCTTTTGCGACTTGCACGAGGCTCTGGAGTTGGCTCTCTGCGCGCGATGAGTGTTCGCGATGACGCCGGGAGCATCGTGTGGATGCGTCCCCTGATGAATTGCCGCCGCAGTGAGACTTTAGGAGCATGCCGCCAGCTTGAACTTCCTTGGGTTGATGACCCCTCGAACAAGATGGACGGTCCGTGGCGGGCTGCTGATGGGAGTGCGCTGCGCCGGAGCGCCGTGCGCGAGCAGGCGATTCCCAGCCTCGCGCATAGCCTTGGGATGGACCCGGTTCCTTCCCTTGCCCGCACGGCTGAGCTTTCCGCTGCAGACGACGAGGCCCTTAACGAGTGGGCAGAGCAAGTTTGGCAGCGCGCGTGGGAGTGTGCGGCCGAGGAAACGCGATCAGGGTCGGAAGCACTGGTCGCTGAGCTGCAACCAACGTCGGAAGTACCGGCGGCGGCCGAGGCGGCCTCGGGAATCGGGGCACTTCGGGTCGCAGAACTCACAGAAATCCCCCAAGCGGTGCGCATGCGCGTTCTTCATCGCTATCTCAGCGCAGTGGGAGCGCCTTCCCTGGTTCACCTCGAACAAGTCGATGCGCTCATCACTCGCTGGAGCGGGCAAGGCCCTCTCTCGATTCCTCAAGGGACGCTCGCGCGCGTCGGAAAAGGAAAAGACGCGAGGCTCATCTTGCACCCATTGCGCCTAGAGCGAGAAAGACCGCGTCACTGAGCAGCCCGTAGGGCACATGTGGCACTCTTATTATCTGGACTAGCAGTCGAAAGGACATGGAACTGTGGACGCACAGGACATGGGAGATGCGCTCGAGCGCATTCTGGTTACCGAGGACGAACTATCTCGCCGAATGCGTGAACTCGCTGCGCAAATCGACGCGGATTATCAGGGCAAAGAGCTCCTTTTAGTGGGCGTTCTCAAGGGCGCTCTCATGGTGATGGCCGATTTGTCGCGTAATCTTCACACGCCTCTGGCAATGGACTGGATGGCGGTGTCTTCCTATGGGACCGGCACGAAGTCTTCTGGCGTGGTTCGCATCCTCAAGGATCTCGACGCAGATGTGCATGGTCGGGATGTCCTGATTGTCGAAGACATTATCGACTCGGGTCTGACGCTGTCGTGGCTCCGTGAGAATCTATTGACTCGCGGCGCAGCATCGGTCGAAATTGCTGCGGCCCTGCGCAAGCCTGAAGCTGCAAAGGTCCATGTTGACGTCAAGTACGTCGGTTTTGATATCCCCAACGAATTCGTCGTGGGCTACGGCCTCGACTATGCAGAGCGCTACCGCCATCTTCCCTTCGTCGGGACCTTGGCGCCGCATGTTTATGGCGGCTGAAAGGGGCTTCCATGGCAAATAACACTCAGAGCAAGAAAAAGAAGAACGCCTGGGGGCTTGCAGCAATTCCTGTGCTGCCCCTCGTCATCGCGCTGTTCTTCTTGTGGACGTGGTTCCAGCCCCAGTCGGTGGATACCTCCGAAGGCCTTCAGATCCTGAAGGAAGCTCAGATCGAGCGCGTGACCGTCAATGACGGCACACAGCAGGTCAACCTGATGCTGAAGGACCCGTGGACACACAAGGCCGCCGGGGCCAATGATCGTGAGCGCAGCCTTGGACGTTCGATCTCTTTCACCTACGCGCGCACGCAGTCGCAGACTATCGTCGATGCAGTAGAGAAGGCCTCGCCGACAACCGGGTGGAACGCCTACTATCCACAGTCTTCGCTTCTGGGTTCGACCTTGGTCATGGTCTTGCCGCTGCTCATCGTCATGGGCCTCTTCTGGTTCTTCATGGGTCGAATTGGTGGCGGGCGGATGATGGGCCCCTTCAGCCAGAGCCGCACGAAGGAATTTAACCAAGAACGTCCGAATGTCACTTTCGCGGATGTCGCGGGTGAAGATGAGGCCGTTGAAGAACTCGAAGAAGTCCGCGAATTCCTGATTGCCCCCGAAAAGTTCCACAAGGTTGGAGCCCGCATTCCCCGAGGCGTCCTGCTTTACGGTCCTCCCGGAACGGGTAAGACTCTGCTGGCAAAGGCAGTCGCAGGAGAGGCCGATGCCCCCTTCTTCTCCATTGCCGGTTCCGAGTTCCTCGAAATGTACGTCGGTGTTGGCGCCTCGCGCGTGCGCGACTTGGTCGCCCGTGCCAAGAAGGTTGCCCCCGCGATTATCTTCGTCGACGAAATCGACTCCATCGGTCGCCACCGTGGTTCGGGATATGGCGGCGGCTCCGATGAGCGCGACCAGACTCTGAACCAGCTCTTGGTTGAGATGGATGGCTTTGATGATTCCTCGAATTTGATCTTCATCGCGGCAACAAACCGTCCCGATATTCTTGATCCGGCGCTGCTGCGTCCGGGACGCTTTGACCGTCAGATCGCGGTTGAAGCCCCTGATCTCAAGGGGCGCGAGGCCATCTTGCGTGTTCACGCCGAAGGCAAGCCGCTGACCGATGACGTCAACCTCCACACGATCGCGAAGCGCACGCCGGGCTTCACCGGCGCCGACCTTGCCAATGTTTTGAACGAGGCCGCGCTGCTGACCGCTCGCTCCAACGCTGACCTGATCGATAACCGTGCCATTGACGAGGCCATTGACCGCGTGATCGCCGGCCCGCAGAAGCGTACCCGCGTGATGAACGATCACGACAAGCTGGTGACCGCCTATCACGAAGGTGGCCACGCCCTGTGTGCTGCTGCTCTTCGATACACGGACCCGGTCACGAAGGTGACGATTCTTCCGCGGGGTCGCGCTTTGGGCTACACCATGGTGCTCCCGACCGAGGATCGTTACTCCAAGACCAGGAACCAAATTCTCGATGATCTGGTCTATGCGATGGGTGGCCGCGTCGCCGAAGAACTCGTCTTCCGTGATCCTTCCACCGGCGCCTCGAACGATATCCAAAAGGCCAGCGCACAGGCACGTGCTTTGGTCACCGAATACGGTATGTCCGATCGCATCGGTAATGTGCGGCTGAGTGCGGACGAATCCGATCCTATGACCGGGTATGGAATGGGCCGCGGGAATGAGCGCGCATACTCAGACGAATTGGCATCCATCGTGGATGAGGAAGTTCGCAAGTTTATGGACGCGGCAACCCGCGAAGCATGGGAGATCCTGACGAAGAATCGTCACGTCTTGGACCGCCTCGCTCAGCGCCTTCTTGAAGAAGAAACCCTGGACGAAACCCAGCTGGCTGAGATCTTCGCCGATGTCATCAAGCAAGATGAGCGTCCCGTGTGGAATTATGGCGAAGAGGCTGCCATCGATGGTGCAGTCATGGGCAACCCCATTGAGATGCCCGGTGGCGACCGCGCGAAGTTTGATCCGAATTCGGATCCCAGCGAGGCAGCGGCAGGGCCTGCGATGACGCTTGATGATCCCGCCGGGGGAGTGCAACCCGAGGAGAATGCTCAGTGACCTACGATCAGCACGGCGTTGAGGATGCTTCCCGCGCTCTTCTTGAGGCAGTGGGGGAGGACATTACGCGCGAAGGTCTGCGTGATACTCCTTCGCGAATGGGGCGTGCGTGGCGCGAGCTGCTCAGCGGTTTGGAAGAGGATCCCCGCGATCACCTGAAGACCACCTTCGAAGTGGGGACGGACGAAATCGTCATGGTCCGTGATATCCCCTTCTATTCCGTGTGTGAGCATCACCTTCTGCCTTTCTACGGACACGCGCACGTCGGCTACATCCCGAAGGGCGGTCGCGTGACGGGGCTTTCGAAGCTCGCGCGCGTTGTCGAGGGCTATGCTCGTCGTCCCCAGGTTCAAGAGCGCCTCACCGCGCAGATCGCTGATGCGATTGATGAGGTTCTTGCCCCGCAGGGCGTCATTGTCGTTGTCGAGGCCGAGCACATGTGCATGACCATGCGCGGTATCTCCAAGCCAGGCTCCTCAACGGTAACTTCCGCTCTGCGCGGGATCGTCAAGCGCGATGCAACGCGGGCGGAAATGATGTCTTTGGCCTTGGGAGGGGTCCGTCGATGACGTCTCACGAGGCCGCCTCCGCTTGGGCGCTCGCGGGCGGTGCGCGTCCGCCTCGTCTTCCCAAGGGAATCACGCTTCCTACTGACCGGATGCTGGTCATGGGAATCCTCAACGTGACTCCGGATTCCTTCTCCGATGGGGGGCGTTTCTTTGACCCGGGCGCTGCCTTCGAGCACGCGGTCCAGATGGTTGAAGCCGGCGCCGATCTTGTTGATCTTGGCGGCGAGTCGACGCGTCCGAATTCTCAGCGCATCAGCGAGGACGAGGAGTGGGAACGTATTGGCGCGACCATCCAGCGCCTGACTGAGGCGGGGATCGTCGTTTCGGTTGATACTCTTCACGCGATCACTGCTCGCCGAGCCGCAGATGCTGGCGCCGCAATCATCAATGACGTCAGTGGGGGGCGCTGGGATCCGCAGATGAACGCTGCGGTTGCCAAGACCTCGTGCGCCTACGTGATCCAGCACTACCGCGCGCTTCCGGGTATGCCCGAAGAATCCTTCGATTACGGGGACCAGCCGATTGCCGTGGCGCTACGTGAGCGCGTGGGAAGCCAGGTTCGCGATGCTCTCGAGGCCGGTGTTGAGCCTGAGCGAATCATCGTCGACCCGGGACTGGGTTTTTCACTTAATAACGAACAATGCTGGTCTCTCGTCGCGTCGCTCCGGATTTTTGCGGAGCTTGGGTACCCTGTTCTTATAGGTGCGTCCCGGAAACGCTTCCTCGGTCAGTCCCCCCTTTCGGACCGAGACGAAGCAACTCTCGATATTTCTCGGCGCGCGCTTTCAGACGGGATGTGGGCTGTCAGGGTCCATGCCATAGACCAACAAGCGAGGCTTGTGCGTGCAGGGAGGTGAGGGCACGGTGGGACAGCTCGATGTCATCGCATTACGCGGTATTTCAGCGCAGGCTGTCCACGGAGTCCTCACGAAGGAGTGGAACGCTCCTCAATCTTTCTCGGCTGACATCCTCCTGTGGGTCGACACCGATCAAGCAGCGCTCAGTGACGATATTGCCGACACCGTCTCCTATGCGGAAATTGCCGAAAAAGCGCACGCAATCCTCAGTGGTCCTTCGGTTCGACTGATTGAAACGCTGGGGCATCGGATTGCAGACGTCGCAATGGAAGATGAACGAGTGCGTGGCGTTGAGGTCACCATCCATAAGCCCGATGCTCCCATTGATGTTCCTTTCGCTGATGTCTCGGTGACGATCCGTAAGGGAAATATCCCCCTACCTTTCGTCGCGGCTTCTCATGATCTTCCTTTCGATGGGCCGACTTCGGAAGAAGAGAAGCCGGCGCCGCCCAGCGGTCCGATTGCGCCTGAAACTGGCGCAGATGAAGAGTGTGATACCCCCAGCGCTGGCGTTGAAACAGTTGCGGCCCCCAGCGCGGAGTCAGATGCTGTCGCGCCAAGCGAAACTACCTCGGAAATTGAACTCCCGGCGGAGCCTGTCAAACACTCACACCGCGGTGCCTACGCTGCCGATGATCGCCCTCCGACATGTGACGTGGTCCTAGCCTTTGGTGGAAACCTGGGGAATGTACCCGTCACTTTGAAGAGGGCCATCGAAGAAATCTCCCAGTGGGACAACGTTGATATCACCACTGTTTCCCCGCTGGTACGTACCCGTGCGGTATTACGGCCGGGTCAAGATGCCCAGCCGGATTATTGGAATGCCGTTGCTCTGGGAACAATTACTCTTGCCCCTCTGGATTTCCTTGATCGCATCCACGAACTTGAGGCGCGCCTGGGACGCGTGCGCCACGAGGTGTGGGGCGCGCGCACCATCGATATCGACGTCATCGATATCAAGGGAGTGACATCGGATGATCCGCGCCTGACGCTGCCTCATCCGCGAGCACACGAGCGAGCCTTTGTTCTTTCCCCGTGGCTCATGGCAGACGAAAATGCAGAGCTTTCGGGATACGGCCCTCTTGCAGATCTCATTGCCCAAGCGCCCGACCGAGGTGGAATCCTCGACGCGGTTGCCAATTGGATGGAAGATTCCGAGTCGGTCATCGCTGATTCAGACGAATTACTCGAAGAATTGCGTCTGCCCCGCCTGGAACAGGCCGAAAAGCTTCGTCCCCTCAAGCTTGAAACGAATGGTATTTCAGTACGTCCAAGCCGCCTGGACATGCTTCCCGAGGCATCTCGTTCCGATCTGGCTCCCGACGATGAAGGTACGGATTTCGTCTGGAAACAGCTGTGGAACCGTTGGAGTTCCCCGGTGGATTCGGTCGAGTCTCGCCACGTTGAGCTGTCAAAGCCTGCAGCCTCGCAGCCTTCGGTAACGTCGGCCCCCACGACTGCAGCGTCTTTTGAGCCCACAACCGGTGATCGCCCGTCGCATGAAGCTGATTCACTCGTTCCGCCCAGCATAGCTTCATCGAATGAGGCGCCCATTCAGCTTGCAAGCCGCCAGCTCCCGGCACCCGCACCGCTGAACGTTCCACCGCTGAAGCCTTCTCGTCTTTCCGGTCAGACAGATAGCTCCGCTTCGACCCAGCTCACTGAAGGAATGGTCTCTTTGGCGCCTCGTCGCCCCATTCCCACGGCTCATGTCGAACAGCCCACGGTGGTGCGCCGCCCCCTCTTCGAGCGCGTGCAGAGCCGTGAGTCGGAGATCCCGAGCGCCTCCCTTGAGGTTGCCCCAGAACCTCCCACGATTCAAAGCACGGACCCGCAGGAAGAGGCTTCTCCCTCAACCTCGCCGATTACCGCGGAAGTTCCCTTGAGCCGCAGGAAGCGCCGTCCTCGCTGGCGTCCTGTGACCGAGGAGGGAACCGGTATTTCCACGGCTAATTCCCCGCGTCCTTTCCGTGCTCGCACGGATCGTTTGGCCGCGCAATCGCACCGCGCTAAGCCCTCGCACCGCGCGCCCGAATCCCAAGATTCAGCATCGAAGACCGCTCAGCAGACCTCACCCGTTTCCGAGGCCGACGCTCAGCAGCCCCGCCGAAGCTCACTTTTCTCCCGCCGACCCGAGCAGGCCTCGGCGCAAGAGAAAACCAAGGCTCAAGGAGACGCTCAAGCGCAGGACGCTACGGCCTCGCGGCGCACCCCTGCAACGCGCGCGCTTCCGGGCTGGACTTTCTCCGAGGACGTTCGCGTGGTCGATGACTCCAGCGCACTGACCCCTCGCGAGGCGACTTCGACCCCTCAACCCAGTCTTCCCCCGCGCTACAGCCACGTGCTGGATCCCAAACTTGCCGATACCATCGATCAGGGGCCGGCACAGGAAACGGGACCGCAGACTCCCTCCTCAAGTGTTCGTCGCAATGTGACGATCCGTCCCAGTGTGACCGGCCAGATTCCTGTCTTCCGTCGTCGCCCTGAGGACTCATGAAACCGCTGAGTATTGTTCTTCTTGTCGCCGAGGCAGCTGCTGCCTCGGCGCTTGCAGCTGCGGCCACTGCTGTTGCGATTCGCTTGGGACAAGGCCCCTGGATTATCCATCCCGCACTCGCGTTGGTTTTCGTTGTTGTTGCAGGAATCCTCGTGTGGCTTGGCCTGCAGGTTCGTCGCTTCCGTGCTCATAAGACCACGTGGATTGATGCCGTTGCAGCCTTGAGAATCGCAATGTTTGCACGCGCGAGCGCTCTGGTGGGAATCCTCAGCAGCGCAATTATGGTCGGGATGTCTCTTGCTTTCTTCACGCGCTGGGAAGCTCAAGCCAGCGTTTATGCGGCAATTTGCGGCCTGATTTGTGCGCTCGGTGCCTGTGCGTGGGGGACCGCCGGGATCATTGTTGAACGCTGGTGTGTCATCGATCCGAAGGATGACGCCAAGGAAGGCGAACAACGAGCACACGGAGCCAAGGGAACACTTGGGGCTTCGAGCCGCGTGGGTGCCGGTAGTGGAAAGTCGCAGGGGGCGATCTAATGGCACAGCGTTCTGCACGATCCTCGTCGAGGCCCGTGCGTCCCTCGGGTCGCATTCCTTCTCAGCAGGGGAAGAAACGAAGTGCTGCCCGGCCTGCGCAGGTTCCGACCTCGCTGTGGGTGAGAAGAATCGTCACAGGACTGGGTTTACTTCTCATCGTCGCACTTCTTATTTGGGGGATCGCAAAGGGAGTCGCGGCCTTGACGAAGCCCAAAGAGGCAGAGCCCCAACCACAGCCCACCAGCGCGCAGCCTACACCTACAGCAACAGCGACGGGCGCGGCCTCGTTGAAAGACGGAGAAACTGCAAGCAGTGATGGCATCGTTGATGCCGATGGACGTGTCCGGATCCCTGCGTGTGCACCGGCGGATCTGACGGTTCGTCCATCTGTATCAGACACCTTGGTTGGGCAAACGCAAAATGTTTCTGTTGCGATCGAAAACCGAGCAGGGGTTGCTTGCTCCTTTGAATTCGGGCAGATCGATCTAAAGATTCTCAGCGGTGACGAGACTGTTTATGACGGATCAAAGTGTCAGCGTGATCGCACGAGTGCTACTTTGCTCTTGGTTCCGGGGGACACCTGGAATGGCGGTTTGAGCTGGGATGGAGGACTCTACTCGGGGTGCACTCCTCGCGATGGGAACTCTGATGGTGCGACCGATCCCGCTCCTGCTGGTACCTATCGTGTGCAATTGATGCTCGATGGGAAGACCGTTGGAGACGAGAGAGTCTTCACAATTACGCAGCCCGCGCCAGCCACTACCGAGGCGACGCCTGCGCCTTCCGAATCAGCGCAGTCGCAGGGGGATTCGCAGCAGGGCGAACACGAATAAGCGGCTACGTTTTACCAGCCGACGATTCCCGTTGCCGCCATTGAGAACTGATTCTCAAGAGTTTCACGGATGAGCTTCGCGCGGTAGGGGCCAATACCTTCGATCTGTTGGAGGTCTTCGACGCTGGCTTCGCGCAGGTCTGCAAGATTCTCCCAGTGGCTGGTGATTTCCTTGATGACATTCCACGGGAGGCGGGGGACTAGGGACAGAGCCCGGACACCACGGGGTTGGATCATGCGGTCCAGATCGGAAGGATCGTAGACGCCAAGCCCCAAAACGTTTGCGATAGCCGCAAGATCGACAAGACGGTCACTGGCAAGCTCAGACAAAGCAGCTTCGGCGGTCGCCACGGCCGAAGAATCCCTGATGTAATCACGCAGGACCAGAGCGCGCTCCGACCCGGCTCCGCGAACCAGATCATCAACCTGCAGGGCGAGAAGACGTCCTTCCGAACCGAGTTCTTCAAGGTACTCGTTAATTTCAGACGTGATGCGGCGGATCATTTCCATGCGCTGCATGACGGTTGCGACATCGCGAATGGTCGCCGAATCACGCATTTCGAGGATTGTGAGCGTCTGCAAAACTTCATCGAGACGCTGGCTGTAACGATCCAAGGTGTCAACCGCGAGATTTGCACGCGAGAGCAAAGCCTCAGGTTCTTCGACAATGTGGTGGTATTTACCGACGTAGATCGAGATCAAACGCATGGATGCGGAAACCGAAAGAACAGGAAGGTGCGTTTGATAGGCAGTGCGCTGTGCAGTACGGTGACGCATTCCCGATTCGTCGGTCGGAATGGACTGGTCGGGGAAAAGCTGGACATTTGCCTTGCGAATTCGCCAATTCGTTGGGTCGATGATGACTGCGCCATCCATCTTGCATAATTCGCGCAGACGAGACGCGGTGAATTCCACGTCCAAATCGAAGCCGCCTGAGCACAGCTCTTGGAGTTCAGGAGAAAAGCCGAGGACGATCAGTGCGCCCGTGTGGGAGCGCTGAATGCGTTCGAGACCCTCTCTCAGCGCAGTTCCGGGCGCAATGTCCTGTAATGCGCTGCGCAAGAGTGCGGCATCTGATGTCATGAATCCAGCCTTTCAATGCGTGATCCCTGCTCTAAGTGTATTAGACGGATTCTTGCAATGAGCGAAGAAACTCAGCGGATTGCGGCCCGTAGTGCACTTGCCAGATCAGAAATGGGCAAGACAGTAATGCCCTCCACTCCCATGGCCTCTTCGCATCCTTGTGCAGGAATGATCGCGGTTGTGAATCCTAAGCGGGCAGCTTCTTGAACGCGTCGTTTCACTCCCGTACAGGCCCGTACTTCACCCGTCAAACCGACTTCGCCGAAAGCAATGAGCGCGCTGCGAGTAGGGATTCCCCTGACCGCCGAGACAATGCCGATGGCAGTAGCAAGATCCGCAGCGGGTTCGCTGATTCGAGCTCCTCCGACCGTCGAGGCGTAGACATCGCAATCAGAAGTATCAATTCCGAGCCGCGCCTGCAGGACTGCCAAGATCATGGCCACGCGCGAGTGGTCAACGCCAACCGTTGTTCGACGTGGGGACCCGGCCGAGGTATGAGCTACGAGAGCTTGGATTTCAGTGGGGAGGGGACGGCGCCCCTCCAAAGTGACAGTGACGCAAGAGCCTGGGACGGCAGATTGTGACTGTGAGAGGAATAAGCCAGAAGGATCTGTCAGCCCGATAATTCCGGTGTCACTGAGCTCGAAACAGCCCACTTCATCGGTGGGACCGTAGCGGTTCTTAACGGCCCGCAACAGCCTCAACCGCGTGTGACGGTCCCCCTCGAATTGGCAGACCACGTCGACAAGGTGCTCTAACAAACGAGGCCCCGCGATTCCGCCATCCTTGGTGACATGACCAACCAAAAGGATCGGAATGGAGCGTTCCTTGGCAACGCGGATCAGCGCGCTGGCAACAGCCCTTACCTGAGCCACGCTTCCCGCACCGCCATCGAGCTGATCCGATTGCAGCGTTTGGACAGAGTCAACAATGACGAGGGAAGGGCTCGTTGCTTCGATGTGGCCAAGCGCCGTGGACAGCGATGTCTCATCGGCAAGGAAAAGCTGAGGGTGGAGTGCGCCGATACGTTCCGCGCGGCCTCTAACCTGCGAGGCGGATTCTTCCCCCGTGATGTAGAGGACCGGGGCCGCGCCAGCGCAGGTCGAGGCAACCTCTAAGAGAAGCGTCGACTTGCCAACACCCGGTTCCCCGGCAAGGAGGATGACGGCTCCGGGGACAATCCCGCCTCCGAGGACGCGGTCAAATTCCCCGATACCGGTGGCTTTGCTTCGTGCCTTCTCTGCACTGATGTCATTGATGGGCAGTGCAGGCTGGCGCGGGGTAGTGACAAGCGTTGTTCCGGGAGCCTGGACAGTGGGACCGGATTCTTCCATCGAGTTCCACTGGTGGCACTCGCGGCACTGTCCGACCCATTTGGGTGAGGTCCACCCGCATTCGCTGCACCGGTAAACGCTTTTCTCTTTAGCCATGTCCCTACGCTAAACCACGCCGGGTGCATCTGCGTCCAGTTGTGGACGCAGACAGAAAAATTACTAGGCGCAATAGATCACGGACGATTGGCGAAGTACTCCAGCAGACGCGTATCACCCGAGACAACGATGACGTCTTCTCGATTAATGCGCGTCGTGGAATCCGCATATTCGAAAGGCGCGCCGGGACGAAGGATACCCAGCACGTTCACGCCGTAACGGCCTCGCAAATCAAGCTCGCTTAGGGTGAAGCCACAAACTTCTTTAGGGGGACGCAGCTTCATGATTGCGAAGCCGTCCTTATCCATTTCGATGTAGTCGATCATGCGTCCACCCACGAGGTGAGCGGTGCGCTGACCGGCATCGAATTCGGGGGCAACAACGTGGTGTGCGCCGATGCGACGCAAGATACGGCTGTGCTCGCGCGAGATTGCCTTGGCCCAGATATTGGTCATGCCCAAGTCGACAAGGTTTGCCGTGATGAGAACGGAAGCCTCCAGAGAGGAACCGATGCCCACGACTGCCGAATGAAAGTCGCGCGCACCCAGCTGGTTGAGTGCTTCCATTGAGGATGCGTCGGCCTCGACAACGGGAATGCGACCGGAAAACTGCTGGACGCGACGAGAGTCTTTTTCGACCGCCAATACCTCATATCCGAGCTTTTCAAGGGTCAGCGCGACGGCTGAACCGAAGCGTCCCAAGCCAATGACCAGGGTTCCCGATGAGAGGTCCTTATCTTCTGCCATAGTCGTATTCTCCCACGCGCATGCGGTTTTGGTTGGAATCAATAAGGGACGAGGCCGGGCTGGGGCTAGCCGATGAGGGGAGTTTCTGCGGGGAAGCGAATGGCACGAGGCCGATCGCGCAGGGCGAGCGCGGCCGCGAGAGTCATTGTTCCGGTACGTCCGGCGAACATGAGTGCAGCCAGTACGTACTTTGCCAGTGCCGGGAGCGCGGGGGTGATCCCCGTTGAAAGCCCCACTGTCGCAAAGGCAGATATCGATTCAAAGAGGACGACATCCAAGGTGTAACCGGTCAGTGAGAGCAGGATGACCGTCGAGAGGCCGACAAGGAGAGAACCCATGAGAGTGACCGCAACCGCGAGGCGAAGAACACCGTGGGAAATGCGGCGGCCGAAGACCTCGATGTCGCGATCGCCTCGTGCCTCTGCAGCAGCAGCGAGCAAAAGAACCACGAAGGTGGTGACCTTGATGCCGCCTGCCGTTGACACGGAGCCGCCACCGATCATCATGAGCACGTCTTGGATGAAGTGGGTCTGGGGGCGCATCTGCCCGACGTCGAGAGCGGAGAGCCCGGATGAGCGAGCGTTCACTCCGCCCAGAAGCGCGTTGAGAAGCTTCGAGGAAACATCGAGGTCACCCAGCGTTGAGGGGTTGGTCCACTCTGTGATTGCAAGGGTGATGGTCCCGAAGAAGGTCAGAAGAATGTAGGTCGAAAGTGTGAGCTTTGTGTGGAGCGCCCACTTCGACGGGGTACGCCAATGCTGCGAAAGATCGAGGATCACCGGGAAACCGATAGCGCCCACGAAGGTCCCCAGAATAATCGGTCCGAGCATCCACCAGTCATTGTGATAGGGGCTGAGGCCGCCACTGAGAATCACAAAACCAGCGTTATTGAAAACCGAAATTGCCATGAACATTGCGTGGAAGAAAGATTCCACAAGTGTGTCGTGGCCAAGAGTGATGAAGCGTGGGAGGAAGGCGAAGGTCAGAACGATCTGCGCGCTTAAGGAGGTAAAGATGACAGCTTTGAGGAGCGCTGTCAGTTGCCCCATGCCACTTGATTTTGTTTCGACTGTCGCGAGCATGCGCTGGGTGAGGCCGAGCTGGCGTGACACTGCGTAGCCCAAAATGGTCGCGAGGGTAACGACCCCCAAGCCGCCGATGAAGATACCCAGCGCGATGACCGACTGGCCAAAGGGTGACCAATATGTTGCGGTATCGACGACGGTTAAGCCAGTGACGCAGACGGCAGAAATTGCCGTAAAGAGAATATCGATGAAGGGTGCGCGTTCCGTCGAGGCTGTTGCAATGGGGAGCGCAAGAAGCGAAGTAATAAAGGCAATGAGCATGACGAAGACGATCAATGCCAGCCGAGCGGGAGAATAACGAGCTTGACGAGCAAACCATACGCGGAAGCGCATCCATGGTCCCGAGTCTTCAAGAACCCGAGGACTCACTCCACGCGGGTAAACAACGGCGGGAGAGGGACGATCTTCGGAAGCAAGTGGCGCGGTCGAATAGTCACTCGAACGGTGCTCAAGAGCCCGAGCATGGGAGCTAGGAGAATGTCGACGGGGTATCCCGCGACGCACGCCTCGGCGTCGGTTAGAACGAGCCATGTCACCTCCCGTTTTCACTCGTTAACACTCATCCTAGTGCCCCAAAAGTCTAACGCCTGAAACGTTTGTGAATAACGTGACACAGGTGGCTGAAGTAATTACATGAAATTGAAGTGGAGAAAGTTGCATTTTGGGGGAGTGAATCACGTATCATAGGACGGAAATAATCTTTGCACGTCTGGGAGTCATCAATGGATCAGCACTCTGCCCCGCGTTTTATGACGGTATCTGAGGTGGCGGACATTATGCGCGTCTCGAAGATGACTGTTTATCGTTTGATTCACAGCGGAGAGATGCCGGCAATTCGCGTAGGCAAGAGCTTCCGCGTACCCGAGTCGGCTGTGGGACAGCTGATCCGTGCCGGTCTGACTGATCACATCGATGAACGCGTTGCGGGGATTAACGGGTAATATAAACCTGCTGTGCCTTTTGGCACCTGACGTCAGGCGGTAGTCACCTCTGCCGCACCTACACACTCGAGGGAGGAACCCCATGGGCTCCGTCATTAAGAAGCGCCGCAAGCGCATGGCGAAGAAGAAGCACCGCAAGCTGCTGCGCAAGACGCGTCACCAGCGTCGCAACAAGAAGTGATCTTCTTGAAGGGTCCCTCCACAGGTGGGGCCCTTCGGCATATCTCCTCCATTCCCTCCTCTTCTCGCGTTCTGCCCGCGTGTCGATGATGGGAGCCACGAAAGGCTTGTGAAATGAAAACCGTCATTCACGTGATGCGTCACGGCGAAGTCGACAATCCCGAAGGTATTTTGTATGGCCGCCTTCCCGGCTATGGCCTTACCGATCTTGGTCACCAAATGGCCGAAGCCGTCGCAGACTACTTGGTGGATGCCAACGCGGACATCACCCACGTCGTCGCCTCGCCCCTGCTGCGCGCCCAACTCTCAGCAGCCCCCACGGCCTCGGCCTACGATCTCGAAATCGAACACGATCACCGCCTGATCGAAGCGGAATCCGTTTTTGAGGGCGTCGCGGTGAACGCAAACCGGTGGATTTTGGCGCAACCGCAATACTGGCGCTACTACGTCAATCCTCTGCGTCCATCGTGGGGAGAATCCTACGCTCACGCCGCACAGCGCATGACCCGCGCGGTTGCCCGTGCACTGCGTGAAGCTCGCGGTCACGAGGCCCTGCTGGTTTCGCACCAGATGCCGATTGTTTCGCTTCAGCGTTTAATCCGCCACCAGCCTTTAGGACACTCGCCGCTGTCTCGTCAGTGCTCTCTTGCCTCGCTGACATCACTCATTTTCGACGACGACGTGCTGGTTGGGATGACCTACACGGAGCCCGCTGCGCACCTGCTCTCCCAGGCCTCGGACATGGTTCCGGGAGTATCTGAGGCTCAGCTCAAGCGCTAGGTGTCGGGCCTTCTTCCGCACCGGAATCAGAATCCTCTCCATCGGCTGCGGTGGAGGGGTTTTCTGTATTTTTCTTCTCTTCTTCGCGCTTGCGTTTCATCTGGAGATCGCGTTCGAGGCGGAAGAGGAACTCGGGATCATCATCGGGCGCTGCTGGAGCTTTTGGAGAGCCCTGTTCCTGACGTTGTTCCGCGTTCGCGACAGCCTTGAGGATGATCCACGCAAGCGCACCCAAGGAGAGGAAAGGAACCGTGACGACCAAGATGATCAGCCAGGTCATTCGTGGAAGATTCAATGGCATGCGATCGGCAGGAGTTGTCGCCCAGTCTGAAATTGCGTAGACCGATGCAGCGAACCAGGCGATAACAAAAAGAACGCGAACCATGCTTCGAGTGTAAAGCAGGTGATCAAGCAAATGTACTTGAGACCAAAAGGGCGCTCACGAAGATGGCCCAGCCCAAGGTCAAGAAACCCGTGTGTTTAAGGACCATGATGAGTCCCTTCCCGCGCAGGTCGCTGAGGACCAGATACGCGGGCTGAGTAATCGCCAAAAGCCACGTAATTGAGGCCAGAATGCACACGATCACAGGAGTGCCAACGGCCTGGGGAAGAGCGGCAAAAACTGTGATGGGGAAGAGAAGACACAGCGCATAAATCCAGCGTGAGGTCCGCTGTCCCAAACGCACCGCAAGAGTCTTCTTTCCGCTCGCGCTATCTGTTGGGATATCGCGGATATTGTTCACCATGAGCATGGCAACCGAGAGCAATCCTAGGCACGAGGCCATGAGCCACAGCCACCAGGGAGCCTGAGGGGTGTGCGTCCAGGTTGTCCCAACGGTTGCCATCAGGCCAAAAAAGACGAAGACGAAGAGCTCGGATAGCCCGATGCCCATGTAACCGTAGGGATGCTTCCCTCCCGTGTAGAACCAGGCTGCGGCAACGGCTGCGATGCCGGCGGCAATGAGGATCCATGCTGCGCTAAGCGCGACCAGGATCAATCCGAGTACGCCGGCTGCCGCAAAGCATCCAAGTGCTGCACTCAGAACAGTTCGAGGCCGAGCAAGCCCCGACCCGGTGAGGCGCTGGGGACCGCTGCGCTGATCATCCGTCCCGCGGATCCCGTCGGAGTAATCGTTGGAGTAGTTGACTCCAATTTGGAGGAGTAGGGCGACGCTGAGTGCGAGGACGGAGCGGAGCGGGTGGAAGCTGCCCAGAGCGTAGGCGGCGGCCACACCCACAATGACGGGGGCAGCGGCTGCGGGAAGAGTACGCAGCCTGGCCCCTTCAATCCAGTCCGCAAGAGTCGCCCCGCCCGGCCTTGCCTGACTCATCGGCGCCACTCTGAATCGCTGCCGGTCAGAGACTCGGCAAGGGCGCGCGCTGCAAGACGGTTGACCTTGCCCGATGAGAGCTGGGGGATCTCGGGAACGAAAATGACGCGGCGAGGTGCTTGCGGTCGACCGATCTGGTTCGCGACCTCCTCGCGGATCTTGTGGCCCCAATGCTCAACGAAGTCTGGGGCGGGTGGGAAAGAAGTCTGCGCCTCGGGGACGACCAGACAGGAGAGGACTTGGCCCCACTTCTCATCATCAAGTCCCACCGACCACGCGTCCTTAACTCCGGACACGTTCTTGAGAGCATCATCGACCCGAATAGGCGGGATGTTGAGGCCTCCGGAGATGATCACATCGTCGGCGCGCCCCATGACTTTCAGGCGTCCACCCGCGTCAATCATTCCGGTGTCTCCGCTGATGAACCAGCGTGTGCCGAGTTCGTCGTGGAAGGGAGTGTCCCGGGCGAGATAGCGAGTGAGCAGCACGGGGCCCGCGATGGCGATGCGGGTTGCTCCGTCCCAGTCGAGAGTGCGGACCAGCACTCCGGGGAGGGGAACCCCATCGTAGACGCAGCCGCCGCATGTTTCCGTCATTCCAAAGGATTCGACGATGTGGAGGCCTGCTTCTTCTGCGCGGGCGCGCAAAGCCGGATCCAAACGAGATCCGCCGATCAAAATGGTGTGAAGTTTCGCCATTGCCGCGAGGACCTCGCCTCCAGCATCGAGGCAGGTTGCCAACTGGGTGGGGACCAAGGACAGATAGCCCGGAAGCTCAGGATCGGAGGTAGCACCTGCAATGGCCGGAAGCAGATCCTGCGGGTTGAATCCGTGGGTGCAATCGACGATTTGGGGAGAAATCTCTGTGGCTGCCGCGCGCATGAGGACTTGGGCGCCCGCAATGTGGTGCGAGGCAAGAGCGAGGATCCAGCGTCCAGGATCACCAAGCGCGGAATGAGAAGCCTTGACCGAGGCCAAGAGAGCCTCGATGGAGAGCCCGACCAACTGGGGTTCGCCAGAGGATCCTGAGGAAGCGAGGACAAGATCGATCCCGTCAAAGAGGTTGGGATCGTCGATGCGGTCAGCGAGTTCGGGATAGAGCTCGGGTGGAAATGCTTCACGAGGCGTAGTCACGGCTGCGCGCAGGCTTGAAGGTGGCACTTGGGCGGGATCGCGGATCACAACAACGGTGCGCGGCGCTGGATGGCTGGGATCGGCCTGGTGCTCTTCATACAGCTCAACGAGCTTGTGCAAGGAAGCGTGCGCCATAGCTACAGATGCCGGGGAGGTGCCCCCCGGAACAACAAGAAGACGAAGGTCACTCACTTTTTACCTCCCCGGTACCGCCTTCTTTAACGGTACGCCTGAACAGCGGAAATAGGGTACCAGGAAACAATCAGCTACGCGCGGCAAGGCTTCGTGGGTGCGAAGCTGTGAGTTTATCGCGAAAACAATGTGAAATCGGTAGGATAGGGACGATGACTGAACATACTTCTTCCCGATCACGCAAGCCTCTGATCCTTGGCGTCTCGCTTGGGGTCTTCTTCGTTGCGCTGATCGCTGCGGCTGTCGCTTACGCAGTGCACTACTCGGCGCGTGCTCTGCCCAATGTGACCGTGGCCGGACAGTCCGTTTCGGGAATGACTCGCGATGAAATTGTCTCCATGGTCGATGAGCGCGCCGCCGGGATGAAGGTCAACCTCAAGGTTGAAGGGCATTCGACTGAACTCGCGCTTGCTGACATGGGCATGACCGTTGATTCTCAGGGGAGCGCTGAGCAAGCTCTTGCTCCGAATAAGAGCATCTTGGAACGTTTCAAAGCGCTTGCAGTTCATCACGACGTCCCCGCTGCAGTCACAGTCGACGACGTCAAGCTCAGGGACCTGTCGAATAAGGTTGCCTCTTCCCTGGGAACACCGGTCGTTGATGCCAGCGTGCATCCCGCGGAGGACCAGGAATCCTTCGTGGCAACCTCTTCGCAGGCTGGCCGTGGAGTTGCCTACGAAGAACTTCGTTCAGCCCTTGGCGATGCCGCTCGCATGCTGCGTGGGGGAGACCTCGAACTTGCGGCCTCGAATCTGTCTCCCGTCGTTGACGACCACACGGCACAGGGGATCGCCGAGAGCGCAAATAAGCTGGCGCAGATCCCCGTTGAGATCTCCGATGGTGAGGACGTGATCAAGGCCGATGCGAAGGCTCGCGTTGGCTGGGTCAAGATCTCGGCCGCCGAAAACGGTACCTTGAATCAACCGACGATTGACGATGAGCGCGTACGTGAGTGGGTTCGTACTCAGGGGGAAAGCACCAATCGCGAGCCTGTGAATGGTCGTCACAACGTGAATTCCGCTGGCGATATTGTCCAAACCCCGAAGAAGGCTGTTGATGGTCGCAAGGTGAAGGACCTTGATGCCCTCTCGTCTTCTGTTATTGAATCGCTCAAGGCAAATCGCGAATTTAAAGGCGAGTTCAGCTACGACACGACTCCTGCGACTTATGAGCGCAAACTGATCGCAGATGGCGCAGAAAAGCTGGTGTATCAAGCAGCACCGGGAGAGAAGTGGCTCGAGATTAACCTCGGAAACAACTCTGTAACTGCCTATGAAGGCGCGACAGTGGTTCATGGTCCAGTCGCAATTGTTCCGGGTTCTCCCGGCCATGAGACCGTGACGGGTCTGTACAACGTTTACCTCAAGTACCAAGCACAAGACATGGGCTGTACTCCGGATTGGCCCTACTGTGCCAAGGGCGTCCCGTGGGTGACCTATTGGACCGGTTCTTACGCTTTCCACGGTGCTCCTTGGCAGAGCTCCTTTGGCTGGAGTGGCCCGGGAGGCTCGCACGGCTGCATCAATATGCCCGTTGACGAAGCACGCTGGGTCTATCAATGGTCGGAGATTGGAACTCCGGTCATGTCCCACTACTGAGCCGCAAATCCGCGTGACTTCTTTCTGACTGGGGAATATGTCACGAAAAGATCACGCGATGGGGCCAATAGTCCGGTGATCTTCCGGCACAAATGTGGGAGAATAATTCCTGACAGATGTTGTCATCAATTAGGAGGCTCCTGTGCCCATCGCAACCCCTGAGGTTTACAACGAAATGCTCAACCGTGCGCGTGACGGAAAGTTCGCGTACCCGGCAATTAACGTGACCTCTTCTCAGACTCTGAGCGCTGCACTTCGCGGTTTCGCTGATGCCGAATCCGATGGCATCATCCAGGTTTCCGTGGGTGGCGCAGAATACTGGTCAGGTTCCACCGTCAAGGACCGTATCGCCGGCTCTCTGGCAATGGCTGCCTACGCGCGTGAGGTCGCAAAGAACTACGACGTCACCATCGCACTGCACACCGACCACTGCGCAAAGCAGAACCTGGATTCCTGGACCGAGCAGCTCATGCACATGGAGGCCGAGGAAGTTAAGGCAGGTCGTCTGCCCTGGTTCCAGTCCCACATGTGGGATGGCTCCGCTATCGCCCTCGATGAGAACCTGGAAATCGCCAAGCGCCTGCTCCAGCTCGCAGTTGACTCCCACACCGTCCTCGAGATCGAAGTTGGCGCCGTGGGTGGCGAAGAAGACGGCGTCGTTGGCGAAATCAACGAGAAGCTCTACACCTCGACCGCAGATGCCATCAAGACCGTTGAGGCTCTGGGCCTAGGCGAGAACGGCCGTTACATCACCGCTCTGACCTTCGGCAACGTGCACGGTGCTTACAAGCCCGGCCACGTCAAGCTGCGTCCCGAACTCCTGGGCACCATCCAGGAAGAGGTCGCCGCTCACTACGGTCTGGATCACCGTCCCTTCGACCTGGTCATGCACGGTGGCTCCGGCTCGACCGACGAAGAGATCGCACTGGCAGTTGCCAACGGCGTTATCAAGATGAACGTTGACACCGACACCCAGTACGCCTTCACCCGCCCGGTCGTCGACTGGATGATGACCAACTACGAAGGCGTCCTCAAGATTGACGGTGAGGTCGGCAACAAGAAGAAGTACGACCCCCGCGCATGGGGCAAGGAAGCGGAAGCCGGCATGGCTGCACGCGTCGTTGAAGCTGCTGAGCGCCTCGGCTCGGTCGGCACCAAGATGCGCTGATCGCTTCTGAGCAAGCACATCTGGTGGGGGTACCTCAAGGGTGCCCCCACCTTGCTTTTTATTTTGAATGCGGCGACTCAAATTTCATGTTCAAGACGCGTCCATCCCAATTTGTAGAGCCACAGTCAATTTCGAAGAATAGAGACGCTAGACTTGAACCAAGTCGAAGGACCACCGAGGGTCTGACGGAAGGAAGACAAAGATGACTGATGCACCATGGACCCGCGTTGAGGGCATGATGATCGCTTCCCAGCTTGATCCCGCCGAGGTTGCCCAGGCACTTCGCGAGAAGGATGTTCTGGTCCAGCTTGAATGGTTTGAAGCCACCCCCCAACTCCTAGGACTCAACGTCGCAGTGGCAGATGGCCGCGTTGCGACTATTACTGAAGGATCAACCGAGGCTGTGCCGGGTCTTACGGTCACCGAGCTTGCCCAGGATCTTGCCCAGCGCTTCAACGCCGAAGTTCGTTTGGGATCTGAACACGCTGACGCACTGTCTCAGAATGAGAGCCCGCTCGCTGATTTCCTCCCCGACGAGGTTGACGACACTGAAACTCCCGTCCGCATTGTCGAAATCGGCCGTACCCCCGCTTCGTCGGTGCCCTTGCTCGCAGCCCTCGAAGGCGTTGACGTTGCTGACATCGAGCTCGAGGATGGCTATCGTGCCCTCCTCGCTGAGATTCCGGAAGAAAAGTCCGGATGGAACTTCGGCGATCTCCCCTTGGTCTCTCTGACCATGACCGACGGCGATTTGCATCTCTACCTCGTCACCGACGACCACCTCGAGCATGTGCTCACCTACAACTGGGGAATGACGGTTCGCATCGTTGTTGGTTCTTCCTCTGCCGAGGCCGTTGATCCGGCCGTCGTCGACCTGGTAGGGGACCGTCCCGCATTGCGCGAGATTGCAGCCCACGTTCCTGGAGCCGATGTTGACGCACTGCTGGCAGCTCAAGAACTCCGCGGCGCGGAGGCAATCACTGGGGTCGTCCAAGCTCTCGCTCTTCCTCATGGCGTCGCCGAGTTCCTCTCGGGGACCATCGAAGCAAGCGATGTTGAAGGCGCGGTCCTGCATGCCGCTCGCGGAATTTCAAATGCGATCGGACGAAGTGTTGACATCATGATGACCAGCACTGAGGATGCGCAGACAGCGATTCAAAAGGCCTATATGGCAGTCGTTTCTGAGCGCCCGTGGATCATCTCAACGCTTGCCACCTTGGAGGCGGCTGTCGGTGCGTCCATGCTTGTCTCGACAGTGAAAACCCCCAAGCCTCGCTCTGGATGGAAGATCTTTGCGGGAGTCTTTGGCGGGGCCATGCTTGTGGATGCATTTGCTGAGATCGCACTCGCGCGCGTGATGCGATCGAAGTTCCACCGTCGCTGAGACTGCGAAACTGATAAAACAGTGCCGTCCATGCCTCTGGTGAGGTGTGGACGGCAGTTTTTATCCCCTGGATCGGATGAGGAAAAGTTTCTGGGTTACTTTCCCTTGTGGAAAGTTGCAAGAGCCCCAGCCGCAGCAGTGACAAGAAGCGCGGCAACCGCGACGGCACTGTTGGCTTCAACATCGCTCATGAGGCCACCGCGGCGACCATCGGCGTTGAATGCGTAGCTGGACGGGGGATTTGCTACGCCGGCATCAGTGGAATTAGATGCGGCCGAAGCTGAAGGAGCGGCAGTCGCGGGACTGATCGGTGCGATAGGGGCGTTGGTGCTGCGCTGAGCCGCACGATTGCTGTTCTGCTGAGGAGATTGCGAGCGGTTCGCAGTCGCCCCGTTGTTTCGCGAAGAATTCTGAGCGCTAGGACGGTTCGGCGACTGTGGTGAATACACTCGAACGACGCGGGCGGGAGCCGGAGTACGGTGGTCCGTATTCGGACGAGGCCTGGGCTGGACGATCACACGCCCCGGATTCTGATGAGTCGGGGAAACTGTTGCTGGAACGCGCGTATTCGGGGAGGCGGTGGGGGTTGCCTTCTTCGTTGGCGTAGCAGTTGCAGTCGGTGTAGGCGCTGACGTGCTTACAGACGCAGAGGGAGACGGAGTCGGCGTCGTTGAAGGGACGGGCGCGGGGCAGCTCAGCTGGCCACTGAGTTCCAGCTCGGTCCAGCGCGATTCGTCACTACTCAGACGCTTCCAGTGGAACTTAGTCGTTGTTTCGCTAGACGAATCTGGCGAGCAGCTGGGCGCGCTCTGGCGAATGCGTGCGACGATCGAAATCTTTGAATCCCGAGGCATATTGACCACCGAGTGGAAGAGAGGAACTTCCTTATCGGAGGTAAAAGCAGCGGAACGCTCATCAGCGAAGTTCGGGCAGCTTGCTCCGCCATCCGTCGTGCATTCAAGGGTCCAGGTCAAGGTCTGGGCACCCGGCGCCTTACTGGAGAAAACACCTTCAATTTCGAGCTCGCGAACGTCGTTACCGACATTGCTGAGTTCAAAAGTCATTGTCCGGATCTCACCCGAAGCGACGAGAATTTCCGGAGTCGAAAGGCTGGAGTCAATCGTGGGGATCGAATTCAGCTCGTCGATTTCTTTGATGGAGGTCGCATTAGCCGACGGAATTGCATGGGATTCGGCCCAAGTCTGGCCTTCGTGACCGGTGAAATCACCAATAGAAGGATCGCCCTGAGGGGTCGGCTCGGGGTCAAGCTCGTCCAAAGTCACTGCGGGAGTCTGGTTTGGGAGCTTTTCTTCGGGTGCGAACTCAGCGCCTTCGACAACGATCTCTGCCTTTTCGTAGGGAGTACGCGCGAATCGCCTCCCGAGTTCGGAGTCCCCGTCCAAGACAACGGCGTCGGAAGAAGTCCCGATAGAAGCAGTACGCGAAGTCTGAGCCGGCTCTGTTGAATCAGCTGAAGGAGCGGCAGCGTAAACCTCGTCGGTCTTGTCTGCGCTCATATGCCCATTGCCCGGAGCTACTGAGACGGTCGTTGAGGGGAAGAGATCCACATCTGCAAGGGCAGGTGCCCACGGCAGGGACATGACCGTGAAAGATGAACCGATTGCTGCCGATGTCAGGAGAATCAGGGCGCGCGAAACCCGGGGAGCCTGTCGATACGACGGCGCCCTGTGGGAGGATCGCGTTCCTAAGTGAATTCTCACATAGGCCCTTTCGTTCTAAGTGGAATGCACGATGGGAGCGTGCACCACTAACACGCACTTTATGTTAACGGCAGTACTAGTTTATAGGGTTTGTCAAGGTTTTGGGATACAGGAGTGTATCAGAGCTGTGACTTTCCCTAAAATTCAGCTAAAAATGTCATGGATCGCAACCCCTGTCTGAGATTCGCAGACCCTGAAGAGGTACTGAAAGATTAGTCTTATTAGAAATAGTAAGGATAGGGGGACCAATCTGGCTCGCGGTGCTCAATGAAAGCATCTCGGCCTTCCTGAGCCTCGTCAGTCATGTAGGCCATCCGCGTTGCCTCCCCCGCAAAGACCTGCTGCCCCGCCAAGCCGTCATCGGCCAAATTAAAAGCGAACTTCAACATTCGGATGGCCTGAGGAGATTTTGTTGCAATGATGCGAGCCCACTCGAGTGCAGTTTCTTCCAGCTGCGCATGGGGAACCGCTTCGTTGACGACGCCCCATTGCGCGGCCGTATCCGCATCGTAGCGGCGAGCAAGGAAGAAGATCTCGCGAGCGCGTTTATCTCCCACCTGACGTGCTAAGAGCGCCGAACCATAACCGGCATCGAAAGACCCAACATTTGCATCGGTCTGCATGAAGGCCGCATGGTCACGCGAAGCAAGGGAGAGATCACAAACGACATTGAGACTGTGCCCACCTCCCGCTGCCCACCCGGGGATGGCAGCAATAACAACCTTGGGCATCGTGCGAATCAGGCGTTGAACCTCGAGGATGTGGAGTCTTCCCGCCCGCGCGGGATCAATCTGTTCCCTTCTCTTTTCTACCTGTGCCGAGGCCTCGCTTCCCTCAACTTCATAGCGGTAGCCATCCTTGCCGCGGATGCGCTGGTCGCCTCCCGAACAAAACGAATAGCCGCCGTCGCGAGGGGAGGGGCCGTTCCCCGTCAAAATGACGGCGGCAACGTCACTGGTCATTCGCGCGTGATCAAGGCAACGGTAGAGTTCATCAACCGTATGTGGGCGGAATGCATTGCGAATTTCAGGACGATCGAAGGCAATGCGAACGACGGGCAGATCCGCGCCTTTGGGGGCGCCGTCGATAGGGCCTCGGGAAATCCCCCGATGGTAGGTCATATCGGTGAGCTCGAAGCCCTCAACCTCGCGCCAGCGCGTGGGGTCAAAGGTGTCAGAAACAAAATCCAGTGCACTCATACAGCCAAGAATACCGACCCGCTACCACTTGGTCCCGGCACGTTTTAGGATAGGGGGGTTCACATATTATGCGTCCGCCTAAAGGAGCCCATTGATGTCCTCCTCTTTGTCCGTAATTCCCGGACTTGTCCCTCTTCCAGTCTTCATTGAAGAAGCACAACCCCACCCCGCTGATGCAACATGGGCAGAAATTAGCCCCTCGGTTGTCCTGTGTACCGAAGAAGAATTCGAGGCCGCAGTCGCCCCCTGCGAGCTCCCAGCCGGCTGGCAGCGCAGCGAGGCCTACCTCTTGAACCTGTCCAACGGTGCGGCGCAGGTGAGTGCGATCAGCGAACTTGGACTTTCGCGAGGCCTAAGAAGGCTGAATACCTTGGCGATCGCCAATCATCACCACGAGCCCGTCGCTGTGAAAATTTTTGACTACCCCGCATACAAGCATCGCGGCCTGCATATTGATGTCTCTCGCCATTTCTTTGGTGTTCCCACGATCGTGCGTGTCATGGATGCGATGAGCGAGCTGGGGCTAAATATCTTGCATCTGCACCTCAGTGACGATCAGGGCTGGCGTATTGAAATTCCACAGTTCCCCGAGCTCATCGAGCGCTCTTCTGATTGTGCGGTTGGCGGGGAAGAAGGCGGATACTACAGCCTCGAGGACTATCAAACGTTGGTCGAAGAAGCGCGCTCGCGGATGATTGCGATTATTCCCGAGATCGATATCCCGGGGCACGTCAACGCAGCGCTTCACGCTATTGAAGGTCTTAACTCCGACGGCGTATGCCCCCCACTCTATGAGGGCACAGAAGTAGGCTTTTCAACGCTGTCCACCAAGGCCCCGGCGACGCAAGCATTCCTCGAAGCAATCGTCCAGACCCTTGCTCCCTTCTCTCCCGCGGGAATCCACATCGGTGGGGATGAGTCCTTCTCGACCGCAGAGGGCGATTACCCGATCATCGTTGGCAGCCAGATTGAACGCATCCATGCATTGGGCAAGCGCGCTTTGGCATGGGAGGAAGCAGCGGATCTTCTGGGCGAAGGAGACCTCGTGCAGGTCTGGCATGACGACCTCGAGGGCGACTCTATCGCTCGCGCAGTTGCGCGCGGCGTGCGTGCAATCATGTCGCCCGGCCCCAAGGCCTACTTTGATATGAAGGAATACCCCGAACAAAAGCTCGGTATCACCTGGGCCGGTATTCTTCCTCTGAAGAATGCGTGGGATTGGGATCCAGAGAAGATCTGCGAAGGCGTGGATCGTGAAGGGATCGAAGGCGTCGAGGCCTGTCTGTGGAGTGAGACCCTCCGTCGCGAAAAAGATGTGTGGGAAATGCTCCTGCCGCGCTTAGCGGGCCTTGCTGAGGTCGCCTGGGCTGGTGGTCCCCGTGGAAGCTGGGAGGACTTCCTCGAGCGTCTCGCAGGTCTTGAGGCGCTGTGGCGAGGCCGCGGCTGGTACATCAAGTAGCAACAAGGTGATGCCCTCCCCGATTTGGGGAGGGCATCGTCGTCACCCGCACGCGCATTCCAAACGTTGGGCGGCGAGGAAAAGCGCTCAGTTATTAGACCTGGGCGTACAAGCGCATGAGGCGCTCAACTTCTTCTTGAACCAAACGAGTTGCCGGGCCAACGTACTTGCGCGGATCAACCAAGGATGGATTCTCGTTGAGGATCTCGCGAACTCCAGCGGTGAAGACAACATTCAAGTGTGTAGAGACGTTGATCTTTGTCATCCCTGCACGAATGGCCTGAACCATGCCTTCGTCGGGTACGCCCGAAGAACCGTGAAGTACCAGGGGAACCGGAACTGCCTGGTGAATTGCGGAAATCAGGTCGTTATCGAGGACCGCCTCACGAGTTGCCATGGCGTGTGAGGAGCCCACTGCGACAGCAAGAAGATCTACGCCGGTGTCGGCAACAAACTGTGCCGCGTCATGGGGATCGGTGCGTGCAGAAGGATCGTGGACGCCGTTCTTGCCGCCCACCTCGCCGAGTTCCGCTTCAACGCTCACGCCGTGCTCGTGCGCAAAAGCCGTAATTTCAGCGGTGGTTTCACGGTTTTGTGCATCGGGGAGCTTAGAGCCGTCGTACATGATCGAGGTGAATCCGAGCTCGATGGCCTCGCGGCAGAGGTTGGTGTCTTCTGCGTGGTCCAGGTGCACTGAAACTTGCGCGGACGAGGCTTCTGCGAGTTCAAGGAGAGCCCGCCCGAGGGGGCGCAGACGGCCGCCGTGGTACTTCACTGCGTTTTGTGACAGCTGCAGGACCAGCGGCAGATCGGTGTTTTCAGCGGCCTGAACGAAGGCCTCGGCGTGGTCGAGAAGGACCACATTGAAAGCGGCAAGGCCAACCTTGCGCGCGGCGCACTCGCGTGCGAGTACAGCGGTATCAGCAAGCATTGTGACCTACTTTCTTGTGAATTTAAGACAAACGAATGGGGGTAATACGTGCGAGTAATTCCTCGCGAAGCGGACAATCGATTTCTCCGGCGACCGGCATAGTCACTGCGGCGGCCGAGGTAGCGACGGCCTCGGCAATTGCGGTGGAAATGATGGATTCAAGGTCATCCCCGGCCTGAGCAAGCGAACGGGCCAAGGAGGCAACGCAAGCATCACCCGCACCGGTCGGATTTCCTTCAAGGACAACGCCCGCCTCGGCATGCCAGTGGCTGTGGGCGGAGAAAAGGTCCATCCCTTCTTCTCCGCGTGAGACACACACCCATGTGGGGCCAAGCTCGAGCAAGGTACGTGCCCCTTCCTCAATGGAAGACGCGCCGGTCGCATCGAGGAGCTCGTGGTGGTTGGGCTTTAAAACATCAGCCCAGTGTGCGCACTGAACCAAAGAAGGCCCCGAGGTGTCCAAGATGATCCGGCATCCGCGCTCGCGGGCAGACTCAAGAATTGGCTCAAGAGACTCAAAACTTGTGTTCCCGGGAAGAGAACCGGAAACAACCAGAACATCCGAGGCGCTTAAGGAAGCATTCAAGAGCTCGCGCATCTCTTCCCAGGATTGAGAAGGAAGCGAAAAACCTGACTCGTTGTACACCGTCGCTTCGCCGTCGATCATGGCGATTGACCGGCGCGTTTGAACGGGAACGTCGATCCAATGCGTCGTGACCTGAGTGGTCATTTCCTCCATTAACGAGGCGATGGCTTGTCCCGTGGTCCCGCCGAGGAAGCCCGTCGCATGGTTGGGTACACCAAGCTGCTCCAAAACGCGAGAGACATTCAGTCCCTTGCCTCCCGGACGCTGGGAATACTCGGTAATGCGATGAACCTGTCCCCGAGTCTGATCGGGGGCCTGCCACGTAATGTCCAGGGCCGGATTCGGTGTGAATGTCCAGATCATGATTCGACCTCGATTCCGTGGCTTTGGAAGGCAAGCGCCGCGGCGCCCAGCGCCTGCGAGGAAGAGCCAAGTGCCGCGGTGAGAACCGGGGGAGCGGGCATCACGGTGCAGCCTTTGTCCAGAGCACTGCGCAGTGGATCGTAGACAAGAGAGCCGCCGCGGCACAGTCCGCCGCCAAGAACGACGGGAATCGCCCCAACCTGGTGACATACCGTTGCCAGAACCTCACCCAGAAGGCTCATCGAGGTCGAAAGAATCTCTTGGGCGAGGCGAGACGAATCCCCATGGGAGTTGGCGAGTTCTTCGACCTCGCGCGCGCCCGAGCCCTGGGGAAGGATCCCGGCTTCGATTGCACGTCGCGCAATTCCCGAAGCTGAGGCGACGCGCTCGAGGGGGACCATTTCTGAGGGATTGTCCGGGTGGGGGACAGGGATCTGACCGATTTCTCCTGCCCATGGGGCGCCAGGCGCCAGATGGGAGTTGATGACAAGTCCCGAGGCGATTCCTGTCCCCACCGCAACGTAGAGGCATGAGGAACACCGAACTCCCCACAGCGCCTCGGCCAAAGCGCCCGAACGCACGTCATGTCCCAGGGGGACAAAAGAACCCAGGGCCTGGGAGAGCATCTCGCTCAGTGGGGCATCTTTCCACCCTAGGTTGGCGGAAAAAATACCGATCCCGTGTTCTTCGTCAATAATCCCAGGGACGCATGCGCCAACCGGCGCCTCGGGCGAATCCTCGCGCAGAGTGCGGGCCAGTCGCGCGGCTGCGGCAACGACGTCTTCGGCACCGGTGCGCGGAGTAGCGACGGCCTCGGAAGTGGCAATGATGTTGCCTCGGGTGTCGGCGAGCACCCCCTTAATAGTGGTGCCGCCGACATCGATCCCGATGGCCAGCTGCTGGTCCGCAGTGTTCACTTGAGGATCACCGAGCGGGTCAGGTGGCGCGGAGTATCGGGGTTCAGGCCTCGAGCCTCGGCGCGAGCAACTGCCAGGCGCTGGGCAACGACCAGGTGAGCCATAGGATCGCCATCGAAGGTCACCAATTCAGCGCCGGTTGCAGCAACCTGATCGGCCATTCCTTCGGGAACCGCGCCGAAAACCCAGGTGAGACGGCCGGGTTGTGCGATCGAAATGGGGCCGTGGCGGTATTCCATGGCGGGGTAAACCTCGGTCCACGACTGCGAGGCTTCGCGCAACTTGAGGCCCGCCTCGTTGGCCAGGCCAATGGTCCACGCGGTGCCAAGGAAGGTGATCTGCTCTGCATCCACCCAGCGCTGGGGGATTTCGCACTCAAGTGCGCGCTGAGCGTCATCTGCGGCGCTCGCAATATCATCTCCGAGGCTGTGGCGGAAGTAAGCCAAAGCGGTGGTGGCAAAACGAGTCTGGACGACGGACTCTTCGTCTGCGAAGTCCAAAACCACCTCATTGTCAGCAAAGGGGGTTGCCGGACCGTTGCCAACAGCGGTGATCAAGACATTGGGAACACCGCGTTCTTTCAGTCCGCGCAGAATGTCGATGATTTCGGTTGTTGTGCCTGAACGCGACAGGCAGACGACTCGATCGTAGGAACGATCCCAGGGGAATTCGGTTGCAGTGAAGGCATCCGAGAGTCCCTTGCCCTGGCGCTCACGAGCAACGGTGTAGGCCTGGGCGATGAACCATGAGGTTCCGCATCCGATCACCGCAATTGATTCGCCATCTTTGGGAAGAGCATCGGTGGGAACTTCGCAAACTCGACGCCACAGCTCGGGCTGGCTGTTAATTTCTTCTGAGGTAAGGGACATCGGTGTCTCCAGTGTGTAGAGGATGTGCATCACCACGTCGGTGTGCTTGTAATATCGTACCAAGAAGGAGATAACTTGGGACTGCCTGAAAAAGTCCGCAAAGTTGTTCCCTGCGCGCAAAGAGCCTAGATATCAACACAATGGAGTGACAATGACTGACAAAACGACGCGACTGGGCCGCCTGACTCTCCCTATCGAACGAGGAATTGACGAAGAGGTTCGCTCCCTCGTTGAGCGGCTTGGCGCCGACGCTGTCCGTAATTCAGATGGAACCGAATTGCCCGAATGGGTTGATCGCGCCTTTGCCAAGGTTTACAGCACGTACTTTCCCGCTCGCGGCGACGAAGAATGGGCAGACCAAAGTGAAGGCGAACGCATTCACCAATATTTGTCCTCAAATGCCCATACTGCGCCGGAAAATGGCCCTTTGCGTATCGACGTGATGGAGGGCTGGTTCCAGGCTCAGTTCCGTCCGGATACTCAGTGTGATACCTCACGTTGGTGGCAGGTGATTGACCGAACCAGCGGTGAGGTTGTCGATCCTTCACAGTGGAGCGTTGAGGATGTTCCGGCCCAGCCGATCGTCGATCCCGTCCCGATCGTCGGGGACCTGCCCAAGAACGCCGGAAGCGCCGTTGTTACGATTCATTCCCCCAAGCCTTTCCACGTCTACACCGTGAGCTTCTTCGCAGTGCAAGTTTGGGATTCGACCCAGATGTACAACTATTTGACGAACGACTGGGCGCTTGAGGAGGGACGCGTCAAAGAACGTCCCTTCGACGTGGCCTTCCCGCGCACCTGGGAGCATGTCAAGGATGCCTTGGCGATCTGGCTTAAAGCCAACCCCCAGGTGGACGTGGTTCGTTTCACGACCTTCTTCTATCACTTCACTTTGGCCTTTGACTCCCGAGGCCGTGAACGCTACGTCGATTGGTTCGGCTACTCCGCCTCGGTTTCGATTCCGGCAATGGAAGAGTTTGAAGAGGAATACGGCTACGCGCTGACCCCCGAGGATTTCGTTGATGGCGGCTGGTACAACTGTCCTTTCCGCACTCCCACTCCGGTCTTCAAAGACTGGATCGATTTCACTTCCAAGCGAGTTGCCCAAAAGGCCGGTGAACTGGTTCGTCAGGTCCACGAGGAGGGCCGCGAGGCCATGATGTTCCTTGGCGATAACTGGATCGGCATGGAGCCCTACGGTCCTTATTTCCCCTCGATCAAGATGGATGCGGTTGTTGGATCTGTCGGCTCGGCCGCGACCTGCCGCATGATTTCCGATATCCCCGGTGTGCGCTACACCGAGGGGCGCTTCCTTCCCTACTTCTTCCCCGATGTCTTCCGTGAGGGCGGTGATCCCCTGGGCGAGGCCAATGAATCGTGGCGCACCGCTCGCCGCGCTATTGTCCGCAGTCCCCTAGACCGCATGGGCTACGGCGGTTACCTTTCCTTGGCACTCAAGTTCCCCGAGTTCATCGACCGCGTGGAGGAAATCCTTGGAGAGTTCCGTTCCCTTCACGAGGCCACGGGAGGGGAGAAGCCTGCATGTGCACCCGTGCGCGTTGCCGTCTTGAATGCGTGGGGTAAGTTGCGTACTTGGCAGACCCACATGGTCGCCCACGCCCTGTGGTACAAGCAGATTCACACCTACCTCGGGGTGATTGAAGCCCTTGCTGGCTTGCCCTTTGATGTGCGTTTCATGTCCTTCGACGAGGTGATTGAAGGTGGGATGAAGGCGCTCGAAGACGTGGATGTCGTCATTAATGCGGGCGCGGCCAACACTTCCTTCTCAGGTGGGCATGTCTGGGAGGATCTTCGTCTCCAAGACGCGTTACGACGCTTCGTTGCTCGCGGTGGCGGTTTCATTGGTATTGGCCAGCCCACGGCCTCGGTAGGGACGCAGGGAAATGCTGATCGCGGAGGAATCTGCCGCGGAAGCATCTTCGCGCTCTCTGACGTTTTGGGCGTCGATCAGGAGATCTCGTGGTCGCTGTCCAAGGATCACTACGAGGAGCCGGTGAGCGAGCACTTCATCACCGCTGATCTGGATGGGGACTACATCTTTGGTGAAGATCCCGGTGATGTTGTCGTTACCGACTCTGCAACTGACGTTTTGGTGATGGATCACGGCAGTGTTCGTGCTTCGGCTCATGACTTCTGCGGCGGACGCGGCGTCTATCTTGCGGGTCTGACATGGTCGACTGCGAATAGTCGTTTGCTTCACCGCGCCATCATGTGGGCAGCCCATGCTGAGGATCAGTGGGAGTGCGTTCTGTGCTCGTCGAACCCGGATGTTGAAGTTGCTTGGTATCCAGAATCAGCACTCGCATTCGTTTATAACGATGCAGATGCCCCCCGTTCGAGTGAGATTTCTGGCCAGGGCGGACAAATCCTCGTTGAATTGGCTGCAGGTGAAGGACGCTGGGTTGACTGGGGAAAAGGTCAGCTTCTTTAGTTATCAAATCGTAATCAACTAATTGCATAGTCACAGGTTAAAAATGTGTCAGACATCTTCTCTGTGAGTTAGCATAAGAGAGCAATGGATGAAGCTGACAAAAGGTGTCAACTTTGTAAACGTCCCACAACGGAGAGGGAATAACATGCACATGTCACGCCGCTCCATGAGCGTTGTTGCGCTCATGTCAGTTGCTGCGATGGGTTTGACTGCGTGCTCGGGTTCGGGCGCGAAGACTGACAGCACCGCAAGCTCTTCGGCATCTGCTGATAAGGCAGCGACCATCACCTACCTGCACCGTCTGCCGGACGGTGAGGGAATGACCAAGATCTCGGCTCTCGCTGAGCAGTGGAACAAGGAGCACCCTGACACCCCGGTTGAGGCGGTCAAGTTCGATGGCAAGGCCAACGAAATGATCAAGAAGCTCGAGACCGACGTCAAGGCCGGTTCCGGACCTTGCTTGGCGCAGCTAGGCTATGCAGAAATCCCCGAGATGTTCACCAAGGGCCTGCTGGAAGACGTTACCCAGTACGCCAACGAGTACAAGGCCAACTACTCCGCTGGCGCCTTCTCGCAGGTTGGCGTGGGTGGAAAGTACTACGGCCTGCCCCAGGACACCGGCCCGCTTGTTTACTACTACAACAAGGCTGAGTTCGAGAAGCTGGGAATCAAGGTTCCCACCAACCTCGAAGAGTTCAAGGCCGCTGCCAAGATCGCAGCAGCTAAGGGCAAGTACATCTCTGCTTTCGAGGCTGACGAGTCGCGCTACAGCCTGTCCGCTCAGGCAGCTGCAGCAGGCGGTGTTTGGTACAAGGCTGAAAACGATAAGTGGACCGTCAAGATCGACGATGCGTCCGCCAAGACCGTGGCAGACTTCTGGCAGTCGATGCTCGATGACAAGACCACTCTCGTCGCAGAGCGCTGGGGAGATTCCTTCACAAAGGCTCTGACCGACAAGACCCTGATCGGCAGCATCGGTGCCGCATGGGAAGCACCGCTCATCTCCGGTGATCTGGAGAAGACCGACAACAAGGGTGAATGGGCAGTTGCTCAGCTCCCTGACTTCGGCAAGGGCGCGCTGACCGGCCCCGACGGCGGTTCCGGCGTTGCAGTCATGAAGGGCTGCTCGAACCCCAAGGGCGCCATGGAGTTCAACAACTGGCTGAACACCCAGGTTGACGCTCTGGTCTCCCAGGGCCTGGTCGTTGCAACCACGACCGGCACCATGAAGACCCCGGATTCGGTCAAGGAATTCTACGGTGGACAGGATGTCTTCGCTGAACTGTCGAAGGCAAACGCCAACCTGGCCCCCGACTTCCCCTACATCCCCTTCTTCTCGACCCTCGGCGATCCCATGGCCAAGGCTGCAACCGCAGCTGGTGATGGCTCCGGCAAGGTGATCGACATCTTCAAGGCTGCTCAGACGCAGTCCGTGAAGGCGCTCAAGGACGGAAACCTTCCCGTCGCTGAGTAAGCGCTAATCGCGGAGGGGGTGTGGTTTCTCCGCTGAGGAACCACACCCCTACCGTGTTTAAAGTCCACAATCTGCCAGCAATCGAGGGTGATTGATACATGCAGTCAGACATTCAAAACCGGCGTATCAGAGAGCGGCACGATGCGCGTACCGGATGGGCCTTCATGGCCCCATTCTTCATTATGTTCCTCTTGGTTTTTGCCGTTCCGATTTGTGTGGCAATCTACCAGTCCTTCTTCCGTCAGGTCGCAAGTGGCGGAGGCCTGTACGGCGGCGGCGAACTTAAAAATCAATTCGTCGGCCTCGAAAACTTCACCATGGTGATCACGTCCGGACAATTCTGGTCCGGCATGGGGCGAGTCGTTGTTTATGCGGCCTTCCAGATCCCGATCATGATCATCTCGGCTCTTGTTCTGGCTCTTGTTTTGGACTCATTCCTGATCCGTCGCGTTGGTGTCTTCCGACTGAGCTACTTCCTGCCATTTGCAATCCCCGGCATTGTTGCCGCAATGGTCTGGCTCTACATCTACACCCCTGAGCTTTCCCCGATCGTTAAGTTCTTTGATTCCCTTGGAATCCACATTGACTTCATGGCCGCAGGCGCCCCAATCCTCGCCTCGATGGCAAATATGACGACGTGGACCTACACCGGTTACAACATGCTGATCTTCCTGGCAGCGCTGCAAGCAGTGCCCCATGAGCTGTACGAGGCCGCACGTCTCGACGGCGCTTCCTCTTGGCAGATTGTGCGCCAAATTAAGATCCCTATGGTCTCCGGAGCTGCCCTCCTGGCAGTCTTGCTCTCCATCATCGGCACAATTCAGCTCTTCAATGAACCCGCAGTTATGCAGTCTGCAAATGGGTGGATGGGCAATGCCTACACGCCGATGATGATGGCCTACAACACCATGTTCGGAACTATCTCGCCCGGTGGCGATGGCCCGGCCTCGGCAATCTCAATCGTGATGGCACTGGTTGCTGGCGGACTTGCCGTGATCTACGCGCTCTTGCAAAGGAAGACTCTGCGATGACAACTCCCACTCGCACACTGCCTGACGGACGCGAATACCGCGTTTCGATTGAAGGAATGCCCCCGCGCACCCTTGCTCCCAAGAAGCTTGCTCGGATCGCCACCATCGTTGCGCTGACGATCACCATGGTTTACTTCATCCTGCCGATCATCTGGGTGATGTTCTCGGCAACGAAGTCGAACGCAGATCTCGTTTCTACTAATGGCTTCTGGTTTGGTCACTTTGAGCTGGCGGACAACTACACGAAGCTTATGGGCTGGACTCAAGGCCTCTTCTGGCGCTGGGTGCTCAACTCCCTCTTCTATTCAACGACTGCTGGCGTCATTGGAACCCTGATCTCGGTTGCCGCAGGATACGCGATGGCAAAGTTTGTTTTCCCGGGACGTAATGTCTCGATGGCTTTGATTATGGCCGGACTGCTGATGCCGGTCGCCCTGCTCACGATTCCTCTGTACGTGGTCTTCCATAACCTGGGTCTGACCGATACGGTCTGGGCGATCCTCATTCCCAGCTGTGTGTCTCCCTTCGGTGTGTTCCTTGGCCGGGTCTATGCGGATTCTTCGGTTCCGACAGAGCTCATCGAGGCCGCGCGCATCGATGGGGCCTCAGAAGCTCGAGTCTTTTTCACGATTGTCTTGCGTCTACTGGCGCCGGCAATGGTGACGATCTTCCTCTTCATCTTCGTGGCAACCTGGAACAACTTCCTCTTGCCCTTGATGATGGTATCCACTCCCGAACTCAAGCCTGTCACTTTGGGCTTGTACGGAATGATGAGTTACTTTGCTCCTCAAAAGGGCGCAGTCATGCTGGGCGCGCTCTTGGGCGTTTTGCCGCTCATCGTGCTATTCCTTGGCTTGCAGAAGTACTGGCAATCGGGCCTGGCTGCCGGCTCCGTCAAGGGATAGAAAGGACGCGAGAATGGAAGGGATTGCCTACGGGGGCGATTGGAACCCTGAACAGTGGGACCGCGAGACCAACCTGTGCGACATTGAACGCATGGTCGAGGCCGGAGTCACTCTGATATCTCTGGGAATCTTCTCGTGGGCATCCCTTGAACCCGAAGAAGGTCACTACGACCTCGATTGGCTAGCAGACCTCATTGACCAGCTCCACAATGCCGGCATTAGCGTGGATCTGGCCAATGGGACTGCTTCCCCTCCGGCCTGGATGGCGCAGCGCTATCCCCAGACACTTCCCGTCGATTCTCGAGGCGTGCGCTTGGGCTTTGGATCGCGCCAACAGTACAACCCTTCTAGCGCGCTTTTCTCCCAAAAGGCCTGTGCGCTGACCGAGGCCATGGCTCGTCGTTTCGGCGATCACCCGGGCGTCGTCATGTGGCACATTTCCAACGAATATGGCTGCCATACCTGGGAGAGCTTCGACGAGGAATCTGCGCAAGCTTTCCGTCAGTGGCTGCTGGAGCGCTACGGCACTATCGAAGCGATCAATCACGCCTGGGGAACGGCATTTTGGTCCCAGACTTACACCGATATTGCGCAGATTCAGCCCCCGCGTGCGATGCCGACTTTCCACAACCCGTCGCAGATGCTCGATTGGCGTCGTTTCAGTGACTGGGCGCTACGAAACCTGATGATTCACGAGCGCGACGTAATCCGTCGCTACAGCGATCGCCCGATCACCACGAACTTCATGGGGACTTTCCCCTTCGTCAACTATCGCGCGTGGGCACCATGCCTTGATGTGATCTCTGATGATTCCTACCCGGACCCTGCGGACCCCCAAGGTGCGCACGAGATCGCTTGGCAGGGAGACGTCATGCGAGGCCTGTCTGGGGGAAGCCCCTGGCTGCTCATGGAGCAAGCCCCCGGTGCCGTCCAGTGGCGTCCCCAGAACTCCCCAAAGCGGCCCGGACAATTCCTTCTGTGGTCCATTGCTCGCATGGCGCACGGTGCGGATGGAATCCTCCAATTCCAGTGGCGTCAATCCGCAAAAGGCTCGGAGACCTTCCACTCTGGAATGGTCCCGCATTCGGGTGAGAACTCGCCGATCTGGAGGGACGTCGTAGAAACCGGACAGGCTCTCAAGCGCCTGTCGCCCGTCGCAGGCTCACGTATGACGTCCCGCGCCGCTGTCGTCATCGACTGGGAAAGCGAATGGGCCAGGGGCTTCGCCTTGGGGCCGATCAACAGTGAAAACGGTCTTGACTCATGGGGATTCTTTGGTCCTGCTCGAGCCTGGCATCAAAGCCTGTGGGAAGCAGGAATTGCGACCGATGTTGTGGGCGTTGATAACGACTTCACTTCCTACGATCTCATTGTTGTGCCGGCAGTCTTTATCGACTACTCCAATATGGCGCACTCGTTGCGCATTGCCGCCGAGCGCGGCTCGCAGGTAGTTATCACCGCCCCGAGCGCCGTTGTGGACAGCCAGTGCGGCGCTATTTTGGGCGGGTACTTGGGCTCTCTTGCAGACCTTACCGGAGTGAAGGTTGTCGAACACTCGACCTTGACCGGCCCCTCTCAGGGGCGCACTTACGATGCTCGCGAGAGCACTGCTTACAGGATTTCCGGTGCCGTAGAAACTCCCGCTGCCCTGAACTGGTGCGGAATCGATACCGACAACGAGGCTCTCAAGCGAACCATCGAGCTGGTTGGAGACGCTGCCAAAGACCTGCGCTCGGGACGCTGGGCCGAAAAGATCGTGCCCGTGGGCGAACATGAGTGGCGAGGCCTCGGCGAAGGAAATTCCTCGGCCGGCGTTGAGTGCGTGGCCTACTTTGATGGCCGAGGCGGCGGAGTTGACCTAGCGGGAGCGTGCGCACTGAGCCGAAACCGAGTTGGTCAGGGCTCGGTGTGGTATGCCGCAGCCGATTTCGATGCACTTTCGCGATCGGTCCTTGTACGCATGTGGGCGAGCTACGCGCGAATTCTCCCCGTGTTCCCCGATCTTCCTCGAGGAGTTGAGGCACAGGAACGCGAGGGCTTCCTCTTCCTCCTCAACCATTCCGATCGTGCAGTTGAACTGAGCGGGATTGTGGGCAAAGATCTTCTCAGCGGAAGTGAATGCACGGGACACGTGGTCCTGGCTCCGCGTTCAGCATTAGTCGTTGAGAGATAAGGGATCGCATAGTGGAGAAGACGCATGCGGATGCTTCGCCTCTCCGTCTGCACGAACTCTCTCTTGAGCAACTACCTTCCGACGCGCGACGCGTACTCGACGGGATTGATCGAGTGCTCGTCTATTCAATCCCTATGCGTGTGCGTTTTCGAGGGATTGATGTGCGCGAAGGCCTTCTCATCCATGGCGAAGAGGGCTGGGGAGAGTGTGCTCCGTTTTGGGATTACGACCCCCAGGAATCTGCTGTTTGGCTTGCCAGCGCATTGGAGGCTGCGCGCATTGCCTCGCCGCGGCCTCGTCGATCACGGGTCCCCCTCAATGTGACGATTCCGGTGATCGCAGCCGATGCTGCGCGCCAGAGGATACTCGATGCTCCTCAGTGGACGAGTGCGAAAGTGAAGGTCGCCGATGCGCGTTCCGATCTTGAGCGTGATTGCAGGCGCGTTGAGGCAGTCGCCGAGGCGTTAGCTGAACGACACGGGTCATCCGCACGGGTGCGTGTCGATGCCAATGGGGCATGGGACCGGGAGAATGCCCTGACGTGGATTGCGCGTTTGAATCGTGCAGCCGGGGCAGTGGGCGGACTTGAGTACGTTGAACAACCCTGCATGGCAGTTGAAGACCTCGCATGGGTGCGACGAAAACAAGACGTTCCCATCGCTGCAGATGAATCGATTCGTCGCGCGGAAGACCCCCTCAACGTCGCGCGTCTAGAAGCAGCGGATGTGGCCGTCATTAAGATCGCGCCCCTAGGCGGAGGACGTGCGGTTACTCTCCTTGTTGAAGAACTCCCCATGCCAGTGGTGATCTCTTCGGCACTCGAGACCAGCTTCGGCTTGGATTATGCGGCGCGAGTGGCATGTGCTCTGGATCAGGCACCACGGCCGTGTGGGCTGGGGACGGCTAATCTGCTTGCAGCAGACACCGCGCTCACCCCCGCGCTCATCCACGACGGGTGCATGATTCCATCCGAACTTTCCTTGAACGAAGCTTTGGTGAGCGAAGCACCTATTGACAGCTCTCTTACTCAGTCCTGGGCTGAGCGCATTACTGAAATGGCGCACTATCACTAGAAGAAAAGACATGTTCCCATCACAAGCTCTAGCGCACGGCATCATTGACTCCCTCATCGCGGGCGGAGTCCGCGACTTCGTGTACTGTCCTGGATCGCGAAATGCTCCTTTCGCCTATGCTCTTGCGTGCCTAGAAGCGCAGGCAAAGAGCCCGATTCGAGTTCACGTCAGGCTCGACGAACGCTCCGCTGCCTTCTTCGCCTTGGGATTGAACCTTGATGCGAGTGCTTCGCAGCGACGAGGCCCTGCGCGCGCCTGCGTCATCACGACCTCGGGAAGTGCAGTTGCCGAGCTCTATCCCGCGATTGTCGAGGCCCACTACTCCCGCGTCCCACTGCTGGCCATCAGCGCCGATCGCCCCGTCGACCTGCACGGAGTTGGGGCCTCGCAAACTATGACGCAGCAGGGACTTTTCTCGCCTCACGTCGTGGGGGAGTGGAACTTCTCGACCGCGAGAGAAGAACTGGGGAGTGTCCCTGATCGCATGTGCCGCGCGCTTGCGGCAAGCGCAGGCGCGCCGAGCGGTACTCCTGGCCCCGTTCATATCAATTGTGAATTCCGTGATCCGCTGGTTCCCGAAGATTTCCAGACCGAGAGTGTGTGCGAGGCCCATGAAGGAAACCGGCGCGCTGAGGGAGCGGTCTATCCCGCGCAATTTTTTCGCGATCCCCTCAGTGAGAACATTCTTGATCCAGCGCGAGCGACTGTCGTCATTGCGGGACAGGGAGCTGAGGAAGCAGTGCTTGAGTGGGCCGCTCGCTCGCGGGTTCCGGTTTTTGCCGAGCCAATGGTGACCGGTGTTCCTGAAGATGTACGTATTCCTTTCCAGCAGACGCTTCTTGGTGATGAAGAGGTCACGGGATGCTTTGAGCAGATTATTGTGACGGGGCGTCCGACCTTGTCGCGTCCGGTTCAGGCTGTGTGCGCCTCGGGTAAACGAGTTGTGGTTGTTGCTTCCTACGGTGAGTGGCCCGATCTGCACGGAAGTGCATCATGTGTTGTGCCATCTCTTCATGACAATGATTGTGTGGACGAGGCCCGCCAACTTCCCCTACTTGAGGCGCTGCGTGAACGCGTGAAAGAAGTTCGCGCGGGGATTGAGGAGATCATTGCCTCTTATGGGGATACTCCGAGCGCGCTTGGTGTGATGGATATGGTGTGGCAGCTGTGTCCAAGGGTTTTCCTCGGGGCTTCCAACCCGGTTCGTATCGCTGACCTCATCGCGTACCGCCACGAAAACGCCAGCGGCCCTACTCAGGTCTGGTCGAATCGAGGGCTGGCGGGAATCGATGGCAATACCTCGACCGCTCTTGGATGGGCGAGCGCGTGCGCGCGCCTTGAAGGTGCAGATTACTCGGGGGTGACTGCGGTGATGGGGGACCTGACTTTCTTGCACGATGCCTCTGGTTTGGGGCTGCCTCGCGGTGAGAAGTTTCCGCCTCTTCGAGTAATTGTTCTTGATGATTCCGGTGGTTCGATCTTTGAGAGCCTCGAGCATGGGCGCACAGCATCTGCGGGAGTGTACGAGCGTTATTTCGGGGTCTCACAGCGTGCGGATATCTCCGCACTTGGCGCGGCATACGGCGTAAAAACCCGCACTATTTCCTCGCTTACCCAGCTTCGAGAGATCCTCGCTTCGCAAGTTGAAGGACTAGAGATTCTTCATCTTCCTATTTCGCGACCGACGAAAGATATTGCGCATCTGCGATCCTTGTAGCATGCTAATGTAACAAATTGATAACGATTGAAATGGGTCGGCGATGAATCCTGACGAAAACACACCCGAAGACGGTGCACGCTTCCAACCGCAGATGAATGAAACACCCGAGCAAAGCGCCTCGGAAACTCCTAGCCCTGTCCTTCCGGCTCCTGCAACTCCGGCTGCTGGCGACGCAAGCTTCACGCAGAGTGCGCCGGTCGCCTCGGCAGAGGAAACTGACGCAGAGACCGTAGAAGCGGCACCGGTTGCCGTTGCGCCCGCTCCGGTCAAGCGCGGCCCGGGCTGGGGAGCCCTGTTCCTCGCGATGGTCTGCAGTATCGGAATGGCAACCGGCGGAACCCTGGTACTTGGCCAGAATCTGCGTTCCTCTGTTACCACCCCCTTGGTCAGCCAGACTTCCGCCCCTGCACAAGCAAACTCTGCTGGAACTGCGGTCGATTGGGAGGCGGTTTCGGCAACCGTGTCTCCCGCGGTCGTGACAATCAACGTCTCTGGGCAAAACTCTTCCGGCGTCGGATCAGGCGCGATCGTTGATTCCTCCGGCAACATCGTCACCAACTACCACGTCATCTCCTCGGTCGTCGACGGAAGCGGAAGAATCCAAGTCACCCTGACCGACGGGCGAATCTACGAAGCAAAAATCGTTGGAACTGACCAAAGCACAGACCTCGCAGTGATTCGCCTGGTCAACCCGCCTTCGGATCTGGTCGCCGCGCAATTCGGTCAATCTTCCGACCTCAAGGTCGGTCAGCCCGTCATGGCGATCGGTTCACCCCTGGGCCTATCAAATACCGTAACGACTGGAATTATCTCGGCGCTCAACCGTCCCGTTCAGGTGCAGGCCTCCGAATCGAATGACCAGGGCAATTCGAAAGACCCCTTCAATCAGCTTCAACAGCAAAACAACCAGGCGGTGACGACGAACGCAATTCAGGTCGACGCCTCGATCAACCCCGGTAACTCTGGCGGTCCTCTCTTTAACGAGCACGGGCAGGTGATCGGAATTAACTCCTCGATTGCCTCGCTGTCCTCGTCGTCGAGTTCTCAAGCGGGATCGATTGGTCTGGGCTTTGCGATTCCCTCGGACCTGGTCGTTTCCGTTGTCAATCAGCTCATCCAAAATGGCACGGTCGACCACGCCCGGCTGGGAGTTTCCATTACGACGGGTGCTGCGCGAGTTGGAAACGATACTCGCGCGGGAGCGCAGATCTCCGCAGTGACTCAGGGCTCGGGCGCAGAAGCCGCTGGATTGAGGGCCGGGGACGTCATCACGGCTGTTGACGACAACACTGTTTCATCGGCGCAATCCCTGGTTGGATACGTGAGGCGCTACATGGGTGGCCAGGAAGTCAAGGTGACCTACGTGCGTGACGGCGTTGAGAACACCGTCCGCGTAAAACTCCAGTCGGAGAACTAGGCTAGACGCCTAAAACCTCAAGAATCGGCCGCATCTTGGTCTGAGTCTCTTCAAATTCGCTGCTCGAAAGGGAATCTGGCATGATTCCGCAGCCGGCGAAGACTCGCAAGGTGCGGCCGTGATCTTCAAGTTGACCGCAACGAAGAGCAATCCCAAACTCGCCATTACCGGCGCCGTCAATCCAGCCCACAGGCCCCGAGTAACGGCCTCGTTCGATGCGCTCGTGAGCGTGAATGAGATCGAGAGCATCATCAAGGGGGGTGCCGCATACCGCAGCCGTTGGATGCAACTGTGCGACAGCATCGAGAACAGAGCCTTCGGGAAAAGATGCGTCAACATCGGAACACAAGTGAGCGATATTGGGGAGCACGAGGACCTCGGGACGTGCGGGTGCGCGTACGTCCTGGGCAATGGGCAGAAGAGCTGCGACAACCGATTCAAGGGCGAAAAGATGTTCGGAGCGATCTTTCAAAGATAGCGGGAGCTTTTCCGCATCTTCGGGACGGCAGCTTCCTGCTAGGACCCGCGAGTGGAGGTGCCCGTCTTTCAAGGAAACCAACATTTCCGGGGTTGCGCCGATCAATCCGTCAACGGAAAAAGTCCAGGTTTGCGGGTAGCGCTCATGAAGACTCTCAACGAGGGCAGCCTCGTTAATTTCGCCGTCGCTGCTGATTGTAAGGTCGCGCGCCATCACAACTTTTGCGGCCTCTTCATTACGCAGCGCATCGATCACCTCGTCAACAGCCCCGCGCCACTGGTCCTCGCTCATCGCGCCGGGGCACTGCTCGACATGTGAAGGAAGCGTGTGCTGGCGTATCGGCGGCGCAAATTCGGGTTTCACGTGAGAGTCAGTCGAGGCGGCGATGACAAAGCGCTGCGAACCGGAGGTGATGACTGTCAATTCCGGAACGATGAGGGTACGCTCACCATCGTCTTCAAATGCACAGGATACAAAGGCAAAGGGAAGAGTAGGGAGGCTTTTTCCCCAAGCAACGCGCGCCCCCTCACCCCAATGAACTTGGGCTTTTTCCCGCAGGAGATCCCACACGCGAGCGGCCTCGGTGATCGCAGCATTTTCCCCGGCCTCAACCAGAGGAGGGCGATCCTTCCCCCGCTTCCAGCTCCAGGCTTTCCCCCAACCGACCATGGCCTCGTCGCGGATCCACGCGCATACTCCGGAAGAGGGAAGCAAAGAGAAGATCGACGTGCGCCCATACTCGCTGGAAGGGTCAAGAAGATCAACCCAGCAATACAGCGTCGGGATCGTCGAGAAATGTCGAGAGGGCATGAGTCAATGCTAATTCCCTGGGCGTCGATGAGCGATTGAGTGTGCCTAAAACACGCACAAATGGGAAAATAGATACATGAGTGCACACACTTCCTCTCAGCCGCGCCGCGCCGATCTTGGAAAGTCTCAAGACGAAGTAGCTGCGATGTTCGACGACGTCTCCCAGCGCTACGACGTGATGAACGCTCTGCTCAGTGGCGGGATGAATTTTGTGTGGATGAAGGCGCTGACCGCGGCACTCAAACCCAAGCCCTCCGACTACATTTTGGACCTTGCCGCTGGGACCGGTGCGTCATCGGTGGCGATCGCGCGCAGTGGTGCTCGCGTTGTGGCATGCGATCTCTCGGCCGGAATGATTGAAGTGGGACGCGCTCGCCACCCCGAGGTTGATTTTGTTCAGGGCGATGCCATGAATCTTCCCTTCGAGGACAATACTTTTGACGCGGTCACAATTTCCTACGGGCTGCGAAATGTACCCGATCCGAAGCGCGCCTTGGAAGAAATGTCTCGCGTGACGCGTCCGGGTGGGCGTTTGCTTGTCTGCGAGTTTTCAACGCCAACATCGGCGCTCCTACGCGCGGGCTACTCGCTGCACCTCCAGTATGTGATGCCGCTGGTTGCGCGCCTTGCGTCCTCAGACGATGTTGCCTACGACTACTTGGCTGAGTCGATCCTTGACTGGCCGGGTGCACCCGAAGTTGCAGCCTTGATTGCCGAGGCCGGGTGGAGCGATGTGCACTACCGCTACCTCACAGGTGGCATTGTTGCGCTTCATCGAGCCACCAAGGCCTAGAGGGGCGCGGAAGACTTCCGGTCGTTTGCAGAGTGTGGACTGCAGGCGGCCGGATCCTTTTATGGGCCCTCACGCGGAGCGCATAATGGGGGAGTCGAAGAAGACTGTGTGAATGGAGCCTTCATGTCCACACCACTGCGCATCGGAATCATCGGATTGGGAGCGCGATGCACCATCGCCAAGAACTGTCAGGATTCCACAGTGCCTGCTGAGTTCGTCGGCGGTTGTGATCCCAACCCCGCAATGCGCGAGCGCGCTCGTGAGATTCTTGGCGATCATCCGTGGGTAGAGAGTCTGGAAGAGCTTCTTCGCTTGGGAATCGATGCGGCAATTGTCACCAGCCCCGATGACACGCACGAAGACATCACATGCCAACTGCTCGAAGCCGGGGTTGGAGTCTACTTAGAAAAGCCCATCGCCATCACCATTGAGGGTGCCGATCGCGTGCTTGAGACCGCGTTTCGAACCAGGACTCCGCTCTATGTTGGACACAATATGCGCCACATGGCCGTTGTCCGAATCCTGCGCCAAGTTATTCGCGATGGGTTGATCGGCGAGGTCCGTGCAATCTGGTGCCGGCACTTCGTGGGAAACGGCGGCGACTACTACTTCAAGGATTGGCACGCTGATCGTAGCCGTACGACAGGGCTGCTGCTCCAGAAAGCTGCCCATGACATCGATGTCATGAATTGGCTCTCCGATTCTGTCCCCGAGCGGGTCGTCGGAATGGGGGACCTCATGGTCTACGGAAAACTCACAGATCGCAGTGGCCAGCGCCGCGATCGCGTCATGAGTGACTGGTTTTCCTATGAAAACTGGCCGCCGGAATCCCTCACGGGACTCAACCCCGTCATTGACGTTGAAGACCTCTCGATGTTCATGATGAGACAGGTCTCAGGAACCATGATTTCCTACGAGCAGTGCCACTTCACTCCGGATTACTGGAGAAACTACACCGTCATTGGAACCCGAGGACGCGCAGAGAACTTCGGCGACGGTGACGGAGGAGTGGTGCGGGTGTGGAAGCACCGGAGTCGCTGGGAACCTCAAGGCGACATTGAAATTCCGATCCGAGGTGATGCTCGTGGTCACGATGATGCTGACGTTGCAACAATGGACGAATTCTTGCGTTTTGTTGCTCACGGAGATCAAACAGATACGACACCTTTGGGCGCGCGTGAGGCCGTTGCTGCAGGGGTCCTTGCAACGAAGTCGCTACGCGAGGGCAATATTCCCTTCGATGTACCACGGGTGGCCCCGCACATTGCTGCCTATTTTGAGGGCAATCAAGAGCGAGGCCACCGGTGAAGACCGCGTGATCTGCGGTTTTTGGCTGGAAAAGAACTGGGGGAATCTGCGGCGGAGAGCAGGTGATTGGAGACTCCTGAGTCGCAACTGGACGTGCTCTCAAGAGCTGCGAGAAAGTGCAGTTTTCTCCCGATCTATCTCTTCGGATCATTAACGCAACGTGCATGTGCGTAAATTAAATAAGGGTGTGCGCTCGCTCACGGCCCCAAAGTGTTGTGCTCACGGACTTTTTGGCGTTCTTCAGCCCTTTGTGGACGCTGTGACTATCGTCGTCTAATGGACCCTGATTACATTCAGGTGCTTTATGGAGCGTTCAGGAGGAGTGGTGAGCCAGCAGGCCCAGGACATGAGTGCCGACGTCGTCGTAGTCGGCGCCGGCCCCGGCGGTGCATCGACCGCTTACCATCTGGCGACCCTTGGAATTGATGTCCTCCTTGTCGACAAGGCGCGTTTCCCGCGTGACAAGATCTGCGGTGATGGCCTGACTCCCGCTGCCGTTCAAGAACTCATCCTCATGGGTGTTGATACTTCTGGTTGGACGCGAAACCGCGGTCTGACGGTCATTGGAGGCGGCCACACAATCCACATGGAGTGGCCCGATCAGGCCTCGCTTCCCGGATACGGAATGACGCGCGCGCGCATGGACCTTGACCACGCGCTGGTTCAGCGTGCACAGAGTGCGGGAGCTCGCCTCGAAGAAGAACTGACCGTCACCGAGGTGATCCAAGATTCTGCCCACCGGGTGTGCGGCGTCCGCGCGCGCCGAGGCCGTGGCGCAAACACCCAGGATGTGACCATCCGCGCCAAGCTGGTCGTCGACGCCGGGGGAGTGTCTGCAAAGGTCGCCACCCGCCTCGGAATTGAAAAGAACCCCAAGCGCCCCATGGGAGTTGCCGCGCGCACCTACTTCCGTAGCCCTCGTGGAAATGAAGAGTGGATGGAATCCCACCTGGAACTGTGGGCCGGAGAACCCGGACACTCCGATCTTCTGCCCGGATACGGGTGGATTTTCCCCATGGGGGACGGAATCGTCAACGTTGGACTGGGGTCGGTATCTTCAACGGCCAGTGCAACAAGCCTGCCCTATCGCCAGGTTTTTGAGCAGTGGGTTGCCAACCTCCCCGAGGAATGGGGATTCACCCCCGAAAACCAGATCGGGCAGCTCCGTAGTGCAGCGCTTCCCATGAGCTTGAACCGCAAGCCTCACTACACCAACGGATTCCTTCTTGTCGGGGATGCCGGTGGAATGGTTTCTCCCTTTAACGGTGAAGGAATCGCACCTGCGATGAAGGCGGGGCGCTACGCTGCCGAAGCGATGGCTCAGGCTCTTTCGCGTACTCATCGGGCGGGAGTAGACCGCGCGATGAGTGCCTACCCGCAGCGAGTTCGCAACGAGTACGGCGGCTACTACCAGCTTGGGCGCGTCTTTGTTCGACTCATTGAAAACCCCAAGATCATGCGTCTGTGCACGACCTACGGTCTGCCCATCCCGCGCCTGATGACCTTGGTTCACAAGCTTCTGTCGGATGGATTCGAACGCCAAGGCGGCGATTTCGATGACCGACTGATTACGACCCTATCCAAGATGGTGCCATCAGCATGATGGCCACGAAGGTACACCCGATGTGGGAGGAACGATGACCAATCCCTATGTTCCGCTGCTGATCATGGCCGCAGCCGCCATGGTCCTTGCACTTGGCGGGCTGGGCGCATCCGCAATTCTGGGGCCAACGCGAAAGAACCGGACGAAGGCCGACAACTACGAATGCGGTATCGACCCCACCGAACAGCACCTGGAACGCGGACGTTTCCCCGTTCGCTACTACCTGGTCGCTATGACATTTATTGTCTTCGACATCGAAGTGGTGTTCATGTACCCGTGGGCCGTCAGCTTCAACCAGCTGGGACTCTTCGGATTGGTCGCCATGCTGACCTTCATCGCGGTGATCACCGTCCCCTATATCTACGAATGGCGCCGCGGCGGACTGGATTACTGAGGTAAGAGGAAAACAATGGGAATTGAAGAGAGCCTGCCTGCAGGCATTGCCCTGGCAAGCATGGAGAAAATCCTCGGTCTTGCTCGAAAGCACAGCCAGTGGCCGGTCACCATGGGCTTGGCGTGCTGCGCAATTGAAATGATGGCAGCCGGAACTCCGCGTTTCGACATGTCGCGTTTCGGCCTGGAAGTTTTCCGCGCTTCGCCGCGTCACTCCGACCTCATGATCGTCTCCGGACGAGTCTCCCATAAGATGGCCCCGGTTATTCGCCGTGTCTATGACTCAATGGCTGACCCGAAGTGGGTCATCTCCATGGGAGCTTGCGCATCTTCGGGCGGCATGTTCAATAACTACGCCGTCGTCCAGGGATGCGATCACATTGTTCCCGTCGATGTGTACCTTCCCGGCTGCCCGCCTCGTCCCGAGGCGCTGATTCACGCAATCCTCACCCTGCGTGAGCAGATCGGTAGCGAGCCGCTGGGGGCGCACCGTCGCGAAATCGCACGCAAGGCTGAGGCTGCAGCGCTTGCGGCAACCCCCACTCACGACATGAAGGGATTGCTGGCATGAGCGAAGAAATTAGCCGTTTTGGCGCAGCAGAACCCTCGGTGATCAAGAGCCGCCAGGGAATGTTCGGTGTTGCCGACCAGGGCGATACCACGGGCTTTTCTGAGCTCGAAACCGTTGCTGTGAGCGCCCCGGCCGCCACTCGTCCCTACGGTTCCTACTTCGACCAGATCGTTGATGTCCTCGAGGAACTCATCGAAGCCGATGGATTGGTCGTCACCGATGTCATCGAAAAGGTCGTCATCGAACACGGTGAACTCAGCATCTTCATTCCGCGCGAGCACATTCGCCGCGTTGCGCGCTATCTGCGCGATGACCAAGATCTGCGTTTCGAAATGTGCTTGGGAACCAACGGCGTGAACTACCCCGAAGATCGCGGCCGCGAGCTTCACGCCATTTACCCCTTCATGTCAATCACGCACAATCGCATGATTCGCTTGGAAGTCACCTGCCCGGACGCGGATCCGCACATTCCCTCGATCGTCGATATCTACCCGGCGAACGACTGGCAAGAACGTGAGACTTGGGACCTGATGGGCATCGTCTTCGATGGGCACCCCTCGCTGACGCGCACCGCTCTTCCCGATGACTGGGTAGGGCACCCCCAACGCAAGGACTACCCCTTGGGTGGTATTCCCGTGGAATTCAAGGGCGCAGTCAATGCCCCTGCCGACACCCGGAGGTCGTACAACTAATGACTACTCCTTCACTGCATGCGGCAGCATCAAGTGCGGGCCTGGACATTGAAGATGTCCCCGAGGTCCTGGCTCAAGGCGGCGACTGGGATGACGTCATCGCCGAGATTGAGCGCATCAACCACGAGCGCGTCGTTCTCAACATGGGTCCCGTTCACCCCTCAACCCACGGCGTTCTTCGCCTGATCCTCGAGCTGGATGGCGAAACCGTTCGTGAAACTCGAGTCGATACCGGATACCTGCACACGGGTATTGAAAAGACCATGGAATACCGCACCTGGACACAGGGCGTGACACTGTGCACCCGCATGGACTACGTCGCTCCCTTCTTCCAGGAAGTCGGCTACTGCTTGGCGGTCGAAAAACTTCTTGGCATTACGAATGATGTTCCCGAGCGTGCGAACTTGGTTCGTATTCTCCTCATGGAGCTCAACCGTATTGCCTCGCACATCGTTGCTATCGGCACCGGTGGTAACGAGCTGGGCGCGACGACGATGATGACCATCGCATTCAGGGGCCGCGAAGAAATCCTGCGAATCTTCGAGCGCATCACTGGTCTTCGTATGAATCACGCATTCGTGCGCCCCGGTGGAATTGCTCAGGACCTGCCCAGCGGCATGGTTCCCTATATCCGCGAGAAGCTCCCCAAGGTCCGCCACGACATCGGCGAGCTTCAGGATCTGGTTTTGGCTAACCCCATTTTTAAGCAGCGTTTCATTGGCGTCGGCTACATGCCCCTTTCCGCGATGATGGCCCTGGGATTGACCGGCCCCTCCCTGCGAGCAGCGGGTCTGCCTCAAGACTTGCGTAAGGACCAGCCCTACTGCGGTTACGAGAACTTCGAATTCGATGTCCCGACCTATGACTCGAATGATGCCTATAACCGCGTGCGCGTCCGCTTCGACGAGTGCTACCAGTCTCTGCGCATCGTCGAGCAGGTCCTGCGCCGCCTCGAAGAAACCGAAGGCCAGCCCGTTATGGTTTCTGACCCGCACATCAAGTGGCCCGCACAGCTCTCGGTCGCAACGGACGGCCAGGGTAACTCCGCGGAACACATCGCGAAGGTCATGGGAAGCTCGATGGAATCCCTGATTCACCACTTCAAGCTGGTCACCGAAGGCTTCAAGGTCCCCGCCGGTCAGGTCTACCAGACCGTCGAACACGCCAAGGGCATCTTGGGTGTCCACCTGGTCTCTGCTGGTGGAACCCGCCCCTTCCGCGCACACTTCCGCGACCCTTCATTCGCAAATCTGCAGTCTCTGGCCATGATGACGGAAGGCGGACAGCTCGCCGATGTCGTTGTTTCACTGGCCACTATCGACCCCGTTCTGGGAGGCGTTGATCGATGAGCTATCCCGTGGAAACCTATGAGCGCCTAGCAGGCGAGGCACGCGAAATCATCGCGCGCTACCCGCAGGGCCACTCTCGCTCCGCACTGCTTCCCATGCTTCACCTGGTCCAGTCTGAAGACGGCTACGTGAGCGCCAACGGAATCGCACTGTGCGCCGAGCTTCTGGGCATCACCCGTGCGGAAGTTTCGGCAGTTGCCACCTTCTACACCCAGTACAAGCGTCACCCCACCGGCGAATACCTCGTTGGCGTGTGCACCAATGCCCTGTGCGCTGTCATGGGCGGCGATGAAATCTGGGAGGCCGTCAGCGAAAAGGTCGGCGTCGGAACCGATGAAACTAACGAGGCCGGAACCATCACCCTTGAACGCCTCGAATGTAACGCGGCCTGCGATTACGCGCCCGTCGTCATGGTGAACTGGGAATTCTTCGACAACCAGACCCCTGAGTCGGCGTGTGCCCTCATCGATGACATCGAGGCCGGTAAGCCCCTGCACCCCACGCGCGGAAGTGCTGTGCTACCGACCTTCAAGGAAACCGAGCACGTTCTTGCCGGCTTCCTTGACGGACACGAACACGAAGGACCCAGCGCAGGCGAGGCCTCGACACTGGGACTGAGGATCGCTGAAGAACGCGGCTGGAGCGCTCCGGCTGATGTTCCCGCGGAAGAAGGAAAGGAGACGGACGGTGAGTGAAGCAACCGTGGCACTGACCCCGATTCTGACCCGCGGATGGGGAAGCGATCGCTCGTGGACTTTGGAGTCTTACCTGAGCCGAGGCGGCTATGAGGGCCTGAAGAAGGCTAAGACCATGGAGCCCGCCGAGATCGTTGAGACAGTGAAGGCCTCTGGCTTGCGAGGCCGTGGTGGCGCTGGATTCCCCACGGGCCTCAAGTGGTCCTTCCTTCCGCCCGATGACGGTCTTCCTCGTTACCTGGTGGTCAACGCCGATGAATCGGAACCGGGAACCTGTAAGGACATCCCGACAATTATGGCGAACCCTCACGTACTGATTGAAGGTATTGCGATCACCTCGCGCGCCATCAATTGCAACCACGCTTTCGTCTACCTGCGCGGCGAAGTCGTTCACGTCTACCGCCGCCTGATGAATGCGGTGAAGGAAGCCACTGAAGCCGGGCTTCTGGGCGATCTGCGCATCACCGCTCACGCCGGCGCCGGCGCATACATCTGTGGTGAAGAAACGGCTCTTCTGGATTCTTTGGAAGGCTTCCGCGGTCACCCGCGTCTCAAGCCCCCCTTCCCGGCTGTTGCGGGTCTGTACGCTCGCCCGACCGTTATTAATAACGTTGAGTCGATCAGCCAGGTGGCGGGAATTTTCCAAAACTCCGCGCAGTGGTACGCCTCGATGGGAACGGAAAAGTCCAAGGGACACGGTCTGTTCTCGATCTCAGGTCACGTGAAGAACCCGGGCCAATTTGAAGCTCCCTTCGGAATCACCATGCGCGAGCTCATCGAGCTTGCCGGCGGTATTCGCGAAGGACACCAGCTGAAGTTCTGGACTCCCGGTGGTTCCTCGACCCCGATCTTCACTGAAGCAGAACTGGACACTCCTTTGGATTACGAGTCCGTCGGTGCTGCCGGTTCAATGCTCGGTACCCGAGCCCTTCAGGTCTTCGATGAAACAACCTCTGTGGTTCGCGTGATCACCCGCTGGATTGAGTTCTACCAGCACGAATCCTGTGGTAAGTGCACGCCCTGTCGTGAAGGAACCTACTGGCTTAAGCAGATCATGCTCCGCCTTGAGGCTGGAAAGGGCCAGGAAGGCGATATCGATCTGTTGGACGAGATCGCACACAACATTTTTGGCCGAAGCTTCTGCGCCCTGGGCGATGCGGCAGCAACCCCGATCATGTCGGGAATTAAGAAGTTCCGCGAAGAATTCGAGGCCGGGCTGACGACGCCCGCGCGCGAATTGTTCCCCTACGAGGCCTCGAGCAACTTTGCCAAGGGAGGAGTTCGATGAGCGAGAACCTAGTAAAGGTCACAATCGACGACGTCGAATTGGACGTTCCCGCAGGCACCCTGGTGATCCGCGCGGCCGAGAAGGCCGGAATCCGTATCCCGCGGTTCTGTGATCACCCGCTGCTTGAGCCCGTCGCCGCATGCCGTCAGTGCTTGGTTGAGGTCGGAATGCCCGATCGCAATACGGGCGAGCTGCGTTTCATGCCCAAGCCTCAGCCTTCGTGTGCTCAGACTGTCACCCCCGGCATGGTCGTCAAGACCCAGCACACCTCCGAGGTTGCCCGTCGCGCCCAGGAAGGCGTGATGGAATTCCTGCTGATCAACCACCCGCTTGATTGCCCGATCTGCGATAAGGGCGGCGAATGCCCCCTGCAGAACCAAGCAATGAGCGAAGGCCGTGAGAGCTCGCGTTTCATCGACGCAAAGCGCACCTACCGCAAGCCCCTGAAGCTGACCTCGCAGATCCTGCTCGATCGCGAGCGCTGCATCCTGTGCCAGCGCTGCGTGCGCTTCGGTAAGGAAATCGCGGGCGACGTGTTCCTGGATCTTCAGGGACGAGGCGGCGGCACAGCGCCGACCGAGCATCATCACTTCATGGGTGAGCAGGTCGGCTCCTTCGATACCGCGGTCTTGGATTACTTCAACCCGCAGGAAAAGGACAACGTCCAGGCGGGAATTTCGGGCCCTTACGGTCAAGAAGGCATTATCGGTTCCCTCAATGAGGGCGATCTTGCCCCCAATGATCGTGATGTTTCGGGCCGCGCATTCGCCTCGTACTTCTCGGGAAATATCATCCAGATCTGCCCGGTTGGCGCTCTGACCTCTAATGATTACCGCTTCCGCGCACGCCCCTTCGACTTGGTATCTACCGCTTCGGTAACCGAGCACGATGCTTCCGGTAGTGCGATCCGCGTGGATATTCGCCGTGGTGAAGTTCTGCGACGCCTCGCCGGAAATGATCCCGAGGTCAACGAAGAGTGGATCACCGACAAGGACCGTTTTGCCTTCAGGTGGTCGGGCGCCCAGCGCCTTAATACTCCTTTCGTTCGCGAGAACGGTCAGCTTGTCCCGACCTCGTGGTCGGATGCCTTGGACCGTGTCCACCGCGCACTTGCCGGCCTTTCCGGTGATCAGGTTGGTTTCCTTCCCGGCGGTCGCCTGAGCTTTGAAGATGCCTGGGCATGGTCGAAGTTCGCACGCACCGTCGTGGGATCTGATTCCATCGACATGCGTTCGCGAAGCCACAGTGAAGAAGAGCGTTCATTCCTTGCCGCCCACGTGGCAGGCAGTGGTTTGGGCGTCACTTACTCGCAGCTTGAGAGTGCCGGCCAGGTCCTCCTGGTTGGGCTTGAGCCCGAGGACGAGTGCGGCGCGCTCTTCCTGCGGATGCGTAAGGCCACTCGCAAGGGCAAGCTCCGCGTTGCTTCTTTGGCCCCCATGACTTCCCGAGGCCTCGCCAAGCTTTCTGGAGAGCTGCTGCGTTGCGCTCCGGGTACCGAGGTCGAGGTTGCTGCAGCGATCGCTCCCGAAGGCGAATACGCCGAGCTCGCTGGGCGCCTCGAGGGTGGAGTCATCCTCGTTGGTGAACGAGCCAGCCGCACCCCCGGACTTCTCAGCGAAGTTGTCCGTCTCGCCCAGCGCTGCAAGGCACGCATCCAGTGGGTGCCTCGTCGTGCGGGTGAACGCGGTGGCCTCGAGGCCGGTCTTCTTCCCGGACTCCTGCCCTTTGGTCGTCCGGCGTCCAGCGCAGATGCGCGTGAGAGCCTTGCGTGGGGCGAAATCCCCGCAACTCGCGGACTCGACGCTTCGCAGATGCTGGAAGCTGCAACTGACGGCCGCTTGAAGGCCCTCGTCGTCGGTGGCGTTGACCTGCGCGATTTCGACGATCCGGCCGCTGCGCGAAAGGCGCTTGATCAGGTTGATTTCTTGGTGAGCCTTGAAGTTCGTCGCAGCGAGGTGACCGATCGCGCTGATGTGATCTTGCCGGTCGCACCGCCGCTTGAAAAGAACGGCACTTTCATCAACTGGGAAGGACGCCTGCGTCCCTTCGGTCAGGCAATCGCTTCTCGTGCACAGACCGACCGCCTTGTTTTCGATGCTCTTGCTCGCGAATTCGGCGTGGATCTTGGTCTTTCCGATCTGGTGAGCCTTTACGACCAGGTCAACCCGCTCATGAACTGGAGGGGTGAGCGCGAAGAATTCGCTCCTGCTCAAGACTCGCCGCTCGTTGAGCTCGCACAGGGACAGGCACTCCTCGCCACCCATAAGCCGATGCTCGATGCTGGTCGCCTGCAAGATGGCGCACACATGCTGGCTGGAAGCGCACGCCGCCCCGTCGTCTTCGCGGCACGCGCGACGGTAGCGGGCCTCGGCCTCGACGAAGGGGAACTGCTCACACTGAGCAGCCCGCGCGGAAGCGTGACACTTCCCCTGCAATTTGCTGATCTTCCGGAAGGAGTCGTCTGGGTGCCCGAGTGCTCCCAAGGCTCCCTCGTCCACGAATCACTGGGGAACTTCGGTTCTTCTGTCACCCTGAGCGCAAAGGGGGAGGTGGCCCGATGAACATGATCCCCATGGAAGTTCCCAACTATTCTCCCGCGGATTTTTCGCAGGAAACCTGGTGGTTGACAGTCCTCAAGGCCGTTTTCATCATTGTTTTCCTGATCCTCAACGTTTTGCTCGCACTGTGGGTTGAACGTCGAACGATCGGACGCATGCAGACTCGTCCCGGCCCGAATGTCGCCGGTCCCTTCGGCTTGTTCCAAGCAATTGCCGACGCCGTGAAGCTGCTCTTCAAGGAAGACATGTGGACGCGCAAGTCCGAGAAGTTCATCTACCTGCTTGCGCCTTCGGTCTCCGCATTCGCAGCCTTCAGTATCTTCGCCGTCATTCCGATGGGTCCGAATGTTTCGGTTTTCGGCCACTCAACGCCCCTGCAGCTAGCAGATATGCCGGTCGCTGCCCTGTACATCCTTGCGATTTCTTCGCTGGGCTTGTACGGCATCGTTCTGGGTGGTTGGTCCGCGTCCTCAACGCTTCCGCTCTACGGTGCGGTGCGTTCCTCAGCACAGGTGATCTCATACGAACTGTCGATGGGAATGTCCCTGGTTGCGGTCTTCCTCATGGCCGGTTCGATGTCGACTTCGCAGATCGTTGCATCCCAGGCGCAAACCTGGTGGTTCCTGCCCTTAGCACCGGCCTTCGTCATCTACCTGATCTCGATGGTCGGCGAAGTGAACCGTCTTCCCTTCGACCTTCCCGAAGCTGAAGGTGAATTGGTCGCCGGTCACATGACCGAGTACTCCTCAATGAAGTTCGGTTGGTTCTACCTGTCTGAATACGTCAACATGTTCAACGTTTCAGCGGTGGCAACGACCATGTTCTTCGGCGGATGGCACGCTCCGTGGCCGCTGTCGCACATCGAGTTCCTCAATAGCGGCTGGTTCGGCATGCTGTGGTTCTTCCTCAAGATGTGGTTCTTCATGATCCTCATGATCTGGACACGAAGCACCCTCCTGCGTTTCCGCTACGACCAATTTATGCAGCTGGGCTGGAAGCGCCTCATCCCGATTTCCTTGGCGTGGCTCGTCATGGTCGCCATCATTCGCGCCGTGACTCAGTGGGTCTCCCTCACCCTGCCTCAGCTCATCGGCGCGGTCGCCGGCATCTTCGTTGTCGCGCTGATCATCATGTGGTTCGCAGATTCGGCTGATGCCCGCAAGGAAGCCGCGAAGGAAGAAGAAGCACGCGCACGCCTGGAGAACTTCGATCCGATGGCCGACGGCTTCCCGGTGCCTCCGCTGCCCGGACAAAAGCTCCCGCCCTCGCCGCGCGCTTCGCGCGTGGTCAACGCAGTAATGGAGGAGACGAATGACTGAGCAGAACCAAAGCGAGAACTTGCGCTACGAGCAGGATCCCAAGGGGCCGATCGGTCAGTTCTTCGCGCCCTTCGCCGGGTACGGAGTGACCCTGTCCTCCTTCTTCCGCCCGACCGTTACTGAGCAGTACCCCTTCGAGGGCCCCTTCGTCGAACCGCGTTTCCACGGACGCCACCAGCTCAATCGCTACGCCGACGGCCTCGAAAAGTGCGTCGGTTGCGAATTGTGTGCGTGGGCGTGCCCCGCGGATGCGATCTACGTCGAGGCCGCATCCAACACTCCCGAGGAACAGTACAGTCCCGGGGAACGCTACGGCCGCGTCTACCAGATCAACTATCTGCGTTGCATTTTCTGCGGTTATTGCATCGAGGCCTGCCCGACTCGAGCGCTCACAATGGGTCATGACTTCGAGCTGGCCGAATACACTCGCGCAGACGATATCTACGAGAAGGACCAGCTCCTAGTTCCCCTCTCCGAGGGAATGCTTCAGCCTCCTCACCCTCAGGTCGAAGGACTCTCCGACGGTGACTATTACCGAGGCGAAGTCCACGGCCCCACGCAGATGCAGATCGACTGGGTGCGCGAGCGCCGCCCCGAAGATCCTTCCCTTGCTACTGCACGTCCCGTCTACGAGGAGGCACGTCAGTCATGACCCTCATGAATTGGCCCGAAATGGCATCAACAGGGGAGGCGATCCTCTTTGGCTGCGTGGCAGTGTTCATGATTGCCTGCGCCTTGGGAGTGCTCTTCTTTAAGAAAGCCGTCCACTGTGCGATTTGCATGGTCGGAGTCATGCTCGGCTTGGCCGTCCTCTACCTGATGCACGGAGCAGCTTTCTTGGGAACTGTCCAGGTTGTCGTTTACACCGGCGCCATTATGGTTCTCTTCCTCTTCGTCATCATGATGATTGGTCTGGGAGCATCCGACAATTACGCGCAGCAATCGCGCGGACGCATCATCACCTCGGTGCTCATCGCTCTGGGCTTGGCAGCTGTCGTTATCGGAGCTGTTGCCCGCTCGCGTGCAACGGGCTCCTCTGATTCCTTGAGCTCTGAGCCCTACTCGAACGCTCCGATCACCGACTTGGCAGCGACGCTGTTCTCGCGCTACTGGTTCTCAATGGAACTTGCGGGAATCTTGCTCATCACCGCGGCCATCGGCGCGATGCTGCTCACTCACTCCGATCAGCTCGGCCCGGTCCTCACCCAACGCACAACCGCAGAAGCGAAGATGCGCGCCTTTAAGGCCTCGGGACGCAGGATCGGTCAGCTTCCCGCCCCCGGTGTGTACGCGCACTCCAACGCGGTCGATGTTCCCGCGATCTCCGGCGAAACGCACGGCCCAGTCGAAGCCTCGGTCCCCAGGGTCTTGCGCGTGCGCGGCTTGGAGCGTGTCATTGGGCAGGTCGAACCCGAGGTCGCGCAGTCTCTGGCGCTTGCCAAGAGCGGCGCTCTTGAGGACACGATCTTCGATCCCACACACCCGCAGACTCGTCAGCGTTCGCAGGCTTGGGGTATGCCCGGTGCGCCCGCCCCGAGTGGCTTGAACCAGCCCCTTGCCAGCGATAGCAGTGAAGAAGGGAAGGAAGAAGAATGAGCCTTGCAGCCTACCTCGTGCTCTCGGGGATCCTCTTTGCGATCGGTGCAGCGATTGTTCTGGTCCGTCGCAGCGCAGTGATCTCCTTGATGGGAGTCGAGCTCATGCTCAACTCCGCCAATCTTGCCTTCGTAACCTTCGCGCGAATCCACGGAAACGTCAGTGGAGAAATCATGGCCTTCTTCGTCATGGTTGTTGCTGCAGCTGAAGTCGTGGTCGGACTGGCAATCGTTGTGTCCATCTTTAAGTCACGCGTTACCACCAACGTTGACGACCTCGATCTTCTGAAGAACTGAGGAGTAAGCCGGAATGACCTTTACACTGCTGAATGCTGTGGCCCAAGCCGCAGCTCCAGTCGAGGCTACGGGAGTCTTCTCCTGGGCTTGGCTGATGATCGCAATTCCAGCTGCCTCCAGTGCGATTCTTCTTGTGCTGGGACGCCGCTCAGATCGCTGGGGTCACCTGCTGGCAACCGTGGCATCATGGGCCGCCTTCGCGGTGGGCGTGGCGGTTATCGCCACAATGCTCTCCCTCCCCGCTCAAGGACAGCGAATCGCGCTTCCCCTGTTCTCGTGGATTCCCGCGGGAGACTTCTCCGTTGACTTCGGATTGATGCTCGACCCGCTGTCGATGACCTTCGTCATGCTGGTCACCTTCGTTGGGTCTCTCATCCACGTCTACGCGATCGCGTACATGGAGCACGACACGGATCGTCGTCGCTTCTTCGCCTACCTCAACCTCTTCATCGCCGCGATGCTCATCCTGGTTCTGGCGGACTCCTACGCGGGTCTCTTCGTCGGCTGGGAAGGAGTGGGCTTGGCCTCGTACCTTCTCATCGGTTTCTGGAACCACGTTCCTGCCAATGCGGTTGCTGCAAAGAAGGCCTTCGTCATGAACCGAGTGGGCGATATGGGCCTGCTCATCGCCATGATGGCAATGGTCGCGAACTTCTCGACCGTCAACATGGATAAGGTCAACTCGATGGTCGTCTCGATCTCGCCGGTGCAAGCAACCATCATTGGTTTCTTCCTCTTGGTGGGTGCCTGCGGTAAGTCCGCTCAGTTCCCGCTGCAGGCGTGGCTCGGCGATGCAATGGCTGGCCCGACCCCCGTGTCCGCGCTTATCCACGCGGCAACGATGGTCACCGCCGGTGTCTATCTCATTGTTCGCTCGGGTGCGATCTTCCAGGCTTCGCCCGTTGCTGCGACCGCGGTTGTTATCGTCGGTGCAATCACACTGCTCTTCGGCGCGATCGTCGGCTGCGCGAAGGACGATATGAAGAAGGTGCTCGCAGCATCCACTATGAGCCAGATCGGCTACATGATGCTCGGCGCAGGTCTTGGTCCCATCGGTTGGGCCTTTGCGATCTTCCACCTCTTCACCCACGGCTTCTTCAAGGCCCTCATGTTCCTTGGCGCGGGTTCGGTGATGCACGGCATGAACGACCAAGTCAATATGCGTCGCTTCGGCGCACTGCGCACCGCCATGAAGGTCACGTGGATCACCTTCGCATTCGGCTGGCTTGCGATCTTGGGCGTCCCGCCCTTCTCGGGCTTCTTCTCCAAGGACAAGATCATCGAAGCGGCTTTCGGGGCTACCACCTTTGCGGGCCACGAGGCCGTCTGGGCCGGTTGGGTCTTCGGTATCGTGACCATGGTCGGCGCTGGAATCACCGCCTTCTACATGTCGCGACTGTTCTTTATGACCTTCCACGGCACCGCTCGTTGGACGACCGAAGCTGAAGGCTCGGGCGTGCATCCGCACGAATCCTCTCCTTTGATGACCGTCCCGATGATCATTCTGGCGATCGCGGCCGCCGCTATCGGTGGAGTTCTCTCAATCGGAAACGCTTTTACGACGTGGCTCCAGCCTTCGCTGGGCGAGGTTGAGCACGCTCATCCCGTTGCCCCAGAAATCGCAATTCAGGTCGTCACCTTGCTTCTGGTGCTTGCGGGCGCTGGCCTTGCGTGGATGATGTACGGACGTCGTGAGGTTCCCACCGCAATTCCTGCGGGTAATGCGCTCACGCGTGCTGCTCGCCAGGATCTCTACCAGGATTCGGTGAATGAGGCACTCTTCATGACTCCGGGTATTGCTCTGGTTAAGGCCGCAACTCTTGGCGATGACAAGGCGATTGACGGCATCGTTCACGTGGTGGAAAAGGCATCAACGGGTGCTGGACGCGCGGTGGGTGCTACCCAGTCCGGACGCGTGCGCACCTATGCCTCCTACATTCTTGGCGGGGTAGTCCTTGCCCTGGCCGCCGTCTTGGCATTCACGCTGTGAGGAAGTAAGAGTTATGCAGATTTCTCAAATGACCAGCGCGCCACTTCCGTGGCTGTCGATTCTTGTCGCACTTCCCGCGCTGGGTGCCTTGATGCTCGCGATGATCCCCGCCCTGCGTCGCGCCGGGCGTACCTTCGCCCTGATCTTGTCGGTGTGTGAACTTGCCGCGGCCATCGTGGCGTTTGTCAGCGCCTTCGATTGGTCGTCTTCCTCCACCTATCAGCTTTCCGAGGCCTACTCCTGGATTCCCCAGATGGGCCTGAGTTGGGCGGTGGCCGTGAATGCACTGGGTGCGGTCATGATTCTTCTTGCCGTCGCCTTGGTTCCCCTGGTCGTGCTGGCCGCTTGGAACGACGATGAAGACGAGGCAAAGGCAGGGGCTTATTTCGGATGGGTGCTGCTTCTTGAAGCATTCATGGTGCTGATCTTTGCGGCTTCCGATGTCCTGCTCTTCTACCTGGCCTTCGAAGGAATGCTCGTTCCGCTCTTCGTCATGATCGGTCGTTACGGAGTCGGCGAAAAGAAGGCTCGTCAGCGTGCTGCGATGAAGTTCCTTCTCTTCTCTCTGGCCGGTGGTCTGGTGATGCTCGGTGGCCTCGTTGCCATCTGGGCGCTGGCTGCTCGCCGCGGAGATACCCTCTTCCGCCTCGATATGCTGGCTTCGGGGACGGTGAATCTCCCTGTGGGAATTCAGGTCGGTCTCTTCCTGACCTTCTTCATTGCCTTTGCGATTAAGGCCCCCATGGTCCCGGTTCACACCTGGCTTCCCGATACTGCTCAGAATGCTCGCCCGGGCACCTCGGTGCTCCTTGTTGGCGTTCTCGATAAGGTCGGAACCTTCGGCATGATCACCCTGTGCTTGCGCTTGTTCCCGCTCGGAGCGGCCAGCCTACAGTGGTGGATCTGCGGCTTCGCGGTGGCCTCGATTTTGTGGGGTGGCCTGGCTGCCATCGGACAAAACGACATCATGCGTCTGGTGTCCTACACCTCGGTCTCGCACTTCGGCTTCATGGTCCTCGGTATCTTCATCGGCTCGCAGATCGCACTGACCGGCGCCATGGTTTACATGGTCGCTCACGGTGTGTCGATCGCAGCGATGTTCCTCCTTTCCGGTTGGCTTTCCGCACGAGGCGGCACCCAAGACATGCGCGAGTACGGCGGTATGCAGCGCGTGAGCCCGGTCCTGGCAGGCTTGTGGCTCTTCTCGGGTCTGGCTTCAGTCGCGCTTCCCGGCCTGTCCGGATTCGTCCCCGAGTACCTGGTTCTCATGGGAACGTGGAAGGTCTCGACGATGCTCGCGCTCTTCGCAGTACTCGGCGTGATTCTGGCCGCGCTGTACATGCTGATGCCTTACCAGCGAGTCTTCACCGGCCCGCCGCGAGCTGGAAAGGATCAGATTGCTGATCTGAACGCACGCGAGAAGACCGTTATGACCCCGCTAGTCATTGCGATGCTCGTCTTGGGCATCTGGGCGGCGCCGTTGGTTTCCGCTCTGACGCCGATTGCGACGCAGGGCGAACAGCTGATGACCGCTGCAAGTGCAATTTTGAGTGAAGGGAGCGCACAGTGAATTCTGTGGCAACAGCCGTGACGTTCACGGTCCCCGAGATTTCCTGGGCTGCACTTGCGCCCATCCTGTGCGTCCTTGGTGGCGGTATCCTCGCGGTTCTCGCTGAGTCTTTCGTGCCGGTGCGTGCGCGCCGCTCGAGTGTCATCGGAATCGCTCTTGTTGCACTCATTGCTTCGGCGGTTGCCCTGGTCATGCGCTGGGCAGTGGTCACAGTGACCCCCTCGTCACTGGGGGAGTACATTGACGATCCTTTGACGATCGCCGCGCAGGGCATTCTTGTCCTGATTGCCTTCTTCGCGGTCCTCGTCATTGCTGATCGTTCCGAGGCCGGCGACGGCGCCTTTGCCGGACAGCCTTCGGACCGCCCCGGTTCCTCTGATGAGGAGCGCTCGGACGCGAAGGGTTACCAGCGTTCTGAAATGTTTGCTCTGGTTCTTTTCTCGACCGGCGGCATGATGATCTTCCCGGCAGCGAATTCCTATATTGCACTTTTCGTTGCTCTGGAAGTGATGTCTCTTCCTCTGTACATCCTGGCTGCGACCGCGCGTCGGCGTCGTCAGCTCTCGCAGGAAGCTGCGCTGAAGTACTTCATTCTTGGTGCGTTCTCCTCGGGCTTCATGCTCATGGGTTCAGCTTTCCTCTACGGTTACTCCGGTTCGCTCATCATCTCCGATGCAGCTACCCCGACCCCGCAGACGGCTGGAATGCACGTGCTCTTGCTGATGGGCACTGTCATGGTGATGGTCGGCTTGCTCTTCAAGGTTGGCGCAGCTCCCTTCCACGCGTGGACTCCCGATGTTTACACCGGTGCTCCAACTCCCGTGACGGGCTTCATGGCTGCCGCGGTTAAGCTCGCAGCCTTCGGCGCAATGCTTCGTTTCTTCCAGGTTGTGGCAGCTCCCCTGCAGTGGAGCCTGATTCCGATCATGATCGTTGTCGTTGTCTTGACCATGCTGGTTGGAACTTTCGCAGGCCTCGTGCAAATGGACGTCAAGCGCATGCTTGCCTACTCGTCGATCGCTCACGCGGGCTTCATCCTCTTGGGTATTCTCTCGCTGGTGCGCTACTCAGCTGGTCACGTACTCTTCTATGTCTTGGCCTACGCGGTGGCGACCGTTGGAGCCTTCGGCGTGATCACCCTGGTTCGTTCCAGTGACAGCGAGGGAAATATCGGCGGCGAAGTGACGGATCTGCGCCGCTGGGCGGGACTGGGGAAGACCAACCCCGGCTTGGCCTCGGCAATGCTGATCTTCCTGCTTTCCTTTGCGGGTATTCCTTTCACGGGCGGCTTCATTGCGAAGTTCGTCGTCTTCTCGGATGCTTTCGCGGGTGGATACGTCTGGCTGGTCGCGCTTGCGCTTGCCTGCTCGGCTGTCACGGCCTTCTTCTACTTCCGTCTGGTTCGCGTGATGTTCTTCATGCAGCCGCGTGAGGACGTCGAGGTCGTTCGCTCTGAAGGTTTCGCTGGTGTTGCGATCACCGTGTGTGCTGTGGGTACGATTGCCCTTGGACTCTTCCCGAGTCCGGTTCTGTCTCTACTCAATCAGGTGGTTGTGCTTCTCCCGTGAGCGCCGTAATCGATTTACACGTTCCTGATCTCGAGGCCCGAATTCTTCCGGGCCTCGAGGCCGTTGAGGACCGTTTGCACCGTTCCGTCAGTGATTCCAGGGACTTGGTCACTGAACTCACCAGTCATTTGGCTCAGGCCGGTGGCAAGCGCATGCGTCCCTTGCTCACGCTGGTTGCAGCGCAATTCGGCGACCCCCAGCGCGCTCTGAGCGATGAGGTCCTCACCGCAGCAACGGGCATTGAACTCACGCACTTGGCATCGCTCTACCACGACGATGTCATGGATTCTGCCCCGACTCGTCGCGGAGTTCCCTCGGCTCAGCATCTGTGGGGGAATAACCGCGCGATCTTGGCCGGCGATATTCTTTTCGCTCGAGCTTCTGCGATGATCGCGACTTTGGGTGATGAAACGGTTCGCCACCACGCCATCACTTTCGAGCGCCTGTGCATGGGCCAGCTCAATGAGACTTTCGGTCCTGAAGAGGGCGATGATCCCCTGACTTTCTATATCCAGGTTCTTGCCGACAAGACTGGTTCCTTGGTGGCATCGGCTGCGGCCTTCGGTGCGATGCACGCTGGCGCGGATCAAGTGACCATCGAAGCGCTCACGCAGTTCGGAGAACGCCTGGGCGTTGCCTTCCAGATCGCAGATGATGTGATCGATCTTGGGCCCGCCGAAGGACAGTCGGGAAAGACCCCGGGAACGGATCTTCGCGAAGGCGTGGATACCCTTCCCGTGCTGCTGCTTCGCCGCGCGCAGTCCAATGGCAATCTGGATCCCGAAGGTCAGAAGATCTTGTCGATGCTGGGTGGGGATTTGTCCTCGGACGAGGCTTTGGCTGCTGTGGTTGCGCGGCTGCGTGGGCATCAGGTCGTCACCCAGACCCGTAAGCTTGCTCATGAGTGGTGCGAAAGCGCACTGGAATGCATCGCCGATCTTCCCGAGGGTGAAGCAAAGCAGGCGCTTATTGCCTTCGCGCACTTGATGGTCGATCGCGTCGCCTAAGTCCTCTCGGCTGCTCCCGAGGTCGTGTGATTGTAGGATTGGAGCAGGATAAGGGGCTGCGCGTGGGCGTAGCCGGAGAAGAGGATCACGCGTGAGCACCTACAACGTTGCCGTTATCGGCGCAGGCCCTGCGGGCATTTATGCATCTGACATTCTGTCCAAGTCCGGTTTGGATGTGAATATCGATCTGTTCGAACGGCTCCCCGCCCCCTACGGCTTGGTGCGCTACGGCGTTGCCCCGGACCACCCGCGAATCAAGCAGATTATCGTCGCCCTCTACAAGATTCTTCAGCGCGGCGATATTCGTCTGCTTGGAAACGTTGAGGTAGGTCGCGACATCACCATCGAGGATCTCCACGCCCACTACGATGCGATCATCATTGCCACGGGCGCTGATCGCGATGCTCCGCTGAACATTCCGGGCGTTGATCTTCCGCAGTCCTACGGTGCTGCCGATTTCGTCTCTTGGTATGACGGACATCCGGATTACCCCCGTACGTGGCCTCTTGAAGCAAAGTCCGTTGCCGTGCTGGGCGTCGGAAACGTTGCACTGGATGTTTCGCGCGTCTTGGCCAAGCACGTTGAGGACATGCTGGTCACTGAGATCCCTGAAAACGTCGCCAAGGGCTTGGCTGAAAACCCGGTTACGGATGTGCATGTTTTTGGTCGCCGCGGCCCTGCGCAGGTAAAGTTCACCCCGCTTGAACTACGTGAATTGGGACATGTTCCCGATGTTGACATCATTGTCTCTGAGGACGATTTCGACTTCGATGAGGGCTCTGAGGAAGCCCTGCGGGCCTCGAACCAGCAGCGTCAGGTCGTCAAGACCTTGACCAACTACGCGATGGAAGATCCCGAATCGCACACTGCTTCGCGCCGCATCCACATTCACCTTTTCCAGTCGCCGGTTGAGATCCTTGCCGATGAGGATGGAAACGTCAGTGCAATTCGTACCGAGCGCACTGAGCTCACGGGGGACGGCTCCGTACGCGGAACCGGTGTTATCACGACCTGGCCCGTTCAGGCGGTTTATCGCGCGATTGGCTACTATTCTTCGCCGGTCCCAGGACTGCCTTTTGACAAGCGCGCAGGCGTTGTCCCCAACGTCGAGGGACGCGTGATTGATTCGGACACAACACAAGATCCCGATGCTCCGGTGGTTCAGGGCGTGTACGCGACCGGTTGGATTAGGCGTGGCCCTGTCGGCCTGATCGGTTCGACGAAGTCGGATGCTCAACAGACTATTTCTCACCTCGTCGAGGACGCGGAGGCAGGTCGCCTGCACGCAACTTCTTCCGAGGTTGGTCACGAGGCCATGGTTGCTCTGCTTCGTGAGCGTGGCGTGGAGTTCACCACCTGGGAGGGATGGGAGCTTCTTGACGCTTACGAGGCCGCGCTGGGTGAGAAGTACGGTGAGCTTCCCGGTGGCCGTGGTGGGCGTGAACGTATCAAGGTTGTCTCGCGTCGCGCGATGACCGATGTGTCTTTGGGTAAGGACCAGGTCCACGAGGATCTCATTGGTCAGATGGGGGAGATGGGTGTTCCTTCTGCTCCCGAGCGTTTCGAGGATTACTCGGGGCCCAGTCGCATCTAGCGCTTAAGCCGCACAAAGGAGGATTATGCGCACGCGTCACTATCACAACGGTTTCAAGACCGCCCTGCTCCTCGGGGGAATGTGGGCCCTGCTCTTGCTCATCGGCTCGGGCATCGCCTATGGAACCGGCCGCGCGGTGTGGATTTTCATCTTCGCAGGAATCGGCTTGCTTCAGACGGCATGGTCCTATTGGAATTCAGCGACCATGGCCCTGCGTTCGATGAACGCCTACCCGGTTACCGAAGCTCAGCAACCGGCGATGTATCGCATTGTCCGCGAGCTTTCTCAAACGGCTGGACAGCCAATGCCGACGCTGTGGGTCGCGCCGACCATGACTCCCAATGCTTTTGCGACAGGACGTAACCCGGCAAATGCTGCGGTGTGCTGCACGGAAGGGATCTTGCAGCTGCTCAACGAGCGTGAGTTGCGCGGAGTGTTGGGACATGAGCTCATGCATGTCTACAACCGCGACATTCTGACTTCCTCCGTTGCGGCTGCGATGGCGGGCGTGGTGACCTCGATTGCTCAGTTCCTCATGTTCTTCGGTGGGGGAAATCGCCGTGATCGTGAGGGCGGGGGACTGGCAGTGATTGGCTCGCTCGTCCTTGCCTTGGTTGCGCCTTTTGCTGCGACACTCATCCAGTTTTCTCTCTCGCGTACGCGCGAATTTGACGCCGATGAAGACGGTGCTCTTCTGACGCAAGACCCGCTGGCGCTCGCTTCTGCATTGAAGAAGCTTGAGAGTGGAAACTCACAGTATCCGCTTGCGCCCACCCCGCAGACGCAGAATGTTTCGGCGATGATGATTGCCAATCCCTTCAGGGGAGGGGGAATTCGTAATCTCTTCTCGACGCACCCGCCGATGGATCAGAGAATCGCACGTCTCGAGCAGATTGCCGGTTACTAATGCCAAGCTTTGTTCAGTGTCAGTAAAGCTGATCAAGCTGAGCCGCGTAAGCTTGCGCGGCAACTGAATAGACGTATGTGGGGGCATCTAGCGCAGTGCTAGATGCCCCCACAGCTATACGAGTATTCGAAGAGTCTTAGCGATAATTGACGAACTGAAGGGCTACGTCAAGCTTTTCTCCGGAAGGGCCCTTGAGAAGGGCGATCACTGCCTGAAGGTCATCGCGTGACTTGGAGGAAACGCGGATTTCATCTCCTTGGATCTGTGCCTTCACTCCCTTGGGGCCCTCGTCGCGAATCAGTTTTGTGATCTTCTTCGCAACATCCTGCTCGATCCCTTCGCGCAGAGGGGCAACGAGGCGGTAGATCTTGCCCTGTGCCTTAGGCTCACGATCCTTGAGATCAAGCGCTTTAAGTGAAACTCCGCGGCGAATAAGCTTTGTCTGCAAGACGTCGACGATAGCCATGACGCGCTCAGGGGTGTTCGCCTCCATTTCGATGGCGTCACCAACCAGCCGAATCGAAGCGTCAACATTGCGGAAATCGTAGCGAGTTGAGACCTCTTTTGCGGCTTGATTGACCGCATTATCGACTTCCTGGCGGTCCAATTTGGAAACGATGTCAAACGATGAATCTGCCATGATCATCCTTTCTTTGTGCGTTGTGGCGCACTTCGGTCACTTTGATTGGCGCAGTGCCGGGTCATTCTGCTATTCTTCCACAGCACCGATTTTTTCGGCGTATGGCAGGTTTCCAGAGCGGCCAAATGGATCTGACTGTAAATCAGACGCTTCGTGCTTCGGGGGTTCGAATCCCTCACCTGCCACGGTCTCTTCGAGACTCGTTGTGATGTCATTCTCAATCACAGGAATTGCATTGTGGTTCCATTTTGAGTTAGGCTTCTCGGCGTTGCCCCGATAGCTCAGTCGGCAGAGCGTCTCCATGGTAAGGAGAAGGTCAAGGGTTCGATTCCCTTTCGGGGCTCAGGTCGCGGCTACAGCCGCAGCCGCTGCGGCGGGGTAGCTCAGCTGGTCAGAGCGCACGACTCATAATCGTGAGGTCGCGGGTTCGAGCCCCGCCCCCGCTACCAGACCAACGAAGAGTCGCACGCCGACATAAGCAAAAGCAAAAGGGGAATCACCGTGGCAAGCAAGTCTCAGGACGTTCGCCCCAAGATCACTCTGGCATGCTCGGAGTGCAAGGAGCGCAACTACATCACCAAGAAGAACCGTCGTAACACGCCGGATCGTCTTGAACTGCAGAAGTTCTGCCCGCGTTGCCGCAAGTCTACGCTTCACCGCGAGACCCGCTGACGGCGTCGCGCTAACCCCGAGGAACGTAAGGTCCTCGGGGATTTTTGTTATCCCGGGGGCGTTGGTGTTTTATTCTTTCGCCTATGACTACTCGTGGTGAACCCCGTCAGATTCTTGCCCCTATCGGCTCGGGTGAGGTGCGTATTCCGGCGATTGTTACTGTGGCCAGCGGGCGCATAATTCTCTTCTATGACGAACGCCCAGCCCCAGCCTCGGGAAATGGATCGGACTTCAACGGGCTCACTATGGCCTCGGACCTGCCCAACCCGAACAAAATTCACTGGATGGAACGCACTGCGGCAGGGGAGTGGTTGGCTCCGCGCGATCTTCCTCTTGCCCTTCCTGCGATTACCTCTGATGCATGTGTGGGGATCGATTGCGACGGTCTTCTGCACTTGGCTTGCGCTTCGACTCGTGGTCGAGTGGGATACATGGATTCGCGTGCCGATGGTGAGCGTCTCCAGACGATTCTTGCGTGGGGGAGCGGCCCGGAGGATCTGCGTGTGACGGATCTGACGGATGAGCTTTACCGGGAGAGTGGGGCGGATGCGCTCTTCGCGACCTCTGGGTCAACAGTGAGTTTCGATGGCGCAGTATTGATTCCTTATGTTGTGCGCGTTGGGAAGGAGACTCATATTCGAGTTGTTGCCCTTCGAGCGGGGAGTATTGAATGGATTTCAGATCCCCTTGTGGGTCCTGAGGACATTCTGCTCGACGAAACAACGCTCACCGTGTGGGATGGCCGCGTTGTTGCGAATTGCCGCCTCCAAGGATTTGAAGGACGAGGCGCAGGTGGGCGCTACCTCGCCTGGGGGGATGGCCGCAGCTGGGCTGGCGGGCAGCTGTGGGAGTGTGAGGACCCCGGGTGCAACGCGAAGGCAATGGGGGATCTCTTTGTCCACCCCCATTCGCTTTCGGCGCGCGAACGCGGCGCGGTCCTTCGCCTGACGCCTCCGTGGGAAGGTGCGGTGCGTGCGGAGTGTGTTGCCTCTCTTGGGATCGGGGGCTTTGGCTACAGTGATGCCTTGCGCTCCGGGGACGAGGCCGTGGTTGTCTTTGAGCGCGATTGCGGTGTGTGGGAGGCGGTTCTGCGCCTGAGTGAGGCAGCTGTTTCCTGAGCTCTCTGTGAGTGTTTGCGCACCTCTTCGGAGTATTTTGACGAATGTTGTTTTACCCCTTGCGAAAATTTGTCAGACAACATATGCTTGCTTCAGCGGACGTGATTCACGGACCGCACATCCCATTTCTCGAAGATGAGGAGCGAGAACATGCGTATGCGCAAACACTTCGCAACCGGTGCTGCAATGGCAGCAGCGGCAACCATGGTCCTGACCGCCTGTGGCGGCGGATCTTCCACTTCACCATCAACCAGCAGCAGTAGCTCAGACTCAGGCGCACCCAAGGGCACCATCACCGTGGGTTCCGCCTACGAGACCACTGACTACAGCCCGATCACCACCTCGGCACTCGGCATGGGCGCAAACTGGCAGGTCCTCGAAGGCCTGTACCGCTTCGACATGTCCGACTACTCGGTCAGCCCCGCGCTGGCTGCCGGTGACCCCGTGAAGGTCTCCGACACCGAGTACGAGATTGCCCTGCGCGACGGAGCCAAGTTCTCTGACGGCACCGATGTCAAGGCAGCAGACGTTGTGAGCTCCTACGAGCGCACCACTGGCGACAAGTCCATCTTCCGTCAGTTCTTCACCTTCGTGGATTCCGTTTCCGCGAAGGATGACAAGACCGTCACCGTCAAGCTGAAGTACCCCTTCTCCAACCTGAAGGAGCGCTTCGTCAACGTTCACGTCGTTCCCTCGGGCATGAGCGAAGACGCACTCAAGGCCAAGCCCGTTGGCACCGGCCCCTACAAGTACGAGGCAATCTCGGCGACCGAAATCACCGCTGTTCCCAACGAGCACTACAACGGCAAGACCCCCGCGAAGGCAGCCACCCTCAAGTGGAGCGCCCTCAAGGATGACGCAGCACGCCTGTCCGCCGCCCTCGGTGGCAGCATTGACGTGATGGAAGCCGTTCCCGCCGCAGCGCAGGATCAGCTCAAGGCAGCAGGCTGGAACGTCGAAGCCAAGCCCGGCTACGGCAACCCCTTCATGATGTTCAACACCCAGAAGGCTCCTTTCGACAAGCCTGAGGTGCGCCGCGCATTCATCAAGGCCATCGACAAGCAGAAGCTGATCTCTTCGGCTCTGAATGGTCAGGCTGTGGAAGCCAAGTCCTTCCTGCCCGAAGCAAACCCGGCCTACAAGAAGCCCGCAACCGACCTGTCCTACGACAAGGACGCAGCCAAGAAGCTGCTTGCCGATGCTGGCGCTTCCGATATGACGGTCAACCTGGTGACGACGGACCACCCGTGGGTTCTCTCCCTGGTTCCCCAGATCAAGTCCGATCTCGAGGCACTGGGCCTGAAGGTCAACCACCAGCAGATGGCTTCCTCGGCTCTCTACTCGACCGTGACCGATGTTGACAACCCGACCTACGATGTCGTTCTGGCCCCCGGTGACCCCTCGGTCTTCGGCACCGACCCCGGCATCATCGTTTCCTGGTGGAACGGTGACAACGTGTGGACCAAGAAGCGTGACGGCTGGCAGGTTTCGGATCCCGAATCCTTCAAGAAGCTGCAGGGCCTCATGGATGAGGCCGTTCAGCTCGACGGTGATGCTGCCAAGGCTAAGTGGGGCGAGGTTCAGGATCTGCTCGCCGAGCAGACCGTGATCTACCCGCTGGTCTTCCGCAACATGATCACCGCCTCCAACCCCAAGAAGGTTGACGGATTCAAGGCGATTTCCTCCACCGGCCTGCAGCTGCTTGGAGTAAGCGCGAAGTAAAGCCCTAGCAGGCTTTCGACGAAAGGAGGGGTGGGATGCCCACCTTGGCCTCATGCCACAGTGGGACCCCACCCCTCCTTCATTTTGCTCAATTCCGCTTGACATGGAGGTCTAGCAGTGAATAACCTTCTGCGCCTTATCGCGCGACGACTGGTGGCGCTGCCGATCATGGTGGTCGGCGTGTCATTCCTCGTCTTCTTCATCATGTCGCTGTCTCCCATTGACCCCGCCTACTCGGCACTGGGCGAGACAGCCACTCCCGAAGCTCTCGAAGCGTACCGCGTTGAACGCGGACTCAACGAGCCCTTCTTCACCCAATACGGAACGTATCTGTGGAACATGCTTCACGGTGATCTCGGTCTGTACGCAACCGGCACGGATTACCACGTGAGTGATCTGGTCGCGCAGGCGCTGCCTGTCACCCTTCAACTCACCTTCTTGGGTCTGTTGTTCGCAGTCGTTATCGCTTTCCCCCTCGGCGTCATTGCTGCCCTCTACCGCGATCGCTGGCCCGATCAGCTGATCCGCGTGATCTCGGTGATCTGCATTGGTACCCCTTCCTTCTGGCTGGCAGCGCTGCTGGTCTTGGCTTTCGTCGGTGGTTCCATCCCGGTTTCCGGTCCTATTCCTGCATTCGGCGTCGATCCCGCGGGTTGGTTCCTCCGATTACTTCTTCCCGCTATCGCACTGGCTGTCCCTGTGATCGGACAAATGACCCGCGTCGTGCGTACCTCAATGGTTGAGGAACTCGACCGCGACTACGTCCGTACCGCAATCGGTGCAGGCATTCCCAAGCGTGTTGTCGTTGCCCGCAACGTTTTGCGCAATGCGCTCATCACTCCCGTGACTGTTCTCGGTCTGCGTATCGGCTACCTCATGGGTGGTGCCGTCGTCATTGAAATCATCTTCGCCATTGATGGCATGGGTAAGCTCGTGCTCCTCAAGGGCATCCAAGAGAACTGGGTGACCCTGGTGCAAGGTGGCGCCTTGGTCGTCGCAATCGCCTTCATCATCGTCAACATCATCGTTGACATGCTCTACCTGCTCATCAACCCGCGTATTAGGTCGGTGTGAGTCATGAACCAAAAAGCAAAACTCGCAAAGGTCACCGCGAAGGGTGCGCATTTCTCACGCATCAGCGCGATGTCTTTGGGATCCAAGATCGCAATCGGTGTTTTGGCACTGGTCGTTCTTGTATCAATCCTCGCGCCCTTCGTGGCACCCTATTCGCCCGAATTCATCGATACGCCGTGGCAGGGGCCGTCGTCGGCTCACCTCTTTGGTACTGACCACGCGGGTCGAGACATTCTTTCTCGCGTCCTCTTCGGTGGTCGCTACTCGCTGCTCATCGGCCTGTGCTCAACCGTGATCGCGCTCTTCTTCGGCGCCATCATCGGATCGATCGCAGCTGTGACGCGCAAGGCCATCTCCGAGACCATCATGCGCATCCTGGACATCATCATGGCTGTCCCCGGTATCGCAATGGCGGCTGTTACGGTTCTGGTCTTCGGACGCACACTTGCCCAGTCCGACAACAAGATGGGCATTGTCTTCGTCATTATCTTCTCGATCGCATTCGTCTACATCCCGCAGCTGGCACGTATTGTTCGCGCAAACGTGATGGCCGCATACGGTGAAGACTACGTGCGTGCAGTGATCGTCTCCGGTGCCCGTGCACCGTGGATCCTCATCAAGCACGTCATGCGTAACACTGCTGCTCCGGTTCTGGTCTTCGCCACGGTTTTGGTCGCAGATGCGATCATCCTCGAGGCCTCGCTGACCTTCATCGGTTCAGGCCTTCCTGCAACCATGGTTCCCACCTGGGGCAATATCTTGTCCGAGGCCTCGTCCTACCTCTCGGTCCTGCTGGGCTACTGGTGGACTGCCTTCTTCCCCGGCCTGTTCATCATGATCACCGTCTTGTGTTTGAACATCCTCTCGGAAGGCATCACGGACGCGATGGTCGCGGCTCCCTCCACGGCAGCTGTTGCCCAGGTCGACAAGAACTCTGAGCGCGAAGCCGACCGTATCCTTCTCGATCCTCGCCGCGCCTACGCCGAGCAGGCAGAATCCCTGCAGGCACGCCTCGACGATCTGGAATCTGTCGAAGGTAAGCGCACCGACCGTTTCGACGATGACTTCACCGGAGAGCCCCTCCTGGAGGTCAAGGATCTGTGCATCAAGTTCGAGCGCCACGGTGATGTCAACGTTGTCGATCACGTATCCTTCAAGGTTCGCGCTGGCGAAACCATGGGTCTTGTCGGTGAGTCCGGCTGTGGTAAGTCGATCACGGCTCTGACCATCATGGGCTTGATCGATCCCAAGGCAGAGATCACCGGCGAAATTCTCTACGAAGGCAAGAACCTCCTGGAGATGAAGCCTGAAGAGCGTCGTGCGCTTCTGGGCCACGAAATGGCAATGATCTACCAGGATGCGCTTTCCTCGCTGAACCCGGCCATGCTCATCAAGGCACAGATGAAGCAGCTGACCAAGCGCGGCGGAACCCGCAGCGCAGAGGAACTCCTCGAACTGGTGGGCCTGGATCCCAAGCGCACCCTCGAGTCCTACCCGCACGAGCTTTCCGGCGGCCAGCGTCAGCGCGTTCTCATCGCTATGGCTCTGACCCGCGACCCGAAGCTCATCATCGCGGACGAACCGACCACCGCTCTGGACGTGACCGTTCAAAAGCAGGTCATCGACCTGCTCAACGAGCTGCGTGAGAAGCTCGGCTTCGCAATGATCTTCGTCTCCCACGATTTGGCGCTTGTCGCCGAGGTGGCTCACAAGATCACCGTCATGTACGCCGGTCAGGTCATCGAGCAGGCGCCGACCAAGGAACTGCTCAAGCACCCGACCCACGAGTACACTCGCGGCCTGCTGGGCGCAGTGCTTTCGATCGAAGCCGGATCCGGACGCCTCCACCAGGTTCCCGGAACTGTTCCCTCGCCTCGAGATTTCCCGAAGGGCGACCGCTTCGCTCCTCGTTCCTCGCACCCCGACTACGGCCTCGACATCCGTCCGGTCCTCACCGAGGTTGGCCCCGAGCACGTGTATGCGGCACTGCCGCCTCGCGAGGAGGTTCTTGTCGTAAGCGAGACCGTCGTCATCGAAGAAGGTCAGGAGGAAAACTGATGAGTACCGAAACTCTGATTGTCGAAACTGAGACGGTGATCGCTACACCCGAACCTCCGATCATCGAGCTCAAAGACGTTGAGGTGACCTTCAACTCCCGCACTGGCTCACTGTTCCGCCCCCACAAGGTGCACGCGGTTCGCGGTGTCAACATGCGCATTGAGCGCGGACAGACGCTGGGTATCGTCGGCGAATCGGGCTGTGGCAAGTCCACGACCGCGAACGTCATGTGCGGATTGCAGATGGCGACGAAGGGCAAGGTGTTCTTCAACGGTGAGGAAGTCACAAAGCGTGGCGCAGATGCGCGTAGGCGCATCGGACGCGTCGTCTCGGTGGTCTTCCAAGATCCGGCGACCGCGCTGAACCCGCGTATGCACGTTGCCGATCAGCTCGCTGATCCGCTGCGCGTGCACGGTATTGGTGACGAGGCCTCGCGCGCCAAGCGCGTGCAAGAACTGATCTCTTTGGTGGGTCTACCTTCAAGCGCCTTGGATGCACTCCCGGGTCAGCTCTCCGGCGGTCAGCGTCAGCGCGTTGCAATTGCTCGCGCACTGTCCATCGGCCCCGATGCGATCATCGCTGACGAGCCCACGAGCGCACTGGACGTTTCGGTGCGCGCACAGATCCTGAACCTGCTCACGGACCTCAAGAGTGAACTGGGCTTGGCGATGGTCTTCATCTCACACGACATTCAGACGGTTCGTTACGTTTCGGACCGCATCGCCGTCATGAACGGTGGGAAGGTCGTTGAAGAAGGGCCTGCTGCGCAACTGCTTGCTGACCCGAAGGATCCCTACACCCGCAAGCTGCTGGGGGCTGCGCCCTCACTGCTGCACCCAACACTCGAAGGAGAGAACTGATGACTTCGCAGATTCGTGGCGTTGTCCCGCCCCTTGCTATCCCGCTGAAGGACGGCGAGCTGGATGTTGTGTCGCTGGAGCGTCATATCAATCGCATGATTGGCGCGGGGCTTAACGGCCTCTTCGTCTCCGGCTCAACCGGTGAGGTCGCTTTCTCGACCTCCGAGCGTCGTCAGCAGATCCAGCGCGAGGTTGTTCGCATCGTCGACGGCCGCGTCCCGCTCCTAGTCGGCGTCATCGACACCGAAACTGAGCGTGTCATTGAGAACATCAAGGCTGTCGAGGAAATCGGCGGTGCACGTGGTGTGGTCGCAACCGCTCCTTTCTACGCACTGGGCGGCCAGGCTGAGATCGAGAAGCACTTCCGCATCCTCAAGGAGAACACCAACCTTGAGCTGTGGGCCTACGACATCCCCGTGTGCGTGCACACCAAGCTGCAGAACGACCTTGTTCTTCGCCTGGGCAAGGACGGCGTCCTTGACGGCGTGAAGGACTCTTCGGGTGACGATGTGGGCTTCCGCTGGCTTTCTCGCGCGAACGAGGCCGCTGGCCACCCGCTGCAGCTGCTGACCGGCCACGAAGTGGTTGTTGACGGCGCCTACATGTCGGGTGCGGATGGTTCCGTCCCCGGTCTGGCGAACGTTGACCCCGAGGGCTACGTCCGTCAGTGGCAGGCCTTCGAGCGCGGTGACTGGGAAGCCGTGCGCACTGAACAGGACCGCCTCGCGGACCTCATGCGCATCGTCCAGGTCAGTGGCGTTCAGGGCTTCGGCGCTGGCGTTGGTGCTTTCAAGGCTGCTCTGCACCTCCTTGGTGTTTTTGATTCCCCCGAGATGCCTCGCCCCGTGAAGGCTCTTGAGGGTGCAAACGTTGAGCATGTCGCCTCCGTCCTTCGTGAGGCCGGTCTGCTCTCCTGATCATCAGCGAGGCCGAGGTGGCCCTCCTCTCGCGTACGCGCGAGCGTGCGCCCGCCTTGGCCTCGCTGATTAGTCTTCTCTTCCGTTGCCTTTTGGAGAATTTTCATGACTACGCTCCTTGCTCTTGATATCGGTGGAACGAAGATCGGTTGGGGTATTGTCGAGGCCGAAGACAGCTTCACCGTTACCGAACGTGGCTCAATCCCTACCTTGGCCGCCAAGGGCGGCGCCGATGTTGCTGCGCGAATCTGCACACTGGCCTCGGAGCTGATCGAGTCGCACCCGGCGATTGCGGGTATCGCAGTTGCGAGCGCCGGAGTTGTCGATCCCGCGACCGGTACGATCGTGTCTGCAACGGACATCATGCCCGGTTGGGCGGGGACCAAACTCGGTGACCTCCTTTCCGCGCACACGCAGCTCCCGGTTCGTGTCCTCAACGATGTGCACGCGCACGGGCTTGGAGAGGCCACCTTGGGTGCAGGGCGGCCCTATCGCAGCGTTCTATCTATCGCCGTGGGAACGGGGATCGGCGGCGCCTTCGTCGAAGACGGTCGTGTTGCCTTCGGTTCTCGCGGCATTGCGGGACATGTGGGCCACGTTCACCACCATTTCGCACCCGATATGGTCTGTTCGTGTGGGCGCCTGGGACACATCGAGTCTTTCTGCTCCGGGTCGGGAATTACCGCCTGGTATAACTCGCTGCGTCCTCAAGACAAGCCGGAAGTTGACGGCGGACGCGCACTCCAAGAGCTCGCCGATTCTGGCGACCCCCTTGCACAAGCGTGCTTCGCGCGCTCCGCGTACGCCCTTGGCGAGGCCACGGCCTCGTTAGTGAACTGTATGGATCCCGCCGTCGTCATTATCTCCGGTTCGATGACTCGCTCGGGGGATATCTGGTGGGATGGTCTGAACGAAGGTTTTTCAGCCAGCGCGATGACGCCCGTTGCGACGACCCCCATTCTTGTTGGTTCCCTTGGTGGCAATGCACCGCTGCTCGGGGCTGTTTCTTTCTTCCTCAACGCATAGGAGTTCACCATGCATCCGCTTATTGCCGGTCTTAAAGGAAAGCTCATCGTTTCCGTTCAGGCTTACCCGGGGGAGCCCATGCGCCACCCCGAGACTATGGCTCAGATTGCGCGTGCCGCTGAAATCGGCGGCGCTGCGGCGATCCGTTGTCAGGGACTGTCGGATATCTCCGCGATCAAGGGACGTGTCGATGTCCCGGTGATTGGTCTGTGGAAGGAAGGGCACGAAGGCGTCTACATCACCCCTTCGCTGCGTCACGCGCGCGCCTGCGTCATGGCCGGTGCCGATATCGTGGCTCTTGATGCGACGGGTCGTCCGCGCCTTGATGGTCGCAGCTTTGCTGAAACCGTTGCGGCTTTGCGCGAAGAAGAGACACTAGTGATGGCTGACTGTGGTTCTTTTGAAGATGCGCAGCGGGCTGTTGATGCCGGTGTCGATATTGTTTCAACGACTCTTGCTGGCTACACCGGAGATCGCCCGAAGACCGATGGCCCTGACTTAGAACTTCTCGAGCAGACAGTTCAGGCATTCCCAGGTGTGCCCGTGATCTGTGAAGGGCGTATTCACACTCCGGAGCATGCTGCAGCTGCCATGAAACTCGGTGCTTTCGCAGTGATCGTGGGTACCGCGATTACTCATCCGACGTCGGTTACCGGTTGGTTTAAGGCCGCCGTCGAAGACTAGCTTTTCTTTCGAATATCAATCGGTGTCCGTGTGGAGCTATTTCACACGGACACCTCTTTTTGCGGCCTTTAACCACGGGCCTATCGGCGAGTAAAATTGCGAACCGTGTCTATTCCCTCATCGCCTGCTCACAGTGCCCTTCGTGCAACCTTTGTGGTCTACGCAGGCTTAGGTTTTGCAACCTCAGCGTGGCTCTCACGTCTACCCGATGTGCGTGATCACCTGGGATTGACCCCGGGAACCATCGGCATGATGCTGCTGATTGCCTCCCTGGGTTCTTTGTTGACCCTTCCCACTTCGGGTCCGATCGTCATGAAGATCGGTGCACGGTGGGCTGGGCGAATCGGCGTATTCATTTGGGCATTGGGCATTGTCGGAGCAGCGACGGGAACGCTCGCGAATTCTCTCGTGCTCTTCACCGGTTCCCTTGTTTTCATGTCTGCCGGGGCGGGCCTGTGGGGATCGAGCATGAACATCGAGGCTGGTTTGGTCCAAGCTGCTGTGAGGCGCCTTGTCGTTCCAGTGATTCAAGCGATGTACGCGGTCGGCATGCTCGGCGGTGCATTACTTGGAGCGCTTGCCTCGCGAGTCGGAGTTCCACTCGGAGCGCACCTATACGGTCTGGCTGCTCTCGAGCTTATTGTCTGCGGTGTTTCCATTGGTTTCTACCTCAGCCAAGACGAGGTCGCCGCTCTTGAACCCGCAAAGGATAGCCTCGTGGGCGAAGGGGAGGAGGCCTCGGCAGGCAATGCGAAGAAGGGCTTGACCCGCTTGGCTTGGCGCGAGCGTCGCACGGTTCTGATTGCGCTCATGGTGATGAGTGGCGGACTCCTGGAAGGCGCCGCTAACGACTGGCTGAACCTGTCGATGGTCGATGGCTATGGTTTTGCGACTTCTTCCGCGTCGGCAATCTTTGCCTTCTTCTTGCTGATGATGACGATCATGCGTTTCGGATCCCCGCGTTTGGAGAGGCGTTTTGGGGCGCCGCATCTGCTCCGATTGACCATGGGCTGCGCGATCATCGGCCTGACGCTTGTTGCCTTTGCGCCACATCATATTCTTGCGCTTGTCGGTGTTGCCTTGTGGGGTATCGGTGCGTCCTTGGTGTTCCCTCTGGGTATTTCCGCCCTGAGCGTTGATCCCGTCATGACGCCTGCGCGAGTGTCGGTCCTCTCGACCGTGAATTATGGTTCGGCGCTCATCGGACCGCCGATTTTAGGTCTTATTGCGGATCACGTTGGCTACCACCGTGCGCTCGTTTTCGTCGTGCTCCCGGTGTGTCTGGCTATCGTGTTGGCCGGTCAGGTTCCGGACCAGCGGGGGCGCGTGCGAGCCGTTGCACCTCTTGACGACTAATCTTGAGTCATGACGACTCTTGCTGAATTGACGACCTTTCGCGTGGGCGGAGAGGTTTCTCGCCTTGTGCGCGCGACTTCCAGTGAGGAATTGGTTGCTGCCGTTCGCGCGGCTGATGAGGAGCAGCGCCAGCTTCTAGTCCTGGGCGGTGGATCGAATCTGCTTGCCTCGGATGATCCTTTTGGCGGAACAGTCGTCGCCGTGCGCCCGGGCGCAGAGATTGCACGGATCGTTGAAGAAGACGCGGCTGATTCGGTGATCGTCCGCGTGTGGGCCGGCACGGTCTGGGATGACTTTGTTGCGTGGAGCGTCGACGAGCACTTGTCCGGTATCGAGGCCTTGTCGGGGATCCCCGGAAGCGCGGGAGCGTCCCCGGTACAGAACGTGGGCGCCTACGGACATGAGGTTGCTGAAACAATTCACAGCGTCGAGGCTTACGACCGCCTCGAGCAGCGCATCGTCCGGCTTCTTCCCTCAGAGCTAGGTTTTGCCTACCGTTCCTCCGCGATCAAGCACAGTATCGGTCAGCCCGGTCTTCCCGGCCGCGTGTGGGGGCCGACGGGGCGTTGGGTCGTGTTGAGCGTCGACTTCCGCCTCGAGCGCTCATCCCTGAGTGCGCCCGTCATGTACTCCGAACTTGCGCGGCGCCTCGGAGTGGAAGCTGGGGAGCGTGCCAAGGCTTCCCTGGTCCGCTCGACCGTGCTTGAGCTGCGCGCGGGGAAGGGAATGGTCTTAAACCCTGAGGACCACGACACGTGGAGCGCGGGATCTTTCTTCACGAACCCCATCCTCCCCGAGGCCGTGGCTGCTGCACTCCCAGAAGAGGCGCCTCGTTTCCCGGCGGGGGAGGGGCTCGTGAAAACCAGCGCCGCTTGGCTCATTGACCACGCGGGCTGTTCCAAGGGTTTCCATCTTCTAGAGGCCGGCGACCCGCCTCGCGCATCCTTGTCGACCAAGCACGTACTCGCGCTGACGAACCGCGGGGGCGCAAGCGGTGCAGACATCGAGGCCTTGGCGCGCGCTGTGCGCGGGCGTGTGTTTGACGCCTATGGCGTGACTCTTGTTCCTGAGCCTGTTGCCATCGGCATTGAGTGGTAACGCGGATCTTTGTCAACCTTGTGAACCGGCTAATTATTTATCCGCGCGGCTGTTATCTATCTGCCTGAACCGCGGTGCGCAGGCGTTCGATCATATCGGGAACATTGCGGGTAACGGCCGTCCACAGGAGTTTGTCATCCATGCTTTGGTACCCCGAACGCGCCGCGATGTTCCGAGCCGTCCGCAGCGTGCGCTTCTCGACCAAGGTGAGGGTCTTCATGTATGGCGCGTATTCCTCACGCTCCAGGAAACCGGCCAGTCGGATGATCACCATGCACGCCGAGTCGTATTCGGGGCAATCGGCGTTGAAGGCCTCGGCAGAGACAGCAGCAACCCGTTCGACGCGTCGGGTGATGACATCAAGTTCACGTAAGAAGTTATCAACGTCGAAGCTAGGTGTTTGTCTTTTTGGCGCGCGTGGCCGAGGCATGAAAGACGCAGGCTCGCTCACAGTGGCACCGCCTCGTCAATGATGTTCCGCAGAGCTTCGGGTACTTGTGTATCCGCATAGACTTCGGTAGGAAATCCCGTGAGTTCGCTTGTAAACGAGGCGATATCTGCCAGCTCAAACAGTGACAGCTCGCGGGTGGGAGTACCGATCAGATCAATATCCGATTCAAAGCCGTCCGTTCCCTGAGCGACGGAGCCAAAGACGCGGAGGGAATCGAGGCCCCGTTTCATGGCATAGCGGCTGATGGAGGGCGCGTAGCGGGCTAGGGGTACGGAAGGACGATAGTCGGCAGCGCGAAGGATTCTCTCTAAAAGCTCGGCGGATACAGCACGTTTCCCAGCCTCGATCTGTGCGAGGGTTGACTGGCTCATCCCGGTCATCCCCGCAAGTTCAGCCTGTGTGAGGGAAGCATCAGCGCGTGCTTCGCGCACAAGCAATGGTGCGTCCTCCCGATTAAAACGCGTCATAAGCGTATGATAGTGCACGCATGCACTATTGGTGAAGAGAGATATTTAGGCCTTGGGCGGGGCCGCGAGCCACTGATCGATTTCCGCTTTCCACACGCGTTTCGAAGCCTCGCTGGCCAAGGAAGCATCAATCGACTGACGGGCCAAATCTGCCAGCTGAACGTCAGAGAGCCCGAAAACATCGCGCGCGGCCTCGTACTGGGCAACCACACGCGAATGGAACAACAAGGGGTCGTCAGCTGAAAGAGCAACGCGCGCGCCGGCCTCGATAAAGCGCATGAGTGGAACCGATGCGAAATCCCGGAAGACCCCCAGGTGAATATTCGAGGTCGGACACACTTCGAAGGAAATATCTGCATCAATCAAACGCCGCAGCAAATCGGGATCTTCACTGGTGCGCACGCCGTGACCCAAACGCGTCGGGTGTAGGGCTGAAACAACATTCATCACAGATTCCGGGCCCAAAAGCTCCCCGCCGTGAGGAACCGAGGCCAAACCGCCATCACGGGCAATGCGGAAGGCAGGAGCAAAAGCCGAGGTATCGCCAACGCGCTCATCATTGGACAGGCCAAAGCCCACAACCTGTCCGGGGCCATCGCCGGCATACTGAACTGCCAGACGAGCAAGCGTGCGCGCGTCAAGAGGATGACGAATTCGCGAGGCCGCAACGATCAGTGCAACTTCAACGCCCGTGCGCTTCCCTGCAGCAATCGCCTCGTCAATGATGATCTCCAAAGCTGGCGTAATCCCGCCAACCCAAGGTGCATAAGACGTGGGATCGACCTGCATCTCGAGGCGACGCGAGCCTTCGGCCGCATCATCTTCCGCGGCCTCGGCAACGATCCGCCGCATTGCGGCTTCGGATCGCACCAAAGCTCGCGCGGCATCGTAGGAGCGCTGGAAACGGAACCAACCGCGGGCGTCCGCGGGCACGGTTAAGGGGTCCAAGTCCAACAGGTGAGGAGGAAGGCGGGTGCCTTTTTCCTGCGCCATATCCACCAGCGTTTGTGGACGCATCGCACCCGTGAAGTGCAGGTGCAGGTGCGCCTTGGGGAGCGTGGACAGCGGTCGTCGCCCAAGGGGAGTCGGCGCTGGAACGGTAAGAGAAGGCTGGCGAGGAATAGAGGTCGATCCTATCAGTGCTTCTCGAGCCACAGGAGCAGGTCGCGTAGGATCATATCCTTCTCAGGCTCATTCAAGACTTCGTGGTAGGCCCCATCGATGACACGCAGGTCAATATCTGCGTCGGGATGCGCATGACGTACACGCTCAACAAACTCTGCAGAACCCTCCAGCGAGGTGAGCTCATCGGCGCTGCCGTGGAAAATCAGCGTGGGGCAGGTCAGGCGATCCGCGTGCTCGAGCGCCTTCTTGCCCTGAATCACCATGGTCGAGAGCGTCAGACGCGGGGGAGCGCCGTGGTAGTTGAGGGGATCGGCGTCGAAAGCTTCTTGGACGCTGGGATCATGCGAAAGTACGGAATGTTCGGGCATGGACTGTGCCGCCGGAGCCTGTACTCCCGGCAAATAGCGAGCCAGTTTCCCAAGTCTGCCAACCACGGGCTTAGGAATCTCGAGGAGTGGAATAAAAGCGGGTCCAGTGAGGACCATGCATCGCAGATCCTTGCGGTAGATCAGCGCAGAAGCAGCGCTAATCAAACCACCCATTGAATGCCCAAAGAGGATCAATTCATCGCAGCGTGAATTGTGAAGAGCCTGTTGGCGAGCAGCGATGTGGTCCTTGATCAGCAGACCGACATCGACCTTGGCGCGAGGGCCTGGGGAAGTGCCATGACCATAGTGGTCGTAGGTTGACACATCGTAGCCAGCCTGGAGAAGTGCATTGATCAGACCTTCAAAACGTCCCGAATGCTCAGCATAACCGTGGGCGACAAGGACATGTCCATTGGGTTGGTCGAGTTGTGTTCGCCGCGTCGCGATGTCCATGTGTCGATTGTAACAGCTCGGGATATGCTTTGGGTAGCGCTACTGCACACTTTTTGACAGCGCGTTCATAAAAGCCCGCGCGGTGGCACAAAAGTACTCACCGCGTGGAACTTCAGTCGCATGTAATTGGTCTATCGGGCTTCTGACAGGAGTTCTTGGATACGACCAACGCCTTCGACGAGGTCATCGTCGGCCAGGGCGTAGGAGAAGCGCAGGAAGCCGGAGGGGCCGAAGGCCTCGCCCGGGACCGCCGCGACCTCGACCTCGTCGAGGATCAGGTCGGCGAGCTCGCCCGACGTGTTGGCCACGCGGCCTCGGAGCGCACGAGGTGACGCGCCGAGTCGTAGGCGCGCTGGAAACGGAACCACCCGCGCCCGTCGGCCGGCATAGAGGCCGCGTCGATGTGCAGGAGGTGAGGGGGAGGCGCACTCCCTGCGTGCGCGCCATCTCCACCATCGTGGTGGGCCGCATGGCACCCGTGAAGTGCAGATGCAGGTGCGCTTTTGGCAGAGTAGACAGCGGCCGACGCCCGGGGGGAGTCGGTGCTGGAACCGTTAACGAAAGCTGGCGAGATGCTTGACGCTGCTCCATCAGTGCTTCTCGACCCACAGGAGCAAGTCGCGCAGGACCATGGCCTTCTCAGGCTCGTTGAGAACCTCGTGGCAGGCCCCGTCAATGACACGCAGGTGAATATCCGCACCGGGGTGAGCTTCGAGCACGCGTGCAACAAATTCTGCAGAGCCCTCTGGCGAGGTGAGCTCATCGGCGCCACCGTGGAAAATCAGCGTGGGGCAGGTCAGGCGATCCGCGTGCTCGAGTGCCTTCTTGCCTTGAATCACCATGGTCGAGGCCGTCAGAAGCGGGGGAGCGCCATGGTAGTTGAGTGGATCGGCATCGAAAGCTTCCTGAACGCTGGGATCGCGCGAAAGCAAAGAGTGCTCGGGCGTGGACTGGGCCGCCGGAATCTGCACTCCCGGCAGGTAGCGAGCGAGTTTCCCGAGGCCGCCAACCACCGGCGCGGGAAGCTGAGGAAGCGGGATGAAAGCGGGACCAGTGAGGACCATACAGCGAATGCCTCGCTGTGAGATCAAAGCCGAGGCCGCAGTGATGAGACCCCCCATTGAATGCCCGAAAAGAATGAGCTCATTGAAACGGGAATCGGCCAAAACTTCTTGGCGAGCACTGATGTGGTCCTTGATCAACGCACCGACGTCGACCTGGGCGCGAGGACCTGGGGAAGTGCCGTGGCCGTAGTGGTCGTAGGTTGACACATCGTAGCCAGCCTGGAGAAGCGCATTGATCAGCCCTTCAAAACGTCCCGAATGCTCGCCATAACCGTGGGCGACAAGGACGTGTCCATTGGGTTGGTCGAGGTGTGTTCGCCGCGTCGAAAGGTCCATATGTCAATTGTGACAGCTCAAGGCGTCATTTGGGTAGCGATATTGGGGTGTGACTTGACGAAGAGTAAGAAAAATCCCGCACGGCTAGCAATGTGCCTACCGCGCGGGATTTCATAGTGGAACCCTGAGTCAGCGAGCCTCGGAGAGAAGCTCCTGAATTCGTCCCACGCCCTCGACCAAATCGTCATCGGCCAAAGCGTAGGAGAGGCGAATGAAGCCCGAGGGGCCGAAGGCTTCGCCCGGGACAACTGCGACCTCAACCTCATCGAGGATCAGATCTGCCAACTCTGAAGAGGTCGTCGGAACCTTGCCGCGAATTGAACGGCCAAGAAGCCCTCTCACGCTGGGGTAGGCGTAGAAGGCTCCACGCGGAGTTGGGACCTCGAGTCCGTCGATCTCGCGAAGCATCTTCACCATGGTCTGACGGCGGCGATCGAAAGCCTCGCGCATATGCTCAACCACATCCAGCGGCCCGTTGAGGGCAGCAATTGCCGCACACTGAGCAATATTGTTGACATTTGAAGTCAGGTGCGATTGGAAGGACGTCGCAGCGCGAATGATATCACGAGGACCAATCATCCAACCCACACGCCAACCGGTCATCGCATAGGTCTTCGCAACACCGTTCAACACGATGGTCTGGTCGGCAAGTTCGGGAACCTCGGCAACGATGTGCGCGCTTTGTGCACCGTCGTAGAGCAGGTGCTCGTAGATCTCATCGGTGATCACCCACACACCGTGCTTGAGTGCCCACTGCCCGATCGAACGGATCTCCTCGCGAGTGTAGACGCTTCCCGTCGGGTTGGACGGCGAGCACATGAGGAGGACCTTCGTGCGAGGCGTGCGTGCGGCCTCGAGCTGGTCGACGGTGACCTTGTAGTCCTGGTCGGCGCCCGCGAAAACCTCAACGGGAGTCGCCCCGGCGAGCTTGATCACCTCGGGGTAGGTGGTCCAGTAGGGGGTCGGGAGGATGGCCTCGTCCCCGGGGTTCAGCAGCGATGCGAAGGCTTGGAAAACCGCCTGCTTTCCTCCGTTGGTCACCAAAACCTGGTCCGGGTTAACTTCGTATCCAGAATCGCGTAGAGTCTTGCGAGCGATTGCTTCCTTGAGAGCGGGAAGCCCCGAGGCGGGCGTGTAGCGGTGCATCGCGGGGTTGCGCGCGGCCTTGACGGCGGCCTCGACAATGTAATCGGGGGTGGCGAAATCAGGTTCGCCCGCACCGAAACCAACGACGGGGCGTCCCTGGGCCTTCAGTGCCTTGGCCNGGTCTATCGGGCTTCTGACAGGAGTTCTTGGATACGACCAACGCCTTCGACGAGGTCATCGTCGGCCAGGGCGTAGGAGAAGCGCAGGAAGCCGGAGGGGCCGAAGGCCTCGCCCGGGACCGCCGCGACCTCGACCTCGTCGAGGATCAGGTCGGCGAGCTCGCCCGACGTGTTGGCCACGCGGCCTCGGAGCGCACGAGGTGACGCGCCGAGTCGTAGGCGCGCTGGAAACGGAACCACCCGCGCCCGTCGGCCGGCATAGAGGCCGCGTCGATGTGCAGGAGGTGAGGGGGAGGCGCACTCCCTGCGTGCGCGCCATCTCCACCATCGTGGTGGGCCGCATGGCACCCGTGAAGTGCAGATGCAGGTGCGCTTTTGGCAGAGTAGACAGCGGCCGACGCCCGGGGGGAGTCGGTGCTGGAACCGTTAACGAAAGCTGGCGAGATGCTTGACGCTGCTCCATCAGTGCTTCTCGACCCACAGGAGCAAGTCGCGCAGGACCATGGCCTTCTCAGGCTCGTTGAGAACCTCGTGGCAGGCCCCGTCAATGACACGCAGGTGAATATCCGCACCGGGGTGAGCTTCGAGCACGCGTGCAACAAATTCTGCAGAGCCCTCTGGCGAGGTGAGCTCATCGGCGCCACCGTGGAAAATCAGCGTGGGGCAGGTCAGGCGATCCGCGTGCTCGAGTGCCTTCTTGCCTTGAATCACCATGGTCGAGGCCGTCAGAAGCGGGGGAGCGCCATGGTAGTTGAGTGGATCGGCATCGAAAGCTTCCTGAACGCTGGGATCGCGCGAAAGCAAAGAGTGCTCGGGCGTGGACTGGGCCGCCGGAATCTGCACTCCCGGCAGGTAGCGAGCGAGTTTCCCGAGGCCGCCAACCACCGGCGCGGGAAGCTGAGGAAGCGGGATGAAAGCGGGACCAGTGAGGACCATACAGCGAATGCCTCGCTGTGAGATCAAAGCCGAGGCCGCAGTGATGAGACCCCCCATTGAATGCCCGAAAAGAATGAGCTCATTGAAACGGGAATCGGCCAAAACTTCTTGGCGAGCACTGATGTGGTCCTTGATCAACGCACCGACGTCGACCTGGGCGCGAGGACCTGGGGAAGTGCCGTGGCCGTAGTGGTCGTAGGTTGACACATCGTAGCCAGCCTGGAGAAGCGCATTGATCAGCCCTTCAAAACGTCCCGAATGCTCGCCATAACCGTGGGCGACAAGGACGTGTCCATTGGGTTGGTCGAGGTGTGTTCGCCGCGTCGAAAGGTCCATATGTCAATTGTGACAGCTCAAGGCGTCATTTGGGTAGCGATATTGGGGTGTGACTTGACGAAGAGTAAGAAAAATCCCGCACGGCTAGCAATGTGCCTACCGCGCGGGATTTCATAGTGGAACCCTGAGTCAGCGAGCCTCGGAGAGAAGCTCCTGAATTCGTCCCACGCCCTCGACCAAATCGTCATCGGCCAAAGCGTAGGAGAGGCGAATGAAGCCCGAGGGGCCGAAGGCTTCGCCCGGGACAACTGCGACCTCAACCTCATCGAGGATCAGATCTGCCAACTCTGAAGAGGTCGTCGGAACCTTGCCGCGAATTGAACGGCCAAGAAGCCCTCTCACGCTGGGGTAGGCGTAGAAGGCTCCACGCGGAGTTGGGACCTCGAGTCCGTCGATCTCGCGAAGCATCTTCACCATGGTCTGACGGCGGCGATCGAAAGCCTCGCGCATATGCTCAACCACATCCAGCGGCCCGTTGAGGGCAGCAATTGCCGCACACTGAGCAATATTGTTGACATTTGAAGTCAGGTGCGATTGGAAGGACGTCGCAGCGCGAATGATATCACGAGGACCAATCATCCAACCCACACGCCAACCGGTCATCGCATAGGTCTTCGCAACACCGTTCAACACGATGGTCTGGTCGGCAAGTTCGGGAACCTCGGCAACGATGTGCGCGCTTTGTGCACCGTCGTAGAGCAGGTGCTCGTAGATCTCATCGGTGATCACCCACACACCGTGCTTGAGTGCCCACTGCCCGATCGAACGGATCTCCTCGCGAGTGTAGACGCTTCCCGTCGGGTTGGACGGCGAGCACATGAGGAGGACCTTCGTGCGAGGCGTGCGTGCGGCCTCGAGCTGGTCGACGGTGACCTTGTAGTCCTGGTCGGCGCCCGCGAAAACCTCAACGGGAGTCGCCCCGGCGAGCTTGATCACCTCGGGGTAGGTGGTCCAGTAGGGGGTCGGGAGGATGGCCTCGTCCCCGGGGTTCAGCAGCGATGCGAAGGCTTGGAAAACCGCCTGCTTTCCTCCGTTGGTCACCAAAACCTGGTCCGGGTTAACTTCGTATCCAGAATCGCGTAGAGTCTTGCGAGCGATTGCTTCCTTGAGAGCGGGAAGCCCCGAGGCGGGCGTGTAGCGGTGCATCGCGGGGTTGCGCGCGGCCTTGACGGCGGCCTCGACAATGTAATCGGGGGTGGCGAAATCAGGTTCGCCCGCACCGAAACCAACGACGGGGCGTCCCTGGGCCTTCAGTGCCTTGGCCTTAGCGTCGACGGCAAGGGTCGCTGAGGGAGTGATATTTGCGAAGCGCGTTGAGACGCGGGAAGCTGATTGAGTATCCACGCGAACATTGTGGCATGGATAGATCCATTTATTGGTGTGAGTCACAATTTGAGCGCTTATGAGGCGAACGCATCGCGGTGAGTTGGACAGGAGGCCTCATCTCCCCTAAACTCAACCGAGCAAGTCTTTTTCGGAAGAGTTGCAGTAGGGCAGTGGCGCAATTGGTAGCGCACCGGTCTCCAAAACCGGCGGTTGTGGGTTCGAGTCCCGCC
>NZ_LT707420.1:77532-88145 GCF_900155605.1 Actinomyces marseillensis | reverse complement strand
GGGTTCGAGCCCCGCCTGCCCTGCCACTCAGGTGCATAACTATTGGAGGAACGATGAGCGAATCCCAGGCTCGCCGTGAAGAATCCCCGCGGGTGGATCGCACGAAGAAGCGTGCAACCCCCTCGCGCGATGGCGCACCTCAAACCAAGGAAAAGCGCCCGAATATTTTCAAGCGTATGGTGATCTTTGTCTCTCAGGTGATCTCTGAGATGAAGAAAGTCATCTATCCCAGCGGTTCTGAGACCTGGACGTACTTCCTGGTCGTCATTGTGTTTGTTGCCGCAATTATGGCTTTCACTGGCCTTCTTGATTTCTTATTCGGTAGACTGAACTCATTGGTATTTGGCTGAAACCGTTAACCCGCCCGCAGGAATGCAGGCGGGTTTCTTCTAGGGCTCGGCCGCGAACACCGCGTGAGCGTTAAGCACAGGAGGAAAACCCGTGAGCCTAGACAATATCGAAGAGGCCCCGATCGACACCTTTGACGGTGGAATCGCGCCCGAAGCTGATCTGGAAACTGCCGCACAGCGCGAAGACGAGGTCGCAGAGCGCCTTGAAGATACTCCCGTCGAGCGCGAGGAAGCACGTGAAGAAGGCGAAGCGGAAGCTGGCGTTGAAGAAGCAACTGAGCAGGCGGCCTCGTCAGAAGATGATCCGGTCGAAAAGCTGCGCCGCGAACTCTACATGTCTCCCGGCGACTGGTACGTCATTCACACCTACTCCGGTCACGAGCGCAAGGTGAAGGCAAACCTTGAGCAGCGTATTACCAACCAGAACATGGAAGACTCGATTTTCCAGGTCGAGGTTCCCGATGAGTACGTCATGGAGTACCGCGGAAATGCGAAGAAGCGCGTTCGTCGCGTGCGCATTCCCGGCTACGTCATCGTCTGCATGGACTTCAACGAAGACTCCTACCGTGTGGTGAAGGAAACCCCCGCAGTCACCGGCTTCGTGGGTGACCAGCACAACCCGGTCCCGCTTTCGATCGACGAGGTCGTTATGCTGCTGACCCCGAATGTTCTCGAGGCCGCGGCTGCAGAAGAGAAGAGCGCTCCTGCTCCCGTCCAGGAAGTTCAGACTCAGTTCGAGGTCGGCGAGGTTGTCACCGTCATCGACGGCGCATTCGCCACCATGAGCGCTGTGATTTCTGAAATCATGCCTGAAACCCAGCGTCTGAAGGTCCTCCTGACCATCTTCGAGCGTGAGACCCCCATGGAGCTGACCTTCGATCAGGTCGAGAAGATCGAAGAGTAAACGCCTCGTGGCGTGACCTCGAGCACCAAGACTTGGGGGAGCGCCGACATCGCGTTATGATGTAGATTCGTGCGTCTGGGTGGACTATGTCCGCAGGTTGCTCTTCCTGTGGGCGCCACGTGGATGCATGCCGCGGTAGTCTCCGCGGCCCAGTAAGAAATAGAAAGACCCGAAATATGGCACCGAAGAAGAAGAAGGTCACCGGCCTCATTAAGCTGCAGATCGCTGCAGGCGCCGCGACCCCTGCTCCGCCCGTTGGTCCCGCACTGGGCCAGCACGGCGTTAACATCGTCGAATTCACGAAGGCATACAACGCTGCAACTGAGTCGCAGCGCGGTTCGATCGTCCCGGTTGAAATCACCGTCTACGAAGATCGCTCCTTCACCTTCGTCCTCAAGACCCCTCCGGCCTCCGAGATGATCAAGAAGGCTGCAGGTGTTGCAAAGGGTTCGGGTACCCCGAACACCGCCAAGGTTGGATCGATCACCATGGACCAGGTGCGCGAAATCGCCCAGGCCAAGATGGTTGACCTCAACGCCAATGACATTGATGCCGCTTCCAAGATCGTCGCGGGCACCGCGCGTTCCATGGGCATCACTGTTCAGGACTGACCCTTTATTACCTCGTGGTAGGGCAGGCGCTGCCCGACACCCACACCTGCAAGGAGAAGAAGCAGAATGACGAAGCGCTCTAAGAGCTACCGCGCAGCGGCGGAGAAGATCCACGCTGGCGAACTGTACAGCCCCCTGGCCGCAATGCGTTTGGCCAAGGAAACCTCGGTCACCAAGTTCGATTCAACCGTCGAGGTTGTTATGCGACTGGGTGTTGATCCCCGCAAGGCGGATCAGATGGTCCGAGGCACCGTTTCCCTGCCGCACGGCACCGGTAAGACCGCTCGGGTCTTGGTCTTCGCCGTTGGCGAGCGCGCACAGGAAGCACTCGACGCTGGAGCCGACGAGGTCGGCGGCGACGAGCTCATCGAAAAGGTCGCAAAGGGCTACACCGACTTTGATGTCGCCGTTGCAACCCCGGACCTCATGGGCAAGGTCGGCCGTCTGGGCCGCGTCCTGGGTCCCCGTGGCCTCATGCCGAACCCCAAGACCGGCACCGTGACCATGGACGTCGCCAAGGCTGTCCGTGAGATCAAGGGTGGTCGTATCGAGTTCCGTGTCGACAAGCACGCAAACCTGGCTTTCATCGTCGGTAAGGCTTCCTTCACCGCCGAGCAGCTCGTTGAGAACTACGCAGTTGTTCTCGATGAGATCCTGCGTCTGAAGCCGGCTTCCGCAAAGGGCCGTTACATCATCAAGGCCACGGTCGCCACGACCATGGGCCCCGGTATCCCCTTGGATGCCACCAAGACTCGCGCCCTGACCTCCGAGGATGCTTCCTGAAGCACTAGAGGTTAACGGCAGATAGTCGTTTTCTAAGGCCCCCACGAGCAACGCTCGTGGGGGCCTTTGTGTTATTTCAATTGGGCACAAGGTCTTACAAGCCTACATAAAGATAGGCTATCCTTAGCTTTATTCTATAAACCTCATTATCGTTAAAGGTCGCGATCATGACTCAGGTTTCAAGCTCGGGCGTTACAAAGGCGCGCTCGGCCGTCACGATTGGTGCTTTCACCGCCGTCTACTTTGTCCTCATGTGGTGCTCGGCGATGCTCGGCTTCTTCGGGCCGGCGTTCATGTTCGTCGGCGGGATTGTTGGCCTCCTCCTGAACGGGCCGGTCATCATGCTCATGCTGGTGCGTTCGCGCATGTTTGGGACGATGACGATCATGGCGGGCATCGTCGCCTTCTTCATGGTCGTGACAGGGCATGCGTGGGTGACCGTACCGGTCGCCCTCGTTCTCGGTTTCCTGGCTGACCTTATCGCCCACAGTGGCGGCTATCTTAGTGCCCCTCGAAACATTGCAGCATACATGCTGTTTTCCCTGTGGGGGATTGGCCCGCTTGCTCCGATTTTCTTTGCTCCCGACTCCTACTACGCGGATGTCGCGTCCCAGATGGGCCAGGACTACGCGGATGGTATGCGTGCCCTCTTTAGCCCCGCGGTCATCAGCGTGTGGGTGGTTGTTACGATGATCGTCGCGTGCCTCGGCGGGCTTATTGGTCGTTTCTTGCTGCGCAAGCATTTCGCGAAGGCTGGCGTTGCCTGAGATCTCGCTCGCCGAATCGGCGCCCGTTGAGTCGTCGAGCAGGCTGGACCCACGCACGAAGCTCTTATCCCTTCTCGTGCTCAATGCGCTCGTCATGCGCGCGAGTCCCACGACAACCCTTGTTGCCGTTCAGCTCTTGGTAGTGGTTGCCCTCGCATCGGAGGTGAGCGCTCGGTCCGCGCTGCACACGGGGTTCGGTTGCTTCATCTGCGACGTCGTCACCCTTGGTTCCCCTTTTCTTATCGCTTGGATGCAGTCGATCGGCTGGCCTCGGAGCATCGTTCTCATCATCGGAACGTGCAGCGCGATCATGTACTGGTTTGCTCGCTTCTTTGCCGGCTTTGGCCTTGCACTCTACGTGTATCGCACAACCAGGATCGGTCAGATGAAAGCCGCTTTGCGTGCTGTGCACTTGCCGCGGGTCTTCGTCGACGCACTCGTGGTTGCCTTCCGCGTCATTCCGACTGTGGGGGCCGAAGCAGTGGCCATCCGCGAGGCCATGGAAATGCGCGGAGTGGACCTGAGGATGCGCGGCGTGCTGCGTCACCCGCTGGTGATCGCTGAGCGCTTCCTCGTTCCCCTGCTTTCCTCGATCGCGCGCGTCGCCGACGACCTGGCAGCATCCAGCGTTGTACGAGGCTTGGGCGGCTCGACGCGGCCGACCTCTCTGACGCTTCTACGCGCAACCGTTTGGGACGCTCTTGCCCTTGGGTGCGTGGCTGTTGTCATCGTGCTTGAGTTCTTCTGTTACTTGGGAGTCCTCCCATGATTGATGTTGAATCCCTGTCGTTCTCCTACGTCAGCGAGCTGACGGGAGATCGTGTCGATGCGCTGCGCGGGGTCAACCTGTCTGCCCATCCGGGCACCCTCACCCTCGTGTGTGGCTCCTCAGGCTGCGGAAAGTCAACGCTCATGCGGGCCCTCACCGGCCTCGTTCCGCAGATGACTCCGGGACAGCTGGAAGGGGCAGTTCGGATCGACGGGCGCGACCTCTCCGAAGTTCCCCTGACCGAGGTTGGTCATCTGTGTTCCTCCGTTTTCCAGAATCCACGCACCCAATTTTTCTGCGACACCGTTGCAGAGGAACTCGCATTCTGCGGTGAAAACTATGGCAGAGACCGTGCAGACTTGATCGAGAGCAGCGAGCGCGCCGCCACACTCATGGGGATCTACAAGCTCATGGATCGCAAGCTTTCGACGCTGTCGGGTGGACAGCTCCAGAAGGTAGCTCTTGCGTGCGCGCTGGCATCTGGCGCTCCGGTCCTCCTCGCCGATGAGCCGACATCAAACCTAGATCCCGCTGCCATCGCTGATGTACGCGAGGCTTTGGGCACCCTCAAAGAACAGGGCATGACGATTGTCGTTGTCGAGCATCGCCTTCACTTCCTGAGGGGACTTGCCGATCAGGTTCTTCTCATGGAAGCTGGCGCGGTGACGAGGCGTTGGAGCGGCGAGGAGTTCTATTCCATGACGGATGAAGAGCGCTGTTCTCTTGGCTTGCGTACCCTCGTTGATCCGGGGCCGCCAGAAACTTGGGTGACCTCGCGAGGGCGTGGGGGAGGGGCCACGCCTGACGAGGCTCCCCGTCTTTCGTGCCGCAACTTGAGCTTCTCCTACGGGGACACCCCAATTTTCAATGAATTTAATGCTGATTTTTACGCTGGAGAGATCAGTTGCATCGCCGGGGAGAATGGCGTCGGCAAGACGACTCTTGTCCGTATGCTGTGTGGATTGGCGGCCCCGAACTCTGGTGAGATTTCCTTGGATGGCGTGACAAGCTCGCGCAGTCAGAGGCGCGCGGCGTGCGCACTCGTCATGCAAGACACCGGGCGTCAACTCTTTTCCGACACACTCGCCGGCGAACTAACCATTGGCGCCTCGGATGCCGGCGGAGAAGCCGGAGAAAAACTCTTGGCCGACTTCGACCTCGCAAACCTAGGTGATCGCCACCCCCTGAGCCTCTCGGGAGGGCAGAAACAACGCCTCGTCATCGCTGCCGCACGCGCAGCGAGGCGCCCCATCGTCATCCTCGACGAGCCAACCTCGGGAGTCGATGCCAGACACCTTGAATCAATTACCGCCACCCTGCGACGCATTGCCGACGAAGGTGCCGCCGTCATCGTTGTCACCCACGACGGTGAGTTTGCCTCGGCGTGCGCAGATCGGCTCATCACACTCAGGCCGTTAGATGAAACCTGTGCCTGCGAAGGAGACCACTAATGACTGTCACTGATCAGGAGAGGAAAGCCCGAATGGGAGAGCGCGGTTCATCCACTAGCGATGTGCAAATCGACGACCCGCGCGCTGCACATAAGGCTGGGCAAAAGGCGTTTAAGGAACTTACCGCACCGATCCGTGGATCCATGGCTCTCGCCCAGCTACTTGGCGTCCTCTATGGTGCGCTTGCAGTCGCTCCCTATGTCATTCTCGTCCAGCTAGGTGAGGTGCTTATTGCTGCGGCGCGCTCGGGCGTCTCACCGGAGCGCGGTGAGGTTATCAATCTGCTCATGTGGCTCATTGGCGCATTTGGCATGCGCTACGGGATCTATTTTGTCGCCTTGAGCGTCACTCATTTCGCGGACGTGCGTTTCGGTCATCTTGTCCGCATGCGTATGGTGAAAGTTCTCGCTTCAGCGCCCCTCGCGTGGTTCACCTCGACGAACTCGGGGGCTGTGCGCAAGGCGATCCAGGACGACACCCACGATGTTCATACGGTCATCGCCCATGCGCCAGTTGAATCTGCTGCTGCGGTGAGCGCGCCACTCTCCTTGTTGATCTACTCGTTTATCATCGACTGGCGCCTCGGCCTGCTCTCAATCGCCACCTTGCCGATCTACGCCCTCATTAATGCCTGGATGATGCGGGACATGGGCGAGAAAACTGCCGAAATGGACCGGTACCTCACGCGTGTCTCGGCAACCATGGTCGAGTTTGTTTCCGGTATTAGCGTCGTAAAAGCATTTGGTACTGTCGGGCGCGCACATGAACGCTTCAGTCACGCGGCTGAAGATTTTGCGCGCTTCTACGTTGCGTGGTGTGGACCATTGCTCAAAGGGTCCGCGCTGGGGCAGGCTGCTGTTTCGCCCTCGATGATTCTATTGATATCGACAGCGGGAGGCTCGGCGCTGGCAGCTACTGGGATCGTGAGTCCCGTTCAAGTCATTACCTGCGCGTTGATCGCCCTTGTTATTCCGGCCGCAATCGAGGTGTTGGGTTCGACGGTTTGGTCCTATCAGATCGCTGGAGCTGCCGCACTGCGCATTGTTGACCTTCTTTCCGTTTCCCCTCTATCGGCGGATGGAAGTGAAGAACCGGCAGGTGCAGATGTCGAGGTTGACAAAGTGTCCTTCTCTTATGGTTCTACACGTGCCCTAGACGAGGTCAGTCTGACAGTTCCCGAAGGAACAGTGACCGCGCTCGTCGGCCCATCCGGTTCTGGAAAGTCCACCCTCGCAACCTTAGTTGCCCGCTTTGCTGATCCAGACCAGGGCAGTGTGCGTATTGGAGGCGTTGATGTGCGAGCCATTGCTCCCGACGTCCTCTACCGGCACGTGTCTTTTGTTCTCCAAGATCCGCAGCTTCTTGACATATCCGTGCGTGAAAACATTGCGCTGGGCAGGCCAGATGCCAAGGACGAGGCAATCTGGGCAGCTGCTACCGCTGCCCGCATTGACGACTACCTGCGTTCCCTTCCACGAGGCCTCGACTCCGTCATAGGAGAAGACGCCCATCCCTCGGGCGGGCAGGCACAGCGCATCGCGATTGCGCGCGCTCTGCTTGTCGATGCGCCCATCCTTGTGCTCGACGAGGCCACCGCCTTCACAGACCCCGAGGCCGAGGCCGAGATCCAGGCGGCTCTCACCCGCCTCGTTCAAGGAAAAACAGTTCTGGTGATCGCCCACCGGGCTGCGTCGATTATCGGTGTCGATCAAATTGCCATCCTCGAGGCGGGACGTCTCATTGCGCGGGGTACGCCCGACGAACTCGCAGATCATCCGTATCTGCGTGAACTTTCTGCACCCGGGAAAGGACACTGACATGTTCGAGCTGATCTCCAGGCTGCGTGAGCCTCTCTCTCCTGAGGGGCGCGCAGGATTCTCCCACGTCATGTACCTGTCCTGTATTGTCGGGCTCGTTCGGGGTTTCTCTCTGATTTCATTCATTCCGGCGGCGATTGCACTGACATCAGGGCAGCCAGCGTGGGGTATGGATTTACGTGGGTGGCTCATCGCGCTCGCCGTGTGTGCAGCGGCCTCGTTTATCTTGGAGTACTTTCTAGCCATACGCTCCTACGTGGTGGCCTTCGATTTCCTCACGAATATGCATCGCGCGATCGGAGATAAGATCGCCTCTCTGCCTCTTGGGGCTTTCCGTGCGGATACGGCTGGGAAGACCTCGCGCCTTGTCTCTCGCGAACTTATGATGCTCGGCGAGATCTTTGCCCACATGTATTCGCCACTGATCGCAGCGATCGTTACTTCGCTGACAATGCTTGCGGGAATCACCGTTTTTTCACCGGTTCTAGGGGTGGTGTGCCTTGTGTCAGTTCCGATCGTTGCTGGGGGAGTATGGGTTGCACGCCGCTGCTTGCTTTCAGGGTCGGCGTTGAAAGAAGCTCCTGCCCGAGAGTTGTCTCATCGCATTGTCGAATACGCGACGAAACAGGGAGCCTTGCGCGCTTGTGGGCGCTCCGCTTCCTATGAGCCTCTCCAGCGGGCGGAAGAATTGTATGGGGCGGCCGCCCGACGCTCGCTTATCCGGGAAACACTGGGACAAATCACCAACGGTATGGCCGCGCAAGTCGTTGTCGTCTCACTGATCTGTGCGATCGGCTTGCTGGCGGTCGGTGGAAGCGTCAGTCCTGTGGAGGCAGTTGTTGCGATAGGTCTGCTCCTGCGTTTCACGCAGATTCTTGTTGATATTGGGATGCTCACCTCCGCCTTCGAGACCCGGCGCCCGGTCCTTGACCTCGGTCATGAGATCCTTTCTGCGCCCGAGCTTCCCACCGCCTCGGAAGACGGGGAGAGTGACGATTCGACTGAGTTGAGTGCTTCCGTAGCGCTTGAGGACGTTGTTTTCTCCTACGAGGCCGATCAACCCGTCCTACAAGGCGTTTCCTTCCGTGTCGAGCCGGGCACTATGACTGCGATTGTCGGTCCTTCAGGCTGCGGGAAGACGACGATTGCCCGTCTTATTGCCCGTTTCTATGATGCGGATAGTGGCGTCGTGAGTGTGGGTGATCGAGATGTTCGCAGCTGGGATACTGCGAAACTCATGGCCCAGCTCTCTCTGGTTTTCCAAGACGTCTACTTGTTTGACGATACCCTCGAGGCGAATGTCCGTGTCGGTCGTCCCGATGCAAGTGCCGCCGAGATCGAGGAAGCTGCGCACCTGAGTGGTGTCGATGAAATCGTCGCGCGCCTACCTCTGGGGTGGGACACCCCAGTCGGCGAGGGTGGCCGCGCACTCTCCGGCGGCGAACGCCAACGCGTATCCATCGCACGAGCGCTCTTGAAAGACTCTCCCATTGTTCTTTTCGACGAGGCCACCAGTGCCCTCGATCCCGAGAACGAACACCGTGTGACCGCCGCTATGGATAAATTGCGTCGTAACGCAACCCTCATCGTTATTGCACACAAGCTTGATACGATCACGGCCGCTGACCAGATCGTCGTCCTCGACGAGAATGGGCGTGTTACGCAAATTGGTACTCATGCGCAGCTCTTCGCGGAAACTGAGGGGCAATACCGAGGATTCTGGGAGGCTCGCTCGCGGGCAGCGGGATGGCGCCTCGTCTGAAGACGGTCCGCTGGCGCTCGTTCTCCTCCTTGAGGTGTGCTGATCCACATTCGGCAGGGTGGATTCATGTGCGTGGGCGTGTTAGTCTATTCGTTGCCGAAGACCGTCGGTCATCCACCTCGGTGGATTCCAAGTGCGAAAGCATCCGACGCAGGTGAGTGACTTCTTTCGAAGTGGGTTTTATTGAGCCCGGCCGCTTTCCTGCGTGCCGGGCTTTTTTGCGCGTCCGGCGGCGAAGTTTTGAAAGGAGGACCATGGCGAAGTCCGACAAGGTAGCAGCAGTTGCTGAGCTCGTGGAGCGTTTCCGCGGAGCTGACGCTGTCCTGCTGACCGAGTACCGCGGCCTGACCGTTGGCCAGCTCAAGCAGCTGCGTCGCGGCCTGGGCGAGAATGCGACCTACGCCGTGGCAAAGAACACGCTGGCGATCCTGGCGGCTCGCGAAGTTGGTCTCGATTTCCTCGAGGCCGACCTGAAGGGCCCGACCGCTATCGCTTTCGTCACCGGTGAGCCCGTTGAGGCTGCCAAGACGCTGCGTGATTTTGCCAAGGAGAATCCTCAGCTGGTACTGAAGTCCGGTGCTATGGAGGGTGCACAGCTCTCCGCTGAGGCAGTCAAGAAGCTTGCCGATCTCGAGTCTCGCGAGGTCCTGCTGGCCAAGGCCGCAGGCGCCCTCAAGGCGAAGATCTCTCAGGCGGCATACGCCTTCAACGCGCTCCCGTCCAAGACGGTGCGCACCATCGATGCTCTGCGTGAAAAGCAGGGCGAAGCGGCCTGACGTGACAGGCCCGCAAAGGTAACCGCCTTTGCGATCACATCCACAATCTGCTCACGTAGCAGGCCAAAATCGAAAGGATGCCAATCATGGCTAAGCTCTCCAACGACGAGCTCATCGAAGCTTTCAAGGAAATGTCCCTCATCGAGCTCTCCGACTTCGTGAAGCTCTTCGAAGAGACCTTCGACGTCACCGCTGCTGCTCCCGCAGCCGTTGCCGTTGCTGCTCCCGCCGCAGGCGATGCCCCCGCAGACGAAGAGAAGGACGAGTTCGAGGTTGTCCTCGAGTCCGCAGGCGACAAGAAGATCGCCGTCGTCAAGGCCGTCAAGGCTCTGACCGGCCTGGGCCTCAAGGAAGCCAAGGACCTGGTTGACGGCGCCCCCTCGACCATCTTCGAGAACGCCAAGAAGGAAGACGCCGAGAAGGCTAAGGCTGAGATCGAAGAGGCCGGCGGCAAGGTCACCCTTAAGTGACTTTCCCCGTCTGATTCATTCAGACTTTTGCCCGTCATGGGCTGTGAAACCCCGTTCTGCTGCGGCAGGGCGGGGTTTCCGCTTTGCGCGCGACGGTCTGTCCAAGCATCAACCTCGGCCGGCTGCGCCGGCCCGCCCGCTCACCGCCCGCGC
>NZ_LT707420.1:0-75415 GCF_900155605.1 Actinomyces marseillensis | reverse complement strand
GTGCGACGGCCCGCCCGCTCACCGTCCGCGCTGCGAGCTTTCGCTCGGCGCGTCGGCTCGAAGCCCGGCCAGGCCCTGCCGCCGCACCCGGCCACGCAACCGAGCGCGGCCTCGTGAAGTGGCAGCTTCGCAATCTCGTGCGCATTCGACTTGAGCATGACGCGACGTGAGACTTCACAATGATTGACATGAGCGATGACAACAATCTCTACACCGTTGGTGAGGTCGCTGAGCGTTTCTCGTTGACGGTGCGAACGCTTCACCACTGGGAAGCACAGGGGCTCCTCGCTCCTGCCGAACGGAGCTGGTCAAACTACCGGCTCTACTCGGTCGAGGACTGTGCTCGGGTCCAAAGGATCATCATCTACCGAGCGACGGGGATGAAACTGGGGGACATCAAGACACTCCTCGATTCCGGTGACTCTGCGATTGAGCACCTCAAACGTCAGCGAGAGAGCCTTATTGCTCATCGCCATCAGACGGACAAAATGATCGAAGCAATCGATACCTTATTGGAGGATGCAATGAACGAGAATTCTCTCAGCGTGGAAGAGATCGGGGTAATCCTTGGGGATGCTGACTTTGCCGCGCATCAGGAGGAAGCTGAACAACTCTACGGTGACAGTGCAGACTGGCAGGAATCTCAGCGCCGCACTGCGTCGTGGAGTGCGAAGGACTGGCAGGGAAATGCTGACCGTTTTCAACAGGTCGAGAAGGACATGATCGCAGCCATTCGCAAGGGCGTTGCCCCCGATAGTGACGAGGCGGCAGCTCTTGTTGCCTCGCATCGGGAATTGCTCAGCGAGTTCTTCCCGGTGACCCCTGCGAAGCACTATGTAATTTCTCGTTCCTACATTCACGACGAGCGTTTCCGCTCGCACTACGACTCGCAACTCGACGGTTTTGCTCAATGGCTCGCGTCTGCAATTGAGTGTGTGGCTCGTGATAGCGGTGTGGATACCGACAATCCCGAATGGGTGTGATTGGTGTGTGAGGCAGGCCATGAGTGAATGCCCTTTTCGGATTTGCTCTTGGCCCACTTCATCGGTACTATTTCTTTTTGTCGCTTTCCCGCGTAGCTCAACGGCAGAGCATCCGACTGTTAATCGGACGGTTACTGGTTCGAATCCAGTCGCGGGAGCTTCTCCCCGGTACGTGGTACCGGGGTTTTTCTTTATCGGTGAACTCCTGTCGCCCGTCTTGCACTCTGGGGCTGAGAGTGCCAGACTTGGACTTAGCACTCGGGAGTGCCGAGTGATAAGCACTAAGGCCGGTGAGGCTCTGGAGGAACCTGAGTCGTCCGTCGCGGGCATCGGTCCAATCCGCATCGCGGAAGGATAGAAGAACATGACAAAGCTCATTCACTTCGATGAGGAGGCACGCCGCGGCATGGAGCGCGGTCTGAACCTCCTCGCCGACACCGTTAAGGTCACCCTGGGCCCCAAGGGTCGCAACGTCGTTCTCGACAAGAAGTGGGGCGCCCCCATCATCACCAAGGATGGCGTTTCCGTCGCTAAGGAAATCGACCTCGAAGATCCCTTCGAGCGCATCGGCGCCGAACTGGTGAAGGAAGTTGCGAAGAAGACTGATGACGTCGCAGGTGACGGCACCACCACCGCAACCGTCCTCGCTCAGGCTCTGGTTCGCGAAGGTCTGCGTAACGTTGCAGCCGGCTCGAACCCCATCGCCCTCAAGCGCGGCATTGACGCAGCTGTCGAGGCTATCGTCGCCCAGCTGCACAAGGATTCCAAGCCCGTTGAGACCACCGAGCAGATCGCAGCGACCGCATCGATCTCTGCAAACGATCCCGAAATCGGTAAGCTCATTGCTCAGGCATTCGAGAAGGTCGGCTCCGAAGGCGTCGTGACCGTTGAAGAGACCAACTCCTTCGACACCACTCTTGAGACCACCGAAGGCATGCGCTTCGAGCGCGGTTTCCTCTCCGCTTACTTCGTCAACGACGCAGAGCGCCAAGAGGCCGTCCTCGAGGATCCCTACGTCCTCCTGGTCGACACCAAGGTCACCAACGCCAAGGAACTGCTGCCCGTCCTCGAGAAGGTCATGCAGACCGGCAAGCCCCTCTTCATCATCGCTGAAGACGTCGAGGGCGAAGCACTGGCAACCCTGGTTGTCAACAACATTCGTGGCACCTTCAAGTCCGTCGCCATCAAGGCCCCCGGCTTCGGTGACCGTCGCAAGGCAATCCTCAAGGATGTTGCAATCCTGACCGCGGGTGAAGTTGTCTCCGAGACCGTTGGCCTCTCCCTCGAGAACGCCACCCTCGAAGACCTCGGCCGCGCACGCAAGGTCATCGTCTCCAAGGACGAAACCACCATCGTTGACGGCCTTGGTGCAAAGGAAGACATCCAGGCTCGCATTCGTCAGCTGCGCAAGGAAATCGAAACCACCGATTCCGACTACGACCGCGAGAAGCTCCAGGAACGCCTGGCAAAGCTCTCCGGTGGCGTTGCCGTCATCAAGTCCGGCGCCGCAACCGAGGTTGAGCTCAAGGAACGTAAGCACCGCATCGAAGATGCTATCCGTAACGCCCGCGCAGCCTCCGAAGAGGGCCTGGTCGCAGGTGGCGGTGTTGCGCTGATCCAGGCTGCTTCCTCCGCTCTGGGCTCGCTGGACTTCTCCGGCGACGAAGCAACCGGTGTCAACATCGTTCGCGAAGCAATCTCCGCACCTCTCAAGCAGATTGCAGAGAACGCTGGCCTTGAAGGTGGCGTTGTCGCCGACCGCGTTGCTCAGATGGAGCCCGGATTCGGTCTGAACGCCGCAACCGGCGAGTACGGCGACCTCATGACCCAGGGCATCTCCGATCCGGTCAAGGTCACCCGCTCTGCTCTGCAGAACGCAGCCTCGATCGCCGGAATGTTCCTGACCACCGAAGCTGTCGTTGCTGACAAGCCTGAGCCTCCGGCACCGGCTGCAGCACCTGCTGACGGCGGAATGGGCGGAATGTACTGATCCGCTAAGGATTCAGACACCATTTCTGGTTAAGTCCCGTTGGGGGGCGCGCCATGCGGCGCCCCCCAACGGCTTTTAATGTGCAAAGAGCCCCATACTCTGCGCTTCGGCATCCGCATAGACTTGTGCGGCGTGCGAAAGCGAGGTCGATATTTGATCCAAGGATGTTTCGACCTGTGCTTGGGTGGTTTGCCATGACGAGACAGACTCCGAAAACTGCGCTGATGCAGCTCCTTGCCACGAGTCTTTCAGGGCAAGGAGTTCATGCATCAAAGCAGAAACCTCCCCGCGAATACTGTCGCAGGTCACCTGGATACGAGAGGCACAGGATGCGACCTGGCCAGAGTCAACCGAATAGACGGTCATAATTCCTCCTAGCGTGAGAAAAATAGTGCTCACAGCCTAGGAAAGCTCAGTGCTCTGCCGCCGATCGTGTACCGCAAACTGTGGAAAAAAGGATTAACTCGCGCACTGTGGACAAATACAAGGATTCAGAGCCCTAAATCCAATTCGCCAGATACAGAATAAGAAAACGCTCAGGACAACGGCGGGGGTGCAGGAATATCGAGATCCTCAATAGCGGATTCCAAAGAAGAAGTATCGTCCTCGTCCGCTAAGCTCTTCTGAGTCCTCTCAGAGCCCGTTGATGGAGGCGTCGACACCAAGGGCCGTTCCACTGTGGGAACCTCGGCAAGAGGCGTTGCGCTTGCTTCGAGGGCATCATCTTGTGTGCTGCCGACGGCCGCGGAGCTGACAGCCGCATCGCCCGCAAGTGTGGTATCCGTCGGCGTAACGGCCGCAGGGAGAGTATCCGCAGGAGTATCACTCAGTGCAGAAACACCACCAAGCTCACCGCTCGGCTGCACCTGAGGATTTTCCTGCGAAGGGGTCTCGTCAGTGGAAAGATCTTCAGAGGTCAGGGCAATCTTTGACTCCGGCAACTCAACAACTGCGTACGGCAGACTAGGAGCGGAAAGCCCCTCATCAACGCGGTCAAAAGGCTGAGTGTGGTTCTTGATATTGAGGTGGCGGCGCCTAATGATCATCGTCCCCGAGGCGGGAGTGTCAAGGGAAGTCTCCTGCGGGCCGTCCTCGACGTCGAAGTCGTCGTCGCTATCGGTGATCTCACCGGCGGCCTCGGCGTCCTTCAGAAGGCGCGTCAGCTTCGTGCTTTCAGCCTCAAGATTGGCGCGCGCCGTTTCTTCCCAGCAGGTGGCCAGAGGGGAGTGGAAAATTTGCTCGCGCTTCAAGATCTTACGAATTGCTAACCGGCGCGCACGGAAGAACTCAAGATCGCACAAGTCTGTACATTCTTGGCGCAAGGCCTCGCGGAAACGCTTGAAATCCTGCGGGCTTGCGGCAAGCATTCCCAAATCCGCATCGATAAGGACTTGAGCGTCCATATCGGAAGGATCCGCGCGATGAGTGAACAGGGCCATCATGAGCTCTTGGATACGCGAGATCACATCCTCGCTCACTCCCAGAGTCTCCATGCGCGAACGCGCGTGATACAGCGACGCAAACTCTTGCTCGTCGCCCGTTTCGCCGCGGCGGAAGATGTCAAAACTACGATTGAGTACTGCCCCCTGGTACCACAGAGCAACTCGAAGTACGTCGGGATCGTGCGCGGTTGAAGCGATCTCGTCAATACGCGACAGGGTCTTCAGCAGGTGACGGGTGTTGTGAAGAAAACGTCCTTGGGCATTCCACCGAGAAATTAAGTCACGCGCTTCAGCCTCAAGAACAGGAATCGGGGCGCTCGCCCCGATGTCTTGCATCGCGTCCACAAAGGAACTAAAAAGCCACTGAGGTGCATCGGCACCCATGAGCGTTCACTCCTAGTCTGACAATGTTACTTTGCCATGCTAGCCACTTTCGTGGCACTTGGCACGGCCGTGATCTTAACGCGAGAAAACTCGCAGAGGCAACACAGCGCCCGCCCGGTTATCTCCCAGCACTTTTATGCATCGGGCTGTGTGTTAATGCGGTCCTTGGATTGCACAATCGGCATAGTAATGCGGACGGTTAGTCCTCCGCCTGGCGTCTTAGCAAGTTCGGCGTGCCCGCCGTGGGCTGAGACAATCGAGGAGACGATCGACAAGCCAAGACCCGAACCACCGAGGGATCGCGCGCGGGAATTCTCGGTTCGGTAGAAGCGCTGGAAGACCTTTTCGAAGTCTTCCTTTGCGATACCCGGACCGTGATCTCTGAACTCGATGAGAACGTTGGAGGGGCGCTGCGCGACGGCAATCTCAACCGGGGAAGAACGGGGCGTGTAGCGCACGATATTGCCGATAACGTTGGTCAGTACCTGCTGAAGTCGATCGCGATCGGCTTGAATCCACACGGATTGAGGGAGGCCTTGCGAGTCAAAGCCCTCAATCTCAACCTGACGGGTGGGGTCAAGAGCCGTCAAATCGAAACGAGCATTGCGCAGCATGGCGATGACGTCGACGTCAACGATTTCCATTGGACGCCCCTCATCGAGGCGCGCCAAAGTTAAGAGGTCCTCGACCAAGGAACTCATACGCGTTGACTCGGAGCGAATGCGCCCCATGACTTCACCCGTGCGTTCGCTGGGGACTCCACCCATCGAGTACAGCTCGCAGTAGCCGGAGATCGCGGCAAGGGGAGTGCGCAATTCGTGCGAGGCATCGGAGACGAAGCGTCTGATCTTCCGTTCCGATTCTTCGCGTGCGGCGAAAGATTGCTCAAGCTGGGAGAGCATGGAGTTCAAGGACTTGGAGAGTGATCCGACTTCGGTAGAGGGAGGCGCGAAAGGAACGCGCTGGGTGAGGTCTCCAGCGGCGATCTCACCCGCTGTCGTCTCAATACCGCGCAGCGGAGATAGTGCTCGCCTCACAAGATAGGTTGCCAATCCCGTTCCAATCGCAATGATCGCAATCGCCGTTGTGGCAACGTATCCCGCCATATTTTGGATCGTGAACTGGACATCGTTGAGTGGCAGAGCGACGGTGAGCGTTCCCGATGGGGTGGTTTCTCCCTTGCGCGTGATGGGAACGATGACGGCTCGCCACATCGAGCCCTTCTTTGTCGATTCGACGGTGATGGGGTCGGTCCATCCGCTAGCTGTATTCGCGGTTTCCCCGGGCTCGAGAAGGTCGGGGACCAGTGGCTTACCCGCGTGGTCGCGCGTCGAGGCCGAGAGTAAGGTGACATCCTCTTCCGAGTCCCGGTGGATGTTCAGGTAGTAGAGAGTCGGAAGACTGGGCTCTTTCGCGAGTTCCTCCGGTGTTTCGATGACTTTCGAGGACAGTGATAGAACTGTCGACGAAAGTTCATCGTCAACCTGTGCAACTAGGTGGCGTTGCAAAAGCCCGATCATCACCGTTGCAGAAAGGGAAAGACCAAGCGTTAAAAGAAGCGCGGTAAGCGCAACAATTCTGGCCGTCAACGAACGTGACGACCAGAATTTGTATACGACCCCGCGAGAATACATCTCTTAGTTTTCGTCTCGTAGGATGTATCCAACGCCTCGCTTGGTGTGAATCAGCTCGCCGCTTGCGCCTTCGACGGCAAGCTTGCGACGCAGGTAGGAGATGTAGGATTCGACGATCGCAACTTCGCCGTCCCAGTCGTATTCCCACACGTGATCGAGGATCTGCATCTTGGAAACGACGCGTCCCTGATTGATCATCAGGTAGCGCAAAAGCTTGAACTCGGTGGGGGAGAGATCGATCGGCACACCGGCGCGGGTCACTTCGTGAGCGTCCTCATCGATGACGAGGTCTGCGACGCGGAGCTTGCCATCATCGCCGCTTTCGCCGAGGGTGCGGCGCAGAATTGCGCGAATGCGCGCAACAACTTCTTCGAGGCCGAAGGGCTTGGTGACGTAGTCGTCGCCGCCGACCGTGAGGCCCTGGATCTTGTCACGCATATCGTCGCGAGCGGTCAGGAACAAAACAGGGATGGTGATTCCAGCGTCGCGCAGGCGGCGGGTCACGGTGAAACCGTCCATGTCGGGAAGCATGACGTCCAAGACGATCAGGTCAGGGCGTTCTTCCTGCGCCTGGTGGTATGCCGAGGCGCCGTCTTCTGCCGTAATGACATCGAAACCTGCAAATCGCAGAGACGAGGCCAGAAGATCTCGGATATTGGGTTCATCGTCAACGACGAGAAGTCGTGCTTCTCCATTGTTCTCAAATTCCGTCATAGTGAACATTTTGAGTGAATTTTCTGGACGAAGCCTGAATGTCCACTGTGTGAAATTTTATTTGTGAGATTGTCGGAGATGACGGAGTCTGCCCGTATCATTTTTATATGAGCAAAAACTCCTCCCGTGCCCTCTTCGAACCGCAGGGCGTGATCTTCAATCCCGTCAAGCGTGCGCTGGCAACTGTTCGTCGGATTTCCCTGACAGTTTTCTTCCTCATCATTGCGGCCCCCATTGTCGTCATGACGCAGATCTTGGAGGAATTCCCGCAGCCACTTCTTTATGCAGCACTTGTGTGTGTCGGCCTCCTCTGGCTCTATTTCCTATGGCTGATTGGACGCCAAGTTCGCAACCTCGCATGGGCACAGGGAGAACATGACTTCCTTATCCGTCGAGGCGCGTTCTTCCGTTCAATGACAATTGTTCCCTACGGCCGCATCCAGTATGTCGATATCTCCGAGGGCCCGATTGCGCGTATGTTCGGAATTTCCTCGATCGTGATTCACACGGCATCGACCCAGACGTCAGCTCACCTCCACGGCATTCCCTCCGAACAAGCTGCCCAACTCCGCGACTACCTTGCGCAGCGCGGGAGCGCTGAGATGGCGGGGCTGTGATCATGAATTCTGCGCAGCGAACGTTTGCAGCAGACCAGGGAGTGGACCCCTCGCTGTGGAGACGCGTCCACATCATCACCCCTCTCCTCGAGGTGTGGCCGATCATTGTTGCCATCATTGCTTTCGCTACCGTGCGAAACCTCAATGAACTCCAAGAAGCGATGAACGCCGGGCTTGGAAACGCCATTATGGACAGGCTTTTCCTTGTCGCGCTGGTGTCTATTCTTGTCATCGCATTTCTTTTTCTCTACACCTTCCTTCAATGGCGAGTGACGGCCTACGCGCTCACTGATTCGGCGCTGTGGTTCCGTAAAGGCATCCTGAACCGGAATCAGCGTCACGCGCGCCTTGACCGCATCCAAGCGGTGGATATTACCCAGCCGGTCCTTGCACGCCTTGTTGGATTGGGGAAACTCGACGTTGAGGTTGCTGGTGGCTCGGATTCAAATATCACGATCGGTTTCCTCAAGGTCTCTGAATTAGAAGCCTTGCGCGGTGAAATTCTTGCTCGCGCAGCAGGACTGAAGATGAGCGGACAGAGTCCAGCCCAGGCCTCGGCAATGGGAGGTCAAGGGTACGCGGCACCGTATGGAGCGCCCCAGGCTGCCTCCCCCTACGCTCCCACCCAGGCTCCCTACGGCAGCGCGCAGAGTACCCAGGCACCCTACAGCCCTGTTCCGCAAGGTCAATACCCGCAAGCTCCGGCAATGCCCGCACAACCGGGCGCGATGCCTCAGCCGGCAAACTTCAGCTACACGGGTGAGGTCTTTGCGCCATCCACAATCCCAGTTGCACCCGAACGTGAACTGTACCAAGTGCCAATGGGACGTCTCCTCGGCTCGCAGCTTCTTTCGATGAGCGCGCTCGTCTCTGTCTTGGCATTGATCGTGATCATTGTTATCGGCGCTGCAAGTATTCCCTATATCGGCTTGGCGGGAATCACCGCCTCTCTCGGTGGTGTGGCTATGGTGGGGCTCTCCGTTGCGAGCTTCCATTGGAATCGCTTTGCTTCCGAGGCCAACTTCCGCCTTGCGATTTCCCCGGACGGCCTGCGCCTGCGTCGCGGGCTCCTGAGTACACGTTCTCAGACAATTCCCCCCAGGCGAATCCACGCGATTGAGATCCAGCAGCCATTCCTGTGGCGTTTCTTCGGGTGGTATCGCGTGCTGATCCTGCAGGCGGGCTACGGGGCAAAAGATACTGATCAAAATAAACAGCAGAGCTCTCATGTCCTCATCCCCGTGGGAACACGCCGGGACGTGAACTTTGCACTGTGGGCAGTTATCGAGGACCTCGGGGTCGATGACATCCCGAGTTTCATTGATGCTGCGCTCGCCGGAACAGGGGATGGCAACGGTTTTGTCCGAATGTCAGCGCGAGCCTTCATTCTGGATCCATTCCTCTTCAAACGTCGTGCCCGCGCAATTACTCGGACAACTTTCGTTGTCCGAGACGGGTGGCTTACTCGCAAGAGCTTCTGGGCGCCTATCGCCCGCCTGCAGTCCGTCAGTGCGAAGGCCGGTCCTCTGGAACGCGCGCTGGGCGTTGCAACCCTTCACATGCACTTGGTTCCCGGGCCCTTCTCCATGAAAGCAGAACATCAGGACGCCACGCAGGTGAGTGCGGATCTCGAAACCCTGCTCCGCCTCGGGCATGTCACGCGAGCAAGCGAGCCTCCCGAAAAGTGGATGCTCCGCATGGAAAATGGTGTGCGATCAGGCTTTGAGACATCACCAATGACACAGTAAGGCTCAACATGCGTGGTGGACGCCTAGATATCGGCATTATCGGCATGGGGCACGTTGGCCCGGTCCTCGGATCGGCCCTACGTGCAGTTGGACATAAGCTCGTGGGGGTCAGTGCCTCCTCTGAAGAGTCGAAAGAACGCGCCGATGCGCTACTCCCGGGAATCCCCATCCTGCCCGTAGAAGAGATCGTTCACAGCTGCGAAATGGTTCTCCTGACTGTTCCGGACGATCAACTCGCGGGCTTGGTGTCCGGCCTTGGGGAACTTGGCGCGTGGAAGGCTTCGCAGCTGGTCGTTCATACCTCGGGAGCGCACGGGATTGAGGTCCTTGAACCCGCAACCCGTGCGGGTGCAATTCCGCTGGCAATTCACCCCGCGATGACCTTCACGGGCACGTCCGTGGATATTCCTCGCCTGATCGGCACTCCCTTTGCTGTGACCGCTCCGGCCATCGCGCTTCCCATTGCGCAGGCGCTTGTCGTTGAGATGGGCGGAGAACCCTTTGAAGTTGCCGAAGAAGACCGCGGCGTTTACCACGCTGCGTTGAATCATGGTGCAAATTTCCTTGCCACTGTAGTCGCGCAGTCTAAGCAGATCCTCTCCACCGTTGGAATTGAGGATCCGGGAACTTTCTTGCGTCCCCTGTGCGAGGCCGCACTAGATCGCGCGCTGCGAGCGGGAGACCGCGGGGTTTCTGGCCCCATCCCGCGGGGCGATGTCGGAACAATTCGCGAGCACCTGAGCGTTCTAGAAATCAAAGCCAAGGAAGAAAACTTGGCGGGGGAGGGCCAGTGGGCACACCGCCTCGAGGATGCACGCTCGACCTACGCGGCAATGACTCTGCACACTGTCGACCTGCTGGAATTTGAGGGACGAATCAGCTCTCAGGTGGCCTCGGAAATACGCGCAGCCGTGCGCGAAATGGGTGAAAAGTGACCTGTTAGACCCCCACGAAATGGCGCTTCGGGGGCCTTTCGAGCGAAAATAAGTCATATGAACTCTACGCCTCAGTTGACGCATACCCGAGAAGAACTTGCGCAAGCACTATCCCAACTTGAGGGGACGCGCGCGCTGGTCATGACAATGGGAGCGCTCCACCGAGGACACCTCGAGCTTGTCCGGAAGGCACAGGAGCTTGCCGATCATGTCATCGTCACAATCTTCGTGAACCCCACCCAGTTTGCTCCGGGCGAGGACTACGATGCCTACCCGCGCACATTGGATGCCGATATGGAGGCACTGTCAACGGTGGGTACTGATCTTGTATGGGCTCCTTCCGTTACCGATGCTTACCCAACTCCTGCAACCACCCGTATGGACGCTGGTCCGGTTGCTCACATACTTGAAGGTGCAACCCGTCCGACGCACTTTGCCGGCGTTGCTTTGGTCGTCTCAAAGGCAATGAATCTGATCCGTCCTGATGTTGCGCTCTTTGGTCAAAAAGATGCCCAACAGCTGGCAGTTATTCGCACTTTTGTTCGTGACTTGGATATGCCCGTGCGCATTCAGGCCGTTGAGATTGTTCGCGATAGCGATGGTGTTGCGCTCTCTTCGCGTAATCAGTACCTCAGTGAGGAAGAACGCGTGCACGCGCGTTCCCTGTCGCGTGCGATTGACGAGGCCCGCGCTGCAGCGGCTTTGGGTGTTCCTCTTGACGAGGTTTTGCGTGCTGCATCCTCCGTTCTCGAGGCCGAAGAGGGAGTCGTTCCCGATTACGTTGCGATCGTGGATGATGACGATTTCACCCTGCTTGCGGGGACGGGAAGCGCTGCAGAGCAAGTGGATGAGGATAGCCGTGAAAATGCGCTGGAAGCTGCGGCAACGCAGGGGAGCCTGCGCGCTCGAATTCTTCTTGCTGCGCGGGTCGGAGCGACTCGCTTGATCGATAACGCGGATGTCGTTATTTCTGCTGCCGGAGGCGCACGTCATGAGTGAAATGACTCGGACCATGGTGATTGGAAAGATTCACCGTGCACGAGTAACTGGAGCCGATTTGCATTATGTTGGCTCGATTACCATCGACGAAGACCTCTTGGATGCGGCCAATATTGTTCCCGGCCAAAAAGTAGATATTGCGGATGTGAACAACGGATCACGCTTATCGACGTACACAATCGCTGGTCAGCGCGGAAGTGGTGTCATTCAGCTCAATGGAGCCGCGGCGCATCTGGTGAACCTGGATGATTTGGTCATCATCATGGCCTATGCCCAGGTCCCCGAATCCCAGGTTCGCTCTGTAACGCCCAGTGTCGTTTTCGTTGATTCACACAATCGCATTCTTGAAAAAGGGGCAGCTCTGGGGCATGTCCCAGAATCCACATCCCAAGCACAAAGCCTAGGTTTGAAGAGCTCAGGCGTGTGAAATTGCTCAGCGCGGGCGCTGGAAGTTCGATAAGTCTTCGGCTTTCGCTACCATTGAAGTCATGACTGATTCGCCTGTTGACGATACCCCTGAACAAGTACAAATTCGCGCTGCCAAGCGTGCACGCCTCATGGAAGCAGGGATTCCCGCCTACCCTGTGAAGCTTCCTATCACCACGACCATCGCAAAGGTCCGTGAAAAGTACAGCCATCTGGAAGCTGGTGAAGAGACCGACGATATCGTTGCTCTCTCTGGCCGTGTGGTTTTGGCACGTAACGGTGGAAAGCTCTGCTTTGCAACCCTCATGGATGGTGCGGGCAACAAGATCCAAGTGATGCTCTCTGCCGCCTCGGTTGGTGTAGAGTCGCTGGCTCAGTACAAAAACGACGTTGACTTGGGTGACTTCCTTTATGTTCACGGTCGCGTGATTTCTTCCAAGCGCGGCGAACTGTCGATCTTCGCTACCCCGGCTGAAGTGACTCCCGAGGCCCAAGCTGCTTACGACGCGGCCCCGACTGCACTTCCCGCTCCTGACGCCTCGTGGGCGATTGCCTCAAAGGCCCTACGTCCTTTGCCGAAGACATGGACGACCGCGGAGGGTGAAGAAGTTACTCTTTCGGAAGACCAGCGAATCCGTCGCCGCGAGCTCGACCTGATCACCCGTCCTGCTGCGCGCAATATGATCCGTATCCGCGCTGCGGTGAACCGTTCCATTCGTGAGAACTTCTTCCGCCGTGAATACATTGAGCTCGAGACTCCGATGCTCCAAGTCATCCACGGTGGCGCTTCGGCACGTCCCTTCATCACGCATATGAATGCGCTGGATATGGACCTCTATCTGCGTATTGCAACCGAGATCTACCTCAAGCGCGCAGTCGTCGGTGGCGTGGATCGCGTCTTCGAGATGAACCGTAACTTCCGTAACGAAGGCATGGATTCCTCTCACAGCCCCGAATTCACCTCGCTGGAGGCCTACGAGGCCTATTCCGACTACAACGGAATGGCTGCTCTGACCCGAAACCTTATCCAGCAGGCTGCTCGTGATGCCTTTGATCTTCCCGAAGGTCAGGAAATTGTCACTCTTGCTGATGGCACCGAGTATGACCTTTCGGGCGATTGGGACCACATCGACCTGTATGGCTCGACCTCAGAAGCTTTGGGTGAAGAGATCACGGTGGATACGCCTCGTGAGAAGCTGCTTAAGTACGCCGATCAGATCGGTATTGAGGTTGATGATTACGCAGTCAATGGCAAGATCGTCGAGGATATCTTCGAAGAGCTCGTTGCCTCGAAGCTGTGGGCACCGACCTTCGTCTACGACTTCCCCGAGGATACTTCTCCGCTGACCCGTTACCACCGTTCGCGTCCGGGGTTGACTGAGAAGTGGGACCTGTATGTTCGTGGTTTTGAGACCGCAACGGCATACTCCGAGCTCGCTGATCCCGTCGTTCAGCGTCAGCGTTTTGAAGCGCAGGCTCTGGCAGCTGCCAATGGTGATCCCGAAGCCATGGTTTTGGATGAGGACTTCCTTATTGCCATGGAGCAGGGCTTCCCGCCCTGCGGTGGCATGGGCATGGGAATTGACCGCCTGCTGATGGTGCTGACCGGACAGGGAATCCGTGAAACGATCCCCTTCCCCTTGGTGAAGCGCTTGGGCTGAGTACGTAAATGCGGCCGGCTTTCGTCAATTGACGAGGCCGGCCGCCTTTGTATGTAGAGAGTGCACCTAAGCGCTGGTGGGTACTATCTGAAAACGCAGCGATAAAGCGTCACGGGTGCGGCTTAGGCGTGCATGCGGTGGCGGATCAGGTCAAGAAGCTCTCGCGCAGCGCCGTCATCCAAGACAAGATCGGTGATGACTCCCGCGCGTAGAGCTCCCAGAAGTGGGAGAGCCTTCGAAGCGCCCGCAACGACGGCAAGACGCCTCGGAATCTTCTTCAAGGTTTCAGGGAAAGGACCCGAAGCACGACGGTTTAAGTCCATATCGGTTGAACCGTCCTCGCGAATGAGGACCGTGCACACGTCGCCCACGACGCCATCTTCTTGCGCCTGAGCGATTTCATCAGCATCAAGGAATCCGCCGGAGTACACGCGTGAAGGGAGACGCGCGGAAAGAGAACCGACACCGAAGAGAGCGACATTTGCCGAATCGATCGTTGCAAGTACGGAGGTAATCGAGCGTTCTCTCCACAATGCTTCTTTAGTTTCTGGGAAATCAAAGAATGCGGGAACAGGGAAGTGAACCATGCGTGCGCCAAGTGCGGTCGCAGCGCGTGAAATAATTGCGTCGGCGTAGGGAAAGCCGGATTCTGTTGCTGTTGCTGCGCCGTTGAGCTGGACAACCGTAGACCCCGGAAGGTTGACTCGAGGTAGACACCGTGTGACCTCGGATGTCGTGTTACCCCAGGCGATTCCTAAAGTGTCACCGGGCTTTAAGAGATCAACTAGTCGTTCTGCAGCGACGCGAGCAACGTTGTGGAGGCGATTGACTTCGGTGTGAATATCGTGGACGGGAACAACCGAAGTGTGGACTCCGAAAACCTCGTTGATCTGCCCTGATAGCGAACCCCGGTTCCCGGGAGTCGCGGCGACAGAAATACGGACCAAGCCCGAATTGCGTGCGTAGGTCAGTAAGCGGGAGACGGATGAACGTGACACACCGAGGTGGCGGGCGATGGTTTCCATCGTCTGCCCCTGGAGGTAGTACATCGAGGCTGCTTCATGCGCCTGTTCGTCACGTATCGTCACATTTCCTAGTATGCCATGCACAAGCGTGCAGCGGGATATATTTGATGAATCGCGTGTTTACGCCAAAAGTGAGCATGTGAACCTCGTCAATTCGTGAATGGGGGATCCTCAGGCCTGAACAAACGTTCATTGAAATTATGGTGCGTAGGCAATGAATGAGATACTAGAAGGATTCTTGGATCGCGCTTCGTTGCGCGGTGTTCCTCGTGTTTGGGGAACATCGTCATCGCTGCCGCAATCTACTTTCTCGCTTGCGCCCGAGTAGTGCACAACGACGTGACAGCAACTCTGAAAGGACATTCATGACTACCGAAAAATTTGTCATGGCGATCGACCAAGGAACAACCTCCACACGAGCGATCATCTTCAATCACTCCGGTGAAATTGTCTCCGTTGGGCAGAAGGAATTCACTCAGATTTTCCCCAATCCAGGATGGGTAGAGCACGACCCGATGGAAATTTGGGGTTCTGTGCGAACAGTTGTTGCCGAAGCCTTGCAAAAGGCAGAAATTAACCGTCACTCTCTTGCGGCTGTTGGAATTACAAACCAGCGAGAGACCACCGTGGTGTGGGATAAGAACACCGGAGAACCTGTCTACAACGCAATCGTCTGGCAAGACATGCGGACCTCCGACATCGTAAAAGAACTCGAGGGGGAGGAAGGACCTGATCGCTTCCGTCAGATCTGCGGCCTCGGGCTCTCACCCTATTTCTCAGGCTCAAAGATTAAGTGGATTCTCGACAACGTTGAGGGAGCGCGTCAGCGTGCCGAGGCCGGGGACCTCCTCTTCGGCAACACCGACTGCTGGGTTTTGTGGAATCTGACGGGCGGGGTCAATGGCGGTGTGCACTGCACCGATGTCACCAACGCCTCGCGCACGATGCTTATGGATATCCGTACGCTTCAGTGGCGTGAGAACGTATGCGAGATCTTCGGGATCCCCATGTCGATGCTCCCCGAAATCAAATCGTCTTCTGAGATCTACGGCTATGGACGGAAGAATGGCTTGCTCATCGATACCCCGATCTCGGGCATCCTCGGTGATCAGCAAGCTGCAACTTTCGGCCAAGCATGCTTTGAAAAGGGCATGGCGAAGAACACCTACGGAACCGGCTGCTTCATGCTGATGAATACCGGTACCGAGCCGGTCTTTTCTGAAAACGGTCTACTCACAACAGTCGCTTACAAGATCGGCGACCAGGATCCGGTCTACGCCCTCGAAGGCTCGATCGCCATCGCCGGTTCGCTCACCCAATGGATGCGCGACAACCTGGGACTCATTGAAGAATCGAAGGATATTCAGGCACTTGCTCAGACCGTTGACGATAACGGGGGAGTCTACTTCGTCCCGGCATTCTCAGGACTCTTCGCCCCCTACTGGCGTTCGGATGCGCGCGGGGCAATTGTGGGACTGACTCGCTATGTCACTAAGGGACACATCGCCCGCGCCGTCGAAGAGTCGACGGCATTCCAAAGCGCCGAAGTCCTCGACGCAATGAACGCGGATGCGGGAGTGCCACTCAAGGAACTTAAAGTTGACGGTGGAATGACGCATGACAACCTCGTCATGCAGTTCCAAGCCGACCTATGTGGCGTAGACGTTGTTCGCCCGAAAGTCATTGAAACGACTGCGCTGGGCGCGGCCTACGCGGCTGGAATTGCTGTTGGTTACTGGACAGGAACCGAAGACATCGTGGCCAACTGGCACGAAGGAAAACGCTGGACTCCCACGATGGATGCCGCCGAGCGTGATCGCACATACCGTCTGTGGAAGAAGGCCGTGACCAGAACTTTTGATTGGGTCGAAGAAGACTAGGTGACGGGGCGCGCGTAAAAACACTCAACGGGATCCTAAGGGCAAGATAGGATTGCTCTATGGATCCCGTTGACGTCGAAGAGACCTACCTCCTGATTGATGGCGAAAATATTGACGCCACCCTTGGCCTATCCGTTTTAGAGCGCCGCCCCACTCCCGAAGAACGACCCCGTTGGGATCGTATTCGCGAGGCGACTGAACAGCTCTGGGACCAGCACGTGCGCGGCCTGTTCTTCCTGAACGGGAGTTCTGGCTACTTGCCCATGGGCTTTATTCAAGCGCTACATGCGATGGGCTATCGTGCGCTGCCCCTGGCGGGTCCCGAAGATATGAAAGTCGTTGACGTTGGTATCCAACGCACTCTCGAGGCGATCGCCCACAAGGGCGTGGGGTCAGTTATTTTGGCCTCACACGACGCGGATTTCCTTCCCCAAATTCAAGAGCTCCTTGAGAACGGGCATCGCGTCGGGATCATGTGCTTCAAGGAATTCCTCTCGAGTCAATTCCATGAGCTTGAGGATATGGGACTCGAAATTATCGACCTCGAATACGATGCGCATGCCTTCCAAGTTCAGCTCCCGCGCATTCACATCATCGACATCGATGCCTTCGATCCCTTCGACTACATCTAAAACGCAAAAGTGTGGGCCCTGGAATCCAGGGCCCACACTTTTTATGTAATGAATCAGTTCTGCTGCTTCAGTGCTGCAAGACGAGCTTCAATCTCGACCTGCGAAGCATCGGTCTCGAGCTCGGCAAACTGAGCGTCGAGCGAAGATGCGGCGACCTCTGCCTTGCCCTGCGCAAGTGCCTCAGTGCGACGAACCTTGTCCTCGAAGCGTGAGAGTTCGGAAGAAGGATCGAGGATATTGATCGAGGAAACGGCATCGGTCACCTGTGCCTGAGCCTCGGCTGCCTTCTGGCGAGCAACAAGCTGATCGCGCTTGATCTTGAGCTCTCCAAGCTTGTCCTTCATCTGCGTCAGACCGGTCTTGAGCTTCTCGACAACTTCGCGCTGAGAGGCAATGATGGGCTCAGCGGTCTTTGCTTCGCCTTCGAACTGGATCTGCTTGCCGATGGCGACGCGTGCGAGGTCGTCCCACTTCTGTGCGCCAGCCTGATCGCCGGCCGCGCGCAGTTCCTCAGCCTTTGCCGAGGCCGCGGCTGCCTTGCGTCCCCAGTCTGCGGCGACTGCGACGTCTTCTTCGTGATCCTTTTCAGCCAAGCGGAGGTTGCCAACAGTCTGTGCGACTGCAGTTTCTGCTTCTGCAATGGAGTTCGTGTAGTCACGAATGAGCTGGTCGAGCATCTTCTGCGGGTCTTCAGCGCGGTCGAGGAGCGCGTTGATGTTGGCCTTGGCCAGCTGCGAGATGCGTCCGAGAATGGTCTGCTTTTCCGCCATTGTTTTCTCCTTGGGATGCGGGAAAGGGATGTTGGTTGAACTATACCTTAATTAGAACGAATCGGTGTGACCTGATCCACTGGAGCCGCCAAAGCCTCCTGAGGATCCGCCAAAACCACCGAAACTGCCGCTATTGCTGGAGCCTCCGCCACCCCAACTTGATCCGCCCCAACCGCTATCCCAGGAACGACGGTGTGAGCCGCCCGAGGAAAGGATGCTGTCGAGAACCGACCAGACCAGGGCTCCGGTGAGGCCATCCGCAATACGGCTTCCGGATGACGGCTGGGGAGTAGTGAGCGGGGCTGTCATAGCTGACTGTGCGTAGGAAATTGCAGTGCGTGCTTGGGCGGCAGCGCTCTCGTCGTTGCCCTGGTTGTGGAATGAGTGGGCATTTTGGAGTGCGGAGCGCGCAAAAGAAAGCTGGGAACGTGCATCGAATCCGACCAAGGATCCGTGGCTTGTAATGTGCTGGTTCGCGCGTGCAACCTCTGAATCAGCCTGCGAAAGGAGCGCGTCGATTCCCGATTGAGCACGCTGGGCGCGTTCTTCGGCGCTACGCAGGGGAGCCAAGGCCTCGTCAAGCGCAGCCTCTGCAAGACGCAAGGATTCCAGAGCAGCAAGAGGATCACCCTGGCCGTTTTGGGCAGCGTGGCCGCCGCTAATGGCAGCCTGAGCCGATTCGACCAAGGGCTTGAAGGCGACTGGATCGGCCTTCAAGCGAGTGACATCAGAAATATCGGAAGTGATCGAGCCGATTGCAGCGGTCAGAAGCTCGGACGAACGGGCAAGCTGGTCGGGTGCTTGGGTAATCGATTCAAGCTGGTGGCGAGCAAGAGCCAGAGCGCGGCGTGCAACTTCTAGAGTCTCGTAGGCGTTTTGTCCGGACTGCTGAGCTGCGAGAGCTTCCTTTGCGCTTGTCTCAGCTTGATCAAGGAGCGCGCGGGCTTGGTCAGGGCGACCGATTAAGGAAGCGATGGCCTCGGCAGAATACGCAAGCTTGAGGGTCTGCAGATCCATCTGCGCCTGCGAAATCTGATTGCGTGTCTGCGCAATCGACTCGAGAAGATCACTGACCTGCTGGCCGATATTTGCTTCCTTATTGCGGCGCTCGGTGAAGGTTTGCTTTTCTTGAACGAGCTGGTTCATTGCCGCGTTGAGGCGGTTGATGAAGTCATTCATTTCCTGGGTAGAAACGGGATTCGATCCGTCCTCATTTCCGCGTTGCAGGGCGAATCCACGGCTGACCAGGGCTCGCGCGTTGTCAATTGCACTGGAGAAGGAAGCAACGGCATCGGGGCCGAATTGAGCGCGAGCAAATTCGATCTCATCCTCGGCTGCGCGCACGACATCGTCGGCGTCAAGAAGCATGCGTGCAAGGTCCAGGGTCGACTGGACCCTTTGCTGTTCCTGCGTGCCGACAACGGTCTTTCGTGTCTTGCGCTGCGAACGCGCGATGGCCGTGACGAGGATAATCGGGAGGAGAATCAAGAATAAGAGAAAGAGAAAAATAGAACCCAGCGGGAAGGCCGAACTATCGCTTGTGCTGGTAGACGAACGCGTAGCTGCACTTGTTGCCCTTGTCTTTGTTGTTGTCACTCCGCTGGACTGGGCGGTCTTCAAGCTCGAAGAGTAGGCCTGAATTGCCGAAACGACAGTGTCTGCATCAAGTGGATTTGCTTTCCCAAGTTCCGTCTTCGCGGCAGCGAAGGCGCTGACAACCGCGGAGTCAGCGATACCCTTCTGGTCGGTGTTTCCGCAGGTCGCTGCAACGCGCTGCTCTGTGGCAATCACAAGGACAAGAGAGGCGTTAGACAAACCGGATTTGGTTCCCGCGGCCTCGCACCACTTCACCGGAGCCTGATCAGAAAAGTCTTTAACCAAGACGACGTAGGCGTCCAGGCCACCTGACTTAAGCTTGCTGAGGCTTTGGCTGGCAGACTGTGCCTGAGAATCAGACAGGAAAGAATGCGGGTCTGTGACAGTCGAGGTGATGGTCACGGGGGAATCGGCGTGAGCCATGCCAATTGGCATGCAAACGAACGCAATTGCGGCAAAGAGCGCAATACACCGGGAGCGAAAACCGTGGTAAAACATAGCCACTAGCTTACGACGATGCGGCGGCTGAGTGGAGAGCCATCTATGATGGTGGTTACGTCGTAAACCAAATGACAAAGGAAGGAGTGCGGAAATGCCCACTGGTAAGGTGAAGTTTTTTGATGCCGAGCGCGGTTTTGGTTTCATTACAGGAGAAGACGGTGAACAGGTTTTTCTGCACTCGTCAGCTCTTCCTGAAGGAGTGATTCCTCGTCCCGGTACTCGTGTCGAGTACGGAATCGCTGACGGACGCAAAGGTCCGCAGGCACTATCTGTTCGCGTGATCGCCGCGCCGCACTCTGTTGCGCGTGCACAGCGTCGCAAGCCTGAAGCAATGGTTTCCGTCGTCGAAGACTTGATTAAGCTGCTCGATGCCTCTTCGGAGTCTTTGCGCCGTGGCCACTACCCGGAAAACGCTGCGAAGATCGCGAAGGTCATGCGAGCCGTTGCAGAGGATTTTGATGCCTGAAAAGAACACTTCCGCTCATAACCGCGTGGATGCTCAACTAGCCCAAGCGGTTGATTTCGCGCGCGAAAACGCCCTCGAAATAGCGGGAGAATCTTCACTCGGTGAATATCTATCGTTTGAGATGAACGCAGAACGTCTGGGTACGCACTACTTTGCGTGTACGGACGCGGGTTATGTGGGGTGGCGCTGGTCTGTGACCGTGACGCGAGTTCCTCGTTCACGCAAGATCACCGTTTGCGAAGTCGATCTGGTTCCTGGCGAGGGATCGCTTTTGGCTCCCGAATGGGTTCCCTGGGAGGAACGCCTTCAACCCGGTGACGTGAGTCGCGATGATGTCTTGCCCTATCGTGATGACGATGACCGTTTGGAATCGGGTTTGGAAGACAGTGGTGAGTATCCGGATCTTCCCACCGATCGTGAACTCGGTTTAGGGCGCGTTCGCGTGCTTTCTGCAAAAGGACACGATCAGGCCGCCCAGCGCTGGTACGAATCAGAGCGAGGCCCCAAGCGTGGACGGCGTCCGAAGCAGACCTGCTCGACCTGCGGCTTCTTGATGAAGATGGCCGGCTCGATGCGCCTAGCCTTCGGAGTATGCGCAAATGAATGGGCTCCGGATGATGGCTGCGTCGTCAGTTTGGATCACGCCTGCGGTGCGCACTCGGAAACGGATGTCCCCAATAACGGGACAGATTGGCCGGTTCGGCCCTCTCGTGTGAACGACTTCCTTGTCGAGTCTGAACGCATTGACGCTTAAACAACCTGAACTGGTTCTAAACAAGAACTATAAGCAGGTCAGTGACTCAAATCAAAACTGGTCTCGCCAGGTGAAGAACGCTTCACTTTGAGGGTTTTTTCAGCGAAAATTTGGGGAGTGAGCACACAAGAAAAAGCGCCCACGAGCGCGAAGCCACTAAATTCCCTTGACGCTTTCTTCCACATTTCTGAACGTGGATCCACTGTTGGCCGTGAAATTCGAGGTGGCGTGGTCACCTTCTTTGCAATGGCCTACATCCTTGTTGTTAACCCGTTGATTCTTTCTGCTGCCCTGCCCGAGGGTAGCTCCATCACTGCCCCTGGAATTGCTGCCGGCACCGCTTTGGTTGCCGGCATCATGACTATTCTCATGGGTGTGGTCGCAAACTACCCGCTGGCTCTGGCCGCGGGTATGGGCTTGAATGCCATCGTTGCTTTCACACTTGTTCTGGGAGCAAAACTGACCTTCCAAGAGGCCATGGGCCTGATTTTCTGGGAAGGCATCCTCATTACGGTCTTGGTTCTGACCGGATTCCGCGAGGCCGTTTTCCGCGCGGTTCCCTACCAGCTCAAGACCGCAATCTCCGTTGGTATCGGCCTCTTCGTCTCCCTGGTTGGTCTGATTAACGCGGGTATTATCCGTGCAGGTTCAACCCCGGTTCAGTTGGGCATCAACGGATCTTTGGACGGCTGGCCAACTCTGGTCTTCGTTTTCGGCTTGGTTGTCACCATTATCTTGTATGTCCGCAAGGTAAAGGGTGCAATGCTGATCGGCCTGCTCTCCTCGACCGTCTTGGCCGTCATCTTGCAGGCAATCCTTCACCTGCCTGCTAAGAGTGAAACGACTCCCACCGGCTGGGGACAAACTATTCCCTCCCTGAGTGGTTCGCCCATCTCGATTCCTTCCTTCAACTCCCTGTTCCAGATTGACTTCATCGGAGCTTTCAGCAAGCTCGGCGCCGTCTCGGTGATCCTGCTGATCTTCTCCCTGATGCTCGCGGACTTCTTCGACACCATGGGAACCATGGTCGCCGTGGGTGCTGAAGGCGACCTCTTGGATAATGGCGGAAACCCCCCTCACTCCAGCCGCATCCTCCTCATCGACTCTCTGGCTGCCGCTGCAGGTGGTCTGGGTGGCGTTTCCTCAAACACCTCCTACATCGAATCCACCTCGGGTGTGGGTGAAGGTGCACGTACGGGTTTGGCCTCGGTTGTCACCGGTGTCCTCTTCCTGCTGTCGACCTTCCTGTCGCCCCTCGTTCAGCTGGTTCCGACCGAGGCCGCTTCGACCGCTTTGGTCTTCGTTGGCTTCTTGATGATGGCTCAGGTTCTGGAAGTCGATTGGAAGGATCCGGAGTTCGCAATTCCCGGATTCCTCACCATCGCTTTCATGCCTTTCGCCTACTCGATCTCGGCGGGTATCGGTGTTGGCTTCATTGCCTACACGGTCATCCAGATTGCCGTTGGTAAGGCGCGCAATATTCATCCGCTGATGTGGCTGGCGTCGATTCTCTTCGTCATCTACTTCCTCTTGGGTCCGATCCAAGCGGCCCTGGGAGCCTGATCCTGATCCTTCCTCGCGTGGGGGTGAGATACGAGTGATCGTGTCTTGCCCCCACATGTTTATCCCAGGAGATTCCCCTTGTGGCGTATTCTCAAATGAAGACGAAACGAAAGTAGGGGAGTTCGTGTCAACGACGTTTCAATCCATGCAATACCGAAGCTTTCGGCATTGGTTCATTGCCAATGCCCTTGCGGCTTCGGCTCAGTGGATGCAACGCGTTGCCCAGGACTGGCTGGTTCTCACGGTCCTGACCGATAATTCTTCGTTTCAAGTCGGTATTGTTACGGCCTTACAGTTTCTGCCGCTCTTACTCTTCAGCCCGTACGCGGGCGTTGTCGTTGATCGCGTGGACCGTAAGACAATCATCCAGATCACTCAGTGTTCTTTTGGTGTTTTCGGTCTTTTGCTGGGGGTCATGGTCTTCACGGGGCATGCGAGCTTGTGGCTGGTCTACCTTCTTGCGTTTGGCGGGGGACTTGCGGCGGCTTTCGATTCACCGGCTCGCCAGGCTTTTGTTTCGGAGCTTGTCCCTGCGAGGTCGATCACCAACGCGGTCGCGCTGAACTCTGTTGCCTTTAACTTCGCTCGCCTGATTGGCCCGGCGATCTCGGGTTTGATGATTGATTGGGTTGGCGAGGCCTGGGTCTTTTTCGTGAACACCGGGATCTTCCTTGTTGCGGCGATGTTTACGACCTCGATCCGTCATCGCGATCTGGTTCCGCGTCGGCCGGTTCCTCGCAAGAAAGGGCAGTTGCGTGAGGGTTTGGTCTATCTGCGAGGCCGCCCTGACCTTTTGTTGATCATCCTTGTCGTTGGCGTTGCCTCGGCTTTGACACTCAACCAGCAATTAACGACCGCGGTCATGGCGACAAGCGTGTTCCATAAGGGCGCGGGACAATACGGTATTTTGGGAACGCTGATCGCGGTTGGTTCTTTGTCTGGTGCTCTCTTTGCTGCTAGGCGTAAGCTGCCTCGTTTGCGTTTGGTTATGGGATCGACGATCGCTCTCAGCATTGTCTCAACGATTCTGGCATTTATGCCAACCTACGAAACCTACGCGCTGATGTGTATTCCGAATGGCTTTGCCATGATCACGATGCTGACCGCTGCGAATGCCACAGTGCAGACAACCACTATCGAAGAGATGCGTGGACGTGTCTTGGCCCTCTACGGCATGGTTGTTATGGGGTCGACCCCCATCGGTTCGCCTTTCGTCGGATGGATTGGTGAAGTGATCGATGCTCGTGCTTCGATCTGGGTCGGTTCGGTTGTTACTTTGATTGTTGCTGTTATTGCGACGGCCTGGAGCATGAAGCGGTGGAATGTAAGCGTTCATCTTCACGCCAGTGCGCATCCCATTGAGATCGACAACCCGCATGCTCACCATGGTGAAGGCGAAGGGAATTGATAACACTCGCCTATCCCAATTAGGGGTTTGAGTGGTACCCATGACACCCTTAAACACGCGGTTTTGTGCGCTTGAACACGCGTAGCAGGTAGAAGTATGTACCCTTGGGGGCAGTACCTAGCCATGGAGGAAACCGTGAGCGACCTGATCGATACCACTGAAATGTATCTCAAGACGATCTTCGAGCTCGAAGAAGATGGAGTGACGCCTCTGCGTGCCCGCATTGTTGAGCGATTGGGGCACTCTGGCCCCACGGTCTCGCAGACGGTGGGACGAATGGAGCGCGACGGCCTCGTCCATGTGATGGGGGATCGCAGGCTGGAATTGACAGACTTGGGGCGCGCAAAGGCGGTTGAGGTGGTTCGCAAGCACCGCCTCGCAGAGCGCTTGCTGACCGACGTCATTGGTTTGGACTGGGCGTGCACGCACGAGGAGGCCTGCCGCTGGGAACATGTCATGTCGGACCAGGTTGAAAAGCGCCTCGGCGAAATTCTCAATAACCCGACGACGGATCCCTACGGAAACCCCATTCCTGGTACCGATGCTACGTCTACGGGTATTTCAATGGAGCTCGCACTGCGGATGGGTGGTGCAAATTCTGCGGTCGTTACCCGAATTGGGGAGCCCATTCAAGCAGAGACCGAGCTCTTGGCTGACTTTGCCCGTCTCGGGGTTGTTCCGGGGGCGGAAATTGCCTTTGAAGCGGATGCTCGCCAAGTTCTTCTTGAGGTCACTCGCGCTGCGGATGGGAGTTCGGTAACACAAACCGGTGCGGTTCAGCTTCCGCTCGCACTTTCTCCGCATTTGTTCGTCGATCTGAATTGACCCCTGATCAGCGTTTCTGGAAACTGCCTGTAAAACCTTAAGAAAACCTGTAATATGTTCGTCATCCTTTCGTTACATTCGCGTGACATTTCGAGGATGCTACGCTAGACTGAAACAAGGCGAAAAAGCCGACCGCTCTTCGTTCACCGAGGTTGAACCGCGAAGAGATTGGGAAACTGAGGTTCAACGCGGGGAAACCAATTCCGACCCTTTGGGGTCTTGGGGTGAAGCTTGGGAAACCAAGCCGGGCACTCCCGCCCGAACCCGACAGCTCACCTCGCAGGTCTAAGAGGAGAAAATTGTGACAACAGCAAAGCCTGCCCCGCGGCACCGCAAGGCCCGCCGCCCGATGGCCCCTGTTTTCGACCTGGCTGACACTCTCACGTCGTTCAAGACTCCGCTTCGTGGCACTGCCGTTGCGTCAGCTGCTGGACTTGCACTGACTGCTGTCGTCGGTGGAGCTGCAACTGCAGCCCCTACCGCTCATGAAGCTGCGGTCGATACTTCCACAAACACCGCGACCGTTCTGCCTACGACTGTTTCGGTCCCGGATATCGCCTGGTCTGCTAGTGACGAAGTTTCCGCTTCGGCTGAAGCCCCGGCCGCTGTTGCAACGACGAATGCTGCTTCGCGTGATTACACTCGCGCGGATCTTGGCGCTTCTGCGACTTCGTCTGCTGCAGTGAACCCCTCGGGCTCGGACATCGTCTCGATCGCGATGTCTCTCACTGGCATTCCTTACGTTTACGGTGGCTCAACCCCCGCGGGCTTCGACTGCTCGGGCTTCACCCAGTACGTCTACGCCCGGGCTGGTATCTCCATTCCCCGTACTTCCGGCGCACAGGGTGCAGCAGGCACCTTCGTCTCGGCTTCCGAGGCTCGCCCCGGTGACTTGGTGTGGCACGCCTACGGACACGTGGGCATCTACGCCGGTAACGGAATGGTTATCGAAGCAACGACTCCCGGCTCTGTGACGAAGATCCAGCCGCTGTGGGGCAACTACAGCTTCGTGCGCTACTGAGTTTTCCTGTGTGAGTGAAGGGGTCGCTTCTGCGGCCCCTTCACTATTTCTCTGGGGATATCCTGAACCCCTGACATTTCAGCTTGAAATAGGGCAAAATAGAGGCGACGGCAATCACGAGGAGGTAGTCATGGGGACATCAGAAGTGATTTTGGTCGGAGTCGATGGCTCAAAGGAGAGCTACGCAGCAGTTAAGTGGGCAGCTGAGCGTTCAAAGGTACGTGACTGCCGCCTTCACATCATTTGTACCTACGCGGTCGCGTCCTATGCAGCAGCGACTCTCGATGGCGGGTATGCGGTTCTTGATGATGCGGCTCTTAAGGAAGGCGCATCTCAAATCGTTCAGCAAGGCGTCGATCTTGCGCGTGAAATCGGTGCAACGAACGTGCATGGAGTTGTCGAGGCCGGAGATCCCGCGGGTATCCTCATCGATATGTCCAAGGAAGTCGACCTGATCGTTGTGGGATCGCGCGGCGGGGGAGGTTTCGCGGACCGTCTGCTGGGAACGGTCTCCTCTGCTCTTCCTGCACACGCGAAGTGCCCGGTCGTCATTGTTCCGCGTCATACCTCCGGTAAGGGATTCACCCCGGTTGAGAGAATCGTTGTTGGTTCCGATGGCTCGGAGGGCGCAACCTCTGCTCTGAAGCGGGCAATCGACGAGGCCGAGCTGTGGGATGCTCGCCTGACGGCGGTCGCAGCAGTGCCGATGGCAACGGGGACGGCCATGATGGCGTGGCTTCCCGCAAATATTGACCGCGATGCCATGTTGAAGGACGTCAAGGAAGGCCTTGACGCGGCTGTCGATCAAGCGCTGGACGGACGCTCACGCAAGGTTGCGCGCCATGCGCTTGATGGGTCTCCCTCCTCTTTGCTCATCGAGTTCTCGACCGCGGTTGATCTTGTTGTTGTAGGGACTCGAGGCCGTGGCGGTTTCGCCGGGATTTTGCTGGGATCTACCTCGCAGACGGTGATTGCGCACTCGACCTGCCCAGTTATGGTTGTTCCTTCGAAGCATCACGACGTTCTGCCTGATCCCGCACAAGAGTGGACAAGGCGCTGAACCCTCCCGCTCCTTGGCGTTTCGGTCGCCTCTGAGAAAGAGCTGCGTGAAATGGTAGTCTATGGGGGTGCGCCCTCGTAGCTCAGGGGATAGAGCACCGCTCTCCTAAAGCGGGTGTCGGACGTTCGAATCGTCTCGGGGGCACTGAAGATACAAAAACGGCTTGGTTTTCAAGTCGTTCTTGTATTTTTCTATTCGGAGAGAACTTCCCAGATTTGCGCGGTTGCACCATCGGGGTAGTGAAGAAATAACGCAAAGCAGCATGGGGGAGAAGTGAACAGGGCGATTGGGCGGCTGCTGAGCCATCCTCTCACGCGCAATTCCGCTTTCATGCACCTGTGGGCGGGCCAGACCGCAGCCGAGTTCGGTTTCCAGGTAGCCACTCTTGCAACCTCTGCAATCGCTATCTCTCTATTGCACGCCACGGAGTCTGAAATCGGTGTTCTCACCGGTTTGCAGACACTCGCATTTCTCCTGATCGGCCTCCCCGCGGGTGCGTGGGTTGATCGGTGGCGTAAACGCCGGGTCATGATTGTTTCTGATCTAGCGCGGGTTTTTGCGCTGATTTCGATTCCGATCGCCTATGAGTGGTTTACGCTGACACTCACGCACCTGATGATTGTTGCTGCGCTCTTAGGGCTTGCGACAGTCTTCTTCGATGTTGCCTATCAGTCCTACGTTCCGGCAATCGCATCCACACGGTATATCGCGGCTGCGAATGGGCGGCTCGAGGCCTCGTACCAGGTTGGCGCCGCGGGTGGCCCTGGTTTAGGTGGCTGGCTTTTGGGGGTCTTTGCGCCCCCCTTGGCCTACGTATTTACCGCAGCAACTTACGTGTTTTCGACGGTGGCGATTTGGCGGATTCGAACACCTGAGCCTAAACCCGAGCGCCCTAGTGCTTCGTTGTTTGCGCAAATCCGCGAGGGGTTGAGCTTCGTTCGACACGAGCGTCTGCTTTTTCCCCTGTTCTTGTGTATCTCCTTTGCTGCTTTTACGGGTTCAGGGTTGCGAGTTCTCTTGCCGATTTTGGTGCTTCGAACACTGGGTATGAATGCGACGCAACTAGGGGTACTTCTGAGTGCGGGAGCGATTGGCGGCATTTTTGGCGCGATGACTCGTTCCCTGTGGCTTGGGCGCCTAGGGATCGGGCGTTGCATTGTGATCACTTACGTCGTTGGAGTCTCGATCCTTGTCTTGCAGCCGGTAGCGCTTCACGTGCCCGAGATCGCTGGCTGGGTGATTGCCGGTGCGGGAGTGGTTTACTCGTACTTCATTACCATCTACAACGTGACGCAGATGAGTTTGCGGCAGGAAATCTGTCCCAAGTGGATGCTTGGGCGCATGAATGCGACCTTCCGTTTCGCGGTGTGGGGAGTGATGCCCCTGGGATCGGTCGCTGCTGGTCTTCTTGCGTCTGTTGTGGGTGTCGAAGCTGCAATGTATGTCTTTGTCGCTCTATCGGTTCTGGCTGGGATTGCGATGAGCTTTACTCCCGCCGCTCGCATTCGCGGGGTCAGTGCTGCTGAAGACCTCTCCTGAACCCGTGGGGTTTCGCATAGTGGGATTTTCTTCTAGAGATTTCAAGCTGAATTTTAACTGGAAGTAGTTTTGGGCTGCAGGGTCAAAAACTTGTGAGTAGAACGGAATAAGTTCGGCTATATCGGGGCAATAATGATGTTTCACTCAAGAAAAGCTGGGTTGCGGCTGATTGTTGCAGTGATAGCATTCAGATAACTGTCGCTCAATGACACCTCCTGAAGAAAGCTGTTGCCATCATGGATCTTGACGTTATGAGCGTGAGGACGCGCCGTGTCCCGCTTGCGACTGTAGTTGCCTGCTCGCTTGTGGGGGTAGGTGCGCTGACAGGGATTGCTTCTCTTGCTGCGCCCGCGCAAGCTGCAGAGATCAATGCCATCACGAACGCGACGATTCGAAATAGGTCCACGCCCGCTGGCCCGAACTATGTCTATGACAATTACAATCTGACTTTCGCCTTTGATACGACTGGTAAGACTGTCGCTGAAAATGACACTTTGAGCATTCAGCTGCCCAGTGAGCTTCGCACTCGAGCCGCATCTTTCAATGTGACAGATCGGGACACTGGGGGAGTGGCGCTCACATGTTCGATTCCAGCAGGTGAGGGTCAAGTCTTAAGCTGTGCCTTCACTGACTATGTGACGACGCACGACAATGCCAGGGGTGATATTCACGTTGTGGCAGATATGGTTCGTCAAACGACTACTGATACTTTCAGCTTCACGATTAACCACAGTGTTGAGATTGATGCGACCGTTCCAAACGGAAATATCGTCAAGAATCCGAATGGCTACGCTCCTGAGACCGCGTACAAAAATGGATGGCAATTGCATGAAGGTCACACAGAGCGTTTTACGTGGGAAGTCTCTATTCCTGAGCGTCAGATCCAATCGGACACCATCAGCGTCACTGACACCTTTGATACTGCCCATGGCGGCTACAAACTATTCAATGAGCCCGGAGCAAATGCCTGGCAGCGGACGCGTCTGTATAAGTGGAATTCTCTTGATGACTTTAAAGCTGATCCCGAGCATCAGAACTATGCCGAAAGCATTAAAGTCAATGGCTCGGTTAATGGCGGTACATTCACTCTGACTGAAACTTCTGAAGGATTCGTAGCCTCATTCCCGAACTCAAAGAACGATGCGTACTACCTGCTCAAGTACTACACAGAACTGAATGTTCCCGCTAACGCAACAATCGGAAGTACCTTCAAGAACACTGCAGTCGTGAACGGGCAGGTTACCGAAAAGACGATTGCGATTGAAACAGTTGGGTGGGGAGACGTTGATGGAGAGCTGAAGGCTACGCCAACGCCTACCCCTACTCCGACCCCGACGACGAGTACGCCGGTGCCGACTCCGAGCGTGACCCCCTCTACGCCGGCGCCTTCGCCAAGCACCTCTAGCCCGACCCCCTCGGTGAGGACCTCTACTCCGACACCGTCAGCGACGACTCCGCAAACGAGCTCGCCAACCCCCTCGCCTTCGGCCTCGACCACTATCACTACACCTGTTCCTCGCCTCAGCACTCCGCCTCGTCCGAAGGAAGCGCTTGCGCATACCGGAGTCAACTCTGGGATGGTGCTGGGCAGTGTAGCGTTGCTGCTGGTGTTTGGAATGTCTCTGCGTCAAGGTCGCAGCAGGCTCTAAGTCAAGACGCTTAGTCTGCCCTTGGAGACTCATTTGTGGAGCTGTGTCGCTCTCCTCGATGGGGCTCGAGTTTTACGGTGAACAATTTGCGAAAAGTTAAAACTGGGATTTCCCTATGAGCATTTACACATGAATTGCGTATTGTTCCCGAAAACTCGGCAGAATGCTCGCGTCTTGGCCCTGAATAATTATTGTTTCCGCAATTTAGTCTGGGGTAATGCTGAAGGTCAGCGTGCTAACCTGTTGATATCTGGTCACGTGAGTGACGCTTCTTGAGAAAGATTTAAGTTCATGATTTTCAATGCTTCAGGCGCGCGTTTCCGCCGTGCCTCGATTGCAGGTGCGCTGATCTGCGCACTCTCCGGTGCTGGTGCGATGACGGTGATGACCGCGTCTCCATCTCGCGCGGATCACATGCCCGTCGAGGTCAACCATGTCGTCAAGAACGTCGTAATGAAGAACCGTTCAACTCCGAATGGCCCCAACTATGTGTGGGATAACTTCACGATGGACTTCAGCTTCGATACGACTGGTACGGATGTTTCCGAAACGGATACTGTCACCATCCAGTTGCCCAGCGAGCTGCGCACCCGCGAAGCCTACTTTGATGTCACCGACAAGAACACCGGTGGTGTCGCAATGAAGTGCGTTATCCCGGCCGGCGTCGGCCAGACCCTCCACTGTGCGTTCACTGATTACGCCGATGAGCATGTCAATATGAAGGGCGACATTCACGTCCTCGCCGATATGACTCGCGCGACCACCTCAACGCACTTTGAGTTCACGATTGGCCATGACATCGTCCTGCCTGCGGACATTGAAAACGGCAACGTCATCCCGAACACGAACGGCTACGCTCCCGATACTCCGTGGAAGTTTGGCTGGCAGCTGCACGAGGGACACAAAGAACGTTTCACCTGGGAGGTCTACATCCCGGAACGCAACATTCACTCGGGCACCATTTCAGTGACTGACACCTTCGACACTGCCAATGGCGGTTACAAGCTGTTCAATGACCCCTCAACGGATCCGAATGCCTGGCAGCGAACGCGCTTGCTCAAGTGGAACTCTCTTGATGACTTCAAGGCTGACCCGAGTCACCAGAACTACGTTGAGAGTATTCCCGTTGGCGGAGCGGTCAATGGTGGTACCTTCACCATGACCGAGACTTCGACTGGCTTCGTTGCTTCTTTCCCGAACTCCAACAGCGACGCGTACTACATGATCAAGTACTACACCGTGCTGAATATTCCGGAGAATGCAAAGCCTGGAAACGTCTTCAATAACAAGGCCGACGTCAACGGCATGACTGCTGAGCGCAACATTGCGATTGAAACAGTTGGCTGGGGTGACCTCGAGGCTGATCGTCGTCCCACCCCTCCGACGTCCACAACCTCGACCCCTCCGGCAACCACGGTGACCCCCTCGCCTTCTGAGTCCACTACCGAGGCCACACCCTCCCCGAGTACGTCGACTACGCCTTCGCCGAAGACCTCCCTGGCCCACACCGGTGCTATGACCGTTCCTGCAATTGGACTTGGAGCATTGGGACTGGCACTGGGCGTCGCGCTCATGCGTCGTCGCGAGCAAGCCTCGGCCTAAGGCGAGTAAGCAACTTCGTGTAGAAACGAAACTATGATCATGGGCCCCATCCGAAAGGATGGGGCCCATCGCTTTGCCCCAAATTACCGATGATCAGGGGCTATTTGTCTGAATGTGTGCTGTTGGTCAGTTCAAGCTCCTTGGAAAGCTGAGGGTTCGAGCAGTCTCGCTTCTGTCAAGATGTTAATTTTTTACGCTCTGTCAGAAACTGAGACTTCTTGAAGAATATTCAGGAATGTACCGGGGAGGATTTTCGGTTTGGCTGCAAAGAACGTTGGAATTACGCGGATTTAGGGGGTAAAAAATTGTTGTTTAGGCAATGGAGGCTGAATTGAAGCTGAATGTGGCCGTGTTAGCCTGAGGATGTCGAGTCACGTAAGTGACATCCCTCCAGAAAGACAAGAATGTGATGAATAACGATGCTACGCGTGCACAGATGCTGCGTGCTTCAATCGCTGGCACAATTGCCTGTGCATTTGTGGGAGCGGGAGCTCTCACTGTGTTCTCTCCGACGTTACCCGCTGCTCAGGCAGTAGAGGTTGATGTTGTGACTGGCATGACGATGACGAATAGCTCGCATCCGCATGGGCCAAACTACGTCTGGGATAACTACGTCATGGATTTCTCTTTCGATACAAGCGCTAAGGCTGTGACCGAAGGGGATACGATTACTATTCAGCTGCCTAGTGAACTGCGTACTCGCGCTACCCGCTTTAATGTTGATGATAAGAATGGCGGTGGAACTGCGCTTAATTGTGCAATTCCGGCAGGCGAGGGGCAATCGCTTAGCTGTGTCTTTACCGACTATGCAAAGCGACATGTGAATATGAAGGGCGATATTCATGTTCTTGCGGATATGACTCGCGAATCAGCTTCTGATTCCTTTAGCTTCACAATTAATCACACTGTTACGCTGACGACGACTGTGCCCAATGGCAATATCGTGAGGAATACAACCGGGTATGCACCTGTTGATCCCTACAAGTACGGTTGGCAGCTGCATGATGGCCACAATGATCGTTTTACATGGGAGATTTACCTCCCCGAACGTAATATCACTTCGAATACCATCAACATTACTGATACTTTTGACACCTCCCACGGTGGCTACAAGCTGTTCAATGATCCAGCGCCGAATGCTTGGCAGCAAACACGCTTGTACAAGTGGAATTCATTGGCTGATTTCAAGGCGGATGTGAACCATCAACATCCCGCACAAAGCGTCAAAATTGGCGGTTCTGTCAATGGTGGAACCTTCACCTTGACTGAGACGGCGGATGGCTTTGTTGCTTCTTTCCCGAACTCAAATAGCGATGCCTACTACTTGCTCAAGTACTACACAGAGCTCAAGATTCCTGGTTCTGCAACCGTTGGCACCAGCTTCAAGAACACTGCAGTAGTTAATGGGAAATCAACCGAACGCACTATTGCTATCGAAACTGTTGGATGGGGGGAGCTTGAGGGACAGTTGCGCACAACTCCTCCGACGCCCTCTGTGACGACTCCGCCCACGACTGTGCCTTCTCCTTCTGAGTCAACGACTGTTCCCTCGCCAAGTGTGAGCACGACGGTTCCTCCGAAGAAGAGTCTTGCGCACACTGGTGTGAATGCTGCTCCGGTGATCGGTCTGGGTGCTCTCGGCCTTGCTCTTGGTGTGGCCTTGATGCGTCGACGTCAGCAGGCGTGAGCGTTCTTATTGCTCTGGCCTCGTGCTTCCTGCGCTGACTGAAGCAGTTGAGTTTCCGGGGTATCTGAGCTTCTAAAATAGAGCGAAAACTGTGGCCCCCACCCAAAGGTGGGGGCCACTCAGTACATATTAGTGTTGTTTTTGCAGTTCAGAGCGGGTGTTAGTTGGTGAATATTCCCGTGTGGTCAGTTGGCGTTCCGCGAAAACTGATTAATTTTGCTGTGTGTGGATTCTTGATTTAGGCCAATTTTTTACGTGTAGTCAGAAACTGGGACTTTGCTAAGAAAATTTACACGTAAATTACGTGTTTTAATACAAAGAAATTTGGGTATTTTGTCGAAACCTCGCGGTTTTCTCGTTGGGAATATTCGCATTTTTGCGCAGAAAAGCTGAAATCAGACTGGAAAATAACGTGCTAGCCTCTTGGTGTCACGTCACGGAAGTGACCACCCTCCAGAAAGACGGAATGTCATGAATATCGATGCAACGCGCGAAGGACTGAGTCGTGCTTCGCTCGTTACTGCCCTTACATGTGCACTTGTCGGTGCGGGCGCACTGAGTACTTTTGGACCAGGCGTTCCCACGGCCTCGGCAGTGGAAGTCAACAACGTTGTTACCAGCGTAACTATGACAAATGAATCCAGTCCCAACGGTCCCAATACGATTTGGGATGAGTTTTCAGCGGATCTCACTTTTGATACGACGGGAAAGAATGTCTCTGAAGGCGACACTCTGACAATCCAGCTTCCGCAAGAACTACGTACTCGTAATGCTGATTTCGATGTGATCGATAAGAACGGTGGCGGTGTTGCGTTGAAATGCTCCCTACCGTTCGGTACTGGACAGACCGTAAGCTGTGTCTTCACCAGCTACGTGAATACGCATGTCAACGCTAAGGGCGATATCCACGTGCGAGCCGACATGGCCACAACCACGGCGACAAATCGCTTTAGCTTTACCATCGGCCACTCGGTGACCCTCGAAGCTGAGATCGATCATGGCAACGTGATCTCAAATCAGTACAGCTGGGTTCCTCAGCAGCCATGGAAGTACGGGTGGCAACTTCATGAGGGGCATAACGAACGCTTTACTTGGGAAATCCATATTCCTGCGCAATCGATTCAATCGCCAGTTATCTCCATTACTGATACCTTCGACACCTCCAATGGGGGCTACAAACTTTTCAATGATGGAGTGAAGAACCAGCAGGCACGCCTGCTCAAGTGGAATACGACTGCGGCCTATCGGAACGATCCTTACCACCAGCATCCGAGCGAACTCGTATGGGTTGGCGATTCCATTAACGGTGGTACCTTCACGATGACCGAAACTGCTGATGGTTTTGTTGCTTCTTTCCCGAACTCGAATGACGATGCGATCTACGAGCTCAAGTACTACACCGAACTGAAGACCCCCGAGGGCCTGAAGGTCGGCAACGTTTTCAATAACACCGCAAACGTCAACGGCCAGACCGCGACTAAAACCGTCGCCATCGAAACCGTCGGTTGGGGAAATGTTGAAAGCCAGTTGCGCACGACCCCTCCGACGCCCTCTGTGACGACTCCGCCCACGACTGTGCCTTCTCCTTCTGAGTCAACGACTGTTCCCTCGCCAAGTGTGAGCACGACGGTTCCTCCGAAGAAGAGTCTTGCGCACACTGGTGTGAATGCTGCTCCGGTGATCGGTCTGGGTGCTCTCGGCCTTGCTCTTGGTGTGGCCTTGATGCGTCGACGTCAGCAGGCGTGAGCGTTCTTATTGCTCTGGCCTCGTGCTTCCTGCGCTGACTGAAGCAGTTGAGTTTCCGGGGTATCTGAGCTTCTAAAATAGAGCGAAAACTGTGGCCCCCACCCAAAGGTGGGGGCCACTCAGTACATATTAGTGTTGTTTTTGCAGTTCAGAGCGGGTGTTAGTTGGTGAATATTCCCGTGTGGTCAGTTGGCGTTCCGCGAAAACTGATTAATTTTGCTGTGTGTGGATTCTTGATTTAGGCCAATTTTTTACGTGTAGTCAGAAACTGGGACTTTGCTAAGAAAATTTACACGTAAATTACGTGTTTTAATACAAAGAAATTTGGGTATTTTGTCGAAACCTCGCGGTTTTCTCGTTGGGAATATTCGCATTTTTGCGCAGAAAAGCTGAAATCAGACTGGAAAATAACGTGCTAGCCTCTTGGTGTCACGTCACGGAAGTGACCACCCTCCAGAAAGACGGAATGTCATGAATATCGATGCAACGCGCGAAGGACTGAGTCGTGCTTCGCTCGTTACTGCCCTTACATGTGCACTTGTCGGTGCGGGCGCACTGAGTACTTTTGGACCAGGCGTTCCCACGGCCTCGGCAGTGGAAGTCAACAACGTTGTTACCAGCGTAACTATGACAAATGAATCCAGTCCCAACGGTCCCAATACGATTTGGGATGAGTTTTCAGCGGATCTCACTTTTGATACGACGGGAAAGAATGTCTCTGAAGGCGACACTCTGACAATCCAGCTTCCGCAAGAACTACGTACTCGTAATGCTGATTTCGATGTGATCGATAAGAACGGTGGCGGTGTTGCGTTGAAATGCTCCCTACCGTTCGGTACTGGACAGACCGTAAGCTGTGTCTTCACCAGCTACGTGAATACGCATGTCAACGCTAAGGGCGATATCCACGTGCGAGCCGACATGGCCACAACCACGGCGACAAATCGCTTTAGCTTTACCATCGGCCACTCGGTGACCCTCGAAGCTGAGATCGATCATGGCAACGTGATCTCAAATCAGTACAGCTGGGTTCCTCAGCAGCCATGGAAGTACGGGTGGCAACTTCATGAGGGGCATAACGAACGCTTTACTTGGGAAATCCATATTCCTGCGCAATCGATTCAATCGCCAGTTATCTCCATTACTGATACCTTCGACACCTCCAATGGGGGCTACAAACTTTTCAATGATGGAGTGAAGAACCAGCAGGCACGCCTGCTCAAGTGGAATACGACTGCGGCCTATCGGAACGATCCTTACCACCAGCATCCGAGCGAACTCGTATGGGTTGGCGATTCCATTAACGGTGGTACCTTCACGATGACCGAAACTGCTGATGGTTTTGTTGCTTCTTTCCCGAACTCGAATGACGATGCGATCTACGAGCTCAAGTACTACACCGAACTGAAGACCCCCGAGGGCCTGAAGGTCGGCAACGTTTTCAATAACACCGCAAACGTCAACGGCCAGACCGCGACTAAAACCGTCGCCATCGAAACCGTCGGTTGGGGAAATGTTGAAAGCCAGTTGCGCACGACCNCGGCCGGCGTCGGCCAGACCCTCCACTGTGCGTTCACTGATTACGCCGATGAGCATGTCAATATGAAGGGCGACATTCACGTCCTCGCCGATATGACTCGCGCGACCACCTCAACGCACTTTGAGTTCACGATTGGCCATGACATCGTCCTGCCTGCGGACATTGAAAACGGCAACGTCATCCCGAACACGAACGGCTACGCTCCCGATACTCCGTGGAAGTTTGGCTGGCAGCTGCACGAGGGACACAAAGAACGTTTCACCTGGGAGGTCTACATCCCGGAACGCAACATTCACTCGGGCACCATTTCAGTGACTGACACCTTCGACACTGCCAATGGCGGTTACAAGCTGTTCAATGACCCCTCAACGGATCCGAATGCCTGGCAGCGAACGCGCTTGCTCAAGTGGAACTCTCTTGATGACTTCAAGGCTGACCCGAGTCACCAGAACTACGTTGAGAGTATTCCCGTTGGCGGAGCGGTCAATGGTGGTACCTTCACCATGACCGAGACTTCGACTGGCTTCGTTGCTTCTTTCCCGAACTCCAACAGCGACGCGTACTACATGATCAAGTACTACACCGTGCTGAATATTCCGGAGAATGCAAAGCCTGGAAACGTCTTCAATAACAAGGCCGACGTCAACGGCATGACTGCTGAGCGCAACATTGCGATTGAAACAGTTGGCTGGGGTGACCTCGAGGCTGATCGTCGTCCCACCCCTCCGACGTCCACAACCTCGACCCCTCCGGCAACCACGGTGACCCCCTCGCCTTCTGAGTCCACTACCGAGGCCACACCCTCCCCGAGTACGTCGACTACGCCTTCGCCGAAGACCTCCCTGGCCCACACCGGTGCTATGACCGTTCCTGCAATTGGACTTGGAGCATTGGGACTGGCACTGGGCGTCGCGCTCATGCGTCGTCGCGAGCAAGCCTCGGCCTAAGGCGAGTAAGCAACTTCGTGTAGAAACGAAACTATGATCATGGGCCCCATCCGAAAGGATGGGGCCCATCGCTTTGCCCCAAATTACCGATGATCAGGGGCTATTTGTCTGAATGTGTGCTGTTGGTCAGTTCAAGCTCCTTGGAAAGCTGAGGGTTCGAGCAGTCTCGCTTCTGTCAAGATGTTAATTTTTTACGCTCTGTCAGAAACTGAGACTTCTTGAAGAATATTCAGGAATGTACCGGGGAGGATTTTCGGTTTGGCTGCAAAGAACGTTGGAATTACGCGGATTTAGGGGGTAAAAAATTGTTGTTTAGGCAATGGAGGCTGAATTGAAGCTGAATGTGGCCGTGTTAGCCTGAGGATGTCGAGTCACGTAAGTGACATCCCTCCAGAAAGACAAGAATGTGATGAATAACGATGCTACGCGTGCACAGATGCTGCGTGCTTCAATCGCTGGCACAATTGCCTGTGCATTTGTGGGAGCGGGAGCTCTCACTGTGTTCTCTCCGACGTTACCCGCTGCTCAGGCAGTAGAGGTTGATGTTGTGACTGGCATGACGATGACGAATAGCTCGCATCCGCATGGGCCAAACTACGTCTGGGATAACTACGTCATGGATTTCTCTTTCGATACAAGCGCTAAGGCTGTGACCGAAGGGGATACGATTACTATTCAGCTGCCTAGTGAACTGCGTACTCGCGCTACCCGCTTTAATGTTGATGATAAGAATGGCGGTGGAACTGCGCTTAATTGTGCAATTCCGGCAGGCGAGGGGCAATCGCTTAGCTGTGTCTTTACCGACTATGCAAAGCGACATGTGAATATGAAGGGCGATATTCATGTTCTTGCGGATATGACTCGCGAATCAGCTTCTGATTCCTTTAGCTTCACAATTAATCACACTGTTACGCTGACGACGACTGTGCCCAATGGCAATATCGTGAGGAATACAACCGGGTATGCACCTGTTGATCCCTACAAGTACGGTTGGCAGCTGCATGATGGCCACAATGATCGTTTTACATGGGAGATTTACCTCCCCGAACGTAATATCACTTCGAATACCATCAACATTACTGATACTTTTGACACCTCCCACGGTGGCTACAAGCTGTTCAATGATCCAGCGCCGAATGCTTGGCAGCAAACACGCTTGTACAAGTGGAATTCATTGGCTGATTTCAAGGCGGATGTGAACCATCAACATCCCGCACAAAGCGTCAAAATTGGCGGTTCTGTCAATGGTGGAACCTTCACCTTGACTGAGACGGCGGATGGCTTTGTTGCTTCTTTCCCGAACTCAAATAGCGATGCCTACTACTTGCTCAAGTACTACACAGAGCTCAAGATTCCTGGTTCTGCAACCGTTGGCACCAGCTTCAAGAACACTGCAGTAGTTAATGGGAAATCAACCGAACGCACTATTGCTATCGAAACTGTTGGATGGGGGGAGCTTGAGGGACAGTTGCGCACAACTCCTCCGACGCCCTCTGTGACGACTCCGCCCACGACTGTGCCTTCTCCTTCTGAGTCAACGACTGTTCCCTCGCCAAGTGTGAGCACGACGGTTCCTCCGAAGAAGAGTCTTGCGCACACTGGTGTGAATGCTGCTCCGGTGATCGGTCTGGGTGCTCTCGGCCTTGCTCTTGGTGTGGCCTTGATGCGTCGACGTCAGCAGGCGTGAGCGTTCCGTTTGCCTCGACCTCGAGCTTAGGTTCGAGCGCGTGAGGTAGCAGAGTTTCTGAGGTAACCGAAGCTCCGAGAAAGAGGAATTCTCGAGGAATAGGCTCTCGCGAAATATACAGGTGGGTCCCGTCCATTTGGATGGGACCCACCTGCGTTTGTGTTTGAAGTGCTGCTGGGTTTCTTATCTCGTACCGCGGTCGTTTGCGCTCTTGCCGCTTGCCGATTGCGCGCTCGCCACGTGCCGTTTGTACCTGTCGATCGGGGTTTCTGCCGTGCCCGCTGTGTGCTGCGTTAGCCGTGCCAAGCCCTCACTATTGACACACGAAGTCGCGGAAAAGCGCAGGTTATAGCCTGTGTCATTTGCCGGCTTCGTGTGTTGGGTAGCAGTGGCCTACCCGTTGCCTTGGAGGTAGTGCGGCCTCGCCTTAATTCCTTAGCTCTCCCACACGAAGTCAGGGAATGTCACAGCTTATTTCATATGTCATTTACCGACTTCGTGTGGAGCAGAAGAGCGGATTGGGCGGCTGGCCGCTCAGCGTTTAGGCCTGCTTCGACGCGTTGTTCCCGTCCCTTAGCCTCCACAGGAAGTTTGGGAATGCCACAGCTTATATCGTGTGTCTTTCGCCGACTTCGTGTGTCTTATCGCGGTCGGAGAGTGATTCGCGTGTCGGGGCGTGGGGCTTCGCGTGTCGGGGGCGTGGGGCTTCGCGTGTGGTGGATGAGTGGAACAGTAAAACCGTGACGAGGCCGTGGCGGGGATGCGCGAAGAAGTGCAGGCTACCCGGCCGCGGCCTCGTCAAGGAGAAGAAGCGCTATGAGGGAATGCAGGAAGCGCCCCCTCACCTCATGCTTACAAGCGCGGAATGTTACGCATATTCGACGTTGCCATTGAAACGACCTCGCCAGCGCCGCGGTTCAAGACGATCTTGCTCATCGCTGTCGCGAAACCAATCACCTGGCCCGAACGGATCTCAGGAGGAAGCGAAAGCGCATTCGGATCAGTCATGACTTCAACTAGGGCCGGGCCGTCAAAAGCGAAGGCGTCCTCGAGAGCCGCGCGCAGACGCGTCGGCTCCGTGACGCGCTCGCCGTGGAAGCCGACCGCAGAAGCAACATCAGCGTAGTTGACGTCGTGGACATCGGTGCCGTAATCGGGAAGGCCGTTGACCAGCATCTCCAGCTTGACCATGCCCAACGTCGAGTTATTGAATACGACAACCTTGATGGGCAAATCATGCATGCGCGCGGTGACCAATTCGCCCAAGAGCATTGCGAGGCCACCGTCACCCGAGACCGAAACGACCTGACGATTCGGGTATGCGACCTGGGCGCCAATAGCCATTGGGAGAGCATTCGCCATCGAACCGTGGAGCAAAGAACCAATCAGGCGACGGCTCCCAAGGGGATCGATGTAACGCGCAGTCCACACGTTACACATACCGGTGTCGGCAGTGAAGACTGCATCCTTTGCAGCAACCTCGTTGAGGATGTGTGCCGCATACTCGGGATGGATCGGCTTCATGTGCTCCGCATTGCGCGTGTAGGCGCCGACGGGGGAGTGCATGATCTTCGAGTGCTTCTTCACTTTTGCCTTGAGGAAAGCATCCGAACGATCGCGGTCAAGCAGTGGCAAGAGCGCTGCGATCAGGGGTTTGACGTCACTGTGAATGGGAAGCGAAACATCGGTACGACGGCCCAGCTTTTCGGGGCGGTTCTCAACCTGAACGGTGAACGTATTGGGCAGGAACTGATCGTAGGGGAAGTCGGTACCCAGCATGATCAGAACATCGGCATCGTTCATGCCTTCAGCAGCGGCACCATAACCCAGCAGGCCGGTCATACCGACATCAAAGGGGTTGTTGTACTGGATAAAATCCTTACCGCGCAAAGTATGGCCGATTGGGGCCTTCAAAACATCAGCGAGTTCGATGACCTCATCGTGTGCGCCCTCAACACCGGCACCGGCAAAGATGGCAACCTTCTTTGCACGGTTGAGGACGTCTGCGAGCTGGCGGACATCCTCCTCATTCGGGGTGAGCACGGGACGGCGGGAGGGAACGTACTTTGGTGAAGGCGAGCTTGCCTTGAGATCAGAGACATCGCCAGGAAGACTGATGACCGAGACTCCAGAAAGCTCAACGGCATGGCGGATCGCGGCGTTGACGACGCGGGGTGCCTGCTCGGCGCTGGAAATCAGCTCGTTATAGACCGAGCACTCGTTGAAGAGGCGATCGGGGTGGGTTTCCTGGAAGTACATCTGGCCGATCTGGACGCTGGGAATGTGCGAGGCGATAGCCAAGACAGGTGCGCCCGAGCGTTGGGCGTCATAGAGACCATTAATGAGGTGGAGGTTTCCCGGGCCGCATGAACCTGCGCAGACAGCGAGCTTGCCGGTGAGCTGGGCCTCGGCTGCCGCGGCGAAAGCAGCGGCTTCCTCATGACGGACGTGAACCCAGTCAATCCCGCCCTTTTTGCTGCCGCCAGACTTACGGATTGCATCGACGACGGGGTTGAGTGAGTCGCCAACGATGCCATAGACGCGGTGGACGCCGGCGTCGATGAGTTGGGCAACAAGCTGCTCTGCAACGTTCATAGTCGCTCCTTGGTTAAAGTGTGCACGCCCCGCAAGCTATCAACCATCAAGCGAATACTTACGGTTCGCGCCGAACAAAACCAGTGTAGTGCGACGAAAGTCCTAGTGATTCGTTAGCGTGAGGCAAAGAACGTTTACAGGAGTGAGGCAGAAAACGAAGCTGGGGGTTATCAGCTTTTCCGACTCCTTGAAGTCTTCCCCTTATGCCTCGCCTTGGTCGCTGAGCTGCTTCTCAATATCTCGAGCAAGAGCGCGAAGCTTGCTCCCGCTGGAGTGAGCCTTCTTCGCAGTCTCATTGAGCTCAGTGACCAGGTCACGCAGTGCATCTGTATCACCAAGTTGGGTGTAACAGTCGGCCAATGCAGCAAGTGGGAAGGGGTAGTTCTGGCTATCCTTAATCTCTTTTTGCATCTCGTGGGACTGCCTCAAAATCGGGATGGCGATCTCGGGCTCATTTCGCTTCATGTAGACCCATCCCCGGATGTACTCGATACCCGCCCGAAGGAAAATAAGCTCCTCGGAATCGATGGTTTCGCTATGAGAATCCAGCCATGAAATGCCAGCTTCTGCCGCCAGCAGTGCCTGATCCTTATCGTCATCCGAAGGGCTACCAGAGGGGACAGTCAGGTAGACATTCGCCTGCATGCGACGCAGGGCAATGACGGAAGAATGATCGTTCATACGCTCGGCAACCTTGAGCGCGTTCGTAATAGCCGTCAAGCGAAGCGAACGATCGCCCAGTTCCTCTGCTGCCTTATTCGCAATCTCGCCCGCACGAGACGCAGTGGGGAAGCAACCGCATTCGATCAATCCTGGAATTGCCGCTGTAGCCGTATCAAATGCTTCCTGATCGTTGTCAATGTTCAGGTAATACTCTGCCAGCCCTGTGCGCAACAAGGCGGTCATCGTTTGGCCAAACCAAGATCCCGTGCAGGACAGAATCGCCTGCTCAAGGATTTCGATTGCTTCCTCGCGTCTCCTCACCGCGACAAAAGCATCCGTGATGAACTTGGTTGAGGCCAGTCCAAGAGAACGCAGAGGTGTACGCGAAATGATCTCGTTCATTCGCGTTGCCTGGGAAGCTGCCTCGGCTGATTCACCGGACTTCAGACTTGCGACACAAATGATCAAGCGCGCGATGAAAGCCGTGTAGGGGTCCTGCGTCGTCGAGCGTAGGACTTGGTCAGCTGTCTGGGCTGCGCGTCGAAAATCCTGTGCCTCAAGAGCAAGTTCGGCGCGTTCCAAAAGGATTGTGCGCTTGAACGTTTCTGGCTTGGTACCGCTGCGCACGCAAGCGGGCTTCAGGGATTCGAAGATATCAAGGCTATGCATTGCCTTCTCAATATCGCCACATTCGAGATAGTTTTCGCCGCAGGTCGAGAGGCTATCCTCGATGGTGGACAGATCGAATGCGCTGATCTTTCCGCGGTTGATCGTCGGCACCATTTGGGCAATCTGACTCGTGAAGCGATCAAGGAATTCACGTACGCTTGCGCGGAAATCGGCAGAGACTTCTTCACCTTGCCACGACAAACGACTGAACTCGCAGGAATACTTGAGGAGCTCGAGCTGCGAGCTAAACAATTCCTTGCGGCTCATCATTGTGCCGGCTCGCCCGAAAACCTTTGCAAAGAAACCGGGAATAGCTACCGGGGCATCATCGCTCATCGAGGCGATCACCGGTGCGACTCGCGCATAGATACCTTCGAAAGCGCTGTATTGTTTGCCCAATGTCATGAGCGTCTTTGCGAAGTTAGCAAAGAGCAGAGCCTCTTCAGGATTGCTGGTATCGAAGTCCAGGTCCGCGATGTTTTCGGATGAAGCTAAGGCCCAGTCGGTAAGAACATTGCTTTCAACACTGAAACCAATGACATTGCCAATCGCGATATAGCGATCAAAAGCTTCGCGCATCGAAGTCGGAGGTTTCGGAACGCTGTAATCAACGGCCGGATAGGGGTCCGTCTCATCAATCGTTTCGCTCTTGCCGCGGGAAGAGCGCGAGGGAGGAATCGGGCGGGCCTCTTGTCCTTCAACCGTAGAAATCGGCTCCGGCATACTCTCGCGTTCGCCCACGAGTTCAAAACGCCACTCGCTATTCGCACGCTTTTCGGCCTCGTCGTCAACGGGACCAGCCTCAATAATTTCACGAGTAAGCACAGTGCAGTAGTCATTTCCATTGCGCCTATCGAAGAGTGCGGCAACATCAAGGGCCCACCCGCTCAGTCGATCGGCGACCTCAGACAGAGGCGCATTGGCGTCAAGCCGTGGACCCTCGCACCACTGGGAGTGCCCCGTGCACAGCGCTCCCAAGGGTTCCTCTCCCTTACCGCGCTTAGCGGCCTCGCGCGCTGTCAGTGCAGCGCCTCGAAGATAATCCATGAGCAGCGAGGCGCTCTCCGCCTGAGAAGTCAAAGCGATGCTGTCACGCAAGATATCAAGCGCGCGTTGCCACCTGCCTGAGCGCACAAGAAACTCCATGTGCGTGCCCAGAATATCCATTGCATTAGCAGAGCCACGATGCTGATGGTATGAGCGTACGTGTGCTTCCCAAGCGGTGTCCGGACGACCAGACATCAGGAGGGGAATCATTGCATGAGCGCGAATACTGTAAGGCTGAGCGGCGCACGCCCCCTCCTCGTCGAAGAGAGGCATGGCGGTGGCAACCGCACGCTCCCAGTCCTTGCGGGCCGTGGCCTCGGCAATCTGCTTCTCAGGATCGCAGCCAGCGCAGTCACAGATCTCATCGCGAGGGGTTGCGCGCCACAAGGTCAGCGCCTCCCGGGCCTCATCAAGGTCACCCTTGCGCAGTGCGAGCATGACGCGCACCCCGTGGACGACGTGCATGGAAAAGCCCTGTTCAGAAACAAATTGCGCCAAACCGGTCGTCAGTTCCTCGAGCTGCTCGCGGGAAACAGCGGGGTTGCGTCCTGCTGCGGAGACGGTTCCCTTGTAGAGCCATGCAAGTTCTTCGATCTGATCGGCATCAAAATCTGCCGGATTCTTCTCGAACATGTTCAGGAGGGTTGAAAGAGGGGCCAAAGCCTTCCACTCTTCATTTCCCTGCTGATAGGACATGGTGAGTTCGAGGTAGGCATCGATCTTCAGATCGGTCTCACCTTCGAGGGCGTCTGCCCACATCGCTGCTTGCGCGATCTGCGCGCTTCGAGAGGGAGCCCAGGGGAGCTGCGAAGCGTACTCGAGGAGGTCGCGGACTTCTTGTGCGTTTGGCATGGCTGGAGGGTCCTTTGAAGAGAATGGGTCGATCAGTTGGAGGTGTCGTCGAGTGCGGAATCAAGCAGGGAACCAAGGAGCTGCGCAGCCCACGCGCGTTCCTTGGGTCCCAAAGTTTGGCGTCCCGCCAAGAGGCTCTGGACGTAGAGTCCGCGCAGAACATTCGAGGCCGTCTGCGGGACACTGCTTGCGTGGATCAGTCGCGTGATCAGCGAATTTGAACGGTTCAGTACCAAGCGGGGTGGCTTCGAATTCGCGAAAGGATCGCTGACCCCCATGATCCCCGCCCACATCTTCGAGGCCTGTGCCTGAGAATTGCGCTGGACGTGGCGTCCTGCGAAATCTGGGTCTGGCAGGTAGAGCGCGGGAAGAGTCAGAGGGGTAAAGCGGCGAAGGACAACTTCGCAATCCGAGGGGTCAATCGCCTGGGCGGCAATAAGCATGAGGTCCATGGCCTCGGCTTGCTCGGACAAGGTGCATTCTTCGAAAGCGTCAAGAAGCTCAGAGGGATCGACCAAGCGAATCTTCTGAGCGATCGAAGAATAGCGCGGATCGGTGAGCAGCGCGTTGATGAGTTCTTCGTCGTAGGCGTATCCCGCGTTGACAAGGACCATCGATTGCGATGCTGCGACGTCTGCTAAGGCGCGATACTGGTCGACCGTGCGCGTGTAACGAATCGACTCGTGCGAAGCCAGCAGATCGAGGAGCGGGAATGATCCCACGGTGCTCTCGAGGGGAACGTAGCGCGCGGTGAGGTCAAGCATGTAGGGGTCGCGAACAGCGACCGCGCGCAGTCCCATCGCGTGGATCGAAATAAAGTCATTGAAACGACTGGGGGAGTGCTCCGCCATATCTTCAAGCCACTGACGAATTGACGAACCAATTGCTTGGCGAGTGTTTTCCAAAAGTTCGTCATCGCTGAGCTGTTCGCGCGAAGCGGTCAGGCGCAGGTAGTTCGAATTACCAATAAAGCGAACGAAATACGCCCACTGGGGGACGATCCCTTCGCATGCGCGTGAGACCAACATCCTCTTCGCGTAGACCGTGTGGTGATCGGAAGAAAGTGCGTTGGGACGCTGGGAAACGATCGCGATGCCCTTCACTCCTGCTGCGGGGACATCGATCGGAATGATGTCCATCCCCGCTGAGCCCAAGTGCTCGTCGCACCACTGCTGCTGTGCGGCAGGCTCGAGTTCCCACACGGGCGTTTCATTGCCGTGGAAAGTCGCGGCCGAGTCGGAGCGGACTTCGATGGAAATCGGAAGAAGCGAGGCGAATTCGTCGACGAGCGCGCGGACTGTATCGGGGTCAATCCATGGCTCCCCGGGATGAGCCTCCAAGACAACCTCAGTTCCGGGTTCACCCAAATTATGGGGATCGCCGGGGCCGAGGGGCTGAGTCGTGTAGGTGCCCTCCGTCTTTCCTTGCCAAATGACGGTGGGGGAGTTGGCAGACTTTGCCGAGCGCGAGTAGACGGTGATCGAATCGGAGATCATGAAGCAGGAGAGCATACCGATGCCGAATTGGCCGAGGAAGTCACTGCGTGCCATCCCAAGTTCGTCGCGCTTGGAGGAGGCGCCGATCGTGGAGAGCAAGCCGGCGGCTTCTTCTTCGGTGAGGCCAATTCCGCTGTCGCGGCACTTGAGGGTGCGCCCTTCGATGGTGATAGTGACGCGGCGCGGGCAATCGGGGTCGAGTGCGCTGCGGGCTTCGATGGCGTCGAGGCCGTTTTGGAGAAGTTCGCGGATGTAGACGCGTGGGCCGGAGTACAGATTGCGAGAGAGAAGATCGACCATTCCTCTCAGGTCCACTTGGAAAGTTGACATCCCTGTCCCTTCTTATTGACGACCGGAACGCTGGCGAAGACGCTCGCGCTTGTGGTTACTTGACCTCTTCAAAGATATAAGGTCTTTGAGACTGACAATAATAACGCCCGCAAGGATGAGGGCCATTCCTGAAATGTCGAGCAGCGTGAAGTGCGTGCCGACGAGGAGGAAAGAGAAGAAAGCTGCCGAGATTGGTTGAAGGCAGGAGATCAGGCTTGCACGCACCGGACCGATATCGCCGACTCCTTGCAAGAACAAGCTGAAGGCGAAGGTTGTCCCGATGATGACCAAACCGGCCATGGCAAGGATCGACATGAAGTCCCAGGTGATGGAGTAATTCCATACCCGCACGATGAGCCCCAAGATGATGCCGCCGATGATGAATCCGTAAGCAACGACTAATTCGCTCCCGTAACGGCGAATGAGTTTAACGGGAATGAGGGTGTACAAGGCGAAGCCGATTGCGCTTGCGAGGCCCCAATTCAGGGCTTGGGTTGAAATCACTAAGGAATCGATTTTGCCGTGCGTTGCCAAGATAAACGTTCCGAAGAGGGCAAAGATAATTGCAAAAAGTTCGGTGTATTTGGGAAGCCTGCGCACTGTGACGCAGACGAAGAGAACGATGAGGATCGGGCCGAGGAACTCAATAACGGTTGCCGTTCCCGCATTGGAATAGCCAATGGCTACAACGTAGGTCAGCTGGCTGGCTGCAAGCCCGAATACGGAATAGATAACCATGGGAAGGTAGCTCCTGCGATTGTGGAGCAGTTGCTTGTGAAGCTCAGAGATTCCACGGTCTTTGAACAGGAGAAAGAGCATGGTTGTTGGTGCGGCAAGGAGCATTCGAATGGCCGTGAGCCAATAGGGATCGGCGTGGTACTCCTTCATGAGGAACTCGCTACAGACCCCTGAGAAGCCCCAGGCGATAGAGGCAAAAATAGTAATAACGTACCCGCGGGCTCGCTTGTTCATGGTCTTCCTCAACGTACAGTGCCAGCCACATCAGTCTAGTGTGTTTTTGATACATCTGTACCACGATGCGCGATGCGGATACGGGGCCAGTACCCGAAAGTACCGGCCCCGTGTTACCGTCTCCGCTTCTTAGCCTTCTGAATCCTCACGAGGTTCTTCGGCATCGATCATTTCCTGAATAGTACGGATCAAAGCACGAAGCCTTGTTCCTTTGATCGTTGCAAGCTTGTTGACCTCGGTGGTTTCTGCGATGCACTCGCGTAATCCGTCAAAGTTGCCCATTGCGAGATAGCACTGAGCCATGGCGTGCATGGGGTACCCAAAACCGTCGTATTCTCCGAGTTCTCGGTATTCGTCAAGAGCCAATCGCAGGTGTTCGATAGCGCCAACTGGATCGCCGCAGTTCAAGGTGACCCACCCTTGCGTGTAGTTCACATCCGCCCTGAGAACTCTCAGTCGACGAGTGATTTCCTCGCCGGCAGGTGGTGCAATGAGCTCTCGGGCGCGATCCAAAACCTGGTTTGCGCGTCTTTCATCCTCCTCGCTGACGCGGCCAGGCGTTCCAACGATTACGGCAGCTTCTTGGCGGAGCCAGCGGCACTCCTCGTCGACGTCTTCCAAGTCATGGCAGATCTCTGCGGCCATATGTGCGGCAGTGGCTTTCGCCAAACGGTCATCCATTTCTCGGGCCGCATGGAATGCCGTTTCAGTCAGGCTCAATGCGAAGAGCGGGTAGTCGCGCTCACGCAAGGATCGAGCCTCTGTGACTGCCAGATCGTAGGCGTCTTGGAATTCGTTCAGGCGCCAATAGATCTGTGCCAATGATGGAGCCAACTCACCCCGTCGTGCCCGGAAATAAGGCGTGTCTTCGAGGGTGCCCATGGCTTCTTCAAAGATTTCGACAGCCTCTGAGATGCGGTCCTTGTGAACAAGGGCATTGGCGAAAATGGGGCCAGCAAGAGGGATATACACCCGGGTTGGGAAAGAATGAACAATCTCGCTCAATCGTCGTCCCTGCGCAAGTGCCTCGTCATATTGCCCTGCGGCGATAGAGCCGGCGCAAATGATCGCGCGACCGATGATGGCAGTGTAGGGATCGCACATTGGGCTCACCCGCATGGCCTTATCGGCATATTGACATGCCTTCATGTACTCATCTCGTTCGCGCTCCATCTGTGCCCGTTCGAGTAGCAAGTTGATGGTGACGCGGTCAGGAGAAGACGCGTGGCGGTTGAAAGCTCGTTCGAGGCTTTCGTACAGATCGTAGCCGGCGCTTGCTTCCTCGTATTCCCTGCAGCTACTGCACATCGTCGCTGCTGTTGCAATCGATGAACTGATGATGTCAAGGTCGCGGGCCTGGCCAGCACCTCTATTCAGCTGGTTAACTACTGCTGAAATAAGGAGCCGATGCGTGCGGGCAGCCTCGACGGCGCGCGTCTTGATGTCGTCTGGGACCGCTTGGTTACGAATGTAGTAGTAGTCGACCTCGATGTAGGAGCGTCTGATTGCAAGCAGGCTCTCATAAAGCTGCTTGCGTCCAAGAGACGCGTTCTTTCCCATGAGCTTGGAGAAGAAACCGGGGGAAACAATGTCGGGATCGTCGGGAAGCTGTGAAATGATCTCTGATACCCGAGAGACGATTTTCTTTGCATTGTCGTACTCGCGACGCATGATCAAAGCAGCGCAGGCGAACTGGCTGAAGAATATCGCATCCTCATCTGCGTACTGGATGTCCATCACCGACTCATCCATGCAGATGACGCGGTCAATAATGAACTGGCGCTCGACATCGAAACCAGTTATTCCGCAGCGCTTCAGGAAACGATCGTAACCTTCTTGCACTGTTGCTGGAACAGAGAAAGGCGTGAGATCGACGGGCGGATAGGGATCCGTATCGTCGGTGGTGCGAACCTTGTCTTGACGAATGAGATGGGTTGCGTACTTTCTGGGTTTATCAACATCGCTCGTCGAAATTCCTTCGGGAAGAGCCTCTCGTTCCCCGGCAATTTCGAAGGTCCAGGTCTTCGTCGCGAGTTCTTCCGCATCATCATCGAAAGTATGCGCATCAAGAACTTCTTTCGCGCTGGCGGTGAAGAAGTCATTCCCGTTACGAGTGTCAAAAAGCTTGGCGACCGCTAGGAGCCAATCAGCGAGCTTTTCGGCAACCTCGGATAGGGGAGTATTTGCATCGAGGCGTGGCCCCTCGCACCACTGAGGCTGGCCTGTGCACAGTGCTCGGAAGGATTCTTGTCCGCGGCCGCGATCGCTGGCCTCGCGAGCAGCCAAAGCCGCTCCCTTAAGGTAATCAAACAAACGTGCGCAGCTCTCGGCCTGCGAGGTCAAAGCAATGGAATCGCGCAAGATCTCAAGGGCACGCTGCCAGCGTCCCGAACGCACGAGAAACTCCATGTGCGTTCCCAAGATGTCCATGTACCTGGCGGAACGTCGGTGATGACGATAGGAACGCACGTGTGATTCCCACGCGGCGGCAGGGCGCCCGGACATGAGGAGGGGAATCATCGAAGCAGCTTGGATTCCCGCAGGCTGATTCCCACAGCCTTCAGTGGTGTCAAGCAAAGGAACCGCAGTGGCAACTGCACGCTCCCAATCCTTCGTAACCGTGGCCTCGGTAATCTGGCGTTCGGGATCGCACAGCGCGCAATCGGAGACGGAATCACGCGGGGTGGCGCGCCATTGAACGAGCTCTTCGTGTGCTTTTTCCGGATCGCCCATGCCCAGTGCCAGGGTAAAGCGGCTTCCATGCACAGAATGCATAGAAAAACCCTGATCTTGGAAGAAACGTCCCAGGCCTTCGGAGAGCTCGAGAGCCTGCTCGCGCGAAACTGCGGGATTTCGGCCGGCAGCGGTGACGGCGTTCTTGTAGAGCCATGCGAGGTCATGGACTTGGTCAGCGTCGAAAGCTGCGGGGTTTTCTTCGAATCTTGTCAGGCACCAGGCAGTAGGTGCGAGTGCTTTCCACTCTTCGTTTCCCTGCTGGTAGCACAGCGCAAGTTCAAGATAGACCTCGAGCTGCAAGGCTTCTTCGCCTTCGAGGGCATCTGCCAGAACGGCAGCCTGCGCAACTTCAGCGCTGCGGGTTGGTCCCCAGGGCATGCTTGAGGTACGACTCAGGATATCTTTGACTTCTTGAATACTGCTCATGGCCGTATTGTTCCTAACCGTCGATGAAAAGATCAGGGCGTGTAATGCGACTTGGGTCCATAGTAGCTGGGAGTTGTCAGAAGACTAAAAGTGCTCTTTTGGGACATATTGAAGCGATTGTGCGGAAGTTAGTCGCGCAATAAGCGCGCAATTTTTGCTTGCGGGACAAAGGTGTCACTTGTGTGGGTAATGCTTGCCTAACCTTGCTATATGCAACTATCACAATTTCCTTTGCGGACTCGGGCGCGTCTGGGAAATATGGATGTTCCTTCAGAACACCGACTCCGCCTGTATGAACTTGGAGTTCGCCCCGGAAGCGAATTCTTCATCGTCAACAAGGCTGCTTTCGGTGGCCTCGTCGTCAATATTGCTGGCGCGCGCGTCGCAGTTGATCGTCGCAGCGCCCGAGCGATCGAAGTGGAGGAAATCGCATGAGCTGCCCACACTGCTCACCCGCAGCCGAGGTCGCGGTACTCGACACGCCGAGCTCTAGCGGCGGGGAAACGACCATTGTCCTGGTCGGAAATCCGAACGTTGGAAAATCGACTCTTTTCAATGCAATTACCGGTTCCCGCCAGCACGTCGTTAATGCTCCCGGCACCACGGTTGAAATGAAGCGCGGCGTCTGGAAGGCACTTGGCGCCAACCTCATTGACCTTCCCGGAACGTACTCCTTGATTGCTTCCTCGCCCGACGAGCAGGTCGTCAGCGATACTCTCAGCGGCGCACCCGGGTCCTTCACTGATCCTCGGACCGGACGCAAGGTCGATCTTGCCGTTGTTCTGCTTGACGCAAGCGCAATGACGCGTTCGCTGTACCTGCTGGGGCAGGTCGCTCAAGCAGGGCACCCTGTTGTTGCAATTGCGACCATGGTTGATGTCTCTGAAAAGGACGGCCAGAAGTACCCCGTTGACAAACTCGCAGAGGAATTGGGAATCCCCGTTCTGGCCGTAGACCCGCGCCACTTGGATAACTCCGATCTCATCGAGGGCGTGATCCGCAATTCCTTGGCTCATCCGGCACGTCCGAAGGGCTTGCCTGTCAACGCTGCAGATGGAAGCTGCACCTGTGGATGCGGTGGACTCACCCAAGCGGATGAGCTCTTTGCCTGGGTTGACAAGGTTGAGACAGCAGTCGTCGGTGAGCCCCAGGGAGACCCGACCCTGTCCACCTCTGACAAGATCGACCGAGTCCTACTCAACCCCTGGTTGGGAATCCCGATCTTCTTTGTTCTTATGTGGTTCCTCTTCAAAGTCGCAGGCGAATGGGTCAGCCCCGTCCAAGACTTCTTCGACCACATTTTCTCCTCAACGGATGAAGGCTTCCCCTCTCTGGCAAACGGTATTACCTACCTCCTCACACTTGGGGGACTTCAAGACGGCTGGCTCCACAGCTTCCTCATCGGTGGTCTGTGCACTGGTTTGGGCGTGGTCTCTTCCTTCATCCCCCTGATGTTCATCATCTTCTTGATGATTTCCATCCTGGAAGACTCTGGCTACATGGCCCGCGCAGCCTTCCTTGGTGACCGCGTCATGCGTGCGATCGGTCTGGATGGCCGTGTGATTTTGCCGCTCATCATGGGATTCGGATGCAATCTGCCGTCACTGGCAGCAACGCGAACGCTTCCCAACACTGCCCAGCGAATCGTCACCACCATCATTACGCCCTATACCTCGTGCGCAGCGCGACTGACCATCTACTTGATGATCGCGCGGATTTTCTTCCCCGATAACGCTGGAACAGTGATCTTCTCGCTCTATGTTCTCTCGCTCATCATGGTGATCTTGGGTGCGCTTGTTCTCAAGCCCTTCTTCACGAAGAAGACCACGGACTCTCCACTGTTCCTGATACTTCCCGCCTACCAGGTTCCGCGCGTTTTCGTGATCTTGCGGACCACGTGGCTGCGTGCGTGGGCCTTCGTGAAGGGCGCAGGCAAGATCATCTTGGCCATGACCTTCGTCGTGTGGCTCATGGGTGCCATTCCGATGGCAGGAAACTACTCTTTCGCCGACTCGGAACTCCCAATGGAGGACTCCCTTTACGGGCGCACCGCTCAGGTGCTTGAGCCTGTCTTCAAACCCGCTGGTTTTGGTGAGTGGCACATGACCGGTGCTCTGATGACCGGTTTCGTTGCGAAGGAAACAGTGATCTCGTCGATCGTCACCTCCTACAACATGGATCCTGAAACAGAAGGTGGAGATGCCGAGGATGGCGGTGATGATCTTGGTTCACTGCCTCAGTTGGTGACTGAATCTTTCCAAAAGTCTGCGGGAGATGCGGCACCGGTCGCTGCCTACGCCTTCTTGGTCTTCGTCCTCACCTACACCCCGTGTATGGCGACGGTCGCCGAGCAGGTGCGTCAGATTGGCGGCAAACTCACAGCAGCGGCGGTTGGCGTCCAACTCGTCAGTGCGTGGGTCCTTGCCGTTGCCGTCTTCCAGATCGGACGCCTGATCCTGTGACTGCGTCATTTGTCTCCCCAGCCCAGCGTCTCAAAGAGGCGCTGGCACGGGGCTGCACTCTCGAGGCCGCCGCTCAGCGGGCGAAAGTATCGCTCGCCTTTGCGACCGTGGTCGTCGAAGATATGCAGCGCCGAGGCCAAGCCGCCAGTGCTCAGTCGCTGTGTGCTTCGGGCTTGGGTGCGTGCCACGGGAATAAGACTCCCGAGGTGATGCTTCACTGTTCGGGATGCCCTCTGGTCATCTAGTACCCGCCCGAGCTCAATCAACAAGAAGGCTCCCTGTCGACCTGCATGAAGCAGTGATCGACAGGGAGCCTTCTGATCAGCCGCTTTAGGCTTACTTCACCCCGGTGATTTCACCGTCAGTGGTCAGTTCGATGCGCTCTGCCGCTGGGTGAGCAGACAAACCCGGCATGGTCGACAAGGTTCCCGAGATCGCGTAGACGTAACCCGCACCCGCTGCAAGACGGACTTCACGGATTGGAAGCGTCCACCCGGTAGGAGCGCCCTTTGCTTGCGGATCGGCGCTCAGCGACATCGGAGTCTTAGCAACGACGACCTTCAAATTCCCATAACCCGCCTCTTGATATTCCTTGAGGCGCTTGGCTGCCGCTGGGGTGTAATCAACACCCGCAGCGCCGTACATCGCGGCGACCTTCGCGATCTTTTCTTTTAAGGAATCCTCATCTGCGTAGAGAGGATGGACTGCGGAAGGATCGGATTCTTCACACGCCGCGGCTACTTCACGTGCAAGCTCGCGCGCGCCCTCCCCGCCTTCGACAACGCCCAAGGAACGCGCCACGCGCACCCCGGCCTCGGCGCAGATCGCCTCGATCTCAGCCAACTCGGCCTCGTGATCGGTGGGGAAGACGTTAATGGCAACCACGGGGTTGAGGCCAAAACCGCGAACGATCTCGATGTGCTTGAGAAGGTTTGCACTTCCCACGCGCACCTCCTCAACATTTTCTTCCACCATTGCCTCAGGAAGAGCCTTTCCCGGGGCAAGCTTGTAGTGACCCGAGTGAGACTTGAGCGCGCGAACCGTCGTGACGATGACCGCACAGTCGGGGCGTAAGCCACCCAGAGGGCACTTGATGTTGAAGAAACGCTCGGCGCCCATATCTGCGCCGAATCCTGCTTCTGTCACAACGAAGTCGCTGTGCTGGCCGGCAAGAAGATCCGCGATCACCGAGGAACATCCCGTCGCAATATTTCCAAAGGGACCGGTGTGCACCAAAACGGGGCTTCCCTCGGTGGTGCGCAAAAGATTCGGGCTGAGCGCATCACGCAAAAGCGCCGCCATCGCTCCCGCGGCCTTGAGGTCCTCTGCGGTCACGTATTCTCCGGCCTCGTTTTGACCGATAACGATGCGGCCAAGGCGCTCACGCAGATCACGGTAAGAGGTCGCCAGGGACATGATGACCATGACTTCGCTGGCTGCAGTGATATCGAAAGAAGCTTGGCGAGTCACTCCGTCGATTGCCCCGCCCAGGCCGGTTACGACGTGGCGCAGAGAGCGATCATTGACGTCAAGGACGCGAGGCCACGTGATCGAACGCTCCTTGAGGTGCAGCTCATTTCCTTGGTGGAGGTGATTGTCAATCATTGCGGACAGGAGATTGTGTGCCGCGGTGATTGCGTGGAAGTCTCCGGTCAGGTGCAGATTCATCTTCTCGAATGGCAATACCTGGCTCTTACCGCTGCCCGCTGCTCCTCCTTTGACGCCGAAAGTCGGGCCCATTGAGGGCTGGCGAATAGTCAGGGTCGCGGAGGCACCTTCCAGGGCTAGACCCTGAACCAAGCCGATTGCGGTTGTCGTCTTGCCCTCGCCATAGGGGGTCGGGGAGGTAGCAGTGACAACGACATAGTGGGCACGCTGAGGGGCAGAGACATCGAGTGCCTCGAGATCGACCTTCGCAAGGTCAAAACCGTAGGGACGCAGGTGCTCGCTGGGGATTCCAGCTCGTTCGCCCAGCTCCACCAGTGGGGCCAATTTGGACGCAAAATCAGTTGCAACAGTGCTCATGGGGATAGCTTAAAGCACCGACTCTCTTGGGACCGGGCGGCCCAAGTGCTGGGAAAATGTTCCCTTACGGCGCTTTGTCCCCGGTGAGCCCAGCCTTTTCTATTACGGTGGTTTTGTGGCCGTAAATTTCTTTTCTCGATCGACGCAAGATTCCCCGCGGGAGCAGGAACAGTCCTCTTCCGAGATGCCGAGTGCACCCAGCGACCATGTTGTCCAAGAATGGCGTGCGCAATTGCGCCAAATTACCTCAGAAGAAGGCGGAAACGCTTTCCCGCGCTTGACCGTATCTGAGGCGCATCCCGGCGGTTTGGCTCAACTGTATGCGGGGCGGCCCACGAAACTCTCCAGCCTCATCCGAGAAAGCGCTGCGCACAAACGCGCCTTGGAGCGCGCGCGTTCCCTAGTTTCCTTCGCCCACGAAATGGCGATGCGCCACGGCGTCGCTCCCGTCCACATCGCGATCGGACACGCACAGTGGGGGGAAGACGAGGCCCGCACCAGCGCACCGGTTTTCTTGCGTCCCCTGCGCCTGAGTCTTGAAGGCGACGATGTCGTCATTACCTTGCGTCACGGGATGGAACTGTCGGCCGCATTCGAAGACGCACTCGCGGAAAAGAACGTCCACATCGACATGGACGAGGTCGCGCACCTGTCCACTCAGACCCACGGTTTCTCGGCCTCGGTTGTCTTGGACCACGCGCGTCAAGCTGCCTCGGTTCTGGAGAACTTTGATGTGCGCGAAGAACTGACCATTGGAATTTTTGAGCACCCGGCCGCACTTCTGCTTCGCGAGCTCGATCGTCCCGCTCACTTGATGAAGAATCGTATTATTCGCGCTCTGGCGGGGGATGCGGCTGCGCGCAGTGCCATTTCGGGGCCTCTTCCCGAATCAAACCCCAGTGACCGTGACCCCGATGAGGAACGCGGTGCCGGTGACCTGACGCCGAAGCAGCAAGACGTTGTCGAGGCCGTCGCGGATGGTCATTCCTTCATCGTTGATGCACCATCGGGAGCGGATGATGCTTCTTTGATCGCGGCGATTATTGCCGATAGCGCCGCGAATGGCCGCACGGTGGTCCATATTGCAGGATCGCCTTCGCGGACCTTGGCCGTGCACGGTCGCCTTCGCGACTTGGGCGTGGACGAGGCCGCGGTTCGTATCGACGGTTCTAACGCCTCTGATGCGACGCTGGGTCTTCAGCTCATTCATGCCTCGCAAGATCTGACCTCGGTTGAGGACAGCGCTGAGGTCGCAAAGATGCGCGCTCGTTTGCGTAGTGTTCGCCAGACGCTTTCGTCCTACACGACCTACCTGCATCGCCCCTTCAAGCAGTTTGGGGTCAGCGCATTTGATGCCCTCCAGGTTCTCACCGACCTGACGGCGACCAAGCCAGCGCCGCGTACTCGTGTGCGTTTGAGTGAAGAGATCCTCATTGAGATCGCTTCCGACCAAGGTGCGCGTGCCCGCGAACTTCTCCACGAGGCCTCGTCCTTGGGAGTGTTTTCGCGCAATGCGCAGGTGGGCCCGTGGAAGGGAATCGTCATTGGTTCCCAGGAGCAGGTTCCCGACGTCCTTGAGCGCGTGAATCGCCTTGCGAAGGAAACTTTGCCTGAGCTTCGTGTGCTGATTGCCTCTGTCGCGGGAGAGACGGGGATTTCTTCGGCGGTCAATATGCGTCAGTGGTACGACCAACTCGCTATGTTCGAGGGGGTTCGTGAGGTTCTCGACGTTTTCCAACCGCGGGTCTTTGAGCGTTCCGCTGCCGATATGGTCATTGCGACGGCCTCGAAGAAGTGGCGTCAAGAGCACGGTATTTCCATGCCCCGCTCACAGCGCGTCCGCTTGGTCAAGCAGGCGCAGGACATGCTGCGTCCGGGAAGCCATGTTGAGGACTTGCATCGTGCGCTGTTGACCGTTCAGGAGCGCCGCGATGTGTGGCGTCAGCACTGCGATAGCGACGGCTGGCCGAAGCTACCCTCGAACTTGGCTCAGGCCGCTGCCCTCACTGACGAGGTTGCCGAGGATCTCGCGCACCTGAACCCCATGTTCGTTACCGCTCATGGCGATCTGGAAATGATGCCAATCGTTGATTTGGCCAAGCTTTGCGAGCGCCTGAGTGCCGATCCTGAGGGCGGCTATGAATTGCCGCGTCGCGTCGCGGTCTTGAAAGAACTGGCCGAGTTGGGGCTGGAGCCTTTGACACGCGATCTTCGTGGCCGTCACGTTGATGACGACCAGCTGGACGCCGAACTCGATCTTGCGTGGTGGGCTTCCATCCTTGGTCTCATGCTGGCGACGGACTCTCGTTTGGGTGGCTTTGATCCTGCGGTCCTTGAGCAGGCTTTGACTGAAGGACGCGAACTGGATCGTCAGCAGGTCGCCTCCTTGGTTCCGCAAGTGATCTCACGCCTTCGCCGAGGCCGAACCCAAGCCGTTGCGAACGATCCTCAGGCTTTGAGCGCGCTTGAGTTAGCTGTCAATGACCAGCATGCGCTGACCTCGTTGTACGCGCAGTTCCCCTTGGCGTGGGACTTGATCCCGGCGGTCTTGACGGTTCCGACTCTTGTCCCGCAGATCTTGCCGGAGAATCATCAGGTCGATGTTGTCATCTTGGATGACGTTGATGCACTGCCTTTGGCGGAGCTTGTTCCGATCATTTCGCGTGCTTCTCAGGTCGTTCTTTTCGCTGATCTTGCTCAAGAACACGTCGATGATTCGGTTGCGGCTCTTTCCGAGGTTCTTCCGCACCTGCGCATGGAAGTACGCCCGACTCGTTTGAACGACCAGATGGCGCTCCTGCTTGCGCGTTACCGCGTTGATCACACGGGTGTTCCGGTTCCGTGGACTTCCGCCAGTGCTCCCGTAACAGCGATTTGGACCGAGGGGACGGGTATGCCGACCCCCGGTAGCGAGGCTGTTGAATCGACCGCGGTGGAAGTGGATGCCGTCGTCGAAGCTGTTCTCGAACATGCGACGACTACTCCTGAGCGTTCCCTCGCAGTGGTCGCCCTGAACTCGCAGCACGCGGAGAGGATCCGCAGCCAGCTCATGCGGACGATCGGCGCAGAGCCCGGCTTGGCCTCGTTCTTCGATCCCGCACGCGTGGAGCCCTTCGTGGTTGTCGACCCCGATGGTGCACGAGGCTTGGGCCGCGACCACATCATCATCGCTGTTGGTTTTGCGAAGACCCCGCACGGTCGCGTGATCCACCACTTCGGTGTCTTTTCTTCCCCCGCGGGTGCGGGCGCGATGGCCGATGTCTTGCGTTCGGTGCGCGGAGACCTCACCGTCGTGTCCTCGATTCGCCCCGAAGAAATCGATACGTCCCGCCTGTCCCAGCGTGGTGCGCTGATGCTCGTCGACCTCCTTGAGATTGCCCGAGGCCAATCCGGGGTTGGTATTGATTCGTGGCCTACCTTGGATATTGAACCCGATCGGCTGCTCATTGATCTTGCGGATCGACTCTACGGCCTCGGTCTTGAAGTCGTGGCAAACATTGGGATTCCCGGTGGATTGCGGATTCCGCTGGCGATCGGGCACCCCGAGGTGCCGGGGCGTCTACTCCTTGCGGTGCTCACCGATGATGACGAATATGTCGCGCAGCCCTCGCTGCGTGTGCGTGATCGCCTGTGGCCCGCGATGCTTGAAGCACAGGGCTGGAAGGTCCACATTGCCTTGTCGATGGCGGTGTTCATCGATCCAGCGAAGGAAACAGATCGAATCGTTCAGTTGGTTTTGGACGCCGTCGACGAGATCAACGGTCCCGCTGTTCCCGTGATGGAGCTTCCTGAGAATCCGGATGCTGAGTTCGGTGCGAGTGCTTCTGAGGATGCTGATCTAGCGCCTATGTCTGAAGAAGATGCAGCAGATGATCATGCTGGCGAGGCACGTCAGCGTCGCGATGAGTGGGTTGAAGATACTCAGGGTGGGGAGGGCGACCTTCTTGCAAGCGATATCGAGGCCGAGAGTGCACGCGGCGAGCGTCCTGCAATTGCTCGTGGGCTTCCCCTTGCTGCCTACAGCGATGATCAACTCGATGAGATCGCGCAGTGGGTTGCCTCTGATGGAGTAGAACGCAGCGAGGAAGAATCGGTCGATGAGCTTTGGCACGCTCTCGGTCTGACGCGCCGTGGTGCCCAAACTGACGCTGTCTTGCGTCACGTTGTTCGTAGGAATACGAGCGCAAAGTAATAGGGCAGCTGAAGAATGAGTGAAACCGGTCAGGGGAGTGCGCGGCGGCGAGTACGCAGGCGTGTGCTCTACGTCAACGAGGTGGATGTGCGCTTGAGCGACCAGGGGATCCCCACTTCTCTTGAGGAGCGGGTGAGTGATCAGGAGCGGCAAGACGCCGCTGATAAGGCTCATCTTGTTGGCGAAGCTGATCAGTCGAATACTCGGCGGTTGAAAGAGAACGTGCCTCCGCACGCGCAAGCACGGATCTAAGCGGCGCTGTTGAGTATAAAAACGGTGGTGGCAACCAAATGGTTGCCACCACCGTGACGTTTTCAGGCAAACAATCAGTTGTTGTTCTGAGCCTTAAGCAGGTCGCGGATCTCCGAGAGCAGCTGAACATCTTCGCTGACCTCGGGGGTCTCCGCATCTTCTTCCTTCTTGCGGCGAGCTGCCAGCGCGTTCATCGGCAAGACGATGAAGAAGTACAGAGCGAAGGCAACGAGCAGGAAGTTCACGAGCGCAGTGATGACGGTACCGGGCTTAACGGTTGCTGTGCCAACGGCGAAGTGGAAGACATCATCGAAGTTCTGCTCGCCAAAAAGACCACCGATGAGGGGGTTGATGACGTTGGTGACCAGTGCGGTGACGACTGCGGTGAAGGCAGCACCGATCACCATGCCGACGGCAAGATCAATGGCGTTTCCGCGGGAAATGAATTCCTTGAAGCCCTTAAGCATGGATTTCTCCTTGAGTTGTATTTTCAGCTCTGAGTCCAGCAGGTTTCACCGAACTCGCACGTGTTGCGTGACGCGTATGCGTCAACCAAGGAAAAAGCCTAGCGAGAAAAAGAATGCCGAGGGAAGCCCTAAACAAGCAGTTTTCCTCACAAAATGCGGCACTGTTTTGCAGGAGTTACTCATTGCGCTTTCAGATTAATAAAACGTGTGGGCGTGAGAACCCCATCGACGGCCATGTCGTGTGCTTCACGGGGAAGTAGGTCTCCCATATATTCCCAGTCAAAAACGCAAGCAATTACGGGAGTCTTTGCGGATATGAACCGCAGAGCACGGTCGTACCACCCGCCCCCTTGTCCCAGCCGAGTCCCCGCGCGGTCGACTGCAAGCCCCGCCACCAAAACGACTGATGCGGTAGCAATGGCCTCGGGCCCGCGAAGCTCAGCGGTACTTTGCGACGGAAAAAGAGGATTGGGGCGAATGAGCGAATTCTCTTCTGTGTGGAGTGACCACGCCACTTCTTTCAGAAGGCGCCCATCACTCTGACATAAAACGGGTAGGAGAATCGGATTGTGCGCGCCCACAATGCCGGTGACATCCGGTTCTTTCTCCATGGGGTAGAAAGCTGCAACTGGGTGTTGGGGACTTGGGTGAAGATCGAATTCAGTCAGTGCCCGTTGCCAATTACGCAACAAATGTTCACCTTCGTGCGCGCGGCCTCGCTGATCACAATACGCGTCGCGGCGGGCGCGAATCTTGCGGCGAATTGAGTCTTTATGCACGGTAATGTCGCTCATGCGCCCTTTCCTCCGCTACTGTGGTCATCATGACAGATCGAAATGTACCTGTGCGTCACGCGGTCGTCCCGGCCGCCGGACGCGGCACCCGTTTCCTGCCGATCACAAAGTCTGTGCCCAAGGAAATGCTGCCTGTTGTTGACCGCCCTTCAATTGAATATATCGCTCGTGAGGCAACGGATGCCGGCATCGAGGATATGCTCTTCGTTACTCGAACCGGTAAGGAATCCATCGAAGCCTACTTCGATGCCGATCCCGGCCTCGAGCATGAACTGGAGAAGGCAGGCAAGGATGAACTTCTTGCCCTGTCTCGTGAATACCTCCAGCTTGCGCGCATGCACTCCGTGCGTCAGGGACACCCCCTGGGATTGGGACATGCAGTTTTGCAGGCTCGCCAGCATGTCGGTGATGCTCCCTTTGCTGTGATGCTTCCCGATGACCTCATGCACCCCAACTCCACCTTGCTCAAGCACATGATCGATGTGCGCCACGCTCTGGGCGGTTCGGTTGTTGCCCTTCTGCGTGTGACTCCCGAGCAGGCGACGGCATACGCCTCGACCTCGGTCACCCCCCTGGCGATCCCCGAGGGCGTCTCCCTCAACGAGGGTGAGCTCATGCGCATCGACCGCGTTGTCGAGAAGCCCCCGCTCGAAGAAGTCATGAGCGAATACGCAGTTGTCGGCCGCTACGTCTTCGACCCCGCAATCTTCGAAGAGCTCACAAAGATTGAGCCCGGTCGCGGCGGCGAATACCAGTTGACCGACGGTTTTGCCCGACTGATCGATCGCGATCCGGCAGATGGCGGCGGGCTGTACGGCGTTGTCGTCAACGATCGCCGCTTCGACACTGGCGACAAGCTGGGCTACCTCGAGGCCAACATTGCCTTGGCTTTGGAAGATCCTAAGCTTGGCCCGCAGCTCGCGGACTTCCTTGTCCACGAGGCTGGATCGCAGATCAAGGATCGCCTCGCGAAGGTTCTGGGTCTGTAATGCGCTCGGTCGCTGACTTCTATCAAGACTGTATTTCCGCTGTCGGGCAGCAACCCCCTCTGGATGTTCAACTCCCTGATGCGGTGGGTTGCGTCCTAGCAGAGGACGTCCAAGCTCCTTTCAATCTCCCGGTTGCAGATCTTGCCGCATGCGATGGCTATGCGGTTGCTGCTGCCGATCTCGAAGGTGCTCGCCCGGACGCCCCGGTTGTTTTACCGGTGACGGAAGAAATCCGCGCGGGAGATATTCACCCCGCAGCCCTCATTCGCGGTCGCGCAATCCGAATCGCTTCGGGTGCGCCCATGCCGCAGGGCGCGGATGCAGTTCTTGCTCTGGAATTCAGCGACCACGGTGTCGCTAAGGTTTCCGCGAAGACTCAGCCTGCGGTGGGCGAAAATATCCGCCGCAAAGCTGAGGACGTGGAAGAAGGAACCGTTGTTCTCCGTTCGGGAACCCGCGTGGGAGCACGTCAGGTTGCTCTTCTTGCCGGCGTTGGTCGTTCCCGCGTTCTGGTTCACCCGCGTCCCCGCGTGGTGATTTTGTCGATCGGTGACGAAATCGTTGAACCGGGACGCGAGGCGCGTCCGGGAACGGTTTTTGACGCCAATGGTCACGCGCTCTCAACGGCTATTGCTGACGCGGGAGCCCAGACTTTCCGCGTGTCTGCGGTACCCGACGAGCGCTCGGTCCTGCGTGAAACGATCGAAGACCAGTTGGTGCGTGCTGACCTGATTTTGACGACCGGAGGTATTTCTTACGGCAGTGGCGATACTGTGCGCGAAGTTCTCTCCGCACTGGGCACGGTTCGCTTTGATTCCGTTGCGGCTTGGCCCGGGCACATCCTCGGTGTTGGCACCGTTGGTGGAGATGACCAGGGCCGTGCGGGAACGCCTATTTTCTGCCTCCCTGGTGACCCGGTTTCTGCCCAGGTGTGTTTCGAGGTCTATGTGCGTCCCGCTCTGCGTCACATGCAGGGTTGGACTGTGCTCAATCGTCCCAGCGTTCAAGCGCGGGTGGACCGCTCCTGGTATTCGCCTCGCGGACGCCGTGAATTTGTGCGCGTGCGCCTGGTGGGCGACCCCCACAGTGGCTATCAGGCGAAGGTTATGGGAGCCCCGGCCTCGTTGCTGCTGTCTGCATTGGCGGACTCCAACGCTCTCGCGGTTGTCCCCGAAGACGTGACGAATGTGCGCGTTGGGGATACCCTGCGCTGCATGGTTTTGGACTAATAGGGACCGCAGATGAATCTGCGTTCGCTTTTTACGCCGACTCAGGTGTGGGGCCGCGACCCTTCATTTTTCAGCGTCCAGATTTCGGATCCGGTCGAAGAGGGCTTTCTCCATGAGAATCCTGATGCTCCTCACCGGCCAAAAATCGCGACGATTCGCCCCTTGTTGGGGCACGACCATTCACGCGTCGATACGGTGCGTCGCGCCAACGCCCCCTGGCTTACCCCGTGGGATGCGACATTGCCCGCGGGTGCGCGCGAAGAACTGCCGACACTTTGGGAGTACATGCGTCGCGCGGACCGTGACCAGCGCGAGGGACATTCCTTGATCTTGATGCCCGAATTCGATGGGCGCCCGGTTGGTCAATTCACGCTGTCTCAGGTCCAGTGGGGAGCCATGAGCCAGGGTGTTCTCGGGTATTGGGTTGCGCAGGAAGCATCGCGTATGGGTCTTGCTTCTTTGGTGGTCTCCTACATGATGGACCTCGTGATTGGAGAATTGGGGCTGCACCGCATTGAGGTCAATGTGCGCCCTGAAAATGAGCGTTCCTTGGGTCTGTGTCGCAAATTAGGTTTGCGTGAAGAGGGCTATCGCGAGCGCTATATGAACATCGCTGGGCAGTGGGCCGACCATGTGAGTTTTGCGATGGATGCTGAATCTCTTCCCGAAGGTGGCATGCTCACTTCCCTGTATGGGAAAGGTCTTCGCTAGCCAATAATGGGGCAGGTGTGACAACTGTGAATGGTGTTGCGATCTTCAGGATTTCTTCTGCTATCGATTAAAGACACGCGCCCGCACTAGCCGCTGATTGTAGCTCCGACGTTTTAGCGTGGGGGAGTGGTGTATGGCGGAGTTTTAGTTGCGATAGCAGTCCTTGTGAGCGTAGCGACCCTTCCATACCTCATTGCTCGTCGAAGCGCGATGATGCAGTCCCGAGAGAACGATCGGTTCTCTCCCAGCTTGCGTCTCGTCGAATCGACTAGCGTCACTTCTATCGATCATTGCGCCTCCGAGTCGCCCAGACTTCTCAGTGGCACACGTCCCGTTCAACGAAGGAGCTCACCAGTGGCACACAATGCTCCAGTCATTTCCGTCGAGGCCGCTCGTGCGCGCAGCCGCGGAGTGCGTGAGATTTCTGCGTTACGTGCGCGTCGTGCCGCTCGCTTGAGTGCCGAGGCCGCAGCCGCCAGGCGCCGCATGCTCCTTGTTGCGGTGGCGGGGCTTGCGACTCTGATTCTCGCAGGTTCAGCGGCTGCGACATCACTGTCGTGGATCTGGCCCGTTCTTCCTTTTGCTCTGGGGCTTGCGACGATTGCTTTCTCGCGCGCATGTGCTGTGCGTTCCCAGCGGATGAGCGAAGAAGAAGTAGCCCAGCTTCACCGTCTGCGCGATCAGCTTTCGCGTTCGACAACTGAGGCCAAGGTAACCGTTCAGGCCGAAGCTGTGGAAGCCAAGCAAGTTGCTGAGGCTGAAGCTTCCGATTCGCTTGAGTCCGAGGAACCCGCCGTCGAAGTACCTGCGGAAGCTTCGGCACAGGAAAGCACCGACGCCCAAGTGAGCGTGGCCTCGGAAATTCAAGAAGAGGTTCCCGCACCGGTTGAGCGCCGCACATGGACGCCGGCAGTGATCCCTGCACCGACCTATGCAATGCGTGCTCGTTTGAGTGGTCGAATTGTCCACCCCGATACGGATATCCGGGGAATTCCACGAGTGGATGCTCGTATCCCTGCTCGTCCCATTGCGGCTGGTCCTGTGGCGCAGGATGCGCGTTCGACTGAAGAAGTTGTTGCCTTCGAATCGGTCGTGCTGGACGTCGAGGCCGCACTGGATTCTCGCATCGCGCAGTAGTCGTGCCATGGGGCTCTTCCTGGGCTCCGTTTGGCCAATTGGACTTCTCCCGCTATGATGGTGAGGTCCTTGGGGCTATGGCGCAGTTGGTAGCGCGTCTCGTTCGCAATGAGAAGGTCAGGGGTTCGAATCCCCTTAGCTCCACAAGTTGGGCCGGGTTTTAAACCCGGCCCTTTTTGTATGTGCCATGCGAGTGTGTTCAGCTGTGATGCAAGATGCTGGTCGGCTCGCTAATGCTGATAAAAAGTCTCGGCCGCCTCCTGAGGAAGCGGCCGAGACCCTGACTAATTTCGAGAGCGTGGAATCAGTCCTGCCAGTAATCCAACTTCTGGGTGATTCCAATGGTGGAAGCCCGGAAGCTGGGGTTAAGTCCCTGCTTGCGCTGCATCTGGTAGTCCTTTGCGCATCGGATGGCCTTATTGCCCAAGATCACGATGACGGGCAGGTTAATGAGGGCCATCAACCCCATGAGGATGTCGCCGATGTTCCATGCGACCGAGAACTCCAGTAGTGCGCCAGCGAAAACCAGCAACGAGGCCACCGCGCGGAAGATCGTCAGGACCCAGTGCGGGGTTGGCTTGTCGCCAAAGAGGAAGCGCAGGTTCACCTCGGCGTAGTAGAAGTTGCCGACCAGGGTGGTGAAGCCGAAGAGCAAGAGGGCGAAGGTCGTGAAGGGGCCTGCGAAGGAACCGATTGTCGTCGCCATTGCGTTTTGGACCAGCGGTGCGCCCGTGACGTCTCCTGTGAGTTCGATATTCGAGGAGAGGATGACGAATGCGGTGATGGTGCAGATGATCATCGTGTCGATGAAGACCGAGAGCATCTGGACGAGGCCCTGTTTGACGGGGTGGGAAACCGAAGCGGAAGCCGCGGCGTTGGGGGCAGAACCGACACCGGCCTCGTTCGAGTACAAACCACGCTTAATACCGAGCATGACGGCGGAGCCAGCGAAGCCGGAGAAGATCGCCTTGAAATCGAAGGCGCTAGCGAAGATTGATTCGAACATCGTGGGGATGTTGCGCCAATTCAATGCGATGACGACGATGCCGACGCTCAGGTAGACGATGGCCATGATCGGCACGAGGATGCCGGTGATGTCAGAGAGGCGACGAGTTCCGCCGAAGATCGAGCCGGCCATGGCCAGGCCGAGCAGTCCACCAATGATGTAAGGCGTGTAGCTGGCGTTGTACCAGCTGTATGCGCTGAAAGCCTGATTCACGTTGAAGGAAGCGAGGAGGTTGAATCCGCCCATGTAGGTGACGATCAGTGCAACGGCGAAGATGATTGCGAGGGTCTTGCTGCGCAGTGCGTCCTTGATGTAGTACGCGGGGCCACCGAAAGAGTGGCCGTGCGGGGAACGGCGCTTGTAGATCTGTGCGAGCGTTGATTCGATAAAAGCTGATGCGGCACCGATGGTTGCGATGACCCACATCCAGAAGACCGCGCCTGCCCCGCCCAGTGCGATTGCAGTTGCGACACCCGCGATGTTGCCGACGCCCACTCGCGAGGCCGTAGAGACCATGAGTGCGCGGAATGACGAGAAATCGCTTCCCTCCTCGGGCTTTTCCATGACGACGCGAATTGATTCGCCGAACATGCGCAGGGGGAGGGCCTTGGTACGGATAAAGAAGTACAAGCCCACACCGATCAGGAGAATGATCAGGATGTAGCTATACAGCGCAGTAGATATCGCATCCAAAATCGCCGACATGAGAACTCCTCGAACTATCTAAAAGCGCAGCACCAAGCCGTTTTCTGGCCTTGCGTAGGCGCTACGAACTGAATGAGATAAGGGTATAGCAAAGGTAAAGAAATAGCAATGCCGGTAAAACTTCGTTCAATAAAATTGAGGTGTGTGCTGGTTCACGTGGTTTTGGTTTGACGTGGGGGGTGGTGGGTGTGTAGATTTTTCTCTTGTCGCCGCGGCCTTGGTGCTGTGGTGGTGGCCTTCTTTCTTGGCTTTTCCTGCTGGTTTTGGTGGGTTTGGTTGGGAGATGTGGGGGTGTTGTTTGTGAACTCGATAGTGTGTTTGTTTTTTGTTTTTATGCCTGTTTTTTGTTTTTGAGTATTTTTTTGGTTGGGATTGCTTGCCATGTTTTGTGGTGGGTTTTCCGGGCTTATTGTTTTTACAGTTTTGTTCGGAGAGTTTGATCCTGGCTCAGGACGAACGCTGGCGGCGTGCTTAACACATGCAAGTCGAACGCTGAAGGCTCAGCTTGCTGGGCTGGATGAGTGGCGAACGGGTGAGTAACACGTGAGTAACCTGCCCTCTTCTTTGGGATAACGGTCGGAAACGGCTGCTAATACCGGGTATTCACTGTCCTTCGCATGGGGGGTGGTGGAAAGGTTTTTTCTGGTGGGGGATGGGCTCGCGGCCTATCAGCTTGTTGGTGGGGTGATGGCTTACCAAGGCTTTGACGGGTAACCGGCCTGAGAGGGTGACCGGTCACATTGGGACTGAGATACGGCCCAGACTCCTACGGGAGGCAGCAGTGGGGAATATTGCACAATGGGCGAAAGCCTGATGCAGCGACGCCGCGTGAGGGATGGAGGCCTTCGGGTTGTAAACCTCTTTCGCTCATGGTCAAGCCGCAACTCAAGGTTGTGGTGAGGGTAGTGGGTAAAGAAGCACCGGCTAACTACGTGCCAGCAGCCGCGGTAATACGTAGGGTGCGAGCGTTGTCCGGAATTATTGGGCGTAAAGGGCTTGTAGGCGGTTTGTCGCGTCTGCCGTGAAATCCTCTGGCTTAACTGGGGGCGTGCGGTGGGTACGGGCAGACTTGAGTGCGGTAGGGGAGACTGGAACTCCTGGTGTAGCGGTGGAATGCGCAGATATCAGGAAGAACACCGGTGGCGAAGGCGGGTCTCTGGGCCGTTACTGACGCTGAGGAGCGAAAGCGTGGGGAGCGAACAGGATTAGATACCCTGGTAGTCCACGCTGTAAACGTTGGGCACTAGGTGTGGGGGCCACCCGTGGTTTCTGCGCCGTAGCTAACGCTTTAAGTGCCCCGCCTGGGGAGTACGGCCGCAAGGCTAAAACTCAAAGGAATTGACGGGGGCCCGCACAAGCGGCGGAGCATGCGGATTAATTCGATGCAACGCGAAGAACCTTACCAAGGCTTGACATGCACGGCGGCACTGCAGAGATGTGGTGGCATTTAGTTGGTCGTGTGCAGGTGGTGCATGGTTGTCGTCAGCTCGTGTCGTGAGATGTTGGGTTAAGTCCCGCAACGAGCGCAACCCTTGCCCTATGTTGCCAGCACGTTATGGTGGGGACTCGTGGGGGACTGCCGGGGTTAACTCGGAGGAAGGTGGGGATGACGTCAAATCATCATGCCCCTTATGTCTTGGGCTTCACGCATGCTACAATGGCTGGTACAGAGGGTTGCGATACTGTGAGGTGGAGCGAATCCCTTAAAGCCGGTCTCAGTTCGGATTGGGGTCTGCAACTCGACCCCATGAAGGTGGAGTCGCTAGTAATCGCAGATCAGCAACGCTGCGGTGAATACGTTCTCGGGCCTTGTACACACCGCCCGTCACGTCACGAAAGTTGGTAACACCCGAAGCCCATGGCCTAACCGTTTGGGGGGAGTGGTCGAAGGTGGGATTGGCGATTGGGACGAAGTCGTAACAAGGTAGCCGTACCGGAAGGTGCGGCTGGATCACCTCCTTTCTAGGGAGCCCATTTGGGGGATGCATACGGCCTGGGGTTTTTTCGGGTTGTGTGTGTTTCTTGTGCCTGCATTAGGACGCTGCCCCTTTTGGGTGGTGGGTGTGGGTGCGTTTTTGGGTTGGGCATAAATTGTTGTGCAAGAGGCAAGCATGCTGTCGGGTTCACGTTCAACACCTGTTGGGCGAGTAGCCCACGACTGTTGGCACCGGGTTTTTTGGTGTTGGTGGTTGTGTGGTGTGTTGTTTGTGATCTGTATAGTGGTTGATGAGCATCTTTATTGCAATTGAAACCTGTTCTCTAAAATTTTTTTTGTTTTAGGGTTTTGTTTCTTTTATTGTTTTTTGTGTCTGTGGTTTTGTTTAGTTTTTGTGGGCATTCGGTGGATGCCTTGGCACTCAGAGCTGATGAAGGACGTGGCGGTCTGCGATATGCCTTAGGGAGTTGACGAGCGAGCGTTGATCTAAGGATTTCCGAATGGGGGAACCTAGCTGGTGTTATGGCCAGTTACCATCACTTGAATGAAATAGGGTGGTGGGGGGAACGCGGGGAAGTGAAACATCTCAGTACCCGTAGGAGAAGATATTCCGTGAGTAGTGGCGAGCGAAAGCGGAGGAGGCTAAACCTTGTGCGTGTGATAGGCGGCGGCCGTTGCGCATGGGGTGTTGTGGGGCATGATCGTTCGCCTTCTGCCGGGGGTGGGCATGGTGTGTTGTTGGTGGTTGAACCTCTTGGGATGGGGGACCGTAGTGCGTGATAGTCGCGTAGGCCAGCCGGTGACATGTTGTGTGGGTTGTGTTCCCGAGTAGTGCGGGACTCGTGAAATCTCGTGTGAATCTGCCAGGACCACCTGGTAAGCCTAAATACTACTGAGTGACCGATAGTGCATAGTACCGTGAGGGAATGGTGAAAAGTACCCCGGGAGGGGAGTGAAATAGTACCTGAAACCGGATGCTTTTAAGCCGTCAGAGCCTTGTGGGGTGATGGCGTGCCTTTTGAAGAATGAGCCTGCGAGTCAGTGGCATGTGGCGTGCTTAACCCGTGTGGGGTATGCGTAGCGAAAGCGAGTCTGAAATATGGCGTTTGTCGCGTGTTCTGGACCCGAAGCGGGGTGATCTACCCATGGCCAGGTTGAAGCAAGGGTAAGACTTTGTGGAGGACCGAACCCACCAGGGTTGAAAACCTGGGGGATGAGCTGTGGGTAGGGGTGAAAGGCCAATCAAACTCCGTGATAGCTGGTTCTCCCCGAAATGCATTTAGGTGCAGCGTTGTGTGGTTCCTGTTGGAGGTAGAGCTACTGGATGGCCGATGGGCCCTGTGGGTTACTGACGTCAGCCAAACTCCGAATGCCAATAGGGTTGAGCATGGCAGTGAGACTGCGGGGGATAAGCTTCGTAGTCGAGAGGGAAACAGCCCAGATCATCAGCTAAGGCCCCTAAGTGTGCGCTAAGTGGGAAAGGATGTGGAGTCGCGGTGACAACCAGGAGGTTGGCTTAGAAGCAGCCATCCTTGAAAGAGTGCGTAATAGCTCACTGGTCAAGTGATTTCGCGCCGACAATGTAGCGGGGCTTAAGCGTACCGCCGAAGCTGTGGCAGCAACACATATAGCTGGCGTCATTGAATGATTGTTGGTGTGTTGTTGGGTAGGGGAGCGTCCTGCATGAGGTGAAGCCTGGGGGGAACCTCTGGTGGATTGTGTGGGAGTGAGAATGCAGGCATGAGTAGCGAATCTGCGGTGAGAATCCGCAGCGCCGATTGACTAAGGGTTCCAGGGCTAGGTTTATCCGCCCTGGGTTAGTCGGGTCCTAAGGCGAGGCCGACAGGCGTAGTCGATGGATAACCAGTTGATATTCTGGTACCGCCTAGCAACCGTCCAATACTGAGATCATCATGCTAACCAATTTTGCCGGCCAATACTCGTATCCTTCGGGGTGTGGGTGGAGGTTGGTCTTGGGACCCGGTGGTGGAGGTAAGCGTATTAACAGGGGTGACGCAGAAAGGTAGCTGCAGTGCGCCGGTGGTTTGGCGTATTTAAGGTTGTGGCCCGTCTTCTAGGTAAATCCGGGAGACACTGTGGGTGAGAACTGATGAGGGACGCACGTGTGTGTGGACTTGTGGTGATCCTATGCTGCCGAGAAAAGCCTCGACGCGAGGGGGCAAGGCGCCCGTACCCTAAACCGACTCAGGTGGTCAGGTAGAGTATACCGAGGCGTTCGAGTGAATCATGGTCAAGGAACTCGGCAAAATTCCTCCGTAACTTCGGGAGAAGGAGGACCCCTTAGCTTCCCAGCGCCGCGCGTGCTGGTGGGGCCGGGGGGTCGCAGAGAATAGGGAGAAGCGACTGTTTATCAAAAACACAGGTGCGTGCGAAGCCGTAAGGCGATGTATACGCACTGACGCCTGCCCGGTGCTGGAAGGTTAAGAGGAACCGTCAACGCCCCTTGGGGTGTGAAGCGGTGAATTTAAGCCCCAGTAAACGGCGGTGGTAACTATAACCATCCTAAGGTAGCGAAATTCCTTGTCGGGTAAGTTCCGACCTGCACGAATGGCGTAACGACTTCTCCGCTGTCTCGACCGTGAACTCGGCGAAATTGCAGTACGAGTAAAGATGCTCGTTTCGCGCAGAAGGACGGAAAGACCCCGGGACCTTTACTATAGCTTGGTATTGGTGTTCGCTTGTGCTTGTGTAGGATAGGTGGGAGACTGTGAAGCTGCGGCGCCAGCCGTGGTGGAGTCGTCGTTGAAATACCATTCTGGTTCAAGCGGTCACCTCAACCTTGGCCCGTGATCCGGGTTGGGGACAGTGCCTGGTGGGTAGTTTAACTGGGGCGGTTGCCTCCTAAAATGTAACGGAGGCGCTCAAAGGTTCCCTCAGCCTGGTTGGTAATCAGGTGGCGAGTGCAAGTGTACAAGGGAGCTTGACTGTGAGACCGACGGGTCGAGCAGGTGCGAAAGCAGGAACTAGTGATCCGGCCATGGCACGTGGGTGCGTGGTCGCTCAACGGATAAAAGGTACCCCGGGGATAACAGGCTGATCTTGCCCAAGAGTCCATATCGACGGCATGGTTTGGCACCTCGATGTCGGCTCGTCGCATCCTGGGGCTGGAGTTGGTCCCAAGGGTTGGGCTGTTCGCCCATTAAAGCGGTACGCGAGCTGGGTTCAGAACGTCGTGAGACAGTTCGGTCCCTATCCTCTGTGCGCGTAGGAAACTTGAAAAGGGCCGTCCCTAGTACGAGAGGACCGGGATGGACGAACCTCTGGTGTGCCAGTTGTACCGCCAGGTGCATGGCTGGTTGGCTACGTTCGGGAAAGATAACCGCTGAAAGCATCTAAGCGGGAAACTTGCTTTGAGATGAGGTTTCCACACCCCCCTGTGGGTGGAAGGCCCCCGGCAGACTACCGGGTTGATAGGCCAGAGGTGGAAGCACCGCGAGGTGCTCGTGAGCCGACTGGTACTAATGGGCCGACACTAAACACACATCAACCACAAACAGCTGAAAAGCTGTAAAAGGGGTTGACAGACACCATGAGAGTGCTCGTCAAACCACTATACGGATCACAACCAACACAAACCCCCACGCCGCACACACGCGCGGCACACACTGGGGGTATTCAAGAGANGCGCGCATGTGCTGTGCGTTCCCAGCGGATGAGCGAAGAAGAAGTAGCCCAGCTTCACCGTCTGCGCGATCAGCTTTCGCGTTCGACAACTGAGGCCAAGGTAACCGTTCAGGCCGAAGCTGTGGAAGCCAAGCAAGTTGCTGAGGCTGAAGCTTCCGATTCGCTTGAGTCCGAGGAACCCGCCGTCGAAGTACCTGCGGAAGCTTCGGCACAGGAAAGCACCGACGCCCAAGTGAGCGTGGCCTCGGAAATTCAAGAAGAGGTTCCCGCACCGGTTGAGCGCCGCACATGGACGCCGGCAGTGATCCCTGCACCGACCTATGCAATGCGTGCTCGTTTGAGTGGTCGAATTGTCCACCCCGATACGGATATCCGGGGAATTCCACGAGTGGATGCTCGTATCCCTGCTCGTCCCATTGCGGCTGGTCCTGTGGCGCAGGATGCGCGTTCGACTGAAGAAGTTGTTGCCTTCGAATCGGTCGTGCTGGACGTCGAGGCCGCACTGGATTCTCGCATCGCGCAGTAGTCGTGCCATGGGGCTCTTCCTGGGCTCCGTTTGGCCAATTGGACTTCTCCCGCTATGATGGTGAGGTCCTTGGGGCTATGGCGCAGTTGGTAGCGCGTCTCGTTCGCAATGAGAAGGTCAGGGGTTCGAATCCCCTTAGCTCCACAAGTTGGGCCGGGTTTTAAACCCGGCCCTTTTTGTATGTGCCATGCGAGTGTGTTCAGCTGTGATGCAAGATGCTGGTCGGCTCGCTAATGCTGATAAAAAGTCTCGGCCGCCTCCTGAGGAAGCGGCCGAGACCCTGACTAATTTCGAGAGCGTGGAATCAGTCCTGCCAGTAATCCAACTTCTGGGTGATTCCAATGGTGGAAGCCCGGAAGCTGGGGTTAAGTCCCTGCTTGCGCTGCATCTGGTAGTCCTTTGCGCATCGGATGGCCTTATTGCCCAAGATCACGATGACGGGCAGGTTAATGAGGGCCATCAACCCCATGAGGATGTCGCCGATGTTCCATGCGACCGAGAACTCCAGTAGTGCGCCAGCGAAAACCAGCAACGAGGCCACCGCGCGGAAGATCGTCAGGACCCAGTGCGGGGTTGGCTTGTCGCCAAAGAGGAAGCGCAGGTTCACCTCGGCGTAGTAGAAGTTGCCGACCAGGGTGGTGAAGCCGAAGAGCAAGAGGGCGAAGGTCGTGAAGGGGCCTGCGAAGGAACCGATTGTCGTCGCCATTGCGTTTTGGACCAGCGGTGCGCCCGTGACGTCTCCTGTGAGTTCGATATTCGAGGAGAGGATGACGAATGCGGTGATGGTGCAGATGATCATCGTGTCGATGAAGACCGAGAGCATCTGGACGAGGCCCTGTTTGACGGGGTGGGAAACCGAAGCGGAAGCCGCGGCGTTGGGGGCAGAACCGACACCGGCCTCGTTCGAGTACAAACCACGCTTAATACCGAGCATGACGGCGGAGCCAGCGAAGCCGGAGAAGATCGCCTTGAAATCGAAGGCGCTAGCGAAGATTGATTCGAACATCGTGGGGATGTTGCGCCAATTCAATGCGATGACGACGATGCCGACGCTCAGGTAGACGATGGCCATGATCGGCACGAGGATGCCGGTGATGTCAGAGAGGCGACGAGTTCCGCCGAAGATCGAGCCGGCCATGGCCAGGCCGAGCAGTCCACCAATGATGTAAGGCGTGTAGCTGGCGTTGTACCAGCTGTATGCGCTGAAAGCCTGATTCACGTTGAAGGAAGCGAGGAGGTTGAATCCGCCCATGTAGGTGACGATCAGTGCAACGGCGAAGATGATTGCGAGGGTCTTGCTGCGCAGTGCGTCCTTGATGTAGTACGCGGGGCCACCGAAAGAGTGGCCGTGCGGGGAACGGCGCTTGTAGATCTGTGCGAGCGTTGATTCGATAAAAGCTGATGCGGCACCGATGGTTGCGATGACCCACATCCAGAAGACCGCGCCTGCCCCGCCCAGTGCGATTGCAGTTGCGACACCCGCGATGTTGCCGACGCCCACTCGCGAGGCCGTAGAGACCATGAGTGCGCGGAATGACGAGAAATCGCTTCCCTCCTCGGGCTTTTCCATGACGACGCGAATTGATTCGCCGAACATGCGCAGGGGGAGGGCCTTGGTACGGATAAAGAAGTACAAGCCCACACCGATCAGGAGAATGATCAGGATGTAGCTATACAGCGCAGTAGATATCGCATCCAAAATCGCCGACATGAGAACTCCTCGAACTATCTAAAAGCGCAGCACCAAGCCGTTTTCTGGCCTTGCGTAGGCGCTACGAACTGAATGAGATAAGGGTATAGCAAAGGTAAAGAAATAGCAATGCCGGTAAAACTTCGTTCAATAAAATTGAGGTGTGTGCTGGTTCACGTGGTTTTGGTTTGACGTGGGGGGTGGTGGGTGTGTAGATTTTTCTCTTGTCGCCGCGGCCTTGGTGCTGTGGTGGTGGCCTTCTTTCTTGGCTTTTCCTGCTGGTTTTGGTGGGTTTGGTTGGGAGATGTGGGGGTGTTGTTTGTGAACTCGATAGTGTGTTTGTTTTTTGTTTTTATGCCTGTTTTTTGTTTTTGAGTATTTTTTTGGTTGGGATTGCTTGCCATGTTTTGTGGTGGGTTTTCCGGGCTTATT
>NZ_LT707419.1 GCF_900155605.1 Actinomyces marseillensis | reverse complement strand
GTGTCTCCCGGATTTACCTAGAAGACGGGCCACAACCTTAAATACGCCAAACCACCGGCGCACTGCAGCTACCTTTCTGCGTCACCCCTGTTAATACGCTTACCTCCACCACCGGGTCCCAAGACCAACCTCCACCCACACCCCGAAGGATACGAGTATTGGCCGGCAAAATTGGTTAGCATGATGATCTCAGTATTGGACGGTTGCTAGGCGGTACCAGAATATCAACTGGTTATCCATCGACTACGCCTGTCGGCCTCGCCTTAGGACCCGACTAACCCAGGGCGGATAAACCTAGCCCTGGAACCCTTAGTCAATCGGCGCTGCGGATTCTCACCGCAGATTCGCTACTCATGCCTGCATTCTCACTCCCACACAATCCACCAGAGGTTCCCCCCAGGCTTCACCTCATGCAGGACGCTCCCCTACCCAACAACACACCAACAATCATTCAATGACGCCAGCTATATGTGTTGCTGCCACAGCTTCGGCGGTACGCTTAAGCCCCGCTACATTGTCGGCGCGAAATCACTTGACCAGTGAGCTATTACGCACTCTTTCAAGGATGGCTGCTTCTAAGCCAACCTCCTGGTTGTCACCGCGACTCCACATCCTTTCCCACTTAGCGCACACTTAGGGGCCTTAGCTGATGATCTGGGCTGTTTCCCTCTCGACTACGAAGCTTATCCCCCGCAGTCTCACTGCCATGCTCAACCCTATTGGCATTCGGAGTTTGGCTGACGTCAGTAACCCACAGGGCCCATCGGCCATCCAGTAGCTCTACCTCCAACAGGAACCACACAACGCTGCACCTAAATGCATTTCGGGGAGAACCAGCTATCACGGAGTTTGATTGGCCTTTCACCCCTACCCACAGCTCATCCCCCAGGTTTTCAACCCTGGTGGGTTCGGTCCTCCACAAAGTCTTACCCTTGCTTCAACCTGGCCATGGGTAGATCACCCCGCTTCGGGTCCAGAACACGCGACAAACGCCATATTTCAGACTCGCTTTCGCTACGCATACCCCACACGGGTTAAGCACGCCACATGCCACTGACTCGCAGGCTCATTCTTCAAAAGGCACGCCATCACCCCACAAGGCTCTGACGGCTTAAAAGCATCCGGTTTCAGGTACTATTTCACTCCCCTCCCGGGGTACTTTTCACCATTCCCTCACGGTACTATGCACTATCGGTCACTCAGTAGTATTTAGGCTTACCAGGTGGTCCTGGCAGATTCACACGAGATTTCACGAGTCCCGCACTACTCGGGAACACAACCCACACAACATGTCACCGGCTGGCCTACGCGACTATCACGCACTACGGTCCCCCATCCCAAGAGGTTCAACCACCAACAACACACCATGCCCACCCCCGGCAGAAGGCGAACGATCATGCCCCACAACACCCCATGCGCAACGGCCGCCGCCTATCACACGCACAAGGTTTAGCCTCCTCCGCTTTCGCTCGCCACTACTCACGGAATATCTTCTCCTACGGGTACTGAGATGTTTCACTTCCCCGCGTTCCCCCCACCACCCTATTTCATTCAAGTGATGGTAACTGGCCATAACACCAGCTAGGTTCCCCCATTCGGAAATCCTTAGATCAACGCTCGCTCGTCAACTCCCTAAGGCATATCGCAGACCGCCACGTCCTTCATCAGCTCTGAGTGCCAAGGCATCCACCGAATGCCCACAAAAACTAAACAAAACCACAGACACAAAAAACAATAAAAGAAACAAAACCCTAAAACAAAAAAAATTTTAGAGAACAGGTTTCAATTGCAATAAAGATGCTCATCAACCACTATACAGATCACAAACAACACACCACACAACCACCAACACCAAAAAACCCGGTGCCAACAGTCGTGGGCTACTCGCCCAACAGGTGTTGAACGTGAACCCGACAGCATGCTTGCCTCTTGCACAACAATTTATGCCCAACCCAAAAACGCACCCACACCCACCACCCAAAAGGGGCAGCGTCCTAATGCAGGCACAAGAAACACACACAACCCGAAAAAACCCCAGGCCGTATGCATCCCCCAAATGGGCTCCCTAGAAAGGAGGTGATCCAGCCGCACCTTCCGGTACGGCTACCTTGTTACGACTTCGTCCCAATCGCCAATCCCACCTTCGACCACTCCCCCCAAACGGTTAGGCCATGGGCTTCGGGTGTTACCAACTTTCGTGACGTGACGGGCGGTGTGTACAAGGCCCGAGAACGTATTCACCGCAGCGTTGCTGATCTGCGATTACTAGCGACTCCACCTTCATGGGGTCGAGTTGCAGACCCCAATCCGAACTGAGACCGGCTTTAAGGGATTCGCTCCACCTCACAGTATCGCAACCCTCTGTACCAGCCATTGTAGCATGCGTGAAGCCCAAGACATAAGGGGCATGATGATTTGACGTCATCCCCACCTTCCTCCGAGTTAACCCCGGCAGTCCCCCACGAGTCCCCACCATAACGTGCTGGCAACATAGGGCAAGGGTTGCGCTCGTTGCGGGACTTAACCCAACATCTCACGACACGAGCTGACGACAACCATGCACCACCTGCACACGACCAACTAAATGCCACCACATCTCTGCAGTGCCGCCGTGCATGTCAAGCCTTGGTAAGGTTCTTCGCGTTGCATCGAATTAATCCGCATGCTCCGCCGCTTGTGCGGGCCCCCGTCAATTCCTTTGAGTTTTAGCCTTGCGGCCGTACTCCCCAGGCGGGGCACTTAAAGCGTTAGCTACGGCGCAGAAACCACGGGTGGCCCCCACACCTAGTGCCCAACGTTTACAGCGTGGACTACCAGGGTATCTAATCCTGTTCGCTCCCCACGCTTTCGCTCCTCAGCGTCAGTAACGGCCCAGAGACCCGCCTTCGCCACCGGTGTTCTTCCTGATATCTGCGCATTCCACCGCTACACCAGGAGTTCCAGTCTCCCCTACCGCACTCAAGTCTGCCCGTACCCACCGCACGCCCCCAGTTAAGCCAGAGGATTTCACGGCAGACGCGACAAACCGCCTACAAGCCCTTTACGCCCAATAATTCCGGACAACGCTCGCACCCTACGTATTACCGCGGCTGCTGGCACGTAGTTAGCCGGTGCTTCTTTACCCACTACCCTCACCACAACCTTGAGTTGCGGCTTGACCATGAGCGAAAGAGGTTTACAACCCGAAGGCCTCCATCCCTCACGCGGCGTCGCTGCATCAGGCTTTCGCCCATTGTGCAATATTCCCCACTGCTGCCTCCCGTAGGAGTCTGGGCCGTATCTCAGTCCCAATGTGACCGGTCACCCTCTCAGGCCGGTTACCCGTCAAAGCCTTGGTAAGCCATCACCCCACCAACAAGCTGATAGGCCGCGAGCCCATCCCCCACCAGAAAAAACCTTTCCACCACCCCCCATGCGAAGGACAGTGAATACCCGGTATTAGCAGCCGTTTCCGACCGTTATCCCAAAGAAGAGGGCAGGTTACTCACGTGTTACTCACCCGTTCGCCACTCATCCAGCCCAGCAAGCTGAGCCTTCAGCGTTCGACTTGCATGTGTTAAGCACGCCGCCAGCGTTCGTCCTGAGCCAGGATCAAACTCTCCGAACAAAACTGTAAAAACAATAAGCCCGGAAAACCCACCACAAAA